>NZ_JBEZEA010000001.1:701835-1603685 GCF_040648635.1 Micromonospora sp. NPDC049114 | reverse complement strand
TGGGGCCGCACCCATGGGCGTTCGGGCCCCCGCCCCCCCCGCGTACTATCCCCGTGGGGTGTTGCGGCCGGGGGGGGCCCGGGTCGCCGGCGACGCGGTCCACCCGGAGCCGAGAGGGCCTCGCCTTTACGGTCATCACGTGGCGACGATCGCCCGGTTGACAACGCCCGGCGACCGAGTCGAGCCCAGATGAACTCGCAAACTCGAATTGATGTACGTACAGTAGGGCCGCCCCCTCCTGATCACGAGCTGGAGCACGCATGCCGGTTCAGGCCAGCCGTCGCCCTTCGTCCCCCGGAGCCGCAGCCCCGAGCGGCCGGATCGCCGCGTCCATTCCCGCGCAGCCGGGCCCTTCAGGTGGAGGGCCGGGCGGTCGCCCGCCGGGCGGCGGCGGCAACGGCCGGACGGGCGGCAAGGGGCCGGCGAAGAAACGGCCCAAGCGCAAGGATCCGCTCTGGGCCCGACTGACCGTGATCTTCGGTGCGGTGCTGATGCTCAGCAGCGGAGTGGCGATCGTCGGCAGCAAGGTGCTGATCGGCCAGGCGACCGGGGACATCGCCCAACGCAACCTGCTCGGTGATGCCGGCAAGACCGACGCGGAGGGCGGCGCGAGCCTCGACGGCCCGATCGACATGCTGCTGCTCGGCGTGGACGCGCGCGAGCGGTGGGCCGCCGACGACGTCCGCTCGGACAGCATCATCATCCTGCACATCCCGGCCTCGCACGACCAGGCGTACCTGATCTCGATCCCCCGGGACACCGAGGCGCAGATCCCGCCCTTCAAGAAGAGCGGCTTCGCCGGTGGCACCGACAAGATCAATGCCGCGTTCCAGGCCGGCGCCCGCAACGGCGGCGGCTGGGAGGGCGGCGCCCAGTTGATGGCGCAGACGATCAAGCGCCTCACCGGGGTCAGCTTCGACGGCGCGGCGATCATCAACTTCGGTGGCTTCAAGAACGTCATCGACACCCTGGGCACCGTGAAGATCTGCGTGAGTCACGAGGTCAAGTCGAAGCACATGTCGTTCGTCGACGGCAAGCCGATGTGGAACGCCGACGCCAAGAAGACCGGCAAGCAGATGACCCCGGTGGTGCACAAGAAGGGCTGCCAGGAGATGGAGGGCTGGGCCGCCCTCGACTACGCGCGGCAGCGCTACGGGCTCCCCGGCGGCGACTACGACCGTCAGCAGAACCAGCAGCAACTGATCAAGGCGATGGCGCGCAAGGCCACCGACGGCGGCATGCTGACCAACCCGGCCAAGCTGAACCAGTTGATCAAGGCGGCCGGCAAGGCGTTCGTCCTGGACACCGGCGGCGTGCCGATCGAGAACTTCATCTTCACCATGCGTGGGGTCACCGCGAACGAGCTGACGATGTTGAAGACCAACAACGGCAGCTTCAACGGCAACAGCAACAACCGCGAGGCGTTGAACGAGGAAACAATGCAGATGTTCGAGGCGGTCAAGCAGGACAAGCTCGCCGAGTTCGTCTTCTCCCACCCCGAGGTGATCTCCGGCCGCAAGTGACGGCCGCCGCGTCGCCTGAGGCGGCCGCCGCCTCAGGCCGCGCCGTCACCCGAGGCTGTGTCGCTTGAAGTCGCGGAAAGCCCGGCAACCGGTCCGCTACCGACCGTAGCCTGACGTGAGCAGGTTTCACGTATCGGCTGCGGGGAGGCGGTCACGTCCAGGTGGGGGCGGAACGCAGCGGACCGGGCACGCCCGGCCGCGCCCCGCCGCACCCGCTGGTCACGCGTCCTGCTCGGCGTCGGTCTGGCCCTCGTCCTGCTGGCCGGGCTCGCCCTCATCGGGCTCAAGACGCTGACCCACCGGTACGACCGGACGGTGACCAAGGAACAGCTGCTCGACGCCGACGCCCGCACCGACCGGACCGACCTGGACGGGCCGCTCAACTACCTGCTCATCGGCACCGACCGACGCGCCGGCAGCAGCGAACCGGACCAGCGCTCGGACACCATCCTCATCGTGCACGTGCCCGCCGGACGGCGGGAGGCGTACCTGGTCTCCATCCCACGTGACCTGCTGGTCTCCATCCCACCCGCGAACGGCTTCGGCGGCGGTCCAGACAAGATCAATGCGGCGTACGAGCACGGCGGCGGCGGGCAGGCCGGCACCCGACTGCTCTCCGTCACCCTGAACCGGCTCACCGGCATCCGCTTCGACGGCGCCGCGCTGATCGACTTCTCCGGCTTCCGGAAGGTGATCGACCTCCTCGGCGGGGTGCAGATGTGCGTGGACACCGAGGTCCGCTCGATCCACACCAACCGCGTCTTCCCCACCGGCTGCCAGCGGATGGACGGGGCGCAGGCGTTGGACTACGTGCGGCAGCGCTACGACCTGCCCAACGGCGACTTCGACAGGCAGCACCACCAGCAGCAGCTCTTGAAGGCGATGCTGGACAGCGCCGGCAACGCCGACCTGCGCAACAACCCCGTCAAACTGGACCAGGTGCTCCGCGCGGTCGGCGGCTCGTTGACCGTCGACACCAACGGCGTACCCCTGGAGGACCTGCTCCTCGCGCTCCGCGCGCTGCCGCCCGACGGGATGCACGGCGTCCAGGTGCCGTCGTCACCGCAGACCATCGACCAGGTCTCGTACGTGGTGCTCGACAACGGCGGCAACGGGCTCTTCGAGGCCGTCCGGGGGACCCGCGTACCGGCCTGGGCGCAGGCCAACCCGCGCTGGGTGACCCGGTTGTGACCGTACCGACGGCCGGTTCGGTGCCGATCCGGCCCGCGAGGATCTAGTGTTGCTTCCTGTGTTCGGACCCCAGGTTCCCACCGTGCCCGTGACCGAGATCGCCGACGACACCTACCTGCTCGACGTGCGGGAGGCCGACGAATGGGCGGCCGGCCACGCACCCACCGCCCACCACCTGCCGATGATGGAGCTGCCGGCGCGGCTGGCCGAGGTGCCCACCGACCGGGACGTGGCAGTCATCTGCCGCTCCGGTGGCCGTTCCGCCCAGGTCGTCGCCTACCTGGTCAACAACGGCTGGGAGCAGGTGCGGAACGCCGACGGCGGGATGCGCCAGTGGGCAGCGGTCGGCCGTCCGGTGGTCGACGCGAACGGGCAGCCCGGCCAGGTCATCTGAGGCGGCCGGAATGGGCGGGCCTCTGGTCTTCGCGCACCGCGGCGCCTCGTACGACCTTCCGGAGCACACCCTCGCCGCGTATCTGCGCGCCCTCGACGAGGGTGCCGACGGGCTGGAGTGCGACGTCCGGCTGACCCGGGACGGGCACCTGGTCTGCGTGCACGACCGGCGACTGGACCGCACCAGCAACGGCAGTGGTCTGGTCAGCGCGCGTACGCTCGCCGAGCTGGACGCGCTGGACTTCGGCTCCTGGCATCCGGGCAGCGCGCCGAGCGGCGACCTGCCGCCGGACGGGTCGCACACCCGGCTGTTGACGCTGGCCCGGCTGCTCGACGCGGTGCTCGCCGCCGGGCGGCCGGTCCGGCTGCTGGTGGAGACGAAACACCCGTCCCGCTACGGCTCGAACGTGGAGCGGCGGCTGGTCGACCTGCTGCGGCGGTACGGGCTGGCCGACCCTGCGCCGGACGACCCGGTCCAGGTCACCGTCATGTCGTTCTCCCCGCTGGCGGTGCGACGGGTCCGGGAGCTGGCCCCCGCGCTGCCCACGGTGCTGTTGCTGGAGGTGCTGCCGCCCTGGCTGCGGCTGGGCCGACTGCCGTTCGGCACCCGCATCGCCGGGCCGGGCATCGGCCTGGTCCGGGCCCGACCGCGCCTGCTGCCCGCGCTGCGCGCCGCCGGCAACCAGGTGTACGTCTGGACGGTCAACGAGCCGGCCGACCTGGAGCTGGTGCTGGCCGAGGAGGTGGACGGGATCATCACCGACCGACCAGCGCACGTCCTGGCCCGCCGGGACCGCTGAACGGCCCTCGACGCCGAGCTGGCCGTGCAGCGTGCCGACCCCCGGCAGCGCCGGCACCTTACGCCTGCGCGACAACGCCGAGCTGGCCGTTCAGCGCGCCGACCGCCTGCGCGAGAACCGGGGGTGCCGAAAGCCGGACCGGCGGGGCAGACTCGGCACATGCCGGAGCGTATCGATTTTCCCGCTCTCCTCGCCGGCCAGGCCGCCGTGATCGAGATGATCAATTCTGGGGACGCGGGCCTACCGGTCCTCACCCAGCTCCTTCTGGTGACCCAACCGGCGCTCGGCGCGACCGGAATGGCGTTCGTCGAGTTCGGCCCGACCGGCGGCCGGGTGATCGCGGCCACCGGCGCGGCGGAGTGGGCGCTCGGCCGACCGCTCGCGGTGGACGACCCGGACACCGTCTGCCTGCTCTCCGGGCCACGGGTGAGCCAGGTCCGGGTGACCGAGCTCAACGGCAAGCTCGCCGCCGAGCTGGCCGGCAGCGGCTTGCGGCGGATGGTGGTGTCCCGGGCCGAGATCGGCGGTCACACCGTCGGCAGCCTGCACGCCCTCTACCCGGGCGACGACGACCCGGGCGCCGAGCAGCAGGGGGTGCTCGCCTACCTCGCCTCGTGCATCGCGCACATGTACGGCGACCAGAGCGGGCTGCCGGTGCACGGCGACGGGCCGGTGGTGGCGGCGCTCGCCGACGGGTTGGCGGTGGTCGACCGCGACGGCCACGTCCGGCTCTGGAACCCGGCCGCCGCCCAGGTCACCGGCCGGACAGCGGAGCAGGCGCTGAGCGGCCCGCTACCGTTCCCGTTGCCGCCTTCCGGCCAGGTCCGTGACCACCGGCTGCCGGACGGACGCTGGCTGCGCATCACCTCCGGCGACCTGCCCGGCCCGGGCGCGCTGCGGGTGGTCACCTTCCGCGACATCACCGACCAGCAGCGCCGCGATCACGACCGGGAGCTGTTCGTCGCGGTCACCAGCCACGAGCTGCGTACGCCGGTCACCGTCATCAAGGGGTACGCGGACACCCTCACCGACCACTGGGAGTCGCTGACCGAGGGCGACCGGCGACAGGCCGCCCGGGTGATCGGGCAGCGCGCCAACGAGCTGGCCCGGCTGGTCGACCGGCTGCTCTCCTCGGCGGCCGAGGCGGGGCCGGGGGACGACCCACCGACCCCGTTCGACCTCGGTGAGGCGCTGCGCGCCGCCACCGTGGACCTGCCGGCGGATCTGCGGCACCGGCTGACGCTGCGCCTCCCGGCCGACCTGCCCAAGGCGCTCGGCCACCGGCCCAGCCTGGCCACCGTGCTGACCGAGCTGGCGACCAACGCCGGCAAGTACTCACCGCCGGGCTCCCCCATCGAGATCACCGCCGGGGTGGACGGCCAGTTGGTCGCGTTCCGGGTCAAAGATCGGGGCATCGGCATCCGGCCGGAGCACGTGGAGCGGGCGTTCGACAGGTTCTGGCAGGGCGAGTCCGGCGACCGGCGCGGCTACCCGGGAGCGGGGCTCGGCCTCTATCTCGTCCGCCGGATCGTTGAACAACAGAATGGATGGGTATCCCTACGTCCGAGGACCGACGGCGGTACGGTCGCAGAGGTGCGGCTACCGCGCGGTTGACCGACGGTGGCGCGACGTGGAGGCGACGGTGGCAGCGGCAGTGAGGGATCGGGCGTGGTGCGTGGTGGTTCCCCACCACCCCGCCGGCGCACGGCTGGCACGACACCGGCTCGCCGGCGACCTGGCTGACGTCGTGGCCCCGGCGCTTCTCGCGGATCTGATCGCGGTGCTCGCCGAGCTGGTGGGCAACTCGGTCCGGCACGCCCGACCGCTGCCCGGCGGCGTGGTCCGGGTGGCGTGGCGGCTGCGGCCCTCGGCCGAGGGCCCCCGGATCCAGTTGCGGGTGACCGACGGCGGCGCGGGCACCAGCCCGCGGATCCGCACGGCCAACCCGGACGCCGCGGACGGGCGGGGTCTGCACATCGTGGCCGGCCTGGCGACCCGCTGGGGCGTCGAGCGGGACGGCATGGGCCAGCGCGTGTGGGCGGAGTTCGATCCACCCCGCACCTCGCGGCCCACCGCGCCCCCGCGTTCCGGCCTGGTGACGGCCGGCTGACATCGTCGGGCCGGGTGGGTCCGGCCCACGGTGGGACCGGCGGGGCCTTAGGCTGTGACGCCGTGAGCAAGCGTCGAAAGAGCCAGCGAACCGCCGCCGACACCGCGCCCCGGAAGGACAAGGTGCGGGACGTCTTCGTGCCGCGACCGTTCGAGGGGCTGGCCGACGAGGTCGAGTGGATCGCGCTGCGCGAACTGGTGCCCGCCGCGTCCGCGCCGCTGCGGCTGGCGCCGGCCCTCGTCGAGGAATTCGGGGAGCGGTCGGTCACGCTCGCCACGGTGCTGCCGATGGCCGCGCCCGCGGTGAGCAAGCCGGACGGCCGGGTGCTCATCGGTCTGCAACGCCACCAGCAGTCCGGCGACGTCTCCCGGGACCTGGCCGAGGCGCTGCTCTGCGCGCTGCGGGCCGAGCCGGGCGGCCAGGTGTCCGTACCACCGCTGCCCGGTCCCGGGCCGCGTCTGCAGGACATCCTGGTGGACGGCCCGCTGGAGGTCACCATGCACGACGGGTTCGAGTTCTGGCTCGACCCCGGCGCGACCGACGACCCGAGCGTCCAGGCGTCGCTGGAGCGGGCGAACGCCGCCATCTACCCGACCGTGCGGATGACCGCCGCGAAAGCCGCGTACTGGTGCCGGGTCCCGGAGAAGTCGCACGTGCGCTGGGTGCTGCCGGACGACGAGGACGCCGCCCTGGACGCGCTGGCCCGCCTCGGCGCGGCCGGCACGCTGACGCTCGGCGAGCAGACCAAGTTCGCCGGGATGTTCCGCGCGCACGGCCGGCTGGTGCCGGTGTGGGACCTGCCCGAGGAGACTCCGGCCGCCGAGTGGGAGGACCCGGTCGCGCAGTTCGCCAAGCGGTACGCCGAGGCGCTCGCCACCACCGAACCGCTGGACGCCGCCGGCCGGCGGGCCCGCCAGGGGCTGCTCGGCCGCCAACTCACCCTGCGCTGATCCCGGCTCGCTGCCCGTTCACCCGTTGACGGGCAGCGGGTCGCGGACGATCGGGCAGGACATGCAGCGCGGGCCTCCCCGGCCGGAGCCCAGCTCCGAGCCGGCGATCGGGATGACCTCGATGCCGGCCCGCTCCAACTGCGCGTTGGTCTCGGTGTTGCGCTCGTAGCCGACGCAGAGCCGGGGTGCCAGGGCGAGGGTGTTGTTGCCGTCGTCCCACTGCTCGCGTTCCGCGGTGACCGGGTCCAGGCCGGTGTCGATGACCCGGAGCTGGTCCAGGTCCATCGCGTCGGCGGCGGCCCGCAGGAAGGGCGCCGGGCCGTCCACGCGCGGGTCCTCGCCGTCCGCGCCGGCGATCACGGTGTACGCCGAGAGCGTGCTGGCGATGTTCGGGTACATCAGCACCGCGTCGGCGTCGACCATCGTGCACACGGTGTCCAGGTGCATGGTGGCGCGCTTCTGCGCGATCGGCACCACCAGGATGGTGTGGGCCAGCCCGGCGGCGAAGACCTGCCGGCCGAGGCGTTCGGCGCCGGCCGGGGTGGTCCGCTCGCCCACCCCGACCGCCAGGACGCCGGGTGCGAGCAGCAGGACGTCCCCGCCCTCCAGGTGCTCCAGGTTGGGGCGGTAGACGAACTGGGTGCCGGCGAAGCGTGGATGGTGGCGGTAGATGGCGTCGGTCAGGGTGGTCTCCCGGCGTCGGGCCGGCATGGCCAGGCTGGTGACGCCGACCCGGTCGCCGATCCACAGCGACGAGTCCCGGGTGAACAGCAGGTTCGGCAGCGGGTCGATGACGAAGTCGTGCCGGTCCATCAGGGTGTAGACCAGGCCGCCCGGCCGCTCCGAGCTGATCCGCAGTTCCTCGTGGGCGAGCCCGGCGGTGAGCACGTCGGCCAACGCGACCGGGTCCAGATAGGCGAGGTGGTCGGCGACCCGGGCGCGGAGCGTGTCGCCGAGGCGACGGGAGCGCAGCACCTCCTCGGTCAACTCGGCGCGGGCGTCCTCGACGGCCAGCGTCTCGGCCAGCAGGGTGGCCAGGTAGAGCACCTCGACCCCGCGCTCGCGCAGCGCGGCGGCGAACGCATCGTGCTCCTCCTGGGCGCGGCCGACCCAGGGGATCGCGTCGAACAGGAGCGAGTCGTTGTTGCGGGGGGTGAGCCGGGCCAGTTCCGGGCCGGGCCGGTGCAGCAGCACGGTGCCGAGCCGGCCGACTTCACTGTCGACGTAGTGGGTCACCCCCGCAGCGTAGGGCAGGGTTTGGCGGCATCCGAGAAAAGAACTGTGGATGAATATGGCATTCATCCACAGTCACTCCGGCGCTCCGGCTTGCCGAACACCCACAGTGGCAACGTAGGGTAGTGAGGACATAACTTCGAGGGACCTTTTGCCGGAGGTCGACGACGATGACTGTCTTTCCCGCACGACGAGCCGTACCGACCGCCAGGGCACTGCCGCCCATCGCGGTGCCCCACCCCCGCGTCGAGTCGCCCGGGGCTCTGGAGCCGGTCCGTCCCACACCGCTCGAATGGGCCCGCCGCCGCCGTGCCGAGCGGGGCGCCCGTCGACTGGAGGCGGCCGGAGCACGAGCGCTCGGCCAGCTCGACCATCTCGGGCCGGCCTGGCACGTCATCGAGTGGCCCCGCACCGACGTGGCGGACGTCCTGCTCGACCGCACCCAGGACGACCGCGCCGGGTTCCTCGCCATCGGGCCGAGCGGCCTGTTCGCGGTGACCATCGCCGACCACGGCCGGGCCCGGGTGCTCGTCGCCGGGGACGTCGTGCAGATCAACGGCAAGCGGCCTCCGTACGTCACCGAGGCCCGGCGGGACGCCAGGCGGGCCAGCAAGGCCCTCTCTGACGCGGTGGGGCTGACCATCCCGGTGACGCCGGTGCTGACCTTCGTGGGCTCCGGCGTGATCAGCGTCTACGGCCTTCCGAAGGACTGTCTGATGGCCACCCACCGGGAGCTGGATCGGCTCCTCGTGGCCGGTGGCAGCCGGATAAGCCCGGCCACGGCCGAGAAGCTGTCCCGGGTGGCACAGCACCCGAGCACCTGGCTGAACGGCACGTACCGTCCATCGGCCGACTACCGGTGGTACGACGAGGGCCGAACGGCCGCTGACAAGCCGGCCCACCGCCGGTAACGTCACCGGCGACGCCACGCGGCCCCGGTCCCCCACCTACCCCACCGGCTCCCGCGCCGTCGCCGGCCGCCCCGGTTCGAGCTGTGCGGTTCGGTGACCTGGTGCGCTCGGTGATTCCGTCGGCGACCGGCTAGCGTGGACAGTCCGTCGGTGGACATAGGAGGCGCGGTGGCCCACGTCGAACTCTCGCTCTCGGAAGTGTTCGTGCCGTCGGCGCGGGCCTCGACAGAGCTGGGGTCCGACAATGTCGGCCAGTGGTCCTCGACGGTCGGCCGGGCCGATGAGCCCTGCCTGCTGATCGACGCCGACACCCGGGTCGTGGCCATCTCCACCGCCGGCTGTGAGCTGCTCTGTCTGGGTGACCCGGCCGGCCTGATCGGGCGACCGCTGCTCGACGGCGGGCTGCGCCTGCTGGATTTCACCGCCAACCGGGGCGAGCTGACCGAGGCCGAGATCGACAAGATCCCGCCCCTGCTGGCGCTCTCCTCCGGCCGCCTCGCCCGTGGGCTGCTGCGGGTGCAGGCTGCCTCGGCGGACAGCTCCGACGCGACGGTCGACGCGATCTCCACCCCGGTCCTCACCAACGGTGCCGTGGCCGGCTCGCTCACCTTCTTCTCAGAGGTCTGACCTGCGGCGCAATGTGTCGTTCGCCGCACGCGCCGATGGCGGGACGGTCCCACACCCACGCCGTAAGGTGCCTTCATGCTCAATATCGATCTGCTGCCGGGGGAGTACGCCGTGTGCCGGTTGAGTGCCGGCGCCGCCCTGCCGGCCGCACTGTCGAGTGAGCTGGGCCGCGCCGACGTGGTCACGGTGAGCTGGACCGCCGACGGGATCTCGGTGATCTGCCCTACCGACCGGGTGCCCGCCAAGGCAGTGGTGGAGACCACCTGGCGTTGCCTGCGCGTCGTCGGCCCGCCGGGCGTGGACGGCACCGGCACACTGGCGGCGCTGGTCGACCCGCTCGCCGCGGCCCGGGTCAGCGTGGTCACGTTCTCCACCTTCGACACCGACTACGTGCTGGTGCCGACCGTCCGGTTGACCGAGGGCAGGGCCGCCCTGGAGCGTGCCGGGCACCGCGTCCTCGGCTGAGCTTCACCCGGCCGACCACTCGCCCTACGATGGGCTCGGCCACCCCGGCCGCAACGACGTTTCCCGATGTCCGAGGATCGGCCCGTGCCGTTCACCCCGCCCCGCCACCCGGCTCCCCCGACCCGGGCGACAACCGCCATCACGTCCGTGGCGGTTCGTGCGCTGCCAGTGGCCGGGGCCCTGCTGGCGCTCCTGGCCATCGGGGCGCTGGCCGGCTGCGGCGCCCCTCCCGAGCTGCACGACCCGGCCGGGCTGCCCACCGGCGCCGGCACCCCGACGGCACCCTCCTCGACCGGCGTCCCGACGGGCACGCCGTCCACCGTGCCAAGCGCCCCACCGGCCGTGACCCCGTCGGCCAGCCGGGAACCGGGCCTGGTCGCGACGGCCTGCCGGAACGGTCCGACCGGGCAGCGGGTGGTGCAACTGCTGAAGGGCCGGGCCTCGGTGCTCCCGGACAACGTGCGGGTCCGGGTCCGCACCGGGCCGCTGTGCGCCGCCGACTGGCAGTACACGGTGCTGGAGGTGACCGGGCACGAGGAACTTCAGGTCGTCACCCGGGGTCGGCCCGCCGCCCCGGAGCTGGTCACCGCCGGCACCGACGTGTGCACCATCGAGGTCCGCGCCACCGGGCCGGCCGGGATCCGTACGCTCGCCTGCGATGACGATCCGGCGGCCCGGCCGGGTGCGTAGTCTGGTCGACATGCCCGGAACACCGCCCACGCGTTTCGTCTACCTCGGCCCGGAGGGCACCTTCGCCGAGCAGGCCCTGCGCACCGTTCCCGCCGCCGAGCGTGGCACCCGGACTCCGGCCCGCAGCGTCGGTGAGGCACTGGACAGCGTCCGGGCCTCGGATGCCGACGCGGCGCTGGTGCCGCTGGAGAACTCGATCGGCGGGGCGGTCGGCGTCACCCTGGACGAGATGGCCGAGGGCGATCCGCTGGTGATCACCCGGGAGGTGATCCTGCCGGTCGAGTTCGTGCTCGCCGCGCGAGCCGGCACCGCGCTGTCGGCGATCCGCACGGTCGCGGCGCACCCGCAGGCGTCCACCCAGTGCCGGGGCTGGCTGCGTGACCACGTCCCCGACGCCGTGGTCGTCGACGTGCTCTCCAACGGCGCGGCTGCCGCCGGCGCGGGTTCCGGCGAGTACGACGCGGCGATCTGCGCGCCGATCGGGGCGGCCCGACACCGACTCGCCCTGCTCGCCGACAAGATCGCCGACCACCCCGACGCCGTGACCCGTTTCGTCCTGGTCTCCCGCCCCGGGCCGCCCCCACCGCCGACCGGCGACGACCTCACCTCGCTGGCCGTCTACATCGCCCACGACCGGGTCGGCGCGCTGCTGTCGGTGCTGATGGAGCTGGCCGTCCGCGGCGTCAACCTGACCCGGATCGAGTCCCGCCCGACCGGCGAGGCCCTGGGCCGGTACGTCTTCTTCCTCGACTGCACGGGCCACGTGGCCGACGTACGCCTGGGCGAGGCGTTGCAGGGGCTGCGCCGGGTGTGCGCCGACGTCCGCTTCCTGGGGTCGTACCCCCGGCATCGCTGGGTCGACGCGGCAGGCGAGCGGCAGGTGCCCGCGCCGGCAGGCCTCTCCGACGTCGACTACGCCGACGCGGCAGCCTGGCTGGCCCGGCTGCGCACCGGCGAGTTGAGCTGACCGGCCGAGCAGGCGCGCAACACGCGTACGGGCGCCCCGGTGCGACCGGGAGCGCCCGTACCCGCGTCGGTGGTCAGCTCAGCAGACCGCCGAGCAGACCGCCCTCCTGCTGCTGCTGACCGCTGCCCATGACCGGGGGCTCCTCGGACGGCTGCACCACCACGAAGCCCTGACCGGCGAAGCTCATCGTGAACGACTCGCCGGTGCGCCGGCCCAGCAGCGTGCCGAGACCGAGCTGCTCAGCCCGGTGGTAGCCGGTCTGGAGGTTGGCCGACCAGCAGACGGCGGCCTGCGGGTCGACGTACGTCGGGGCGTCCACGTTGAGGACCACCGGGGTGCCCTTGGTCGTGATGGCGATCCGGCCGTAACCGCTGAACACGCAGTTGAACAGGCCGGACGAGGAGGCCATGCCGGCGCCGCCGACCATCCTGATGTCGTACTGGAGGGTCGAGTCGAAGGCCAGCACGCTGGAACCGTTGATGGAGAGCGCGTCGCCCGGCTCCAGGTCGATGATGTGCACGTCCTTGGCCAGCTCGGCGAGGAAGACGTCACCCTGGCCGGTGACCTTCATCAGCGGGACGCCCTCGCCGGTGAGCTTCTGCTTGAGGAACTTGCCGAGCCCACCCGAGCCCAGCGCCTGGAACTGCACGTTGCCCTGGTAGGCGACCATCGACCCGACCCGGGCCATCGCCTCGCCGTTGAGCTCGATCTTCAACATCTTGGAGTTCTGTAGCCGCATGCCGGCCTGCGCGGACTCCTTCTCCAGATTCTCCGCCGAGAACAGCTCGCTGCGCATGAAAGGTGCCTCCTGAAACGGTCGCGGTAGCTGCACCGACGGTAGGCGACCAGGGCAACCAGGGGCCATCGGCCGAGCGGCGTGCCGCGCTCGGGCGTGGCGGTGAGCAGCGAACGGTCGCCGCGTGCGGCCAGGGAATCGCCGTGTGCGCCGGGGGTCGCCGTGTGCGCCCGGGTCAGCCCCAGCCCAGTGCGTGCAGTCGCGCGTCGTCGATGCCGAAGTGGTGGGCGATTTCGTGCACCACTGTCACCGCGACCTCGTCGACGACGTCCTCGTCGCTGTCGCAGATCCGCAGGATCGGACGGCGGTAGATGAAGATCCGGTCCGGCAGCACGCCGGAGTAGTCCCAGCCCCGATCGGTCAGCGCGTGCCCCTCGTAGAGGCCGAGCAGGTCGGGGTCGGTGTGCGGTGGGTCGTCCTCGACCAGGATCACCACGTTGCTCATCAGGCCGAGCAGTTCCTCGGGAACTTCGTCGAGGGCGTCAGCCACCAGCTCCTCGAAGCGCTCGCGAGTCATGTCCACCGGCACGGCGTCCATTCTGCCCGACGTCGCACCGGTCGGCCGGCTCACGCTCGGCCACGGCCGGGGCCGCGCTCGGCCACCCAGGCCGGGGCCGCGCTCGGCTGGCCCAGGCCGGGGCCGCGCTCGGCTGGCCCAGGCCGGGGCCGCGCTCGGCCACCCAGGCCGGGGCCGCGCTCGGCTGGCCCAGGCCGGGGCCGCGCGTTCACGAAAGAGAGCGGCCGCCCGGGAGCCGGGCGAGGCCCCTTCCGTGAACGTGCGGCGTACGTCGCTGGGTCAGGAAGCCAGGCGAGCGGTGAGGGTGATCTCGGCGCCCGGCGAGAGCAGCCGGGAGATCGGGCAGTTGGCCTTGGCGGCCTCGGCGAGCTTCTGGAACTCCGCCTCGTCGACCCCGGGCACCTGGCCGACGGTCTCCAGGTCGATCCGGGTCACGCTCATCCCGGCGTCGGTCTTGTCCAGGTGGACCTTGGCGGTGGTCTCGACCGAGGTGGGCGTCGAGCCGGCGTCGGCGAGGGCCTTCGAGAACGCCATCGAGAAGCAGCCCGCGTGCGCGGCGGCGATCAGCTCCTCGGGGTTGGTGCCCTCACCCTCCTCGAAGCGCGACTTGAAGGAGTAGTTGCCGGACAGGCCGCCCTTACCGGTGCGGACGGTGCCGGAACCCTCGGTGAGATTGCCCTGCCATTGTGCGGAAGCGGTACGGATAGGCATGAGGAGAACGCTAGCCGAAACGTGCCTCCCGAGCGACCGACCGGCACCGACGCCTGCCGTGCGATCCCCGTCACCCTGGCGGGAGGCGCGACGCGGGCGGCTTCGGCAACGGCACCAGCGCGGCCCTCTGTGCCATGATTCGACGCAGGCCCGCGACCGGCGGAAGGATGGCCGATGTCCGAGGAGCTGCCCATCCCACGGCAGGGCGACCCGTCCGACGGGTCGGCCGTGATCGAGTTCGGTGGCGACGAGCCCGCCACTGGAAGCCGCCGCCTCGGCTGGTCCCTGGCGGGTATCACCCGGGACCCCCGTCTGCCCCTGCTGCTCGCGGGGCTCGGCGCGGTGGCGGGGGTGGCCTCGCTGCTCGGCGAGTGGCTGGTGATGACCCTGCCGAACGGCGGCCCGGTCGGTTCCACCTCGATCGACGTGCCCGCCGGCGTGTCCGACATCGGCGGCTTCGGCATCGGCTACCTGGTCGGTCTGCTCGGGCTGGTCTGCACCGTGGCGCTGGCGCTGCGGGGCACGGCGGCCGTCCGGCCGAACGCCCGACTGGTCGGGTTCACCCTGAGCGGGGCGCTGCTGGCACTGCTGGTCGCGGCGACGGCGACGCTCGACGACCCCGGTCAGCGCAACTTCTTCTACGAGTCGGAGGACAACTTCCGGGTCGAGTACGGTCGCGGGCTGGTGATGGCGTTCGTGGCCTGCGTGCTGCTCGCCGCGGCCCTGCGGCTGGCCCCGAACACGCCGGCGGAGGACGACGGTTCCGCGTCCACGAGGGGACAGGGCTGGCACCGTCGGCACCTCGCCCCAGTCGAGAGGGAGGACGGCCCGCCCGCCCCGGCCGACCTGACCGTAACCGCAGCGCCCCCCTTCGCCCGCCCCCAACACCCCACCCCCTAACCCCTGACCCTGCACGAACCCCTCCCAACCGCGCCGATCTTGCACTTTCTGCCGGGACAGAAGGTGCATTGCACCGCAGATCGGCGACCGAAAGTGCAAGATCGCGGGGGCTGGGGGGCGGGGCTGGTGTTGGTGCCCGATTCGCCTGGAAGACATGGTTCGGGCCCGTTTCCCGAGGTACGGTTGCTGCCCGCCGTCACGCCGGGCCTCGCTTTCCTGGCCAGGGCAGGTGCGACGGCGGCGGGCGAAGGAGGAACGATGACCCGCCCAGGACTGCCCAAGCTGATCGCGACCGACCTCGACGGAACGCTGGTCCGCAGCGATGACACAGTCTCCGCGTACACCCATGGGGTGCTCGACCGGGTGCGGGCCGCCGGCATTCCGGTGGTCGGCGCGACCGGCCGCGGCCCCCGACTGACCGAGCTGACCCGCAACGACATCCGGGCCGCCGACTTCCTGGTGATGGCCGGCGGTGGACGGGTGGTCGACCAGAGCGACCCGACCGGTCCGGTAGTGCTGCGCGACGAGCGGCTGCCCGCCGAGGTGCTGGCCCGGCTGCTCGCCGACCTGGAGGCCGAGGTCGGTCCGCTGACCGTGATGGTCGAGGCGTCCGACGAGCACGACGCCCCCCTCTGGGGCGACTACCACGAGAGCTGGCCCTACCAGGACCGGTTCGAGGCGCGCAGCCGCGCCGAGTGCCTCTCCTGCGACGTGATCAAGGCGTTCGCCCGCACGGCCGACCACCACGTCGACGAGCTGCTCGCGGTGGCCCGCCGGATCGTCCCGCCGCAGGTCGCCACGCTCACCCAGGCCGGGCTCGGGTTCATCGAGATCTGCCCGCCCGGCGTGGACAAGGCGACCGGGCTGACCGTGGTGGCGCAGAGCCTGGGGGTCGACCCCGCGGAGGTCCTGGTCTTCGGCGACATGCCCAACGACCTGCCGATGTTCGAGTGGGCCGGCTGGTCCCGGGTCGCGGTGGCCAACGCGCACCCGACGCTGCGGGCCGCCGCCGACGAGGTGACCCTGCGCAACGACGACGACGGGGTGGCGGTGTACCTGGACCGGCTACTGTCCCGGTGATGCGAGACACCCCTGCGCTTGTCGCCACCGACATCGACGGCACGCTGATCCGCGACGACCGCACGCTCAGCCCGCGCACCGCCGACGTGCTCGCGCGGATCACCGCGCGAGGCACGCCTGTCGTCCTGGTCACCGGCCGTCCGGTCCGCTGGCTGAAGATGGTGTACGACCAGCTGGCCGCTCCGCTGCCGGCGGTGTGCGCCAACGGCGCCGTCGTCTACGACCCGGTACGTGACGAGGTGCTGCGCGCCGATCCGCTCGCGCCGCAGCACCTGGCGGAGGTGGCCGAGCGGCTACGCGCCGAGGTGCCCGACATCAGCTTCGCGGTGGAGATCCTGGACAGCCGGGAGATGCGGCACGAGGCGCACTACCCGCTGCGCTGGGACGCCGACCACGACCGGATCCGCCCGGTCGAGACGCCGGAGGAGCTGCTCTCGCTTCCTGCCGTGAAGCTGCTCGCCCGAGCCGGGGAGCAGGACCCGGACACGTTCGTCGAGCTGATCGGCGCGGCGGTGGCGGGGCTGGCCGAGGCCACGCACTCGTCGTACTCGGGCCTGGTGGAGATCTCCGCGGCCGGGGTGACCAAGGCGGCCGGGCTCGACTGGTACTGCGACCGGCTCGGTGTGGCCGCGGCGGACGTGCTGGCCTTCGGCGACATGCCGAACGACGTGCCGATGCTGAGCTGGGCGGGGCGCGGTGTGGCGGTGGCCAACGCGCACCCCGCCGTCCTCGCGGTCGCCGACGAGGTGACCGGGGCGAACTCCGAGGACGGCGTGGCGGCGTACCTGGAGAAGGTCTTCGGGGTGGACTGACCGGCCAGGTCAGAGGTACTGGCCGGTGTTGTGGCCCTCACCGCCGCCCGGCTGGCCGATGCCCGGCATCCCGGGCACCACGCCGCCCGGGCCGCTGGGCAGCGCCTGCCGCCCGCCGCGCATCTGCTCCAGCTGGACCCGCGCGGCCATCTGCTGGGCGACCAGGGCCGCCTGGATGCCGTGGAACAGGCCCTCCAGCCAGCCGACGAGCTGGGCGTGCGCGATGCGCAGCTCGCTCTCGCTCGGGGCCTTGTCCTCGGTGAAGGGCAGCGAGATCCGCTCCAGCTCGTCGCGCAGCTCGGGGGCCAGACCCTCCTTGAGCTCGACGATTGACCGCTCGTGGATCTCGCGCATGCGGTGCCGGCTGGCGTCGTCCAGCGGGGCCGCCTTGACCTCCTCCAGCAACTGCTTGATCATGCTGCCGATCCGCATCACCTTGGCCGGCTGCTCTACCAGGCGGGTCGGGTCCTCGCCCTGGCCCTCGTCGGTCTGCATGGTGCCGATCGGCCGGCCGTCCGGACCGACCACCACCACGGTGCCGGAGTGGCCGGAGTCGTCGGGGCCGGGCTGGTCGTTCTGCTCAGCGGAGCGCGCTTCGGTCATGGGGTCCATCTTTACCCAGTGGGCGCGGCCCATGCCGCCCGGGACCGACTCCCAGGGCCGAACCACCCGGGCGGGGCGCGCTACCGTCGCGCCATGTCTGCCGACCCACGCGCCGTGCTGACCCGGCCCGCGCCCGAGCCGGACCTGACGGTGGCGTACGGCGACCACCCGGACCAGGTGGCCGACCTGCGCCGCCCGGCCGGGGTCGGCCCGGCCCGGCCCCTCGTCGTCGTGGTGCACGGCGGTTTCTGGCGGGCCGAGTACGACCGCCGGCACACCGGCCCGCTGGCCGCCGCGCTCGCCGCCGAGGGCTACCCGGTGGCACAGGTCGAATACCGGCGTACGGGGCAGCCGGGCGGCGGCTGGCCCGGCACGTTCACCGACGCGCTGGCCGGCATCGCGGCCCTGCCGGGGCTGGCCACCGAGGCGCTGCCCGGTCGGGTCAGTGGGGCCGCGCCGATCCTCATCGGTCACTCCGCCGGTGGTCACCTGGCGCTGTACGCGGCGGCCACCGCGCCGTCGACGGTGAGCGGGGTGCTCGCACTGGCCCCGGTGGCCGATCTCGCGGCAGCGCACCGGCTGGATCTGGACTCGGGGGCGGTGGCGGCGCTGCTCGGCGGCGGCCCACACGACTTCCCGGACCGGTACGCGGCGGGCGATCCACGATCGTTGGTACCGATACGAACACGCACGGTAGTCGTGCACGGCTCTGCGGATCTGCAGGTGCCGGTGGCGATGAGCCGGGACTTCGTCGCGGCGGCTCGTGCCGCAGGATCCGATATTTCCCTTGTCGAGCTGCCCGGATGTGAGCATTTCGGGCTGATCGACCCGGAGTCTGCGGCGTGGCCCCGGGTGCTCGCTGTGTTGCGGTCCCTGCACGATGATCACTAGCCATTGACGCAGCGTCGCGGAGCAGGTAGAACGCCGGAGGGGCGATGTTCTGCCCTGCAACGCTCCTGGAAGGAACTCGGTGTCGCAGATGAATCGCAGGCGGGCGCTCCAACTGTTGGGCGCGCTCGGAACGGCCGGGTTCGCCGCCGCGTGCGGCTCCGACACCGACGGCAAGCCGGCCGCCGCCAAGAGCCCGATCAGGATCGGTCTGATCGCACCGAAGGCCGGCGGCTTCAAGTCCATCGGTGACGACATCACCAACGGCTTCCAGCTCTTCCTCGACCTGCACGGCCAGCAACTGGGCGGGCATCCGGTCGAGCTGTTGACCGCCGACGAGGGTGACAACGCCAAGACCGGCAAGGCCGCCGTCGACCAACTGCTCAAGCAGAACGTGCTGGCGCTCACCGGCGTGGTCAACTCGGCGGTGATGGTCGGCATCCGCGACACCGTGGAGGAGGCCCGGGTCCCGCTCATCGGCTCGAACGCCTCGCCGAGCAGCCTGCAGAGCGTCGTCTACATCTGGCGTACCTCGTACGTGCTGGACGAGGCCGGCCGGGCGCTGGGCCGTTACCTGCGCGACCAGCTACCGACGAACGGCCGGATCGCGATCATCGTGCCGGAGAACGTGGGCAGCCCGGACGTGGTGCGGGGCTTCCGGCAGGAGTTCGGCACCTCCGACGCGCGCATCGCCGACCCGGTGACCTACACCAGCCCGACCACGACGCCGGGCAAGGCCACCTACGTGGCGGACATCGAGAAGGCGCTGCGCAAGAAGCCGACCGCCGTCTTCTGCTTCTTCGCCGGCTCGGCCGCCGTGGAGTTCATCAAGCAACTGCGCGACCAGTTCACCGGGCCCGTCTACGCGCCCGGCTTCCTCACCGAGGGCACCGTGCTGGAGAGCCTGGACCGGGACGCGCTGGGCATCCAGACCGCGCTGAACTACTCGGCCGACCTGAACAACACGTCGAACCGGGTCTTCGCCTCCGCCTACCGCAAGAAGCACCAGACCACGCCGACCACCTACGCGATGGCGTCGTACGACGCGGCGCAGGTGCTCGACCAGGCGATCCAGCTGACCGGTGGGTCGCCCACCCCGCAGCAGGTCAACCTGGCGCTCGGCAAGATCGGCCAGATCGACAGCCCGCGCGGCATCTGGCAGTTCAACCAGCCGCGTACCCCGCAGCAGAAGTGGTACCTGCGCGAGGTCCAGCGCGACGGTCAGGTCATGTCGAACGTGCTGATCAACGAGTTGGCCACGCTCGGCTGAACGCCCACCAGAAGCAACAGCAGGGGCCGGCCTCCGACGGGAGGCCGGCCCCTGCCGTACGCGGCAGTGTTCGGGTCAGTGCCGCAGTTCGGCGATGCAGCACTTCACGCTGCCGCCGCCCTTCTTCAGCTCGGCCAAATCGACCGGCACCGGGTTGTAGCCGGCGGCCTTGAGCTTGCCGGCCAGCCGGGTGGCCTCGCTGTTGAGCACCACGTTCGCGCCGTCGCTGACCAGGTTCAGTCCGAAGGCCATCGCGTCCTCGTCGTCGGCGATCACCGCGTCCGGGAAGAGCTGGGTGAGCACCCGCTGACTGGCCGCGGAGAACGCGCCCGGGAAGTAGACGACGTTCGTGTCGTCGAGAGCGGCGAGCGCCACGTCCAGGTGGTAGAAGCGGGGGTCGATCAGGCGCAGCGACACGACCGGCCGGCCCAGCGCCTCCTGCGCCTCGGCGTGCGCCGGGATCTCGGTGCGGAAACCGTGCCCGGCCAGGATGAGCCCGCCGTGCGCCTCCGGCACGTACGCGAAGTCACCCTCACCCTCGTTGGTCTCGCTCGGCGCGACGAACCGCCAGCCCTGCTCCTCGTAGAACGCGTGGTGCGCGGCGGCCTCGCCGGCCCGCTGCTCGTGCTTGAACCGTGCCCCGTAGACGCTGCCGTCGACCACGAAGGCGCCGTTGGCGGCGTACACCATGTCGGGCAGGCCGGGCTCCGGCGTGAGCAGGTGCACCTCGTGGCCGAGGCCGACCAGCGTCTCGCGCAGGCGGTCCCACTGTTTGACGGCCAGTTCCCGGTCCACGGAAGTGGTCACGTCCATCCACGGATTGATCGCGTACTCGACCGCGAAGTGCTCGGGCGAGCACAAGAGATATGTCCGCTTTCGCGAGACTCGCTGCTGGTTCACGGTCACCAAGAGTAGGTACCGTTGAACTTTGGTAACAGCCACAACCATTGCTTCCCAGAGGCGGAACGTTGCAGATAGACGCCGTTGACCAGCGGATCATTGCGTTGCTCGTCGCCGACGCCCGCGCGTCGTACGCCGACATCGGCACCCGGGTGTCACTCTCCGCCCCCGCGGTCAAGCGCCGGGTGGACCGACTGCGCGCCACGGGGGTGATCAGGGGATTCACCGCTGTCGTGGACCCGGCGGCCGTCGGCTGGACCACCGAGGCGTTCGTCGAGCTGTTCTGCGCCGGTCGGACCACCCCGGCGCAGATCGGCGTGGCCGTCCGCCGGCACCCGGAGGTGGTCGGCGCGTACACCGTCTCCGGCGAGGCGGACGCGCTGGTGCACCTGCGGGCCGCCGACATCGCCCACCTGGAGACGGCGCTGGAACGGCTGCGCGCCGAGTCGTTCGTGACGTCCACCCGCAGCACCATCGTGCTGTCCCGGCTGGTCGAGTCCCCCGGCGTCGGGCCGTCCACCGGGGCTTGACCTCAAGCGCGGTTCAGGTGTTGGACTCGTGGCGGCCTGGCACGACACGAGGGGGACTCCATGCGGGCGATCTGGTTACGTGAATTCGGCGGTCCCGAGGTGCTGACGCCCGGGCCGGCGCCGGACCCGACGCCCGGCCCCGGCCAGGTGCTGATCGACGTCGCGCACGCGAACATCACCTTCATCGAGACGCAGCTACGCTCCGGTCGACCCGGGCCGTACCAGGTCACCCCACCGCTGATCCCCGGCAACGGCGTCGGTGGGGTGATCGCCGCAGTCGGGTCGGACGTCGACCCGGCGCTGACCGGGCGCCGGGTCGTCAGCGCCACCGGTGGCTCCGGCGGGTACGCCGAACGGGCGGTGGTGGACGCGTCCGCGCCCTTCGAGGTGCCGGCCGGGCTGGCGCTCGACGACGCGGTGGCCCTGCTGGCCGACGGACGGACCGCCACCCTGCTGGTCGAGGCGGCCGGCGTCCAACCCGGCGACCGGGTGCTGGTGGAGGCGGCGGCGGGCGGCGTGGGCAGCCTGCTCGTGCAGCTCGCGGCGCGCGCCGGCGCACGGGTGATCGGTGTGGCCGGCGGCGCACGCAAGGTGGACCTGCTGCCCGGCCTCGGCGCCGACCTGGCGATCGACTACCGCCTCCCAGGCTGGGCCGACCAGGTCCGGCACACGATGGGTGGAGTCGACGTGGTGTTCGACGGCGTCGGCGGGCCGACCGCCCGGACGGCGTTCGAACTGCTGGACCCGGGTGGCCGGATGGTCAGCTTCGGGTTGGCCAGCGGTTCGTGGTCGCCGGTCTCGGCCAAGGACGCCGCAGCCCGCCAGATCACGCTGGTCCGCACCGACGTGCCGCCCGCACGCATGCGGGCGTACACCGATCAGGCGCTCGCGGACGCGGCGGCCAGCCAGCTCCGGCCGCTGATCGGCCAGCGCTTTCCGCTGGAACGCGCCGCCGACGCGCACGCCGCCATCGAGGCGCGCGCGACGGTCGGCAAGACCCTGCTGGACGTGCTCTAGAGGTACATGCCGGTGCGGTGTTCCGACTCGTCGCGCCGGACCGGCTTGTCGCCCTCACCGAAGAACCGCTTGCCACCGAACTCGCCGTGCAGGCGGTCGTCCAGCTCGTCGGCGAGGCCGGTCATCACCTGCACCGCCAGCATGAGGTGCGTGGCCTGGAAGTTGCGGCCGAAGACCGGGATGGACGCCCAGACCGTGTCGTCGGCGCAGTAGAGGCGACCGATCGGCATCCGGTTGGTCAGCTCCGACAGCTTGACGTAGAGCCGTTCGGTCGGCTCGACCTCGGTGAGCACCGGCGAGAAGACGTCCACCAGGGATGGATCGTCCCGCACCCGCACGAAGACCATCGCCGAGCCGGCCCGGATGGTGATGTCGCCGTCCGAGTCGATCTGCAACCGCTCGGCGTCGGACTTCAGCATCGTCGACACGACGGTACGGACGCGATCCGCCAGATCGAGCACGTCGTCCCGCTCGACCTGCGCGGCGGCCGCCTCGGCCAACGCCTCCTGCAGGTCACCCTCGACGTCGGCGTCCGGCCCGAACTCGCTGCGCGCGGTGCCCAGCGGCCCCACAGTCAACGGCTCACCCTCGGCGTCGTGCACCAGGTAGACGAGGAAGGCCGGGTGCGGGGCGCCGTACACGTCGCGCAGCGTGCGGGACACCAGCGGGGCGATCCGACCGGCCTCCGCCGTCGTACCGTCCAGCCCGAACGAGCCGCCGGAGCCGGCCACCACCCCGGGCGGGGACCAGCCCAGCGCCACCATGTCCGCCACCGCGGCACGGTCCAGCCGGTAGCCCTGCGGCAGGGCGGCGTTGCCGACGGCCCGAGCGGAGAGCCCGCCGTCGCCGGTCACGTCGACGCTGATCGAGTAGACGGCGTCCCCCGTACCGGAGGCGGTGGGGTCGAGGGTCAGTTCGAGGTGCGCGCCGGCGGGCAACTCCCGCAGCCGCACGGCGAGCATCCGGGCGAACTCCCGCCACGCCTCCGTCACCTTGGCGCGCAGGTCGGTGGTGCTGGGCTCGTCGAGCAGGATCGACTCCGCCGGCTCGGATGTGCCGTCGGGCTCACCGTCCGGCGCCGAGGGGTGGTCAGCCGTCATGATCGCCTCCGTCCGTCCCGATCACCCTACCCACGCCGTCCGGGCGTCGAATCAGCCCGGACCGGGATCGGACACCACAGTCCTCGCGTCGTGGAGACGGCCTGGTCGCGGGGGCGCGGCGACGGGCGGGTCAGGAGGTGGGTCGTCGGGATCGGCGCCCAACCGGACCGGCCAGTCGGCCGCGAGAGCGCTGAGCCGGGCCGCGGCGTCCGCCGGGTCGGCACCCCTGCCGACAGCCAGTCCGAGCAGGTACGCGGTGACCGGCGCCCCCGGCCGCAACACCTGGTGGGCGACATCGCGGGCGAGGTCCAGCACCGCCGACGCGGGCACCTCGGTCGGGTCCAGACCCACCTCGGCACAGGCTGCCGTGACCCAGTCGTCCAGCACCGTCATCGCACCCACTCCTCCGCCCGGCGTACGTCCTCGTCAGTGTCGCAGTCGAACCAGGGCGGCGGACCGTCACCGGCCCACGGCACCTCCCCGACGGCGAGACCGGCCAGCAGCGCCCGTACCGGAGCACCCGCCAGGTTGCCGACCCGGTCGGCCGCCAGCCGGGCCAGCCCGGCCCGCAGCGCGGCGACACGCCACACCCCGCAGAGCGACTGCCGCCGGCCGTCCGTATCGACGAAGCACACCCCGTCGACCGATCGCTCCCGGTCGAGGTGGGTCAGCAGGTCGCCGATCGCGGCGCGGGTGAGCAGTGGGAGGTCGGCGGCGAGCAGCGCGACAAGCGTCGTGCCGGGATCGAGCAGTGCCAGCCCCGCCGCCGTCGCGGCGACCGGCCCGCCGCCGGGCGGCTCCTCCCGGGTGACCCGCACCCCGTCCGCGACACCGTCACCCGGGCCGACCAGCACGCGCGGCGCGGCATCGTCCACGGCGGCCAGCACCCGGTCACGCATCGACCGGCCACCGACCGGGAGCGCGGGCTTGTCCACCCCGCCCATCCGTCGGGCGGCCCCACCCGCGAGCACCACGGCGGCGTACGTCCCCATCCGGTCACGGTAGCGGGGCCGGATGCCCGGTGCCGGCAAGCGCCGACGGGTGCGTGATGACCGGCGGCCGTGCGGGTGTGCCGGGCCGGGGTGCAGGATGGCGGGATGGGACGGGCGACTGACCGACGGGGCGTACTGCGGATCGACCTGGACGCGGCGGCCGACGGGCGCGCGGCCGTCCGACGGCCGGACACTCTGGCCGTGGAGGAGCCGCTGGAGATCCGGGTCGGTGCGGCGGGCCCGGGCCGGCGAAAGCCGCTCGCCGTCACCATGCGCACCCCCGGCGACGACCTGGACCTGGCGATCGGGTTCCTGCTGACCGAGGGGCTGATCCGGTCCACCGACGACGTGCTGACCGCCCAGCTCTGCGCCGGCGCGGAGACGCCGAACACGTACAACGTGGTGGACGTGGTGCTCGCCCCCGGCGTGCCGGAACCCACCACCGATCCGTCCCGGAACTTCTACACGACCAGTTCCTGCGGTGTGTGCGGCAAGGCGAGCATCGACGCGATCCGGACGCGGTCGCTGTTCGACGTCACGGCGGACCCGCTCACCGTGCCGGCGGCGCTCCTCGCCGAACTGCCCGACCGGTTGCGTGCCGCCCAGCGCGGGTTCGACCGCACCGGCGGGCTGCACGCGGCGGGCCTGTTCACCTCGGCCGGCGAGCTGGTGGTGCTCCGCGAGGACGTGGGCCGGCACAACGCCGTGGACAAGGTGATCGGCTGGGCCGTGCGGGAACGCCGGCTGCCGTTGACCGGGCACCTGCTGCTGGTGTCCGGCCGGGCCAGCTTCGAGCTGACCCAGAAGGCGTGGATGGCGGGCCTGCCGCTGCTGGCCGCGGTGTCCGCGCCGAGCACCCTCGCCGTCGAGCTGGCCGAGGAGGCGGGCATGACGCTTGTCGGCTTCCTGCGCGGCCCGACCATGAACGTCTACGCCGGCCCGCAGCGGATCACGGTCGACCAGCCGGCCTGAACCTCAGCGGCCGGTTCGACCAGGTCCAGCCCTGGTCGCCGGGCCGACCCCCGAGGTGGCCACGGATCCCGCGTCGAGGTGCGGGCTACCGGGCCTGGGCCCAGCCGATGAAACGTTCAGTCAGGCCAGCCGGTGGCGTGCCACCGTGCAGCTCGGTGAGGTGTTCGGTCGCCTCGGCCTGTAGCGCCGTCAGGTGCTCGATCAACTCGTCACGGCGACCGCGGTACTGACCGAGCAGGCGCAGTTTCGCGGCCGAGCAGGGCCAGGCGATCCCGCAGGTGCGGCAGCGCCACGTCGGCTTGAGCAACTGGTGTTCGGTCATCTGACAGCCCGCACCGGGTCACGCCGAGTCGCCTGGCGGCTGGTCGGCCCGGACCTCAGCAGGCCGACCCCTTCGCGGAGCACGAACAGCTCCCGCTTGGCCCGTGCCTCGCCGTTGGGTCCCAGCTCGTACGCCTCGATCCAGGTCCAGCCGTGGTAGGTGTGGCGGTCGGTGAGTTCGCGGATGACCCGGACCGTGATCGGCCGGACGAACTGCGGGCTCGCGGCGCGGGTCAGGCGAACAAGGTCGCCGGCCTTGAGCGGTGGCGGGTTCGTGGGTTTGGGCGGCATGGTCCCCCTCCTCGTTGGGAGGGGCCGCCCCGGAGTGCTCGCCCGCGGGGCGGCCCCGACACGAACGCGACCGCCGGGTCTCGGGGGGTCCCTGCCGGCCGCGCCGTTCGGAAGGAACACTTCCAAGGGTTGTCAGCCGAATACACTGCGTAGCAATATCTCCTGTGGACGTCTGGGACGTACGGGAGGGGTGGCGGATGAACCGCGCAGTCGCCGAGGCGATGTCAGCATCCGGCCTGACGGCGGACAGTCTCGCCGCTGAGATCGGGGTGGATCCGAAGACGGCGGCCAAGTGGGCGAACCCGGGACGGATTCCTCAGACGCGCCACCGGTCGAAGGTCGCGGCGGTCCTCGGCCGCGACGAGATGGACCTGTGGCCCGACCTGTTCAAGCGGCGCGAGCCGGCATGGTTCCGACCCTGGACTGACATCGAGCGCGAGGCCGTCGGGCTGCGATATTACGAATCGGCGGTCGTTCCGGGCCTCCTGCAGACCGAGGCGTACGCCCGCGCCGTGCTGAGCAGCGGGCTCTGGGCCGACGACGACCTCGCGGCGCACGTGGAGACCCGGCTGCGCCGGCAGAACGTCGTCTTCGATCGACCCCGTCCACCGCTGACCGTCTTCGTCATCGACGAGGCGGCGCTACGCCGGGGAAGACCCGACATCATGGCCGAGCAGCTCGATCATCTGATGGTGCTCGCCGAACGGCCGGCCGTGATGATCCATGTGCTTCCCCTGACTGCCGGGCTCCACCCCGGCCAGGCTGGACCGTTCGTCATCGCCAGCACGCCGGACGGCGGCGACGTCGGCTACCTCGACGACCAGGCGGCCGGGCGCCTCAGTAATGACGTTGCTCCACTCTGGGCGGTCTGGGATAGCGTGAGGTCGTTAGCGCTACCGCGAGACCTGACCATCGACCTGATGAGAGCGCGAGCATGGATGACGTGAGCGGCGCCCGTTGGCGCAAGAGCACCCGCAGCAGCTCGAACGGTGGCAACTGCGTGGAGGTGGCCGACAACCTGCCCAGCATCGTGCTCGTCCGCGACACGAAGGACCGGGCCGGCGGCACTCTGGCGTTCCGGCCGGTCGCCTGGGCGAGCTTCGTCGATCTGGTGAAGGAGATCGGCCCGGTCGGCTGAGCCGGTCCGCTGCTGCCGTTGGGCAGCCCTGCCGCCACGCCCATGGTTGATCCGCTCCAGCTCGGCGATATGGGGGCATCCCGACCGCCGGACACCCCAATATCGGCGACCTGGAGCGGACCAATCGGTCGGCCGTCTCTGGCGCACCACGCGCTGCCGACGGCGACGAGGTCCACCGCCGAGCATCAAGCGATCACCTTGTCACCCGTCAGGCCAGGTCGAGGATGCTCCAGTTGGTTGGCAGCACCTTCGCCGCGACCTTGGGCTGCGCGGTCGCGTAGTGCGCCTCGTGTCTGACCGCCGCACGGGCGGCCTGACCGGATGCGATGTCGCCGTCGACGGCGCGGGCCAGCGTGCCCACGACTCGGGCGTCGTCGGGATCGAGCGGCAGCAGGCGTATCACCGGGGCAGTCATCATCAGGCCCAGCAGCGCCGCCTCGATCTCGTCGCCCGCGTCCGCGAATGCGACCGCCAGGCAGGCGGCGGGGATGGCCACCTGCCGCCCCTCATCGGCGACCTCCAGCATCAACTCCCCCACCGAGACATTGCCCTTGAGGTAGGCCGTCAACGCCGACGCGTCGAACACGGCAGCAATCTGATCGCTCATCCGGCGTCTCGCAACATCCGGCGCCCCTCCGCGAGAGCGTCCGGCGGAATGGGGGCCGCCAATCGCTCGCGCCACCGCGCCCGGCCCGCCTCGGTCACCTCGATGCCAGCTCGCCGCAACACCTCGTCGAGGTGCACACGGGCCATCTGGACCCGTACCGCGGCAGTGATGGCGGCCGAGACGTTGGGCTGCTGGTCGAGCCACTCCGCGACGTCGTCGGGGAGGCTTACGGAGCGCTTCACTGTCACATCCGCCAGCCTATCAATTCCAGTAGCACCAGCGGTGCTACCGCGCGCGCGGCGGGACCCGTCAGCGTCGGCCACGTCGGCTCCGCCTGCGGGGGCGCACCACGCCGGGCATCCCTACCGACGGCCAGCCGTCCAGCTCGGAGGGCGGCACACCGCGCCGGAGCAGGTCGTCCAGGAGCAGGGCCAGCGAGTAGTCCGGGTGCAGGCTCAGCGTGCGCTCCAGCGCGACCGCCGCCAGCGCCCCCTGCCCCGCCCGCCAGGCCGCGAAGGCCAGCAACGCGCCCGGCGCGGCGGTCAGCTCCGGCTCGGCCCGGCGCAGCACGTCGGTCCAGAGTGCGATGTCCCGGTCACGACCGTCGGTGCGCTCCCAGGCGTGATCGCGCACCGGCAGGTGACCCAGCAGCAGACTCAACCAGGCCACCTCGTCGTCGTCGAGGCGCTCGCCGCGCCGCTGGCGGCGTTGCGCCTCGCGGACCGCCGCCACCCCGGCGGAGCGCAGCGCCCGCCCTCCGAGCAGGTCGCTGGCGGGCGCCTGCTCGACCAGCTCGACCAGTCGCCGTTGCGCCCGCACGGTGGCCGCGTGCAGCGCGTCGCGGACCGGGCCGTCCACCGGCGCCACCTGCGCCACCAGGGCCGCCCGGTCGGGGAGGGCGACCTGACCGGCGAACACGGCCGACGCGGTCACCGGGTTGGCCGTCGGGTCGTAGCGCCGGCCCTCGGGCGGGCAGCAGTCGGCCTCGGTGCACAGGTACGACCACCACCGGCCGTCGGTCACCCGCAGCGCGTCGAGCACGTCCAGGCCGGCGCCGGTCAGGGCGGCGCGTACGGCGTCCACGCTCGGCGTCACCCGGTCGGGTGGTCCGTAGCCCACGACGGTGGCCGCGTCGGCGCCCTGTCGAGAGATCACTCCGGCCAGGTGTCGGGCACGGTCGACCGCGTCCGTGGACGGTTCGGGCAGGTCGGCGCGGGCGGCGAAGATGATCTGCCGGCCGCGCAGCGCGACCGCGACCACGCTGTCGGCGGGATGGAAGCCGAGCAGGTACGGCACGGCGGCGATCAGGTCGGCGGGCGAGCGGACGGAGAGCTTCGCGCGTTCGGTCGAGGTCATGCAGGAAGGCTGCGTCCGGCCTGCGGAGGCTTCCAGACCCTGTGGATGACACGCAGCTTATCCACAGTTACCGAACGTATTGCCGCAGGTGGACGCGTTCTGATGTGCGCACACGACACCGCCGTGTCATGGGCGGCGGCTACCGTGCGCTGATGGACCTGGCGTACCTGCGCGCTCATCCGGCACACCTGCCGACGTTCCGGACCCATCAGCGACTCCGCGAGACGCCGGTCGCCGGGGGAGACATCTGCGCCGCCGCCCGCCTCACCCTGGACGACGGTCACTCGGTCTTCGCCAAGTCCTGGCCGGAGCGGGCCGACCGGCCGGTGCCCGAGGGCTTCTTCGCCGCCGAGGCCGCCGGGCTGCGCTGGCTGCGGGAGGCCGACGCGATAGGCGTACCCGAGGTGATCGTGGCGTTGCCCGACCTGCTGGCGCTCGACTGGGTGGAGCCCGGCGAGCCGACGCCGGCGGCTGCCGAACGCCTCGGTCGGGAGCTGGCGGCCCTGCACCGGGCCGGCGCACCGACCTTCGGTGCGGAGTGGGCCGGCTTCATCGGGGCGCTCGGGCAGGACAACACGCCCGACGACGGTCCCTGGTCGACGTGGTTCGCGCGACGCCGGCTCGCCCCCTACCTGCGGCTGTCGGTCGACGGCGGTGCGCTCAGCAGCGCCGACGCCGCGCTGGTCGAGCAGGTGATCGGCCGGGTCGACGAGTTCGGCGGGGACGAGCCGCCCTCCCGCATCCACGGCGACCTGTGGCCGGGCAACGTGCTGTGGGGCGTCGACGAGCGGGCCTGGCTGATCGACCCGGCGGCGCACGGCGGCCACCGCGAGACCGACCTCGCCCAACTGGCGCTGTTCGGCGGCGTCGCGCACACCGATCGGGTGCTTGCCGCCTACCGGGAGAGCTGGCCGCTGGCCGACGGTTGGCGCGACCGGGTGCCGCTGCACCAACTGCACCTGCTGCTCGTGCACACCGCGCTGTTCGGCGCGGGTTACCGCGATGCGGTCATCGAACTCGCCCGAGCCGCCCTGGGCAGCGTCGAGCGCGCTACGGTCGACCGGTGAGTGTCGCCCCACGAACCGACGGCGTCCTCGTCGACCGGTACGGCCGGGTCGCACGGGATCTGCGCGTGTCCCTCACCGACAAGTGCAACCTGCGGTGTACGTACTGCATGCCGGCCGAGGGGCTGCCCTGGTTGGCCGGGCCGGAGCTGCTCACCGACGAGGAGATCATCCGGCTGGTCCGGGTGGCCGTCGAGCGGCTCGGTGTGACCGAGGTGCGGTTCACCGGTGGGGAGCCGCTGATCCGGCCCGGGCTGCTCGGCATCGTGGCAGCGGTCGCCGCGCTCGACCCCCGCCCACGGGTCTCGCTCACCACGAACGGCATCGGCCTGGACCGGTTGGCGCCCGCGCTGCGTACGGCCGGCCTGGACCGGGTGAACGTCTCGCTGGACACGCTGGACCCGGCCCGGTTCACCCAGCTCACCCGCCGTCCCCGCCTCGACGCGGTGCTGGCGGGGCTCGCCGGGGCGGCTGCCGCCGGGCTCAACCCCGTGAAGATCAACTCTGTGTTGATGCGCGGTGTCAACGAGGACGAGGCGCCGGCCCTGCTCCGCTTCGCGCTCGACCACGGCTACCAGCTGCGGATCATCGAGCAGATGCCGCTGGACGCGCAGCACGGCTGGGACCGCAGCACGATGGTCACCGCCGAGGAGATCCTGACCTCCCTGCGTACCCGTTTCGATCTCAGCCCTGACCCGGCCGAACGCGGCGCGGCACCGGCGGAGACCTGGCTGGTCGACGGCGGCCCGGCCCGGGTCGGCGTGATCGCCAGCGTGACCCGGCCCTTCTGCGGCGACTGCGACCGCACCCGGCTGACAGCTGACGGCCAGATCCGCGCCTGCCTGTTCGCCACCGAGGAATCCGACCTGCGGGCGGCGCTGCGCGGCGGCGCGACCGACGACGAGGTGGCACAGCGGTGGCGCACCGCGATGTGGGGCAAGCGCGCCGGGCACGGCATCGACGACCCCACCTTCCTCCAGCCGACCCGGCCGATGTCCGCGATCGGGGGCTGACCCGTGCAGCCGAGACCGCTGACCGTCCGCTACTTCGCCGGCGCGCGCGCCGCAGCCGGCCGCGCCGAGGAGGTCACCGCCGCAGGCCGGTCACTCGACGACCTCACCACCGAACTGGCCCAGCGGCACGGTGACCGGCTCGCCGCCGTGCTGCGGGTGGCCAGTTTCCTCGTGGACGGCGTCGCCTGTCATGATCGTCGGGCACCCCTGCCGGGCGGGGCCACGATCGATGTCCTGCCCCCGTTCGCGGGCGGCTGAGGGGGGCGCACACATGTTGGCGGTTCTGGGGTTCATGGGCGTCCTGGCGCTGGTCACCGGCCTGATCCATCTCTACCTCTGGAAGCGTCTCATCCGGGACACCACCACGCCGGGTCGCTGGCGGCGGGTCGGCGGGATCGTCGCCCTGGTGCTGGCGGTGCTCGTGCCGGCCACCCTCGTCGGCACGCAGGCCGGCCTGTACTGGCTCGCCTGGCCCGGCTACCTGTGGCTCGCGGTGATGTTCTACCTGCTGGTCACGCTCGTCGTGCTGGAAGTGCCGATGCTTGTCGTCCGGCTGGTGCTGCGCCGCCGGGTGACCGCCGCCGAGCCGACCACCGCCGCGCCCGAGCCGGTTCTCGTCGGGGCCGCCGGGCCCGCCGATCCGCCGGCCACCGGCGCCGTCGCGACACCGGACCACGACCCGGCCCGCCGTCTGCTGCTGGCCCGCGGAGCCGCCATCTTCGCCGGCCTCACCGCCACCGGCATCACGGGGTACGGCGTCCGCACGGCACTCGGCCCGCCCCAACTCGACCGGGTGCAGATCCCCCTGCGCAAACTCCCGCGCAGCATGGACGGCCTGCGCATCGCCACCGTCTCGGACATCCACCTCGGCCCGCTGCGCGGGCGGGCGCACACCGAGCGGATCGTCGCCGCGATCAACCGTCTCGACGCGGACCTGGTCGCGGTCGTCGGTGACCTGGTCGACGGCTCGGTCGCCGAACTGGGGCCGGCCGCCGCGCCGCTTCGCGACCTGCGCTCCCGGTACGGCAACTTCTTCGTCACCGGCAACCATGAGTACTACTCCGGCGTGGAGGAGTGGGTCCAGGAGGTGGACCGTCTCGGCCTACGGGTGCTGCAGAACCGTCGACAGGAGATCCAGGCCCGGGGCGGTGTGCTCGACCTGGCCGGCGTGAACGACCTGAACGCGGACCCGGCGGGCACCGGCCTCGCCGCCGGTCCGGACTTCGCCGCCGCCCTCGGTGACCGCGATCCGAGCCGCCCGGTCGTCCTGCTCGCCCACCAGCCCCTCGCCGCGAAGCAGGCGGCCAGCTACGGCGTCGACCTGCAGCTCTCCGGGCACACCCACGGCGGGCAGGTGGTGCCGTTCAACCTGGTCGTCAAGCTTCAGCAGCCGGTGGTCAGCGGCCTCGGCGAGGTCGACGGCACGAAGGTCTACGTGACCAACGGCGCCGGTTTCTGGGGCCCGCCGGTGCGGGTGGGCGCCAAGCCGCAGATCAGCCTCGTGGAGCTGCGCTCGGCATAGCGGACGTCACGTCCGCGCGTGGCGGAAGGCGGGCCGCGCGGCGGGCGTGACAGGATGCGGCGTGCCCCCGTTCAGCGCCGTACCCCCCGGTGGCCGTTCGCCCTTCGTCGCGGACCTGCACATCCACTCGAAGTATTCGCGCGCGTGCAGCCGTGACCTGACGTTGCCGACCCTCGGCTGGTGGGCGCGGCGCAAGGGCATCGCCCTGCTCGGCACCGGCGACTTCACCCACCCCGCCTGGTACGACCACCTGACCGAGACGCTGCGCCCGGCCGAGCCCGGGCTCTACCGGCTCGCCCCGGAGGCGGAGCGCGACATCGCCCGCCGGCTGCCGCCGCGACTCGCCGGCACTACCGACGCCGACGCGGTCCGGTTCATGCTGAGCGTGGAGATCTCCACCATCTACAAGCGGGACGACCGGACCCGCAAGGTGCACCACCTCATCTACCTCCCCGATCTGGAAGCGGTGGCCCGGTTCAACACCGCGCTCGGCCGGATCGGCAACCTCGGCTCCGACGGCCGGCCGATCCTCGGCCTGGACTCGCGGGATCTGCTGGAGATCACCCTGGAGGCGAGCCCGGACGGTTATCTCGTCCCGGCGCACATCTGGACGCCGTGGTTCTCGGCGCTCGGCTCGAAGTCCGGCTTCGACGCGATCGCCGACTGTTACGCCGACCTGGCCGAGCACATCTTCGCCGTGGAGACCGGCCTCTCGTCCGACCCGGCGATGAACTGGCGCGTCGGCAGCCTGGACGGCTACCAACTGGTCTCCAACTCGGACGCGCACTCGCCGCCGGCCCTGGGCCGGGAGGCCACCGTGCTGACCGCCGAGCGGGACTACTTCGCCGTCCGGGAGGCGCTGCGCACCGGTGACGGCCTGGCCGGCACCATCGAGTTCTTCCCGGAGGAGGGCAAGTACCACGCGGACGGGCACCGGCTCTGCGGGGTCAACTGGTCCCCGGAGCGGACCCGGGCCGCCGGAGGGCTCTGCCCCGAGTGCGGCAAGCCGCTCACCGTGGGCGTGCTCAGCCGCATCGAGGAGCTGGCCGACCGACCCGACGGGCACCGCCCGGCGCACGCCCGGGACGTCACCCATCTGGTGCCGCTCGCCGAGATCCTTGGTGAGATCAACAAGGTGGGCGCCCGGTCGAAGAAGGTCGAGGGGAAACTCAACGACCTGCTCGCCGCGCTCGGCCCCGAGTTGGAGATCCTGACCACGACGCCGTTGTCCGACATCGCGCAGGCCGGCGGTGACGTGCTCGCGGAGGGCATCGGGCGGCTGCGGCGTGGCGACGTACGCCGGGTGCCGGGTTACGACGGCGAGTACGGCGTGATCACCCTGTTCGACCCGGCGGAGCTGGGCACGGGCGCGGGCACGGCACAGGAGACGCTGTTCGACGTACCCGTGCCGGCGCAGCGGCAACCCGCGGAGCCGGCGGCCAGGGCCACGGCCAAGCGCCCGGCGGCGGCCAAGGCGGAACCGAAGCGCAAGCCGGCCCCGGCGCCCGCGCCGCCGATCGCGTCGCCACCGTCACCGCACGAGCCGTTCGAGCCGATGCTCTCCGGTATGGAGGAGGTCGGCACCGGCCTGCTGGACCGGCTGGACGCCATGCAAAGGGTGGCGGCATCCGCGCCCGGCGGGCCACTGCTCATCGTGGCCGGTCCGGGCACCGGCAAGACCCGGACGCTGACCCACCGGATCGCGTACCTGTGCGCGGAGCTGAACGTCTTTCCCGAGCACTGCCTCGCGATCACGTTCACCCGACGGGCGGCCGAGGAGCTGCGGCACCGCCTCGACGGTCTGCTCGGCCCGGTCGCCGAGGACGTCACCGTGGGCACGTTCCACGCGCTGGGGTTAACCATCCTGCGGGAGAACGCCGACGCGGCGGGCCTGCCGGCCGGTTTCCGGATCGCCGATGACGCCGAGCGGGCGGCGGCGCGGTCGGAGGCCGGCGACGACACAGCCGCCTACACGGCGCTGCTGCGCAAGCAGGACCTGGTCGACCTGGACGAGCTGGTGAGCCTCCCGGTGGAGCTGCTGCGGGCCGACCGGAAGCTGGTCGAGCGGTACCGGGACCGCTGGCGGTGGATCTTCGTCGACGAGTACCAGGACGTCGACGAGGTGCAGTACGAGCTGCTGCGCCTGCTCAGCCCCGCCGACGGCAACCTCTGCGCGATCGGTGACCCGGATCAGGCGATCTACTCGTTCCGGGGTGCCGACGTCGGCTACTTCCTGCGCTTCTCCGAGGACTTCACGGACGCCCGGCTGGTCCGGCTCAACCGCAACTACCGCTCGTCCGCGCCCATCCTGGCCGCCGCCGTGCAGGCCATCGCGCCGTCCTCGCTGGTGCGGGGCCGGCGGCTGGACCCGGCCCGACTCGACCCGGAAGCCCCACTGGTCGGGCGGTACCCGGCGGCGTCGGTTGCCGAGGAGGCCGACTTCGTGGTGCGTACCGTCGACGAGCTGGTCGGCGGCCTGTCCCACCGTTCCCTGGACTCGGGCCGGATCGACGGCCGGACCACCTCGCTCTCGTTCTCCGACATCGCCGTGCTGTACCGCACCGACGCGCAGGCCGCCCCGATCGTGGACGCCCTGACCCGGGCCAACATCCCGGTGCAGAAGCGCTCGCACGACCGGCTGCGGGACCGGCCCGGCGTGGCGGCCATCGCCCGCGAGCTGCGGCACGCCGACGGGCTGGCCGGCTCGCTGGCCGCCCGGGTGCGCCTGGCCGGCCAGGTGGTCGCCGAGCGTTTCGCGGTGCCCACCCTGGACGGCGCCGGCAGCACGGTCCGCCCCGACGACGTCCGCTCGGCGGTGGACCTGCTGACCCCGCTGGCCCGCCGCTGCGGCGACGACCTGGAGGCGTTCCTGTCGCAGTTGGCCACCGGCGCGGAGGTGGACGCGCTCGACCCGCGTGCCGAGGCGGTCACCCTGCTCACCCTGCACGCCGCGAAGGGCCTGGAGTTCCCGGTGGTCTTCCTGGTCGGCGTCGAGGACGGGCTGCTGCCGCTGCGCTGGCCGGGCTCGACGCCCGACGAGGACGCGGTAGCCGAGGAACGCCGGCTCTTCTTCGTCGGCCTGACTCGGGCGCAGGACCGGCTGTACGTCAGCCACGCCGCCCGCCGGACCCGGCACGGCACCGAACGTGACTGCGCACCCTCGCCGTTCCTGGGCACGATCGACCCGGGCCTGTTCGAGCGGTTCGGCGAAACCGAGCCGCGCCGCCCGAAGGACCGCCAGCTCCGGTTGATCTGAGCGAGCCACCGCCCGCGCGACAGTGACCTGGGGTCAGCTCACGAGCGCGGCCAGCCACGTGCCCGCCAGCAGGGCCGGGCCCAGGGGCAGCAGGGTTTCGCGGCGGACCTTGCGCGCCGCCAGCAGGCCGAGGACCAGGATCCCGTGCAGCAGATGTGGCAGGAGCAGCCCGGTGAGCAGGGCGTCGCGGCCCAGCCAGCCCAGTGGCAACCCGAGGACGGCGGCGAGTTTCACGTCCCCGAAGCCGAGCCGGGATCCCGGCAGCAGGGCCAGCAGCACGTGCGCCGCGCCGGAAACCGCCGCACCGACAAGCGCGCCGACCAACCGCCCGGGAGTGCCGGCCAGCAGGGCCGCGCCGGTCAGGCCACCGAGGGCCAGCAGGCCGGCCGCCGCGACCATCGGGTCGGGTAACCGCAGACAGGCCAGGTCGACCACGGCCAGCACCAACCCCACCGCCGCCACCGCGAGGAGGACCGGCAGCGCCGGATCGTCACCCTGGGCGACGGCGAGCCCCAGGAACACCGCGGCCGCCAACGGCGGACCGAGCCAGGCCCGCGCGTCGCGTCGAGGCCGCGGCGGCAGGGTGGTGAAGCGCCGCGCCACCGGGGGTACGACGAGCCCGACCACCCCGCCGAGCAACACCACCCCCACCAGCACCGCTGCCGACATCTGCCGGACGCTACCGGCGGTCGCCCGACCGCGCCGTCCCCGATCGCGGTTCCGCGCCTGTCCGGCGCGAGCGTTCCGCGCCCGTCCGGCGCGAGCGTTCCGCGCCCGTTCAGCGCGAGCGTTCCGCGCCCGTCCGGCGGGGACGTTCCGTGCTCACCACAAGCGCCACCCCGGCGACGATGACCGCCCCGCCGAGCAGCACCCGCGGGGTGATCGGCTCGGCCACCAGCAGCGCCCCGAGCGCCACCGCGACCGCCGGATTCACGTAGGCATACGTCGAGACCAGCGAGATCGGCGCGTTCTGCAGCAGCCAGACGTACGCGGTGAAGGCCACCAGCGAGCCGGCCACCATGAGATAGCCCAACGCCAGCCAGGACCGGGTGCTCACCGCCGCCGGGTGGAACTCGCTCAGCTCGCCCCGGCCGGCGGCGACAACTGCCAGCGCCACCGCGCCGGCCACCATCTGGTACGCAGTGCCGACGAACGGGTCGGCGGGCACCCCGATCCGTCCGGACAGGAACGACCCGACCGACCACGCGACGGCTCCCGCCACCACCGTCAGCGCGCCGACCAGCGGCACCGCGTCCGCGCTGCCGGCGGGCAGCACCAGCAGGACCAGGCCGACGAAGCCGAACGTGACCCCCGCGAACGTCCAGACTCCAGGCCGGTCGCCGGTGGCGGAGCGCAGCAGGACCACGAGCAGCGGCACGGTCGCCACCAGCAGCGCCGCGATCCCGGACGGCACCGCCACCCCGGGCGGCCCGGACTCGGCGAGCACCACCAGGCCGTTGCCGCCGGCGAGCAGGAGCACACCGACCAGCGCGGCGGAGCCGAGCTGCCGACGCTGCACGCGAAGCGCGCCCGGCCCTCGGCGCAACCGCAGCACCACCGCCAGCACGACGCCGGCGACGGCGAACCGCAGGGCGGCCGACAGCAGCGGCGGCATCGTCTCCACCGCGACCCGGATGGCCAGATAGGTCGAACCCCACAGCAGGTAGACCACGATCAACGCGGTCCAGACCAGGGTGGGCGCGGCGGCGGCGCGGCGGCCGGGCAGGGCGGCGGCGCTCGGTGAAGATGAGCTCATCGGTGGACCACGCTACGGTGACCTCGGAGTCGGCGTCGCGCATTGGTGGCCGGCCTCTCACCACTCGTGCAGGAGGGCGGCATGACGAACTACGGACCACCGGGTGAGGGCTTCCGAGGCCCGTGGCGTGGGCAACGGCCCGACGAGACGCCCGGCCGGCCGCCGCAGCAGCCCTACCCGTCCGGCCCGGAGCCCTACCCGCCGACGGTTGCGTCCTACCCGCCCGCCCCTGCGGAGCGCCCCGGGTCCTACGGCGACGGTCCGTACGGCGGCGAACCGGCGAGGCCCTACGGTGGCGGCCCCTCGTACGGCGGCGAGCGCGGGGCACCGTACGGGGCTGAGCCGTCCGGTGCGCCCTACGGCGGCGGACGGTACGGCGGGGAGACCGAGGCGCCGTACGGTGGCGCGTACCGGCCGGCCGAGGCGCATCCCCCGTACGGCGGGGAGCCGTACCGGCCCGACGACGGCCCGTACGGCGGTGACCCCGCACCCGTCCCGCCCCGACGCGGCAGAGGGCCGCTGATCGCTGTGGTGGCCGTCGTGGTGGTGCTGGCGCTGGCCGGTGGCGGCGCGTACTGGTTTCTCGGCCGGTCCGATGACCCTGCCGCTCCGGTGGCCGCGCCGACCGGTTCGGCAGGTGTCGGGGCGCCGAGCGCGGCCGGGACCGAGCCGGCCGAGCCGGTGCCGAGCGCTGCCGCGCCGGAGTCGTCGGCCGACCCGCGGTTCGTCAAGGTCGGCCAGTGTGTGCGCAACGACGGAACGGCCGGCGGCAAGCCCAAGCTGCTGATCAGCGGCTGCACGGCGAAGTCGTACGAGGTGCTGCGCCGGATCGACGGCGCGACCAGTGGCGAACGCGACGCCGAGGCGAAGTGCGCCAAGGTCGAGGGCTACACCAACTGGTACTTCTTCGACAGCGAGCTGGACACCCTCGACTTCGTCCTCTGCCTGAAGCAGCGCTGACCACCCACCCCTGGGGATGAGATGACGACCAACGGACCATCGGGTGCCGGGCAGCCGGACGACCCGTACCAACGCCCGCCGATCGGGCCCGACGGCCCGTCCCCGGTCGACCCGACCGTCCCCCAGTGGGGCACGCCGCCACCGCAGCCACCGCAGTGGGACGCGCCGCCGCCGCAGCCGGCGCAGTGGGGTCCGCCGCCGCAGCCGGCGCAGTGGGGCCCGCCGCCGCAGCCCTCGGAATGGGACGCACCGCCGGGGCCGTTCCCACCCGCCGGGCCCGGCCCCGGCCAGCCGGCGGCGCCGTGGCCTGCGCAGGCGCCCGGCGGGTACCCGATGCCGCCCGCCCCGCCGGTGAAGAGGAACGGCGGCAAGATCGCCCTCATCGTCGCGCTGGTGGTCCTGCTCGTGGTCTGCCCGTGCCTCGGCCTCTTCGGCTGGGCGGCGTTGAAGGCCGCCGACAGCGACAGCGACTCTGCCGCGCCAGCTCCGTCGCTGAGCGTCCCCGTCGTCCCGCCGGGTCTGCCCAGCGACGCCCCGAGCCCCGTCCTGCCGTCCCCGGACGAGGAGGAGTTCGCCAAGGGGGACTGCGTGGTCAACGACGGCAGCGAGGACGACGCGGACCTGCGCAAGGTGCCGTGCGGCCCGAACACCTACCAGGTGCTGCTGCGTATCCCGGCGACCACTGACGGGGACCGGTGCGCGACGCTCGCGCCGCAGGCGACCGCGAACTACGTGCACGACAACGCGATCGACGTGTTCGATTACGTGCTCTGCCTGAAGAAGCGGTAATCCTCACGGAAACTAGGGCTGTCTAGCGTGGACGCTAGACAGCCCTAGTTTTGTCTCGACGGTCGCAACACGCCGGTAGCCTCATCTATCCATATCTAGCTTCGCAGCTAGAGGGCCCGATACTCTGCGATGCGTGGATCCGGTCCGCAATCCGTACGCCCCCGGCGCCGGGCAGCGCCCGCCCGAACTCGCCGGGCGGGGGCGGGAGCTGGACGTCTTCGACATCGTGCTGGAACGCATCGCCCGCGGGCGTCCCGAACGCAGCCTCATGCTCACCGGTCTGCGCGGCGTCGGTAAGACGGTCCTGCTCAACACCCTGCGTTCCCAGGCGATCAACCGACTCTGGGGCAGCGGCAAGATCGAGGCCCGGCCAGACCAGTCACTGCGCCGGCCGGTCGCCGCCGCGTTGCACATGGCGATCCGCGAACTCGCCCCCCGGCACCGCGCTCCGGACCGGATCGACGCCTTCCTCGGGGTGCTCAGGGCGTTCGCCCAGCGGTCCACACCGACCGGCCGCGCCGGGGCGCCGTCGAAGCTGCGCGACCGGTGGCAACCCGGCATCGACGTGCCCGCCGCCAGTGGCCGGGCCGACTCCGGCGACATCGAGATCGACCTGGTCGAGCTGTTCACCGACGCCGCCGCCGTGGCCAGTGACGTGGGCACCGGCGTCGCGCTCTTCATCGACGAGATGCAGGACCTCGGCCCGGAGGACGTCTCCGCGCTCTGCGCCGCCTGCCACGAGCTGTCCCAGATCGGCGCCCCGCTGATCGTCGTCGGCGCCGGGCTGCCGCACCTGCCGGCCGTGCTGAGCGCCGCGAAGTCGTACTCGGAACGGCTCTTCCGCTACCAGCGCATCGACCGGCTCGATCGGATCGCCGCCGACCAGGCGCTCTGCGCGCCGGCCGAACGCGAGGAGGTGGAGTACGAGCAGAAGGCGCTCGACCTGCTCTACGAGAAGTCCGGTGGCTACCCGTACTTCGTCCAGGCGTACGGGAAGGCGACCTGGGATCATGCGCCACGGTCACCGATCACCGCCGCCGACGTCCGGGTCGCCGCCCCCGAGGCCGAGGCCGAGTTGGCGGTCGGCTTCTTCGGCTCCCGGTTCGAGCGGGCCACCCCGGCCGAGCGCGAGTACATGCGGGCGATGGCCACGCTGTCCCTGGTGGAGGGCGAGTCCGGTGCCGCGCCCCGCGACGACATGGACGCCGCGGTGCCCACCTCCGAGATCGCCCGCGCTCTCGGCCGGAAACCGGCCAGCCTGTCCCCGGCCCGCGACGCGCTGATCAAGAAGGGGCTCATCTACTCCGGTGAACGGGGCACGGTGGCCTTCACCGTTCCGCACTTCGGCCGGTACCTGCGCACCCAGCCAACCTGACCGCCGCGCCCGCAGAGGCGTTCAGACCCTCGACCAGGGTGCCGGGAAGACCACCTCGCCGCGCGGCGGCGGACCCTCCTCACTGGTGGCCGGCGGCAGCACCAGCGCCTGCCAGGGCTCCCCGAGCCCGGCCCACGGGCTGGTGAGGCCCAGCTCCGCGGCCGGCCCGAAGCCGAAGCGGCGATAGAAGGCCGGGGCACCGAGGACCACGACCACCCGCTCGCTCAGCTCGGTGGCGGCGTCCAGAGCGGCCTGCACCACGGCGCTGCCGTGCCCGACCCGCTGCCGGTGCGGTGCGACCGCCACCGGCCCGAGCGCCAGGGCGGGCGCGACGGCACCGCGATCGGGTCGCACCCGCACCCGGGTGAGCAGCGAGTATCCGACCACCTCGCCGCCGTACTCGGCAACCATTGCCAGCTCGGGCAGCCAGGCGTCGGTGCCGCGCAGGTCATCGACCAGCCCCACCTCCGGCGGCGTCTGCACCTCCGGGCGGGCGAACGCCGAGGCCAGCACCCGACGCACCGGGCCGGCGTCGGCCGGGCCTTCGGGGCGGAGCCGCAGCGTCGTCACCCGCGCGACGTTACCCGTGACGGCCTGTCCATCAGCGATGGTCGCTCGAATCGGCGTGGCGTACGTGCACACCGACCGATCCGGATCCGGCGGTTGCCGGGGTAGCAAACGCCCCGACGGGGTATGACTGATCCATGACGCCCGTACGCTCCCTCGCCCGCGCCATGCTGAGCGGCATCTTCGTGGTCAGCGGGTACCGCAACTTCCGCAACCCCCACCGGCTCGCGGAGACCGCCAAGCCGGTCACCGACCGGGTCGCGCCGCTCCTGCAGAAGGCGCACCCGAACTTCCCCACCGAGACCGAGACGTTGATCCGCCTCAACGCGGCGGTGCAGGTCGGTGCCGGGCTGATGCTGGCCACCGGGCGGTTCAGCCGGCCCGCCGCGCTGGTCCTCGCCGGGACGCTGGTGCCGGTGACCCTCGCCGGGCACCCGTTCTGGAACAACGACGACCCGATCGCCAAGAACAACAACGAGATACACACCCTGAAGAATCTCGGGCTCTTCGGCGGCCTCCTGCTCGCCGCCGCCGACACCGGTGGCAAACCGGGCATCCGCTGGCGTACGGGTCACCGCATCGGCCACTCTCGACGTTCCATGCAGCGCGCCGTCCGCACCGCCCGCCGCGAGGCCCGGATCGCCGTCCGGTCCGCGGCCACCGCGCGTCGACTCCCCGGCTGACCTGCCTCGATCTGCGTCGGTGTCACCCCCACCCCCCGCTAAGGCCACGAATTACCTGAACCACCCGGTAGGCGTTAACGCGGTGGAAATGTCAAAAACATGTGTGGGATCGGACACGGTCGCATAACGCGGGAGGCACTGACGTGAGGCGCCGTTCTAGGCTCCGTGCAGGACCTGGACGGGTAGGACGACCTTGGTACGGGGGTGGCCACGCCATGCCGACGACTGTCGGTAGACGGGCGGACCGCCTCGCCCCAGTTCAACGCATGACGCGGGGGATCGATCGCAGGAACGTCGTACGGGGCGCCATCGTGGCCGCCGTCGCCTATGCCGCATGGCTCGCCATCGGTGAGTTCGGGCGACCGTACAACTTCTTCGACATGAAGATCTACCACGGTGCGGTGGTGTGGTGGGCGAGCGGTCATGAGCTCTACGAGTTCATCGCGCCCGGCACCACGCTCGGCTTCACCTACCCACCGTTCGCCGGGCTCGTCATGCTGCCCATGGCGCAGCTGCCGATCGACGCGGCGGGGATGGTCAACGCCCTCGCCAGCATCGCGGCGCTGACGCTGGTGCTGGCCGGCCTGCTACGCCCCATCGTGGACCGGCTGGCCTGGCCACTGTGGTTCACCGTGGCGCTGGCGGTGCCGCTCGCGCTCGCCATCGAGCCCAGCCGGGAGACGCTCGGCTACGGCCAGGTCAACCTCCTGCTGTTCGCACTGATCATGGCGGATCTGATCGGGCTGCGGTGGCGCTCGCGCCGAGGCACCCACTACGCCGCGACCGACGGCCCGCTGCTGCGCTTCCTCTACGGTGGCGCCTGGGCGGGCGCCGGCATCGGCCTGGCCACGGCGGTGAAGCTCACCCCCGCGCTGTTCATCGCCTACCTGCTGATCACCCGCCAGTGGCGGGTGGCGGCCACCGCGATCGGCACCACTATCGGCGTGACGATCGGGACCTTCGCGATCGTCGGCGACGAGTCGCGGACGTACTTCGGCAGCGTGCTCTGGCAGACCGAACGGGTCGGCGCCGCCGACATGACGCCGAACCAGTCGCTCGCCGGCCTGCTGGCCCGGCTGTACGACTCGATCGAGACCCCCGGGCTGCTCTGGCTCGCCTTCTCGGTGCTGATCCTGGCGGTGGGTCTGTCCCGGGCCGCCAGCTCCCGCGCCGACGGTGACGAGCTGACCGCGTTCACGCTGGTCGGCCTGACCGCCAACGTGATCAGCCCGATCTCCTGGACGCACCACCTCGTCTGGGTGATCCCGGCGATCATCGTGCTGGCCGACGCCGCCATCCGTCGACGGGAGGCGAGCAGGGGTCTGGGGCAGCGTACCGGTCAGGGCGCGGCGTTCGGTGGCCTGAGCGGGCTCAACGGTCTTCGCCCGCCGATCTGGTATCCGACGCTTACCGGGTTCCGGCACGGTGTCGCCGCCCTCGGCCTCTACCTGCTCTTCCTGATCTCCCCCATCTGGCCGTACGAGCACCAACTGCCGGAGGTGTCGCACTACCAGGACGGCTTGTTCGGGGCGCTGATGGAGAACTCGCTGGCCCTCGCGCTGATCGTGCTGGTCGCGGCGCTGCCCTGGCGGCCCGGCGCCGAGCCGGCGTTCTACGGCGAACGGCTCGGCCGAGCCGTGGCGGTCAACGGCCGCCGCTGAGCGGTCAGGGGCAGTTGACCCATTCCTCGGTGCCGTCGGCGAAGACCTGCCGTTTCCAGATCGGCAGCCGGGCCTTGGCCTCGTCGACGAGCCGGGCGCAGGCCGCGAAGGCCGCGGCGCGGTGCGCGGTGCTCACCGCGGCGACCAGCGCCACGTCACCGATGGCCAGCGGCCCGACGCGGTGCGAGACGGCCACCGCGTAGACGTCGGAGTCGGCGGCGATCTCGGCGGCCACCTCGCGCAGCACCTGCGCGGCGCTCGGGTGCCCCTCGTACTCCAGGCTCACCACCGGACGCCCGTGGTCGTGGTCGCGGACGACGCCCTGGAACGAGACGACCGCGCCGGCCCGGCGCTCGGCGACCGCCGCCTCGTGCGCGGCGAGGTCGAGGGGCTGGTCGGTGACCTCGACGACGGTGATCGCCGGCGCGGTCACGACGCCCGCTCCCCGGGCAGCAGTGGCAACGGCACGATCGGCACCCGATCGCCCTGCGCACCGTTGGTGCCCGGTCGGATGACGGCGAACCCGTCAGCGCCCGCGAGACCGCGCAGCATCGCCGACCCGACGTGCCGCACCGGGTGCGCGGTGCCGGCCGCCCGGTCCAGGCGGACCAGCGCCAGATGGGTGTGGTCGCCGCGCCCGGGCACCGCCTCGGCCAGTGTGGCGTGGGGCAACACCGGCATCGAACGACCCTGGAGCCCGGCGAGCAGCGGCGCGACCAGGGACACCAGCGCGACGATTGCGGACTGCGGGTTGCCCGGCAGGCCGGCGACGAACCGGACCCGTCCGTCGTGATCGGCCAGCCGGGCCAGCAGCATCGGGAAACCGGGCCGGACCGCCACCGTGTTGACCACGTAGTCGGCGCCCAGCGCCTCCAGGGTCGGATGCAGGTGGTCGACCGGGCCGTGCATCGTGCCACCTGTGGTGCAGACCAGGTCGGCGTTGGTCAGCGCCGCGCGCACCGCCGCCACGTGCGCGGGCAGCGTGTCGGCCACCGGGCCCACCATGTCCGAGGGGCGGACGTGGCAGCCGTAGCGACGTAGCCACGCGGGCACCGCCGGGCCCAGCGCGTCGCGCACCCGGCCCGCACCAGGCGGTCCGGCCGTGAGCAACTCGTCACCGAAGACCAGCAGCGCGGCACGCGGCGCCCGCCGGACCCGCAGCGTGTCGTGCCCGCAGGAGGCGGCCAGGCCGATCACCGCCGGGTCGACAGGCGTGCCGACCGGCAGAAGCTCCTCATCGGCGTACGCCTCCTCGCCCGGCTGCCGCCACTCCGGCGTTGGCCGGGGCGTGCCGCTGACCAGGCCGTCCGTGACGGTGGACTCCTCGATGCGCAGCACGGCGGAGGCGCCCTCGGGGACCATGGCCCCGGTCGCGATCTCGACTGTCGTGCCGTCCTCGGTGAGTGGCGCGGGGGTGTTGCCGGCCAGCACACGCCCGACGACGCGCCACGGCCCGCCGCCGCGCACCGCCCAGCCGTCCACGCTGGAGGTGGGGAACGCGGGCAGGTCGGTGCGGGTGGTCAACGGCTCGGCCAGGGTCAGCCCGTCGGTGTCGACCAGCGGTCGGGCGACGGCGGGCAGCGCGGCGGCCAGACCGACCGCGTACACCCGGGACCGCGCCTCCTCCCACCCTGCCGGTGGGGGCGCGACGACCCGGTCCGCGGTTGGTGCGGCTTTCGTGCTCATCGACCGAGCCTATCGGGGCGGACCGACGTCCGTCGGGCCTGGGCGCGGACGGGCGGTGGGCGCCGGCGGACCGATCAGTGGTCGCCGCCGCGAAGTTGGTCGACGGCGTGGCCGAGGATCGGCCCGAGCACTGCCAACCCGTCCCGGGCGCCGCCGGTCGAGCCGGGCAGGTTGACCACCAGCATCCGGCCGGCCACCCCGGCCAGGCCCCGGGACAGGGCCGAGGTGGGCACCCGCTCGCGACTGTGCGACCGGATCGCCTCGGCGATGCCGGGGATCTCGTAGTCCAGCAGAGCGCGGGTCACGTCCGGCGTCCGGTCGGACGGGGTGATCCCGGTGCCGCCGCTGGTCAGCACCACGTCGACGCCGTCGTTGAGGGCGGCCCGCAGGGCGGCGCCGACCGGTTCGCCGTCGGGCACCACGACCGGCTCGTCGACCTGACAGCCCAACTCGCGCAGACCCGAGACGAGCAGCGGGCCGCTGGTGTCGGCGTAGACACCGGCGGCGGCCCGGTTGGACGCGACGATCACCCGGGCCCGGATCACGGCCGGTCCTCCGGCCGGATCCACTCGCCGGTCTTGCCGCCCTCCTTGCGCAGCACCCGGACCGCCTCGACCGACGCCGCCGGATCAACTGCCTTGACCATGTCGATCAGGGCCAGGCCGGCGACCGCGACAGCGGTGAGCGCCTCCATCTCGACGCCCGTCCGGTCCGCCGTGCGGGCGGTGGCGGTGATCTCCACCGTGTCCGCGGTCAACCGCAGGTCGACTGTGACACCGTGCAGGGCGATCGGGTGGCAGAGCGGGATCAGATCCGGAGTGCGCTTGGCCCCCATGATGCCGGCGAGCCGACCGACCGCCAGCGCGTCACCCTTGGGCAACCCGTCGCGGTGCAGCAGGTCGACAACCTCGGGCGTGGTGCGCAGACGGCCCGCCGCGACGGCCACCCGGCCCGTCACCGGCTTGGCGGAGACATCGACCATGCGGGCCGCGCCGGCACGGTCGACGTGGCTGAGCTGCGCGGGTTCGGTCACGGCCGTGAGCCTATCGGTGCGGTACGACGCATCGGCGCTCGGAAGGGGCGGCGGCCCGGCACCCGCCGGGTGCGACAGCGCTCAACCGGACCGCGCCCCTGCCTCGCTGGACCCGCCGCCGAGGTCGCTGGGGGGACCTGACGGCGGGCGCGTGTCGACGACCCGGTTCTGCCCACGGGCAGAACCTCCCCCGTTCGTCGATACGCTCGAAAAGCTACCGGGCCCGGCGATAAGAAATCGATAAGCGACGTTCGCCCAGGTCAACGCCCCACGTCGACGAGGGCTGAACCCAGTTCGGCGAGGCGGCGCTCGACATCGAGGCGCTCCGGTACGCCCATCCGGCGGAAGATCGCCAACGCCCGCTCCCAGTGCCGCCGGGCCTCGGTCGGGTCGACGGCACTGAAATGCTCCGCGAGGCCCGCCAACGCACGCCCCTGCTCGTGCGGGTGGGCGATCCGCGTCGCCAACCGCAGGGCCTCGCGATGCATCTCGGCCGCCTCGCGGTCAAGCCCGCGTGCCCGCAGCGTCCGGCCCAACTCGTTCAACGCCGCGGCCTCGATGTGCCGCTCGCCCGAACCGACCGCGAGGGCCCGCCCCATCTCATGCTCCTGCTGGGCCTCCGCCAAACGACCAAGACCGCGGTAGGCGATGCCGAGGTCGAGGCGTACCTCTGCCTCGCCGTATCGGTGGCCGGTGCGGTCGCGAAGCGCCAGCGAGGCCCTGAGGATCCTGATCGCCTGATGGAGGTCTCCCATCCGGGTGCGTACCGCTCCGATATGGCTGAGAGCGTTGAGGACGTGGAACTCGCTCGAGTTGGTTCGGGCCCAGGCCAGGTGACGCCGGTGTATCCATAACGCCTCTTCGTAACGACCCAGTGACGTGAGGGCTATGCCGACATTCGGTAACGCGTTCGGAGCTCCTGCGTTGCCGTAGCCCCGGTAGTCACGCAGCTGTTCCATACCGAGTGCCACTGCCTCGCTCAGATTGCCGCTCCAGTAGTGGACCGGGGCGAGATTGGCCTGGTAGCGAGCCGTGTTCAGCACGTCCCGGGATTCCTTGGAAAGCTCGACCGCGCGGGTCAGGTGTTTCAGGGCTTCCCGGTTGTCGCCGGTCCGGACGTAGGCGGAGGCCAGGTAGTTCTGCATCAGCGCCGTCGACTCGACGTTGCCCGTCGCCTCTGCCGCTGCCAGCCCCTGCTGGTGGGTCGTGATGATGTCCTCGAAGTATCCGCGGATGTAGCAGAACCGCCACAGGGCGCGAGCCAGCCGCCAGGCGTGCTCGTAGAAGCCCGACTCATGCGCCGACGCCACCATCGTCACGAGGTCCGCCCGCTCGGCCTCCAACCACTCGACGCTCGGCTCGCCAAGAGCCTCCAGCAGTTCAGGCCTGCCGAATGGAAGGTGACTGACCTGGCTTCCGATGACGACGGGCTCGATGATCTCAGCAATCCGCAGAGCCGCCGCCAGGGTGAAGTCGAGCAGTTGGGCCAGGGCCGACCGGCGGTCCCGCGCCGAATCGACGTACAGGCACAGCTCGACGGAGTATTGACGCATCAGGTCGTGCAATCCGTACTGCCGGGAGTTCAGATCCTCCACCAGGTGCCTGTCGGTGAGGTCGTCGAGAGCCGCGTGGGCTTCCGCCACCGTCAGCCCGGTCAGTGCCGCGACCGCCGTTGGGCTGAACCGGCTACCGGGGTACAGACCCAGAAAGCGGAAGACCCGCTTGGTCGACTCGGGGAGAGGTTCGTAGGAGGCGGCGAACGCGCCGGTGACTGTGCTGTTCTCCCCGGCCAGATGGAGGAGAACCGACGCCGCGCCGGCCATCTGTGCCGCGAGATCCGCCAACCGCCAACCACGTCGGTGCGCCAGCCGGGCGCCAGCCAGCCGAATCGCCAGAGGAAGATGGCCGCACCGTCGGACCACCTCGACCGCTGCTTCCGGCTCGGCGTCGACCCGCTCCCGCCCCACACTCAAGGCCAACAGGTCGACGCCCTCCCGAGACGACATGACCGGCAGGGACTGCGACGCGCCGAGGTCCGGGTGGGTGAGTCGGCGTCGAGACGTCACCAGCACGACGGCGGTGGGCTCGATCGGCAGAAGGGGCAGGATCTGGTCGCTGCTGGCGGCGTTGTCCAGAATGATCACCGACCTTCGGCGGGCCAGCTCGCGTCGCCAGAGTTCCGTCCTGTCGTCGAGGTCAACCGGCACCCGCTCGGGCGGCACCCCAAGCTGGCGGAGGAGGACGACAAGAGCCGACGCCGGTCCAACCAGGTCTTTCTCGCCATGCCCCCGCAGGTCGACGTACAGACGGGCATCCGGGTACCGGTCGCTCAGCCGGCGGGCCAGGTGCACGGCGAGTGTTGTCTTGCCGCTGCCGGCCATTCCGTCGATGACGTGCACGGCCGGGACGCGCTCCTCGACACGCCGTGTCTCCGCCAACAGCCTGGCCACGACGGCGTCCCGACCAACGAAGTCGGTGACCGAACGAGGCAAATGATCCACCACTGGGGGCAACTGCTTCGTCGTCGAGTCACCCGCCGGTGCCGGTGCGGACACAGCGCGGCGCCCAACCGCGCCTTTGCTCGGGCCGGGGACGTCGGGTACCGGGCTCGGCGCCTCGGCGAGGATCCTGCGCCGCAACTTTTCCAGGCTGGCCCCCGGGCTCACTCCCAACTCCGTCATCAGATGCCTGCGAATCTCGTCATACGCGACAAGCGCCTCCGCGTTGTCACCGCGCTCGTGCAGGGCCCGCATGAGAAGGAGGTATGTCGGCTCTCGGAGCGGATGAAGTGCAGTCACCGCCCGCAGTGACGGAATCGCGAGGTCATCCCGCCCGGATCGCAGATGAACCTCGGCGAGGAGTTCCACGGCCAGAAGACGCTCCTCCTCCGCAGCGACGGTTCGAGCCGTCAGGACGGGCCCAAGCGGGACGCCGGCGAGCATGGGACCCTGCCACCGCGCCAGTGCGCGGCCCAACAGTTCCGACGCACGCGAGAGGTCGCCAGCGCCCAGAGCGTCCCGGCCAGCGCAAAGCTCGTCCTGGAAGCGGAAGACGTCGATCACATCCGGCCGCAAGGCGAGTCGATAGCCGTCGCCCTGCCGCACGAGAGTCGCGTCCGCGAGCGCTAACGTCTCGAACTCCCGGCGAAGATTGGCCGCATAGGTCCGCACATTCGCCACAGCGGAACACGGAGGACGATCGGCCCACAGCTCGTCTATGAGGCTGGCCAACGTCACCAACTGGCCTGGCTGGACCGCGAGCATCGCGAAGATTACCCGTTGTTTGGGCGTGCCCAGGTGCAACTTGTGGTCGGCAAGCAGCACCTCCAGGCCACCCAGCAGGTTGATCTCCACCGGCCCTCCGAATTCGCGTCTATCGGTGTCTAGCTGATCACACTGGGGAAGGTTAACGGTGGTCAGAATGCAGGCCAATCCTCCAACGAGACACCTCAAATCCACACCGACCAGACGACGGAGCGCAGATTCTGTCCAACCGGATTGATCGGAGCCCAAACTGACGGATGAGGCTGGACGCGCACCGTCGCCAGACTGTGGGGGGACGGAGCAATGCCGATAGCCTCTCAGCAGCGCGCGCGCAAGCTGCGGATCACCAGTGCAGCACGACCGCGCTCCGCTCAGGTGGCATGGACAGACCGTCACAAAGGCCGCCGGCTTGGCTAATGTTGCGTATACCGACATTTATCGCTACTAAAACTGCCTAACTCCTCTTAGGCTCCCATCACAAGAACGGATCCGGAATACGGAAACGGCCGGACGAGTGGAGGGAGCATGCAATGCGCGGCAGCGACTGGATGTGACAGCGAGGTGGCACCACGCGGTAAGCTCCCGTCGTCAACACGTAACTGTCGGCGACGACAGGAGCTTCATGAGCCGGGTGTCACCGCAGAATCCCAGGACGGATCGACGGCTTTCGCTGCTCGTTGGTCTCGTCGTCGCAATGGCAATCGTTCCCACAGGCCTCGCTGGCACCGACGTGTTGACCCGTCCACCCGCCTCGGTAGGCGACGGGGCGACGATCGTGGCGCTGATCTTCATGACTGCGCTTGGCACGATCGTCATGGCACCCATCCGAATCCGCTCGACCACACATGCCATCACCTGGGTCGAGACGGCGGTCGTCATAGGACTCGCCGTAGCGCCACCCTCCTGGGTGGTGCTGGCAACGGGGGCCGGCGTCGGTGTGGCGTCAGCCATCATGAAGCTGCCGATGATCAAGGCGGCCTTCGGAGTCAGCAAGAACGTTTTGGTGGCCGGCGGGGCGAGTGTCGCCGCACTGGCCGTTGACTGGCAGTGGCCCTCGGCCAGCGTGGTCGATCTGGCCACCCTCCTCGGTGCGATCTACCTGGTAGCGGCACTCCTCGACGACCTGCTCGCAATCCCGGTGATCGCGCTGGCCACCGGGACACCTGTCTCCCGTCAGTTCTTGAACAACCTCGACCTGCGGATCGCCGGCTTCGGCGTGCGGTTCATCGTGGCTGTCTGCACGCTACTCATCCTTCGCGAAGACCCCCGACTACTGCTTGCCGTCCCCCCACTGATGTTGAGCCTGCACCTGGCCTACTCCGCGCGCATCCGAGGCCGCACCGAGCAGCAGGCGTGGCAGCGGCTCGCCCGCACCACCGACGCGCTCAACGTGGTCGACCTGGACGACGTGCTCACCACCGCCGTCACCCAGGCCGCCGAGTTGTTCTCCGCCGACGAGGTCGAGATCGAGCTGCGCGACGGCGGTCGCACCGTTCGGGGCGGCACCGGCGGCATCGCCTTCGACGGGCCGACCGGCACGCCCACCGACGTGGACGGCACCGTCGTGCCCACCCCGCTGGAGGGCCACGACCGCTCCGTCGACGTCGGCATCCTGCGCCTGCGCTTCCGTGGGCCGGTGCAGCTCTCCGAGCGGGAGCAGTACACGCTGCGCACCTTCGCCTCGGCGCTGTGCACGGCGGTCCGCAACGCCCAGGCGTACGCCGAGCTGGCCCGTGTCGCCGACGAGCACGCGTACGCCGCCACCCACGACGCGCTCACCGACCTCGCCAACCGACGGCACCTGCTCGACCAGGGCACCGAGCATCTGAGTGCCCGGCACGCGGACGGGGTGACCGCACTGGTGTTGATCGACCTCAACCACTTCAAGGAGGTCAACGACACCCTCGGCCACGCCGCCGGCGACCAGGTGCTGGTCCAGGTCGCCGACCGGCTGCGACGCGCCGCCGCCTCCAGCGATCTGGTGGCACGCCTCGGCGGGGACGAGTTCGCCGTACTCCTGCGTGGGCTACCGGCCCCCGCGGTGGCCGCGCACCGGGCCGAGACGCTGCTCGCCGCCCTGCACGAGCCGTTCGAGCTGGACGGCATGCGCATCAGCGTCGAGGCCAGCGGCGGGATCTCCGTCGCCCCGGCCAGTGGCGGCATGGCCGAGCTGCTGCGCCGCGCGGACGTCGCGATGTACCAGGCGAAACGAGCCGGCCAGCGGATCTCCACGTACGCCCCGACCCGGGACACCGCAGACCTGAACCGCCTCACCCTCGGCGGCGACCTGCCCCGGGCCGTCGCCGACCACGAGTTCATCGTCAACTTCCAGCCGATCGTGGACCTCGGCACCGGCGAGGTGACCAGCGCGGAGGCACTGGCCCGCTGGCACCACCCCACCCACGGGCTGATCGATCCGCTGCGCTTCCTGGAGGCGGTGGAGCGTTCGGGAATGCTGCCGGCCTTCGCCGAGGCGATCCTCGACCAGGCACTGATCGCCGCGGCCAACTGGCGCGACGCCGGCTTCGACGTACCGGTCGCGGTCAACGTGTCGCCGCGCAGCCTGCTCGACGCACGCTTCCCCGGCTCGGTGCTGGCCCGACTGCGTGCCCACGACCTTCCGCCGGACCGGCTGGTGCTGGAGCTGACCGAGACGTTGACACTCAGCCAGCTCGACGTGGTCGACCGGGTGCTCAGCCGGCTACGCGACGAGGGCGTGCGGTTGGCGCTTGACGACTTCGGCACCGGCTACTCCTCACTCTCCCTGCTCTCCCGGATCCCGGTGCACGAGCTGAAGATCGATCGCAGCTTCGTGACGACCATGGAGAGCTCGGCCGAGGCCGCGGCAGTCATCCGCTCCACCCTCGACCTGGGCCGCAGCCTCGACCTGGCGGTGGTGGCCGAGGGCGTGGAGAGCGAGCCGCAGCGACGTGCCCTCTGGGAGTTGGGCTGCGTGGCCGGCCAGGGCCACCTGTTCGCCCGGCCGATGCCCGCCGGCACCCTGCTCGCCGCGTTGCAGCGCGGGTCGGGCGGCCAACCCGGCACTCTGGCGCCACCGCTGCACGACACCGGCGCGGTGATCCGGCTGAGCCAGACCCGCCGTCAGGGCGGGCGTTCCCGCCCCGACCGCCTTCCGCACCTGCCCGCCTGAGCGGGGCACGAGCACGACATGCCGCCGCCGGTGTGACCGGCGCCGGCCGGAACCCCGCGGGCAACCGGGTGAGCAGCGAGGTCTGCCAGACTGGCGCTCGTGATCGCCGACGCCCCGACCGCCAGCCGCAACCGCTGGCGGACGTTCGACACCGCCGCCGGCGGGCTCGCCCTCGACCTGGTGCTCTACGCCGTGTCGGGGGTCTTCGCGGCGATCACCGCGCTCACGTCGACCCTGCTGCCGCACCGCGCCTGGGGTGCGGTCGCCGCCGTCGGCTACCTGGTCGCGACGCTCGCGGTGATCGTTCAACTCCTCCTGCGTCGACGCGACCCGGCGACCCGACTGGCCGGCCTGCCGACCCGCTGGGCGGTGACCGGTCTCGTGTGGGCGAGCACCGCGCTGCTACCCGCGCTCTGGCAGAGCGTCGAGCGGGCCACCGGACGCGCCGACCGCGCGCAGGAGGAGGTGCTGGTCGTCGAGCAGGCCGGCACCCGCCTGCTGGAGCACGGCACGCCGTACCTCGGCCGAGACGCGATCGCCGCCCTGCCGGCCGGTGAACAACTGCTCGGATACACGCCGTACCAACCGGGCATGGCGCTGTTCGGCCTGCCCCGGGCACTCGCCGACACCTGGTGGACCGACGCCCGGGTGTGGTTCGCGGTGGGCACGGCGCTGGCGCTCGCCCTGGCCGTGGCCGCCCTGCGCGCCGCACGCGGCACCGCCGGCGGTCCTCTCGTCGGGGCGCACCCGTCCGACGCCGCGCTGCTGCGGGGCGTGCAGGCCGCCACCGTCCTGCCGATCTGCGCGCTCACCCTCGCCACCGGCGGCGACGACATGCCCGTACTCGCGCTCTGCCTGCTGGCCCTCGCCCTCGCCGCCGCCGGTCGGCCCGGCCGGGCCGGCCTCGCGGTCGGACTGGCGGGCGCGCTGAAGCTGTTCGCCTGGCCGATCGCCCTGGTCCTGATCGTCTGGGGTCTGACCAGGCGAGCCGGAGCCCGCGTCGCGGCCGGCGCGATCGGGTTGCCCGTCGCCGCCCTGCTCCCCGCCCTGCTGGTCGACCGCGACGCGCTGACCGAGAACGTGCTGCGCTTCCCGCTCGGGCACGGCCTGGTCACCAGCCCGGCGCAGTCTCCGTTCCCCGGTCAGCTGATCGCCGCCACGCTCCCCGGTGGCCGGCTGATCGCCGCCGCCCTGCTGGTCGCGGCCGGCGTGGCCATCGCCGTCCGACTCGCGCGCCGCCCGCCGGACACGGCCGCCGCCACCGCGCTGATCTGCGGGTACGGACTCCTCGCCGCAATCGCTCTGATGCCGTCCACCCGATTCGGGTACCTGCTGTACCCGCTGGCCCTGCTCACCTGGGCTCCCGCCCTGCGCAGCCCCGACACCGCACCGACCACCCCGGCGCCCGATCCCGTGCCCGGTCGGGCCACATCGGTCTAACCGGCGGGCGAAACGCCGCCACACGGCGTACACCTGAAGACATGACCACCTACCGCGACCGCGCCGAGGCGGGCCGGGTGCTCGCCGAGCGGCTCACCGCCCTCGTCGGCGAACCGGACACGGTAGTCCTCGGCCTCGTCCGCGGCGGCGTACCGGTGGCCCGCGTCGTCGCCGAACGGCTCGGCGCCCCCCTCGACGTGCTGGTCGTCCGCAAGCTCGGCATGCCCTGGGCCCGGGAGGTCGCCTTCGGGGCGCTCGGCCCGGGCGGGGTGCAGGTGCTCAACGACGCGATGGCCAGCCGCCTCAGCAGCGACGACATCGCCGAGGTCAGCCGCCGCGAACAGGTCGAGTTGGAGCGCCGCGAGCGGCTCTACCGGGGCGGTCGTCCACCGCTGGACCTCACCGGCCGCGTCGCCGTGATCGTCGACGACGGTCTGGCCACCGGCGCGACCGCCCGCGCGGCAGTCGAGGTCGTCCGCCGGCTCGGCGCCCGCCGGGTGGTGGTGGCCGTGCCGGTCGGCGCGCAGGAGGCGTACGAGCTTCTGGCCGCCGAGGCCGACCAGGTCGTCTGCGCGCAGCGCCCTTCGGATTTCGGCGCGGTGAGCGTCTACTACGACGACTTCCACGAGGTCTCCGACGACGAGGTCACCGACGCGCTCACAGCAACCGCTTAGCTCGACCAGGTACCGTCGGGTGATGAATAGCCTCACCTGTCCCAAGTGTCACGGCGAAATGCGTCAATACGAGCGCAGCGGTGTCGTCATCGACCAGTGCGGGGAGTGCCGGGGCATCTTCCTCGACCGCGGCGAGTTGGAGAAGCTGTTCGAGGCAGAGGCCAACTGGAGCCGCCAGCAGGCCGGCGGCCCGCCGCCGCAGCCCGTTCAGCAGCCGGGCGGCTACCCGCCGCCGCACGCCCCGGCGCAGCACCAGCCCGGCTACGGCGCGGTTCCCCCGCCGCCGCCCCCGCCGCCCGTTCACGGCTACCCGCCGGCGCCTGCCTACGGTCAGCAGCACCAGGGCTACCACGGGCACTACCGGCACAAGAAGCGCAAGGGCTTCCTCGACGAGATGTTCGGCTGAGCCCGACCGTCATCCCAGGTGACGGGCCTCTGGGTCACGGCTGTGACTCAGAGGCACGTCACCCGTGGCCCGTAGGTTGGCGGCCGGGGTGCGTTCTGCGAGGCTGCATCGCATGACCGAGATCCGGCCGGACGAGGCTCTCGCCCAGGCGTACGACGGCATCACGGCGGTGGTCGACGGCCTGGACGACGCGCACCTGCAACGAGCGACCCGCTGCCAGGGCTGGCTCGTCGCGGACCTGCTGCTGCACGTGCTCGGCGACGCCCAGCGGGCCCTCGTGGCCCTGGCCAGCCCCGTCGACGGTCCCGCCGACGTGGACGACGTGTCCTACTGGCGCGGCTTCCCGGGCGGCGATGACCAGGCCGCCCGGCACGCCTGGTGGGTGCGCCGGTCGGCGTCCGCCTTCGACCTGCCGATCGGCATCGTCCGCCTCTGGAAGGAGACCGCGCCGGCGGCGGTCCGCGCCGCCGCGTCGGCGGACCCCGAGGGGTACGTCACCACGCAGGGGCACGTGCTCCGCGTACCGGATCTCCTGGCCACCCTGACCACCGAGGCCGTGGTGCACCACCTGGATCTGACGCCGGAGCTGCCGGAAGCGCCGCCACCCGGCCCACTGGCGGTACGGGTCGCCGTCTCCACGATGGACGGCCTGTTGAGCGACGACGCGGTCCGCCCCGCCGGATGGGACGACAACGAGTTTCTCCTGAAGGCCACCGGCAGGATCCCGCTCACCGACCGGGACCGACTGGAGTTGGGTGAGGCGGCGGGCTGGTTCCCCCTGCTCGGCTGACCGATCCGGTACGCCTCAGCCGATGGCCATGTCGACAAAGCGGGACAGGTGCAGCTGGGCCGCGACCGTCACCGTGTCGGTCGGCCCATTCCGATGCTTGGCAACAATAAAATCCGCCTCTCCCGCCCGCGGCGACTCCTTGTCGTAGTAGTCGTCGCGGTGCAGCAGGATGACAACATCGGCATCCTGCTCGATCGAGTTGTGGGTGGCGATGCCGTTGGCGATGAAGTTGTGCTTCTCAAGCACGGTCGCGTCGAACACCTCCTGCTCACCGATCGACTCGATGGACACGATCGAGTCCCAGAAGATGTCGTTGGTGGCGTGTAGGTCCAGGTCCGCCGCGTCGAGAACGCCAGCAATGGCCGCCAGCCGGGAGCGGCTGGGGGCACGCTTCCAGAGGGTGCTGCCGCAGAACTGGGTACCGATGGCCTTCGCAAACTCGCGGTGGGACATCCCCTGCTCGACCAGGATCCCCTTGACCCTGGCCCACACCTCGCGCGGCACCGTGTCGACGTTTGTGTTGCTGTCCATCGCCTCCAACGAGGCAAGGAGAGCGGCACAACCCTCCGACCGTTGCCCGTGGACGCCAATCTCGCGCAGGAACCTCAACTGGTCGTCGCGCCCGGAGATGTCGAGTGTGTACTGCGGACGATGACCCGCTACTGGAACGTCCTTCAGCCGGGCTGTGATGCCGTACCTCAGGAGCAGTCGAGAGATGTCCTCAAGCATTCGTCGGCTCGTGGACGCGAAGTAGACGCGTCCGCCGCGACCTGACTTGTTGACGGTCGCCGACCCGTCCGTCGACCAGAGGTGGCGCAGGAATGTAGTGATCTGCTCCTTCGGTAGGCTGAAGAGAGGCGGGGGGAGGAATTTCTCGTGTGATCTGAGGCCGAAGAGCCCCAAGCTGTCCAGCCACTCCGCGATCGGGTTACGTCGACCACGCGCCAGTCGGTAAGGAGCGGGCAGGCGAAGCGTGGTCACTCTGGCCGCCGGGTAGTCGTCACGCACGGCGCTGATCCCGAAATGCTTCGCCGCGTCCGTCACCGCCTGGAGGTTCAGCTCATCGCAACTCGCGTAACGGATCGGCTGCCGGCGCACGAAGGAACCATCGCCGAGGAGATGCGCCAACATGACGACCTCGGCCTCGTCCCACGGCCGGACGGCCATGGGAGGTGGCAGGTGTCGCGGCGTAGCGATGCGGTCTCCCGGCGAGAGTTCGCCCAGGGGCACCCATCCGGTGAATGCTAGGAACGGGTGGTTGGCTGTGGCGTCAATTCGCTTGCCCGAAGCGAGGGTCAAACGGAAGACCTCGCGGGTGCCACTAGGAAAGACGTGGGTCATGGTGCGCGGGGTGTAGCGAAGGCCCTCATCCAGTGCCCAGACCGGGATGTCCTTCGCGCTGTTGGCGAGCAGCTCACCGAGCGTGATTTCGCTGTTGTCGTCCGCCCGTATCAGCCGGGTATCAGCCGTGAGACACCCAGATTCCCGCAGATCGGACAGCTGGGGGCGCTTGTCGGTGCGCTGCTCGGGGCCACGGTTCAGCTGACTCACCGCGATGACCGGGCACTCGACCTCCTTGGCGAGCAGCTTCAGGCCACGGGAAAGGTCCGCGACCTCCTGCTGCCGGCTCTCGGTGCGCTTCGGCGAGGTCATCAGCTGGAGATAGTCGACGACGATCATCTTGAGGTCGTGTCGCTGCTTGAGCCGGCGAGCCTTCGCCCGAATCTCCATGAGGTTCATGCTCGGGGTGTCGTCGACGAACAGCGGCGCCTCACTGATCTCACCCATGCACCGGGCCAGCTTGGTCCAGTCGTCGTCGGAGAGCTGCCCGCTGCGCAGCACGTGCAGCGGCACTCGCGCCTCGGCCGAGAGCAGTCGCATGACGATCTCGACCTTGCTCATTTCGAGCGAGAAGATGGCGGCGGCCTGGTTAGCACGAATAGCAGCATTTCGGGCAAAGTCCATACTTGCCGTGCTGTTGTGGGTGGGAATCATCGCCCGGCTGGCCAGGTAGAGATGCTCGGGGTTGTCGACCGTGACGCACCGGACCGGCACACTCGGCACCTGACGTACGTCAACGATGTACCGCGAGGTCGTCCGGACGTCGGAGGTGCTCCGGCGACGTTCGACGTGCGCGTCCTGCTTGCGCTTGAGCCGGAAGACGACGTCGGGGGTGGAGAAGTTCAACGTGTACGCGATCGACGACTCGTTTGTGCGGCCGCGCACCTGCTTGGTGTTGACCGTGCAGCGGTAGCCGAGGCTGACGATGAGTTCGCGTACGTCCTCCGCCAGTCGCTTCGAGGTCGACGTGTACTGCAGGTTACCGGTGGGGGCGACGGTGCCGTCGGTGTCCATCAGGCCAGCCAGCAGCGCCCGGCGCTGCGCCTCGGAGGCGCGTAGGTAGGCATCAGGGATGTGTTTGTCGGCCGCTACCCCGATCTGACGCAGCAGCCCGAGGAAGGAACCGTTGCGATGCCGGCAGTCCGCACACTTCCTGGTCGCCGGATTCTCCACCAACGCTCTGGTGGAAACGCCGCAGTCCGCGCAGACGCCGTCCGCCTGAGCAACCGGCGTGGGCTGCAGCAGAACGGTGTAGACCATCGGCCCGCTGGGCCGCACGGCGAAGCCGTCCGCCTCGACGTGCGTGAGCATGTCCGGATCTGCGGTGGTGAAGCGGCTGGCGCCGGTGTGCCCGTCCCCGAGCCATGCCCCCAACGTGTAGGGCGGAACCAGCAGATCGCGTTCCGGGAGTTGGAGGGGGGCGCAGTTCTGTACGGCATGGTTGAGCCGTCGGTCGGCGGTGTCAGTACGCAGCGTGGCCGCGATCTCGGCAGTGGTGACGACGCCATCATGGTCGACCCGGCTGCCTGCGTTGACCTCCCGCTCAGCCCGTTCGAGAAGCGCTGTCACCAGCGGACCGGCCGGGTAGGCGGGCGCAGTCCAGTTCCTCGTCTTGCCGTTGCGGACGATCGGGCGGCTGATCCGGCCGGTCGACCCGACCTGACGCGCGACGGTGTGCAGGACGTGCCGGAACTCCGGCCCGACCTGCTCGAGCGTGTCGAAAAGGGTGATCGGCTGATTTCCCGCGGCGCCGAGCGTCTCGCGGGCCGCACGCAGGTTGGTCAGCGACGATTCGGGCCAGTGCCGCGTCCGCCGCGCCGGGCTCTGGCGACGGCTCGCTCGGGTGGTCGTCTTCCACAGGTGCTCCGCGTCCGCCACGATGACGGTGCCGTCGGAGAACTCCACCTCATAGCAGGGACGGTCGTGCATCACGTCGAAGGCGCGTGTGACAGTGGTCGGGGAGCCGTCCGCCGCCAGTAGTTGATCGCCCGCCTTGACCTCACCCATCGTGGTCCAGCCGTCAGGGGTCGGCAGAGGGGTGTCGAGCGCGAGCGCCTTGCCCAAACCCGGCCTGCCGGCCACGATGATCAATTGGCCGGCGTGCAGGCCGTTGAGCAGCCGGTCCAGGTCGGTGAAGCCGGTCGGCACACCGGTCATCATTCCGCCCTGCGCACCCACCGCCTCGATCTCGTCGAGCGTCGGCTGGAGCATGTCGGCCAGGATCGCGAAGTCCTCGCTGACCCGCCGTTCGGTGACGTCGTAGACCGCCTGCTGCGCGAGGTCCACGACATCGTCGACGTCGCGGCTGCCGCCGCTGGCGGTGCCGTAGCCGAGTTGCACGATCTTGGTGCCGGCCTCGACGAGCCGGCGCAGCACCGCCCGCTCGCTGACGATCCGCGCGTAGTAGGCGGCGTTCGCGGCGGTGGGCACGCTCGCGATGAGGGTGTGCAGGTAGGGCGCCCCGCCGACACGGACGAGGTCGCCGGAGTCGGCGAGTGCCGCCGCAACGGTGATCGAGTCGGCCGGCTCACCCCGGCCGTAGATGTCCAGGATGATGTCGAAGATGGTGGCGTGCACCGGCCGGTAGAAGTCGTTGGTCTTGAGGATCTCGACGACGTCGGCGATGGCGTCCTTGGAGAGCAGCATGCCGCCGAGGACGCACTGCTCGGCGGCGACGTCCTGGGGCGGGGTCTTGTCGAACTGGCCGTCCCGCTGCACGGGCGGCTGGCCGCCGCCGGGCCGTGACTCCGCCCGCCTGTCGTCGGTGACCGACACGGGTCCCCCCTCCACTGCGTCGGATCCGGTCCCAGCTCTACCGCCGGGGTACGACAGTTCCCTCCGACCAGGCCGGTCGATCGGGGGCCATCGCGCCGGCGGTCGAGGGCCAACCATACGGACCCCGAGGTCAGCGACTCAACAAGCCCGGTGGACGAGCCTCGGGACAACCTGTGGACACCGGTGGACGAGCATGTGCGCAGGGTGTGCACAGGCTGTGGACAACGGTTGGGGAATTCTCGGCCACAAGGCTCTGAGCTGCTGAAACGCAGTCCCCAGCCTGTGGAGGAGAATATTTCGGTCGGTTCTGTGACACGATCTTCCCGTACTATCTCCAGCGAACGGCTACACCTGGACAGCGGATTACGCTTTCGGTTCAGAAGGGTCACACTCCGGCCGTGAGTTACCGGGACTGGGGACGCGGGGAGGGCAGCCCGCGCGAGCGCCCGCCGACCGCCTCGTGGGGTGAGCCCATGCTGCCCGCTCCGGTCGCCCCGTACGACGAGGACGCGCGCTATCGCACCTCCAGTCGGCGGCGCGCGCTGGACCGTGGGCAGGATGAGCCGGTCGACGCCTACCTGCCGCGGTGGGCGCTGGAGTCGGGGGTTCGGCACGCCGACGGCGGTGGCCGACACGCCGCGCCCGACGAGGACGAGCCCGACGTCGAGGTCGAGCGTCCGAGTTCCGGGGGCGGCTGGCGAAGCCCCGAGACGGGCGCCCCACGGCGTGCCATCGAGACGGGTTGGCGTGCGCAGCCTGCGATCGGCGCGGGTCCCGATTCGGACCACACCCGGGAGTGGACGCTCGACCGACCGCAGGACGGGGGGTACGCCGGCCGCCGGCGTGCCGACGCGGCGGGCGAGGAGCCGGTCTCCGGCGCGGTCCCGGACCGTCGTCCCCGCCGTGCGCCCGCCGGCCGTCCCCAGGTGATCTGGTCCGGTGGGGATCTGGAGTCCGATCCGGCCGACGGGACGTCCCGTCCGGAGCCGAGCCGGCCGACACGGCGCAGCCGACGGGCGGCGGAGGAGTCCTGGACACGTCCGGCGGTGGATCCGTGGGAACGCGGGTCGGAGCGGGCGGCGGAGCCGGACCCGCCGTACGCGCCAGCCGTGGATCCGTGGGACGCGTCGGGTGTGCACGCGTGGCCGCCGGCCGGGCCGGACGGCACCGACCTGAGCGAGCAGTGGTCGCAGGCGGAGAGCATCGGTGGCTGGGAGCGGTCGGACCGCACCGGCCAGTGGGAACGATCGGCGGTCGAGGACGACCAGTGGGACCGGACGCTCCCACCCCGTTCCGACCGCTTCACGGCCGCCGAGGGGTGGCCGAGCCGGGACAACGGTTTCTGGTCCGGCACGCGGTTGTCCGGGGACGATCCGCGCTGGATGGACACGACGACGTCGGCGCCCCGGTCGCCTGTGGTCGGTTACACCGCTCCACGACCGCGCACTGCTCCCGTACCCCCTGAGGACGCCCGGCGTCGGCCGCCGGTCGGCGCGGCGTCGGTCCGACGGCGGGTGGAGTCCGTGGCGACCGGCGGTTGGGCGCGTCGTCTGGAGGACGACCTGCTCGACCCGGATCCCGGCGGGTCCGTCCGGCCTCTGCTCTACACCGCCGCCTGTTACCTGGTGCCGGCGGTGCTGATCTTCCTGTGGTTGCTGACGTTGGACGGGCAGGCGCCGGCGGGGTGTGTCACCGACATCAGCGGGGGTGGCTGCGACTCCGCCCGGTCACGGGCGTTGGAGTCGCTGCTGGCCGGCTCGCCGCGCTTCGGGTTGGCGCTGGTGAGCAGTCTGGTGGTGGCGGCCCTGCTGCGGCGGGTGGGCACGACGTGGCGGTCGGCCACCATCGCGCTGGCAGCCGCGGTTGTCGGCGGTGGCCTCTCCACGGTGCTGATCAGCGCGGTGACCGGTCAACCGATCGGCTGACGGCGAGCCGTCACACGAGGGCATGCGCGAGGGCCCGCACCGATCGCTCGGTGCGGGCCCTCGTCGTGGTGCAGCTGGTCGTCAGCCCTGAACGACGTTCAGGTTGAACGACGCGGTGACCTCGGGGTGCAGCTTGATCTTCACCGGGTAGGTGCCGGTCGACTTGATGTGACCGGGCACCTCCAGCCGGCGACGGTCGAGGACCGGGCCGCCGGCGCCCTTGACGGCGTCGACGATCTCGGCCGAGGTGACCGAGCCGAAGAGCCGACCGCCGTCGCCGGCGCGGGCCTTCAGGTTGACCTTGAGACCCTCAAGCTGGCCCTTGACCTCGTTCGCGTGGTCGAGGTCGCGGATCTCGCGGGCCGAACGGGCCCGCTTGATGACCGTGACCTGCTTTTCCGCGCCCTTGGTCCAGGCGATCGCGAAGCCCTGCGGCAGCAGGTAGTTACGGCCGAAGCCGTCCTTGACCTCGACGATGTCGCCCGGGGCACCGAGGCCGGACACTTCCTGAGTCAGGATGATCTTCATATCGGTGCCTCCTCTCAGCGGGCCGTTGCGGTGTACGGCAGGAGCGCCATCTCGCGGGCGTTCTTGACCGCGCGGGCGATCTGCCGCTGCTGCTGCGAGGTCACGCCGGTGACCCGCCGAGCGCGGATCTTGCCGCGGTCGGAGATGAACTTGCGCAGCAGCGCCGTGTCCTTGTAATCGATATAGGTGATCCCGTCCTTGTCGAGCGGGTTCACCTTCTTCTTCGGCTTGCGAAGTGCCGCAGCCTTGGCCATTGACCTTGCTCCTGGTTTGCGATCGCGGGCGCTCGGCGCCATTAGAACGGAGGCTCCTCGTCGAAGTTGCCGCCCGAACCGGCACGCGCGGGAGAAGGTGCGGCCGAAGCCCAGGGGTCGTCGAAGTTGCCTCCGCCGCCACCCTGGCCACCACCGAAGCCGCCGCCACCGCCACCGGAGCGGGACATCTTCTGCACCTTCGCCGTGGCGTAGCGCAGCGACGGGCCGATCTCGTCGACCTCAAGCTCGATGACGGTGCGCTTCTCGCCCTCGCGGGTCTCGTACGACCGCTGACGCAGCCGACCCGAGACGATCACGCGGGCGCCCCGCTGCAGCGACTCGGCGACGTGCTCCGCCGCCTGACGCCACACGGTGCAAGCCAGGAAGAGCGGCTCGCCGTCCTTCCACTCATTGGTGGTCTTGTCCATGAAACGGGGCGTCGAAGCGACCCGGAACTTGGCGACCGCCGCACCGGACGGGGTGAACCGCAACTCGGGGTCATCGGTCAGGTTGCCGATGACCGTGATGGTGGTGTCTCCTGCCATGACCATCTCCTCGCGCACTCAGCGTCTCGTCGTACAGGCTCGCAGAGCCGTACGACAGAGTCGCGGAGGCTGATCCGGGCGAACCGGGTTGAATGCCGGACTGAATGCTTAGCGCATCTCCGGCCGGATGACCTTGGTGCGCAGCACGGACTCGTTCAGCCGGAGCTGACGGTCCAGCTCGGCCACGGCAGCAGGCGTGGCCTGCAGGTCGACGACGGCGTAGATGCCCTCGGCCTTTTTGTTGATCTCGAACGCGAGGCGCCTGCGGCCCCACACGTCCGTCTTCTCAACCGAGCCACCCGCGGTCCGAATCACGTTCAGGTACGTGTCGAGCGACGGGGCGACGGTGCGTTCCTCGAGGCTGGGGTCGAGGATCACCATGATCTCGTAATGACGCAAGACGTGCTCACCTCCTGTGGGCTAAGCGGCCACGGTCCTTCCGTGGCAGGAGGTCGTGCGTCGCTGCCCGCACGTGCCGGGGGAACCCGGCCGGACGCGGACAACCTGACCAGGATACCCGGTCTGGACGATCATGCCCGGGGTGGTCGGGCCAGTGCCCCGGACATGCCGACGGGGGCCCGCCACCCGACCGTCACTGGTCGGTGGCGAGCCCCCGTCAACGAGGCCGCGGAGCGTCCCGTCCGCATTCCTTGGGTGGGACCTGGGGAGGAACGACCACACCGATGAGGTTGGACCGAAGACGCCCCGCGGAGCTTTATCGTGTTGTTATCTGACGATACAACGGCTCTTGTCCCTTGTCGGGGCAAAAGGCAGAATCTTCCGAGATTCTGCGTCGGCGGAGATCTGGTACGTCGAGGGGTCGCCCCCACGGCGCCGGGCCGCGCCGCGGGGATGACCTCGCTCCGGGGCCAACGAGCGCCGACTGCCATGCGCGGCGAACCGCCACGCGCAGCCCCGGGCCCTGCTCGCCGGGTTCCAACCCATCAACGATCGTCGACCGGCCGGGGTGACGCGACGAGCGACGACACCGCACCGGCCGTCGCCGCAGCCGTCGGGGTCGCGACGTAGGCTCGCTGCCATGCGTATCGGAGCCCACGTCGATTCGACCGACCCGCTGGCGGAGGCGACCGCCCGGTCCGCCGACACCGTGCAGTTCTTCCTCTCCGACCCGCAGGGATGGAAGGCACCCAAGCCGCGGGAGGACGCCGAGCAGCTGCGCGCGGCCGAGGTCGACCTCTACGTGCACGCCCCCTACGTCATCAACGTGGCGACCCTCAACAACCGCATCCGGATCCCCAGCCGCAAGCTGCTGCTCGGGCACGCGACCGCGGCGGCCGAGATCGGCGCCAAGGGCCTGATCGTCCACGGCGGGCACGTCAACGCCGGGGACGACCTGGCGGTCGGCTTCGACAACTGGCGCAAGACCTTCGCGTACGCGGCCGACTCCGGCGGCTTCGGCGTCCCGGTCCTCATCGAGAACACCGCCGGCGGCGACAACGCCTGCGCCCGCCGGCTGGACGCGCTGGCCCGGCTCTGGGACGCCATCGGCGACCACGAGGTCGGCTTCTGCCTCGACACGTGCCACGCGTACGCCGGTGGCGAGGAGTTGCTCGGTCTGGTCGACCGGGTGAAGGCGATCACCGGCCGGATCGATCTGGTGCACGCCAACAACTCCAAGGGCGCGTTCAACTCCGGCCAGGACCGGCACGACAACCTGGACGGCGGGACGATCGACCCGGAGCTGGTGGTGGCCGTGATCCGGGCCGCCGGTGCGCCGGTGGTCGTCGAGACCCCGGGCGGCGTGTCCGGTCAGGCGGCCGACATCGACTTCCTTCGCCAGCAGCTCGGGACGGAGCGCCCGGCCGCATGACCACCGGACAGCCCGGGAACCCCCGGCCCACTCCGACCGACGACGCGCCGAGCCCATCGGCGCCGACGCACGTCGGGGCCCCGCCCGCCCCGCCGTCTCCCGCCAGCGCCACGTCCCGGACCGACGCGACCGCCGGCACCGACGCGGCCAGCCCGCCCCGCGCCGATGACACGCCTGTCGCCACCGCCGGGGCCGAGGGTGACGCCGCCCCGAACGGCCGGGCAGAACGCGACGCCACGAAGGACGGCATCGTCAAGGTCGGCGGCAGGAAGTCCGCCGCGAAGGGCCGCCGCGCGAAGAACGGCGCGGCCAAGGACATCGCGGCCAAGGACATCGCGGCCAAGGACGTCGCCGTCAAGGACGCCGCGGCCAAGGACGCCGCCGTCAAGGACGCCGCGGCCAAGGATGTCGATGAAGCCGAGGGTACGAAGGCGGACGACGCCGAAGCTCCGCGCAAGGCCGACGGTGACGCGAAGCCGGTCGAGGCCGAACGCTGGGAGGCGTTCGCCTCGGCGCCGGAGCCGCGGCCCAGCCGACTCAGCCGAGCCGCCCGCGCCGTCGGCCGGTTCCTGGCCCACGAGTGGACCCTGGCGACCCTCGCCTCGCTGACGCTGGCCGTGCTGATGACCTGGCCGACGCTGCGCTACCCGCGCTACACCCTGCCGCAGGACACCTGGGATCCGAGCCTGCAAGCCTGGCAGATGGCCTGGTCCGGGCACATCCTGCTGGCCGACCCGGCGCGACTGTGGCAGTCCAACACGTTCTTCCCGGAGCTGTGGAGCTTCGCGTTCTCCGACACGCTGCTCGGCTATGCCCCGGCCGGGATGCTCGGCAGCGGTCCCCAGGACGCGGTGCTGCGCTACAACATCATGTTCGTGCTGGCGCATGCGCTCGCCACGCTCGGCGCGTACGCGCTGGCCCGGCAGCTCGGCGCCGGTCGGATCGGCGCCGCCGTCGCCGGGGTCGCCTACACCTATGCGCCGTGGCTGCTGGCCCAGGCCGGGCACCTGCACGTGCTCTCCAACGGTGGCATCCCGCTGGCGCTCGCGATGCTCGCGCGGGGGCACGGCTGGTCGCTGCGGCACGGCTACCGGCCGGAGCGGCGGCATGACGGCTGGGTGTACGCCGGCTGGCTGGTGGCGGCCTGGCAGGTCAGCCTCGGCTTCGGCATCGGCCTGCCGTTCGCGTACTTCCTGGCCGCCGCGGTGCTCGTCGTCGCGGTGCTGTTCGGAGTTCGCCGGCTGAGGTCCGGTCGGGCGCTGCCGTTCGGCCGCCGACTCCTCGTGGCCGACATGGTGGGTGGGTTGTTCTTCGCCGGGGTGGGCGTGCTGATGGCGTCCCCGTACTTCATGGTGACCGAACTGCACCCGTACGCCGAGCGGACGATCCGCGACATCAGCATCTTCTCGCCGCCGGCGTCCGGCTTCGTGACCGCACCTGCCGAATCACGGATCTGGGGTGGGTTGCACGAGGGCGCCCGTGCGGCGCTGCCGTGGCATCCCGAGATGACGCTGCTGCCGGGCTTCGTGCTCTACGCGCTGGCCGCCGGTGGGCTGTTCTTCTCGGTCTGGCGGCTACGGCACCGGTTGCTGTTGCTCGTCGGGGTGCTGGTGACGATGGCCTTCGCGATGGGCACCCGCTTCTTCGACGGCACGTTCACCTACGTGCCGCTCTTCGAGCACGCACCGGGCTGGAACGCGCTGCGTACCCCGGGCCGGTTGATGCTGTGGACCACGTTGCTGCTCGCGTTGCTCGCGGCGGGCGCGGTGACCGCCCTCACCGACCGGGTCCGTGAGCTGGCCGCGCAGCGGATCCCGTCCTGGCCGGGGCCGTGGCTGCGGATGGCCACCCTGCTGCCGCTGCTGCTGGTCACACTCGAGGGCCTGAACGCCACCCCGCATCCGGTGGTGCCGACCGAGCCGGCGGCGATGCGCTCGGCTGAGGGACCGATGCTGGTGCTGCCCAGCAACCAGAGCATCGACCAGCACGTGATGCTCTGGTCGACCGACGGGTTTCCGGACGTGGTGAACGGCGGCAGCGGTTTCACGCCTCGGCAGCTCGACGACGTCCGGCGGATCAGCCAGTCGTTCCCCGACCAGAAGAGCGTCGACTACCTGCGGACGTTCGGCGTGCGCACGGTGGTGCTGCTCCGCAGCCAGGTGCCCGGCACCCCGTGGGAGATCACCATCGACGCACCTGTCGAGTCGCTCGACATCACGCGTCAGGACGTCGGCGACGCCGTCGTCTATCGACTCTGACGCTCTCTCACGTGGTGATGGCCGGCTCCGGTTCGGGTTCGGTGGGCGTTGCTCGGCGGCGCCAGCGGTCCAGCCAGGGTGCGTCCGGTGCGCCGTCGAGCACGCCGCCGTCGGGGTCGTCGGCGTAGGTGGCCCGTACGGCGTCCTGCTCGGGGTGCATGATCTCCCGGATGACCAGCACGCACAGGGTCACCACTGTCGCCAGCCGCAGCGTCGAGGCCAGCACGAACACGCCCTCCGGGAAGACCGGGCGGCTGGTCGCCGCGCCGAGCAGCTCACCGTAGAAGGCGACGAAGTAGCAGACCTCGGCGAGCTGCCAGGCCAGGAAGGCCCCCCACTTCGGGCGGGCCAGCACCACCAGCGGCAGCATCCAGAGCACGAACTGCTGGGACCAGACCTTGCTGAAGATGAGGAACGCGGCGACCACCAGGAAGGCGAGTTGGGCGAGCCGGGGCCGGCGCGGCGCCCGCAGCGCCAGCACGGCCACGCCGAGGCAGGCCAGCCCGAAGAGGGCGTACGAGATGGTGTTGAGGGCGGGGATGTTGGCGTTCAACCATTCGAACGGGCCCTGCTGGCCGGGGTCGTTGCCGACCTTGCCGTCGAGATAACGCCCGATGTACCAGAGTGTGCCCCAGTCGATCGGCCGGGTGGTGTTCAGCTCGAAGAACCGGCCCCAGTTGTCGGGGTAGGCCCGCGCGGGTTGCAGGTTCACCAGCACCACCGCGGCGATCGCGGTGCCGATGGCGGTGAGCGCGGCGCGGAGCCGGTTGGCTCGCAGCGCCAGGACGAGGATCGGCCCCAGCAGGAACAGCGGCCAGAGTTTCGCCGCGCCGGCCAGGCCGAGCAGGACGCCGGCCACCGCTGGTCGTCGTCGGGCCCAGGCCAGCAGACCGAACGCCGCCAACCCGATGGCGAGCAGGTCCCAGTTGACGGTGGCGGTGAGCACCAGGGCCGGGGCGAGTGCGAACAACGCGGCGTCCCAGGGTCGTCGGCGCCGCAATGCCAGGATCACCGCCACTGTGGCAATGGCGAGGGCACCGAGCACCAGCGCGTTGAGGTTGTAGAACCACTGGCCCTGGTTGATGCTCGGGTCGCCGTCGCCGATGGCGTGCACCGGAAGGCCCAGCGCCCCCATGAAGTAGCCGGTCAGCACCGGGTATTCCACCGGGTGGTCCCGGTAGGGCACCTTGCCCTCGTTGAGACCCTCGGCGTAGTAGAGGGCGAGGACGTCGGTGTAGCAGAACCGCGTGTACTGGACGTTCTTCTGCCAGGCGCCGTCCTGGCACGGGGATTTCTGCACCCAGTGCAACGCGAGCGTGAGGCAGGCCAGCGCCAGGACGATCCGGACGACGGTCCAGAACCGACGCTCGTGGCCGGCTGGCCGGTCCAGTGCCGTCGCGTGGTCGCCGAGCGGCCCACCGATGGCGCCGGAAAGGCCGCGGACGAACCCGTCGGAGCGGGACGGGTGGTCGGTGGTGCCGGCGTCGTCGATGCCGGGCGTCGACTGGGTGCTCATAAAAAGGCATCCTGCCGTACGACGGGGGGTGCGTGGAACACGCACGTCACAGTCTGGTTCGACATGACCCATCGACGTCGGAAGCTGTGAGCGTCCGCACGCCGCACCTGACGGACCGGATCTGGGTGACCTTCGGACGTGCCGTCGCGGGCAGCTTCGCGTACGGAAAACGCCGCCGCCGACCGGACGGGTTCGTCCAGCCGGCGGCGGCGTCGTGCGTGGTGCGGGTCAGTCCCGCGTGGTGGGTGTCAGCCCGGGCAGCAGCCCACCACCGTTTCCGCCATTCCCGGGACCGCCGGGGCCGCCCGGACCGCCGGGGCCGTTGCCGCCGGTGTTGCCGTCGGTACGCGGGCAGAACGGGTTGGTCAGCGGGTCACAGGTAGGTCCGCCCGGCCCACCGGGTTGACCGGGCCCACCCGGCTGGTCCGGGGGCGGCGGCGGAGGTGCTGCCTCACCGTTGCCGGAGTTCGGGTCGCCGATGTTCGCCGCGGCCGGGAAGTCGAGCTTGTCCTTGCCCTTCAGCGCCTCGTTCATGTACCGCTCCCAAATGTCACCCGGGAGGTTTCCACCACTGACCTTGCGCTTGTCCTTGAGAATGAGTGGCTTGCGGTCCTTCACGTTGCCCACCCAGACCGCGGTGGCCAACTGCGGCGTGTAGCCGATCATCCAGGCGTCGCCGTTGTCGGAGCTGTCGCCCTTGAGTTCCCAGGTGCCGGTCTTGGAGGCGGCCTTGCGGCCGTCATCGAGCCGGTGGTTGACCGCAGCCGGGTAGTCCTTCAACACCGACGTGACGTCGGCTACCACGTCCTTCTCGATCCGCCGCTTCGAATCGAGCTTCTCGCTGGACACCTTGTCCCACTTGCCGGTGTTCGGGTTCTGCTTCTCCACCGAGTAGAGGAAGTGCGCCTTGTTGTAGACGCCGCCGTTGGCGAAGGTGGCGACGCCGTTGGCGTGGTCCAGCACGGTGATCGGGTACTGGCCGTAGCCGACCACGTTGAAGAACGGGTTGGGCGTGATGTCCTTCGGGTCGGACTTCGTCAGGTCGTACGCCTTGGCCGGGTTGGTGTCCGTACGCCACATGGTGGTGACGCCGGCCTGCTTGGCCATGTCGACGACCTTGTCGGCACCGATCTCCTGGGTGACGTAGTAGAACGGCACGTTCAGCGACTTGAGCGTCGACACCCTGAGCGTGCAGGAGTTGTGGCAGCTCGGGTCATCCGTACCAGCGTTGCTGACCTTGAACTTGGTGCCCTCCGGGGTGAACGCCTTGCCCTTCCACCGGGACTCGAGTGCCTTTCCGGCCTTGAGCGCGGCCGCGAGGGTATAGATCTTGAAGCTCGAGCCTGGTGAGTGGCCGCCGCTGATCGCCCCGTTGGAGTCGGTGTTCTTGCCGGCGTAGTCGGTGCCGGTGCCGTTGTCGCCGCCGTAGTAGGCGACCACCCGCCCGTTCGACGGGTCAACCGAAACCACCGCGGCCATGAGGTTGGACGGCTGATCGCTCAGTTCGGAGCCCTTGGTCTTGCGCTGGGCCGTCTCGACCGCCGCCGCCTGCATCTTGGTGTCGATGGTGGTGCGAATCCGGTAACCACCGGCCATCAACGCCTGCGTGCACAGTGGCTTGGCCTCCGTCACCTGCTCGTCCTTGTCGACGCAGATGCCCTTGTCCCGCATCTCGTCCCGGACGTAGTTGATGACGTTGCCGTACGGCGTGTCGACGCCGTAGTCGAGCCCGACTCCGCCCTTCTTCGGGCTCTTGATGCTCTTCAACGGATATTCGGTGGGCCGCTCGGCCGCGCTCAGCCAGCCCTCCTTGACCATGCCGTCGATCACGTAGTTCCAGCGATCCTGGGCGTCCGTCGGGTTGATCGCCGGGTCGTAGCCCTGGTGCGTCGCACTGGGCTCCGGTTGCTTGATCAGAGCGGCGAGCACCGCGCCCTCGGCCGGAGTCAGCTTCGACACCGACTTGCCGAAGTAGGTCTGCGCCGCCGCCTCGATGCCGTAGGCGCCGCGGCCGAAGTAGATGACGTTCAGGTAGTGCTGCATGATCTGCGGCTTGGTGTACTCGTCGTTGAGCTTGGAGGCGAAGATCGCCTCCTTGACCTTCCGGCCGTAGGTGTCGTCCTTGAGGTTCTCGATCGCGTTGCGGGCGTACTGCTGCGTGATCGTCGAGGCGCCCTGCTTGTCACCGCCGGAGACGTTGTTCCATGCGGCCCGGACGATGCCCTTGTAGTCCACACCGGAGTGCCGGTAGAAGTTGCGGTCCTCGGCGGCCGCTACCGCGTGCTGCACGTACTCCGGGATCTGCTCGATCGTGACCAGCGTGCGGTTCTGGGTACCGACCTTGGCGATGATCGTCTTGTTGTCGAACGCGTAGAGGGTGGTCGCCTGCGGCGGAGTGATCTCGTCTGGCATGACCACGTTCGTCGAGTAGTAGGTGAACCCGACCACGCCGACACCGGCGAGCATGATGAAGACGGCGAACCCGGCGATCAGCAGGTTCATCCGCTTGCGCTTCTTGGCCTTGGCCGCTGCGGCGGGGTCGCCCGCACCACGGCCGCCTCGCCCACCTCGGCCCGGCCCGTTCGGCCCACCAGGACCACCGGGGCCGCCCGGTCCACCGGATACCGGCGAGACGCTCGCCCGAGCGACCGCGGCGCGGCCACCCACCGACGCTGAACCGACGCTGGCCCGGCCCGCCGAGGCGGCGCCGACGGCGGCGGTGCCGACCCGCGCCCGGCCCGCGGGTGCGCCCGGCGCCGGGGAAACCGGCACGGAGGCGCGGCCCGAGCCGGCGCGTCCGGCAGCCGCACCCGGCGCCGGCGACACGGGCACCGAGGCTCGGCCGCCGCCGCCCGGCGTGGCCGAACCCACCGACGCGGACCCGGCCGCGGCACCGCCACGTGGCGGCACGGACGCCGAACCACCCACCGACGCGCGACCACCGGCGGCCGGCGGTGTCACAGAGGCACGACCGGGGGGCGCCGCAGGCTCCGAGGCGGACCAGCCGCCTGCCCGGGAGTCACCTCCGGGCCGGCGGTACGCGTCGTCCGCGCCCGGTCCGGGGTCGCCGTTCGGGCCCGGGTACTGGGCCCGCCCGCGCGCAGAACTGGGATCGCCGTACGAGTTCATTCCTCACACCCTGCCGGTCGCGGTGGGGCGCGACTGCGCCGCCACCGGGTTGCCGTGAGTTGTTTCACCCGGGACGCCGGCACGGGGGTGCCGGCTCGCCAAGGTCATTGCCGTATCAATGGGGCCAATCGGACCAACGAGTGGTCGACCGTCCCGGGCGATGTGCACGGCCCCGGAGCCGGTCGAACCAACTGAGATCACCGTTGCGCCTCTCGCCTCCGCCGACCCACGTTCCCGGCGCCCGCCGCGTCCTGCTCGCTGCCGCCAGCACCGTCGCCATCACCCGTGAGACCGTCCCGGCCGAGCAGGTACTGCTCGACGAGATGGTTCCAGTCACAGCCGAGGCACACCTCCACCACGAAGACCTGGAACTCACGTAGCGTCATCGCCAGCACGGGCAGCTCGGCCAGTGTCCGGGCCTGTCCGGCGGACTGCTTGAGTTCGTCCCCGTAAATGTAGTGGACGAGAGTCAGATTCTCGCTGCGACAGATGGGGCATCGACGGTCGGTCGGTTCACCGTGGAACCGGGCAGCGTTCTTCAGGTACGGCGACGCGTCGCACACGTCGTACGTGCCGACCCGGCCGGCCAGGAGCTCACGCAGCACTGCTCGCTTCTGAAGCGAGTAGTCGACGACCTGGCGCTGCGTACGCATGCGGAGAAGGGTACGCGGTCCGGCTCGACGAGGCGACCACGGTCACGATCCGTGACGGAAGGACCCCGGAACGGGGGTTTGCCCTGGCCCACGCGACCCGCTAACGTGCGATGTATCGGTCCGATACATCGCGGCGGTTACCGCTCCGCGCCGGAGGGTAAAGAGAGGGTGGCCCGTGCTCGAATTCGCCATCCTCGGCCTCCTGCAGGAGTCTCCGATGCACGGCTATGAGCTGCGCAAGGAGCTGACCGCCAAACTCGGCGCGATCCGGGCGGCGATCAGCTACGGCTCGCTCTATCCCACGCTACGCAGGCTCCAGGCGGCGGGATGGATCACCGAAGCTGCTGAGACGCCCGCCACCGCCGAGGAGGTTCCCGCGCTGACCAGCCGACGAGGTCGGGTGGTCTACAAAATCACCGCGGAAGGCAAGGAACGCTTCGCCCAGCTGATCGCACAGGCCGGGCCCGAGACGTACGACGACACGGGCTTCGGGGTGCACTTCGCGTTCTTCGCCCGGACCGACCAGGCGACCCGACTCCGCATTCTGGAGGGTCGCCGCCGCAAGATCGAGGAGCGTCGCGAAGGGCTTCGTGACGTGCTGGGCCGGGCGGCCGAGCGCCTCGACGCTTACACGCTGGAACTGCAGCGCCACGGTCTTGATGCCTGTGAGCGCGAGGTCCGCTGGCTGGAGGAGCTCATCGCCAACGAGCGCTCCGGCCGAGCCCCGACGGTCCCGAACATCGGGACAGCCGGCGGCCGACGAGAAGACAACAGCCCGCCTCCGCCTGGAGAGACCAGGAAAGAGCGGCCGTGACAGAAAAGAAGGAGGCAGACGCTATGGGCTCCGTCCGCGTCGCCATCGTCGGTGTGGGTAACTGCGCCTCGTCCCTGGTTCAGGGCGTCGAGTACTACCGGAACGCCAACCCGAACGACCGCGTCCCGGGTCTCATGCACGTCGCCTTCGGCGACTACCACGTCAACGCCGTGGAGTTCGTCGCGGCATTCGACGTGGACGCCAAGAAGGTGGGCATGGACCTCGCGGAGGCGATCGTCGCCAGCGAGAACAACACCATCAAGCTCTGCGACGTGCCGCCGACCGGCGTCACCGTGCAGCGCGGCCCGACCTTCGACGGTCTGGGCCAGTACTACCGCGAGATCGTCGAGGAGTCGGACGCCACCCCGGTCGACGTGGCGCAGGCGCTGCGCGACGCGCAGGTCGACGTCGTCGTCTGCTACCTCCCGGTCGGCTCCGAGCAGGCCGCCAAGTTCTACGCCCAGGCCGCGATCGACGCCGGCTGCGCGTTCGTCAACGCCCTGCCGGTCTTCATCGCCTCCGACCCGGAGTGGGCCCAGAAGTTCACCGACGCCGGCCTGCCGATCGTCGGTGACGACATCAAGAGCCAGGTCGGCGCCACCATCGTGCACCGCGCCCTCGCGAAGCTCTTCGAGGACCGCGGCGTCGAGCTGCTGCGCACGTACCAGCTCAACTTCGGCGGCAACATGGACTTCATGAACATGCTGGAGCGCAAGCGGCTCGTCTCGAAGAAGATCTCGAAGACCCAGTCGGTCACCTCGCAGATCCCGCACGAGATGAGCAAGAGCGACGTGCACATCGGCCCGTCGGACCACGTGCCGTGGCTGGACGACCGCAAGTGGGCGTACATCCGCCTCGAGGGTCGCTCGTTCGGTGACACCCCGCTCAACGCCGAGCTCAAGCTCGAGGTGTGGGACTCGCCGAACTCGGCAGGCGTCATCATCGACGCCGTGCGCGCCGCGAAGATCGCCCTGGACCGGAAGATCGGCGGCCCGATCCTGTCGGCCTCGTCGTACTTCATGAAGTCCCCGCCGGTGCAGTACGCCGACCACGACGCCCACCAGGCCGTCGAGGAGTTCATCGCCGGCGAGGTCGAGCGCTGACCCGCTGAGCACCAGCACGGCCGAGGGGCCGGGTCCTGTCGGACCCGGCCCCTCGCCGCGTCTGGCACCGCAGTGCGGCGATCGGTGGCGGCTCGGCAGCATGGTGCTCGGCGTGTCGAACTGCTCAGCAGCCAACGATCAGCCGATGGACCTGCGAGCGACGCCGTCAGGACCAGGCGTGGCGCAGCGCGACGCTCGCCTCCAGCTCCAACAGCGTGACCTTGCGCGGCAGGCCCCCGCCGAAGCCGACCAGCTTGCCGCCCGCGCCGACGATCCGATGACAGGGCACGATCACCGGGATCGGGTTGCGGTTGCAGGCCACCCCCACCGCCCGCGCCGCACCGGGATCGCCGACCAGCCGCGCCACCTCGCCGTACGTCAGCGTCTCGCCGTACGGGATGCGCGTCATCTCCCGCCACACCGCCCGCTCGAACTCGGAGCCGCGCGGCATCGACACCGGGGCGGTGAAAGCGGTGAGCTCACCCGCGAAGTACCCCCGCATTTCGGTCATCACCTGCCGGGACAACGCGTCGCCGGGCTCGTCGGCCGCCGCCCCGACCCGCCCGAAGGCCGCGCCACAGACGTTCGTGCCGTCGGTGGCCACGGAGAACTCGCCGATCGGTGAGTCGAGCACGGTCCAGCGCATCCACCCATTCTCCCCGACCCGTACGTCGCTACCCCTCCGGCTACCAGCGTCGGGTCGAACGCCATTCCTCGGCGGCCCGGACGGCTTCTTTCGCCGCGGCCCGTTCTGCCTGTGCCCGGTCGCGGTCGCGGAAACCCAGATAGAGCTTGCGGCCGGCGTAGATGGGGAGCAGCACAGCCCCGTAGAAAAGCACGACAGTTTCGTCGTTCGAGCTGAGCAGGTAGTAGGCGTAGTAGCCGGCGAGAGCACCACCGATGCCGGCCAGTACCCGATCGACCCGGGATGTGGTGGCGAACGAGGTGACCGCGACGCCCAGCAGCGCGACTGCGGTCAACGCCAGGCTGACGATGTAGAAGACGACCACGATGTTCGGGAGGGTCGGGTCGGCCACGGGCAGGTCCTCTCGATGCGCGTTGACCGGGACGATCTGCCGGCGGCGGAGAAGATAACGCGCCCGAGCCATCCGGCGCTGCCCTGTTTTCGATCAGCTCGGGAAAGATTCATCTCCGCGTCGAGCGCGACCGTTGAACCTTGCACCACGTCGATACCGTGCGGGTCGTGGCCACGGGGACGCTCATCTTTCTGATCATCGGTGGGGCGGGTGTCGGCGTGCTGGCACTCGCCCTGCTCGGCAGCGAACTGCTGCACTTCGGGCACGCCGACGTGGACGGGCCGATCTCCACCGAGACGGTCGCCGGGTTCGCCGGCGCTTTCGGGTTCGGCGGGGCGATCGTCAACGAGCTGCTCGGCGCGCGTACCCCCGCGCTGATCGCGGGTGCGGCGGCCGGCGGCCTGCTCGCGGCCGTGCCCACGGCGTGGCTGGCGTCGCGGCTCAGTCGGGCGGCGCGCAACATGCGCACCGACCCCACCCCCACCCGTGACGACCTGGTCGGCGCGCTCGGCCTGGTCGTCACTCCGGTGCCAGCCAACGGGTACGGCGAGGTCCGCATTCGCCTCGCCGGCCAACCGGTCAAGCTCAGCGCCCGCGCGGACCAGCCGATCCCGATCGGTGCCCAGGTCTTCGTCGTGCAGGCGCTCAGCGAGACCAGCGTGCACGTAGAAACCTACTGACCTCCCCCTCATAGACGGGACTCCTCATATGGCCCTACTCATCGCCATCGGTGGTGCGGTTCTCCTCGCGCTCGTCCTGGTGTTCTTCGTTCTCTCCCGGATCAAGGTGGCCGGACCGAACGAGGCGTTCATCGTCACCGGCCGCAAGGGCCGTACCACGCAGACCGCCGACGGTGCCCGGTCGACCGACAATTCCGGGCAGAAGGTGGTGCTGGGCGCCTCGGTCTTCGTGCTGCCGGTGGTGCAGAAGCTCCAGTCGCTCGACCTGTCCAGCCGGCGGATCGACGTCGGCATCCGGGGCGCGGTCAGCAAGCAGGGCATCCGCGCCGACCTGCACGGGGTGGCGATCGTCAAGGTCGGCGGGACCGAGGACGCGATCCGGGCAGCCGCGCAGCGGTTCCTGCACCAGCAGGACGAGATCGACAACTTCACCCGGGAGGTGCTGGCCGGCGCGCTGCGCTCGATCGTCGGCCGGCTCACCGTCGAGGAGGTCATCCGGGACCGAGCGGCGTTCGCCAGCGCGGTGGCCGAGGAGGCCGAGCACTCGATGACCAACCAGGGTCTCGTGCTGGACACCTTCCAGCTGCAGGACATCCTCGCCGAGGGTTCGTACCTCCAGGACCTGGGGCGACCCGAGGCGGCCCGGGTGCTCAAGGACGCGGCGATCGCCGAGGCGCGGGCCCGCCAGCAGGCCGAGCAGGAGCGGCTGCTCGCCGAGGAGGCCATCGCGGAGGCGAACCGGAACCTGGCCCTCAAGCAGGCAGGCATCCAGGCGGAGATCGATGCGGCGAAGGCCAAGTCGGCCGCAGCCGGGCCGCTCGCCCAGGCCGAGCGGGACCAGGCGATCCTCTCCGAGCAGCAGAAGGTCGCGGAGCGCAACGCCGAACTCAAGCAGCGTCAGCTGGACACCGAGGTGCGCAAGCCGGCCGACGCCGCCCGGTACAAGGTGGAGCAGGAGGCCGAGGCGGCCCGCAACGCGGCGGTGCTGAGCGCCGACGCGCAGCGCCAGGCCGTCATCGCCGCCGCGCAGGCCTCCGCCGAGCAGGCACGGCTCACCGGTGAGGGCGAGCGCGCCCGGCGGGCCGCGCTCGCCGAGGCGAACGCGATCGAGGGCGCCAAGGAGGGTGAGGCCGAGCAGCGGCGGCGCTCCGCGATCGCGGAGGCGGTCGAGCGGGAGGGTACGGCCGAGGCCGCGGCCATCCAGGCGCGAGGCCAGGCCGAGGCCGACGCGATGGCCCGCAAGGCCGAGGCTTTCGCTGCGTACGGCGAGGCCGCGGTGCTGGACCTCCTGGTCAAGGTGCTGCCGCAGGTCGTCGAGGCGGCGAGCGCTCCGATCGGGGCGATCGACAAGATGACAGTCATCTCCACCGACGGCGCGTCGTCGCTGACGAAGTCGGTGGCCGGCAACGTCGCCCAGGGACTTCAGCTCGGCAGCGACCTGACCGGGATCGACCTGGCCGGTCTGCTGGGCCGACTCGGCGCCCGTGCCGACGACGACGCCGCTCGCGCCGCCGATTCGGCGACGCGGGGCGGAACGCCGACGGCGGGTAACGCGGTCGTCCCGAGCACCCGCTGATCGGACTCCATCGTCCGGTAAGCAGTGACGCCGCCGAGCCGAACGGTTCGGCGGCGTCAGGCAGGCCACGGCTGGGCCAGCCAAACGCCGGTCGGTCCGCTGGACCCAGCGGACCGACCGGCGTCGGTAGAGAGGGCTGTTGGTCAGGCGAGCCCGATGGTGAACTTCTCCCAGGGCCCGAGCCCGTAGGTGGGGCTGGACCAGTCGATGTTCCGGTTCGCGATGAGCGGCTTGCCACCGCCGCTCTCGGCCGTCACGGCCTTGTCATTGACGTACGCACCGAAATGGACCGTTCCGTCGGCGTTGTGGTCGATGACGTAGAAGACGGTCGAGTCGGTGATCGCCGTGCCACTTGCGAGCAACGGGTTGGCCCCGGCGGCCACGTACTTGTTGTTGACCAGCGCCCGCAGCGCGTAGTACTGGTATCCGAGGTCGACCAGCTCGTACTTCTCCCATGCACCCGGTGCGGTGGCGCGGGCGATGAGCGGCTTGGTCCCGCCATTCTCCGCGGTGACGAACTTGCCGTTCGCTGACGCCTTGAGGCTGATCACCGGGTTCGGCGACTCCAGGTCGAACTTCTCCCAGGCACCGATGGTCGTGCCACGGGCGATCAGCGGCTTGGTGCCTGCGGACTCCGCGGTAACGAACTTGCCGTTGACCTGCGCCTTGAGGCTGACGCTGCCGTCGGTGTTGTTGAGCAGCTGGAACTTCTCCCAGGCCCCGATGGCCGTGCCACGGGCGATCAGCGGCTTGGTGCCTGCGGACTCCGCGGTGACGAACTTGCCGTTGACCTTCGCCTTCAGGGCGACAAGCCCACTGCCGGCAGCGACGAGGTCGAACTTCTCCCACGCCCCGAGGACGGCGCCGCGCGCGACAAGCGGCTTGGTGCCAGCGGACTCCGCGGTCACCAGGCTGTCGTTGGTCCGGGCCCGCAGGCCGACGTCGCTGCGGGTCGTCACCGCCGGTCCGACGTAGAGCAGCCGGTCCAGGGAACCCGTCGTGCCGAGCACGGCCCCCGAGATACCGCTGGTCACGATGTAGTCCCGTACCTGGGCCGGGGTCGAGGTGGGGCTGACGGCCAGCCGCAGTGCCGCAGCGCCGGCCACATGTGGCGACGCCATGGAGGTGCCGTCGCCGACCAGGGATGCGGTAGGGCTGGCGATACCCGCCGAGGTGATGCCCACGCCCGGGGCGAACGTGTCAAGGCACGAACCCCAGTTCGAGAAGGTCGCGCGCATGTCGATCCGGTCCGTCGCGCCCACCGTGATCGCCGTCGGCAACGCGCTCGGTGAGTAGTTGCAGGCGTCGTCGTAGCTGTTGCCGGCGGCGACCGCGTAGGTGATCCCGGAGGCGATGGAGGTGGCCACCGCCTGCTCCATGGCCGGGTCACGGCCGAAGACGGTCCCGAGACTCATGTTGGCGACGGCTGGCTTGACGGCGTTGGCCGTCACCCAGTCGATCCCGGCCAGGATCGTCTCGGTGTCACCCTTGCCCGAACAGTCGAGCACCCGTACCGCCACCAATTTGACATCCTTGGCGACGCCGTAGGTGCTGCCGCCGAGGGTGCCGGCGACGTGTGTGCCGTGACCCTCGCAGTCCTCGGCGACCGTGTCGTCGTCGACGGCGTCGTAGCCGTACGAGGCCCGGGTCCCGAAATCCTGGTGGTCGATCTTGATGCCCGTGTCGATCACGTACGCGGTGACGCCGCTCGCCGACGCGGAAGGGTAGCTGTACGTCTTGTTCAGTGCCGGCGTGACCTGGTCGATCCGGTCCAGACCCCACGACGGCGGGTTGGTCTGCGTACCACTCGCCCGGTAACGCCGCACCGGCTGGACCGACGCCACGTCCTCGTCTGCCGCCAACCGCTTCGCCTGCGTCGCGCTCAGCTGGGCGGAGTAGCCCCGCAGAGTGCGGGTGAAGACCTGCCGGACCGCCCCGCCGTTGTTTCGCGACAGTGCGGTCGCCGCCGCGCGGGTCTGCGCAGGGGTTGCCTTGGTGTCCTTCAACACGACGATGTAGCGACCGGGCACGACCGCGTCCGCCTGGTCATTCGGCGAATCGGCCGGGGTACGCGGAGCGGAGGGAAGCTGCGCCCCACCCGGCTCGGCCATCGCCGGCACGGTGGTGAGGACGGACGTCAAAGTTGTCACTGAGGCGAGCACCAGGCCCACCGCCGCCGTTCGGTATGTCACGCCACGGCTGAAAATCACATGTACTCCCCGTAAGCAGACCAGCGCCCACCCACGATGGATCATCGATGAGGCCCGCAATCCTGCGGCGCCTGACAGGCGCTGGTGAATGTTGCACCATCGTCTATGAGCGCCAATGCTGAGGCTTCATCCGTTCGGTGGACAACATTGGATATTCACCCGGCCCGCCGTCTCCGGAGTCCTTACCGGACTACCGAATACCCTGTTCGTTGGCCCAGCGCAGCAGCTCCGCCTCGGCGGCGTCGCGGTCCAGCGGGCCGTGCTCCAGACGCTGTTCCTTGAGGTGCTTCCAGGCCCGCCCCACGACCGGCCCCGGCGGTACGCCGAGCAGCTCCATGATCGCGTTGCCGTCCAGGTCGGGACGCACCCGGGCCAGGTCCTCCTCGGCGGCGATCCGGGCGATCCGGTCCTCCAACGCGTCGTAGTCGGCGGCGAGCTGCGCGGCCTTACGACGGTTGCGGGTGGTGCAGTCCGAGCGGGTCAGCTTGTGCAGCCGGGGCAGCAGGTCGCCGGCGTCGGCGACGTAGCGGCGCACCGCCGAGTCGGTCCACTCGCCCCGCCCGTACCCGTAGAAACGCAGGTGCAGCGCAACAAGCGCGGTCACCTTCGCGGTGATCTCCTTGGGGTAGCGCAGGGCCTTCATCCGGGCCTTGGTCAGCCGCGCGCCCACCACCTCGTGGTGGTGGAAGCTGACCCGACCGTCGGACCCGACGGCCTTGGTGGCCGGCTTGCCCACGTCGTGCATGAGGGCGGCCATCCGCAGGATGAAGTCGCAGCCCTCCTCCTCGAAGGAGACCGCGTTCTCGACGACCGTCAGCGTGTGCTCGTACACGTCCTTGTGCTGGGCGTGCTCGTCGATCTCCAGCTTCAGGCCCGTCAGTTCCGGCAGGAACCGCTCGGCCAGCCCGGTGTCGACAAGCAGCCGCAGCCCGGTGATCGGGTCGGCGCCGCAGAGCAGCTTGGTGAACTCGTCCCGCACCCGCTCGGCGGTGATCCGGTCCAGGTCGGCGGCCATCCCGGTCATCGCCGCGTGCACGTCCGGGTGGACGGCGAAGCGCAGTTGGGCGGCGAACCGGGCCGCGCGCAGCATCCGCAGCGGGTCGTCACCGAACGACTCACGCGGGGTGCTCGGCGTACGGATGACCTTGGCCGAGAGGTCGTCCAGCCCGCCGTGCGGGTCGGTGAAGCGGTGCTCCGGCAGGCTGACGGCCATCGCGTTGATGGTGAAGTCACGCCGCTTCAGGTCCTCGTCGAGGCTGGTGCCGTACACCACCACCGGGTTGCGGCTGACCTGGTCGTACGACTCGGCCCGGAAGGTGGTGATCTCCAGCCGGAGGCCGTCGCGCTGAGCGCCGATGGTGCCGAACTCCCGGCCGGTCTCCCAGATCGACTCGGCCCAGCCCTTGATGATCCGCAACGTCTCGTCGGGGTGGGCGTCGGTGCAGAAATCCAGGTCGTCGCCGAGCCGGCCGAGCAGGGCGTCGCGGACCGAACCGCCCACCAGGTGCAGCTCGTGACCAGCGCGAACGAAGCGGCGGCCCAACTCGTCGGCGACCGGCGAGACCCGGAGTAGTTCGGCGACGGCGTTGCGCTGCGCGGCGGTGAGTTCGCGGCGGTCGGCGGCGTGAGGAGCGGAGGCTTCGGACATGGGATCGCCAGCTTATCGGGCCTGGGTGTGATCCGATCCGCCGGGCGCGGGTAACGGGCAGGGGTTGACTATGGTCTGTGACGTGCGGGTCGGCGCCCGGCTCGACGTACCCCTGGGAGGCTGGAGATGAGCGGCGGGCTCTACCGCAGCGCGAACGCCGCGCGGGACGGCGGTGCGGGAGCCAACGTCCGCCCCTCCGACGGCGCCACGTTCATTTCGGCCGAACCACTGAACCAGCCGGCCATGGAGTCGACCGCCCCGCCGCAGGAGCAGGTGGGCGAGGCGAGCGCGGCGGCCAACAGCGCGGTGATGGCGGTCGGCAGCCTGGTCAGCCGGGGTACGGGCTTCCTGCGCACGCTCGCGTTGACCGCCGCGCTGGGCGGCGCGCTGGTCGGTGACGCGTACACGACCGCGCAGATCCTGCCCGGGATGGTGTACGAGTTCCTGCTCGGCGGCATCCTCACCAGTGTCCTGATCCCGGTTCTGGTGCGCCGGCGCAAGGTCGACAGCGACGGCGGCCAGGCGTACGCCCAGCGGTTGCTGACCCTCGCGGTGCTGGCCCTGGCCGCGGCGGCGCTGGTGGCGGTGGCCTTCGCCTCCGTGCTGACCTCGCTCTACGCCAGTAAGAAGACCGGAGCCGACTTCCGGGATCTGGTCACGGCGCTGTCCTACCTGATGTTGCCGATGATCTTCTTCACCGGCCTCAGCGCGCTGATCAGCGCGGTACTCAACACCCGGGGGCACTTCGCCGCCCCGATGTGGGCGCCGATCCTGAACAACATCGTGGTGATCGCCACGGCGGGCCTCTACATCGCGATCTTCGGCGCGACGATCGTCAAGCCGGACGAGATGACCACCGGCCGGATCCTGCTGATCGGCGGCGGCACCCTGCTCGGTGTCGCCATCCAGGCCGCCGGGCTGCTGCCAGCCCTGCGCAAGGTCGGTTTCCGCTGGAAGCTCCGGTTCGACTTCCGCACCCTCGGGCTGCGTGAGCTGGGCCGCCTCGGCGGCTGGATGTTCTGCTACGTCGCGGTCAGCCAGGTCGGCCTGATCGTGCTGTTCAACCTGCTGAACCGGGCCGGTAAGGAGAACGCCGCCGGCCCACTGATCTACAACAACGTGTTCCTGCTGCTGATGATGGCGCACGGCATCATCGCCGTCTCGATCATCACGGCGCTGATGCCCCGGATGAGCGCGGCGGCGGCCGACGGCCGGTACGCCGACGTCGCCGCCGACCTGTCCCGCGGCACCCGAACCGTCTCGGCGGTGCTCGCCCCGATCGCGGTCTGCTACGCGGTGCTGGCCACCCCGCTGGCCGTGACGCTGTTCCGCTACGGCGCGTTCACCGACGAGAACGCCGCCGACACCTCACTGGTGCTGCTGCTCGCGGCGCTGGCGCTGGTGCCGTTCGCGATCAGTCAGCTCTTCACCTTCGCCTTCTACGCCCTGCCGGACACCCGCACCCCGGCGCTGATCAACATTCCGGTGGTGGCGCTGCGCATCGGGGTGCAGGTGGTGCTCTACGTCGCCTTCGCCGCACACTTCGCGGCGGCCGGGATGATGATCGGTAACGCCGTGTCCTACCTGGCGGCGGCGTTCGCCTCCGCCTGGCTGCTGCGGCCCCGCGTCGGCCGGATCGGGATGGGCGCCATCCTGCGTACCCTCGGCCGGGTCGTCGTGGCCGCGTTGGGCTCCGCCCTGGTCGGCCTGCTGGTGGTGAGCCTGCTGCCCGGGGGCGACACGCCGAGCTGGATGCAGGCCGTGGTCCAACTCGTCATCGGTGGCGCGGTGATCGGCGGGACGTACCTCGGTCTCGCCACGGTGCTGCGGATCGGGGAGATCACCGAGGTCGTCGGCATGGTCCGCCGCCGCCTCGGTCGCTGAGCGCAAGAAGACGGGCAACCGAGAGTCACAGCCACACGGAACGTGACAGCGGATCACCAGGCTGGGGACGCACCTGTGGATAACTCCGCGATTCGCCGGTCAGCAACCGGATCGGCCTGTGGATAACCAGCCGTACGGCTGAGCGTGGTCGCCCGATCGGCGGGAACAGGCGGTTGGCGGAGGGCACCACGCCAGGTCCAGCCCCAACGTCGGTCACTTGCGGTGAAGCCGTAGATTGGCTAGTACATGTGCCAGCAACGTGGCTGACAACGGTCGTAACCGGACGACTTCCCCGACTCCCGGCACCCCGCCGGGTACGGCAAGAAGATGACATGTCGGGGAGACGGGCAACCCGGGTAAGGTCGCTCTCGACGGGTACGGCAGGCGCCGACGCTGCGCGTCGACACCGGTTGGCCGGTTCCTTCGACGGCAGAGCGGGAAGCCACATGCCCAGCAGTGCGGGTCCATCGATCGACACGATCACCGAGGGAGGACGGGTGACCCAGGTCGGCGAGGGTCAGGAGGCGGACGAGAGCGCTCCTCCGGTCATGACCTTCGGTGCTCCCACGGCCGGTGAAATTCTCGCCGAGCGTTACGAGCTGGTCGAGCACATCAACAACGACAGCGCGGGTCGGCTGGTCTGGCGCGGGGTCGACGTCATCCTGCGCCGCCCCGTCGCGGTGGTGCTGCGCTACCCGGGTGGCGACTCCGCCACCGAGATGCTCCAGGCCGCCGTCGCGGCGAGCCGGGTCATCCACCCCAACCTGGTCGGCGTCTACGACGCCATCGACGAGGCCGAGCGGGCGTACGTGGTCCGTGAGTGGGTGGACGGTCAGTCGTTGCGCGACCTGGCCGCCGACGGTCCGTTGGACCCGGCACGGGCCACCGCGATCGGCAACGCCGTCGCCAGCGCGCTCGCCGCGGTGCACGCCACCGGAATGGTGCACGGCAACGTCCACCCCGGCACCGTCATGATCAGCGACGAGGGTCGCGTGGTCCTGGCCGACGCGCGCACCGACGGCGACGACAGCCAGGAGAGTGACATCCGGGCGGTCGGCGGCGTCCTCTACTTCGCACTGACCGGTCACTGGCCGCACGCCGAGGCACCGCTGCGCGGCGCCACCGCCGGCCATGGTCGGGCCGCCATCCCGGACGCGGTCCGGGACGCCGGGGGCACCCTCGCGGCACCCCGCCAGGTTCGGGCCGGGGTGCCCGCGTACCTGGACGACCTGACCATGGATCTGCTCGACGCCGAGATCGCGCCGCCGTCGTCCGACGTGCTGGCGGCCGAGTTGGCCCGGCTGGACGTGCCCACCGAGGAGGAGCACTACCTCGACAACGGTGGGCCACTGCGCTTCGCCGCCGACACCGAGGACGAGCCGTCGCCGCTGGCCGCGGCCGGTGGTCGCAAGGTCGCCATCGGCATCGCCGGCCTGCTGGCGGTCGCCCTGGTCGGTTTGCTCATCGGGATCAGCGCGCTCGGCGACGGCGACAAGGACCCGCAGAACACCGCCGGGCCCACGCCCACCGCCAGCGCTCCGGCCGGCGACGCCACCCCGGCGGCCGCCACGGTCCGCAACCTCGGCGTGCAGGGCATCCGGATCATCGACCCGGACAGCAGCAAGCGCGACGAACTCGGCGGCGCCGACAAGATCATCGACGGTGACAACGACAAGGGTTGGGAGACCGACCGCTACCCGAACGCCACGTACGGGAACCTCAAGGCCGGCATGGGTGTCTGGCTGGACCTGGGCTCGCCGCACACGGTGAAGTCGGTGCAGGCCGTGCTCTCCGGTCGAGGCGCCACCGCGAAGCTGCTCGCCGGCACGACCACCTACCCGTCGACCTCCGGCGGCGACAAGCAGATGGTGGCGAACTACAAGACCGAGATCGGTGTCCTGAAGGAGCACGACGGCACCACGATGACCTTCAACGGCTTCAACGCCGACCAGAAGTACCGCTACCTGCTGCTCTGGTTCACCGAGCTGCCGGCCATCGGCGACGAGGACGGCTTCCGGCTCGGCGTGCAGGAGATTACGGTCCAGGGTTCGTGATCCGGCCAGCACGACCCGGGCACCGCATCCGCTGGACGTGGTGATGGACGGGCGCGACGCGGCAACGGACCTCGAGCTGCTGCGCGCCCACGTCGCCGGTGACCGGGACGCCTTCGCGGTGCTGTTCCACAGGCACCGCGACCGGCTCTGGGCGGTGGCCCTGCGGACGCTCGGCGACCGCGAGGAGGCCGCCGACGCCCTCCAGGACGCCCTTCTGTCGGCACACCGGGCGGCTGGCCGTTTCCGTGGCGACTCCGCAGTCACCACGTGGCTGCACCGCATCGTGGTGAACGCCTGCCTGGACCGGATCCGACGCCGGCAGGCGCACCCCACCGTGCCACTACCCGACGGCAACCGGTCCGGCGACGGATCCGGCACCGGCGGTGTCGAGCCGGCCGCGCCCGCACAGGACCACGACACGGCGCTTGTCGTCCGCGCCGCGCTCGCCGCGCTGCCGATCGAGCAGCGGGCCGCCCTGGTGCTGGTGGACGTGCAGGGTTACCCGGTGGCCGAGGTGGCCCGCATCCTCGGTGTCGCCGAGGGGACTGTGAAGAGCCGCTGCGCGCGGGGGCGGGCACGGTTGGCGGTGCTGCTCGGGCACCTGCGGCCGGCGACGCCGTCGCAGCCGGCCCCGGCCGGACGGAACGCGGACGTGCCCGGCGTCACGCCGGGGAACCCGCGCCCGGCCGAGGGCGTCGGATCAGGGTCGGTTCGGTACCGGCAGGACGCCAACCAGGAGGACGCGTGACGAACGAGGGGTTCAGGGAGGTCGACACCGACCTGCTCGCTGACTACCTCGGCGGCGCGTTGGACGGCACACCACAGCAGGCCCGGATCGCCCGGCTGGTCGACACGGAGCCGGCGTGGGCAGAGGCGTACGCGCTGCTTGCTCCCGCGGTGACGCAGGTCCGCGCCGAGCTGGCCCGCTGGGCCGAGCCCTCCCCGGAGCTGCCCCCGGCCGTCGCCGAACGGATCTCCGCCGCGCTGGCCGCGGCCGACACCCCGACTGACGACGCCCCGGCCACCCTCGGCGGCGCCACCGGCTCGCCCGAGCTGACTGCTCCCGCGACGCCGGTCAGTGTCCCGGCGCAGGGCGGCCGTCGCCCCGGCGGCCCGTCGCCGACCGAGTCGGGGCGCGGCAGAGCCACCGGCCCGGGTCGCCGGCACCGCCGCTGGGCTCGGACCGTCACTCCGGTGGCCGCCGCGGCTGTCGCTGTCGTCGCTGTCGGTCTGGGCCTTGCGCAACTGTCGACGAACACCACGGACAGCGGCGCCATGGACCGCCCGGCCGCCGCACCAGGTGCGGCAGCGGCCGGGGCGGCCCGCACCTCCGGGCCCGCGCTGCACAGCGGAACCGACTACACCCCGCAGACTCTCGGCCAGACGGCGACCACACGGCCGTCGCCGCTGCTGGGGAACGGCAGCGACGGCCGCAGCGAGCAGCAGGGGGTGGACGCCGAAGGGGGTCGACGGCCGGCCCCTGACGGATCGGACCAGCTGGCCCGGCTGAGCGGCGAGGCGGCGTTGACCGGCTGCCTGTCGGCCGTGGCGGCGGAGCACGGCTCGGCCCCGCTGGTCGTCGAGGTGATCGACTACGCACGGTTCCAGGGCGAGCAGGCGCTGGTCATCCGGTTCACCGACGCGACGGGGGTCCGTTGGGCGTGGGTGAGCGGCCCCGAGTGTGGTGTACCCGGGTCCGGCTCGGACAGCCGGTATTCGTCGCGGGTAGGGTGAATCCGCGGTCATCGGTGCGATGTGCGTCCACGTGACGTGACCCACCGGATGCCCGGCTCGGGAATCCCCGCTTCGTACGATGACGTTCTGGAAGTCAGCTGCCGGCACCCCCCAGGCGTCGGCACTCGGATCAGCATCGGTGCGCGCGCCGACGCCGAACACACACAACTCGGGAGACGGCAGTGGACGAGGTCCGCAACCTGATCATCATCGGCTCCGGCCCGGCCGGTTACACGGCGGCGGTCTATGCGGCGCGCGCCAACCTGAAGCCGCTGATCATTGAGGGCGTGCAGTCCGGTGGCGCGCTGATGACCACTACCGAGGTGGAAAACTTCCCGGGCTTCGCCGACGGCATCCTCGGCCCCGAGCTGATGGACAACATGCGCAAGCAGGCCGAGCGGTTCGGCGCCGAGTTCCTCACCGACGACGTGACCCGGGTGGAGCTGGTCGACACCGGCGACGCCGGCTCCGGCGCGGTGAGCACCGTGTGGGTCGGCGAGACCGCCTACCGGGCCCGCTCCGTCATCCTCTCCACCGGTTCGGCCTGGCGTCCGCTGGGTGTGCCGGGTGAGCAGGAATACCTCGGCCACGGTGTCTCCTCGTGCGCCACCTGTGACGGCTTCTTCTTCCGCAACCAGCACATCGTCGTCGTCGGCGGTGGTGACTCGGCGATGGAGGAGGCCAGCTTCCTCACCCGCTTCGCCGACTCGGTCACCATCATCCACCGGCGGGACTCGTTCCGGGCCAGCAAGATCATGGCCGACCGGGCGCTGAGCAACGACAAGATCAAGGTCGAGTGGAACAGCACGGTCGAAGAGGTCCTGGGCGCCGACGGCAAGGTCACCGGCGTACGGGTCCGCAACGTGCACACCGGCGAGACCAAGGTGCTCGACGTGACAGGCGTGTTCGTGGCCATCGGTCACGACCCGCGCAGTGAGCTCTTCCAGGGCCAGGTCGAGCTGGACGACGAGGGTTACGTGAAGGTCCAGGCGCCCGGCACCCGGACGAGCGTGCCCGGCGTCTTCGCCGCCGGTGACGTGGTCGACCACACCTACCGCCAGGCGATCACCGCGGCCGGCACCGGCTGTGCCGCCGCGCTCGACGCCGAGCGGTTCATCGCGACGCTCAGCTGAAACAGGAAACACATCCCGGAGGAGGGCAATAGTGGGAAATACCAAGGCGGTCACGGACGCGAGCTTCGTCGCTGACGTGCTGCAGGCCGACAAGCCGGTGCTGGTGGACTTCTGGGCCGAGTGGTGCGGGCCGTGCCGCAAGGTGTCGCCGCTGCTCGAGGAGATCGCGGGCGAGATGGGCGACCAGGTCACCATCGTCAAGCTCAACATCGACGAGAACCCGGAGACCGCCCGGGCCTACCGGGTCATGTCGGTGCCGACCCTCACCGTCTTCAAGAACGGCCAGCCCGTGCAGTCGATCGCCGGCGCCAAGCCGAAGGGCGAGCTGGTCCGGCTCATCGAGTCGGCCCTCTGATCCGCAGAGACACCACCGAACCCCGTACCCGCTCGTCGGGTGCGGGGTTCGCTGTCTCCCCGGTCGGCACGGACGGAGTTTTTCCAGGCCGAGCCACCTGGCCGCCCCGGAGCGCATAACCTCAAGCCGGGGCCGCCCGGCCAGCCAGATTCGTGCAGAGGGGGTCGTGCGTGCGTCCGATCCGAGCCGGAGACCGGGGACCCGCGGTCACGGAGATCCGTACCATCCTCACCGGCCTCGACCTGCTCGCCGCCGCCGGTCCGCACACCGACGAATTCGACCTGGACACCGAGCGCGCGGTCCGGGCGTTCCAGCAGTCCCGTGGGCTCAGCGTGGACGGCCGGGTCGGCTCGGAGACCTGGGGCGCGTTGGACGCCGCACGCTGGCGGCTCGGCGCCCGCACCCTCTACCACGCGATCCCCGAGCCGCTCACCGGCGAGGACGTCCGGTCGCTGCAGGAACGACTGCTGGAGATGGGGTACGACGTCGGCCGCGCCGACGCCATCTACGGCATCCGGACCTCCCGTGCGGTGGCCCAGTTCCAGCGCGAGGTCGGGCTCACCCCCGACGGCTCCTGCGGGCCGCACACCATGGACGCGCTGCGCCGGATCGGTCGCAAGGTCGTCGGCGGCCGCCCCCAGTGGTTGCGCGAGTCCGACGCGATCCGCCAGTCCGGGCCGGCGCTGGTCGGCAAGACGGTGGTCATCGACCCCGGCCACGGTGGCACCGATCCGGGCATGGTGGTGCCGGACGGGCCGCTGCGCTGGACGGAGGCGGACCTCGTACACGACCTGGCGAGCCGGTTGGAGGGGCGGCTCGCCGCGTCCGGGGTGCGGGTTCAGCTCACCCGCGGTCCCGCGCCCGACAAGTGCCTGCCGGACACCGACCGGGCGCTGCTGGCGAATTCGCTCGGCGCCGACGTCTTCATCTCGCTGCACCTGGACGGGCACGCCAACCCGGACGCGGAAGGGGTGGCGACCTACCACTACGGCACCGACAACGGGGTGACGTCGGCGACAGGTGAGCGGCTGGCCGGGTTGGTGCAGCGGGAGATCGTGGCGCGGACCGGGCTGCGGGACTGCCGTACGCACGCCAAGGCGTGGGACCTGCTGCGGCTGACGCGGATGCCGGCGGTCCGGGTCGAGGTCGGCTACCTCACCTCGCCCGTGGACCGCGCCCGGCTCGTCGACCCCCGCTTTCGGGACCGGGTGGTGGAGGCGATCGTGGCCGCGGTGCAGCGGATGTACTACCCGATCGAACGGGACGTGCCGACCGGCTCCCTCGACGTCAGCGAGCTGCGCGCGGTGGTGACCGCCGGCACGGTGGTCGACTGACGACCGTGCCGCGTCAGCCGCTGGTGGAGCGGGTGGCCGGGGCGGGCCGGACCGGCCGGAGCAGGGTCTCCGGGCTCATCGACCCGAGCAGCTTCTCCAGCGCGTACTCGACGTCGGACTTCCAGCTCAGGGCCGTACGCAGTTCGAGGCGCAGTCGGGGGAACCGGGGATGCGGACGTACCGTCTTGAAGCCGACGGAGAGGAAGAAGTCGGCCGGCGCCACGCACCCGCCCGCCGGATCGTCCGCGTCACCGAACTTGGCGTCCCCGAACGCCTCGATCGCCTTGATCCCCCGCTTGGTCAGGTCCCGGGCGACGCCCTGCACCAGCATGCGACCCAACCCGCCGCCGGCGAACGCGGCGACCACGTTGGCGGTCATCAACAGGGCGGCGTCGGCGGAGACCGGCGACGTCGGGAAGGCCATCGAGCGGGGCACGTAGGCGGGCGGGGCGTACATCACGAAGCCCGCCGGCATGCCGTCGACGTACGCGAGCTTGCCGCAGGAGCCCCACTCCAGCAGGGTCTGGGAGACCCACGCCTCCTTCTCCAGGCCCGGGTCGCCGGCGGCGCAGGCCCGATCGGCCGAGACCGGATCCAGCTCCCAGTAGACGCACTGGCGGCAGGGGCGCGGAAGGTCCTCCAGCGTGTCGAGGGTCAGGCTGACCAGACGTCGCGACATATGGCGCATCCCCACAATAGGCTCGGTCGTGAGGCCGGCATGGAACGACAGTGCCGCCTTCCTGCCCCCGACGAGCGATCGTACGCCGCCGATCGACCGGACGGGAGGGGACGCGCAAATGCCCACCACACCGGGGACGTCCGCCATGTGGTCGATCCGTCCCGGCACGGCGGCAGCCTGGTCACGGCCGACTAGGATCGACAATCGGTGTCCCGTCGCCATGGTCAGGAGCGTGCGGGGTACCCGGGGCGGGAGCCACCCGAGCAGCGATCGAGGTGAGGTCATGACCGGCACGACACTCGACGACTACACCGACCGGTACGCCCGGCGGGTACGCGGGATGACCGCCTCCGAGATCCGAGCACTCTTCGCGGTGGCCAGTCGACCCGAGGTCGTCTCCCTCGCCGGTGGCGCCCCGTACATCGCCGCGCTGCCGCTCGACGCGGTCGGCGAGATGCTGGGCCGCCTCGGCTCCGAGCACGGGGTGACCACCCTGCAGTACGGCATCGGGCAGGGCACCCTGGAGCTGCGCGAGCGGATCTGCGAGGTCATGTCGCTCTCCGGGATCGACGCCGCGTGCGGTGCCTCACCGGAGGACGTGGTGGTCACGGTGGGCGGGCAGCAGGCGCTCGACCTGGTGGCCCGCCTCTTCCTCGACCCCGGTGACGTGGTGCTCGCGGAGGGCCCGACGTACGTCGGCGCCCTCGGGGTGTTCCAGGCCGCCCAGGCGCAGGTGGTGCACGTGCCGATGGACGCCGACGGGCTGATCCCCGAGGCGTTGGAGACGGCGATCGCCGACCTCGCGCGTACCGGCCGGCGGGTCAAGTTCCTCTACACCATCCCCACCTACCAGAACCCGGCCGGCGTGACGCTCAGCGAGGAGCGCCGGGAACGCGTGCTGGACATCTGCGAGCGCGCCGGCCTGCTCGTGATCGAGGACGATCCGTACGGCCAGCTGGGTTTCGAGGGTGAGGCCCCGGCGCCGCTGCGGGCCCGGCGGCGCGACGGTGTCTTCTACCTCAGCACCTTCTCCAAGACGTTCGCTCCCGGCCTGCGGGTCGGTTGGATCCTGGCGCCCCACGCGGTCCGCGACAAGCTGGTCATCGCGAGCGAGGCGCAGATCCTCTGCCCCAGCGGCTACGCGCAGGCCGCCGTGGCCACCTACCTCGGCACCATGCCGTGGCGGCAACAGCTCAAGGTCTACCGCGAGGTCTACCGCGAACGCCGCGACGCGCTGCTCGACGCGCTGGCCGATCTGATGCCCGAGGGCACCAGCTGGACGACCCCGGCCGGTGGCCTCTTCGTGTGGGCCACCCTGCCGGAGGGGCTCGATTCGAAGGCGATGATGCCGCGCGCCATCGCCGCCCGGGTCGCCTACGTGCCCGGCACCGGCTTCTACGCCGACGGCACGGGCACCGGCGCCATGCGGCTGAACTTCAGCTTCCCGCCCCCGGAGCGGATCCGCGAAGGCGTCCGCCGACTCGCCGGCGTCATGGAGCAGGAGATCGCGACGCGCCGTGTCTTCGGTGCCGTGGGCGGTGCCGCCGGCCGTCGGGGCCGGCCCGGCTCCGACGTGCCGGGTCCCGACTTGGCATGATGCCGGCATGGGTACGACCGCTGCCGAGCGCTTCTCCGTGACCGATTCCGCCGTCGCGGCCGACCTGCGTGTGCTGGTGCTCGCCGGCGGGCTCTCCTACGAACGGGACGTGTCGCTGCGCTCCGGTCGTCGGGTGCTCGACGCTCTGCGTGCCGTAGGCGTCGAGGCCGAGCTGCGGGATGCCGACGTGGCACTCCTGCCCGCCCTCGCGGCCGACCCACCGGACGCGGTGGTGATCGCCCTGCACGGCGCCACCGGGGAGGACGGCTCGCTGCGGGGGGTGCTGGACCTGTGCGGCATCCCGTACGTCGGCTGTGACGCCCGGGCCTCCCGGCTCGCCTGGGACAAGCCCTCCGCGAAAGCGGTCCTGCGCGAGGCAGGCATCCCCACTCCCGACTGGGTGGCCCTGCCGCACGACCGCTTCTCCGAACTGGGGGCGGTCGCCGTGCTGGACCGGATCGCCGACCGGCTCGGTCTTCCGCTCATGGTCAAGCCGACGCAGGGCGGCTCCGGTCTGGGCGCCGCGGTGGTCCGGGACGCCGCGTCACTTCCGGCAGCGATGGTCGGTTGCTTCGCGTACGACTCGACGGCCCTGGTGGAGCGGTACGTGCCCGGCATGGACGTGGCGGTCTCCGTGATCGACCTCGGGGACGGCCCGCAGGCGCTGCCGCCGGTGGAGATCGTGCCGCGCAACGGCGTGTACGACTACGCCGCCCGCTACACCGCCGGTCGAACCACGTGGCACGCTCCGGCCCGGCTGGAGCCGGAGGTGGCCGCGTCGGTGGCCGAGGTCGCTCTCGCCGCGCACACCGCGCTCGGTCTGCGGGACCTGTCCCGGGTCGACGTGATCGTGGACGCCGCCGGCAAGCCGCACGTGCTGGAGGTCAACGTCTCGCCCGGCATGACGGAGACGTCGCTGCTGCCGCTGGCCGTCCAGGCCGCCGGCCTGGACTTCGGCCGCCTCCTGGGTTCGCTGGTGACCCGGGCCGCCGCCCGTCTCACGGCCTGACTCTGGCCTCGACCCGTCGCACGGCCCGCGGCCGTGGGTCGGCGGGTGTCCTACGCGCGGACCTCTCGCCGACCCACTGCCGAACCGACGGTCAGCGCGTCGTGCGCACGTCGGGTGGGATGCGCCCGTCGTCGGTGACGATGGTGGGGGCGCTGCGCGGAGCCGGGATGACCGGGCGGTGCTCATGGCCTGCTAACTCGGGGGCCGTCTCGGGATCGGCCACGGCCTCGGCTGCCGGACTGTCGGAGGGCGTCGACGCGGCAGTGGACGCCGCCTCGACGTCGGTCGCCGGCTCGTCGGAGGGCGCGGCTCCCCGGTTGGCGTCCAGGACCGGGGCCTTCGGGCCGCCGCCCACGTCCCCGCCAGCGCCGGGGGCGGAAGCATCGGCGGCGTCGGGGCTGCCTTCGACTGCTGGTTCCGGAATCTCCTCGGCCGCCTCGATGACCGACACGGTCTCCTCCTGGGCGGCTGCGGCATGGGCCGCCGCCGCGGCGGACTGGGCCAGCAGGCTCGACGGCGCCTGCCACTGGATGCGAGGCGGCTCGGCCAACGGCCGGCCACCGAACTCGGCGAGCCAGGCAGCGACGAGCGCCAGATTTTCCCGCCACTGCTCCTCGGAGATCGGCGGCAGGATCGAATCCCACAGGGACAGGAAGGTCCCCCGCAACTGAAGCCGGCCGTACGGTCGAGCGAGGAACCACATGTGCAGGTGGGCGGAGCCGTCGCCCCATCGGTTGACGTGCACCCGCGCCACGCCGTCCAACGACCGGATGGCCCGCTCAAGACGTACCGTCATCACGCCCAGCTCGGCGGCGAGCAGATTCGGCAGGTCACCCAGGTCGAGGTGGGTCCGCGATTCCAGGATGAGCACCATCGGCAGGCCGGTCGGCCGGTCCATGGCGCGGACCCGCCATCGCTCTCCCACCCAGATGTAGGCGTCGTCCGGCGCGTTGCAGGCGGTGCATTCCCGGAGGCCCTCGCCCTTGCGTGGCGGTTCGACCGGGACCGGGTCGTCGAGCTGCTTCACGCGGAGGTCGCCCTCGAAGGGGAACGAGGGCCACTGGGTGAAGTCCGGGACTGAGGGAGGGGTGTCGTGCACGACGCTGACCCTAACCGAGTCTGGGACCGCTGTCCCTACCTGTTCGACAGGTCCCGGCCCTTCCGATCAGTGCTCTTCGTCAATCGCTGCTCCCGTCGACGCAGACCGCCAGAGCGATATCCACAGGCTGCCGAGATCGCGAACACAGGCCGTCATCCACAGGCTGGCACCCGCTTTCACGCGGGGTTTCACGTGAAACGAGGGGTACCTGTGGACAACGGGTGTGGATAACTTTTCCGCCCCTCAGTCGTTGCTGGCGCACCCCGTCGTCACCATCTTGATGAAGGGGTGTCGGAGTGGTCTCGCTCGGAGGGACGGGGGCCTCGGCGGCGTGCCCGTGGCCTCGCGGACGGTGCCGAGCGGTCGCCGTTTCACGTGAAACGGGATCGCTCTGAAGCGGTCCTGCGGCGAACGCCCTTCCGGGCAGACGAACAGATGCCCCACTGCGCCCCTCTCAGTGAGCCGCTGCCGCCCCGAAGACCGAGAAGGGTGCCTCAGGTCGACCTACTGCTCCGCGAGCGCTCTCGTCGCTCGTGGAGGTCATCAGCCTCCGGGCTGGCCCTCCCGGACTCCGCGCGCCGACGGTGTGCCGGTTCCACGCGCTCAGCCGCAGGCGATTCGACGCTGCCCCTCGCTGACACGGGAGCGGGCGGGCCCCCGTCGACCTCGCAACGGTCGAGCCCTCGTGGCCGTGGCGCAGACGTCGGCGCTCACTCCCGCGACCTCGCAGGCGTGGGCTCCTACTGACATTCGCGGCCGGCCCACGTTGGTTCCGCCGAGTCGGCACTCGGCTTCCGGCCTCACGACTCCTGCGGTTCCAGGACCACGCTGTCACGCCGCGAAGATCGCCTGAGCCTCTCGGCACACCGCGCCGGCCAAGCGTCGTCTGCTCCCCGATGCGCTCCAACAGGTCCAGAGCCTCACCGAGGACCTACCTTCCCGGCCGCTGGTCCGGATACCGCGCCGCCGAGACCTCACCATCACGAAGCAGTTGTGGGCATCGGTACCGCCAGGTGCCGGCCATCCCGGTCTTGCGCTGGACAGCGCGCCGCCAAGGTGCCCAGCCTCCCGGCCCAAGCCCAGGGGCGCCGCGCCGGGTGTCCGCCATCCCGGCCGAAGCCCAGGGGCCCCGCGCTGTGGTGTTCGCCATCCCGGCCAGGTCTGGGCACTGCCCCGCCGACGTGCCGACCGTCCCGGCCTCGGTCTGGAGCATCGCGCCGGCGACGACATCGGCCATCCCGGCCTACCGAACCCTCATCAGCCGCACCGAGACGGCACCGTTCGTGCCCCGCCGCCCGGCACGGCGCCGGCGTCCCAGCCGAACGCCGAAGCCGGGTGGGCCCGGCCAGTCGAGAGGAGCGGTTCCTGGCCGCTGGATGAGCGATGCCGTTTCACGTGAAACGAGGACGGATGCGGAACGGCCGCGCACCCGAGGGGAAGCGCGGCCGTGAGTGGAGACGGGAGGCTCAGTCCTCCGTCTCCTCCTCCTGCGGAACGCCGATGATGCCGACGATCCGCTCCAGGTCGTCCACCGTGGCGAACTCGATCGTGATCTTGCCCTTGCTCCGGCCGATGTCCACCTTCACCCGGGTGTCGAAGCGGTCCGACAGCCGATCGGCGAGATCCGACAGCGCGGGCGCGTGCGGCTTCGGACGCCGCTTGGCAGCTTGGCCCTTCGCGGAGCCGTCGTTCAGGGTGAGGGCCACGATCTCCTCGGTCGCCCGTACGGACAGCCCTTCGGCCACGATCCGCAACGCCAACTGCTCCTGGGCCTCCGAGTCGTCGAGGCTCAACAGCGCGCGGGCGTGACCGGCGGACAGGATGCCCGCGGCAACCCGACGCTGCACCTGGGCCGGCAGGTTCAGGAGCCGGATCGTGTTGGAGATCTGCGGCCGGCTGCGGCCGATCCGGCGGGCCAACTCCTCGTGGGTGGCACCGAACTCCTCCAGCAGCTGCTGGTACGCGGCGGCCTCTTCCAACGGGTTCAGGTTGGCCCGATGGATGTTCTCCAGCAGCGCGTCGCGGAGCATCGCGTCGTCACGGGTGTCCCGGACGATCGCCGGGATGTTCTCCCGGCCCACCGCCTGGGCGGCCCGCCAACGGCGCTCACCCATCACCAACTCGTACTTCTCGTCGTCGAGCTGGCGCACGACGATCGGCTGAAGGAAGCCGACCTCCTGGATCGAGGTCTTCAGTTCCTCCAGCGCCTCCTCGTCGAAGACCTGGCGGGGCTGCTTCGGGTTCGGCACGATCGCGTCGACCGGGATCTCCGCGAACCGGGCACCCGGAACGGGACTGAGCGTGGACTCGGGCTGCTGGACGGTCGGCACGACGGAAGCCGTCGACTGGGGCCCGACTGTCCCCCCGTCATCGACGTCGACGTCAACGTGCCCGTTCTCCGGTTCGGCCGTCACGGTGCCGGCGGCACCCGGCACCGGCCCGGTCGGGATGAGCGCCCCCAGGCCCCGTCCCAGACCACCCCGAGGACGGTTCTTCATGCCACGCCTCCCAGCGACTTGTCCCCACTACGCATTCCGGCCCACCGGCTCCTTGACGCCCCGCTCGGCGATCTCCTGGGCAGCCTCGAAGTAACTCGTGGCGCCCCGCGAACCGGGATCGTAGGTCATCACCGACTGGCCGTAGCTGGGTGCCTCGGAGACCCGCACGTTGCGGGGGATGACCGCTTGGAGGACCTTGTCGCCGAAGTGGTTCCGGACGTCCTGCTCGACCGCGTCCGCGAGGCGGGTACGCCTGTCGTACATGGTCAGCAGGATGGTGGACACGTCGAGCTTCGGGTTGAGGTGTTGCCGCACCAGGTTGATGTTGTTGATCAGCTGGTTGAGCCCTTCCAGGGCGTAGTACTCGCACTGGATCGGGATCAGCACCTCCTGCGCGGCGACCAGGGCGTTGACCGTGAGCAGGCCGAGCGACGGCGGGCAGTCGATGAAGACGTAGTCGAACTGGCCCGGGTAGGCGGCGATCGCGCGGTCGAGGCGCGACTCCCGCGCCACCACCGACACCAGCTCGATCTCCGCGCCGGCGAGGTCGATCGTGGCCGGTACGCACCACAGGTTGGGGATGCCCTCGACCGCCTGCGCCACCTCGGAGAGCGGCACACTGTTGATCAGACAGTCGTACACGTCGGGGATGCCGGTGTGGTGCGGCACGTTGAGGCCCGTCGAGGCGTTGCCCTGCGGATCGAGGTCGACCACGAGCACCCGGTTGCCGTGCAGGGCGAGCGCCACCGCGAGGTTGACAGTGGTCGTGGTCTTACCCACGCCGCCCTTCTGGTTGGCGACGCACATGACCCGGGTCCGGTCCGGTCGAGGCATGGTCACCTCGCCACTGGGATTCAGGATCTGCACGGCGCGCATCGCCTCCATAGCCAACGGTGGGTCATCCTCTTCGCGCGTCGGGGTTTCACGTGAAACGTACGTGGGGTCGGCCGCTACCGCGGCCAGCGACTCGGTCGACGCGACCGGTACGTCCGGGACCACCGGTGCCGCATCGCGTGCCGCCGCGGCGGTCGGCTGGTGCGGCACCGCCGGCTCGAAGCGAACCGCCGCAGCCGTGTTCCGCCGGCCGAGCGGCTGTCGCACCTCGGCCGCGTTGACCGGTCGGCTGGGTCCGTCCGATGCTCGACGACCAGCCGTCGGCTCGGGAGTCTCCAGCCCGGCGGGATGAACCGCCGGGTCGTCCCGCGATGCCAGCGGATCGCTGTCCGCCGGAGGGGTGGACGCCCCGGTGGCACCGGGCGACCAGCTGGGGTAGTCGGTTTCACGTGAAACAGGGTCGCTGGTTGACCCGGTCACGCGTGGATCGTCGTACCTGCCGTCGTCATGCACCTGTCATCCCTGCCCGCTTCGGATGGTCGGTCCGCGCCCCGGTCAACTTGGCCACACCCGCGCTCGCACCCCGGAGCGTACGGCCCCTCGGGAGCGGTCGGAGTCCGCGACGTCCGTCGGCCGCTCCACATTATCGACGCGCGGTCAGCCTACGGCGGACGGGCGCGGCCGGTCCACGTCGGGTTCTCATTCCCTCGTCCATCCGTACCGGTACAACGAGGCAACCCTCCGACCGGACGCCCGATGGCGCGGTGGTCAGCGGCGTCGGGCTCGCCCGCCCCGGGAGCGCTTGCTGGCGGCCGGGCGGGCCGGACCGACCATCCGCTCGCGGACGATCTCCACCACGGTCGTGGGCGGGTCGATCACGCCGACCCCACAGAGGTGTACGGCGGCTTCCCCGCCACCGAGCCGCGCCACGACGTCGGCGTGCTCCTCGACCTCGGCGGCGGCGGACGATCCCTTGAGTGCCAGCAGCCGCCCGCCGCGCACGGCGAGCGGGAGGCACCAGGTCGCCAGCCGGTCCAGCGGTGCGACCGCGCGGGCCGTCACCACGTCGCCGCTGATCGGCTCCCGGCCACTCGATCCGCTGGCGGCTTCGTCGGCCCGGCCACGAAACACCCGTACCGACCGGGTCAGGCCGAGCCGTTCGACGACCTCGATCAGGAACGACGTCCGCCGAGCCAGCGGCTCGATCAGAGTGACCGTCAGGTCGGGGCGTGCGATGGCCAGCACCAGACCGGGCAGACCGGCGCCGGAGCCCACGTCGAGCACGCTCGCTCCGGTCGGAATGCGCTCGACCACCGCGGCGCAGTTGAGAAGATGACGGTCCCAGATCCGGGGCGCCTCGCGCGGGCCGATCAGACCGCGGACCACGCCGTCGGTGGCCAGGATTTCGGCGTACGCGGCGGCCAGGTCGAGCCGGTCACCGAACAGAGTCAGTGCGGCAGGTGCCAGCTCGGGCGGCAGCGCGACGTCCGACGGCGACGGTGTGCCCTCGGTCGAGGCAGCCGCCGGTGGCGAACCGTCAACGGGGACAGCGGAGGACGGGTCGTAGCCCGTCGGGTCGGTGTCGGTGCCGGGGGTGGTACGCCGGACAGCGGACGGCCCGGACGGCGTGCCGCCCGGGCCGGTCACGGTGTCAGCCGTGGTGTCGTCGTGGGTCAACGGAGTCAGTCCGCCGGCCGTACGACGATGCGACGGTTGGGCTCGACGCCCTCCGACTCGCTCTCCACGCCGGCCATGGCGTTGACGACGTCGTGGACGCACTTGCGCTCGAACGCGGACATCGCCTCCAGGCGCACCGGCTCGCCGTACTCCTTGACCTTCTCGACGGCGTTCTTGGCGACGGCGGCGAGTTCCTTACGGCGGTTCGCCCGGTAGCCGCCGACGTCGAGCAGCAGGCGGCTCGGCGTACCGGTCTGCCGGAAGATGGCGAGCCGGGTCAGCTCCTGGAGCGCCTCCAGGGTGGCGCCGCGCTGGCCGACCAGGTTCTGCAGTCGGGCACCGACGACCTCGACCACCGGACGGCCGCCAGCGACCAGCTCGTCGATGTCGCCGTCGTAGTCGAGGATGTCGAGCAGCCCTTCGACGTAGTCGGCCGCGATCTCGCTCTGCCGGAACAGGTCGGACTCGCCCACGGACTTCTTCTCACGGCCACCGGCGGTGGCCTCGGTCTCGTCGCCGTCGACCTCGTCGGCCTCTGTGTCGTCGCCGTCCACCGCGAGCGTCGCGGTCTCCTCCTCGTCCAGGGACTGCTCGGCGCGGGGGATGCTGGTCTCGGTCACGGTCTCATCTCCGTACTCGCTCGGCCGGACCGTCGGGTCCGCTGGTTTCCCGGGGCCGGCGGGAGGTCGCCGGTGCCCACGGGCACGTCTGTACGGGCAGTGTCGCCCGTGACCGCGGCCTGCGCGGTCGGTTCCGCCCGGCGCCGGCCGTACGGCGGCTGCGCGGTGCGGGGTCGGGCCGCCGTCGGTTGCCCGACGGCGGCCCGACGGGGGTCAGCCCTGCCGCTTGGCCGGGCGGCTCTTCTTCGGGTTGGCCGGCTTGGCGCCCGGCTTCGGGCCCGCCACCTTCGGGGCGGTCGCCTTGACCGGGGCCACCGGGGCGGCCTTGCCGCGACCGAACAGGCCGCCCGACTTGGCGGGCTGCACCGGCCCGCGAGTGGCGGCGGGAGCGGCTGCCTTCTTGGCGGTCACCGGCGGCGGGAACTTCCTCAGCACCCACTGCTGCTGCCCGAGCGTGAAGAGGTTGTTCGTGACCCAGTAGATGATGACGCCGATCGGGAAGATCGAGCCGGAGATCAACAGCGACGCGGGGATGCCGTAGAGCATCAGTCGCTGGATCATCCGCTGCTGCGGGTCCTCGGCCCAACCGGTCTTGAGGATCATCTGGCGGCTGGTCAGGTAGGTGGTGGCGATCATGACCAGGACCAGGACACCGGCGATGATCTTGACCGTGGTGCCGTTGGCGCCGAGACGGGCCAGCTCGTCGGCGCTGGAGCCGAACTTGCCGGCGATCGGGGCGGTGAAGAGCTTGGCGTTCGACGCGCTGTCGAACTGGTCGACGGTCCAGCCGTAGAGCGTCTTGCTCTGCTTGGCCGGGTCGAGGCGGCGCAGCACGTGGAAGAGGCCGAGGAAGACGGGGATCTGGAGGAACATCGGAAGGCAGCCCATGAGCGGGTTGGCCTTTTCCTTCCGGTACAGCTCCATCATCTCTTTCTGGAGCGTCTCCCGGTCACCCTTGTGCTTCTCCTGCAGCTCCTTGACCTTGGGCTGCAGCGCCTGCATCGCCCGCTGGGACTTGATCTGCTTGACGAAGACCGGGAACAGGATCACCCGGACGGAGACCACCAGGAAGACGATGGCCAGGATCCAGGCGAAGTTGGTGCCGATCACCGCGTCGACGGGCACCCCGATGGCGTCCCAGGCGGAGTGCCAGGTCAGCAGGATCCACGAAATCGCGTAGTAGATCCAGTCGAGACTCAATTCGGTGCTCCAGTCACATCGGCACGGCGGCGACCGCCCGGCTCCGGCACCGGGTCATGTCCACCAGGGTGGAAGGGGTGGCAGCGCAACAACCGCCGGACCGCCAGCGCGGCTCCCCGGAGCGCGCCGTGCCGGGCCACCGCCTCCTGGGCGTACGCACTGCACGACGGGTAGAACCGACAGCGGGCCGGCAGTGCCGGACTTATCCACCGACGGTACGCGATGATGGGCGCGATCAGCACCCTGGCACCGGTTGACGTCGGGCGCGTGGCGGTCGGGTCGGTGCTCACCGGGACCGCCTCTCCCGGGGCGTCCGTGCGACCGCGATGGCGGAGTCCAGGTCCGTGGCGAGCCGGGGGTACGAGGCGTCAGCCGCGGCGGGAAGCGCCCGGACGACAAGGGTGCTGCCGGCGGGCAGCGCGCCGAGCCGCTCCCGGACCAACGCCCGCAGTCGACGCCGGACCTTGTTACGGACCACCGCGTTGCCGACGGCCTTGGACACGACGAAGCCGGCGCGGGCCGGCGCGGAGGGCTGCTCCGCAACGGTGTCCCGCGCCGGCTCCGGCGAGGTCGTTGTGCTGGTCCCGGTGGTCGACGGCATGGTCAGGTGGACCACGATCGCGCCTCGGCCGACGCGTCGGCCACCGCGAACCGCTGCGGCGAAGTCAGTGCTACGCCGCAGTCGCTGTGCGGCGGCCAGCACGACTGCCCACGTCCCCCGGACCGGCCCGGTCGGCTCAGGCCGACAGGGTGGTGCGACCCTTGGCGCGGCGGCTCGAGAGGATGGCACGGCCGGCACGGGTGCGCATGCGCAGCCGGAAGCCGTGGGTCTTCGCGCGCCGGCGGTTGTTCGGCTGGTAGGTGCGCTTGCTCACGTCAGGCTCTCCGTTTTCGTACGCGCCCCGCGCGACGGGATCGCCGGGGTCGTGGGGTGGTCCAGGCCACCTCGACGGTGGCCACCGATCGGTGCTGCCCTGCGGAGCCGAACCTCAAAGGTGCGGGGATGCGACCGCGGACAGCAAGCACCCATCACCCTAGCAGAGGACGAGAGAGCAGCCGCTCCAGCCTACGCAGGGGTGCAATGACCGTCAAACACCCACAGCGGGGGACATCGGGACGCGCCCGGGACCGAAGGGGCGCTTTTCGCTGATGCCGACAAGGCCGCTGCCGCGTCGCCGGTTGATGGGGCAGGGACAACGCTGTTACCGTGCCCGATTGCGGTGAGCGTCGGAAGCTCCGGTCGTCGCGCGCAGGCAAGACCGGACACGCTGGTGAATCGTTCGGCACGGTGAACCCGCTTCAGCGCACGTCCAGGCAGGGGGCAGGTCCCACCCGCGCCCGGCGGGCGACCACAATCGGTCGGTACACAGGCTGTGGATAACCTGTGGACGACCGCTGGTCAGCTGTCCGGGTGGGTGTTGTTCCACCCGCGCACGCGGCGGGCCCGGGACGGCCGGCTGGCAGACAGCGGCGGCCGGGAGCAGAGGCGAGGGGGTGGCACGACGGTGGCCGGTACGACCGACCTTGCCGCGGTGTGGTTGGCGGCGACCGACGAGCTCGCCGACGAGATCATCTCCGCCCAGCAGCGCGCCTACCTCCGGCTGACCCGGCTCCGGGCGATCGTCGAGGACACCGCGCTGCTCTCCGTACCGGACGCGTTCACCCGGGACGTGATCGAGTCGCGGCTCCGCCCGGCGATCACCGAGGCGCTGACCCGCCGGCTCGGCCGGCCGATCCAGGTGGCCGTGACGGTGCGGGTGGCCGAGGACGCCACCGGACGCCCGGCCGGCACCGTCTACCGCAGCACTCCCGAGCCGGGTCTGCTCGACGTCGAGGACCCGCCGTCCGCCCCGCTCGGCGACGAGTACACCGGACGGCCCGCGGCCGACGAGTACAGCGGACGGCCCGCCGCCGACGACGCCATCGGTGAGCAGCAGCGCCCGCCCGCGACCGCCGTACCGCCGCAGCCGGCGGGCCCGCCTCCCGCTCCGGCCGTCGACGGGCACCGGTCCGGCCTGATCCCCGCCAGTCGGGACGGGCAGGAGGCCCTCTTCAGCGCGGCCTTCGTCGAGCCGATGCGGTCGCCCCGACCGGCACCCGAGCGGCGTGGGTACGACGAGCAGGCCGCCCGCCTCGACCCGCCCGGCCCGGACACCCGGCCGTACGAGCCCCGCTACCGCGAGGACGCCGCGTCCCCCCGGGACCAGCACGTGATCCGTTCGCTGCCCCGTGACGGTGCGACGGACAGCGGTCCGGGCCGCAGTGGGATGGAACACCGCGCGGGCGGCCGCGACGACCGCCGCCTGCCCGGCGCCGACACCGGCGGCAACCGGCTGAACCCGAAGTACATGTTCGAGACGTTCGTCATCGGCTCGTCCAACCGGTTCGCCCACGCGGCGAGCGTGGCGGTGGCCGAGTCGCCGGCGAAGGCGTACAACCCGCTGTTCATCTACGGCAGCTCGGGGTTGGGCAAGACGCACCTGCTGCACGCGATCGGGCACTACGCCACGACGCTCGGCAACGCCCGGTCGGTGCGGTACGTCTCGACCGAGGAGTTCACCAACGACTTCATCAACTCGCTGCGGGACGACAAGACCAGCGCGTTCCAGCGGCGCTACCGCGACGTCGACATCCTGCTGATCGACGACATCCAGTTCCTGGAGAACCGCGAGCGTACGCAGGAGGAGTTCTTCCACACCTTCAACACCCTGCACAACGCCAACAAGCAGATCGTCATCACCTCGGACCGGTCGCCGAAGCAGTTGGCGACGCTGGAGGACCGGCTGCGGACCCGCTTCGAGTGGGGCCTGCTCGCGGACATCCAGCCACCGGATCTGGAGACGCGCATCGCGATCCTGCAGAAGAAGGCGGCGCAGGAGCGGCTGTACGCCCCGCCGGACGTGCTGGAGTTCATCGCCTCGCGGGTGTCGAACTCGATCCGGGAGTTGGAGGGCGCGCTGATCCGGGTGACCGCGTTCGCGAGCCTGACCCGGTCGACGGTCGAGCTGTCCCTGGCCGAGGAGGTGCTCCGGGACTTCATCCCGGACGGCGCCGGCCCGGAGATCACCGCGGACCAGATCATGGTCTCCACTGCCGACTACTTCGGCGTGAGCCTGGAGGACCTGCGTGGCCAGTCCCGCTCCCGGGTGCTGGTGAACGCCCGCCAGGTGGCCATGTACCTGTGTCGGGAGCTGACCGAGTTGTCGTTGCCCCGGATCGGGCAGGCGTTCGGCGGCCGGGACCACACCACAGTGATGCACGCGGACCGCAAGATCCGGCAGCAGATGGCCGAGCGGCGCTCGCTCTACAACCAGATCGCCGAGCTGACCAACCGGATCAAGCAGAACACCTGAGGGGTACGCCCGCACGACGCGGTGGACACGCCCGGCCGGAGATCCGGCCGGGCGTTCTTTTTTCGTCTCCGAGGGGCCTCGGGCCGCCTCTCGGGACGGCTTCGGCTTGACCCTCGACATGGTGCAGACCACAGGATCGACCCCGTGACCACCTTGATACTCGCTCGTTGTCCACAGTTCGTTATCCACCGACGGTGGATAACTACGGTCCGTCCTCCGCCAGTTACCCACAGGCTGTGGAGAAACCCTGTGGACGACGCTGTGGACGGCTGGGGACAACGGCTGCGTTGTCCACCGATGATCATGGACCTGTGTACGAGCTGTTGAAGGTTCTGGGGACAACGGCAATGGTGATCTTCTTGGTCGTCCACAGGCATGGGGAGAAAGTCGGTGGATTACCGGTGGACAACCGGTGGACAACGGTGGACAACTGGCCGTCGTCGCCGGGCTGTGGACACACGAGGCGGTTGTACCCCCGGTTCTCCACAGCCAACTCACCGGTGGATAACCTGTCTGAGCTGCGCAGACCCGAGTTCTCCACAGTTTGCACAGGTGCGATGAAGACGATGGGTTATCTCTTCTAAGAGAACAAAAACCAATCATCACCGTTGGGCTTTCTGTGGATCGGGCCGAACGCTGCCGGACAGGCCGGTCAGCATCGACACGATCCACGGGGTCGGGCGCACAGCCGATGTCCCTGCGCCCTAAGGTGCGATGGACACCCGCACGGTCGGGCGGGACGGTAGGCAGCGGTCGGCATGAGAGAGTTGTCGCTGACGTCGACGCGGAGGCATTGATGAAGTTCCGAGTGGAGCGCGACGCGCTCGCCGAGGCCGTGGCGTGGACCGCGAAGAGCCTGCCCAACCGGCCATCCGTACCGGTGCTCGCCGGGGTGATGCTCCGCGTCACCGACGGCAACCTGCGGGTCTCCGGTTTCGACTACGAGGTTTCCAGCCAGGTGACAGTCGAGGTGCAGGGTGACGCCGACGGCGCCGCTCTGGTCTCCGGCCGCCTGCTCGCCGAGATCACCAAGGCGCTGCCGGCCAAGCCTGTCGACATCGCCGCGGTCGGCGCCCACCTCGAGCTGGTCTGCGGCAGCGCCCGGTTCACCCTGCCCACAATGCCTGTGGAGGACTACCCGGCCCTGCCCGAGATGCCGCAGAGCGCCGGCACTGTCGACGCCGCGGCGTTCGCCACGGCGGTCTCCCAGGTGGCCATCGCCGCCGGCCGGGACGAGACGCTGCCGATGATGACCGGCGTCCGCGTCGAGCTCTCCGGCAGCACGCTGTCGATGCTCGCCACCGACCGGTACCGGCTGGCGTTGCGCGAGATCCAGTGGCGGCCCGACGACCCCGAGGTCAGCATCAACGCCCTGGTGCCGGCCCGCACCCTGAACGACACCGCCAAGGCGCTCGGCCCGCTGGGCGGCGAGGTCACCCTCGCCCTCGCGCAGGGCGCTGCGGGCGAGGGCATGGTCGGCCTCGCCGGTGGCACCCGTCGCACAACGAGCCGGCTGCTCGACGGCGCCAACTACCCGCCGGTGCGCTCGCTCTTCCCGGCCACCCACAACGCCGAGGCCCGGGTGTCGGTCAGCACCCTGATCGAGGTCGTCAAGCGGGTCGCCCTGGTGGCCGAGCGCACCACCCCGGTGCTGCTCAGCTTCAGCGCCGACGGGCTGGTGGTCGAGGCCGGTGGCTCCGAGGAGGCACGGGCGAGTGAGGCGATGGAGGCCACCTTCACCGGTGACGCGCTGACCATCGGCTTCAACCCGCAGTACCTCATCGACGGCCTGGCGAACCTGGGTTCGCAGACCGCCGTGCTGTCGTTCGTCGATGCCTTCAAACCCGCGGTGATCTCACCCGCCGGCGAGGATGGCGAGGCCATTCCGGGGTATCGGTACCTCATCATGCCGATCCGCGTGTCTCGCTGATCGCGCCCAGCAACACCCAGATCCACGGAGGTAGGAACAGATGCAGCTCGGCCTGGTAGGACTCGGCCGGATGGGCGGCAACATGCGCGAGCGGTTGCGGGCTGCCGGCCACGAGGTGGTCGGATTCGATCACAACCCGCAGCTGAGCGACGCCGCAAGCCTCGCCGAGCTGGCGCAGAAGCTGGAATCGCCGCGGGCGGTCTGGGTCATGGTGCCCGCCGGCGTCACCGATGCCACTATCGACGAACTCGCCGGGGTGCTCGGCGACGGCGACATCATCATCGACGGCGGCAACTCCCGCTTCAGCGACGACGCGCCCCGGGCCGAGCGGTTGAACGAGCGCGGCATCGGCTACGTGGACGTCGGCGTCTCCGGTGGCGTCTGGGGCCGGCAGAACGGCTACGGGCTGATGGTCGGCGGCGCCCAGCAGCACGTCGACCGGCTCATGCCGATCTTCGAAGCGCTCAAGCCGGAGGGCGAGTTCGGTTTCGTGCACGCCGGCCCCGTCGGCGCCGGGCACTACTCGAAGATGGTGCACAACGGCATCGAGTACGGCCTCATGCACGCCTACGCCGAGGGCTACGAGCTGTTGACAGCCTCCGAGCTGGTGACCAACGTCCCGGGCGTGTTCAAGTCCTGGCGTGAGGGCACTGTGGTCCGCTCCTGGCTGCTCGACCTGCTGGACCGCGCCCTCGACGAGGACCCGGAGCTGGCCGAACTGAGCGGCTACACCGAGGACACCGGCGAGGGGCGCTGGACCGTCGACGAGGCGGTCCGGCTCGGCGTACCGCTGAACGTCATCACCGCCTCCCTGTTCGCCCGGTTCGCCTCCCGGCAGGACGACTCACCCGCCATGAAGGCCGTCTCCGCGCTGCGCCAGCAGTTCGGTGGCCACGCCGTCCACAAGCGCTGAGCGGTATCCACACCCTGTGTACGTCCACCGGCTGGAACTGGTCGACTTCCGCTCGTACGAGCGGGTCGCCGTCGACCTCCAGCCGGGGGCGAACGTCCTGATCGGCGCCAACGGCGTCGGCAAGACCAACCTCGTCGAGGCGCTCGGCTACGTGGCGACCCTGGATTCGCACCGGGTCGCCACGGACGCGCCGCTGGTCCGGATGGGCGCCACCTCGGCGGTGATCCGCTGTGCGGTGGTCCACGACGGTCGCGAACTCCTCGTCGAGCTGGAGATCGTGCCGGGCCGGGCCAACCGGGCGCGGCTGGGTCGCTCCCCGGCTCGGCGGGCCCGGGACGTTCTCGGCGCCCTGCGGCTGGTGCTCTTCGCGCCGGAGGACCTGGAGCTGGTCCGTGGCGACCCGGCCGAGCGCCGCCGCTACCTGGACGACCTCCTGGTCAACCGGCAGCCCCGCTACGCGGGCGTACGGGCCGACTACGAGCGGGTCGTCAAGCAGCGCAACGCTCTGCTGCGCACCGCGTACCTCGCCCGCAAGACCGGTGGCTCCCGGGGCGGCGACCTCGGCACCCTCGCCGTCTGGGACACCCACCTGGCCCAGCACGGCGCGGAGCTGCTCGCCGGGCGGCTGGAGCTGGTCGCCGCGCTCACCCCGCACGTCGCGAAGGCGTACGACGCGGTGGCCGCCGGGCGGGGCGCGGCAGGTATCGCCTACCGGCCGTCGATCGAGCTGGCCGAGCCGACCACCGACCGGGCCGCGTTGGCCGAGGCGCTGACCACCGCGCTCGCCGCCTCGCGGACCGCGGAGATCGAACGGGGAACCACCCTCGTCGGGCCACACCGCGACGAGCTGGCCCTGTCTCTCGGGCCGCTCCCCGCCAAGGGGTACGCCAGCCACGGCGAGTCCTGGTCCTTCGCGCTCGCGCTGCGGCTGGCCGGGTACGACCTGCTGCGCGCCGACGGTATCGAGCCGGTCCTGGTGCTCGATGACGTCTTCGCCGAGCTGGACAGCGGGCGGCGGGAGCGGCTGGCGGAGCTGGTCGGCGGGGCGAGTCAGCTGCTGGTCACCTGCGCCGTGGACGACGACGTGCCGGCCGCGCTGCGCGGCACCCGCTATCAGGTAGGCGAGGGGACGGTACGCCGTGTCGGATGAACCGGACGCCAGGCGGTCAGGCGCCAACCGCACCGGCAGCGGCCGGCCGGCCGGTGACGCCGCGAGCGCGCGTACCGCGAGGTCGGGAGCGACCGGAGGCGGTGCCGGCGGCCCGGACGCGGCCGGAAGCGGCGCGGCCGGTGTCGACGGCGGCGGGCCGGCGGACGGTGCGACGGGACCGGAGTTGGCCCGGGCGGTGCTCGACGCCGCGCTGTCGCGCCGGCAGGCGGCGGCGCGCACCCGGCGTGCCCCCGGCGGCGCGGGCGCCGACGGTGCCGGCGGCTCGGGTCGGCGGCTGCGTGGCTACTCCGGCCCCGGCCCTGACCCGCGCGACCCGCAACCCCTCAGTGCGGTGCTGAATCGGCTGGTCAAAGCACGCGGCTGGCAGCAGCCCGCGGCCGAGGCCACCGTGTTCGGTGCCTGGGAGCGGGTGGTCGGTGCCGAGGTCGCCCAGCACAGCCGACCGGTCAAGCTGGAGAACGGCGAACTGACAGTGGAGGCGCGCTCGACGGCCTGGGCGACCCAGCTGCGGCTGCTCGCCGGCTCGCTGCTCAAGCAGATCGCCCAGGAGGTCGGTCACAACGTGGTGCGCAAGCTGCACATCCACGGCCCGGCCGCGCCGTCCTGGCAGAAGGGGCCGCGCCGGGTGCGCGGTCGGGGGCCGCGCGACACGTACGGCTGAGCGGCCCGCTCAGCGCCGCCGGTCGGCTTCGCGGGCCGCCCGCTTACGTTCGCGCTGCTCCTGGGTGTAGCGCTTGCGCTCGGCCAGGTCGCGTTTCCACGCCTCGCGGGCCTCGGCCGAGCCACCCTGCACGGCGCCCGCGACCCCGTCGGCCGGGCCGGCGAGGTTCCGGAACGTCCACCGCATCAGGCGACCACCCTCGCCCGGGGTCCTGTTCGCCGCGCCGTTCTCGCTCATCGCAGTCCTTCCACGCCGTCAGTTGCCACACCAATGATTGGTACACCAACGATCGCTAGAATAATCAGCATGCAGTCAGCGAGCAACCGATGAGCGGACAGCCGGAGGGCGTCGACCCGTTGGCGCTGGAACAACAGGTCTGCTTCGCCCTGTCGGTCGCCGCACGCAGCGTGGTGGCCGTCTACCGGCCGCTGCTGGAACCGATGGGGCTGACCCACCCGCAGTACCTGGTGATGCTGGCGCTGTGGCAGCACGCGCCGCTGTCCGGCCGCGACCTCAGCCGCCTGCTGCAGCTCGACCCGGGCACCCTGTCACCCCTGCTCAAGCGGCTCGAAGCAGCCGGTTACCTGCGCCGGGAGCGCGACGCCGCCGACGAGCGCAGCCTCGCCGTCACCCTCACCGCCAGCGGCGCGGCGCTGCGTGCCCAGGCCGAACGGATCCCGGCCGCGATCGTGCAACGCCTCGGGCTGCCCGTCGAGGACCTGCGGCATCTGCACGCGGTGCTCACACAGGTGATCGCGGCGGCGAACCGGCCCGCCGGCGACCCGGCCGCCCCGCCGAGCGGGACGGCCGCTCAGGCGTCGGCGTAGACGGCGAAGCCGCGCTCGGCGCAGCGGCGGTAGAACGCCGCCAGCACGCCCAGCTCCGCGCAGGTGAAGTTCCACTGCGGCGGATCACCGCGCTCGTCGCGCAGCGCGTCGAGTCGGGTCTCCAGCCAGCGCAGCTGCTGCTCGGCCAACCGGCCGTCGCCGAGCAGCGCCCGCAGGACCGTACTCACCGAGTCGAAGGTGACCGTCTCGCCGTACTCCCGGTGGCCGGCCACGAACCGCTCGATGCCGCCGGCGATCCAGGCGCAGCCGTCCGGGTCGATCACCGGATCCTCGTCCTCGGCGGCGGCGTCTGTGGCGTACAACACACCTTCGAGGCCGAGCAGGAGATCCACCAGCTCGGTGTACGCGGTCGCCCGGACGGTGCCGGTCTTCGCGATCAGCTCGGCCAGCGCCGCCGTCGGCGCGGAGATCCGCGGCAGGTCGACGATCTCGCCGAAGTCGACGAACTCGGCCGGCGCCACCGGATCGTAGAAGCGGCCGGTCCGCGGCCAGTGCACCGCGACGTTGTCCAGCCCCATCTGTCACCTCTTAATGAGCACGTGTCGGGTCGATCGGGTCGATCGTCCCGGTTCCGGCCGGTAAAGATCAAGGCCGCTTCCGGGGCGCCGCAAACGTACGGCACGGACGATCGGGCCGCGACCCCCGACCCGCCCGAGCGCGGGTCAACCCGTTCGGGGGCGGCGCGTCCGAACGGAGCCTGGCGTGTGGGGGGAGTCGCGGGTAACGGGGTTCTGCCGGCTACGGACATCTCAGCCGCCTCGTTGAGGGTGCCGAGTGGTGGTTCTGTCCTCCGCGCACAGTAGGATTGACAGCGAGACGAAGACCCGGTGCGGGGCGAGGGACGGGGCCGGTGGCCCAGGTTCATTCTCCACTCCGGGTCGAGCCGATCGCGATCCGCGGGCAACCGCGGCGACCGGCGCGTTCGACCCGCTGTCCGGAGGTCTCCGGCGCCGGTCCGCGCGCCGACGTCGCGTCCTGTCCGCCGAACCCGCGCCCGACGCGCCCTCCCGGCGCCGACGACGCGAGAAAGTGGCCGAGGGTGGCAGCGCAGGACAAGCAGGAGTACGGCGCAGAGTCGATCACCGTTCTCGAGGGGCTGGAGGCGGTCCGCAAGCGGCCCGGTATGTACATCGGGTCCACCGGCGAACGCGGTCTGCACCACCTCGTCTGGGAGGTCGTCGACAACGCGGTCGACGAGGCGCTGGCCGGATACTGCGACACCATCGACGTGGTGCTGCTCGCCGACGGCGGCGTCCGGGTCACCGACAACGGCCGAGGCTTCCCCGTCGACCTCCACCCGAAGCTCAAGAAGCCGGGTGTCGAGGTCGCGTTGACCATCCTGCACGCGGGTGGCAAGTTCGACGGCAAGGCGTACGCGGTCTCCGGCGGTCTGCACGGCGTCGGTGTCTCGGTGGTGAATGCGCTCTCCACCAAGATGTTCGTCGAGATCCACAAGTCCGGCTCCGTGTGGCGGCAGCACTACACCAACTCCAAGCCGAGCCCGCTGGAGAAGGGCGAGGCCACCGACCGCACCGGCTCGGCCGTCTCCTTCTGGCCCGACCCCGACGTCTTCGAGACCGTCGACTTCGACTTCCAGACCATCTACCGGCGCCTGCAGGAGATGGCCTTCCTCAACCGCGCCCTGCGCATTCACCTTCTCGACGAGCGGGTGGCCGAGGAGGACGGCCGGCAGCGCGAGGTCACCTTCTACTACGAGGGCGGCATCGCGGACTTCGTCCGGCACCTCAACGCCTCGAAGAGCCCGATCCACAAGACAGTGGTCGAGTTCGAGGCCGAAGAGGAGGGCATGTCCCTCGAGATCGCCATGCAGTGGAACGAGTCGTACGGCGAGTCGGTCTACACCTTCGCCAACACGATCAACACCCACGAGGGCGGCACCCACGAGGAGGGCTTCCGGTCCGCGCTGACCAGCGTGGTCAACCGGTACGGCACCGACAAGAAGCTGCTCAAGGGCGACGAGAAGCTCTCCGGCGAGGACATCCGGGAAGGGCTCGCGGCGATCATCTCGGTCAAGCTGGCCAACCCGCAGTTCGAGGGCCAGACCAAGACCAAGCTGGGCAACACCCCGGTGAAGAGCTTCGTGCAGCGGGTCTGCAACGACCGGCTCGTTGACTGGTTCGACCGCAACCCGGCCGAAGCCAAGATGATCATTACGAAGGCGTCCCAGGCGGCCCGTGCCCGGATCGCCGCGCAGCAGGCGCGCAAGCTGGCCCGGCGCAAGTCGCTGCTGGAGTCCGGCTCGATGCCGGGCAAGCTGGCCGACTGCCAGTCCACCGACCCGCGCGAGTCCGAGGTCTTCATCGTCGAGGGCGACTCGGCCGGTGGTTCGGCCAAGCAGGGCCGCGACCCGCGGACCCAGGCGATCCTGCCGATCCGGGGCAAGATCCTCAACGTGGAGAAGGCCCGGATCGACCGGGTTCTGAAGAACAACGAGGTCCAGGCGCTGATCACCGCGCTGGGCACCGGCATCCACGACGACTTCGACATGGAGAAGCTGCGCTACCACAAGGTGGTGCTGATGGCCGACGCGGACGTCGACGGCCAGCACATCCAGACGCTGCTGCTCACCCTGCTGTTCCGCTTCATGCGTCCGCTGGTCGAGATGGGGCACGTCTACCTGGCCGCCCCGCCGCTCTACAAGATCAAGTGGAACAAGCGGGGCGACGACGCGCAGTACGCGTACTCCGACCGCGAGCGGGACGGGCTCATCGCGCTGCGCCAGCAGAAGAAGCCGAACGCCAAGCCGGACGACATTCAGCGCTTCAAGGGCCTCGGCGAGATGAACTATCCCGAGCTGTGGGAAACCACGATGAACCCGGCGACGCGTACCCTGCGTCAGGTCACGCTCGACGACGCCGCAACTGCGGACGAGTTGTTCAGCGTCCTGATGGGTGAGGACGTCGAAGCGCGCCGGTCGTTCATCCAGCGCAACGCCAAGGACGTGCGGTTCCTGGATATCTGACGGGCCTCGGCGGGCCGGTCGGGCACCACCCGACCGGCCCGCCGGTCCACAGAGTTATCCACAGGTTGGTCGGTATCCACAGCCGTTATCCACAGCACGAAAACGACTCTGAGTCTGATAAGGGTATACAGTGACCGATTCCCCCGAGTCCACACCGAACGAGCCCGAGGTTCCCGCCGAGGCACTCGCCGCCGTGGTCGCGCACGACCGGATCGAGCCGGTCGGGCTCGAGGTGGAGATGCAGCGCTCCTACCTCGACTACGCGATGAGCGTGATCGTCGGGCGCGCGCTGCCGGACGTCCGGGACGGGCTCAAGCCGGTCCACCGCAAGATCCTCTACGCCATGTTCGACTCCGGCTACCGGCCGGACCGCGGCTACGTGAAGTGCTCCCGGGTCGTCGGCGACGTGATGGGTCAGTTCCACCCGCACGGCGACTCGGCGATCTACGACGCGCTGGTCCGGATGGCGCAGCCCTGGTCGCTGCGCTACCCGCTGGTCGACGGCAATGGCAACTTCGGCTCGCCGGGTAACGACCCGGCCGCCGCCATGCGATACACGGAGTGCAAGCTCGACCCCCTCGCCATGGAGATGCTGCGGGACATCGACGAGGACACCGTCGACCTGCAGGACAACTACGACGGCCGGGCCAAGGAGCCCACGATCCTGCCGTCGCGGATCCCCAACCTCCTGGTGAACGGCTCCGAGGGCATCGCGGTCGGCATGGCCACCAAGATCCCCCCGCACAACCTGCGGGAGATCGGCGCGGCGGTGCAGTGGTGCCTGGAGCACCCCGAGGAGGACGAGGAGACCACCCTCGAAGCCCTGCTCGGCATCGTCAAGGGCCCGGACTTCCCGACCCACGGCCTGATCGTCGGCACGACCGCCATCCAGGACGCGTACCGCACGGGTCGTGGCTCGATCCGGATGCGCGCCGTGGTGGAGGTCGAGGAGGACAAGCGGGGCCGGCCCTGCCTGGTCGTCAGCGAGCTGCCCTACCAGGTCAACCCGGACAACCTGGCCGAGCGGATCGCCGAGCTGATCAAGGAGGGCAAGCTCGCCGGCATCGCCGACATCCGCGACGAGTCCTCCGGGCGTACCGGCATGCGGATCGTGCTGGTGCTCAAGCGCGACGCGGTCGCCAAGGTGGTGCTGAACAACCTCTACAAGCACACCCAGCTCCAGGAGACCTTCGGCGCCAACATGCTGGCGCTCGTCGACGGTGTGCCGCGCACGCTCAACCTGGCCCAGTTCATCCGCTACTACGTCGAGCACCAGATCGACGTGATCCGCCGACGGACGGCGTTCCGGCTGCGCAAGGCCGAGGAGCGGGCGCACATCCTGCGCGGTCTGGCCAAGGCGCTGGACGCCCTGGACGAGGTGATCGCGCTGATCCGGCGGTCGCCGACGGTGGACGACGCCCGGCAGGGCCTGATCCGGCTGCTGGAGATCGACGAGATCCAGGCGACCGCGATCCTGGACATGCAGCTGCGCCGCCTGGCTGCCCTGGAGCGGCAGCGGATCGTCGACGACCTGACCAAGCTCGAGATCGAGATCGCCGACCTCAAGGACATCCTGGCCAAGCCGGAGCGGCAGCGCCGGATCGTCTCGGAGGAGCTGGGCGAGATCGTCGCCAAGTGGGGCGACGAGCGGCGTACGCAGATCATCCCGTTCGACGGCGAGGTCTCGATGGAGGACCTCATCGCCCGGGAGGACGTGGTCGTCACGATCACCCGGACGGGGTACGCCAAGCGGACCAAGGTCGATCTGTACCGCTCGCAGCGGCGTGGCGGCAAGGGCGTCAGCGGCGCCACGCTGCGGCAGGACGACATCGTCAGCCACTTCTTCGTATGCTCCACGCACGACTGGATCCTGTTCTTCACGAACAAGGGCCGGGTGTACCGGGCCAAGGCATACGAGTTGCCGGAGGCCAGTAGGGTAGCCAAGGGCCAACACGTGGCCAATCTGCTCGCCTTCCTACCCGACGAGCAGATCGCGCAGATCATCGAAATCCCGAACTACCAGGTAGCCCCCTATCTGGTACTGGCCACGAAGAACGGCCTGGTGAAGAAGACGCGGCTCGAGGAGTTCGACTCCAACCGTTCCGGCGGAATCATCGCGATCAACCTGCGCGATGAGGACGAGCTGGTCGGTGCTGCGCTGGTGGCGCCGGAGAACGACCTGCTGCTGGTCTCCAAGAAGGCGCAGGCGATCCGGTTCAACGCCTCCGACGAGGCGTTGCGGCCAATGGGCCGGGCCACCTCGGGCGTGATCGGCATGCGCTTCACGGACGACGACGTCCTGCTCGCCATGGAGGTCGTTCGGGACGGCTTGGACGTCCTGGTGGCCACGAACGGGGGATACGCGAAACGTACCCCGATCGAGGAATACCCGGTGCAGGGCCGGGGAGGTAAGGGCGTGCTGACTGCGAAGATCACCGAACGGCGCGGTGGTCTGGTCGGTGCCGTGGTGATCGACCCAGACGACGAGTTGTTCGCGATCACCAGCAACGGTGGTGTCATCCGGACTCCGGTGAAGCCTGTACGCCGTACGCGTGACCGGAACACAATGGGGGTCAAGCTGATGGACCTCCCGGACGGCGTGACTATCGTGGCGATTGCTCGCAATGCCGACGAGCCTGACGAACAGGACTAGTTGAATGACGGAGACACAGGCGAAGTCGGGGAACACGGGGACCTCGGCCAACCCGGTCGACGAGGAGGCCGCCAAGGGCGGCACACCAGCGACCGGCCGCGCGGCCGTGGGCCGGGCCACGGTTCCCGCCGACGCGCCTGCCCCGAAATTCACCCGGGCTCCCGGCATGACACCTCCGCCGGAGCAGACCGGCGAGGACGGGGGATCGGGCGACGCCAAGGCCGAGACGTCGCCTGTCGAGGCACCGACGTCCGCCGGGGTGGCCCCTGCGGCGGCCGCACCGACCCCGGGTCGTCCGACGACCACCCAGCCGACCAACACGCGGCCCGGTCAGGCGACGTCGACCGGGGCCACCGGCACCCAGCCGCGGATCACGCCGGGCATGACCCAGCCGGACTCGGGGCGTACGGCCGCTGGCGGTCGCCCCGCGAGCGGTGGTGGCCTGCCGCCGGGGATCGGCAACGCGTCGGCCGTCGGTGCCGCTCGCGTCGGTGAGGCGGTACGCGCCGCGCGTACCTCGGTCAGTTCGGCGGCGTCCCGCGGTCCGCGTCGGGCCCGGCTGAACCTCAAGCGGATCGACCCCTGGTCCGTGATGAAGTTCGCGTTCGCCGTCTCGGTGGTGCTGTTCATCGTCGTGGTGGTCGCCACGTCGGTGCTCTACCTGGCGCTGGACGCGATGGGTGTGTTCCAGAGCGTCAACGACAGCCTCAGCGACCTGGTCAACGCGGGCGGTGGGCAGAGCACCAGCGGGTTCCAGATCACCGCCAAGGGCGTGATCCTCAGCTCGGCGCTGATCGGTCTGGTCAACGTGGTGCTGTTCACCGCGCTGGCCACGCTGGGAGCGTTCGTCTACAACGTCTGCGCCGACCTGGTCGGCGGGATCGAGCTGACGCTCGCCGAGCGGGACTGAGTGTGACCGGGGCGTCGGGGCACCGCGAAATGCGGTCGCTCCGGCGCCCCGTACTCGGGTAGTTTTTGCAGGCGGCGACGGCCCGGCTCGCAGGTTCGGACCCCGATTTGGGGCCGGCAGAGCGGATGGGTTAATCTTGCTCGTCGCAACGCGGGGCTATAGCTCAGTCGGTTAGAGCGCAGAGCTGATAACTCTGAGGTCGATGGTTCGATTCCATCTAGCCCCACCGCACATCGTCCGACGCTAGTCGAGCGCGAGGGGTCGACCCATGTTCAAGAAGCTGCTGATCCTGGCCGGCGTCGTCGGCGTGGCTGCCGTCGTCTTCAACAAGGTCAAGGCCGCCAACGACGAGCGTGCCCTGTGGCACGAGGCGACCACCGCACCCGACCTGCGCTGACGTCCGACCGGCGGTGAGCGACGCATCGCCGCCGCCGCTCACGGGGCCCTAGCTCAACTGGCAGAGCACTGCCTTTGCAAGGCAGGGGTTAGGGGTTCGAGTCCCCTGGGCTCCACCAGCACTTCCCTTGGTTGATCTCGGGTCCGAGTACAGCCAAGCCGTCACGCCGTCCCCTCCTCGCCCAGCACCCGGTCGATGGCGAGGCAGCCTGACGAGCCCGCGCCGGCAGAACGTGGCCATAGGTGTCGGCCGTCATCCGAATCGCGGAGTGCCCGAGCAGCTCCATCACCGTCCGCAGCTCACCGAATCGTCAGCTGTCGCCCTCAGCAACGCCGCCGCGTAGGCCCCACTCATCAAGCCCTGAGTAGATCCGTGCGGTGCGACCCGCAGGGAAGGAAAGGCACTGTGCTTCCCCTGTGTAGATCGCCACCAGCGAGTCAGTGCCCCGCCACCAGGTGTCCGCCAGCCCCATGACCTCTCGCACCGGCTCGTGGTCCTCCAACGCGATGTCATCCACCTCATCGCCGTTGACCTTCGTGATTTGCTTTGCCCATCTGGCTGCATGGTCAGCCAATGCAAGAGACTCCACCCAACCCTCGATGGAGGCATGTAGAGGAACCCAATTCCCTGCGTGAATCCCGAACTCTCCGGCAGGTCCGATCATGAAGGCATACGGAACGGCTGTCCGCTGTGTGCCAGCTTCAAACCGCCATCCCTCAGTTGTCGACCCTTCCGGCGTATGGGCACCGAGGTACCTGGGGCCGCCGTCGTACTGCGGGGCTGGAGGCAAGACCAGACCACCCCAGCGCTCTTGATACACCGCCACCCGGTCGACCTCTGTCGAAGGAATCCCCAGCGCAACCCATCGCTCCCGGCACTGCTCGACCTGCAGGCAGTCGACCTTGACGCCGTTCGCGCGGATGAAGGACCGGGCCCGTAGCGTCAGGCCCTCGGGCACATCGTTGTAGAGATTCAGATTCACCGGGCCGACCCTACTCAGCGTGTCCGGTCAAGAGGATCAACGGACGACACCAACGGCGCGGTAACGCCCTTCAACGCAACGCGCCCGGCCCGACGAGGTGTCGGACCGGACGCGTCAGGTCGAGCTACGCCACGAAGCGGGCACGGCGCCGGCGTGCGGCCACGAAGCCCACACCGCCGACGAGCAGGAGCGCACCGCCGATGCCGGCGATGGTCGCGGTGTCGGCGCCGGTCAGGGGCAGTCCACCGCCCTCACCGCCGCCAGCGACCGGGCTGGTGGAGGTGGCCGCGGTCGGCGGGACGGTCGACGTCGCGCTCGGCGTCGCGGTGGGCTGCGTCGTCGGCGTCGTCGTCGGCGTCGGGGTGGGCTGGGACGCGCAGTCGAGCGCACGTGCGGCGTACACGCCCTCGTTCAGGTAGGCCAGGAAGGCGTCGACGGATCCGTCGTCGAGCGTCGTCTGCGCGGCCTTTTTCACGTTGGGACCGGCGCCGGTCATCGTCTGCCCCACCTTGATCCGCAGATCCACCTCCCAGATGTTCTGCACGTCCTTCTTGAGGAAGGCGCGCAGGTCGTCCGAGGCGCCGTCCAGCCGCTTCTGAACGGCGTCAGGCAGGGTGGTCAGGGATTCCTTCTTCGCCGTGGCCTGGATCTGGTTGGCCAGCACGCGGAGCTGGGTGTCGGTGGCGGTGTCCAGGTCAACGGTGAACAGCTCGCGGATGTCCTTGAACGTCTTGCGCTCGACCGTTTGGCAGCTCTCGTTGAGGCCGGGCGTAACGCTCTGCGCCACCGCCGGTGCCGCCGGGACCATGAAGGCCAGCGCTATCGCAACGCCGGCCGGGATCTTCCATCGCATGTGGATCTTCCTCCCCGCTGTCGATCAAAGCCCGGAGATACTACCGTCGTGGGTGGATCGGCAGGACCCCGAGAAGCTCGCGTTTACCTGGATCGGCGGCGGGGATCCGCGATCGTGCGGATTGACGTGGACGACCCGAATTCAGCCGAGAACTTCTGGGATGGGATGCGGGAAGCGGCCGCTGCCGCTACGCGGCACCAGGACCGCGACCTCTTCGAGGCGATCATCAAGATCGGCCGGGCGGCCCTGGCTCAGGGTGTCGAACTGGTGCCGTCGAGCGGGTTCTTCCTCCTGTGCCCAGTGTGTGCTGCCCTGTCGGGCCAACGCTGCATAAACGTTCCAGGCCACCCCCTGGACGACAGCAGGCTCCACCCGGAGCGCGTCGAGTTGGCCGAGAAGGCTATGCGAGGAGAGGTGCCGCTTCCCAGACCGCTTCGGTAATGACCTGTCGGGTCGCACATCGGGCTTGCCATGATCCGCGGATGGATGAGCAACCAACTCCCGTCACCGTGCACATCTACTGTCGGGTCGAGGTGGTCGTCACCGACCCGGCAGCGGTTACCGGTCGTGCCGTCGCCGAATTGCGGGGAGCCGACATCGACTGGTCCCAGGAGGAGGGCGACGTCGAGTCGGCGGCCGAGGAACTGCGGTCGGACCTCGTCACCTCGTTGGCGGGCGTGGTGGACATCAGCCGACTCGGTGACGGCATACCGGGGGTGGAGTTTCGTGGCGGTCTCTGTTGGGCCGAGCAGGGGCCGGCTCGGGACCCGTTCCGTGCCGAAGAGCGGTGACTGTCGCATCAGTCAGGAGCGGGAGCGCCGCCGGCGGGACAGCCGCTGGAAGCGCGGACCGGCCCAGAGCCAGAGGAGCGACACCGTCAACCCGATGGCCCCCATGGCGACGATCACGCCTCGGGGCATCTCGGTGTTGACCGGCTTCGGCATGCACCTGGCCGGGGTGTAGTCGACGGTCAGTCGCTCGTCCAGCGGCGGCAGCCGTCGGTCCGGGAACGACCGCTCGTAGATGCCGCAGGTGGTGGGACCGTCGACCGGATTGACGCGCAGCAGCACGTAGGGGCCGTCAGCGGTCTGGGCCGGTTCCACCGCGATCACCGTCGCCGGCAGCAGCACGCCGACCGGTGGGGGCGGCTCGCGGTCGTCCGTGACACCGAGCAGAATCAGCAAGCTGCACGGCAGCAGCAGCGCGAGCGGCAAACTGGGCCAGGCCTTCGGGCGGGTTCCGTTGGCCAGGAGCGACGGCATGGCGTCAGGCTAGTCAGCGAGATCAATCTCGTCGGAACGACCTTCGACGAGAGTCGGGGCGAGCGACGCGGTCTCGCCGCGCGCGATGGTGCGTACCTGCTTGACCCAGCCCCGGCGGCGGGCCTCGTCGACGAAGTGCGCCAGCGGGGAGCGGAAGACCCGGTAGTCGTCGTAGTGGATCGGCACCGTCAGCTTCGGGCGGATCAGCTCCACCAGGTCGGCGCCCTGGCGGGCGTCCATGGTGAGCAGGATTCCGGCGACCTTCGTGCCACCGAGGTGGATCAGCATCGCGTCGATGTCCGGATAGCGCTCAGGGATGTCGGTGAGCAGCGGACGGTTGAGCGTGTCGCCGGTGACGTACAGCCGGAACCCGCGCCGCCCGTCGCGTTCCACGTCGATCATCGTGCCCATCACGTCGGGCAGCAGCCGGTCCAGCGGGCCGGGGCCGTGCTTGCCGGGCATCGAGGTCAGCCGCACTGTCGTACCGTCGCGGTGCAGCTCTCGTGACGACCAGGTCGGCAGGCCCTCGGCGGCGTGGAAGCCCCAGCGGCGCAGTTTGCGTTCGGCGGCGGGCGTGGTGACGATGGGCAGGTCCCGGTCCAGCTCCCGGCGGGCCACCCGGTCGAAGTGGTCGCCGTGCAGGTGGGACAGGACCACGGCGTCCAGGTGGGGAAGCTGGGCGATCCGCAGCGCCGGGTCCGTGCGTCGGCGCGACCACAGACCCTTTCCGAGGTACGCCCGCTGGCCGCGGTGCAGGAAGTTCGGATCGGTCAGCAGGGTGAACCCGCCGATCCGCAGCACAGCCGTCGCGGTGCCGATGAATGTCACCTGTGGATGCTCGGCCATCATGCCCACCTCCCCCGGCTCCCGTACCCCAGCCGGCCCCGCTCAAGCGTCAGCCGTCCGTGGCCGTCTCCTCGGCCGCGGAGGCGGGCCGCGCGAGGTCGGGTCGTGCCGACGGAAGGTGCTCCACCAGTCTGGTGAGCGCGCCGTTGGCGAAGGTGGCACCGAGCGCCGATCCGGCGCCGATGGTCCAGCCGACCGGGCCCAGCGGCGTGCAGCCGAAGAACTGGCTCACCCCCGGCGTCTGCACCACCACGACCAGCACTCCCAGCGACGCCGCCGTGGACGCCAGCACGGCGGGGCTGGTGCCGCCGGCCAGGATGGTCTGGCCGAGCTGGGTGCCGACGAGCGAGACGAGGGCGACAGTTCCGGCCCGGCGCTGGCGGCCCGTGTACCGGGCCAACGTCCAGCCGACTGTCGCGCCCAGCGTGGTGGACGCCGCGCGGAGCCCGATCTCCCGGCTGAGGGACGCACCGAGCGACGCGTCCGGGCCCTCCCGGAGCAGAGCGTCGGTGCGGTCCGAGGCGGGTGGGCGGACCGCGATGGCCAGCGCCGGCGCCAGGTCGGTGAGCAGGTTGACCAGCAGCAGTTGCCGGCCGGTGAGGGCGGAACGGCCGGTCACGGCGGCGCTGAGCACGCTGAACGCGATCTCGCCGAGGTTGCCGCCGACGAGGATGCTCAGCGCGTGGCGGACCGACGACCACATCGCGCGACCCTCGACCAGGGTGGCGATGATGGTCTCCAACCGGTCGTCGGTGACCACCAGGTCGGCGGCGGCGCGCGCCGCCGGCGTGCCGCGTTGGCCGAGGGCGATGCCGACGTCGGCCAACCGGATCGCCGGGGCGTCGTTGGCGCCGTCACCGGTCATCGCCACGGTCCGCCCGCACTTCTGCAACGCCTGGATGATGCGCACCTTGTGCGCCGGGGTGCAGCGGGCCACGACGTCGGTGTTGGCCAGCCGTTCGGCGAGCGCGTCGTCGTCCAACTGGTCGAGTTCGGTGGCGGTGACCACCCGCTGCTCGTCGTGTTCGCTGATGGTGGCGGCGATCGCCTCGGCGGTGGCCGGGTGGTCACCGGTGATCATGATGGTGTGGACCCCGGCCTGCCGGATCCGGCGTACCGCGGGGGCCGCGCTCTCCCGGACCCCGTCCGCGAGGGCCAGGAACCCCACGAAGGTCAGACCCCGGACGTCGGAGTCGGTGATGTGCGCGGCGTCCACCTGGCACTCCGCGACGGCGAGGATCCGGTGCCCCGCCCCGGCCCGGTCGGCCAGCAGGCGGTGCAGTTCCGCGCGACCGGCGTCGTCCAGAGGCTCCTGCCGGCCGTCGACACGCCGCGTCGCGCAGCGTGGCAAGACCGTCTCCGGGGCGCCCTTGACGCTCAGCAGCAGGCGACCCCCGGTCTCACCGATGCTCGCGTGGTAGCCGCGCGACGGTTCGAACGGCAGCCCGCCGGCAGCCCGCCAGCCGGCGGCGCCGGTCTGCTCCACCACGTGAGCCGTGGCGGCGCCCCGCCGGACCGCCCGGTCGGTCTGCAACGCCAGGTCCTCCGGATTGGCCGCGGCGGGCGTGGCCCGCAGCGCCGTGGCGAGGGTCAGTCGGAGCCGGTCGTCGAGCCGGTCCACCGGGGCGTACCGGTCGCCGACGCCGTCGCCGACCCCGGCGAGCAGCAACTTGCCCTCGGTGAGGGTGCCGGTCTTGTCGAAGCAGAGCACGTCCACCCGACCCAACGCCTCGATCGTGCGTGGGTTGCGGACCAACGCGCCGTGCTCGGCCAGCCGCCGGGCGGCGGCCAGCTGCGCGGCACTGACCAGGAACGGCAGGCCCTCCGGCACCGACGCGACGGCGAGGTTCGCGGCGGTCGCCGCCGTTTCGGCAAGTGGTACGCCCCGGAGCAGCCCCGCACCGGCCACGGCGATCGCCGAACCCGCCGCCAACGGAATGGCGCTGCTGGTCAACGAGCCGAGCCGGGCCTCCACCCCGCTGGTCGGGGGCGCCTGCCGGATCAGCGCCAGGCTGCGTCCGGACTCGGTGTCCACGCCTGTCGCCACCACCACGGCGGTTCCGTGGCCGGCGGCGACGGTGGTGCCGTCGTACAGCATCGAGTGCCGGTCGGCGATGGCCGCGGCGACGACCGCCCGGCTGCTCTTGGCGACCGGCAGCGACTCGCCCGTCAACGACGACTCGTCCGCCTCCAGCCCCACCGATTCGAGCACCCGGCAGTCGGCCGGCACCGCGTCTCCCGGTTCGAGGCTGATGACGTCTCCGAGGACGAGGTCCTCGGCTGCGACGACCCGCTCGGCGCCGTCGCGGCGGACCCGCGCGGTCACCGCCGAACGGGACAACAGCTCCGCCAGCGATCGTTCGGTGTTGCGTTCGTGCACCGCCCCGATCAGGGCCGACCCGCCGACGACGCTGCCCACCAGCGCGGCGTCGACGAGCGAGCCGAACGACGCGGAGAGCACCGCCCCGGCGGCCAGGACGGGGGTGAGCGGATTGGACAGCTCGTCCAGGAACGCCCGCAGCAGGCCACCGCCGGCGGGTGAGTTGCCGCCGCCAGCCCCCTGGCCGTCGTGTCGGCGCTGCGCCTCCGCGCTGGTCAGCCCGTCCGGCGTGGTGCCCAGGCGGTCGAGCACGGTCCGGACCGGCATCAGGTGCCAGGCGGTCGCCACCGGCGCCGGCGTGTCCGACCGGTCGGGCAGCCGGTGGGCCCGCCAGACCCCGTTCGCGAAGGCCAACCCGGCCGCGCCGTTGACCGCGACAAGCGTCCGGAAGGGAAGATCGGCAGGTGGGGCGGTGAACGCCCCCAGTGCCCCGAGCCCGGTGCCCGCCATCGAGAGCCGGATGTTCTGCTGCGTCATCCGCCGGGCCGCCCCGGTCGCCTCGATCATCAGGGACACCACCCGCAGGTCGCTGCCGACCAGCAGGTGCGCCCCCCACGGCGGCAGGTCGTCCGGAGCGGACATCCCCAGCCCGCAGTCGGACGCGCCGAGCGCCGCCCGGTCCCCGGACACCAGCATCACGACCGCCCCGTCGCGCTGCAACGCGCGTACGGAGTCGGCCAGCCGATCCCCGCCGGGCAGCAGCGCGTCGGCGAAGCCGTACCGCTGCTCGTCGCCGCCGGCCACGATCAGCTTCAGGCCGGCGTGGCGGGCAGCGGCCGGCAGGCCGTCGACACCCGGCGCGGGTTCGGGTTCGACCCGCAGCAGCGCCGTGAACCGACCGGAGTGGGTGAGCCCCAGCAGTTGCCCGCCGGCCGTGCGCAGCCGCTCGCCGTCCGGCACGTCGCCGGGACCGCCCGCCTGGAGTTGGTCCAGTGGTGCCAGCCGCCAGCCGTCCCGCTCCTGTGCACCTGTCGGGTCGCTCGGATCGAACAGCGCGAACGCCCGCTCCGCCACCTCGTCGACGTCCGCGTCGGCCGCCGGGGCGAGGTCGGCGAGTACGCCCCGCTCCGAGCCGAGCACCGCGGCGTCCAGCACCAGCGTGTCGATCCGGTCCAGTTCCCGCAGCACGCTTCGGTCCATCGCGATCACCCCGCGCCGGGCGAGGACCCGGCCGAGCTGTGCCGCGTACCCCTCCCGTCCGCTGCCCGGGGCCTTGGGCAGCGCGGACAGGCCGAGCGCGGTGGCTCGCTTGCGTCCGGCGAGCGGTGTCGCCGCCACGCCGGCGGCCACGCCAGCGGCCAACATCCGGTTGATGTAGCGCTCGGCCGGGCCGTCCGGTTTCGGGCGGGGACGTTCAGCCGCCGGCCACCGAGCGATGGCGCGCTCGGGGTCGCCGGTCAGCTGCGGCTCGGCCTTCTCCCACGCGGCGAGTTGGGCCCGCGCCTCACCCCACTGCACCAACCGTTGGGCACCGTCGAGAACGATCCCCGTCCAACGGCCGGTCAGGCCCTGCGCCACCGCCTCGGCCAGCGGAAAGATGATGTCGGCACGGGGGTCGGAGCGCAGCCGCCTGCCCACGAACGCGTGCAGCTTCGGTTGCAGGTCCGCGGCCGTCAGCAGGCCGGCGATCTCGGCGGGCATCGGCGCGAACGGCAGGAGCCGGGTGGCCGCCGAGATGGTCAGGCCCAGTGCGTCCGAGGCGAGGCCGCCCAGGGTGCGCGGAGTGCGCGGCCCCTCCTCCGGCGGATGCGGGGGCGGGATCTCCGGATCCGGTTCGTGGTCGCAGGTTCCCTCGATCTGCCCGATCGTGGCGATGAGGTCCCGCAATTTTGGTTCGGGGGCCTGCACGGCCACCACCACCCGGCCGGACGGGGCGTTCACCCGGGCCCAGGCCACCCCGGGCAACCGTTCCAGCGCGGCCTCCACCTGCCGGGCCAACCGGTCGCCACCGTCCTGGCAGACGCCGTGCACCTCGATGTGGTGCCGGCCGGGGCGGGACCAGACCCGCCGCCGGGTCAGCCCGACGGTCCGGGCCAGCCGGGTCGCCGCCGACCCGAAGGTCCGGGACGCCTCCCCGACCAGGTGCGGCACGCCGATGGACGGCAGGAGGCGGCCGGCGGCGCGACCAGCCGCCGTCATCGAGGCGTACGGCCGGACGGACGCCGACCCGACTCTCCGTTGTCGCTGCTGGTGCCGTCGGTCATCTCGTCCTCCCACCGCCTCGCGTCCGGCGGCCTGGCTTCCCGACCTGCCGTCCGTTATGCCCCTTCGAGCACCGGAACTTTGCGGGCCGGGCCGCGCATGGACGGGGTGGGTGGTGGAACCCGACAGCCATCACCGGACACGGGGAGGCCGGAATGAGCACCTTCACGCGACACCTCAACGGTTCACGCGAGAACATCCGGATGTATCGCCGCCGGGTCGCTCTGCCAATGCTGGGTGAGATGGCGGTGCCACCACCGGACAAGATCGCCTATTACGCCGGGCTCGGCGTGCTGGCCGCGTTGCAGGTGATCGAATGGCCGCTCGCCGTGGTGGTCACCGCCGGGCATCTCCTGGCGGACCAGCACCTGTCGGGACTGGTACGCGGCGTCGGAAGGGCATTCCAGGACGCCTGACGAGAGCCGGGTCACCGCCGGTTGACATGAATCCGGGTTGAGGTCGCAGGCTCGGTGCATGTCGAGCCGAACCGTCACCCCCGTTCCGATCCCCGCCGGGCTGTTCGCACCCCGGCTGCGGGCGATGACGGTGGGCAGCGTCGCGCTGGTGTCGCTGCTGGCGTTCGAGGCGTTGGCGGTCGGCACGGCCATGCCGACGGTCGCGCGCAGCCTGGACGGGCTGGCGCTGTACGGGATCGCGTTCGGTGGCCCGTTTGCCGCAGGTGTGCTGGCCATGGTGGTTTCCGGGATCTGGTGTGACGCACGGGGGCCCAGCGGGCCGATGTGGCACGGCGTCGGCTGGTTCGTGGTCGGGCTGCTGATCGCCGGGACCGCGCCGATGATGACGGCGCTGGTGGTCGGACGGGTCGTGCAGGGGTTCGGCTCCGGGTTGCTCTCGGTGGCGCTCTACGTGATCGTCGGGCAGGCGTACCCCGAGGAGTTGCATCGGCGCATCTTCGCCGCGTTCGCCGCGGCGTGGGTCGTACCGTCGCTGGTCGGGCCGGCGTTGGCCGGCCTGATCGTCGAGTACCTGGGCTGGCGGTGGGTCTTTCTCGTGGTGCCGGCGGTGGCCGTGCCGGCGGTGTTGCTGATCCATCCGGGCTTGCGGTCGCTCGACCGGACCGTGCCGACCCGGCCGCCGGCCGGCGCGATGGCCCGCATCGGCTGGGCCTGTGGGGCGGGCGTGAGCGCCGCACTGCTGCACATCGGGGGTCAGCAGCGTGGCGTGGTGGCCCTGGCGGTGATCGCGCTCGCCCTGGCCGGCCTGCTGGTCTGCGCTCCGCGCCTGCTGCCGCCGGGGTTCCTGCGGGCGGCCCGCGGGCTGCCCACGGTGGTCGGTCTGCGTGGGCTGGCGTCGGCGGCGTTCGTCGGCGCCGAGGTGGTCATCCCGTTGATGCTCTCCCGGGAGCGGGGGTTGTCGCCGACCGCCGCCGGGCTCGTCCTCACGGTGGGCGCCCTGGCCTGGTCGGTGGGCTCCTGGGTGCAGGGCCGTTTTCCCGTGCCGGCCTCCCGGGCCAGCTTCCCCCGCGTCGGGTTGTGCTGCATCACGGCCGGCACCGCGACTGTGGCGTTGGCCGTACGGCCGGAGCTGCCGGTGGCCGTCGCCGTGCTGGGCTGGGCGGTGGCGGGGCTCGGTATGGGGCTGCTGTACCCGTCGTTGTCGGTGCTCACCCTGGAGCTGTCCGCGCCCGGCGAGCAGGGGCGCAACAGCTCGTCGCTGCAACTGGGCGACTCGCTCTTCGCGGCGACCGTGCTGGCGCTCACCGGTGCCGTCCTGGCCGCCGGGAGTGCGCCCGGACCGGCCAGCTACGTGGTGACCCTGGTGGTGGCGGCCGGTCTGGCGCTTGTCGGCGCGCTGCTGGCGGGTCGCGTGGTGGTGGGCGGGGCCACCCGGCCGGGCGGGTGATCGGCTGAGGATCCGCCATGGCGGTACCGGGCGGGCGCGAGGATGGCAGGCGATGAACTTCCTGACCGTCCTGCCGCTGGCCGTGGTGATGGTCGCCGGGACCCAACTGGTCGTGGCGGTCTTCCTCGCCTCGTCCGACCGGCCCCGGGCCGCGTCGCTGGGCTTCCTCGCCGGCGCGGGCCTGGTGGTCGCCGCCGGGGTGACCGTGAGCTGGTTGTTGACCCGGTTGCTGGGCGGGTTGGCGACCGACGCCAGCGCGGCCGCCAGCAGGATCGATCGCGGTCCGGTCATCGATCTGGTGGTGCTCGCGCTGCTGGTGAGCCTGGCCCTGGTGGTCTGGCTGCGCCGTAACCGGTCCGGGCCGCCGCGCTGGCTGGGCAGCGTGGGCCATGCCGATCCGCGCTGGGCCTCGCGGATGGGTGCCCTGCTCTTCGTGGTGACACCCACCGACGACCTCACCATGGCGACGGTCGGCGCGACAGTGGCCCGACACAACCTCCCCTGGTGGCACCTGGTGCCGTTCGTGCTGCTCACCGTGTTCCTGCTCGCGGTGCCGCTGCTGGCGTTGGTGCTGCTCGGGCAGAAGGCGGCGCGCGTGCTGGCCCGGATGCGGAAGTGGGCCGAGGGGCACTCCTGGATCGTCAACGAGATCGTGATCGCGTTCTTCGCGCTGCTGACCGTGCTGGACCTGATCCGTTCGAAGTGAGCCGTCACGTGTGGCGTCGCGCGGCCGTCATCAGCACGACGGGTCCGCGGAACAGGAGGGGACGATGAGGGTTCTGGTCACCGGGGCGGGTGGTCGACTCGGGAGCCACGTGCTGGCGCGGCTGAGCGACGACGGGATGAGCGTCCGGGCCAGCAGCCGCCGGCCGCGTACCGGCTCGGACGTGGAGTGGGTCGTGGCCGATCTGGCCAGCGGTGCCGGGGTGGCCGAGGCGGTGACCGGCGTGGACGCGGTGCTGCATCTGGCGTCCTCGCCCCGGGGGCGTACCTACCAGGTGGACGTGCTGGGCACCCGTCGGCTGGTGGTCGCTGCCGGCGCGGCCGGCGTGGGGCATCTGGTCCACATCTCGATCGTCGGGGTGGACCATGTGCCGTTCCCGTACTACCGGCACAAGCTGGCAGCCGAGCAGGTGGTCGCCGCCGGCCCGGTGCCGTGGTCGGTGCTGCGCGCCACCCAGTTTCCCCAGTTCCTCGACGATCTGCTGACCACCAGCGCGCGGCTGGGCCCGGTGGTCGGCGACCGTGCGGTGCTCGCCCAGCCGGTCGACCCGGGTGAGGTGGCCGCCCGGCTCGCGGCCCGGCTGGCCGCCGGCCCGCTCGGGGGTATCGAGGAGTTCGGTGGGCCGCAGGTGCTCCGCTTCGACGAGGCCGTCCGTGCCTGGCGGGAGGCACGCGGGTCACGCCGGCCCCTGCTGCCGGTACGGATTCCCGGCCGGCTCGGCCGCGAGCTGCGCGCCGGTGGACTGGTCACCGAGGCGCTGCCTCGCGGTGTGCGTACCTGGGCCGATCACCTCGCGGACACGTACGGGGGAACCGAGCGGAGATGAGAGGGATGCCGGTTCACGTTCGTCTTACGGTGACGCCATGTTCGTTGTCGTCACCACGGTGATCCTCTACGTCTTCGGTTTCGTCTTCCTCTACGGCGTGATCCGGCTGGGTGTCCGGCACGCGCTGGAGGACCTGGAGCTGCAGCGGGCCCGAGCCCGACGCGAGGAGGAGTTGGCGGCCGCCCGCGACCGTTCCTTCCTGCGCGACAACGCCTTCCTCGCCGGCAGTTGAGTCGCGACGTGGAGGTGGCGTCGCGGGACGGCTCGGGAGTCGGCGGGCGGTCCGGCGGTACGGGTGCGAGGATCGCACCCGTGATGGGAACGCTGAAGACCGAACCGGCCCGTGCCCGCCTCGATCTGCTCGCCGCGCCGGTGGCGGAGGCCATCGCCCAGTGGCCGGCCAGCGCGCCGGTGGACGTGGACGACGTGCTGGTCGCGCCGATCGACGCCGACCTCGCCGACACGGCGGCGTTCTGCGAGGCGTACGAGGTGGGGCTGGACGTGTCGGCCAACTGCGTGGTGGTGGCCGGTAAGCGCGAGGGCGTGGTCCGCTACGCGGCGTGCATCGTGCTGGCCACCACCCGGGCCGACGTGAACGGCGTGGCCCGGCGGGCACTGGACGTGCGCAAGGCGAGCTTCGCCCCGATGACCGACGCGGTCGAGTTGACCGGCATGGAGTACGGCGGCATCACCCCGATCGGGCTGCCGGCCCAGTGGCCGATCCTCGTGGACGCGCGGGTGATCGCCACCCCGCACGTGATCATCGGGTCCGGCGTACGGCACAGCAAGATCGCGCTGCCGGGCCCGGCGCTGGGCGCGCTTCCCGGCGCGCAGGTGGTCGAGGGCCTGGCCAGACCTGCCTGACCAGGCACCGACATCGATACCGTTGCACGTGAAACATCACGCCGGTCAATGTCTACCGCGCGGTGGCCTCCCGCTGCTCGACCTCGGCCAGCGCGGCGAGGAGCGTGGACGTCTCCTGGGCGCCGCTGACCGCGTACTTTCCGGCAAGCACGAACGTCGGGACGCTCGTGATGCCCAGGTCGCGGGCGGCGGCCAGCTCGGCGGCGAGTTCGGCGGTCCCCTCGTCGGAGTCGAGGAAGCGTCGGGCGTCGGCCGCGTCCAAGCCGATCCCGCCGGCGACAGTGGCCAGCGCCTCCCGCGAACCGAGGTCGACGCCCTCGGTGAAGTGCGCCCGGTAGAGGGCGTCCACCATCTCGGCCGCCCGGCCGTGCTCGGTGGCGTAGGCCACCAGCCGGTGGGCGTCGAAGGTGTTCGCGGCCACCGCACGGTCGTAGTCCAGCCGCAGCCCGTCACCCGCCGCGGCCTGGGTCACCCGCGCGACCATCTGCCGGGCACGCTCCGGGCCGCCGAACTTGTCCCCGAGCGCGTCGAGGATCGGGCGGGGCTCGGGAACCGGCGACGGGTCGAGTTGGAACGGCCGGTACCGGACGGTCACCTCGCCCTCGTAGCGGGCGAGCGCCTCATCCAGTCGGCGCTTGCCGAGGTAGCACCACGGGCAGACGACGTCGGCGTAGATCTCGATCTCCATGATCGGTGCCAACTGCCCGCTCAGTCGAGTTGTTCCCGGACCTGCCGCTTGAGCCGGCCCAGGATCGCCGTGCCGCCACGCACCCGCAGCGGGCTGATCGCCTGCGCCAGGCCCATCCGCTGATAGAGGTCGTCCGGCACGGCCAACACCTCCTCGGCGCTCGCGCCGGCCAGACCCTCGGCGAGGATCCCGGCGAACGCCCGGGTGGTGGGCGCCTCGGGCGGGCAGTCGAAGAGGGTCTCGACGGTCCCGTCCGGCGTCACCCGGGCGCGCAGGAAGAACGCGGTCTGGCACTCGGGCACCTGCTCCATGCCCTCGTGCCCGGCGGCGTCGGCGGGCAGCGGCGGGATGACGTCGGCGTACTCCAGCAGCATCTCCAGCACCAGGTCGCGTGGCGCGGCAGCGAACTCGTCGACGATCTCGGCCAGTCGGGCCGGCATGTCAGCCATGTGTCGAGGCTACCGCCGGCGATTTCTAAACCGTCGGTGACTGTTCGCTGATCTCACTCAGGGCGCTGGTCGGATCGAGCTGCATGGCCAGGTCACCGAGCGAGACGATCCCCACCAGCTTGCGGTCGCTGTCGCAGACCAGCACCCGACGGATGCCCCGGTCCCGCATGAGGGCCGCGGCCTCACCCGCCGTGCAGTGCTGCTCGATCATGACCACCTCGCGGGTGACGATCGAGCCGATGGTGGTGGCCGCCGGCGAGCTGTTCTCGGCCACCGCCCGCACCACGATGTCCCGGTCGGTGAGCATGCCGGCGAGGGTCGCGCCATCGGTGACGACCACGTCGCCGATGTCCGCCTCCTTCATCACCCTGGCCGCCTCGTCCAGGGTGGTCTCTGCCGACAGGTACACGACCTGCTTGGTCATCACATCGCTGACCCGGTAAGCGGTCATGAGGTCCTCCGAAGACGTATCCACCCGATCCCCTTGCACTACCCCGTGACGCGGTGGCTACACCAGGTTCGCACGCTCGCGGCGAGCCTCGTCGACGATCCGCTCCACCACGGCGTCCACCGGCAGCTCCGCGCGCCCGTTTCCGGCCCGCTCGCGCAACTCCACGTACCCGTCGGCAAGTCGGCGCCCGACCACTACGGTGCGGGGGATGCCGATCAGCTCCGCGTCGGTGAACTTCACCCCGGCCGAGACGTGCGTCCGGTCGTCGACAAGCACCCGCAGGCCGGCGGCGGCCAGGCGCCCGCCGAGGTCCAGCGCCGCGTCGAGCTGGGGGCCCTTGCCGGCGACCACCAGGTGTACGTCACACGGGGCGACCGCCGCCGGCCAGATGAGTCCCCGCTCGTCGTGGTGCTGCTCGGCGATGGCCGCGACCGCTCGGGAGATCCCGATGCCGTAGCAGCCCATGGTCGGCCGCACCGGCTTGCCGGCCGGGCCGAGCACGTCGACCGCGAACGCGTCGGTGTACCGGCGACCGAGTTGGAAGATGTGCCCGATCTCGATACCCCGCCGGATGGTCAGCTCGCCGTCGCCGCAGGCGGGGCACGGGTCACCGGCGCGCACCTCGGCCGCCTCGACAGTGCCGTCGGGCGTGAAGTCCCGCCCGCAGACCACACCCGTCGCGTGTCGACCCGGCTCGTTCGCCCCGGTCAGCCACGCGGAGCCGGCCACCACGCGAGGATCGACCAGGTAACGGATGCCCAGCTTGCCGAGCATCTGCGGCCCGATGTACCCGCGCACCAGCTCCGGATGCTCGGCCCACTCCTCGAAGACCGCCACCTGGGCCGGCTCCAGCGCGGCACCCAGCCGCTTCAGGTCGACCTCCCGGTCACCGGGCAGCCCGACCACCAGGGGTTCGGCTCGCTCGGCGCCCGGCTGACGCACTGTCAACACGACGTTCTTCAGGGTGTCGGCGGCGGTCCAGTCATCGCGGTCCCCGAGCCGGCGGCTGTTCGCCAGCTCGACCAGGCTGGCGATGGTCGCGGTCTCCGGGGTGTCGTGCACCTCGGCCTCGGGCGCGCTGGTGGGGTCGCCGGCGGCGGGTGCCCGGGTGACGACGGCCTCGGTGTTCGCCGCGTAGTCGCAGGCGGTGCAGCCGACGTACGTGTCCTCACCGACCGGGGTCGCGGCCAGGAACTCCTCCGACGCCGAACCGCCCATCGCACCGGACATCGCGTGCACCACGGTGTGCTCCAGGCCCAGCCGGTCGAAGATCCGCTGGTACGCCGCCCGGTGCCGGGCGTACGCATCCCGCAGCCCCGCCTCGTCCAGGTCGAAGGAGTACGCGTCCTTCATCAGGAACTCCCGGCCGCGCAGCACGCCGGCCCGGGGTCGCGCCTCGTCGCGGAATTTCGTCTGCACCTGGAACAGCGTCACCGGGAAATCCCGGTACGAGGTGAACACGTCCTTGACCAGCAGCGCCGCCATCTCCTCGTGGGTGGGCGCCAGCAGGTGCTCGGCGCCGCGCCGGTCGGCCAGGGTGAAGAGGAGGTCGCCGTACTCCGTCCACCGGCCGCTGGTCCGGTACGGCTCGGCGGGCAGCAGAGCCGGGAAGTGCACCTCCTGGTCTCCGATCGCGGTCAGTTCGGCGCGTACGACGTCGGTGATCCGGTCCAGCACCAGCTTGCCCAGCGGCAGCCACGTGTAGCCGCCCGGCGCGGCGCGACGGAGGTAACCGGCGCGCAGCAGCAGCCGATGGCTCGGCACCTCCGCGTCGGCCGGATCCTCGCGCAGGGTCCGCAGCAACAGAGTCGACATGCGTAGCAGCATTCGCGCAGCCTAAGACCGCCGGTCCCGCTGCGGCGATCCAATTCGGTGGTGGGTCACGTGTCGCCGGGAAGGCGGCCCTCGCAGCGGACGTCCGGGTCGGCCACCGGACGCCGGGGCATCATCCAGTTCAGCGCGGTCTCCTCCACCGGCCAGCCCCGCACCGACACCAGGCTGTACGGAACGGCCGCGGGCTGGGGGCAGAGGACCTGCGACTCGACCCACCCATTCGGCAGGAACCGCACGGTGGCCGTCCGGTCCAGCACGATCGTCGACGTGTCGGTCACCGTGATGAGCGCGCCGAGCACCACCTTCCGGCCGCCGTCGGCCTTCGGCGGGCCGTCCCCACCGGCCAGGCTCGCCGTACCGCCGCCCGTCGGGGCAGCGCCCGGGGTCGCCGGGGCCGGGACGTCCGGGGCTGTCGAGGTCGACTGCTTCGGGACCACCTCGACCGCGGCGGTGGGCAGCAGCGGCACCCGGAGGAAGACCGCGCCCATCACCACCGGGAGCACGGCGGCGACCGTGAACGCCAGACCGTGGGTCAGCGTCGGGGCGATCCAGCCGGGGATCGGGCCGGTGAGCAGCACGGTGGCGGCGGGCGGCACCGCCAGCAGCGCGGCCGTGGCAATCTCGCCATCCTGGTACGCCGTCCAGATGGCCGGGCCCAGCACGGTGTACGCCAGAACCGCCGCGGCCAGCGGCAGGGCCACGCTTACCAGCAGGACCCGGGTCGGCTGGTCAGGATGCAGGTAGCGGGTGCGCAGCGCGAGCAGCCAGAGGCCGAGCATCAGCAGTGACGGCAGGAAGCGGAGCTGCCAGGTGAGCGCCCCCAGCGCGACCGCCGCGCTGATCACCCAACCGGGGGTACGTGCCGTCCCGGAGGCCAGTAGTGACCGTTCCGGGTCGAACCGGTCCGGAGCGCTGAGCCGGAGCAGCCGACCGAGGACACCGAAGGTGAGCACGACCACGGGGAACGCCCACACCAGGGCGATCAGCAGGGCACTGAGCAGGCCGAGCGGACTGACGTACTGGACCAGCAGCAGCATCGTGGACATGTCCTGTTGGCTGAGCTGCCACAGCCGCAGCACCAGGAGCAGGACGGGGAAGGTGGGAAGGAGGGTCAGCAGCCACTGCTGCGCCTGCCGCGCCCCCGCCATCCGGCGCGGGCGGACTGCCTTGGCGGAGCTGGTGGTGAGCCGGGGTACGCCGGGGGCGGTAGCGCGATCCTCTCCCACGGCCACTGTCGCACCTCCACCTTCCTCGGATCGGGTTGCTGCTGTTCCGCGACCGGCTGCGGGAGGTTGTATCCCTGCTGCCAACGGAGGTTGGCGTTGTACGCGTTCTCCCAGGCCGAGTCGTTCTCGTCGTTGGCCGACTTGTAGAGCGCGAGGTCGACCAGGTCGAGCAGCGCCTGGTTGGGGCCGGTGTTGATGCCCCACCGCTCCTGGGGCGACGAGCCGATGTCCCAGTGCCGCAGCGGTTTGACGTTCTTGAGGGTCACCGGGAAGTGTTGACCGTCGTCGTCCGGCTGATCGCCGGTGACGAAGCCGGCGAGGATCGCCGCGTCGGTGGTGACGGCCTGCACCTTGCCGTCGTACAGCTCCTGGATGCATTCGCTGATCCGGTTTCGACCCACCGGGGAGGCGCCGGCGTCGGCGAGGCGCTGGATGGACGTCGACGTGGTCAGCGAGCAGACCGTCAGCCCACGCAGATCCTCCAGGCTGCTCACCTGCTTCTGGTAGCTCTTCAACGTCACCACCGACTGCTCGGTGTTCAGGTAGGGGGCCGAGAAGACGGCGCCCTCCTCCCTGCGCTTGTCGTTGATGCTGTACGAGGCGATGACCAGGTCGACGATGACGAACCCCTCGCCGTCCTGGGCCTGTCGACGGGCCCGGTCCTCGCTCTCGATCGGCACGAAACGCACCTGGGAGTGGTCGAACCCGAGGTAGCTCGCGATCATGTACGCGATGTCGACGTCGAAGCCCTTCCAGACGTTGTTCGTAAGGCGCTGCGAGATGCCCGGCTGGTCGTCCTTCACGCCGATGACGAGCTGCTGCTTGCCCTTGAGGTGGGCGTCCTCCAGCAGCTCGTCCCGGGTCGGTGGGCCCGCCGCGAGGACGATCGGGACCAGGGCGGCGGCCAGGACGGCCAACGCGACGATCAGCCCGACGAGTCGGATCTGACGGGTCCGTACAGTGCGCGGCGACACGGGTGCCGCCGGGGCTGGCCCGGCGGGGCTCGGCTCGCTTGCCTGACTCACCTGGGCCCTCCCCACTGCGCGGTCCGGTGACCGGCCCCTCATTGTGAGGCCTCAATGCGAGCCACGGCACTCCACCACCAGCCGGATAGCCGACACGCCGCCCGGCGTCGCGGGTGATTGTCGAAACTGGTCCGCTGACGCATGACGTCCGCCACCTCGGCCGGTCGGGGCACCGGCCGCCGTGCCTCCGGTGACAGACTGGTCGCCGCAGGCAACGGGTGGCGTGAGGGGGGCGCGGGTGCGCTGGCGCAGTTTTGTCGCGGTCGGGGACAGCTTCACCGAAGGTATGGACGACGCGTACCCGGACGGCACCTACCGGGGCTGGGCGGATCTGGTGGCGACCCGTCTCGCCGCCGAGGCGGGCCCCGACTTCCGGTACGCGAACCTGGCCATCCGGGGCCGGCTCTTCCCCAGCGTGGTGGCCGAGCAGGTGCCCTCGGCGGTGGCGATGAAGCCCGACCTCATCAGCTTCGCGGCCGGCGGCAACGACGTGCTGCGCCGCACCTTCGACCCGGACACGTTGGTCTCCCGCTTCGACGAGGTCGTCCGGCAGCTGCGCTCGGGTGGCGCGGACGTGCTGCTCTTCCGGTTCGCGGACGTGATGGCGCGGCTGCCCGGTCAGCGTCTCGTCGCCCCCCGGGTGGAGCTGCTCAACCAGGCGGTCGGTGAGACCGCCGAGCGGCACGGCGCGATCCTGGTCGACCTGTACGCCGACAACACGTTCCTCAACCCGATGCTCTGGAGCACCGACCGGCTGCACCTCTCCGCGGCGGGGCACCGGCGGGTCGCCGGGCAGGTGCTGAACGCGCTCGGGGTGGGCTGCGACGAGGAGTGGCTGATGGTCCCGCCGCACCCGGCGCCGTCGCCGTGGCTGGCCGCCCGCGCGGCCGACCTGCGCTGGGCCGGGCAGCACCTGGCCCCGTGGATCAGGCGGCGACTCACCGGCCGGTCGTCCGGCGACACGGTGACGGCGAAGCGTCCGCTGCTCGGCCCGCTCGTCGACTGAACGTGCGCACCCTGCACACCGCGCCGCTGCTGCGGCGTACCCCCGACGGCGAACCGGTGCCGGGCCAGGCCGTGCTGGTCGGCGGCGACCGCGTCGAGGCCGTCGGTCCGCTGGCCGAGCTGAGCGAGACGTACGCGGGGGTGCGGGTACGCCGATGGCCCGGCGTACTGGGTCCGGGCCTGCTCCACGACGGCCCGCTGCCGGCGGCGCCCACCCCACGCGAACGGGTGTACGCGTTGCTGCGTACCGGGGTGACGGCGGTGCTGGCCGAGCACCTGGCCGACCCGGTGCTGCGGGCCGCCGTCGACCGGAGCGACCTGCTGGTGTTGCCCGCCGCCGTGGCACCGACGCTGCGTCCGGGCGGGCGGGCCGACCTGGCGGTCCACGACGCCAACGGCGCCTGCCTGGTGACCGTGATCGCCGGTCGGATCGCGCACCGTCGCGCCTGAACGGACCGTCGTAACTCCTCTGTGGAGGCCGTTCATCGAATCGGGTTCGCCCGATGTCCCCCGTCCCCGATAGCATCCGCTGCCCCCGCTGATCGGAAGGCGGGGACATCGGGGAAAGGTGGATGGGGGATGGCCCTCATGCGCAGCACGACGACATCCGGAAGACCGGTCCGAGCCCTGCTGGCCACAGCGCTGTCCATGACTGTCGCTGGCGGGATGCTCACGCTCACGGCCACGCCGGCCGCGGCCTACGACATGCGGTACGAGAAGAACACCTCGTGGGCCTACACGGACGCGCACCGGCCCACGAAGATCACCATCGACCAGGCCGGCGACGTGCCGGTCGGGTCCTGGAAGGACGCCCAGGGGCGCAAGCACACGGCCCGCGCCTACTTCACGTTCGACATCTCCCGCTACCGGGGGGCGGAGATCGAGTCGGCCGTGTTCTCCGTCAAGGAGACCTCGGTCATCGATTGCACCAAGCGGCCGGCGGTGGAGCTGTGGCGCACCGCGGCGTACACCGCCACGTCGAGTTGGGCGAAGCCGCCGGTCGAGGTGGCGAAGCTGCACACGACCACGCTGCCGGCCGAGGCCGGCTGCCCGGCGCCGTACGTGGAGTGGAACGCGGTCGAAGGGTTGCGGCAGGCGGTGGCCGAGGGCGCTTCGACGCTCACCCTGGCGCTCCGGTTGCCGGCCGGGGCGGAGGCCAATCCCGCGTTGGGTCGCCGCTACGCCAGTGCGGCAGGCATCTCCATCGACTTCAACTACCCGCCGGGCGTGCCGACCGAGCAGCAGACCTCCGGCACGCCGTGCACGACTGCCGAGCCCTACCAGTTCCAGCGAAGCGGTGATCTTGCGCTTTCGGCGATCCTGCACGACCAGGACAAGAACGCCTCCGGTGGCACCGACATGCTGACGACCACCTTCGCGCTCTGGCCGGTCGACGAGCCGTCGGCCCGGGTCGAGCGGATTGGAAACGGTCGGGACGGCGAGCGGGCCAACGTCATCTTCGACCGCGACACCCTGACGCACGACCGTGTGTACGCCTGGCAGGTGCGGGCGGCGGACAGCCGGGCAACCGGTGGGTGGAGCGGCCTCTGCTACTTCCGTACCGACTTCCAGGGCCCGGCGACCGCGCCGATCGTCTCCTCCACCGACTTCCCCGCCGACGGGAGCTGGCATCCGGCGCTGCCCGGCCAGTTCACCTTCGACGCCGGTGCGGCGGCGGACGCGGTCGGCTTCCGGTACCGGCTCGACGGAGGCGTCGAGGGGACGGTGTCGGCGGATCGCCCCGGCGGCACGGCCACGGTCACCATCACCCCGGACGCGGGGCCCAGCAGCCTCACGGTGGTGAGCGTGGACGCGGCCGGAAACCGTTCGCCCGAGTCCCGCTACGAGTTCCGGGCCAGCGACGTCGCGCCGACCGTCACCGGCAACCTGACCGCGATCGGCGTGCCGACCACGTTCACCGTCGCGCCGCAGATGCCCGGGGTGGTCAGCTACCGCTTCAACCTGGACGGCGACCCGGAGCAGACGGTGCAGGCCGGGGCCGACGGCACCGCCACGCTTACCGTCACCGCGACCCGGGCCGGCAACCGCACCCTCTCGGTGACCAGCGTCACCGCCGACGGCGTAACCGCGACGGCGACGCGAACCTTCCGGCTGAGCACCGCGCCGACGATCTCCGCGACGGTCTACGAGCAGGGCGGCACCAGCGGAGGTCAGGGTGTTCCCGGGATCTTCACCTTCACCCCGCGTCAGCCCGACGTGGTCAGCTACCGCTACCGCTTCGGCACCGTGACCAGCACCGTGGCCGCCGCAGCCGACGGGACCGCGTCGGTGACCTGGACGCCGACCACGCCGGGCTTCACCTCCCTCACGGTGTGGAGCGTCAATCGGGACGGAGTCCAGTCGGACTCGACCAGCTTCGTCTTCTTCGTGCGTGACCTGCTGCCGGTGATCCAGGGTTTCCTCTACGACCCCGGCTACCCCGCCGGTGGCCCGGGTCAGCCGGGTGACTTCTGGATCAACTCGGAGGTGGCCGGCACGACCGAGTTCCGGTACCGCTTCGACGACGGCCCCGAACAGGGGATCGCCGCCGACGTCAATGGCAGCGCCATCGTCACCTGGACCCCCGAGCAGGCCGGCACGCACACCCTGACCGTTCGCAGCCTCTTCGCCGACGGGACGGCGTCCCCGGAGCGGACGTACACCTTCCTGGTCGCCGACGCCCCGGAGGCCACGTCGGGGCACTGACCGAGACGCGCTGGGAGACGTACGTCCCAGTGGCCCGGCCCACCATCCCGTGCCCGGTGGTGGGCCGGGCCCGTTACAGCGGTCGCGGGCGGCGATCCGGCGTACCTTGGGGATCATGTCTGTGCCGAACGATCCTGATCCCCGCCTCCAGTCGTACGCCGACCCGCAGCGGTTGGTCACCACCGACTGGTTGGCCGAGCACCTGGGCGACGAGGGCCTCGTCGTGGTCGAGTCCGACGAGGACGTCCTGCTCTACGAATCCGGTCACATTCCCGGTGCCGTCAAGGTCGACTGGCACCTCGACCTGAACGACCAGGTCACCCGGGACTACCTCGACGCCACGAGCTTCGCCGAGATGTGTGCCGCGAAGGGCATCGGCCGGGGCGACACGGTGGTCTTCTACGGCGACAACTTCAACTGGTGGGCCGCGTACGCCCTCTGGGTGTTCTCGCTCTTCGGCCACGCGGACGTGCGCCTGCTCGACGGCGGCCGGCAGAAGTGGATCGCCGAGGGGCGCGAGGTGACCCGCGACAAGCCGGCCCGGCCCCGCGCCGACTACCCCGTGCCGCTGCGGGACGACGCGCCGCTGCGGGCGTTCCGCGAGCAGGTCATGGCGCACATCGCCGTGGGGCGGCCGCTTGTCGACGTCCGCTCCCCGGGCGAGTACACGGGCGAGATGCTGCACATGCCCGACTACCCGCAGGAGGGCGCACTGCGCGGCGGGCACATCCCGGGCGCGGTCAGCAAGCCGTGGAAGTCCGCCGCGAATGAGGACGGCACGTTCAAGTCCGCCGACGAGCTGAAGGCCATCTACGCCGACCAGCTCGGGCTGAGCCCGGACGACGACGTGATCGCGTACTGCCGCATCGGCGAGCGCTCCAGCCACACCTGGTTCGTGCTGCGGCACCTGCTGGGCTACCCGCAGGTCCGCAACTACGACGGCTCGTGGACGGAGTGGGGCAACCTGGTCCGGGCACCCGTCGTCAAGGGCGACCAGCCCGGCGGCATCGTCGCCTGAGCGTCGCGCGGGAGCTGGCCGGCTGAGCGTTCGACCCGTTCGACGGCCCTCAGCCGGCCAGCGCCAACACGCCGCGCAGGTCCCGGATGACCCCGGTGATCTCGCCGGTCTCCGGGTCCCACCGCGCGAGGGTGGCCGGTTCCAGGCGGAGCAGCACCGCGCCCTTGTTGTCCCAGCCCAGCACCGGGCAGCAGCCCTTGCCACGCTCCCGACCGAGGTCGAGCAGATGGGTCACCTCGCCGGTACGGGAGTCCAGCACGGCCACCCCCTCGGCGCCGTCGATCTCGTTGCTGGTGATCCACGCGGCGCTCGCCAACCGGCCGCCGTGCAGCCAACCCCGGCCGTAGAACTCGTTGACCTGGTACGGCGGGGGCAGCGCGTCGTGGGTGATCCGTTGTTCGGAGCGGATCGTGGCCTCGCGGGCGCTCCGACTCCGCAGCGTCAGGCCACCCCGTTCGCCGGTCAGCTCGATCAGCGCCGCCTCGCGGCCGGCCTCCGGGTCGGGTGCCACCACGTCCCAGGCCGACACGTCGATGGTGCCCGCCGCCTCGGTGTCGCGCTCCACCGCGTACGTCCGGTTGTCGCCGCCGACCAGCACCCGGTCGTGCGCCCAGACCACCAGCTCCAGGTAGCCGTCGAGCGGGATCCGGCGTACGCCCGCAGTGGTGAGATCCACCATGATCAGCTCATTGGTCTGCGCGAAGGCCGCCCACCGGCCGTCCGGCGACAGGACTCCCGGCTTCACGGCGGTCGCCTCGTTGCCGCCGGCGTCCCGGGTGGGGGCCAGCGTCACCACGTCGAGACCGCGCACGACACCGTCGTCGCCGAGGATCCGGACCGGTCCGTCCGCGCGGTTCTCCTCGTCCACGGGCTGGAACAGCGCCAGCGCCCGCTGGACCGGTCGCTCGGACAGCGGCACCGTCGCCGGGCCGCTCAGCCGGTTCAGCGGATCGGGTGGGAACGTCAGCTCGGCCGGCGGACGCTGCACGGGATCGGCGTGGGTGGGCTCGACACTCGGCGCCACCGTGTGGTTCAGGGGCGGATCGGGGGACGGTTGGCGGACGGCCATCGTGCCACCGCCGAGCAGCGCCACGGCCAGGACGGCCGCGCCGAGCACCCGTCGGGTACGACGCGTGCGCCGCGCCCGGTCCCAGCCGGCCGTCGCGGGTCTGCTGGGCAGCACGTCCTCCACGCTGACGGCGAACAGTCGACGCAGATCCTGCTCGTTCACTGGTTCACCTCCAGGCCGGCGGTCGGGTCGTCGGAGCGGGTCGCGCCCCGGCTCGGTCGGCCATCTCCGGTGAGATCGGGGGCGACCTCGCGGAGCCGGCGCAGCGCCATGTGGCACTGGCTCTTCACGGTGCCGACGGTCACCCCGAGCGCCTCCGCGGTGGCGACCTCGGTCAGGTCCTCGTAGTAGCGCAGCACCAGCACGGCCCGCTGCCGGGGCGGCAGCAGCCCCAGCGCGTCGTGCAGGGTGAGCCGCAGCGCGCCGTCCCGGTCGGGGGCCACCTGCTCCGGCGGTGCGGCGCTGAGCCATTCCCGGCGTCGACGCCGCCACCACGACACCGCGTCGCGGTAGAGGATGGCCCGCACATACGCGGCGGGATCACCGTCGCGGACCGAGGGCCAGCGCAGCGCCAGCTTCAGCAGGGCGTCCTGGAGAAGGTCCTCGGCCTGGTGCCGGTTGCCACAGATCAGGAAGGCCGCACGCAGCAGACGGTGCTGGTTGCTCTCCACGAAGGCGAGGTAGCCGTCGCGGCCGTCGTTCGCCGTCGATCCCATCCGCACCCCTTCCGGCCGCCGCGGTGCGCGTCACCCGACAGACGCATGGGGAGGGGGAAAAGGTTGGGTCAGGTCTGCGGCAGCCCGGTCAGGTAGCGCTGGAGGGTCGGCGCGATCCAGGAGACCAGCTCCTCGGGCTCGGCGTCCACCATCGGTGGGAGCCGGACGACGTAGCGGGTGAAGGCGAGGCCCAGGATCTGGCTCGCCACCAGGCCGGCACGTCGGGCGGTCAGCGCCGGGTCGGTGCCGAAGGCGGCCACTGCCGCGGTGAGCTGGTCGGCGAAGATGCCGCGCATCCGTTCGGCAGCGCCCGGGTTGGTGCTGGCGGCCCGCAGCAGCGCCACAAGCGTCTCGTCGCCCTCCCACCGGACGAGGAAGTGCCGCACCAGCACCTCGCCGAGCTGCTCGGGTGACACGGCGGTCAGGTCGGGCAGGCGGAGGTCGAACTCGGCCGCCGCCGCGAACAGGCCCTCCTTGCTGCCGTAGTACCGCATGACCATCGATGGGTCGATCCGGGCGTCGGCGGCGATGGCCCGGATCGTGGCGCGCTCGTATCCGTCGGCGGCGAACCGCTCGCGGGCGGCGCGCAGGATCGCCGCGCGGGTGGCGTCCGAGCGGCGCGGCTGGGTCGGGTGGGCGGGCGCGGTCATGCCAACGACCGTATGCCAACGGCTGTTGACACACAACGACAGTGGTCCTAGCGTTGCCAACAACCGTTTGCCAACACCCGTTGGCAACAGTCGTCGCGGAGGTGGCCATGCTCCCCACGAGCACCGACGTCCTGGTGGTGGGTGCCGGCCCCACCGGCCTCGCCGCCGCACTGACGCTGGCCCGGCGCGGGGTCGACGTGACAGTGCTGGACCAGCAGGCCGAACCGCCACAGACGTCTCGCGCGGCAGTCGTGCACGCGTACACCCTGGAGGTGCTGGACCGGATCGGCGTCGCGGCGCCACTGGTGGCCCAGGGGGTGCGTGCGCCGCGTTTCACGGTCCGCGACCGGGACCGGACGCTGCTGTCGGTGCCGTTCCACCGGCTGCCGTCCCGGTTCCCCTACGCGCTGCTGATCTCCCAGGCGGTCACCGAGGCCGTGCTCGTCGGGCAGTTGGCCGACCTCGGCGTCCGGGTACGACGGCCGTGCCGGCTGACCGACCTGAGCGTGACCGCCGCCGGGGTGCTCGCGCGGGTCGACGGCGCCGACCTGCGCGCCCGGTACGTGGTCGGCGCGGACGGCCTGCACAGCACCGTCCGGCAGGCGGCCGGCATCGGCTTCGCCGGCCCCAGCGACGAGGAGTCCTTCGTGCTCGCCGACGTACGGGTCGACAGCGCGCTGCCCCGCGACGAGGCCGCGCTGTTCCTCGCCCGCCCCGGGCCGCTGGTCTGGGCGCCACTGCCGGGCGGCGTGGTCCGGCTGGTCGCCGCCGTGCCGACAGCACCGCCCGAGCCGGACGCGGCGTACCTCCAGGCGCTGCTCGACGAGCGCGGTCCGACCCGCCGGCCCGATCGGGTGACCGAGGTGCTGTGGGGTTCCCGGTTCCGGGTGCACCACCGGATCGCCGACACCTTCCGGGCCGGGCCGGTGCTGCTGGCCGGGGACGCCGGCCACGTGCACAGCCCCGCCGGCGGGCAGGGCATGAACCTCGGCATCTGCGATGCGGTGGCCCTCGGCACGGCCCTTGCCGAGGTGCTCGCCGGTGGCCCGGAGACGCTGCTCGACGACTACACCGCGCGGCAGCGCCCGATGGCCGAGGACGTGGTGAGTTTCGCCGCCGGGCTGACCCGGCTGGCCACCACCTCCCCGGCCCGCCGACCGGCCCGCGACGCGCTGCTCCGGCTGCTCGGGGCCGTACCCCCGGTCCGGCAGCGGATCGCGCTGCGCCTGTCCGGGCTGTCCCACGCCGAACGCCGCGCGGGCTGAGGTGCACGACGTGCTGCTCAGCGCGACGGCTGGGGTGCTGTGCTGTCGTCGGTGGGGGCGACGACCGGCGGCACCGACGCGACCGGCCGGAGCGTCCGCCACGCCACCAGCGTGACAAGCGCGAACGTGCCGGCCGCGGCGCCCGCCACCGGCACCGTCCCGTACGCGGCGGCGGCCAGGCCGGCGAGCGCCGCGCCGACGGGTGCGGTGAGCAACCCGACCATCCGCTGCGCGGCACTGACCCGACCGAGCAGCCCGCCCGGCACGTGCCGCTGCCCGTACGACGCCGACAGGCTGTTCCACACGACAGTGCCGGCGGCGAAGACGGCCAGGGCGATCCCACCCGGCACCGGTTGCCGGGCCAGCGCGAACACGACAAGCGCGACGGTCTGCACGGCGAGCACCACCCGCAGCGCGGGCACCGTACCGAGCCGGGCGGCGAGCCGTCCCGCGGCGAGCGCCCCGCCCACGCCGCCGAGAACGGCACCCGCCGCGAACAGTCCGTATCCGGCCGGCGGCACGCGCAGCACGTCCAACGCGTAGAGCACCATCACCGCCATGAGACCGCTGATCGCCAGGTTGCTCGCGGCGGCCAGCAGGGTGACCCGCCACAGTGTCCGGTCGCCGCGCAGCCACCGCACACCCTCGGCGACCTCGCTCCACACCGACAGGCGCCGGACAGCCGACCCCCTGTCCACGGTGGGCGTCGGAGTGAGGGCCAGCACGAGCAGGGCCGCCACCGCGAAGGTGACCGCGTCCAGAGCGAACGGCAGGGCGGGGGCTGCGGCGAAGAGGACACCGGCGGCCGGCGCACCGAGGAAACCGCCGGCCACCGCACTCCCCGCCTGGAGCCGTCCGTTCGCCCGGGGCAGCGCGGCCGGCGACACGACGGTGGGCAGCAGCGCGAACGAGGCCGAGTCGAAGAGGGAGCCCAACGCGGCGAGGAGGAACGCGGCCGCCAGCAGCGTCACGACGGTCGCCCGGTCCAGGACGACCGCCACGGCCAGCGCCGCCACCACCGCCGCGCGTACGCCGTCGATGCAGGCCATCGTCCGTCGGCGGTCCCAGCGGTCCGCGTACACGCCGCCGAGCAGACCGAAGAGCAGCGGGGGCAGCTGCCCGGCCACGGTGACCGCCGCGATGATCCGAGGGTCCCGGGTCAGGGTGGCGGCCAGCAGGGCCAGAGCCGGCGTACGCAGCGCGTCCCCGAACCGGGACGAGACCGCGGCGGACCAGAGCAGCCGGAAGTCCCGGCCCAGAGCGGAGGAGGTCATGCCGCCGAACGTGCCCTCTCGACCGGGTCGAGGGTCAAGCCGCCGGGCGAAAGGGGGACGCGAGCCGTCGGTGATCATCGGTACGGTGGGCGCCGGCATCGGGACCGGGGAGAACTCAGGCGTGGACCACACTTTCCAGGTCGACCTGCGTGGCGTGGTCGACCTGCTCAGCCATCACCTCTACGGCAGCCCACGGGTCTACGTCCGTGAGCTGCTCCAGAACGCCGTCGACGCGATCACCGCCCGGCGTACGACCGATCCGGACGCGCCGGCGCTGGTCCGCATCGAACCACCGGAGATCACCGGCGACGGCACCCTGCGGGTGCACGACACCGGCATCGGGCTGACCGAGGCGCAGGTGCACGAGCTGCTGGCCACCATCGGTCGCAGCTCCAAGCGCGACGAACTGGGCTTCTCCCGGCACGAGTTCCTCGGCCAGTTCGGCATCGGCCTGCTCTCCTGCTTCCTCGTCGCCGACGAGATCCAGGTGCTCACCCGGCACGGCGACAACCCCACGGTCCGGTGGACCGGGTACGCCGACGGCCGCTACGCCGTGACCGTGGCCCCGCCGGAGGCCGCCCGCGTCGAGCCGGGCACCACTGTCACGCTGGTGCCCCGCCGCGACGCCGACCAGTGGTTCGCCACCCCGACCGTCACCGACCTGGCGCGGCTCTTCGGCTCGCTGCTGCCGGTCACCGTCCGGGTCGGCGACACGGTCACGACCACCGGCGAACCCCCGTGGGCGACCGCGCCGGGGGCACCGCTCGACCGCGCGGCGCTGATCAGGTACGCCCGGGAGACGCTCGGCGTGGAGCCGTTCGACGTGCTGCCGCTGGCCGTGCCGGAGGCGGGGCTGACCGGTGTCGCAGTCATCCTGCCCACCCCGGTGAACCCGGCGGCCCGGGCCGGGCACCGCGTCTACCTCAAGCGGATGCTGCTCACCGAGAACGCCGACAGCCTGCTGCCGGACTGGGCGTTCTTCGCGCACTGTGTGGTCGACGCGACCGAGCTGCGCCCGACGGCCAGCCGCGAAGCTCTCTACGAGGACACCCTCCTGACCGCGACCCGGGAAGCGCTCGGCGACCAGGTACGCGGCTGGCTGGTCCGGCTGGCGCGGCACGACCCGCACCGGCTGGCCGAGTTCCTCCAGGTGCACCACCTCGGCGTGAAGGCGCTGGCGCTGCACGACGACGAGATGCTGCGGCTCGTCGACAGGTGGTGGCCGATGGACACCAACGTCGGCACGCTCACGCTCGCCGAGTTCCGGGAACGCCACGGGGTGGTCCGCTACGCGGCCAGCCTCGACGAGTTCCGCCAACTCGCCGCGGTGGCCGCCGCACAGGACCTGGCGGTGGTGAACGCCGGCTACACGTACGACACCGAGCTGATCGAGCGGCTGCCGGCGGTGGACCGGTCGGTGCTGATCGAACGGCTGGAGCCGAGCGACCTCACCACCCGGTTCGAGGCCCTCGACCCGCCTGTCGAACTGGCGCTGCGGCCGTTCCTCACCGCCGCGCAGCGGGCCGTCGAGCGGTCCGGCTGCGAGGTGGTCATTCGGGCGTACGACCCGGTTTCGCTGCCCGCGCTGTACCTGGTCAGCCGGTCGGCGGCGTTCAACGACCAGCTCGCCGCCAGCCGCGACCGCGCCGACGAGCTGTGGGGCGGAGTCCTCGACGCGCTCGCCGCCACCGCCCCACCGGACCGCCCGCAACTGGTGCTCAACCACCGCAACCCGCTGGTCCGGCGGGTCACGATGCTCGGCGACCCGGAGCTGGTCGGCCTCGCCATCGAGGCGCTGTACGGGCAGGCGCTGCTGCTCGGCCACCATCCGATCCGCGCGGCCGACGCCGCGCTGCTGAACGATTCCTTCCTCGGCCTGCTCGGCCGGGCCGTGCCGGGACGGGAGTGACAATGAGCGACGAGGACCTGTGGCGGGTGCTGCGTGGCATCGCCGACATGCCGTACGGGGCGGGGCAGATCGCCGCGCTGGAGCAACTGCTGCGCCGGGTCGACGCCGCCGACGACCGGCACCTCGCCTTCGTCACCCGCATGCAGGCCACCACCGGGTACGTCTACGGCGGTGAGCCGGCGAAGTCGTTCGTGACCTTCTCCTGGTGCCTGTCCGAGTTCGACCGCGACCCGCAGCCCTACCACCAGCGCCACCTGCACCAGTTGCTGTGGCACTTCAAGTACATGGTGTCCGGCCTGCTGAAGTTCCCCGAGGTGCCGCTGGACCGCACGTACGCGGTGCTCGACGACATGGAGCGCCGTTACCGCGCCGGCGGGCACAGTCTCCAGACCGTCCACAAGCACCGGTTCCGGGTCGCCGACCACGTGGGCGACGCCGAGGCCGCCGCGCACTGGTACCGGCTCTGGCAGACCACGCCCCGCGACGAGCTGTCCGACTGCGCCGGCTGTGACCCGACGAGCCAGGTGGGCTACCTCGCCGACACCGGGCGGGACGCCGAGGCCGTGGCACTTGCCGAGCCGGTGCTCGCCGGCAGACTGACCTGCACCGAGCAGCCGCAGGCGATCCTCACGGCGCTCCTTCTGCCCTACCTGCGTACCGGTCGGGGTTCCTCGGCGCGCGACGCGCACCGGGAGGCGTACCGCAAGCTGCGCGGCAACCTCGCCGACCTGTGGGACATCGGCGACCACATCGAGTTCTGCACGATGACCGGTAACGAGGCGCGGGCGGTCGAGCTGGTCGAGCGGCACCTGGACTGGCTGGACCGGCCGCCGTCGCCGGCCGCCGCCATGCACTTCGCGGCGACCGCCGCCGCCGCGCTGCGTCAGGCGGGTGCGGCGACGGTGTACCGCCGGGCCGCCGAGGGCCGGCCGGCCGCCGAGGTGCCCGCGCCGACGCTTGCCGACGAGTTGGCCGCTACCGCGACCGGGCTGGCCGCCCGCTTCGACACCCGCAACGGCACCACCCACCAGTCGGAGTGGATCGCCCGCCGGCTCGCCGTACGGCCCGGCGGCGAGCACCTGCCGCTCTCCGCGAGCGTCCGCCGCCGTCCGGCCCGCCCGACCGGGGACGAACCGACAGTCGCTCCCGGTGCGGCCGCGTCCGCGCCCGCCGACCGACCTGCCCGGGAGCGGGGCGGCGCGGCCACCGTCGCCCTGCCCGCCGACGCCGACGCCGACGAGTTGCTGACCCTCGCCGAGGAGAGCTGGGGCCGACACGACCGGGCCACGTTCCGGGCGGCGCTGGCCGCGTGCGACGAGCGGTTCGGCACCACCGACCTGCCGGCGGGCACGGTCGCGCACCGGCTGGCGTTGCGGGCCGCCGAGCGCGGCGACGAGGACGACATCGAGGGCGCGGTCGAGCTGAACCGCGAGGCGCTGGACCTGTACCGCTCGGCGGGTGAGGAGGTGCCCGCCCAGGTGGTCGCCGGGCGGCTCGGCGTGCTGCTGACCAGCATCGACGAGCACGCCGAGGAGGGGCTCGCGCTGGTCCGGGAGGCCGCCGAGGTGCTGGACCGGCTCGGTGACGCCCGGCAGCGGGCCGCGGCGCACGACCGGCTCGCGTTGGCGCTGCTGCACCAGCAACGGTGGGCGGACGCCCTGGCGGCGCTGGACCGGGCACCCGCCGACGCGGGTGGCGACCGGCACCTGGCGGCTCGGATGGCGCTGCACCGGGCGCACCTGCTGGAGCAGTCCGACCGCGTCGACGAGGCCCGCGCCGCCGCCGAGGAGGCCCGCGGCATCGGTCGCGAGCTGGGCATCGGCGAACTGCTCACGGCGGCCTGCCTGGCGTGGGCGCGGACTGTCGACGACCCGGCCGACGCGGTGGCCGCCTGCGACGAGGCGCTGCGTGTGGCGCCGGCGGACGCGGAGCTGCCCGTGCGGGTCGCCCGCGCGCGGGCGCTGCTCTCCGCCGGTCGGGCCGCCGACGCGGTGGACGATTTCGTCGAGGCGGTGACGCTCTGCGTGGAGCGCGGCGCCGAGGGGGACGCGTTCCTGCGCTGGGAGCTGGCGAACGCGTACCGGGTGGTGGGCCGACTCGCCGAGGCGGCCGAGGTCGCCGAGGAGGCAGTGCTCGGCCTGGACCGGCTGGGCGCTCAGGCGGAGGCCGACCGCTGTCGGCACCTGCTGGCCGGCGTGTACGCCGGGCTCGGCGAGATCGATCCGGCACTGGCCCTGCTGGAGCAGTTGTCCACCAACCTGGACGGCCCGGACAACCTCCCGCACCGGGCACAGGTGCTGGAGGAGGCCGGCGGGATCCTCTACGACGCCGACCGGGATGCGGTTGCCGCCGAGCGGTTCGCCGCCGCCGCCACGGCGTACCGGCTGGCCGACCTGCCGTTGGACGAGCTGCGTGCCCGTCGGCGGGAGGCGTACGCCTGGTTCTGGTCCGACGACCGACCGGCGGCGGTACGTGCCGTCGAGGTGATGGACGGGTTGGCGGCCGCGGTGGCCGGGCAGCCGGAGCCGGAGCCACCGGTGATCTACGAGCTGGCGATGGCGGCCGAGGCCGGTGCGCGGGTGCTGGTCGGCGAGGGGCGGCCGGACGAGGCGTTGGACCGGCTCGCGGGTGTGCCGGACCGGCTGCGGTCGATCGAGGCGTTCGGCGAGGCGGCCCAGGTCGAGGTCCTCGTCGGTGAGCTGCTGCTGCGCCTGGACCGGCCGGCCGAGGCGGAGCCGCTGCTGCGCCGCGTACTCGGTGGGCTCCCGGCCGGCTCGCGACCGGTCCGCCAGACGGCCTGGCTGCTGGCCCGCGCCCTGGACCTGCTGGACCGACAGGCGGACGCCGCCGCGCTGCGCGCGGAGCACGACCTCGACCCGGACGAGTGACCTCTGCGCCGACCGGTCGGCCCCGCCCGAGCGGGTGCCGGCCGGTGGCGTGGCGCGCGCAACCGACCGGTAACCGCCGCCCCACCGCGGTCAGCTCGCGGTCTACGCTTGCCCGGTGACGGTGGAGCAGCAGGCACGGGGTGCGGCGGGTGCGGGCCGGCGCCGGTCCCGCAAGGACGAGATCCTGGAGATCGCGGTCGGTCTGTTCGCCGCCCGTGGCTATCACGGCGTGTCGATGGACGACATCGGTGCGGCAGCCGGGGTGACCGGCCCCGCGCTCTACCACCACTTCGCCGGCAAGGAGGCGATGCTGGCCGCGGCGCTGATCCCGGTGAGCGACGGGTTGTTGGCCGGCGGTCGGGAACGCGCCGCCGGGCATCCGGACGACCCGCGCGGCGTGCTGGAGTCGCTGATCGACTTCCACGTCGAGTTCGCGCTGGCCAACCCGGCGGTGATCGCGCTGCACCTGCACGAGCTGGATCGCCTGCCGGAGGAGCCGCGACGACGGATCCGCCGCCTGCAGCGGATGTACGTCGAGGAGTGGGTGACGGTGCTGACCGCGCTGCACCCGGGCATGCCCGACGGTGAGGCGCGGGTGTTGGCGCACGCCGCGTTCGGCCTGATGAACTCGACCCCGTTCCTGGGCGGCGAGGTGGACCGACGGCGTCGCGCCGAGCTGCTGCGCGGCGCGACCCTGGCCGCGCTGCTCGCCTGAGCCCGACCGCGCTGCGGCTCTGATCCCGGTCGCGCTGCGGCTCTGAGCCCCGCCGCGCTGCGCGTCTGAGCCCCGGCTCGTCAGGAGTGGGCCGGTCGTGGTTCCCTGGCATCGTCCCAACATCCGGACGCCGGGAGGAAACATGATCGAGTCACTGCTGGTCGCCAATCGGGGCGAGATCGCCCGCCGGGTCATCCGGACCGCCAAGCGGCTCGGCATCCGCGCGATCGCGGTGTACTCGGAGGCCGACGCCGACCTGCCCTTCGTCGCCGAGGCGGACGAGGCTGTCCTCATCGGCCCGCCGAACCCGGCCCAGAGCTACCGCAACGTCGAGGCGATCCTCGCCGCCGCGAAGTCGACAGGCGCGCAGGCCATCCACCCGGGCTACGGGTTCCTGTCGGAGAACGCCGACTTCGCCCGTACCGTCGAGGCGAGCGGCCTGATCTGGGTCGGGCCCGGCGCGGACGCGATCACCGCGATGGGCGACAAGATCAACGCTCGGAACCTGATGGCGGCTGCCGGCGTCCCGGTCGCGCCCGGCACCACCGACCCGGCCGCCGACCTGGAGGCGGCGGTGACGGCCGCCGCCGAGATCGGCTACCCGGTGATGGTCAAGGCCGCAGCCGGCGGTGGCGGCATGGGCATGGGCGTGGCCGTCGACGAGGCCGCGCTGCGCACCGAGTACGACAAGGTGCGCGCGTTCGCCGAGCGGATGTTCGGCGACGGTTCGGTGTTGATCGAGCGGTATTTCCCCCGGGTGCGCCACGTCGAGGTGCAGATCCTCGGCCTGGCCGACGGTCGGGTGGTGGCGCTCGGCGAGCGGGAGTGCTCGGTGCAGCGGCGCAACCAGAAGCTGGTCGAGGAGTCGCCGTCCCCGGCGGTCTCGCCGGAGCTGCGCGCACGCCTGCTGGCGGCGGCCGTGCGGGCCGGTGAGGCGGTGAACTACCGCAACGCCGGCACTGTCGAGTGTCTGCTCGATCCGAGCACCGGTGAGTTCTTCTTCCTGGAGATGAACACGCGGCTTCAGGTGGAGCACCCGGTGACCGAGTACGTCTACGGCGTCGACCTGGTGGAGGAGCAGTTGCGGGTGGCTGCCGGCCTGGCGCCGACGTTCGACCCGGACGCGCTCGCGCCGAGTGGGCACGCCATCGAGCTGCGGATCAACGCCGAGGACCCGAAGCGCTTCCTGCCCGGCCCCGGCAAGGTCACGACCTGGGTGGAGCCCACCGGCGAGGGCATCCGGGTGGACTCCGGCTACACCGAGGGCAACACCGTCACCCCGTTCTACGACAGCCTGCTGGCCAAGCTGATCATCAGTGGTGCCAGTCGTGACGAGGCGATCGCCCGCGCGCGGGACGCTGTCGCCGGGTTCCAGATCGTCGGCCCGAAGAACAACCTGCCCTTCTTCGCCGAGTTGCTGGAGAACGACGAGTTCCTCTCCGGCGCCTACGACACGGCGATCGTCTCCCGGATGCGCTGAGCCCTCGCCGGTCGCCGGCCGTCGCGCTGTCGTCCTCCGGCGGCGCGGCGGCACTGGCATCCGCGTCCTTTGCTCTGCTTACCTGGAGGCAACAGGGGATGTCCGGATACCGGACGATCGGTGTTGCGTCAGTTGAAGCAGTGCAAAGGGCGCGCGTGGCACCCCGACCCTCCGTACCGATCCGACGTCACAGCGAGGTGACCGAATGAGCCAGTTGCCAGATTCCGTCTCGATTCGTGAGGTCGGGCCGCGGGACGGGCTGCAGAACGAGGAGCCGATCCCCGCCGACGCCAAGGTGCGGCTACTCGACGCGCTCTCCGGCACCGGCGTACGTCGGATCGAGGCGGTGTCGTTCGTGCACCCGAAGGCGATCCCGCAGATGGCCGACGCCGACGAGGTGTGGCGGCGGGCCACGAAGGCCGACGGGGTGCGCTACTCGGCGCTGGTGCCGAACACCCGGGGCGCGCAGCGGGCCCTGGCCGCCGGGTTCACCGAGATCGAGGTGGTGGTGTCGGCCAGCGACACGCACAACCGGCGCAACGTCAACCGCTCGACCGACGAGTCGTTGGACGACATCGCCGAGCTGATCGACCTCCTGCACGGGGCGTCCGCACGGGTCGAGGTGATCGTGGCGACCAGCTTCGGGTGCCCGTACGAGGGGGACATCGACCCGCGGCGCGTCGCCGGCATCGTCGACCGCGTGGTCCGCGACGGCGCGGACCGGGTGGCGTTCGGCGACACGACCGGCATGGCCACTCCGCGTCGGGTCCGTGAGCTGCTGACCGCGGTACGCGACCGCAACGCGCACGTGCCGGTGCTGCTGCACTTCCACAACACCCGGGGTACGGCGCTGGCCAACCTGCTGACCGCGCTGGAGCTGGGGGTGACCGAGTTCGACGCCAGCGTCGGCGGCCTGGGCGGCTGCCCGTACGCCCCGGCGGCCAGCGGCAACCTCGCCACCGAGGAGGCCGTGCACATGCTGCACGACATGGGCATCGACACCGGCATCGACCTGGCTGCCCTGATCGAGGTGGCCGAGCTGGCCGAGGAGCTGCTCGGCAAGAAGCTCCCGTCCGGTGTGCTGCGGGCCGGGCCGCGTACCCGGCTGACGCCGATGCCGGGCTGAGGACGCGACGAAGGGGCCGGCGAACACGCCGGCCCCTTCACCGTGCCAGGTCGGTCAGCTCACCGGGGTGAGCACGCTCGGCCAGCTGTCGCGGAAGATGTCCGCGCTGCGGCCGGTGCTGCGCTCGGTGGCGCTGAGGGTGCCGGCGAAGAGGTTGCTCACCCGGTTCGCCTCGGCGCTGCTCGGGTACGGGTTGGTGCAGCTGGTGCCGGCGCTGCCGCCGGACATCAGGATCGAGCAGTTGCCGTTGTAGTTGTCCGGCAGGCCGAGGATGTGCCCGATCTCGTGGGTCATGATCCGCAGCGGGCTGTACTGCGCCGCCTGCTGGGTGTCGATGTAGACCCGGCCGTTGCCGAGGCTGGTCCGCTGGGCGTAGGAGCCGCCGCCGGTGATCTGGTAGATCCGCAGGTTGGAGCCGCAGTTCGCGGAGAGCGTCAGGTTCGTGGTGGCGTTGTTCCAGATCGAGGCGGCCTGGCTGGCAGTGCCGGCGTAGGCGCCCGCCTGGCTGGTGTTGTAGCAGATGGTCATCGCGGCGGACGCGGGCGCGGGGTTGGCGACCGTGATGCCGAGGGTGGCAACTGCCGTCGCGACAAACGCGACAGCGAGCCGACCGAGTCGTGAGGTCATCGCTGACTCCTATCCGAGAGGGGTGCCAGGAGCCTATCCACAGAGATTAATAGATTTCAATGTTTCGTTCGAAGAAGCGTCGCTCGGTCAGCGGGTCGCCGGGAGGTGCGCGAATGCGATAGCCTAACGATCGTTCAGGTCAACACGGGCGAGGGAGTCGGCGTGACGCTCGACGGTGAGGCGCTGGAGCAACTGCGCAAGCGGGCCCGGTCCGGCGGCGCGGACAAGTACCACGCGGCCAACGAGGCCAAGGGCAAGCTCTTCGCCCGCGAACGCGTCGCGCTGCTGGTCGACGAGGGTTCGTTCGTCGAGGACGGCCTCTACGCGAACGCGCTAGCCGACGGGCTCCCCGCCGACGGCGTGGTCACCGGCACCGCGACGATCGACGGTCGACAGGTCTGCCTGATGGCCAACGACTCCACAGTCAAGGCCGGCAGCTGGGGCGCCCGGACCGTCGAGAAGATCATCCGGATCATCGAGCGGGCGTACGGCGCCGGCGTGCCGATGGTCTACCTGGTCGACTCCGCCGGCGCCCGGATCACCGACCAGGTCGACCTCTTCCCCGGCCGACGCGGCGCCGGCAAGATCTTCTGGAACCAGGTCCGCGCCTCCGGCTCGATCCCGCAGGTCTGCGCGCTGTTCGGGCCGAGCGCCGCCGGTGGGGCGTACATTCCGGCGTTCTGCGACGTGGTGGCCATGGTCGACGGCAACGCCAGCATGTACCTCGGCTCCGACCGCATGGTCGAGATGGTCACCGGGGAGAAGACCACCCTGGAGGCGATGGGCGGGGCCAAGGTGCACACCGCCGAGTCCGGCGTCGGGCACTTCCTCTGCAAGACCGAGGCCGACGCGCTCGACGTGGTCAGGACCTACCTGTCGTATCTGCCGGCGAACTGGACCCAGGCGCCGCCGGCCGCGCCGGCCGTCGCCGCGCCCGCGAAGGCCGACCTGGCCGCGCTCGTGCCGGCCAGCGAGCGGCAGGCGTTCGACATGCGGCGGTACGTCAAGGGCCTGCTCGACGAGGGTTCCTTCTTCGAGATCCAGGCGCTGTGGGCCAAGGAGCTGACCATCGGGTTCGGCCGCCTCGACGGCCAGGTCGTCGGCGTGCTCGGCAACAACTCGATGTTCAAGGGCGGCGTGCTCTTCGTCGACTCGGCCGACAAGGCGACCCGGTTCGTGCAGCTCTGCGACGCGTTCAACGTGCCGCTGCTCTTCCTCAGCGACGTACCCGGCTTCATGGTCGGCAGCGCCGTGGAGAAGCAGGGCATCATCCGGCACGGCGCCAAGATGATCACCGCGATCTCCGAGGCGACGGTCCCGAAGATCTGCGTGGTGGTCCGCAAGGCGTACGGCGCTGGGCTCTACGCGATGGCCGGCCCCGGCTTCGAGCCGGACGCGACGATCGCGCTGCCCACCGCGAAGATCGCGGTGATGGGCGCCGAGGCCGCCGTGAACGCCGTCTACGCCAACAAGATCGCGGCGATCGGGGACCCGGACGAGCGGGCCGCCTTCGTGGCCGCCAAGCGGGCCGAGTACGAGCAGGACATCGACGTCGTCCGGCTCGCCAGCGAGCTGGTGGTCGACGCCATCGTCGAGCCGCACGACCTGCGTGGCGAGCTGGTCCGCCGCTTCGCCGCCGCACGTACGAAGGACCGGCACTTCTCCCGGCGTCGGCACGGCGTCACCCCGGTCTGACCCCCGCCCCACCCCCCACAGCGATCCGCCCTGCGGCGTCACGAGCGCCGGGGCGGCCGTCCCCACAGGAGGATGAGATGGACTTCCGGCTCACCGACGAGCAAACGGCGCTGCGGGAGAGCGTGCGGGACTTCGCCCGCGAGGTGGTCGCCCCGGTCATCGCCGAGCACTACGAGCAGCACACCTTCCCGTACGAGGTGATCCGGCAGATGGGCAAGATGGGCCTGTTCGGCCTGCCCTTCGGCGAGGAGCACGGCGGGATGGGCGGCGACTACTTCGCGCTCTGTCTGGTCCTGGAGGAGCTGGCCCGGGTCGACTCCAGCGTCGCCATCACGCTGGAGGCGGCGGTCTCGCTCGGCGCGATGCCGATCTACCGCTTCGGCACCGACGAGCAGAAGGCCACCTGGCTGCCGAAGCTGCTCAGCGGCGAGGCGCTGGCGGGCTTCGGGCTCACCGAGCCGGGCACCGGCTCCGACGCCGCAGGCACCCAGACGCGCGCCGTGCTGGACGGCGACGAGTGGGTGATCAACGGGTCGAAGGCGTTCATCACCAACTCGGGGACCGACATCACGGCCCTGGTCACCGTCACCGCCGTGACCGGCACGAACGCGGACGGCTCCAAGGAGCTGTCGACGATCATCGTGCCCACCGGCACGCCCGGATTCACTGTGGCCCCGGGTTACTCCAAGGTCGGGTGGACCGCCTCCGACACCCACGAGTTGACCTTCGACGACTGTCGGGTGCCCGCGGCCAACCTCCTCGGCGCGCGCGGCCGAGGGTTCGCCCAGTTCCTGCGGATCCTCGACGAGGGCCGGATCGCGATCGCCGCGCTGGCCGTCGGCCTCGCCCAGGGCTGCGTCGACGAGTCGATCAAGTACGCGCAGGAGCGGCAGGCGTTCGGCCGCCCGATCGGCACCAACCAGGCCATCCAGTTCAAGATCGCCGACATGGAGCTGAAGGCGCACACCGCCCGGCTGGCCTACTACGACGCCGCCGCCCGGATGCTGGCCGGCGAGCCGTTCAAGCGGCAGGCCGCCATCGCGAAGCTGCACGCCAGCACCATCGCTGTGGACAACGCCCGCGAGGCCACCCAGATCCACGGCGGCTACGGCTTCATGAACGAGTACCCGGTCGCCCGGTTCTGGCGGGACTCCAAGATCCTGGAGATCGGTGAGGGCACGAGCGAGGTTCAGCGCATGATCATCGCGCGCGACCTGGGTCTCTGAGCCCGGCCCGGCACCGGCCTGCTGGCTGACGTCGGCCTGCCGTCGCGGGCCGGCCAGCCGTTCGGCTGTCGGATTTCGGCGAGCGGACGTCGGCAGACCGACGTTCGACTGCCGATGGTCGGAGTCGATCCGTACTCTTCGTGGCCATGACTCCGGAGCATGATCGGTCGCGGAGCCCGGCCGGTCGTACCAGGCTGCCGGAGCTGCTCCGTGCGCACCGGCGCGCGGCCGGCCTGACGCAGGCGGAGCTGGCGTCCCGCGCCGGGGTCGGCGTGCGGACGGTGCGGGACCTGGAGCGCGGCCGATCGGTCCGGCCGCAGCGCACCACCGTCGAGTTGCTGGCCACGGCGTTGGAGCTGGCCGGCGGGACCCGCGCGGCGTTCCTGGCCACGGCCCGTGGCGCTGCCGGCGGTGAACCCCGGCCGGACGTCATCTCGGGCACGCCCGGGGTTGGCGCCGGTGGCACGTCGACAGCCGGAGCAGCCCGGGCCGGCGCTCCGGTGGCCCTCCCACCACCTGTCGCCCTGATCGGCCGCGACCGCGACGTCACCGAGCTGGCCGGAATGCTGACCGCGGAACGCGGCCCCCGACTGGTGAGCCTGGTCGGGCTGGCCGGGGTCGGCAAGACCGCGCTCGCGCTCGCCGTTGCCCACGCAGCGGCCCGCGCCCATCCGGGCGGTGTGGCCGGCGTGCTGGTCGGCGAGGGCTCGGACGGACCGGACGTGCTCGCCGCCACGATGACCGTCCTCGGCGCGGCCCGGCTGCCGGAACTCGTCGCCCGGCTCGCCGGCCGGCCGGCGCTGCTCGTCATGGACGCGGTCGAGCGCGCTCCCGGCCCGGTGGCCGAGACGCTGCACCGGCTGGGCGTCGTGCTGCCGTCGTTGCGGGTGCTGGTCACCGGACGGCACCCGGTCGGGCTGCCCGGCGAACGGGTGTGGCCGGTCGCGCCGCTCGAGGTGCCGCCGCCGGACGCCGAGCACTCCGGACCGGCCACGCTCGGCTCGTGGCCGGCGGTCGCCCTGTTCACCGCGCGGCTCGCCCAGGTCCGTCGGGAGCCGCCGACTCCCGACGAGCTGCCGGCGTTGGCCGCCCTGGTCCGTCGGCTGGGCGGCCTCCCGCTGGCCATCGAGCTGATGGCCGCCCGGGGCCGGCTGCTCGACCTCACCGAACTGCTCGACCGGTACGGCGATCGCGTGCTCGATCTGACCACCTCGGCCGACCCGGCGGCCCGTACCAGCTGGGACGGGCCGGAGGCGGCCACCCGCCGTCCGTATGCCACCGATGCGACCCGGGCGGCGGTGGCGGTGACCCTGCGGGACGCGGTGGCGACCAGCTACCGGCTGCTCGCGCCGGATGAGCGCGACGCGCTGCGGCGGCTCGCCATGTTCGGCAACCGCTGGTCGGTGGAGCTGGCCGAGGAGATGCTCGTCGACGAGGCCGACCGGGACGGCACTGTCGCCATCGATCCGGTCCCACTGCTGGACCGCCTCGTCGAGCTCGGTCTGCTGAGCGTTCGCGGCACCGGGCCGTTCCGGTTCCGCCTGCTCGACGCGGTCCGCGACTTCGCCATCGAGCAGGCCGTGGGTGGTGGTGAGCTGGCCTGCGTACGACGTCGGCATGCGGAGGTGGTCGCTCGCCTCGTGGCGCGGACGGCCTCCGAGCTGGCCGGCCCCCGGATGCTCGACGCGGTGCACCGGCTCGACGAGGTGAGCAGCGACATCAGTACGGCCCTGGCCCACGCGGCCAGCGACGACCCGCTGACCGCGCTCCGTCTGGCGGCCTGCCTGCCCCGCTGGTGGCGCTTCCGGGGGCGCGATGTCGCCGGGCGGCAGTGGCTGCGGCGGTTGCTGGCCGACCCGCGAACCGCTGACGCGGACCCGATCCTGCGCGGCTGGGCCAGCCTCGGGGTGGCCCGGCTCGCTGCCGAGCACGGTGCCGAGGCCGACGAGTTGCCGACGGCGCGGGCCGCGTTGGAGACGTTCCGACAGGCCGGCGACGTGACCGGCGAGCTGGAGGCGCGCAGCGTTCTCGGCGCACTGCTGACCACCGTCGGGGAGCACGCCGAGGCCCGGGAGCAGGCCGAGGCGGTGCTCCGGCTCGCCGCCCGCAACGGGCGGACCCGGGACCTGGCGGTGGCGCAGAACAGCCTCGCCTGGCACGAGATCCGGATCGGTGACCTGGGCGCGGCACGTCGTCGGCTGGCTGCCGTGGACCGGCTCGCCGCCGAGGGTGGTGAGCAGCGGTTCCGGGTGCTGGCCTGGGCCAACCGGGCCGAGGTGTCCCGCCTGGAGGGCCGGTACGCCGACGCCGTCGACCAGGGCCGGCGCGCGGCGGCGGCCCTGTTCGAGTTGGGTGACCCGGGGCATCGACGGCGGGTGCTCGGGACTGTCGGCCTGGCGCTCGCGCAGGACGGGCGTGCCGTGGAGGCGACCGAGGTGCTCACGGAGCTGCGCGCGGGGGCCGCCGAGGCGACGGTTGTCGTGCCGGGTCAGCAGTGGGTGGAGCGAATCGGACTCCCGCGACCGCGCTCGGACGACACCGTGTTGTCCTGGGGCGGCCCGGAGGCGGGAATCTGTGCGTTGATCGAGGGCAACCTGGCACTGCACCGGGGCGACCGGGAACTGGCGGCGGAGTGGTTCACCGCAGCTGTCGAGGCCGGTCACGATCGGCGGGACGTCGTGGAGGCGCTGGTGGGCCTCGCCGCGAGCACCGCGGACCCGGCTGTCCTCGATCGCCTCGACCGGGTCTGCGAGGAGAGCGGCATCCGACTGCTGCCGCAGGAGTCCGGGCTGCTCTATGCGCTGATGGCCGCGCGGGGCGGGTCCGCCGAGCGCTAGTGCGGCACCCGTCGGCGGCCGGCCCGACGGAGAGTGGCGCGAGCGAAGAGCCCCCTTGGTGCTACCCCTCGCTGTTCGCCCGCGCCGTCACCCCCCGGTGATTCCCCGGTGGACGAAAGCCTGCCACCGCTGCCGGGGCAGAAGGTGCTCTTCAAGAAGTTTGTCCCGTCTGCAACGTCAGTTCTGCCGGTCTTTCTGCCGGTACTCCCGGCCCTTGCCGTACCCGCCGCCGATCGCCCGGACGTCGCCCCGACCGGGCTCCGCCGTCGCCGGCAACGCGGCTCGGAGCTACCGACAACGCGGCTCGGAGCTGCCGACAACGCGGCTCGACCACCGCCGACGGCGCGGCTCGGCGCCGCGGACAACAACCGGATGAACGCCGCCGGGCAGGCCGGGTCGCCACGATGCGCCAGGCCCGGGCGTCAGCGGTCAGGCCGGGTCGCTGTCGTCCGCGGCGGCGATGTCCTGATCGGTGCTGCCGGCGGTGGCACCGGGATGGACGGCGTCCCGCACGCGGCGCAGGCCGTCGAGCAGTGCCGCCAGCGCCTCGGGGTCGAGCTGGCCGGTGAACCACTGCTCGATGATCCGCAGATGGCCGGGCAGCGTCTCGTCGAGTCGCTGCATGCCGGACGCGGTGACCACCGCGTACGAACTGCGGCGATCGTTCGGGCAGGCTCGGCGGGTGAGCAGCCCGTCGCGTTCCATCCGGTCCACCACACGGGTCACCCCGCTGGTGGACAGCGACGTCTGCGCGGCGAGGTCGGTCATCCGCAGCTGGTTGCCCGGCGAGCGGGCCAGTCGGGTGATCACCTCGAACTCGACCACGGAGAGGTCGTGCTCCTCTAGTTGGGCGGCGAACCGGGCCGAGAGCCCGGCGTGGACCTCGTAGAGGAGGCCAACCGCGGTGATCCGGGGGTCGTCGAACACGTTGGTCACTCGTTAACCCTACCAGTACTTGACAGAGGGAATGTTGTTGCGGTTATATTTGCTCAAGCAGTCGTTGGGCTACTAAACAATCTCCTGGAGGACAGCAGCATGACCAGCAGCACCGATGCGGTTACCCGCGACTGGGACGGCCTCACCATCCCGACGGCCGGCACCTACGTGCTGGACGCGGCGCACAAGCGGGTCGGCTTCGTCGCCCGGCACATGATGGTGAGCAAGGTCCGCGGTGAGTTCAACGAGGCGACCGCCACCATCACCGTTGCCGAGGACCCGCTGCAGTCCTCGGTCGTCGCCACCATCCAGGGTGCCAGCATCGACACGACCCAGGGCGACCGGGACGCGCACCTGCGCAGCCCCGAGTTCCTGGACGTCGAGAAGTACCCGACCCTGGAGTTCCGCAGCACCGGCGTCAAGTCCCGCCGCGGCAACGAGTTCGTGCTCACCGGTGAGCTGACCATCAAGGACGTCACCCGTCCGGTGGAGCTGGAGGTCGAGTTCGAGGGCGTGGGCCGTAGCCCGTTCGGCCAGGACATCTTCGGCTTCTCCGCGAGCACCGAGATCGACCGCGAGGAGTTCGGCCTGACCTGGAACGTCACCCTGGAGACCGGTGGCGTGCTGGTCGGCAAGAAGATCAAGATCGAGATCGAGGGCGAGGCCGTCCGTCAGGCCTGATCCCACTGATCACCGGTACGCCGGGCCTGCGCCGCATGTCGGCGCGGGCCCGGCGTCGTCCGTACCCAGCGCGTGTGAATTGTCACGACTTGTTGGCACCGTCACGGGGTCCGGCGCGGCAGCGACGGGGTAGAGATGGCGCCACGAGCGCATCCGCTCCGGCCGGCGTCGGGTCATCGTCGTCGGCCTCTGGCCCTGGCCAGGCGAGCGCTCTTAACGTGGATGGTTCACAATGCGCTTTCCGGGACGGCAGGATCCCGACCGCGCCGGTTGTCGGGAGGACACATGGGCAGGGACGTCTCGCAGGGCGCCTTCACCCCGGAGGACCGCGTCCGCTACCGGCAGAAGGTCCGACGGTGCCTGGACGTCTTCGCCCTGATGCTCGACGACTTCGGCTTCGACGCGGACCGGCCGATGACCGGCCTGGAGATCGAGCTGAACCTGGTCGACTCGCGAGCCGAGCCGGCGATGCGCAACGAGGAGATCCTCGCCGACATCGCCGATCCGCTGTTCCAGACCGAGTTGGGGCAGTTCAACCTGGAGTTGAACGCCGAGCCCCGACTGATCGAGGGCACCGGTTTCGCCGACTACGAACACGACCTGCGCAGCAGCCTCACCCGGGCCGACGAGCGCGCGGCCAGGTCCGACGCGAAGATCGTCCTGGTCGGCATCCTGCCCACCCTCACCGAGGGTCACCTGGTCGAGGACAATCTCTCCACCAACGAGCGCTACCGGGTGCTCAACGACCAGATCGTCGGTGCCCGGGGCGAGGCCATCGAACTCGACATCCGTGGCGTCGAGCAGTTGCGGACCCACACCGACTCGATCGCCCCCGAGGCGGCCTGCACGAGCCTCCAGTTCCACATCCAGGTCGCGCCGGACAGCTTCGCCGACTACTGGAACGCGTCCCAGGCCATCGCCGGGGTGCAGGTCGCGGTCGGAGCGAACTCGCCCTTCCTGTACGGCCGTCAACTCTGGGCCGAAACCCGGATCGCCCTGTTCAAGCAGGCCACCGACACCCGCCCGGAAGAGCTCAAGGCTCAGGGCGTACGTCCCCGGGTCTGGTTCGGCGAGCGGTGGATCACCTCGATCTTCGACCTGTTCGAGGAGAACGTCAGGTACTTCCCGCCGCTGCTGCCGATCTGCGAGGACGAGGACCCGGTGGAGGTGCTGCACGCCGGCGGAGTGCCCAAACTGGGCGAGCTGCGGCTGCACAACGGCACCGTCTACCGCTGGAACCGCCCGGTCTACGACATCATGAACGACCGCCCCCACCTGCGGGTGGAGAACCGTGTGCTGCCCGCCGGTCCGACGGTCGTGGACATGCTGGCCAACGCGGCCTTCTACTTCGGGCTGGTCCGCGGCCTGGCCGAGGCGGACCGCCCGATCTGGAGTCAGCTCACGTTCAGCTCGGCCGAGGAGAACTTCCACGCGGCGGCCCGACGTGGTCTGGACGCCGTGCTGCACTGGCCCCGGTTCGGTGACGTGCCGGTCACCAAGCTGGTGCTGGAGCAGCTGCTGCCCGTTGCCGCGAGCGGCCTGGACGGGTTCGGCGTCGACCCGGCACAGCGGGACCGGCTTCTCGGCATCATCGAACAGCGCTGTCGTACCGGCCGTAACGGCGCCGTCTGGCAGACCGAGACGGTCTGGGCGGCCGAGCGCCACCGGGGCATGGACCGCAGCGCCGCCCTGCACCACATGGTGCAGCGCTACGCGGAACTCCAGCGCACCAACGAGCCAGTCCACACCTGGCCCGTCAACTGACCCTCCCCTCCACCCGACGGAGCGCAGCGGGGGTGAGACCCGGGGTCAGGTGGTGGGGCGGCGGGGTGGGCGTGCTCGGTGGGGGGTCGGGGCGTCGGTGGGGGCTGCGGCGTCCGGGGCGGGGCGTGGGGCGGGGACGCGGGGCGGGGTGGTGGTCGCGTCGTCCGGCTGGGTCTCCGGCGTGGCCGGTGCCGCGGCGGTCCTGCCTCGCCGGGTTGCCGTACCGGTCGCGGCGTCGCTCACCGAGCGGGCACGACGTCCCGGCCGGGTGCCGCCCGCCCCGCCCTCTTCAGTGGCCGTGGGTGTCGGGCTAGAGGTCCTGTCGAGCCCCGCGCCCCGGCTGGAATCCGCCGGAGAGGTCGACGCCGGTTCGGGTGAGCCGGCCGCAGGAGCCGACGTCGGTCTGCGTTGTCCAGTCGGCGTCGGTTCCGGTTGGTCGGCCGCCGTGGTCGACGCCCGTTCGGGCTCGTCCGCCGGAGCGGTCGGTCGTCGGTTGGCAGCACGTCGGCGGCCAACCCGTTCCGCGAGTCGGGCGGCCAGGATCGAGCCGCCGACGCCGGCGATCACCGCGTACGGGGCGATGAGCTGGGTGGAGAACTGTGCGGGCCCCGGGGTCGCCCAACGTGGCACGGTGGTCAGGTAGGCGAGCGCGACGAGCAGCGGGCCGGCCGCGCCGGAGGCGGCCGCGCCGATCCGGTGCCCGCCCGACCGCGCGGCGCCCCGAGCGGCCAGGGCACCGATCACAAGCGCGGGTACGAGCGCCAGCAGCGCACCGGGCCAGTAGAGCTGGCCTCCGATCCAGTACCGCGCGTGGTCCGGGTCGAGCTGCCACGTGCCGAGCTGAGCGCCGGTGAGCCCGCGCCCGACGCGTACTCCGTCGATGACCGACACCATCGCGAGCAGCCAGAGCCAGGCGGCCGTCGCGGTGACGTTCAACGCGGCGGCGCGGGAGCGCAGCGCCCAGAGCGCGACGAACACGCCGATCAGGATGCCGAGCACCGCGTGCAGAGCGGCGATCCGCTGTGGCGCGTCGGTGTCGGCGCCCACGGCGACCCGGGCCGGTACGGCGACCAGCAGCACGGTGACCAGTCCACCGAGACCGGCGCCGAGCGCGAGGGACAGCCTGCGGAACAGGCCGCCTCGCTCGTCGGGCAGCGTGCCGGCCACCGGCGCCGATCGATCGACCGCCGAGGTCGGCTGAGCCGGTACCGCGTCGGTGTCCTCGACCCCGCTCGGCGAGCCCTCTTCGAGCGCCGCCGGCTGTGGTGGGGCCGCCTCGGTCGCCGGAGCGGGTGCCGTCGGCCCGGCGACGCCGGTCGGCTGGTCACCAACCTGGGGTACGGCACGCTGGTGCAGTCGCTGCGCGCAGACCGCGCCGAGCACCGTCGAGCTGGCGGCGAGCCAGGTGGCCCAGGCCAGGCCATCGGCCCAGGCCGTGTCGTTGGCCCCGGCGTCGGTGGGCGTCCAGGTGATGACGCCGAGCCCGTAGCCGAAGCCGAGCTGCGCGGCGCCCGCGCCGGCAGCGACCCCGATCGCCGTCACGATCGATACTCCCCAGCCCCGTCTGGCCATGCCGGGCAGCGTAACGTCCCGTCGTCGGTGCGGCGAGTCGCAGTGACCCGCCGGTACGGACCGTCGGCACAACGTGATGGGCGGCGAACGGTACGGTCGCCGGTGATGAGGCGGTGGGCGGTATGACGGACGCGAACACGGGTCGGCAGGATTCCGCCGGCGGCCAGGCCGGCGGCGGAAGCCGGGCCAGCGTGCTGCTCGGTGGCGGGCTGGTCGCGGTGCTGCTGGCGGTGGTCGGTGCGACAGGTGGCTGGCTGCTGGCCGGCGAGGATGACGAATCTCCGGTGAACCCGCAGGCGGTGGCCACCACGGCCGGTACGCCGACCGACCGGCCCACCTCGTCCCGGCCGACCACCGGCCGGACCACGCCGTCCGCCCCACGGACGACCGCCGCCACGACGAAGGGGACCGGGCTGACCGTGCCACCGGTGGTCGGCACCGACTTCGTGCAGGCACGCGAGATGCTGCGTAAGCAGCGGTTGGGCTGGCGTCTGGTCTTCGGCGGTGGCACCGGCCGCACGGTGGAGAGCGCCTCGCCGGCCGTGGGCACCGAGGTGACCCGGGGCACCACAGTTCAGTTGCAGGTGGCCGGTCCGGCCCCCGCCGCCGAGGTGCCGGACGTGGTCGGCGACGACTGCGCCGAGGCGGCCGACGAACTGGTCGAGGAGGGGCTCTACCCGCGTTACCGCAGTGGGCGTAGCGGGAAGGTCAGCCAGCAGGAGCCGGCCGAGGACGGCCCGGCCCGCTGGAACGACGAGGTGAGCATCTGGTGCGGGGCGGCGGCCCCGCCGAGCCAGCCGACCGTGAAGCCCACCCTCTGACCCGTACCGCTGAGCGCGGCGACCCACCCCGGCCTGGCCCGTCGGCACCACCTGACCTGACCGCGGCGCGCGGTTCGCGCCACCGATACCGGCCGATGTCGACGTGGGCGGTTAGGTTGACGGTCGAGGGCCACGGCGCCCGCCCGGTTCGGGAAAGGACGTGCGATGAGCGACGACCGCCAGGAGCCGCCCGCCGGGGAGCCCGAGGACGACCGCACGCGCCCCCTGCCGCCCTCCGGCGGCAGCCGTCCGCAGCCGCCGGACCGCCCCGCGTCGCCCGACGAGACGATGCCGATCGACCGGGCCGCTTCGGGTGGTCGTGGTGGGTCGCCGGACGAGACGATGCCTATCGACCGGGCCGCCTCGGGGCCGTCGGGCGATCGGACGGCGCGGATGCCGCTGGAACGGTCGACGACGCCGCCGTGGTCCGGGCGGGCCGAGGTGCGCGCGCCCCGACCAGCCGAACCGGCCCCGGACTGGTACGTCGAGGAGCAGGGTGGCCGGCGTTGGTGGCTGCCGATCCTCTGGGGCGTACTCGCTCTGCTGCTCGCCGGGTTGCTCGGGGCGGCTCTGTGGGTGGTGCTCAACGCCCGGGACGACGACCCCGACAACCCGGCGACGCCCTCCGTCCCGCCAACCAGTGCCACCGCCGCGCCGAGCAGCAGCGCCCCGACCTCGGCGGCGCCCAGCAGCGCGACGCCGAGCAGCCCGGCGGCCACCACCGAGGAGGCGCAGATACCGGTGCCGCCGCTGACCGGCCTGACGCAGGCCACCGCCGAAGGGCTGCTGGAGCGGCTCGGCCTGAGCTACCGGGTGGTGTACCGCCCGTCCGAGCTGCCGCCGGGGACCGTGGTCGGCACCGATCCGGAGGCCGGCGCGACGGTAGGTGCCGACGAGGAGGTGCTACTGGTGATCTCCCAGGCGCGACCCTCGACCCCAACCAGCCCGACCAGGCCGACCAGGCCGAGTCCGACGGTGACGACAACGCCGTGACGGTTGTTCACCACATCCGGCGGCGGGTGCCGACGAGGCCGAGGCCGGCGAGCGAGATGGTGAGGCCGAAGATTCCGGACCAGAACAGCGAGCGGCGGACGTCCGTGGCGGCGTGCCCGGCGGGCGCTGCCTCGGTGAGTTCCTGCTGTCCGTCGGACTGACCACCCGCGCCGGCCCCGGCTGCCGGGCCGGGCGTGTCGGCCGCTCCGACGCGTCCGTCGGGGGCGTCGGCGCTGATCCAGCCGGGTTCGTCGGTCGGCGGGTCGGAGTCGACCACGGTGATCTCCGGAGCCGGCACCGGAACGGCCAGCCGGGTGGACGACAACGCCGGGTCGCGGACCAGGACCACCATGGTGGTCACTGCGCCGAGGAGAGCGAGTAGTCCGAGAGCGTAGGTGATACTCCAGCGGTGGTGCCGCCGCACGGCGGGCTGATTGACCATGACCATCCCAGGCTCAGGGTCCTGGACGTGCGGTGAAACATGCCGGGGTGGGCGTACCAATTCTATGGCGACGGCACGCCTACCCGCGGCGGTTCGCGCTGGTCAGCCGACTCTGACCGGCGTACGAGAGACAGGGCGTCGGGTCCGTACGGTGTGCGGGCGGGGCTCCGGTGCGGCCTGCACCTGTTGCAGCCCTTCCCGTTGTACGAAGATCGACCGGCGGCTGACGGCGTCGCCGGCGGCGTTGAGCTCGTAGCCGTCGAGCCAGAGCCAACCGTCGTAGGTCGGCCAGTCGAGCACCCGGATCACCCGGAACATGATCGGCCTGAGGAACTGGACACTCGCCGCGCGAGTCACGTGCAGAACGTCACCGGAGCGGGGAAGCACATGGGCTCCTGGGGAGGGAGAGCCGGCGTGGTGCCGGCGGGGTGACTGGTCTGGGATGTCTCGGCCCGGTGACGGGATCGCGCCTCGTGGACCGGTTGGTGCGTGATGGTGGTCGGGCCGTACCCGCTGGTGGCGTGCCGCCACCCGACCATCACCTGACTGCTTCCGGGAACCGCGCCCACCGCCGCAGTCAGCTGGCTTGCAGCGGTGGGGTCATCACCCCGGCGCAGGTCTGGGTGGCGCCGGCCGGGCCCGCGTGCCGCCCGGCCGTCCGGGGTCGGTGGGGTCACCACACCCGGAGAGCGGACGGAGACGCTGAGTGATCCGTGCCATACGGACAGACTGCATCAGCGACGTGCTTCATGCAAGTTGCACGTCGACTTTTGCCGATACGTGAGTCCGCCACGCAAAGCGGCGCTTGAAGCCATCCGCGTACGGACGGCACACTGAGGGCCGGTTTCGCCCGTCGCGGCCGGCCGATGACCGGCACCACCCCTCGTCGCGAACGCTCGCCGGTCGACGGTCGCGCCCCCGGTGAGCGGCAGCCAGTGGCGCGTCGACCGGAGGTAGCCCGAGAGTGGGGTCGAGCAACCAGCGGCGAGGACCAGAAACACCGAGGCCGCGCAATGAGTGAGCGGCGCAGCCCGACGATCCGACGGCGGCGGCTCGGTGCCGAGCTGCGCCGGCAGCGGGAGTCGGCCGGCATCACCATCGAGGTTGTCGCCGAGCAGTTGGAGTGCTCGGCGTCCAAGGTCTCCCGGATCGAGACGGGGCACACCACGGCCACCCCGCGCGACGTGCGGGACATGTTGAGGATCTACGGCGTCGTGGGTGCCGAGAGCGACGAGCTCGTCCAGATCGCCCGGGAGGCGCGGCAGAAGGGCTGGTGGCACCCGTACAGCACGGTGCTGGTCGGTGCGTACGTCGGGCTGGAGGCGGCGGCGAGTTCGATCCGGGCGTACGAACAGCAGGTCGTGCCGGGCCTGTTGGAGACCGAGGAGTACGCCGGGGCGATGATCCGGGCCGCCCGTCCGGACTTCACCGCCGATCAGGTACATCAGAGGGTGCGTGTCCGACTGGGCCGTCAGTCGTTGTTGACGCAGGACGATCCGGTCGATCTGTGGGTGGTGCTCGATGAGGCGGTGGTAAGTCGGCCGGTGGGCGGGGACGAGGTGATGCGCGGCCAACTCAGGAGGTTGGTCGAGGTGGCCGAGTTGCCGAACGTGACGCTCCAGATCCTCCCTTTCGAGGTGGGTGCGCACGCCGGCATGGACGGGACCTTCACGATCCTCAGTTTTCCCGAGCCCGGTGATCCGGATGTCGTGTACGCGGAGAACGCCACGGGTGGGCTCTTCCTCGAGAAGAGCGACGAACTGCAGAAGTACAGCTTCATCTTCGATCACATCCGCGCTGCGGCCATTCGTCCAGAGGAGTCCGTCGCACACATCGCAAAACTGGCAGAGGAGCCGAAATGGCGACCAAGGGGTTCCCCGTGGACCTGACGCAGGCGACGTGGTTCAAGAGCTCGAAGAGCGGGCCGAACTGCGACAACTGTGTGGAGGTGGCGTACGTGACCGGGGCGGTCGGGGTGCGGGACTCGAAGGACAAGGCCGGCCCGGCCCTGGTCTTCGCTCCCGGCGACTGGCACGCCTTCGTCGCCGGCACCAGGGATGGTGTGTTGGGCTCGGTCTGACCGAGTGAGCAGTCGAGTCCCCGTCCGGTCCCGACCGGACGGGGACTCGCCGTGTCCCGGAGCGCCGCCGACCCGGGGCCGACCCGCCGGCTCAGCGATGTTCCGCCGGGATTCCCGTCGCCACAGCGGGTCCGCCTCGTTGAACCCGTCGGTACGGCGCTGGTCGACGACCCGCCGCACCGACCCGCACCCGAGCGAGGTAGGCGAGACGATGACGACGATCGGTTCAGAGAACCTCACCAACGGTCCGGGCAAGCCGGAACGGTTCGGTGGCAAGTACCGCGGGGCGCGTCGGGACACCGTACTGACCGAGGTGGTCTCGACCGACCAGGATCTGAACGGGCGGGAGGCGGCGAACCCGGAGGCGGCCGACGCGCCGCTCTCGCTGCCCTCACTGGACCCGAATCCGCTGGTCGAGCCGTCGTTCCCGCCGACCGGCTGGCCCATGGAGCCGACCGGTTCGCTGGCCGACCACCCGCTGCTGCGCGGCCTGCTGCTGGAACTGCCGCCGAAGGGCAGCATCCCGCCGCCGGGCTGGCTGGACCGCTGGTTCGAGGCGACCCGCGCGATCCTCGAACTGCTATACGTGCAGGGGTCCGGCCGCTCGCGCTGACCGGGGTGCGGCAGGCTGAGCCCGCTCGGTGAGCCGGCTGTGCCGCAGCGCGTGCCGGACACCGATCGCCGCCACGGCGAGCGCGCCGACGGTGATCGCCGGCCCGGTGACCCCGGGCTCGGCGCCGAGGTCCGCGCCGACCGCCGCGATCACCGCCGGCACCGTCGCGAGGGCGGTCACCTGCAACGGCAAACCGATGAGCGGGTGTGCCGCGGCGGCGCGCAGCCCGTGCGGGGCGGGTGTACCGGGTGCGGTGTCGAACGCGCCGGCCCCGGCCCACAGGCGACGGATCCGTCGTACGGAGCAGACGGCCACCACGAGCGCCGGCCCGGTGGCGAGGGTGAGCCCGGCGCCGGCCCGGTCGAACGGCGTGGTGCCGGCGCTCAGCAGCCCGCCGACGGACACGGCCGCGACCAGCGCCACGCCCGCCAGCGCGAGCGCCAGCAACCATCCGGTACGCCGACGAAGCGCACGCGCGTCGCGCAGCCGGGGCAGTCGATCGGCCAGGACCCCGGCGGCCAGCCAGACGGCGGCGACCGGCAACAGGATGGTGAGCTGACTCTCCATGTCGGAGAGTCTTTTCCGTCCCCGAGCGCGGCGAATCCGGGCCGGACCCCCGTTGGCCCCGGAAGCCGGCCCGTAGGGGACATCCCATCGACGTGATGGACGTTTCGACATGTTTATCTGCCGGGGCCGTCGATCTACTCTCGGCTCGATCGGCAAGTGTCGATCAGTGTGGTACCGGTGGTCGCGCTTCGCCGCCGGTCGGAGGGAGGTAGGGAGATGGGTCTTCCACGCAGGTCCGTACTGGTCGGGGTGACCGCCGCGACCGTACTGGCCGTCGGCACCCCGGCCCTGGCCGCCGAGCCCGTCGGCGTCGTCCGGGAGGCCGGTGGAGCCACCGCCGTGCCGGACAGCTACATCGTCGTCCTCAAGGACACCGCCGTGGCCCCCAGCCGGGTCGGTGACACCGCACAGCGGCTGACCGGCCGGCACGGCGGAAGGGTGGCCCGCACCTACGGCACGGCGCTGCGTGGCTTCGAGGTCACCGTCAGCGCGGGCGCGGCGGCACGGATCGCCGCCGACCCGGCCGTCGCGTACGTCGAGCAGAACCACACCGTGTCGATCTCCGGAACGCAGGCCAACCCGCCCTCCTGGGGCCTGGACCGCATCGACCAGCGCAACCTGCCGCTGGACAGCTCCTACACCTACCCGAACACGGCGAGCAACGTGCACGCCTACATCATCGACACCGGCATCCGCTTCACCCACAACGACTTCGGCGGCCGGGCCACCTCCGGCTACGACGCGGTGGACGGCGGGTCGGCCGACGACTGCAACGGGCACGGCACGCACGTCGCCGGCACCGTCGGCGGATCCTCGTACGGGGTGGCCAAGGGCGTCCAGCTGGTAGGCGTACGGGTGCTGAACTGCTCCGGCAGTGGCACCAACGCCGGCGTGATCGCCGGTGTCGACTGGGTCACCCAGAACGCGATCAAGCCGGCGGTGGCGAACATGAGCCTCGGCGGTGGCGCGAACAGCTCGCTGGACACCGCCGTCCGCAACTCGATCGCGTCAGGTGTCACGTACGGCCTCGCCGCCGGGAACGACAACGGCGCGAACGCCTGCAACACCTCGCCGGGGCGTACCGCGGAGGCGATCACGGTCGGCTCGACGACCAGCTCGGACGCCCGGTCGTCGTTCTCCAACGTCGGCACCTGCCTGGACATCTTCGCGCCGGGGTCGTCGATCACCTCGGCCTGGTACACGAGCAACACCGCGACCAACACGATCAGCGGCACCTCGATGGCCACGCCGCACGTGGTCGGCGCGGCGGCGCTGCTGGCCAGCGCCAACCCGAGCTGGAGCCCGCAGCAGATCCGCGACCAGATGGTGGCCAACGCGACCCCGAACGTGGTGGGCAACCCTGGCTCGGGCTCGCCGAACCGGCTGCTCTACGTGGGCAGCGGCGGCACCACCCCGCCGCCCACCGGCTGCACCGGCACCAACGGCACCGACGTGTCGATCCCGGACGCCGGTGCGGCGGTGACCAGCTCGATCACGATCGCGGGCTGCGGGCGCAACGCCTCGTCGGCCTCCACCGTGGCGGTGAACATCGTGCACACGTACCGCGGTGATCTGGTCATCGACCTGCTCGCCCCGGACGGCAGCGCGTACCGGCTGAAGAACAGCAGCACCTCGGACAGCGCCGACAACGTGAACACCACGTACACGGCCAACGTGTCAGGTGAGGCCGCCGACGGCACCTGGCGACTTCAGGTGCGCGACACCTACTCGGCCGACACCGGCTACATCAACAGCTGGACCCTGACCGTCTGACCGGTCCCTCTCACGAGCGAGGCCCCACCCGGCTGTCCGGGTGGGGCCTCGTGTCGTACGGGATCGGAGGGTCAGACCGCGAAGGTGGCGGGCCGTTCGGTGGCCGGGGCCGGCGGGCGGGCCTTCCACAGACCGGTCTTCTGACCGGCGAGCCGGGTCAGGTAGGCGGGGTTGAGGATCACGTAGCGGCGCCAGAGTCGTTTCGGCTCCAGACCGAGCCGCCAGAACCACTCCAGACCGGCGCGCTGCATCCACGGCGGAGGCTGCCGCAGCAGCCCGGCGTGGTAGTCGAAGGCCGCGCCGACCGCCATCAGCGGCATGTCGAGCAGCGGGCGCATGGCGTACGTGAAGACCTCCTGGCGCGGGCAGCCGAGCCCGACCAGGACGAGCCGGGCGCCACTGGACCGGATCCGGTCGGCGATCTCGGCGTCCTCGCCCGGCTGGACCGCGCGGAACTTCGACGGCTCCACACCGGCGATCTTCAGCGCGGGGAACATCCGCTCCAGCGCCGGGATCAGCTTGGCCAACGTCTCCTCGGTCGAGCCGTACAGGTAGACCGGCAGCCCCTCGTCGGCGAAGCGGGAGAGCACGTGCAGGGTGAGCGTCGGCCCGTAGACGCGGTCGGTGAGCCCGGCGTGGTGCAGCAGGTTGAGCGCCCAGCGCACCGGCTGTCCGTCCGGGGTGACCACGTCGAAGGAGTTGAGCCGGGCATTGTGCGCGGGGTCCAGCACACCTGTCATCACGCCGTGCACGGCCAGCGCGGTGAGCGCGAGTGGCCGACGCTCGTGCGCCGCGGTCACCACCGCGTCGGTGGCCGTGGCGTAGTCGGTGGCGTCGACGAGGACGCCGAGCACGTTGCGCTTGGTCCTGGCCGTCACGACTGTGGCACCCACTTGTCCACGTTGGCCTCGTAGATCTCCCGCAGGATCATCGGCACGTCGTACGTGATCTTCCACTCCGGGTACTGCTCCTCGAACCGGGCCATGCTGCTCACGTACCACTGGTGGTCGCCGGTGCGGTTCTGCTCGACGTAGTTGATCTGCGCCTCGCGGCCGGTGATCTCCTGGGCGATCGCGAACGCCTCGATGTGCGAGGTGTTCGAGTGCCGGCCGCCGCCGAGGTTGTAGACCTCGGCGGAGCGGGGCGACCGGAAGAACGCCTCGAACGCGGTCAGCACGTCGTGCGAGTGGATCGCGTCGCGGACCATCTTGCCCTTGTAGCCGAACAGGTTGTACGTCCGGCCCTCCATGACGCAGCGCATCAGGTAGGCCAGGAACCCGTGCAGCTCGGCGGCCGAGTGGGCGGGGCCGGTCAGGGTGCCGCCCCGGAAACAGGCGGTCTTCATGTCGAAGTAGCGGCCGTACTCCTGCACCATCACGTCCGCGGCGACCTTGGAGGCGCCGAAGACCGAGTGCAGCGAGTGGTCGATCGACATCTCCTCGGTGATGCCCTGGTACCAGCGGTGGTCCTCGGGCAGCTCGTACCGGGTCTCCAGCTCGATCAGCGGCAGGCTGTTGGGCCGGTCGCCGTAGACCTTGTTGGTCGAGCAGTGGATGAACGGCGCGTCGATCGCGTGACGGCGGGTGTTCTCCAGGATGTTGAGCGTGCCACCGGCGTTCACGTCGAAGTCCGTGTACGGCTCCTTGGCCGCCCAGTCGTGGCTCGGCTGGGCCGCGCTGTGGATCACCACGGCGATGTCCGACCCGTACTTCTTGAACACCTGCTCCAGGCCGTCCCGGTCCCGGATGTCCACCGCGAAGTGGGTGTAGGAGTTACCCAGGTCACGGGCGAGCCGTTCCAGGCTCCACGAGGTGGAGCCGTCCTCGCCGAAGAAGTACCGACGCATGTCGTTGTCGATGCCGACGACGTCCAGACCGAGGCCGGCGAAGTGCCGGACCGCCTCGGAGCCGATCAGACCACCCGACCCGGTCACCAACGCGACACTCACACGCCACTCCTGGTCCATCGGAGGCAGAAACCATCGGAGCATAGCGTGACGTCCGGCCCGCCCCGATATGACGGAAGGGCCCCGCATTTCGCGGAGCCCTCGTCTTTTGGTGGGGATGGGGGGAGTTGAACCCCCACGCCCTTTCGGGCACACGGACCTGAACCGTGCGCGTCTGCCATTCCGCCACATCCCCGTGGCACGACCCGGGACACTGTAACCGCCCCGGACCCGCTGTCTCCAACAGGCCCCGGGAATACTACGCTGTCCCAGACGCTCGCCACGAGCGGTTACCGTTCGTGGCGGACGAAAGATTAGCACGGCGGTCCCGGTCCTTCCGAACGGGCCGGGAGCAGCCGGCCGAGCGGCGTGTGAGCTGCGCGCGCGCCGGCCGGATACCATCATGTCCTCGGGACCCGAGGAGGAGCCGGTGAGCGTGCTGCAACGCTTCGAGAAGCGTCTGGAAGGCCTGGTCGAGGGGGCCTTCGCCAAGGTCTTCAAAGGGGTGGTCCACCCCGTGGAGATCCTCAACGCCATGCAGCGGGAGGCCGAGGCGCACAAGGCGATCCTGGCCGGTGGGCGCACGTTGGTGCCCAACCGCTACGTGATCGATCTCTCGCCGTTCGACCACAGTCGTCTGGCGCCGTACGCCGCCGCGCTGGCCCAGGAGCTGGCCCAGTCGCAGGCGGAGTTCATCGGCGAGCAGGCCTGGACGGTCTACGGCGACGTGATCGTCGAGATCGAGCGGGGCGAGGGCCTGGACACGGGGATGTTCCGGGTCACCGCCGAGGTCTACACCGGCGGCGAGGTCGCCCCCGTGTCGGCGCCCGGCTACGACGCCGGCCCGCCCGCCTACCCCGCGTACGACCAGGGTGGCGGCTACGGCCCGCCGCCCGGCCACGGTGGCGGCCGCAACGTGCGGCTGGTCTCCGGTGACGGCCGCACCTACCCGCTCCAGATGGGGTCGACGGTGATCGGTCGCGGTGACCAGGCGAACCTGCGCCTGCCCGACGTCGGCATCTCCCGGCGACACGCCCGGCTGGATTTCGATGGCGGCCAGGTTGTGCTGACCGATCTGGGGTCCACCAACGGCACCATGGTCAACGGGCAGCGGGTCTCCGCCGTCGCCCTCAACCCGGGTGACATGGTCCAGCTCGGCACCACGACGCTGACCTTCCGCGTGGACGGCTGAGCCGCCTTGCCGGCACTGGTCATCACCGTTGCCCGGTTCGGGTTCCTGATCCTGCTGTGGATCTTCGTGTTCACGGTGGTCGGCGTGATCCGTCGGGATCTCTTCGCGGGGGCCCGGTCCGGTCGCCTGGTGGCGGCACCACGCGCGGTTGGCGCCTCGACGGGGCAGGCGGCCAAACCGGCGAAGGTGAAGCGGGGCAGGGCGGCCCACCAGTTGGTGGTCACCGCAGGTCAACTGGCCGGCACCCGCATCACCCTCGGTGAAGCGCAGATCACCATCGGTCGGGCCGAGGACTCCACCCTGGTCATCACCGACGACTACGCCTCGGCGCGGCACGCGAGACTCGTGCCGCGCGAGGGCCAGTGGTTCGTCGAGGACCTCGGCTCGACTAACGGCACGTACCTAGATCGCGCTAAGGTCACCGGACCAACCCCCGTACCCCTCGGCGTGCCGATCCGGATCGGCCGCACTTCCCTCGAATTACGGCCATGACTCTGACCCTGCGCTATGCGGCCCACAGCGACCGCGGTCTGATCCGTGACGGCAATCAAGACTCCGTCTACGCCGGGCCGCGGCTACTCGCCGTTGCCGACGGCATGGGCGGCATGGCCGCCGGTGACGTCGCCAGCAACATCGTCATCGGTGCCATGGCGCCGCTCGACGAGGACGTCCCAGGGGACGCTCTCGTCGACGCGTTGCGTTCGGCCGTGGGCACCGCCAACCAACAGCTCCGCGACACGGTGGACGCCAACCCGCAGTTGGAGGGGATGGGCACCACGCTGACGGCGACCCTCTTCTCCGGCAGCAAGCTGGGGATGGTCCACATCGGCGACTCGCGGGCCTATCTGCTGCGCAATGGTGAGTTCGCCCAGATCACCAAGGACGACACGTACGTCCAGATGCTCGTCGACGAGGGCCGGATCAGCGCCGAGGAGGCCAGCAGCCACCCGCAGCGGTCGCTGCTGACCCGGGCCCTGGACGGCCGGGACATCGACCCGGAGTACTCGGTGCGCCAGGTGCTGCCCGGCGACCGTTACCTGATCTGCAGCGACGGCCTCTCCGGCGTGGTGAGCGCCGAGACCATCGGCGAGACCCTGCGGGAGTACACCGATCCGCAGCAGTGCGTCGAGCGGCTGGTGCAGCTCGCGCTGCGCGGCGGCGGTCCGGACAACATCACCGTGATCATCGCCGACGCCACCGACCACGACATCGTCGAGGCCACCCCGATCGTCGGCGGTGCCGCCGCCCGGGACCGGGGCATGGCCACCTCCGCCGACGACTCGACCCCGGCCGCCCGGGCCTCGGCGCTCTCCGCGCCGCGTCCCGCCGCTCCGGAGGAGCCCAACGCGTCGGACGACGAGCCGGAGCGGCCGAAGCGCCGGCCGGTGCGGACCGCCGCGATGGCGCTGGCCCTGTTGGTCATCGTCGGTGGCGCGGCCTTCGGCGGCTGGACGTACACCCAACGCCAGTACTACGTGGGCGCCACCGACGAGGGGCAGGTCGCCGTCTTCCGTGGCATCCAGGGGCAGATCGCCGGGATGGACCTCTCGACGGTGCACCGCACCAGCGGCACCCGGTTGGACGACCTCACCGTCGCCGCTCAGGACACGGTCAAGGTGGGCATCCGGGCCAAGAACGAGCCGGACGCCGAGCGTCAGCTCGCCGAGCTGACCAGCGACACCCCGACCAATCCCAACCTGAAGCCGATCTGCCCGTCCGACACGGCCGCGGTGACCGGCACGCCGACGCCCACTCCGCCCCCGACCCCTCCCGCGACGTCGCCGACGCCGAACACCAGCCCCAGCCCCGGCGCGTCGGTGAACGGGGTCGTCAGCGCGAGCCCGACCAACGCGGCCACCGCCGGCGGCACCGATCCGACCACCGCACCCGACGCCACGCCCTCGGACTCGGCCACGCCGGCGCTCGACCCGGCCGGCTGCCGGTCTCCCGAGTGAGCGTCGGCTGAGATCCCAAGGACTCCACCCGTGACCGTAGCGGCCACACCGGCACCCTCGCCCGCCACCACGGGCGGGGATTCCGGCGTACGCCTGGCCCGGTCCCGACGCAACGCCGAGCTGTCCCTGCTGCTGCTGGCCATGGTGCTGGTGGCCGCGTACATGGCGACCGTCGAGGCGAACCTTCTGGACACGGTCACCCCGGACTTCTGGATGCCCGCCGCCGCCCTCGGCGCGGTCTTCCTCGGCCTGCACCTGGTCATCCGGTTCCTCGCCCCGTTCGCCGACCCGGCTCTGCTGCCGGCGGTGGCCCTGCTCAACGGTCTCGGGGTGGGCTTCCTGCGCCGGATCGACCTGGGCGAGGCCGCCCCGGTCGACCGGGAGGACCTGGCCACGTTCGCCGGCATCGGCGGCCGGCAGCTCGCGTGGACGCTCGCCTCGGTGATCCTCGCCGCGGGGCTGCTCGCCATCATGCGCGACCACCGTTCGGTCTCGCGGTACGCGTACACCCTGGGGCTTGCTGGCATCGTGCTGGTGATGCTCCCGGCGGTGCTGCCGAGCAGCATCTCCGAGATCAACGGCGCAAAGTTGTGGATCCGGGTCGGCGGCTTCTCGCTCCAGCCGGGTGAGTTCGCCAAGCTGGCGCTGCTGGTCTTCTTCGCCTACTACCTGGTGCGCAAGCGTGAGGTGCTCTCGCTGGCCAGCCGGCGGTTCCTCGGCATCGACTTCCCGCGTGGTCGGGATCTCGGGCCGGTGGTCGTGGTCTGGCTGATCAGCCTCCTGGTGCTGGTCTTCGAGAAGGACCTGGGCACCTCGCTGCTCTACTTCGGCATGTTCGTGGTGACGCTCTACATCGCCACCGAGCGGGTCAGTTGGCTGCTGATCGGCCTCATTCTCTTCTTCGGCGGCGCCTACCTCGCGTACGTCCTCGGGTCGACGGTCGGCGGGCCGTTCGCCAACTTCTACCTGCGGGCCGAGATCTGGCTGGACCCGTTCGCCGATCCGCACGTCAAGGGCTACCAGCTCGTCCAGGGTCTGCTGGCCCTCGGTACGGGCGGGCTCTTCGGCGCCGGGCCGGGCGGCGGTCAGCCGGACATCCTGCCCGAGGTGCAGAACGACTTCATCTTCGCCGGCATCGGTGAGGAGATCGGCCTGTTCGGCCTCTCCGCGCTGCTGGTGGTCTACCTGCTGATCGTGGAGCGGGGCCTGCGCGCCGCGCTCGCCGTGCGTGACTCGTTCGGCAAGCTGCTCGCCGGTGGCCTCGCCTTCACCCTGGGCCTGCAGGTCTTCGTGATCGTCGGCGGCATCAGCAAGCTCATCCCGCTGACCGGCCAGACCACCCCGTTCCTGTCCGCCGGTGGGTCGTCGCTGATGGCGAACTGGCTGCTCATCGCGGTTCTGTTGCGGGTCTCCGACGGGGCCCGGCGACCGGTGACGGGCGGCGCCGGCAAGGCGAGCCGGCCCGCGGGCGGCCCGCCCGAGCAGTTGCACGGTGCTCCCACGGAGGTGATCAAGCCGTGAACGCACCCCTGCGCCGTGTCGGCATCGTCGTCATGGTCCTGTTCGGTCTGCTCTTCGCGAACCTCAACTGGATCCAGGCGTACAAGGCCGACGAGTACCGCACCAGTGACTACAACGGCCGGGTCCAGGTCGCCGACTACAAGCGCAAGCGCGGCAACATCGAGGCCGGCGGAACGGCGGTGGCCACCAGCAAGGAGACCACCGGCAAGCTGAAGTTCCAGCGCACCTACCCGGGTGGGGCCAAGTACGCGCACGTGCTCGGCTACAAGCCGGTCAACCTGGCCGACACCGGCATCGAGCAGGTGGAGAACGACTTCCTGGCCGGCACCAGCGACCAGTTGATCGGCGACCGGTTCAAGGACATGTTCACCGGCGACGAGACCGGTGGCGGCAACGTGCTCCTCACGCTGTCGAAGCGGGCGCAGGACGTGGCGTACGACCAGATGCGCAACAACCAGGTGGACGCCAAGCGCGGCGCGGCGATCGCCATCGACCCGCGGACCGGTGCGGTGCAGGCCCTGGTATCCATGCCCAGCTTCGACCCGAACCCGCTGGTCAGCCACAACACGAACGAAGCCGCAGCGGAGATCAACAAGCTGGAGCAGAACCCGGACGGCCCGCTGAAGAACCGGGCCCTCTCCGAGACGCTCCCCCCGGGCTCCACCTTCAAGATCGTGGTCGCCGCGGCGGCGCTGGAGAACGGGGTCACCAAGTCGACCCCGATCCCGGCCGGCTCCAGCTACACCCCGCCCACCTCCGGCAGCCCGATCCGCAACGCCGCCGCGTCGATCTGCCCCAAGCCGCAGGTCACCCTGCTGGAGGCGGTCACCAAGTCGTGCAACACCGGCTTCGCGCAGCTCGGTGTGCGGCTCGGCGCCGACAAGGTCAAGGAGAAGGCCCGGCAGTTCGGCTTCGAGCAGGAGGACCTCACGGTCGGGCAGCTCGGCGAGGGCGGTCTGCGGACGGCGGCCAGCCGAACCGGCGACATGCTGAACCCGGACGGCAGCACCGACCCGGCCGCGCTGGCTCAATCGTCGATCGGCCAGAACAACGTCCGGATGACGCCGCTGCAGGGCGCGATGATCGCCGGGTCGGTCGCCAACGGTGGCAGCCAGATGCGGCCGTACCTGGTCCGGCAGCTCCTCGCCCCGGACCGGACCACCAGCTACTACACCGCGAAGCCGCGGGAGCTGCGTCAGCCGGTCAGTGGCCCGGTCGCCAGCGACCTGCGCGAGATGATGGTCAGCGTGGTGCAGAAGGGCACCGGCCAGAAGGCGGCGATCAGCGGCTACACCGTCGGTGGCAAGACGGGCACGGCGCAGTCCGCCCCGGACCGCCCCGACCACGGTTGGTTCATCGGCTTCGCGCTGGACAAGAACGGCAACCCGGTCTCCGCGGTGTGTGTCGTGCTGGAGCAGGCCGGCAGCGGCGGCAGCGCCGAGGCGGCCCGGATCGGCGGCCAGATCATGAAGGCCGCCATCAACGACCCCGGGGGCCGCTGACATGCTCAGCCCCGGCGTCCAGCTCGGCAACCGCTACCGCCTCGACGAGCGGATCGCCAGCGGCGGCATGGGTGACGTCTGGCGCGGCACCGACCAGGTGCTCGGCCGGACGGTAGCGGTCAAGAGCCTGCTCCCCGCGCTGCTCGACGACCCCGACTTCGCCGAGCGGTTCCGGGGCGAGGCCCGGACCATGGCGACCATCAACCACCCCGGCGTGGTGGACGTCTACGACTTCGGCAACGACCAGCAGATCGCCTTCCTGGTCATGGAGTACGTCGAGGGCGACGCCCTGTCGTCCACGCTGAGCCGGGTCGGTCGACTCACCCCGGCCCGGACGATGGCGCTTGTCGCGCAGGCCGCCGACGCGCTGCACGCCGCGCACGAGAAGGGCATCGTGCACCGCGACGTGAAGCCGGGCAACCTGCTGGTCCGGCCGAACGGCACGCTGGTGCTGACCGACTTCGGCATCGCCCGCTCCGACATCGTCGGCCAGCTCACCGCCGCCGGCTCGGTGCTCGGCACCGCCTCGTACATCTCACCGGAGCAGGCCACCGGTCAGGTGGCCACTCCGGCGTCCGACGTGTACGCGCTCGGCGTGGTCGCCTACCAGTGCCTCGCCGGGCGGCGACCGTTCGAGGGCGACAACCCGCTCGACATCGCCATGCGGCACGTGCGGGAAACACCCCGGCCGCTGCCGTCCGACATCCCACCGCAGGTCCGGGCCGTCGTCGAGCGGGCGTTGGCCAAGGACCCGGCCGCCCGCTGGCCGAGCGCCGCCGCTCTCGCCGGGGTGGCCCGTCAGCTCAAGGCCGCGCTGTCCCAGCAGGCCCGGGCCGGCGGTCACACCGGCCCGGTCTCCGGTGCGCCGTCCTCACCCGCGGCTCCCGGTCGGGCCCAGGTGCCGCAGGCGCAGCAGCTCCGCCCGCCGAACGCCCCGCACCGGCAGCCTCCCGTCGGGCAGCGGCCCACCACTGTCGCGCCGGCCCAGCAGCCCCGTCCCACAGCTGTCGCACCGGCCGTACCGCACGCGCGCCCGCCGGTCGCCGCTGCCGGCTACCCGCGCGGCGCCGCGGCGGTGCCGCCGACACCGACCCGGCAGGAACACCCACCGGCGTACGCCCGGCAGGCCGGCTCGGGGCTGCCGGCGTCCGAGCCCCGCCGGTCCCGACCCGGGATGGTGCTCCTCGCCGTCCTGCTGGCCTTACTGGTCCTGCTCTGCTCCGGCGTGATTTCCTACAACCTGCGGAAGCAGTCGCAGAACGGTGCCACCGGGACGCCAGCTTCACAGACCGTGACGTCCGGCGCGCTGCGGCTCGACGAACGCGACGATGCGACCCGGACGTCGTACCGTCGTGAGGTACGACTCCGGCCGGGTGACGGCGGGACGACGACGAGCGAAGGACGACAGACGCGATGACAGCGCAGGCCCGCCTGCTCGGTGGCAGGTACCAGGTCGGCGAGCTGCTCGGCTATGGCGGCATGGCCGAGGTGCACCGCGGTCGCGACCTCCGGCTCGGTCGGGACGTCGCGATCAAGATGCTCCGCACCGACCTCGCCCGGGACGCGACGTTCCAGATGCGCTTCCGCCGGGAGGCGCAGAACGCCGCATCGCTCAACCACCCGGCGATCGTGGCGGTCTACGACACCGGCGAGGAGACCGCGCCGACCGGCGAGACGCTGCCCTTCATCGTCATGGAGTTCGTCAACGGACGGACGTTGAAGGAGGTCCTCGGGGCCGAGGGTCGCCTGCAGCCGCGCCGTGCGTTGGAGATCTGCGCCGACATGTGCGCGGCGCTGGAGTTCAGTCACCGGCACGGCATCATCCACCGGGACATCAAGCCGGGCAACGTCATGCTCACCCAGACCGGCCAGGTCAAGGTGATGGACTTCGGCATCGCCCGGGCGCTGGCCAGCGGCGCGACCACCATGACGCAGACCAGCGCGGTGATCGGCACTGCCCAGTACCTGTCGCCCGAGCAGGCGCGCGGCGAGGCCGTGGACGCCCGCTCCGATGTGTACGCGGCCGGCTGCGTCCTCTTCGAGCTGGTCTGCGGGCACCCGCCGTTCGTCGGGGACAGCCCGGTCAGCGTCGCGTACCAGCACGTGCGGGAGACTCCGCCGACCCCGAGCGACATCAACCCGGACGTCACCCCGGCGGTCGACGCGATCGTGCTCAAGGCGCTGTCGAAGAACCCGCTCAACCGCTACCAGAGTGCCGGCGAGATGCGTGCCGACCTGTTGCGCGCCGCCGCCGGCCGGCCGGTGCTGGCCACTCCGGTGCTGCGCGAGGCCGAGACGGTGGCGATGGCCCCGGCCGGCGGCGGTGCCGGCTACGCGCCCGCCGCCGCCGGGCAGCAGACCCGGCAGATCCCCGCCCGGGTCGGCGATCCGCGCCAGCGCAAGGCGTCCTCCTGGCTGATCGCCCTGTTCAGCGCGGTCGGCGTGCTGGCGGTGATCGCCCTGGTCGCCGCCCTGCTGTGGAGTCAGCAGCAGGACAAGGACCTGAAGGCGGTGCCCACCCTCGCCGGCAAGGCCCAGGCCGCCGCGTTCACCGAGATCCAGAATGCGGGCTTCCAGCCCGTGGCGGGCGATCCGATTCTGGCCAACGACTGCACGAAGGGCACCGTCGCCAAGCAGGATCCGGCACCGGGTGCCCGGCTGAAGGAGGGCAGCCGGGTGACCGTCCAGATCTGCGATGGCAAACCGGATGTCAAGATCCCTCCGGGTCTGGTCAACTCGCAGTTCGAGAACGTCAAGGACCAGCTCGAAGCTCAAGGGCTGGTGGTCGAGGAGAAGCAGGTCGACAACCCGGCGCAGAAGGGCATCGTCGTCAAGGTCACCCCTCCGTCGGGGACCACTGTCGCCCAGGACAGCAAGGTCACCGTCGAGGTCTCCCGGGGCAACGTCGACAAGGTCCCCAACGTCGTCAACTCGACCAAGGACGATGCCGCCGCCGAGCTTCGCTCGGCGGGTTACGAGGTCAAGTTCCGCGACGGCGATGAGGTTCCGGCCGATCAGGCCGGACGCGTCCAGTCGCAGAGCCCGAAGGGCGGCACCGAGCTGGCCCAGGGCAGGACGGTGACCCTGGAGATCAGCATCCCGGAGAAGGTCGAGGAGACGCCCAGCCCGCCGGTGACGCCGACGCCGACGCCGAGCGGCACGCCGACGACGCCGGGCACCGGTGGTGGCTCCGGTCAGCCGATCTTCCCGCCGCCGGTCCGGCTTCCCGAGGAGTAGCAGTCCGCGCCTGGGTGCGGAGCCTCCGGCGGGGCTCCGCCGCCGATCGTCCGAGGACGGGCCGGTGGCGCCGGAATCTGCTGCGCGGGGTCGTCCTGGGCGTGGTCCTGCTCGTCCTGAGCAGCGTCCCCTGGCTGTGGACGACGTTCGGAGCGCACGGGCACACGTACGGCGAAGCTGACGCTCCCGCTGCCGACGTCGTGATCGTCCTGGGTACGGCGGTGACGGCGGACGGGCGGCAGCCGGGCGAACGGCTCGCCGGCCGCCTGGAGACCGCCGCCGAGCTGGTGCGTACCGGGCGGGCCCGGGTGGTACTGGTCTCCGGCGACGGGGGTGGCACGTCCGGCGACGAGCCGACGGTGATGACCGCGTATCTGACCGAGACGCTCGGCGTGGACCCGCGGCGGGTGGTGGCGGACCCGTTCGGCCTGGACACGTACGACAGCTGCATCCGCGCGAAAGACGTGTACGGCGTCCAGCGGGCTCTGGTCGTGACGCAGTCCTACCACCTGTCCCGGGCGGTGACGCTCTGCCGGCACCTCGGCCTCGACGTCGACGGGGTCACCGCACGGTGCGACGGCTGCGGACCCGGCCTGCTCGCACGCAAGGCCGTCCGCGACTACTTCGCCAGTGGCAAGGCCGCCTGGGACGCGGTGCGCGGCCGACCCCCCGCGGTCCGTTCGTCGGTGAGCCCCGCCGTCCGGGACGCACTGAGCAGCTGACCGGCCGCTGTCGGTCTACGCAGTGGCGAAGGCGGCGAGTCGCCGGGCGTCGACCTCGGCGGCCAGCGCGGGGGCATGCTCCAGCGCCTCCGGGTGGCCGCAACCGGCCAGCCAGTTGGCGAGCATCAGGTGGCCGCCCTCGGTGAGCACCGACTCCGGGTGGAACTGCACGCCCTCGATGGGCAGCGTCCGGTGCCGCATCGCCATCACCACACCGGAGCCGGTCCAGCCGGTGACCTCCAGCTCGTCGGGCAGTGTCTCGGGGAGCACGGCGAGCGAGTGGTAGCGGGTGGCGGTGAAGGGGTCGGGTAGGCCGGCGAGCACGCCTACCGAGTGGTGCCGCACCTCGGAGGTCTTGCCGTGCAGCAGCTCCGGGGCCCGCGTCACGGTCGCCCCGAAGGCCTCGCCGATGGCCTGGTGGCCGAGGCAGACGCCGAAGATCGGCAGCTCGCCCGCGTACTTCCGGATGACGTCCAGGCAGATGCCGGCCCGGTCGGGGCTGCCCGGTCCGGGTGAGAGCAGAATGCCGGCCGCGCCGACCCGGCCGACCTCGGCGACGTCGATCTCGTCGTTGCGGCGGACGTCGCACTCCACGCCGAGCTGGCCCAGGTACTGGACCAGGTTGAAGACGAACGAGTCGTAGTTGTCGATCACCAGGACGCGCATGGTCACCTGCTCGGAGTGGACGGCGCGGGATTGTTCCGGTCGGTGTCGTACGGCAGCTCGTGCTCGTCACCAGCCGGAGCGTCTCCGGTCACCGCGTCTCCGCCGCCCGGCTCGCCCGGCTCCCCGGGAACGCCGGAGTCCTGGGTGACCTGCACGTCGTCGAAGGGCAGCAGCGGCTCGGCCCACGGGAAGGCCACGTACCAGAGCAGGGCCACCGTGGCGGCCGCGAGCAGCACCGAACCGATCAGCTTGCCGGCCAGGCCGAACGGGAGCTTGCGCCAGATGAAGGCGTACATCCGGTCAGCCTCCCAGCTCCGCCGGGCGGCCCGCCGACTTGGACACGATGTAGTCCAGCTCGGCGTGGATGATCAGGCGCTGGTAGTTGTCCCACTTGGGGTTGCAGGTGGTCAGCGTGAGCATCCGTTTGGTCGGCCGCTTGTTCGGCTCGCCGGGCACCGGGGCCACGACCTCGACCTGGGTCGGCTTGACGATGCGGGTCTGCGACACCCGGTAGACGTACCAGTCGGTCTTGCTCTCGACCACGATCGGGTCGCCGTCGTTCAGCTCGTCCAGCCGCCAGAACGTGGCCCGGTTACGGTGGCCGGCGACGGAGAAGTTGCCGACCTGACCGGGCAGCGCGCTGGTCGGGTAGTGGCCCGGGGCGTACCGGATGTCGGCCTGGGTGACGCCCTCGACCACCACCCAGTTCTTGTCGAGCTTGGGGATGTAGAGGCCCGCGATCGGCTTGCCGTGCACGGGCGGGGACGGCTTGACGCTCGGAGTGGCCGACGGGGCGACCGTGGGGTCGTCATTGGGACCCCACACCTGGGCAAGCTGGTTGCTGAGGTCGTGCTGGTGGGCGTCGACGGCGGCGGACTTGCCCCACACCTCGTAGCCGGCGAAGAGCAGCACCACCAGGCCGAAGGTGATCAGGACCTCGCCGGTGGCCCGGATGCCGCTGCGCACGCGGGAGGCGAGCGTCGGGCGGGTGAGCTCCGAGTAGACGCTCTTGTAGCCCTCGCCGGTCTGGTGCGGCCGGAGTTGGACCACCCGCTCGCCCCGACGGGGTCGGGGAGGCTCGCCGGCGCTGTCGTCCGAGCCGGCCGGCTCATCCGGCGTCGCCGTACGGGGGACGGCGCCCATCAGCGCCGTGGAGTCCATGGCCGGCGGTCGGGGTGCCGGCCCGGACGGGACGGCGGGGATGACAGCTGTGGCGTTCGGGTCGGCGGGGCGGCCCGGCCCGGCGGGAGAAACCGGGGCGCCCGCCGCGCTGCTCGGGCGTGCGGGGCCCGACCCGACCTTCGGGATGAACGCGGTCGGCGCGTCGCCGCCGGACGGGGTGGTGCCGCCGGGGGGCGTCGGGGCGCCGGCCGGGCCGCTGGCGGTCGCCGGGCGGGTCGGCACGGCGCCGGGGGCCGGGACGCGCGTGGGGTCGGTGCCCGGGGCGGCCGGCCGGACCGGCCCCTGCGTGGGGGGCGCGGTCGGTCGGCCGGGAGCGGCGGCGGAGGGCTGGCTGGATCCGCCGTGCGGAGCTGAGCCGGTCGCAGCGGCGCCGGGCCAGGGCGGCGGTGCCGCCGGGCTCGGGTGCTGCGCAGCGCGCTGCGGGTCGGGCCGGCCGGCGCTGGGCGCGACCGGGTGGTCGGCGCGCGGACCGGGGCCGGGACGGACCGGCGCTACGAGGCCGTCGGCCGGGGGTGGACCGGCGGCGCTCGGCGGCTCGGGAGTTGCCGCCGGACGCGGTGCCCGTGGCCGGCTGGGCAGCACGGGCTCGGGCCAGTTGCCGGTCCGGGACCGGCCCGACGTCGGCTCGGGCTGCTCCGGCGTCGGCTCAGGTCGGTCGACCTTGGGCAGGAAGGCGGTCGGGTCGTCCGCCTGGTCCCGGTGTCGCCCGTCGCGGCGGTCTTCCGGGCTGCTCACCTGGGCACCGTCGCCGAGCGCAGCGCGGTCGAGTCCTCGAAGGCCTTGATGGTCACCGTGGAGACGGACTCCTTGTAGCCGAGTTGATAGTCGTCGACTGCGTCCTTGAACAACCGGACTCCCTCAGAGCTGGCGAGGGCCTGCTGGAGGGCAGCGGGATCGCCGATTGCTACGATCTTGAACGGTGGGGAGTACACCCGCCCGTGGAGCAGCAGGGTGTTACCGACGCAGCGTACCGCGCTGGTTGCGAGCACGCGGACGTTCATGATTGACATGGCCTCCGCTCCACCCGCCCAGAGCGCGTTGACCACTGCCTGTACGTCGCCCTGGTGCACGACCAGGTCGTCGTTGGTGGCGTCGGTGTGTGCCTCGTCGTCGTGCTGGGGCGCGTCGTTCAGCTCGACTGTCACGGCCGTGCCGGTGACGGCGGTGAACCCGGCCGCCTTGAGGCTGCCCTGGGCGCGAGCCTGCTGGGCCTTGATCGGGGCGTCCGAGCCGGCAAGCGTGTCGGTGCGTTGCTGGACCTCGTCGCGCAGGGTGGCAGCGCGGCGTTCGCTCGCCTCGACCTGCTGCTCGCGCTCCTCGATGAGCTGGTTGAGCTGGGGCCGCCGGTCCTCGCGGAGAGCGGTGCCGCCCGCCGTGGTCGCGGTGGTGGTGAAGAGCAGCCCCGCCGCGGCGGCGATCAGGGGCACCCCGATCGACCAGCCTGGTCGCCGTTGGCGTGGCCGCCGGGGCAGCAGCCCGGCGACGGCCCGTCGGAGGGCCTTCTGCCAGGAGGCGGCGCCGGATGTGTACTCCACCGAGCGTTCCTTCCGCGTGTCGGGGATCGGTTCGTGCCGGCCGGGCCGGTGATGCGAACAGTCCCGCCCTTTTCGGTCACTCCATGTACCTGCCTGACCCCATTCGTGGTCCAGGCGGCCGTTCCGGACTACGCTAGCTGTCGAACATTATTGGCCATGAACCGTCGCCTCCGCGTCCGGTTGTCAGGCCGGACGAGGTCGTCACCCCCTCTGGAGAGCGCCGTGCCCAAGTCTCAGGTCCGCAAGAAGAAGGTGTACACCCCGCCGACGGACGTCCGTCCGACGACGACGGCGGCGTCGCGCAAGCCTAGCCCGGTGTGGCTGCCGATCACCGCTGTCGCCCTGATCGTCGCGGGCATCGGCTGGCTGGTCGTCTACTACCTCTCCGAGCAGGAGTACCCGGTCGCCTCGTGGCAGTACTGGAACCTCGCGGTCGGCTTCGGTGCGATGGTCGCGTCGCTGGTGCTGCTCTCGCGCTGGCGCTGAGCCTCTCCGGCTGTCGCTGGGCCTGGCCCGGGGCGTCGCCGCGACGAAGGATCCAGGTCACCCGCCACGCCCCTGCCCGGCGGGACCGGGCCGGGCACCCTATGGTGTCCGCAGGCAGCGTGGCCTACTGCGAGATGACTCACGTTACCGCTGGGTAACCTTGCGCGTAGGCTGCACTGCATGACCGAGCGGAGCGAGGTCATCGACCGGTCCGGTCGCAGGTGTGCAAGCGGCGCGACGCCGGCTTCGTCCTGCTCCGGTCCCGGTTGCTGAACCGCTCGACAGGCAGCAGACCGGGGAGGCCAACTCGATGGGCAGCGTCCAGATCGTCACCACGATCCTCGCGGCCGGCATCACCGCCGTGGCGGTGTGGCTGGCGGTGCGCGCGGTCATGAAGATGACGGCCGTCATCCGGCTGGGGCAACCCGCTCCGGAGCGGTTCGCCGACAAGGGCGCCCGCACGAAGACGATGCTGGTGGAGACCGCTGGTCACACCCGCATGCTCAAGTGGGGCGTGGTGGGTGCCGCGCACTGGTTCGTGATGGTCGGCTTCATCGTGCTGTCGCTGCTGGTGCTCGAGGCGTACTTCGAGGTGGTCACCCCGACCGGCGGCCTGCCGATCATCGGGCACTGGACGATCTTCGGGTTGGCCACCGAGATCATCACCGTGCTGGGCCTGGTCGGCATCCTGGTGCTGATGGCGATCCGGCTGCGCAACCGGCCGAACCGGCTGGGCGGGCGGTCCCGGTTCACCGGCTCGACCATGTGGCAGGGCTACTTCGTCGAGTGGATCGTGCTGCTGGTCCTGATCTTCGGCCTGCTGATCCGCGGCTTCAAGGTCGCCACCGACCACTTCGAGTACCCGTTCTGGGCCACCCCGGTCAGTCACGCGGTCGGCGCGGTGCTGCCCGACTGGTCGGACGGGGCGAGCGTCGCCGCGCTCATCAAGATCGCCATTTCGATGACCTGGCTGATCGTCATCTCCCTGAACGTCACAATGGGTGTCGCCTGGCACCGGTTCCTGGCGTTCCCCAACATCTTCTTCAAGCGCGAGCCGACCAAGCCGGCCGGTTCCGGCCTCGGCGCGCTGCGCCCGATGACGAGCCAGGGCAAGCCGCTCGACTTCGAGGAGGCGGACCCGGAGAAGGACCAGTTCGGCGTCGCCCACGTCGAGCAGTTCACCTGGAAGGGCCTGCTGGACTTCAGCACCTGCACCGAGTGCGGTCGCTGCCAGTCGCAGTGCCCGGCCTGGAACACCGGCAAGCCGCTGTCGCCCAAGCTGCTCGTGCTGAGCCTGCGCGACCACGCGTACGCCAAGGCGCCCTACCTGCTCGCCGGTGGCGGCAAGGACCTGACCGGCGAGGAGAAGGCCACCCAGGCGCAGCTCGCGCACCTGGACGTGCTGTCGCTGGCCGAGGCCGACAAGCCGTTGATCGGCACCGCCGAGGAGGGCGGTGTCATCGACCCGGACGTGCTCTGGTCGTGCACCACCTGCGGTGCCTGCGTCGAGCAGTGCCCGGTGGACATCGAGCACGTCGACCACATCGTCGACATGCGCCGCTACCAGGTGCTGATCGAGTCGAGCTTCCCCTCCGAGGCCGGCGTGATGCTGCGCAACCTGGAGAACAAGGGCAACCCGTGGGGCGCCCCGCAGAACACGCGCGAGGACTGGACCAAGGGCCTGGACTTCGAGGTGCCCCGGGTCGGCGAGGTGGACGACTTCGAGTACCTGTTCTGGGTCGGCTGCGCCGGCGCGTTCGAGGACCGGGCCAAGAAGACCACCCGCGCCGTGGCCACGCTGCTCAACGAGGCCGGCGTGAAGTTCGCGATCCTCGGTGAGGGCGAGACCTGCTCCGGCGACCCGGCGCGACGGATCGGCAACGAGTTCGTCTTCCAGATGCTCGCCCAGCAGAACGTGGAGACGCTCAACGAGGCGTTCGAGGGCCGGGAGAAGGCCAAGCGCAAGATCGTCGCGACCTGTCCGCACTGCTTCAACACCCTGGGCAACGAGTACGGCCAGCTCGGCGGCGAGTTCGAGGTGGTCCACCACACCCAGCTGCTGGCCCACCTGGTGTCCACCGGCAAGCTGACGCCGGTGCAGCCCGTCGACGGCGGCGTGACCTACCACGACCCCTGCTACCTGGGCCGGCACAACCGGATCTTCGCGGCCCCTCGCGAGGTCCTCGGCGACGCCATCGAGGGCGAGATCACCGAGATGCCGCGCAACAGCGAGCGCTCCTTCTGCTGCGGCGCCGGCGGCGCCCGCATGTGGATGGAGGAGAAGATCGGCAAGCGGATCAACGTGGACCGGGTCGAGGAGGCCATGGCCACCGGGGCGAAGACCGTCGCCGTCGGCTGCCCGTTCTGCTCGACGATGCTCAACGACGGGGTCAACGGCAAGGGTGCCGGCGAACAGGTCGAGGTGATCGACGTGGCGAGCGTGCTGCTGCGCTCGGTCAAGCCGGAGCAGCCGCGGGGCGACAAGGAGTCCGCGCCGGTCGCCGGCTGAGACGCGTACAACCGGGATCTGAACATCGACGGCGGTGGCCCCTCCGGGGGCCGCCGCCGTCGTGCAAGAATCTCGCCGAGGTGAGGCGACATCGACGGCCTGCTCTTGATGACGCTGTTGCCCCTGGTCGGCTTCATAGCCCTGACCGCGGGCAACGCGTTCTTCGTCGCGGCCGAGTTCGCCCTGGTCACGGTCGACCGGGCGGAGATCGACCGCCGGGCCGCCGCTGGCGACCAGGCCGCCCTGACGGTCCGCACCGCGCTGCGTGAGCTGTCCTTCCAGCTCTCCGGGGCGCAGCTCGGCATCACCATCACCGCGCTGCTCACCGGCTACCTGGCCGAGCCCGCCCTGGCCCGGATCTTCACCCCGCTGCTACGACCGGTCGCCGGGGACAGCACCGAGCGTTTCACCCCGTTCCTGGCGCTGGCCCTGGCCACGCTCATCTCCATGCTCTTCGGCGAGCTGGTGCCCAAGAACGCGGCGCTCGCCCAACCGATGCCCGCCGCGCTGGCCACCGCCGGGCCGATGCACACCTTCTCCCGGACGTTCGGCTGGGTGATCCGGGGCCTGAACGGTTCGGCGAACCGCCTCGTCCGGGCGCTCGGCGTGGAGCCGCAGGAGGAGCTGGCCAGCGCCCGCTCGCCGGAGGAGCTGGGCCTGCTGGCCGCCATCTCGGCCCGCGCGGGCGCGCTGCCCCCGGACACGGCGATGCTGCTGCGCCGCACCATCCGGTTCGGCGACAAACGGGCGGCCGAGGCGATGACCCCGCGGGTCGACGTGGTGGCGCTGCGTGCCACCGCCACCGTGGCCGAGCTGCTCGAGGAGTCCCGGCGGACCGGACGGACCCGCTTTCCGGTGTACGAGGAGACCCTGGACCTGGTCACCGGTGTGGCCGGCGTGCCGGACGCGCTGGGCGTGCCGCTGGCCGCGCGGGCGTCGACGATCGTCGGATCGGTGGCCCGGGAGCCGGTGTACGTGCCGGAGAGCCTGGACCTGGACGGCGTGCTGGCGGCGTTGAAGGCGGCCGGGGCCGACCTGGCCATCGTGGTCGACGAGTACGGCGGCACGGACGGCGTGGTCACGATCGAGGACCTGGTCGAGGAGCTAGTCGGGGAGATCGCCGACGAGTTCGACCCGGCAAGTGTGGACGACACCGGGCCGGTCGAGCTGACCGTGCCGGGTGGGGAGCGCACGGTGCTGGTGGACGGGGTGCTGCGCTCCGACGAGCTGGCCGAGCAGACAGGCTTCCGACTGCCCGAGGGGCCGTACGAGACGTTGGCCGGCTTCCTCATGGCGCAACTGGGGCACATCCCGCTGGCGGGCGAGACAGTCGACGCGGACGGCTGGGAGTTCACAGTGGTGGAGGTGGAGCGGCACCGGATCGAGCAGGTCCGGGTGCTGCGCCCGGCGGAGCCGGACGCCGATGACTGAGCTGCTGGTGACAGTGCTGCTGCTGCTCGGCAACGGGTTCTTCGTGGGCAGCGAGTTCGCGCTGATCGCGTCGCGGCGGACGGTGATCGAGCCGCTGGCCGCCAGCTCGAAGCGGGCCCGCTGGGCGCTGTCGGCGATGAACCAGATCCCGCTGATGATCGCTGGCGCGCAGCTCGGCATCACGGTCTGCTCGCTGGGCCTGGGGGCGATCGCCGAGCCGGCGCTGGCTCATCTGCTGGAGTCACCGTTCCACGCCGTCGGCCTGCCCGAGCGCGCGGTGCATCCGGTGGCGTTCGTGCTGGCGCTCGGCGTCGTCGTCTTCCTGCACACGGTGGTCGGCGAGATGGTGCCGAAGAACATCACGCTGGCTGGTCCGGAGGTCTCCGCGCTCTGGCTGGGCCCGGCCATGCTGGCCTTCTGCGTGGCCACCAAGCCGTTGCTGCTGGCGATGAAGTGGGCGGCCCGCCGGGTGCTGGCGTTCTGGCGGATCGAGGCGACCGAGGCCGTGAAGACGGTGTTCACCGCCGAGGAGTTGGCCGGGCTGGTGTCGCAGGCGCGTACCGAAGGGCTGCTCGACGCCGAGGAGCACGCCCGCATCACCGGGGCCCTGGCCCTGCACACCCGGACGGCGGCGGACGCGTTGCAGCCGTGGTCGACGGTGGTCACGGTGGCCGAGGACGTCTCCCCGGCGTCGCTGGAGGTGCTGGCGACCCGGACCGGCCGGTCCCGGTTCCCGGTGGTGCAGCGGTCCACCCGACGTGTCCTGGGTTTCGTGCACGTCAAGGACGTGCTCGGGTACGCCGGGCAGGGCCGTCGGGCGCCGGTGCCGGCCCAGGTGTACCGACCGCTGGCGGTGGTGCCACCGGAACGTACGCTGGCGGATCTGCTGCTGGCCATGCGCCGCGAACGGCGGCACATGGTGCTGGTCAGCGACGGTAGGCGTCCGCTCGGAGTGGTCACGCTCGACGACGTATTGACCGCAATCGTTGGGTAATTGACGAACACCCTTGGTGTGCAAGCGGTTGCGTGACAGTGACGGTGACTCGGCTCGCCTTGATTCCGGCCCACCGCTTCCCTAATGTGGGGCACCGACCGCTGTGGGTCGTCTGCCTCGGCCCTTCCCTCACGCGAGGCGCCCGGCGGTCGGTTGCAAAGGAGTCGGTGCCGGTGGCAACCATGCCCCCTCATCGTCACGCCCCGGGACTGCCCGTTCGGCCGGGCGGTCTGCGTCGGGTCGCCCACCGTCTGCTCGTGCTGGTCGCCGCTGCCGCGGTCGGCGCCGGAATGCTCGCCGTGCCGGCTCAGGCCGAGCCCACGGTCGACGAGATCGAGGCGCAGATCGACAAGAAGTGGGAGCAGTTGGAGCCCACCATCGAGCAGTACAACAAGGTCCGGGCGCAGCTGAAGGTCAACCGGAAGAAGTCGTCCGACCTGCAGAAGAAGATCGAGCCGCTGGCCCTGCAGAGCGAGTTGGCGCTCAACCGGGTCGGTGACCTCGCGTCCCGCTACTACATGTCGGGCCCGTCGCAGGAGATCGGCGCGCTGCTCGTCAGCGCCAAGCCGGACACCCTCACCGAGCAGCTCACCCTCCTCGACCGGCTGGCCGCGCAGGAGCGCAAGCAGGTCGAGGGCGTGCTGGCCGTGCGGGCCAAGTACGACGGCGAGAAGCAGAAGCTCGACGCTCTGATCGCCACCCAGACCCGGCAGCAGAACGAGCTGGCGGCCAAGAAGAAGCAGATCGACGCCGAGATCAAGAAGCTCGAGGCGTCGATGCCCAAGACCACTGTCAAGACCGTCGGCTGCCCGACCATCAACGGTGTGCTCGCCGTCGCCGCCCAGAAGGCGATCAAGACGGCCTGCCAGCAGGTCGGTGACCCGTACGTCTGGGGCGCCACCGGCCCGAACTCGTTCGACTGCTCGGGGCTGACCCAGTACGCCTACAAGTCGGCCGGGATCTACCTCACCCACCACACGGGTGACCAGTGGAACGAGGGCAAGGCCGTGTCGCGCGCCGACGCCCGTCCCGGTGACCTGGTCTTCTTCTTCTCCGGCCTGAGCCATGTCGGGCTGTATCTGGGTAACAACCAGATGGTGCACGCGCCTCGTGCCGGCAAACCGGTGCAGGTGTCCAGCATCAACACCATGCCCATCGCCGGGTTCCGCCGACCCGGCTGATCCAGCTGACGTCACGAGGGCCCCCGGTCGGATGACCGGGGGCCCTCGTCGTTTGTCGTCGTCAGCGGGGTGCGCCCACCGGGGACGGCAGGAGCTGCACGTCGGCGAGATCGACGTACATGATGCGGTGGCCGAACTGGATCTGCACGTACCGGTTCTTGCCGCGGATCACCGTCCAGTCGCCGGGCGAGGAGCCGTCGAACGTGCTGGCCCGGTAGTACTCACCGGCCAGCACCGCGCCGACGGCGTACCGCTGACCGGCGGCGAGCGTGTACTGCAGTGGTGAGATCGCCTGGTACGGCACACCCTCGGGGTAGGCGGCCTGCTCCGGGTACGCCCGACCGTAGACCGGGATGGTGGCCCGGCCGGGCTTCGGGACGGCCACCACGCCGACGGTCCAGCTGGCGGTCGGCGCGGACGCCGGGTTGTGGAACCAGGCGCGTTGCCCGAGGTACCAGATGGCCGTCCAGTCGCCCTGCCGTCCGGCCAGGGCGTACGTCTGGCCGGCGGAGGCCCGGGCCCCGTGGTCCGACACGTCCATCGTGTTCGGGGTGCCGTCCGGGCGCAGCGCGATGTCGTTGACCAGCGGCGCGTCCTCGGACGGCGCGGTGTGCAGCACCACCGACGAGGAGCCGCGCGGCGCGCACGGCGTCCCAGGGGTGACGCAACCGGTGAACGCCGGTTGGTTGGTCGCGTAGTCGGGGTCGATCCGGACGAGCCCGGTGGCCGGGGTGCCGGTGTCCAGGCGCGGTGCGTGCAGCAGGTCGAAGTAGTGCGTCCAGTCCCAGTACGGCCCCGGGTCCCAGTGCATGCCGCGCACTGTCGACGCGATGGTGCCGGGCACGTTGTCGTGGCCGATGATGTGCTGGCGGTCCAGCGGGATCCCGTACCGCAGCGCGAGGTGCCGGACGAGTTTCGCCGAGGTCCGGTACATCGCCTCGGTGTACCAGGTGCCCTGCGCGGCGAAGCCCTCGTGTTCCAGCCCGATCGACTTCGCGTTGACGTACCAGTTGCCGGCGTGCCAGGCGACGTCCTTGGTCTTGACGTGCTGGGCGATGTTCCCGTCCACCGAGCGCAGCGAGTAGTGCCAGCTCACGTAGGTCGGGTCCTGGACGAGTTTCAGCGTGGTCGCCCAACTCGCCTCGGTGTCGTGGATGACGATGTACTCGATCTTCTGCCGGGCGGGCCGGTCGGAGAGATCGTGGTTGCCGTAGTCGCCGTCGCCGAACGCCTCGTAGGGTGCCGGGATCCACTCACAGGAGACGGTCCGTGGGCACTCCAGCCCGTCCGGGCGGGCGAGTCGTCGCAGGCCCAGCCGGTCCAACCAGGAGCGCTGGGGCTGGACCGTGCGGGCCGGCAACGTCACCCGCTGGCCGTCGTCGGTCACGCGGGACTCGCCGGCGCCGATGGTGGTGAAGACCTCGTCGGCGAAGGCCGCCGCGGCGTCGGCGCTGTCCGCGCCGGCGTACCGGGCCACCGCGCCGTACCAGGTCGCGGGGTCGGTGCCGGCACCCACCGGGGCGCCCACCTCCCGTTGGTACGCGGCCAGCAGCGCCGCCCCGCCCCGAATGTTTGTCGTCGGGTCGCTGCGCAGCGCCTCGGGGGCGGCCCCGGTCAGCGCGGCGGCGGCGTCGACGGTCTGCAACGCGGCGGTGGGCGGCGCGGGATCCGTGGCTGTTGCGGGTGCCATGGGGGCACGGGAGTTGTCGCCGCGCGGATCCTCGGCGCCGGCGTCGTGGTGGCCGCGCGCGGGTAGGGCGGCCACGTGGCGGGCATCGGTCAGGTGCATCGGTCCGTAGCCGCCGCTGGTGCTCGGGGTGCCGGCGTTGCTGTCCCAGCGGGACTCCAGGTAGGAGACCCCGAGCAGCACGGCGGTCGGCACGCCGTACTCGGTCGACGCGGCGGCGTACTGCTGCTGACGGTCGGCGGAGGGTGCTGCGGAGGCGGTGCCGGCGCTCAGCGGTACGGCGGCCGTGGCGATGACCACCGCGACCGCGAGCGATGCGCGCCGGCCGGCGGACAGGGTTGGACGTTCCATCGAACCCCCTAGATTTGACTGGTAACTGTGTGGTCACCTTCGCGCCGGTCGGGAGTCCGCGTCAATACCTTTCCATATATCAAACTGCATCGAAAGAAACCTTCACACACGCTCGGTGATCTCCTCCAATCGGTACGGAGTGTCACGGCCGCACGGGTTGCGGATCGGTAACGGCCGTCTCTACTCTGGTCATTTGTCGGCCCGGTAGCAGGTCCGCCCATCCCGGGCGGTAACGGACCGACACCGCCGAGTCGCTTTCGAGCGAGCCGGGGACCCAGGTTCCCCCGGGGTGAATCCGCAGCCAATGCGGTAGGGCGCCAACTTCCCGCCCGAACCCGTCAGCTAACCCGGTAGGCGGTCGGGAAGAAGGAGTACGGAACCCCGGTGGCCCTCCATGCCCCGCGGCCGTCGTCCGAACGGTCGGCCCCGGCCGACCCGACGTCGACAGTGCCGCGTCCACGCTGGTCCCGCTTCACCACCGCCCTCGCCGCACTGGTCGGCGTTGCCGTCGTCCTGACCGGCAGCGCCACGGCGGCCCACGCGGACCCGTCCGTCGCCGAGATCGAGCGCCAGATCGACGCCGACTGGAACAAGCTCGAACCGGTAATCGAACGGCACAACGCCACCCGCGCGGACCTGGCCGCCAAGCGCAAGCAGGCCGACGCGCTCGCCGCCCGCATCGCGCCCCTGGAGCGCCAGGTCGACGCCGCGATGAACAAGGTCAGCGCGCTTGCCGTGCGCGCGTACATGGGCGAGAACCTGTCGACGGTCAACACGATGCTCGGCAGCCGGTCGCCCGGTGAGGTGGTCGGGCAGCTCGAAATGCTCGACCGGTTCGCCCACAACCAGCAGCAGGACGTCCGGCAGGTCGCCGATCTCCGCGACGAGCTGGCCCGGCAGAAGGCGCCGCTCGACGAGATGGTGGCCCAGCTGACCCGGACCGAAGCGCAGCTGGCGGCGAAGAAGAAGCAGATCAACGACGAGATCGACAGGCTGCAGAAGCTGCGCCTCAAGGTGTACGGCAACGGCGGCGGCGGTCCCCTGCGTCCGGCGCCCTGCCCGGCCAGCTACCCCGGCGGCGGCGCGGGCATTGCGGTCAAGTTCGCCTGCGCTCAGATCGGCAAGCCGTACGTGTGGGGCGCCGAGGGTCCGAACTCGTACGACTGCTCCGGGCTGATGCTCGCCGCGTGGGCGAAGGCCGGTGTGTCTCTGCCGCACAACGCCGCCGCGCAGAGCCGGGTGACCAAGAACGTCAGCAGGGCCGATCTGCGCCCCGGTGACCTGGTCTTCTACTACAGCGACATCCACCACGTCGGCATGTACGTCGGCAATGGCTGGGTGGTGCACGCCTCCCAGGCCGGTGTGCCCATCAAGATGAAGAAGGTCGACGACGGGCCGATCCACAGCTACGGCCGTCCCGGCTGACCGACGCCGGACACAGCGAGGGCCCGTCGCGATCTCGTCGCGGCGGGCCCTCGTCGTGCGTCAGCGCGTCGGCCAGGCACGCCAGTTCTGCCAGGAGCGGCTCGGCGTTGGCCCCCGCTGGCCCTGGTAACGCGAGCCGTAGACCACCGAGCCGTACGGGTGCTCGGCCGGCGAGGAGAGCCGGAAGATGCAGAGCTGGCCGATCTTCATGCCCGGCCAGAGGGTGATCGGGAGGTTCGCCACGTTGGACAGCTCCAGCGTCACGTGACCGGAGAAGCCCGGGTCGATGAACCCGGCGGTGGAGTGGGTGAGCAGGCCGAGGCGGCCCAGTGAGCTCTTGCCCTCCAGCCGGCCGGCGAGTTGGTCGCCGAGCGAGATCACTTCCAGCGTCGAGGCGAGCACGAACTCCCCCGGGTGCAGCACGAACGGCTCGCCCTCGGGCACCTCGACCACCGAGGTCAGGTCGTCCTGCTGCATGGCCGGATCGATGTGGGTGTAGAGATGGTTGTTGAAGACCCGGAACAGCCGGTCGAGTCGTACGTCGATGCTGGACGGTTGGACCAGGGTGGGCTCGAACGGTTCCAGGCCCAGCGTGCCGGCCTTGATCTCGGAGACCAGGTCGCGGTCGGAGAGCAGCATCGGACCACCATAGCGGCGTCGGCCGGATCGGCCGGATTCGGTGCCGGTGACCAGCGCGTCGAGGTCGCTGCTCGTACATTTGTTCGATAGAATGCTCGCATGGCTTCCTGGTCCGAATTCGCCGCCGACGAGCCCCGCCTCGCCGACGGGATCCGCGTTCTCCTGCAGCAGTACGGGCCGGGCTTCGGCTACCTGGCCACGGTCCGCGCCGACGGCGGGCCCCGGGTCCATCCGGTCTCCCCGGTCATCACCGACGAGGGTCTCTTCTGCTTCATCATCGACTCGCCGAAGCGCCGCGACCTCGAACGGGACGGCCGCTACGCGCTGCACTCGTTCCCCCCGGAGGAGAGCGACGACGAGGCGTACGTGGCGGGCCACGCCTGGCCGGTCACCGACCCGGTCCAGGTGGCCCGACTGGCGCAGAGCGCCCGGGCCGAGCCCCAGGTCGACTGGCGGCTGTTCGAGTTCACCGTCGACGTGGCGATGTTGACCCGTCGCGAGCAGCACGCCGCAGGCGTCCCGGGTGTCGCCCCGAGCCGTCCGGCCGTGCGGGTCTGGCTGGACCCGCAAGCCCCGCCCGCGCCGGCCGCGCCGGTCCCCGTACCGCAGACGCGCCCGGCCCGGCGCAGCCGTGACGTCCAGTGCACGGCCGCCTGACCACGGCCCTGTTGTCCCACAGAACGCCGGTGCCGGCTCCGTCGTGACGGAGCCGGCACCAGGTGTACGCGAGGAGAGTTACGCCGCGCGGTACGCGTTCCACGCGGTGAGCATGCGGCTCGCCTGACCCGGGGTGAACTGGTACATGCACGAGTCGTAGGTGTAGTCCATGAAGTTGGTGATCGGGTCCAGGCCGGTCGCCGAGCAGGTGTCCCGCCCGGTCGGGCACTGGTACGCCGGCGACGCCTCGGCCGGGGTGTCGCTGACGCCGTCACCGGAGCCGCCGCAGCCACCCTGGAAGGTGTGGTAGAGGTTCAGCCAGTGACCGATCTCGTGGGTGCCGGTGTCGCCCTGGTTGTAGTTGGTGGAGGTGCCACCCGGCAGGGACTCGTTCAGCACGACCACGCCGTCCATGCTGCTCAGCTTCCGCTGCGGGAAGGTCGCCCAGCCGAGCAGGTCGTCGCTCAGCTCACCGAGGTAGATGTTGAGCGTGTTCTTGCCGCCCACCCGCAGCGACGACTTCATCGACCGCTCCGCCGACGAGCCGTCGACGATCGGGTACCAGGACGGGTTCGTCACCCGGTTGATCTTGTCGAGCCGGAAGGCGAAGGCGGTGGCAGCGCCGCCGGTCCCGCCCGCGTAGGCCTGGTTGAGCACGCTGATCTGCGAAGTGATCATCGAGTCCGGGATGTTGCCGCCGGCCCGGGTGCTGTCCTCCTGGATCACGTGCACCACCACCGGAATGGTGACGGTGGCCAGCGTCGTGGCGCCGGCGCCGGCCCGGAAGTTGGCGCGCTCACGCAGCGCCGCCGCGAGGTCGGCGTCGCGTTCCCGGACCTGCTTCGCGGTCAGCTCGTTCGGGTCGTGCGTGGCCGCCGCGCCGGGCTTCACCCGAGCGTTGGCCTGGCTGTCGGCCGGCTCCGCACAGGCGCCGCCCGGCGCCGCGGAGAAGGCCGAAGCGGCCGGAACGACGCCCACCGCAGCGGTGCTGAGCAGCAGCGCGAGGGTCGTCGACGCGACACCGGCGGCACGCCGGGTCAGCAGGTTGGGACGGAGTCCCATGGGCCCACCTCTTTCTGGTGGCGCGGCAGGGGGTGTGTCACGCCATGGCTGGAACGTGTGGCAGACGTTACAACCCATCAATGCATTTGAGAATGGCCATATGTTGCCGTCCGGAAACTTCTTCGAGGTGAGGGCGTCCACTGCCGGCGGGGGCACTGGTACCAGCCGGCGGCGAGGGCGCGGATGCTCGCGGTGTCACAACTGTCCGGCAGGCAGCCGATGATCAGCTCAGTGATGTCCCAGCTCGGACCGCGCCGGTAGCGACTATTGAGGTGCTCCGACAGCTTCTGCCGATTCAGCCCGGGGAACGACAACCGGCGGATCTTGGCAGTACGGAGGATCTTCGGGTTGGCCGGTGACTGACGACCTTGCGAGAAGGCTGGCGCTGAATGGTCGGCGTTCGAAGTCCTTGGTGGTGGTCCTGATGGACCGCCGGGGCAAAGCCTGCTGGTCCGTCCCCGAGCGACCACTGGGTGACGGCGTTTGCCCCGGCTAGGCTATCCGGCCAGGATTTCCGTGTCCTATGCAAGGACCGGTGCTACCGGAGGACGTTTCACGCTTCCGCATCGAGCGAAGCGGCCTCCTCGTCCAGGCGATACAGCAGGCTGCAGGCGAGCATGAGGCCCTGGACCGCGTTGCGCCGGTTGAACTGGCGCGGGCTGACCGTGTGCGCGGTGGCATTGCGGCTGAACGTCGCAGGCACCTTGTCGCCGTTGGCGACGAAGAACTGCTGGTATGCCTGCCACATGGGGGCGAACGCAATGAACTGCCGGATGTTGAACTCGTCGTAGGCTTCCTTGGTGCGCCTGCCGTTCCGGTCGGGCGTGTACTTGTAGCGATCCTTCCCAAAGTACGCGGTGACGATGGCGTCGACGAGGGAGCCGGCAAGCGCCTGTGCCGCTGCCGTATGGCCGGCGTCCAAGGCGTCGAGCGCGGCCACGGCAAAGGGGACGTACGGGGCGACCGCTTTCGACGTGCAGCCCACGACGACCGTGCGGCAGTCGGCCGAGATGGTCCCCCACCGGGCGCCGAGGATCCGCCGGCGCTCGCTCGCCCCGCTGGCCCGGATCAGCGCGTCGGCGGTGGCCCTGGGCGGCAGGCCGTACAACGGGATGCCCTCCACCATGACGACCGTCTCCACGTTCGCGAACTTCAGACCTTCGATCGCGCGCAGGTTCGGCGGGTAGAAGCTGGACCGCATGGCCGCGATCGCCGGTCCAAGGTTCTTGAACAGGGCGGACTGCTGTTCGGCGAACGTCGAGGTGATCCTGGATACGGTCGCCAGCGACTCCGCGATGCCGCCCAGGTCGAGGTTCTTGGTGAGCTGCTCGGCGATCCTGCCGACGTTCGACAGGGCCGGGAGGGTGTTCTTCTTGAAGGCGTCGCTGGCGAAGATGCCGGAGATCTGCTTTTTCCACGCCGCCTGCGCGTCGAGCATGCTCGCCATGGAACTGCGGAGGGCTTTCGTCTGCTCCGGAGTGAGCTCGATGCGCTTCTCGCCCTCGTCATTATCGCCAGCAGGCTTTTCCATGGTCTCGTCGGTCACCGCATCTCCTTCGGCAGTCCGTGCGTCGGTAGTCGCGCTGGACGTGCATGATCTGGCCCGGTCGATCATCCTGCCGCATATGGGAACGGGGCCGTTGAGGGCTTCCGTCGGAGCTCGGACGCGGGTGGGTCGGGAGGCGGTGCTCGGCGAAGACACCGCAGCCTGTACTACAGGCGGCCCTTCGGGCAGCAACCACCGACTGACGCCCCGGCATACAGCTCCGCCAACGCGAGCTCGCCGGGACGTCACCGTGACCGGAGACGGACGGCGACCACGGCGCTCAGGAGCGGGAGGGCCGTGGGCCGTGTCGGTACGGGTCACCGTTCGGGTACGTGAGCGTGGTCGTGGTGGGCGACCCGCTGGGTGGTGGCGGGAGTGGGCGAGACGGGCGCTGGCGCCCCAGCCCGCGAGGGCTCCACCGGCGATGACCAGGCCCAGCACACCCATTACTCTGTGTCATTTCACGGGCACGAACCGTACAGCAGTACTGGGACGCTGTAGGCCTGGCGGATCGTTGCGGGGCAAGCGGTCACGGTGCCGGTCGAAGCGACGGGTCGGCCGGACTCATGCACGTACGCGTGTTCGAGTTCGTTTCCCGCTGACTTTGATCAGAAATGCGCTGCTGGCTCGTCGGGAGTGCAGCGGGTGGCCCCGGTCACACACGAATGTAGGGGCAGAACCGTTGACAAATGCGGTTGTTACGGCTGGCGGGCCGCTTCGGGCGACAGGCGACACAATGCCCAATGGGTACGCTGCGATAATCCTCTATGGGCCGATCGAGTGAGCGCTCCTCGCCCGAGTGGCGAACGGTGTGACCCGTTCGCCGTGTTACTGATCAGTCACATAGGGGAAGCGGCTAAGTTTTTCCTGGTGAACGTAGTGGGGGCCGATCCGCGGCTACGGTCGACCCCCCCAGCCCGGTGACGACCCACGTCCTGAGAGAGCGTCTTCGGGTAAGCAGCGAACGTGAATCCGAGCCGTACCCGGACGTCCGCCGCAGTTGCAACTATAGAACGTTGTTTACATGCTGTCCGGCAACTCCCCGTGGCGCATAAGTAAACAACTCCAACGCCGTTGTTCAGCGCAAAACTAGTAAACAACTCGCCTTCGCCGCGCGTCGAAGAGATTTCACGCCTGTAGCGACGGAGATCTGTCCTGTCGGTCTGAGAGACTTTGATGGCGGTCAGCGAGGACCCCGTCGGGCGGCTACCTGGCGGGCTCTACCCGGACTGACCGCATCTTCACGACCCACGTCCGGGTAGGTGACCCGCAGAGGGGGCTGCGGGTCCTCTACTCACAGTAGAGAGGATCCACCTCGTGCGCGCACAGCGTTCACGGGCCGGCGGGCTGCGGACGTCTCCCACCACGGGTGACGTCCCGGCCCCGAGTGCCATCGTCGCGGTCACCGTGACCGTGCTGATGCTGATGGTGTTCAGCATCGTCTTCTGGAAGTTGGGCAACAACACCCTGTCCGCGGTCGCCGGTACGGGTGCCTGCACCCTCGCTGGCGAGGCGATCCGCCGCTACCTCGGTGACCACGGTCGGCGCCGGGAGCGCGAGCTTGAGACGCCTGACGACCATCAGCGAGTCGACCGGTGACCGGCCGGCCCGAGAAGCCGCTGGACCCGTCGGCCGGACCGGTGGCGCATTTCGCCTTCCAGCTGCGTCGGCTCCGCCAGGAGGCCGGAGGCCCGTCCTACCGCACCATGGCCAGCCGCACGTTCTACTCCATCTCGGCGCTGTCCATCGCCGCCGGCGGCCTCCGGTTCCCGAGCTGGAAGTGCGTCGAGGCGTACATCCGCGCCTGTGGGGTGGCAGACGAGGGCATCGCGCAGTGGAAGCGGCGCTGGACGGCCGTCCGCCAGCAGTTGCAGCACGACAAGCGCGCGGCGCGGGAGGAGGCCAAGGCCAGGGCGAAGGCCAAGTCGCGCCACCTCTCCCTGGAGGCGGTGCAGATGCACACGACCATGGACAGCCGCGCCTCCCTGCCGGTCCTCGACGTCCGGTACGTCGACGCCGACCCCGCCGAGGTGACCAGCATCGAGGAGTTCCTGATCGCCCTGGATCAGATGCGGGTCGAGAAAGGCCTGAGCCTGCGCAAGATCGCTGACCGATCACGGCTCATCACCCTCCCGGGCACCGAGGTGTCCGGGGGTCTCACCCGCTCGCAACTGCACGAGATGCTCAACGGTCGCGCTCCGCTGCGGCCACGCCACGTCCTCGCCTACCTGCTGGCCTGCGGCGTCCCCCAGGAGCGCGCCGCGCTCTGGCTGTCTCGCCTGCATCGCCTACGCGACCAGGAACGTCGCGCCCGTGCCGCCCTTACCGCCCTTAAGGGCCAGCCGAACGTGGCCAGACCGGTCACCCCCACCCACAACACCCGAGTCTTTACCTCGGGGAGGCCGGTCACGTCGTCTGGGGTAATCCAGATTCCCCCGCCCGGGCAGCCGCCCGCAGCGGCCCTCCGACCCGCGACAGACCGGGGGAAGCACCGCCAGCGCAAGCCCTGGACCAGCCTGCTGAACTGGCTGAACGGCCCGAAGGACAACGAGGTCATCGCGTAGAACGCTTGCCGGCGGGTGAGGCGGATAGCCGTCCTCACCCGCCGGCTCGACTCATCACCGGTTTCTTCTGGCCCGCCCGTAGCTTCCAGCGAGAAACGGCTGGGCCTGGGAGTTGTCGGCCGGCACCGGGCCGTCGTGGTCGGTCTCTCCAATGTCGGCGCCTCCGGCGGGGCCTCTCTCGGAGATGCGGCGGGGACCACAGGTGCCAGGTGGGTAAGTGGTCACCCCGGGTTGGGACCTCTCCGCGCCGGTCGCCCAGAGGGCTACCAGCCCGTCTCTGGGGCGGCCCGGTCGATCGGAGATCGGCCGACACGAGGAGATCCCGCCCCACCCCCGGCGCCGCGCGCGGACAAGCCCGCAACCCCCGCCCAGAGACCTACGACAACCCCTGTGCCGCGTCGTGCCGATTGAGCAGGCCATCCGATCCGGCGCGTCGGCCTACTCGCCTCCGCCCGGCGGGTGCTTGGCGACGACGTCCGCGAACAGCTCGGGGTCCGAGTACGGCATGACCGCCCAGTGCAGGTCTTCGGCGGAGTCGATCAATGAAGCGTCGGGCGCATCCTGTTGACGGGTGTGGTCCTCGATCAGGTGCATCTGCACCACCTTGGCGGTGCGCTGGATGGCGTTCGCGATGTCGCCGGCGGTGATGGCGAGAGGGCTGGTGATGCTCTCGCCGTCCCGATCGACGTAGAAGCCCGCCTGCTTGTCGAGGTTGCGCTGCTTGGCCGTGGCCGTGAACGTCTCCAAGTCGGGACGCTCGTAGTACTCCATCCGCCGGTCCAGGCTCCAGAACCCGGCGAGCCCCGAGGCGAACTGCTCAGCCACCTGCAGCTCCTCCGTATGCGGCCGTCGGGTCGAGCTCAGCCCCTCCGGCACGATCACGTCGCCCGCGGGCCTCGGTTCGAGGCCGTAGAGGCCGAGCGGAACCGTCCACTGGTGCTCGGCCGCCTCGTACAGCCAGCGCGCCTTGGCGAGTTCCTCCATGGCGAGCACGATCAGCGCCTGCGCCCGGCCGGGGCTGTCATGGGAGGCGAGGAGCGCCGCGTCCTCGACTAGCGCGACTGTGTTCGCCATCAGGGACTTCCACCACCGCCGCGCGAAGTCCGCCGTGATGGTCCCGGGTTCCTTCTCGCTCGTCTTCGCCATGATCCAAGTATCGGCGGAGGACTCGTGCGCTGATACGTGAAACGAAGTCGTGTCGGCGGTGATCCAAGCCTCCATCTAGGACGCAGATGGTCGATCATCACCCGTACGCAGTGCTATCGCGGACTGGCCGCGCTCACCCTTGCCGCGAAGTGATCGAGCCGTCTGTGCACTGGATGTCGATACGGCCACCGTGATGTTGTCCGGGCCGCCATGATCGAATGCTGTCGTGATCAGGCGGTCTACCGCCTCCGCTGGACTCGGGGTGGCAGCCAGTGCGACATGTATCAACCCCAAAGGGACATAGGAGCTAAGTCCGTCGGAGCACAACAGAAATCGATCACCGGACTGCAAGGTCAACAAGGTGATGTCGGGCGAACGGCCGTCCAGTCGTCCGTCCAGGAAACGCGCCAGTCGCTCAGGAAGATTGGGTACGTCGGCCGCGTCTGCCACCAGGCGGCCGCCGTAGACGTGATCTTCAGTGATTTGAGTGGTCTGGCCCCGCTGTGGGCCCTGGCCATGCAGCAGGTGGGCCCGCGAGTCACCTACGTTGGCCAGCGCGGCGGTTGTCCCGCTGATGAGCATCGCAACCAGGGTTGTGCCCATGCCCGCCAACTCGGGCTCAGTCTTGATCCGGCGTCCAAGGGCGTCATTGGCGGCGTTCACCGCCCGCCCGAGGACATCAGCCGGGGAACCGCGCAGGCGCGCGGGGGTGGCTGGGTGCACCGGTTCGACGACTCGGGTACAGTGGTGCCGCCTGCGGGTGTAGTTCAATGGCAGAACATCAGCTTCCCAAGCTGACAGTGCGGGTTCGATTCCCGTCACCCGCTCCACGCACGGAAGCCCTGGTCAGGACAGACGTCCCGCCAGGGCTTCCGTGGTTCCAGGTCATGCTGAAACAGGATGGGCCATTAGTGGGCCATTAGCTCGCCTCGGCGGCCGGTCCGTCGCCGTCGGCAACCCGCTTGACCTTGCGCTTGCTCGGCTTGCGCCGGGCCGCCTTGACCGCCTTGTCGATCGCGTCGGCGATGCCCTGGTCGGCCTCCCGGTTGGCGTGTTGGTAGATCAGCGCGGCACGCGGGCTGTCGTGCCCCATCCGCGCCATGATGTCGCGCAGGCTCGCCCCTGGTGCCCGCGACGCGAGGGTGTTGCCGGTGTGCCGCAGGTCGTGGAAGTGCAGCCCGGCCGCGCCGATCGCCGCTACCGCCTCGGGCCACTTGACCAGCTTGTTGAAGTTGCCGCGCCAGAGGTTCCGGCCGCTCTCGCCGGTGAACACGAACGCCTCGGGTGCCTCGCCGACGTAGCTGCCCATGTGCTGTTTCAGCACAGGCAGGGCCGCCTTGGGCAGAGCTACGGTGCGCGCGCCCGCTCGCGACTTCGGCGGGCCGAGGATCAGACCGGTTCCCCGGTGCTCGACGAACGCCTGTCGCACCCGCACCGTGCCGGCCGACAGGTCGACGTCGCACCGTTGCAGGGCGACCGCCTCGCCCCACCGCAGGCATCCGAACGTCGTAACCAGGATCAGCGCCCGGAAGCGCTCCGGCATCCGCTCGGCCAGCTCGAAAATCTGCGGGACGGTGAGGACCGGCCGCTCTGCCGCCTTCTCCTGGTCGGCACCGACGATCCGGCACGGGTTGACCCTGATCAGTTCATCTTCCTTGACAGCGGTCATCAGGACCGCGCGCAGCAGCCGGTACGCCTTGGCGGCCATGGTCACCGACACGCCCTCGGTCAGCAGCAGTGCCCGCCACTCGCGGACTATGGGCGTGTCGATCCGGTTGAGCGGCATGTCGCCAAGGTGCGGCGTGATGTGCTTGCCGAGCGTCCAGCGGTACAGGTGCACGGTTCGGGGCCGCAGGTTCGGCCGCTCGGCGATCCACCGCTCGGCGTAGTCGCGTAGCCGGATCTTCCCGCGCTCAGGGTCGATCCACTCGCCCCGCATCATCTGAGCCTCGACCAGCGACAGGTACTTCTCGGCCTCGGACTTGCGAGCGAACGTCTGCGGAGCAGAGCGCATCCGTCCGTCCGGGCCGGGATAGCGAGCCTGGTAGCGGCCGGACTCCCGCTTGCGGACGTTGCCGAATCGACGGTGTCCCTCTTGGTTTGCCATGATCAGGCGACACTCCTCAATCCGCGCCAAACGGTCTCTGCGGTCATAGGCTCGACTCGTCCGGCGTGGACGAACGCGGCCAGGTCGGCGGGGTCGATCCGGATCGACCGGCCGAGACGGTGGAATGCGATCTGTCGCTCGGCGACGGCGCGGCGTACGTAGCGCACGCTCATGCCGATGCGGCTTGCGGCTTCTTCGATGGTCAGCAACTCGGCGGGCAGTTCCAGAACCGGCGCGTTCTGGGTGATCCGCTTAGCCATCGGGTGTCCTTTCCGGGCAGTGCGGCCTATCAGGGGCGGTGCGGCAAGGCGTTGAGGGGCCAGTAGCGGCCTCTTTGGTGGCGAGAGTGGTTCGGCGAGGGGCGGCGGGCCGCGTCGACAGAGAGCCATATGGCGGCCCGCTGAGAGCCACGCTGAGCCAAGATCCCGGGCTTCCCGGTGTCCTTGTATGGGTCTGTGCTGAAACAGCCTTATAACCCCCTGTTTCAGCATGTTCGGCAGGGTCACGGCCAGAGTCCGGCTGTCCCCGGGGTGTCCCCCTCGTTTTCGCTGCTCAAGGCGGGTTGGGGGACAGCGGGGACAGGGGGGACACCGGGGACTCGGTACCGGCCGCCGGTGTCGGCGGCGAGTTGCCCGTCGGCGAGCATCCGCTGACAGGTGCGCTTGACGTTGTCGTAGGCGAGTCCGACCCCCTCGGCGATGACCTTGGGCGTGCTGCCCGGGGTGGTCCGCAGGAAGCGCAGGATCGTCGCGCGGGTCTCGCCGACCTGGTGATCCTCGGCCGGGCCGTCGAGCATTTGCCATGCCCCGGCGGCGGGGTCGAACGTGAGGGCGTACTCGTTCTCGTCGACGTCGCGGCCAGTCACGTGCAGCACGCCGTCACCCTGGTTACGCGCCCGCTTGAGTACGAGGGTGGCGTCGGCGGCCCCGGCGAGTCCGTTGGTCCCCGAGACCTCGGTGAGGAAATCGTCGGATCCGGCCTTGCGAACGTGGTGGACCAGGACGAACGCAACGCCGTAGTCGTCGGCGACCTTCTTTGCCCGGCCGACGGCGGCGTAGTCGGCGTCGTAGGCGGATGCGCCGGGGGCGGAGTGGCCGCGCAGCTTGGCGAACACGTCGATGATGACCATGCGGGCGTTCGGGTTGCGGTCGAGCCATGCGGCGATGGCCTGGTCGCCGCCCTGCGGCAGCGGCGGGCACTCGGTGGCGAGGGTGAGTCCGGCCGGGGCCTTGCGCTGGCCGAGAACCTTGCCGAGCCGGTTTTGCAGGCGGCGGGCGGTGTCTTCCAGGGCGAGGTACAGCACGGGGCCGGGCTCGACCGGGATCGCGCCGAACGCCTTGCCGCCGAGGGCGACGTCGAGGCCGAGGCCGAGCGACATCCACGACTTGCCGACCTTGGGCGGGCCGCAGAGCAGGTTCACGCCCTCGGACAGCACACCGGGCACGGCCCACTTGGGCGGGGCGAACTCCATTGCCATGATGTCGGCGGCAGTCCACGACGTGCGGATCCGAGCGGGCCGCTTCGCCTCGGGCGACAGAACGTCGGCGGCGTCGTCCGGTCCGGCGACGTGCAGGTGCGGGCGGTCGGCGGGCATGGCGCTCATGCGGCCACCGTCCGGGGGCGACGGGCACCGGCGGCGAGGCCAGAGCGGATCGTGCGTAGCGTCTCGAACCGGCTGAGGCCGATCGACAGTGCGGTCTGCTCTAGCAGCGCGGCGGCCTGGTCGACGGACAGCGCTCCCCCGGCGGCAAGCTGGCCGAGGGCGACCGCGGACACGTAGAGCGTGTGGTTGCGTTCGCCCTCGGCCGCGTGGCGCAGGTGGTCGAGCTGGCGGCCGATCGCGGCGTCCAGGTAGGCGCCGGTCCGGCCGGACGGCAGGTCGACAGCGACCGGGCGTTGCGGCGGCAGCGGCGCGGGGGCGAGGCGTTCGGCGAGCCAGTCAGGAAGGTCAGCGACCGGCAGGTTACGAGCGACCGCGTAGGGGTTGCCCGCGACGGTGCTTCCGGCAGCGACGACGTAGCCACCGTGGGCGCGGGTGTCGACCAGCCAGCCGAGACCGTTGCCGCGCTCCCCGGCTGTGTTGCGCAGAGCCGGGCCGCCGGTGGGGTGTCGGAAGTACAGGTGCGCGCCGCCCCGCCCGGTGGTCACGGTGTAGGTGCCGTCGGGCACCGGCTGTCCAGCGGCCTCGCACAGCGCGGCGAGCACGTCGATGCCGTTCGTCGCGGCCGGGTACGGGCAACCGGTCGGCGGGACCTGGTCGGGCTTGCGCACGTCCAGGTCGACGACGACTAGTCCGGCCGGGCCGCAGGCGACGCCGACGCCGTACGGGGTCTCGGCCCAGCCGCGCCGGATCCGGTCGGGGTCGACGGTGGCGCGAGCCTCCCAGCCGGTGTGCCCGTTGCGGCAGCGCGGGTCCCGGCCGGTGCAGGCGTCGGCGGGGTGGTCGGGAAACGCGGGCCGCTTGTCGTTTGGACGCAGGGGGAAGACGTGCCAGCCACGCGCGGCGGCGGCGAGAGCCACGTCGCGTAGGGATTCGTTGTCGGGCATCGGTTTCGGCCTCCTGATGTCGGGTGCGGACGGGTGTTCGCGCTGGTAGTTCTCGTCGGCGCAGGCGGCGCAGTAGCGGGTCTTCTCCCACCGGGCGACCTGCAACGGCTGACCGGACACGGTGTCTTCGGCGGCGACGGTGCGGTCGCAGATGTGCGGGTAGGGCAGATCGGCGGGCACGAGGCGATCGAGGGCCTTGCTCGCGCCGATCCAGTGCCCGCCGGTCATCGGCCCGGCCGCTCGTCGTGGCAGTCCAGGCATTCGCCGAGAGAGCGCGGGATGTAGTAGTCGCGCAGCTCGCCGCAGGCCGGGCAGATGCGGCGGGCGCGCAGCGCGGCCGAGATCCCGCGCCGCTGTGCCGGGGTGGCGGTGCGCTTGGGCCGGGCGAGGTCGAGCCGGTACAGGTACGCGGTCCGGGTGCCGCCGACGCCCCGCCAGAGGATCTGCGCGGCGACCGGCTGACCGCCCGGCCGCAGGCCGCGCGCCCGGAGCTGCCTGCGGGTGGCGTAGCCGTCCGGCGCACCCTGCCACCAGAATGTCGGGACGTCGTGCCGCTCGGCGTCGGGATCCCAGTAGGCGGCCCGGATCCGCGACATCAGCCGGCCCTCCGGTCAAGCGCCGGCCGGTCGGTGGCCCGGCCTCGCAAGGCGGCGGGCCGGATCGCGGCGACAGCGGCCAGCAACTCGCGGCACAGGTGCAGCACAAGGCCGAGTTGCCGCCGGGCGGTGTCCTCGGTTCGGCTGAGCGGGACGCGGATGCGGATCTCGGCGTAGTCGACGTCGGCAGCGCGGACGCGGGTGATGACGGCCCGGCCGCCGAGCGGCCCGTCGGCGATGATGTCCGGGGCCTGGTGCAGGGCCACCCCGCACCGGTGATCGCGGGTGCACCAGTTGGTGTGTGGCGTCTCGGTCCGGGTGAACCGGGCCATGGTCCGGGCGGCCATCAGCGCGTGCCCTTGCCGTGCAACTCGCGCAGGCTGTTGATGATCCGGCGGCCGACGCGCAGGCGGCGTCCGTCGCCGTGGCAGCGGCGGCAGAGGCCGAACGCGCGGCCGAACGGGGAGCGTCGCGTGCCGGTGCCGGAGCACTTGCGGCAGGCTCCGAACGGCCAGAGCCAGCAGCCGAGGGCGTAACAGAGCGTGGCGATCGCGGCGGCGAGGATCAGTACTCCGATCACGGTGGTTCCGGGGGTCGCGGTCGCGGCGAGGGCAGACACAGTGAGCCTCCAGAGGGCGTTCTTGGGCGTGAAGGGCTGGCGACGCAACCCGCGACCGGTCAATGTCTGCGCTGACCAGGCCGGTCGCGGGTTAAGTCGCGGTGACGCGACCGGTCGCGGGCGGGCCGCGACCGGCTATGCGGCCTTGCGGCGGGTGATCGCGGCGTCGATGTCGTCGGCCTTGGCTCCCTTGAGGGCCTTGCCGGAACGCTTGACGTCTACGCTGCGTACACCGAACGAGCGGACCTGAGCCGAGATCGATTCGGCGGTCACGTCCGCGTACGCCTCGGGGAGCCGGTCGGCGAGGCGGGCCGCGATCTCTTCCCACTGCGCGCCGGTCTCGCCGCGCTCGATCACGCTGCGAACGTCGGCGAGCACATCGCGGATCTCGCGGGCGACGTCCTCCCCAGCCGCCATGCCAGAGAGCGTGCCGGCTGCCTCGCGCAGCTTCCGGGCGGCGATCAGGATCTTCTCCGCGTCGTCCGCGTCGGCGAGGTACGTGCGAACCGTCGGGGTGGCGTCCGACGCGCCGCGCAGGATGCCGACGCCCTTGTAGCTGGGCAGCAGCGTCGACGAGTCGTAGCCCTCGGAGTTCGCCCCCGCGCCGAGGACCAGGTCGGAGACGTTCCACGAGCCGGTACGCAGGGAGAACCTGACCTGGTGGTTGTCCCGGAAGCTGATGAACTGCGTGGCAACCTGCCCGCCGCCCACACCCGAGGGGCGCTGGGTCGCGTCGACGAACCCGACACCGGCCGCCGGGGCAACCTTGACCAGGTAGACGAGCAGGGACGCGATCTCCTTGCTGATGTCGCCGAGGTCGAAGTACTCCTGAAACTCATCCAGGACCACCAGCCGCACCGGCATCCGGTACTTCGGGTCACGGGCGATCTCGCGGGTCAGCTTGCCCTCGGGGCAGATGTCGACCGGCAGCTTGGACAACCGCTCGTACCGGTCCTGCACGTCGGCTTTGATCTCGCGCAGCGCTTCGAGCGCGATCTCGGCGGGGTCGCCGTCGCGGGTCATCGCCATACCGAACGCGTACCGGTCGGCGACCAGCGCGAACTTGCGCCAGTCCGGCTTGCCGCCGCCGTCCAGGACCGTCAGCTTCACGTACGGGTCCAGCGCGGCGTACAGGGCCAGCGAGCGAGCAGCGAACGTCTTGCCCTGCCTCGGTTGCGCGCCGATCAGGATGCTGTTCCACATCAGGTCAACGGCGACCTTGTTGCCGCGCTCGTCCAGCCCGAACGGGGCAGGCTGCCAGATGTCGGTGGGCTTGCAGCGCAGCAGCGGCGTCCGGCCCGCACCCTGGGCGAGCGGGTCGCGGTCGGCGACCCACAGCGTGTGCCGTCGGTGCGAGCTGGGATCGCGGGTGATGAACACCTGCGAAACCGCGACGTCCAGGCCCGAGGCGATCGCGCCGCGTGCCTTGACCGCGTCGTCGAACGTCTTGCCGTACGGCAGGTCGATCGACACCTGAGAACCGGTGCCCGAGGCGTCACGGGCCATGGTCGAGCCGAACCCGATCTGCTGGTGCGCCTTGTCCGGGTGCCCGAGACCAGCGGCATAGTAGGCCCGCAGGATGATGTCCGGGTTCACCCGGCGGAAGCGGCCCGAGACGGTGGCCGGGGTGATGATGCGCCGGTCCTCGGGACGGCCGATGTGCGCCAGGAACGCGACCAGGAGGCAAGCGGCGAGCACCAGCGCCCACACCGGGGCGACGGCGTAGAGCACCGGGCCGCCGACGCACACCGCGACGGCCTCGGCGGCGAGCACGATGCCGCGCCACATGCGGGTGGCCTTGACCTCGCGGTGCAGCTTGAGCCACATGGCCGGGTCGTTGGCGTCGGCGGCGGCCTGCCGCAGCCCGTACTGCTCCGACACCCACCACCACTTGAGCTGCCGGCCGATCAGCCGGAACGTGCCTACCCCGGCCCAGAACGTGGCGAGGGTGGCGTACCAGGGTGCGCGGACGGCGTGGAACCCGGCGCGGTAGCCGGTCAGGGCGGCGGCCTGCGCGAGGCTGTGTCGGATGTTCGGCCACGTCGACCAGTTGGCCGGCACGATCGGCCGCTTGCCGGACGCGTCCACCGGAGGCAACTCGACGGGCATCCCACCGCGCTGCGGGGTCTCGTCCAGGTTCACCTCGAAGTGCGTGCCCGCGTCGGCGGTCCGGCGGGTGCGCTCGGCGTTCAGGTCGACCACCTCGGCGACGTCGTTCTCGGCGGCCGTCCAGTCGAACTTGTCGGGGTTGGGGTTGGGAGCAGTCATGATGGGGGTCTCTCCTGAGGTCTAGTGACTGATGGCGGGCCGGTGACGCGGCGCTTGCTTGGCGGCGGGTGGCCGCGTCACCGGGCGAAGCTATGCGGCGATGAGGGCGGGCGTTTCCGCAGGAAGCGGGGCAGATGGTGACGCATCGGTGGTGCGCAGAGCGGCGAGATGACGTCGCGCGGTCGAGACCGAGACACCGGCCTTGGCGGCGATCTGCGAGACCGGCGCGTCGGGCATCTTGGCGGCGGCCTTGGCGACCTTCTCGGCCGACACCGGGCGCGGTGTGACCCGCTTGACCGGCGTCTTCTTGACCGCCGAACCCGAAGCGACTTCGACCGTGGGCACCGGCGCGGCAGGCGTCTCCGGTTCCCCGATGTCCTTGTTGGTGTAGGCCGACTTTGACTCGGTCAGGTAGGCGGGGACCGGGGCGGGCTCGCTGACCGATGCGGCCTCGGTCGCGGTCTCGGTTAGGGTGCGGATCCGGCCGCCGATCTCGACCAGGCTGATCGACGCGACCACGATTAGGCCGTCCACGCTGAACGGCAGCAGGTAGGCCGAGGAGTCGGCCTCGCCGTACCGGGTGGCCACGCCCACCATGTGCCAGTACGACACCCACGCCGCGATGCCAGCGATGACGGCCGTAGCTCCCAGCCGGACGGCTGACAGTGCACCGCGCCGCGCCGGGATCCGAGAGATCAGCTCGACCGCCAGCAGCAGCGCCACGGGCGACCACGCGGCGATTGCCTGACTGATCACGTTGTCGCTGGCGTGCAGCACGTTGCCAGCCAGCGAGGCCGCGATGCCGAGAGCGAACACCGAACGAACGCCCCAGCCGATGCGCTTGAGGCGCTTGAGGTCCTGGGCCATCAGGCGACCGCCTTCCGGTCGGCGGGCCGCACGGCCAGCGCGACAGCGACGCGGGTCACGCGGGCCTCGGCCCGACGCAGCCGCCGCCAGTCCAGCGGCGACGGGCCGCCGTGGGCGGCAGCGTTAATCAAGCTGATCTCGGCGTCCAGAACGGACAGCTCTGCCTCGATCAGCGGCCACTCGGCCTCGATCGCGGCCAACTCGGCCGGCGTCGGTTCGTCGACCTGGAGCGGGTACTTACGCACAACCAACCTCCGAAGTTGACGAGCCTGGCTAGTCAGGCTCGATGCGTTCGACAGTAGGCTGGCTTGGCTAGTCAGGTCAAGCTCCGCGTGGGAACTTTCCTGGCTTGGCTAGTCAGAGGTAGTGTCGATTCGTGGCCGAGAACCTTGAATTCCTGGGTGACCTTGATCCCGACGACCCTCGACAGGCGTCGCAGCAGATCGCGAACATGCTCCGGGCCGCGATCTTGACCCGGAAGCTCGCGCCCGGTGACAAGTTGCCGTCGCAACCCGAACTCGCGAACCGGTATGGCGTCGCGCGCGAGACGATCAAGCGCGCGCTTGAGGTGCTGCGCAACGAGCGCCTGATCGTGACTAGGCAGGGGAGCGGAGCATTCGTCCGTGCGCAGACACAGCGGCCGGTCGAGCTTCGGCCCCTGATCGAGGCAGCGTTCGAACACGAGCACGTGGCGATCGACTTTGCCGGGTTCTCGGGTGAGACGCTGCGGGACGCAATCGCCGAGGCACTCGACATGGTGCGTGCCGGTCGATCTGCTCCCGAGACCATCAGCGTCCGCCTGCTGATCTCTGACATGTCGGTGCCAATGGCGCTACCGGCCCTCGCTGCGACCGGGTCGGACGATCCTGCTGTCCGGAAGCGGGCAGAACGCATCACCCGGCGGGCCGCCGACGGGATCATCGATCAGGTGCAGGAACTCGCCGACCTCGGCCTCGTAAAGTCCGCGACGGTGGACGTGCGGACGCACAGCATCGCGCCGACCTTCAAGCTCTACATGCTGAACGGGCGAGAGGCGTTCTTCGGCTTCTACCCGGCAGTCAAGCGTGAGGTGACGATCGGCCGAGAGCCGGTCGAGATCTTCGACCTTATGGGCAGGGATGCGACCTTGTTCCACTACGCCGTCGACGAAGACGAGGCGTCGCACGGCACGCAGTTTGTCGAGTCTGCGCGCCTCTGGTTCAACTCAGTGTGGGACAGCGTCGCGCGCGAGTACCGGTCGTGAGCGCGCCGACGCTGTCCGACCTGGTGGGCGGCGGGCCGTTGCTCCTGGACTTCGACGGGCCGGTCTGTTCGATCTTCGCGGGATACCCCGCGCCGCGTGTCGCGGCCGAGCTGGTCGCGCTACTCGACGTTGAAGGCGTCTCCATGCCGCCGGAGGTACGCAGCGAGGGCGACCCTCTTGCCGTACTGCGGTGGGTTGGCGAGACCTGCCCACATGATCTGACGATGGCGGTTGAGGAAGCCCTATGTGCAGCCGAGGTGCACGCCGCTGGCATCGCTGCGCCAACACCGTTCGGGCGTGAGGTGATCCTCGGTGCGAACGCCCGAGGCTTGCCGGTTGCCGTGGTGAGCAACAACTCGGCGACGGCGATTGAGGCCTACCTGATGGCCCATGGTCTAGCCGCATACGTCAGGCCGATCATCGGCCGGGCGTACGCGGATCCGAGGCGGATGAAGCCGAACCCCGGCCCGGTGCTCGATGCTGTGCGCACCCTCGGGGCTGAGCCGGGCTCCTGTGTGTTGGTCGGGGACTCGCTCTCCGATATCGAGGCAGCCCACGCCGCCGGGGTCGTCGCAATCGGCTACGCCAACAGAGCGTGGAAGGCCAGCGCCTTCACAGCAGCCGATATCGTGGTCACGTCGATGGGGGACATCGCCGAGGCATTGTCCCCCGTGTCACCCGACTGCCCTTGAATTGCGGGCATTCGTAGGGCATAGCCCCGAAATTGTCCCGACCGTTGCACACCCCGTGAGAGAACAATGAAACTAATCAACCAGATCAGGTGGAAATCTTGGCTATGGAGCTCAACAGCCAAGTACTATCTATGGGATCGGTGGCGCTATGGCGATCTTCTTAGTGCTCCGTTAGGAGAGTCTGAGAAGGTGCGCTTCGAACTGTCGGGCGAAGACGGGCCGACCGGCGAAAATATGTGGGCAAAGAAAGTTGGCCGCGACACCTACGAGTTGGGCAATAACGGCTTCTATGCCCACGTGGCGGCTGGTGACATAGTCAGGGTAAAGGTGCGTTGGCCGTATCTGGAAGTTGTAGAGGTCGTCGAACGGAACCGCAAGACGACGCGCATATTCTTCGAACTCCCATGGCCCGACAGGGAGGAGCGCTCAAAGCTTATCGAGGCACTGCGAACAATGAATTATGAAGTCGAGTGGGGGTATCCTAATCTTTTGAGCGTAAGCGTCCCCGTCGACCATGATCCGTACGAAACTATCGCCCCGTTACTCGGTGAAAATGCCAGAATCTTTGAGGTAGACTGACGAGAAGTAAGTCGACATTTAGGATTCCGATTCCCTGGGCTTCCACAAATCCTTGGGTAGCCCCTGAGGTTTATCGCCTTTCACGTCCTCCATAATCAAGCGCGCATCACCATAAGAGGCATACCCGAACTCGACCACTCCGATTTTGAAGTCGGCATGGCTGAAATCGACGCGCCCAGCCGCAAAATCAGCTTTCGTGAAATCCGCAGTACCTTTTGCAAATTCAGCGCCGGAGAAAAACACATCAGCTCCCTCGAAGGACGTCGCTTCAAACCGCAGTGTCCCGCCTTCGAGTCGAAGGTTGCTGAAGTTGAACTTGCCGCTTTGGAGGCGCGCGCGGTTGAAGTTCAGGTCACCGCATGGGTAGATACCCCTTATTTCTACTCGCGCCTCCTTGAAAATTGACTCCCTGAAATCGACAACATTTAGATCATGTTTATGGTCATTCTGTATCCAAACGCGGCATTTAGAAAATGTCGACTCGGAGAGATCAATGAAACCCTCACCGGGGCCGTCAGGCATAAAAAAGTCGGAGTCGAAAAAAGAACCCTTGAGGCTATAGTCATAATTGCGCCAAGAATTTGAAGCGGTAGGATCGAGCCGGTCAAGGAGCGCATCTAGAATGGTAACCCTTACCTCCTTCTCTCCAGCCGGCAAATCGTCACCTTCCTTGTACATCCTAAAGTAAGCGCACAGGACGTTGATGCAGGTTTGCCGTTGTTCCGGCCAATCATCTGCAAGCCTCGAAAGCGCATACACACCCGCCAGCCTAACCGCCGCTTTGTCGCTGCCGAGCTGGTCTGCGGCGTCTTGATATCTTGAAGAAAAGTGCTCCTCATCGCTTCGCCGACTTGCAGCTTCTTCTACCCTCTGCTTGCGGTAGGCGTAGACAGCTGCGAAAACACCAGCGGCTAAACCTGCAACGGCTACAGCACTTCGGGTTAGATCGTATATATCCGATGACGTCAGCGGCTTCGGATTCTTCTGAACCGGGAGCAGTGGGACGTTTGCGCCGCGTGTCCACGCAAGAGCAATAAATACAGCATAAGCCGCAAGTGCGGCACCCGAGATGGCGAGTGCGAGGGTTACCGAGAATCGCATCATCTTCGGCGAATACCGACCAAGCTGCCTCGGTCGCTCGTCGGCGTAGAACACCGATCGGACGATGCGCCGGAGTTGGGCGCGGATTGATCGGAGGAAGGAAGACAGCACCCGATCAGGCTACCGGTCGCGGCAGTCGTGTCCCCACTGTCCCCCGTGTCCCTGCTGTCCCCCGAGAGGGATTGAACTGGGAGGACGAGGGGGACAGCACCGACGACCTAATCTCTTGTGTCCCCGGCAATGCCCTCGATTCCATCGACTAGCGGTTAGTCCGATAGGCGATATAGCCAACGAGGACAAGGGCTAGCCCGGTCGCAATCCCAACGAGATAAGCTCGCCAAGTAACTCTCCAATTAACGACAATCTGCGCAGGTGGAGGGGTAACTACTCCCTCAATCCTGTCAGCCTCGTATCGGAAATTGGTTAGAACATTGTCGAGGTTGCCCGGCAAGTTCTCAAGGTCTCGGTTGTCCAGTGAGCTTGAAACCGTTTCAAATCGCTGAACGAGCGACTCTACTCGTTGAGCGACACCGTTCAGGCCATCACCATAGTCATGGGATGCGAGTTGTTCCAGCTTGTTTGCGGCGGCCATAAAAGTTGTGGCGTTATCCTCGTTGATGTTGTGGCTTGCGCGGTTAAGCATGACAGCAACATCCTCATTAATGCTGCGGGCCGCGAATTCCAGGGCGTACACCACGTCCGGCGACACGAGACCCTCCTTAATTGCCCTCCTCAGGATCTCGTGCAGCGCTGGAGCTTCGTCCGCAAGCTTCTTTAGAACCTCACGGGTAGCATCGTCGATATTGTGAATTGGGCCGTAGTTGTCTCGGCCGATGAAAACACCGTTCTTCTCGTTACGTTGCACTCCAGGGCCCGGCCAGTTATCCGCAGATGTTGCCGACATCAGATTCCCCCAGGGCGCGAAATATCGCCGTGGTTATCGCGTCCGATAAATACACCACCCGACTCATTCCGCTGAGTCCCTACGTACATGCCGTCCGTCTTGGCGGGTGCGCTGGACGCTAAGGCCTCAATTTCCGGCCGAACCTCCGGGTGTTCGGAGAGATAGGTTTCAAGGATGGCTTTCCATCGGATTCTCGTTTCCGTCTCCGACAACGCGCCCTCAGTAAGCGCGGCACAGTCGCGTACGATTGAGCCGACCTGAGTTGCTTCGCTGCTTCCGCTCGCAGGTCGGAAGATGCGTTTCGCCCATGTTCGCAGTGTGTCCACCTCACCGTTTAACATGTACGCAACGACGTTGCCTGCCGCGCCTGTGACGATGGCCATGGCTTCAGGGTCAAGCATCTATTCGGCCTTCCTGCCGGTTGAGCGCGATGACTCTGCGCTTCCTCGCACTGACTTTAGGTGGCGGGTGGGGCGGTGCCCGGCGCGTCGCGGGTCGGATCAAGGACAGGCGAGGGCGCGATGCGGCGCAGTACACGGAACTCCGTCAGCAGAGCCGCCAGCGCGCTGTCGGTCTAAGCTGGGCAAGGGCTGGGCCATTGGCGGGCCATTAGGCCGGGACACCTGGTGTCACTCCAGGCCAATTGCAGTCGAACCCGTAGATAGGCTGTCCTGCGCACCTTCGCGCAGTCGAGGGATCTTGTACGGTTCCCAAGCTGACAGTGCGGGTTCGATTCCCGTCACCCGCTCCACGATCAAGGCCCTGACCAGGACGCGAGTCCCGGTCAGGGCCTTCGACGTTGCTGCGGCCGGCCGCGCCGAGGAGCGTGCTGCCCGGCCGCCTGCGCTGAGTCGAAGGCTCATCGACGCGGAGCCCCGGCCCCGTCGGCCGATTCTCCCGGCAGAGCTGCGCGGTTAGCGTCCGGGAATGCTCTTCCGTCGCAGACACCCCGCTGGCCCGCTGTGCCACCCGATGGTTCCGGCCCTGTCTCCTACCGGGCGGTGTACGTGCTCGCCGGGCTGGCCGCGCCGTGTTGGGTGGGCGCCGCCTGGGGCGGCGTCCAGATGGCTGAGGGCCGCGACCTCCCCGAGGGGATGCTGAGCCTCTTCGGCTTCCTCTGGCTCGCCTTTTTCGAGATGTTCGCGTTGCTGTTCCAGCTGACCGCGGCGTGGGAACTGCGCCGACGCAACTCGCCTCGCGCGGCCCTGGTCACCGTCCTCATCGCGGTCGCCGGCGTTGTCGCGTCGATCGTGTTGCTGTTCTGGGTCGCGACCTCCGCCAAGCCCTACGGAACGTAGCGGGAGTCGAGGACGCGCACCCGCTAGTGAGCGATCTCAGGAAGCGCGCGGCAGTGCGAGCCCGCGGATCTTGGACAGTTTCCGTTCAGACAGAACGGAAACTGTCCAAGATCTGTGGTGCGCAGCTGTCGGCGGGGATTCGCCGGCTTGTGCACCCGTTAGGGTCCGAGCAGGAGGTGGTCGCGTGTTCACCGAGGCTTTCCCCATCGTGACGACGCCCGACCTGCCGCGGTTGATCGGGTTCTACCGGGACGTGCTCGGGTTCGAGCTGACCTACCGGTTTCCCGAGGACGGTGAGCCGGAGTTCGTGGCCCTGCGGTTGGGCAACAGCGAGCTGGGCCTGGCCGCCGACCCGCATGCCGGCGATCCCGCCCTCTCGCGTCGGTGGGAGTTGTGCGTGTACGCCGACGACTGCGACGCGGCCGTGCACGTTCTGCGCGCGGGCGGCGCGACGGTCACCGAGGAGCCGGTCGACCAGCCCTGGGGCGAGCGGTCCGCCCGGGTCACCGACCCGGACGGCAACCGGCTGCTGGTGCTGTCCCGCCTGTAGATCGGCTGGGGGGTCATTGCCCCCCGAAACAACGCGGGTCATCGTCTCCAGAACAGGAGGTGGGTGACTCCGCTGGGGCTGGGCACCGACTCCAGGTGGAAGCGGTCGAGCAGCTCGTCGGGGCTTTCCCACAGGCGCTCGCCGCGCTCGAGGTCGACGGGCGCGACGGCGATGTGCATCGTGTCGACCAGGTCGGCCTCGAGGAACTCGCGGATGGTGGCCACCCCGCCGCCGAGGCGTACGTCCCGACCGTCCGCTGCCTGCTTGGCCTGGGCCAGCGCCTCGGCGGGGCTGGCGTCGAGGAAGTGGAACGTGGTGTCGGACAGGCTGAACGACGGCCGTACGTGATGGGTGAGCACGAAGACCGGCGTGTGGAACGGTGGGTTGTCGCCCCACCAGCCCTGCCACTCGTGATTCTCCCAGGGGCCACGCTGGGGGCCGAACTTGTTGCGGCCCATGATCTCCGCGCCGATGTTGCACTCGGCGTCGCGGGTCAGGTAGTCGTCCAGCCCGCGTGTGCCGCCCGGCTCGGTGCGGTACACGAAGCTGGCGGTGGCGGAACGCCAGGAGAACAGCGGGGTGGGGTCCGCGTGACCGAAGGGCCGTTCCAGGCTCTGACCCTCCCCGGTGCCGAACCCGTCCCGTGAGACGTTGAAGCACTGCACCCGCAACAGTTGTGGCATGAAAAGCTCCTCGTGAGGCTGATGAAGGCGCGGGTCAGTTCGCGGTCGCCGTCGGGCCGCCGCCGCGGCCCCGGTCGTCGAGTACGAGCGGGGCGCGACCGCTCACCTCGTACCGGATGTGGGTGACCTGCGGGGTGGGGATGACCCGGGTGGGCGTCAGTTCGATGGCCTCCTTGTCGGCGAGGTCGAGGTCCGCGTCGAACAGCCGCAGGCCGGTGCCGAGCACCACCGGTACGACGTGCAGTTCCAACTCGTCGAGCAGGCCGGCCTTGAGTACCTGCCGCACCAGGCTGCCGCCTCCGGCCACTGCGACGTTCTTGCCGCCGGCCACTGCGCGGGCCTGTTCGACGGCGCTGGCCACGCCGTCGGTGACGTAGGTGAAGCTGGTGCCGCCACCGCGCAGCAGGGTCTCGCGGGGTCGGTGCGTGACGACGAAGACCGGCGCGCGGAACGGCGGCTCCTCGCCCCAGGGCACCTCACCGCCGTCGGCCATCCGCCGGCCCATGACGTACGCGCCGGCCGCGTCGAACGTCTCGGCCATCACGTCGGAGTTGGCGTCCTGCTCGCCGCCGGCGAAGCCCAGCCGCTCGCGCCACGCCATCGCCTCGGTCGCCCAGCGGGTGACCCGGAAGAAGGCTGCGCTCTCGGCCGAGTCGATCCAGTCGCCGTCGCCGTCGAACAGCGGGCCGGCGTAGAAGCCGTCCACCGACACCGACAGTTGTGCGGTCACCTTCGTCATGTCGCTTCGTCCCTCTCCTCGGGCGGCGCCCGTCGGGTGCCTGCTCGCAACGAGGTCGGAGCCGATCAGGACGCCCCTACCGTGCAGGACTGTGACCTGGGACACACAAGGGCTTGTTGAGTAGGGTGCCTGAGGGCGCGTAGCCGTGGCGACTGTAGAAGCGCACCGCGCCGTCGTTGCGGTGGTGGATGCCTGCCGACAGGCTCGTGATTCCGTTCTCGGTCGCCCACCGGGCCGCCGCGTCGAGCAGCGCCGAGCCGATCCCGAGTCCCCGGGCGGCGCTCGACACCACCGTGTGGATCTGCGCCGACGGTTGCGGGCGCAGGATCTGGTGTGCGGGCGGCTCGGGAAGGCGCAGCACCTCGACCATCCCGACGATCTGTCCGTCGTGTTCCGCGACGAGGATGGCGTCCCCGCCGGCCCGGTCGCCCAGCACTGTGGTGAAGTGGCTGACGACCGCCTCGCGCTGCGGCAGCCGGTAGACGTCGGGGTCCAGCGCGAGGTGCGCCTCGGCGTTGGCTCGGCGCAACTCCACCAGCGCGGGCACGTCGGACCGGGTCGCCTGTCGCACCACCGTCGGCGTCCTTCGCATCACCGGGATGCTAAGGCAGGTGTATCGGACGCGGCTAGGCTGGCGATCATGCGGATTGGCATCGTGATCCTCCCGGACCAGCGTTGGGTCCAGTCGCAGCGTCGCTGGCGGCAGGCCGACGAGTGGGGCTTCGACCACGCCTGGACGTACGACCACCTGGGCTGGCGGGACCTGGTCGACGGTCCGTGGTTCGACTCGATGACGACGCTGACCGCCGCCGCCACGGTGACGTCCCGGATCCGGCTGGGCACGCTCGTGGCGTCGCCGAACTTCCGGCACCCGGCCGCCTTCGCCCGGCAGATCACCACTGTGGACGACGTCTCGGGTGGCCGGCTGCTGCTCGGCCTGGGCGCGGGTGGCATCGGCTTCGACTCGGCGGTGCTGGGCGGCGAGACGCTGCCGCCGCGCCAGCGCGTCGACAGGTTCGCCGAGTTCACTGAACTGCTCGACCTGATCCTGCGGGAGGACGGCACCACCTGGCGTGGGGACTGGTTCTCCGCGGTGGACGCCCGCAACAACCCCGGCTGCGTGCAGCAGCCCCGCGTGCCGTTCGTGGTGGCCGCTAACGGTCCACGGTCGATGCGGCTGGTGGCCCGGTTCGGTCAGGGTTGGGTGACCACCGGCACCGAGGCCGACGATGTGGAGGGCTGGTGGGGCACGGTGTCGGCGCTGTCGGCCCGGATGGACCGGACGCTGGACGAGGCCGGCCGCGACCCCGCGACGCTGGACCGCTACCTGTCGATGGACGCGGCCCCGGTGTTCTCGCTCAGCAGTGCGCAGTTCTTCGCCGATCAGGTCGGCCGGGCCGCCGAGTTGGGCTTCACCGACGTGGTGACGCACTGGCCACGCGAGAGCAGTTGGTACGCGGGCGACGAGGCCGTCCTGGCCGACGTGGCGACCCGACTCCTGCCCGAGCTGCGCGGATAGCGCCGGCTCAGGTGCCGAGGTCTCCGGTGGCCACGCCGCCCTCGCCGCCGGAGACCAGGCGCAGGCGTAGGCAGACGATCGGGGTGTCGTCGTCGACGGGGGTGCCGAGCCGCGCCCAGTAGGCCGAGTGCCCGGCCCGCCACTCCTCGATCGAGCGGTCACCCTCGCCCTCGGCGCGGGCGAACTCCCAGGGCACGTCGCCGAAGCGCACCACCTCGACCCCGGTGATCTCGACGACGCCGGCCAGCGCGTCGTTGTCGTCGACGAGCGCGAGCCGTTCGCCGACCTGCTCCAACTCCTCGCCCTCCTCGGCGTACTCGGCGAGCCGGCCGGCCGTCGCGGTCTTCACGCCGGCCAGCACCAGGGTGTTCAGGGTCGCCCGCAGCTCGCCGGGGGTGCCGAGGGCGAGCGTGCGCAGATCACCGATCCGAGGCCACATCCTGCCGAGGCTAGGCCAGCGCGGCCGGCGCCGTCGCCGCAATTCGTCCGGCGCCGCTCAGATCAGCTGCCCGGCGTAGCCCGCTGCGTCGAGCAGCCGCTGGTCACCGCTGGCCGCGTGTGCGTCGAGGACCGCGTCGGCGAGCTTGACCACATGCGCGTCGCCGTGTCGGGCCGCACGGGCGAAGACCTCCGCCGGGGTCGCGGCGGTCACCGACGGCGGGGCGATCCCGGCGGTCGGGGCGTACACCGATGTCACGGCCGCCGTCGCGGCCCAGGCCGCGGCGAGGCTCGGCGCCCACAGCGCGCGGTCCAGTGCCGGCAGGGTGCGCAGCACGGCGGTCGGCGCGGTGACCGCGTGCACCAGCATGACCGGCTCCGCGTGAGCGAAGCGCAGGTAGTCGAGGCCGGCGCGGTGCACGAGCGAGACGAGCCCGCGCTCCGCCTCGGCCGGCGTCCGCGCGGGGCGCAGCGCCGCGAGCGCCGGTTCCCATCGGGGTACGCCCACCAGCCGACCCAGCCGATCCCGGATGCCCCCGGTCTGGTCGTCGATCCGGGGCACCCCGGCCAGCGCGGCGGCCACGTCCGGTCCCGCGGTGTCCGGGTGGGCCTCGGGGGTGGTCGACGGGACCGAGGCGAGCAGCCGGTCGGCGCCGGGCACCGGCTGCCAGCGGGCCGCCCAGTAGCCGAGGGCCTGACCCAGTTCGGTGAGCCGCTGCGGGTTCGCGTCGTGCAGGTGCAGGGCGCGTACGGCGTGCCCGACCCGGATCACCCCGTGCGTGGCGCCGGCGGCGATGCCCGGCAGCAGTCGGGGCCACCAGGTGCCGAGCACGTCCCGCCACGGCTGCTCGCGCAGGTGCCGGTCGAAGTACGCCAGCCAGTCACCGGCCCGCTTCGCGTCGCCCAGCGCCGCCCGCCAGTCGTCGATCGGACGCAGGCCGCGGGGCAGCTCGTCGAGCCGGGTGAGGTAGTCGTCCAGCCAGCGGTGCACCCGTTGCCCGTGCCCGTGCCGGGCCAGCGCCTCGACGGCCATCGGGCCGTGGTTGGAGAGCCAGCCCTCGTATTCGGGTCCGGTGCGGTGCAGCCGCTCGTACGCCTCGTCGAGAATTCCGTCGCTCATGCGTCGATCGTCGAAGGTGAAGTGGACTTCAGGTCAACCCGGCAGATCCGTGGCGGCGATCAGGCCGGTGATCCGCAGTGCGGTGGCGGTCTCGGGCGGGCAGTCGACGGCCACCACCGCGGTGCCGAGCACCTGCGCGCCGCGCTTGGCGCAGATGTCGTAGAGGGCGTGGAGCTGGGCGCCCGTGCGTACCCAGTCGTCTACCACCAGAACGCGGTCGCCGGCGCCGAGGTGCCGGTCCCGGACGGCCAGGTCGACCTGCCGGCCCCGGTAGTCCGGCGGGCTCTGCGCCCAGGTGAGCGGGCCGGCCGGCAACCTCCCGTCGCCGGGCTTGTACGCGGCCACGAAGCCGACCCCGAGGGCGGTGGCGGCCAGTGGCCCGAGCAGCAGGCCGGTGACCGCCGGGGCGAGCACCACGGTCGGCCGGGCGGCCCGGTACGGCGCCACCAGTGCCGGTCCCAGCTCGGCCAGCACGGTGGGGTCGCGCCACCAGCCGGAGATGTCGCTGACCAGGTGGCTGGCGCCCGGGCCGGGGTCGATCCAGCGGAACAGGGCGGCCAGGCGTTCGGTCAGCTCAGCGGGCATCCGTCCATCGTGCGGCACGGTCGGGCGGTGCGTCCGCACCTGGGCCGGTCGACCCACCCCGGCTCGGATGATCGGCTATACGTACCAGGGCAAATACCGGCATACCACCATGATCACGTTGACTTCGGAAGTGCTTCTCTCGTTACGGTCCGACCCGGTTTGTTCAGTCGACGAAAGGACCGGGCCGGTGGCAGGCAGGCACTCCCGTACCCGCATCTTCTCCTCTCCGGCGGGCATCGCGGCCACCGCGGCGGTCGGCGTCGCCCTCGCCGTCGGTGGCACCGTCGGTGCCGTCCAGCTGACCTCGGGTTCCGGGCAGTCGGGTCAGACGACTCTCGACCTCACCCCGACCACCGCCCCCGCCAGCCTCGCCCCCAGCTCCCCGACCGCGTCGCCGAGCGCCAGCGCCAGCGCCTCGCCGAGCGTGACGGCGAGCCCGTCCGCCAGCCGGTCGCCGCAGGCCGCCTCCCGGGGTAAGGCCCGCACCGAGTCGCCGAAGCCGCGCCCGACGGCGAAGAAGACCACGGCGGCGGCGAAGGTGCTGGAGAGCGGCTCGTGTGGCGCCTCCTTCTACTCCGACGGGCAGCTGACCGCCAACGGCGAGTCGTTCAACCCGAACGAGTTGACCGCGGCGCACAAGACGCTGCCGTTCAACACCAAGGTCCGGGTGACCAACCCGAGCAGCGGCAAGTCGGTGGTCGTGCGGATCAACGACCGTGGCCCGTTCATCGACGGTCGCTGCCTGGACCTGTCCCGCGCCGCGTTCGCGACAATCGCCTCGACCGACGTGGGCGCGCTCACCGTCCGCTACGAGGTCCTGGGCTGATCGCAGCCGGGAGTACCGATCCGGCTGCGAGCCTGGGCCGGCCGGACAGAACATCCTCAGACGACGGGCCAGGTTCATTCACCGGTTCACGTCCATCAGGCATGCTGTCCCTCGTACCCACGCGACTCCTCCAGTCGGGCCGTAGCCCGCTGAGCCCCGGATCCCGCGCCGGCCTCGGCGCGGCCCTCGCCCTGCTCGCGATCGTCTCGGGGCTCGAGCTGGCCGACGGGCGTCGGGTGCACTACGTCGCCCTTCTGGCGGCGGCTCCGATCCTGGCCGCCGCCCTGGCGGCCTGGCGGGTGGTGCTGGGCGTGGGTGCCGCGGCGACTCTGATCGGGGTGGGCTTCGCCCTGGTGGACCCGAGGATGATGCTGGTGACCTCGGTCAACGTGCTCGGCGTCGCGGTCGCGAGCGCGCTGGCCGTGGCGGTGGCCTCGATCCGCCAGCGGCAGGCGGAGCAGATCGCCGAGCTGACCAAGCTGGCCTCGGTGGCCCAGCAGGCGGTGCTGCGCCCGCTCGGACCGCAGGTCGGCATGCTCTCGGTGGCCGGTCGCTACATCTCCTCCACCGCCACGGCCGAGATCGGCGGCGACCTGTACGAGGCGATCGACACCCCGTACGGCGTCCGCATGATCATTGGTGACGTCCGCGGCAAGGGCCTGGATGCGGTTCGGCTGGCCAGCATCGTCCTCGGCTCGTACCGGCACGTGGCCTACGAGCGGGCCGACCTGCGGGCCGTCGTGGCGGACCTGGACCGCGCGGTGGCCCGCAACGTCGGCGACGAGGACTTCGTGACCGCCGCGCTGGTCGAGGAGCGGGGCGGGACGCTCACGATCGTCAACTGCGGGCACCCGTCGCCGTTGCTGCTGCGCCGGGGCGCGGTCATCCCGCTGGAGCCGCCGGCGCCGGCGCCGCCCCTCGGGTTCATGCCGGTGGTGCGCCCCCGCGTGGAACGCCTGGAGCCCGGCGACCGCCTGCTCCTGTTCACCGACGGTCTCGGCGAGGCCCGGCGGGACGGTGAGTTCTTCCCCACCGCCGACCGGGCGTGGCGGTTGCTGGGGCACGGCACGGTCGCCGACGGGCTCGCGTCGCTGGAGACGGCCCTCGTCGAGTGGGTGCACGGGCACCTGGACGACGACATCGCCCTGGTCCTGATGGAGTACGTCGGTGCCCGTACGGGCGCGACGTCGGCGGTTCCGAGCTGGGAAGTCGGCGCCGCCGAGAGCTGAGCGGGGCTTCCGGCGCGCAACTGTGTAATCGCCGTCACTTACGTGATCGGCTTGTCGCTGCCTACCCGCGAGTAATACAGTTGGGGTTACTGATCGGTAACACCTGTCCGGAAGCGGGGCCAGCGAGCATGACCCACTACAAGAGCAACCTGCGGGACCTCGAGTTCAACCTGTTCGAGGTCTTCGGGGCGGACCGGGCGTTCGGCCAGGAGCCCTATTCGGAACTCGACGCCGACACCGCCCGCAGTTTCCTCGCCGAGCTTGACCGCCTCGCCCGCGAGGACCTGGCCGCCAGCTACACGGACAGCGACCGCAACCCGCCGGTCTTCGACCCGGCCACGCACACCGCGCCGCTGCCGGCGTCGTTCAAGAAGTCGTACCAGGCGTTCATGGACTCCGAGTTCTGGCGCCTGGACCTGCCGCCCGCGCTGGGTGGCACCAACGCGCCCCGCGCGCTCTGGTGGGCACTCGCCGAGCTGGTGCTGGGCTCCAACGCTCCGATCTGGATGTACGCCTCCGGTCCGTCCTTCGCGCACGTGCTGCACGTCGAGGGCACCGAGCGGCAGAAGAAGTGGGCCAAGCTCTTCATCGACAAGCAGTGGGGCTCCACCATGGTGCTCACCGAGCCGGACGCCGGCTCGGACGTCGGCGCCGGCCGGGCCCGTGCGACGCAGCAGCCCGACGGTTCCTGGCACATCGAGGGCGTGAAGCGCTTCATCACCTCGGGCGAGCACGACCTGACCGACAACATCGTGCACTACGTGCTGGCCCGCCCGGTCGGCGTGGAGGGCGTCGGTGGCCCCGGCACCAAGGGCCTGTCCCTCTTCGTGGTGCCCAAGTTCCACTTCGACGAGACCACCGGCGAGCTGGGTGAGCGCAACGGCGTCTACACCACGAACGTCGAGCACAAGATGGGCTTGAAGGTCTCCAACACCTGCGAGCTGACCTTCGGTGAGCACGGCGTACCGGCCAAGGGCTGGCTGCTCGGCGACAAGCACGACGGCATCCGGCAGATGTTCATGATCATCGAGTACGCCCGGATGCTTGTCGGCACCAAGGCCATCGCCACCCTCTCCACCGGCTACCTCAACGCCCTGGAGTACGCGAAGAGCCGGGTGCAGGGCGCCGACCTGGTCCAGCAGGCGGACAAGACCGCCCCGCGGGTCACCATCACCCACCACCCGGACGTCCGCCGATCGCTGCTGCTGCAGAAGTCGTACGCCGAGGGTCTTCGTGCCCTGGTCCTCTACACCGCCACCTGGCAGGACAAGGTCGCCATCGCCGAGGCGGCGGGCGACGAGAAGGCCACCAAGCTGGCCAAGCGGGTCAACGACCTGCTGCTGCCGCTGGTCAAGGGCGTCGGGTCGGAGCGGGCCTACGAGATGCTCGGCCACGAGGCCCTGCAGACCTTCGGCGGCTCCGGCTTCCTGCAGGACTACCCGCTGGAGCAGTACGTCCGGGACGCCAAGATCGACACGCTGTACGAGGGCACCACTGCCATCCAGAGCCTGGACCTGATCTTCCGCAAGATCGTCCGGGACAACGGCAAGGCGCTGATGGCGGTCGCCGCCGAGATCCAGGAGTTCATCTCCTCCGAGGCGGGCAACGGCCAGCTCAAGGAGGAGCGGCAGGCGCTCGGCAAGGCGCTCGCCGAGATCCAGAACATCCTCGGCACGATGACCGGCTGGCTGGGCGAGGCACAGGGTGGCGACACCCGCGCGCTCTACAAGGTCGGCCTGAGCAGCCGGCGGTTCCTGCTGGCCATCGGCGACCTGGTCGTCGGCTGGCTGCTGCAGAAGCAGGCCGACGTCGCGCTCAAGGCGCTGGCCGGCGAGGTCTCCGCCACCGACAAGGCGTTCTACACCGGCAAGGTGGCCGCCGCCCGATTCTTCGCCCGTGAGGTGCTGCCGCGCATCGGCGCCGACCGGCGGATCATCGAGGGCACCGACCTCGACATCATGGACCTCCCGGAAGAGGCCTTCTGACCGTGCCGCGGCACGCGTGAGCGGTTCCGGGTCGCACCACCCGGCGCCGACACCGACGGCCGGTGGGGCAATCGCCCCGCCGGCCGTCGCGCTTCACGTCCGAGACATTGGCTGAGCCCGGTCGGGTATGCCGGTGCCGTGGCGGGTAACCCGCCGTGACCACGAAAGGGAACGCCCAGAGCCACCGCACGGGGGAGTGCAGCGCACATGGGTGTAGGAAGCGGCATCTTTCTCATCGCGCTCGGCGCGATCATGACCTTCGCGATCAGGGCCAACGTCTGGTGGATAGACCTGCGCGCGGTCGGCTGGGTGTTCATCCTGGCCGGGCTGGCCGTGCTGCTGACCACGCTCTGGTTCTGGCAGGACCGGCGCAAGCGGGCCCGGACCCTCATCGTGGAGGAGAACCGGCTGTCCCATCCGACGGCGATGATGCCACCGCCGCCGGACCCCCCGCCGCCGACCGCGCCGCCGTCCTGACCCACGCACGCCTGAGCACGTACGCCTGAGCCACCCGTCACGCGCGGCGGGTGGCTCAGCCGCGTGCGGTGTACCGCTGCGCGACCGGCGCCCCGCCTCTGCCCCACTCAGTCCACGCGGACACGCTGCGGTGCACCGCCAGCTCGGCGGTCCGTAGCCCCTCCTCGTCCGCAGTCTCCGGGTCGAGAAACGCGGACAGCAGAGAGACACCCGGATTGTGGGCGATCAGCAGCACGACCCGAGCCGCCGAATCGGCGGTACGGACCAGCGACAACAGCTCCTCGGGGTGGGCGTCGTACGCGCCGGGCTCGTAGCGGACGGTCGGGCGGGGACCGGTCGGCCCACCCTCCGGCGGCGAACCGGCCATCCCCATCGCCACCCCGTGCCAGGTCTGGCGGGTGCGCCGGGCCGTCGAGCAGATCACCACGTCGGGCAGCAGATCGTGGTGGGCCAGCCACGCGCCGGCCGCCGCCGCGTCGGCCTCCCCGCGGGCGCTGAGCGGGCGCTCGGCGTCGTCAGTGCCCTCGCTGCCCTGCTCGGCCTTGGCGTGCCGGAGCAACACCAGTGTCCGCGTGTCGGCATGGCTGTCCGTCATACCACCAGCTTGCCCGATTGGCGATCTTCCTGCCGGGGTAAGTCCAGGGATGCCGCACCCCTATCAACGGCCGCGGCGGACCGTACGCCTGGTAAGAGCCGAGGAGCGAGACATGGGCATTGGTGGCAGCATCTTCCTGATCGCGCTGGGCGCGATCTTCGCGTTCGCCGTGGAGGCCGACCTGGGTTGGCTGAACCTGGCCGTCGTCGGCTGGGTGTTGATGCTCGCCGGTGTCGCCGGCCTGCTCGCCACCCTCTACTTCTGGAACAGCCGCCGTCGCACGGTGGTCGCCGCCCCGGTCCGCGAAGAGCGCGTGGTGGCCGACCGGGTCGTTCCCGTCCAGAACGACCAGGTCGTGCAGGAGTACCGCGAGGTGCGTCGGCCGGGTCGCCCCGTCTGATCCCTCGCCCGCACACTCCGGGGTCCCGCAGCGTGGCGGGGCCCCGGCTCGCGTCTGTGGGCGTCGGCCTGAGGCGAACAGCGGTGCTCTGTGGGGGGTCTGCCTCAGGCGAACAGCGCGAAGTAGATCGCGATGTGGTGGCACAGCGCCGCCAGCAGGGTGCAGGCGTGGAAGAACTCGTGGTGGCCGAAGACGGTGGGCCACGGGTTGGGGCGGCGCAGCGCGTAGAAGACCGCGCCGACGCTGTAGATGGCCCCACCGACGATCAGCAGCACCAGCGCCGCGACTCCGCCGCCGTGCAGGATCTGCGGCAGCATGGCCACCGCCACCCAGCCCAGCGCCAGGTAGAGCGGCGCGGAGACCCAGCGCGGCGCGTGTGGCCAGATCACCTTGAGCGCCACACCGGCCAGTGCGCCACCCCAGACCAGGGCCAGCATCAAAGTGGCCTGCCCGGTCGAGAGGAGCATGACGCAGAGCGGGGTGTACGTGCCGGCGATGAACACGAAGATCATGCAGTGGTCCATCCGGCGCATCACCTGGTAGCCGCGCTCGGACCACACACGACGGTGGTACAGGGCGCTCGTGCCGAACAGCCCGCAGACCGTCAGGCTGTAGATGACGCAGCTCACCAGGGGTGCCCAGCCCGGTCGGGTGGCGGCGATCGAGCAGAGCACGATGCCGCCGACCACGGCGACGAAGAAGGCGTACGTATGCAGCCAGCCGCGCATCCGGGGCTTGCCGATGTCGACCGGCTTCAGACGAAGCGGGGCGGAGGTGGTCACGACATCAGGTTACGGCACCGTAGGTTACTTTCAAGTAGTCAGGCCGGTGACTCCGAGCACCGTCACCGTGGACACCGTGCCGGCACGGCGTCGGCGAGGATGAGCGGATGCGGATCCGACCCGCCGGTGCCCACGCTCTGCTGCTCGACTGCACCGCCCCGGCCGACATTCCCGAGGCGGCAGTGGTCGAAGCGTGGCGGGCCGAGCTGTGGCGCCGCCGCGAGCAGGGTGACCTGAGCGCGGTCGAGATCGTGCCGGGGGCCCGCACCGTCCTGCTCGACGGCCTGCCCGACCCCACCGCCACCGCCGACCTGCTGTCCCGCTGGACGCCAGCGGTCGCCGCCGCCGCCACTGAGCGTCACGGTATCGCGGCCGGCGCCGGCGGCGGTGACACGACCAGCGGCGGCGGCTCCGGCGCGGAGGTCGTCGTGCCTGTCGAGTTCGACGGGCCGGACCTGCCGGTCGTCGCCGACCACTGGGGCGTCGACGTGCCGGCCGTCCTGCGCCGCCTGACCGGCACCCGGTTCCGGGTCGCGTTCTGCGGGTTCGCTCCCGGATTCCCCTACCTGACCGGGCTCCCCACCGACCTGGCGCTGCCCCGGTTGCCCACTCCCCGCCCCCGGGTGCCGGCCGGCTCGGTCGCGCTGGCCGGCCCGTACGCCGGCATCTACCCCAGCGCATCCCCCGGCGGCTGGCTGCTGGTCGGCCGGACCGACCTGCCCCTCTTCGACGTCGACGTCGACCCGCCCGCCCGGCTCGGCCCCGGCACCCGCGTCCGGATGGTGGCGATGTGACCCGGCCCGCAGCGATCGAGGTGCTCCGCGCGGGCGCGCTCACCACCGTCCAGGATCTGGGTCGGCCCGGCTGGGCGCACCTCGGCGTACCCCACTCCGGCGCTCTCGACCCGACCGCCCTGCGGCTCGCCAACCGGCTGGTCGGCAACGCCGAACAGGCCGCCGGCCTGGAGATCACCCTGACCGGCTGCACACTGCGGCTGACCCACGCCACGACCGTGGCGATCACCGGCGCCGAGGTGGCGGTCCGCGCCGGGGACCGCCCGGGCGACATCGGCCGCCCGCTCACCGTCCCGGCCGGGACCGTGCTGCGCGTCGGCCCCGCCCGTCGGGGCGTACGGAGCTGGCTCGCCGTGGCCGGCGGGATCGACGTACCGCAGGTGCTCGGCAGCCGCGCCACCGACACCCTCGCCGGGCTCGGCCCGCCCGTGCTGCGCGACGGCGACCGGCTGCCGCTGGGCGTGCCGCTGGCCGAACCCGCGCCGGTGGACGTGACCGTCGGCCCGGCACCCGCGACCGAACTGCGCCTGAGCGTGCGCCTCGGCCCCCGCGACGACTGGTTCACCCCGAGCGCGCTCGACCTGCTCTTCGGCACCGCGTACACCGTCAGCCCAGTCAGCAACCGGGTCGGCGCGCGGCTCGCCGGCGCGGCCCTGCCCCGCGCGGTCGCCGGCGAACTGCCCAGCGAGGGCATCGTGCTCGGGGCGGTACAGGTGCCGGCGGACGGCCAACCCCTGATCTTCCTCGCCGACCATCCGACCACCGGCGGTTACCCGGTCATCGGGGTGGTCACCGACGTGACCCCGCTCGCGCAGGCCCGGCCAGGTACTACCGTCAGATTCCATGGACCTCAACGCTGACCTGGGCGAAGGATTCGGTATCTGGCGGCTCGGTGACGACGACGCGCTGCTGGACCTGGTGACCTCCGCCAACGTGGCCTGTGGCTTCCACGGCGGTGACCCGTCCACCATGCGGCGGGTCTGCGAGGGCGCGGCGAAGCGCGGCGTCGCGGTGGGCGCGCAGGTCGGCTACCGGGACCTGGCCGGCTTCGGCCGGCGACGCATCGCGTACGACTTCGCCGAACTGCGCGACGAGATCACCTACCAGTTGGGCGCGCTGGACGCCTTCTGCCGGCTCTTTCGCACCCGGGTCCGCTACCTCAAGCCCCACGGCGCGCTCTACCACGCGGCCGCCACCGACGAGTCCCAGGCGGCGGCGGTGGTCGCCGCCGTCAGCGGCCACGACCCCGAGATGCCCGTGCTCTGCCTGCCCGGCTCGGTGCTCGCCCAGCTCGCCGTCGGCGCGGGCCTGCCGGTGGTCGCCGAGGCGTTCGCCGACCGCGGCTACCTGCCCAACGGGTCGCTGGTGCCGCGCGGCGCACCGGGCGCGCTGATCACCGATCCGGAGGAGGTGGCCACCCGGGCGGTACGGATGGCCACCGAACGGACCGTCGTGGCGGTGGACGGCACAGTGGTCCCCTGCCCGGTGGAGTCGATCTGCGTACACGGGGACACACCGGGGGCGGTCTCCGCCACCGAACTGGTCCGCGCCTCCCTGATCGACGCCGACGTCCCGCTCGCCCCGTTCGCCGCCTAGGCGTCCAGGCCGCGCAGGACCAGCGGGAGCCGGGACGCCGCCCCGTCGACCACCCGCACCGGGACGCCCCAGTCCTGCCGGGTCAGGTGGCAGGCCGCGTGCTCGACGTCCGCGTCGCAGGTCGCCGCCTGGGCGGTCACCTGAAGCACCCCGCCGGTCGCCTCGCTGTTGAGCACCAGCCGGCGGGACAGCTCGGTGCCGGTGCCGGCGCCGTCCAGCAGCAGCTCCGGCGGGGACGCGGACACCACCAGACGGGTCGACGGCCCGTACGTCTCGTCCAGCTTCTGCCCCGGCGCGGGCGTGAAGACGATGTCCAGGGTGACCTCGCCCGCCGCCACGTCGGTCGGCCTCCGCTCGGTGCGGTGCCGGGGGCCGTCGACGGTGCTCGCACCGGCCGCCGACAGCGCTCCGGGCGCCAGCCGGGTCAGGCGGTGCGCGGCGGACTCCACCACCAGCACCTCACCGGCCGGGGTGAGCACCAGGTCGCTCGGCTCGGCCAGCCCGTCCGCGACCGTGGACACCTGGTTGCTAGCCGGGTCGAAGCGGCGCACCGCGCCGTTGTAGGTGTCCGCGATCAGCACCGAGCCGTCCGGCAGCGCGCACACCCCCAGCGGGTGCTGGAGCAGCGCCGACTCGGCCGGCCCGTCCACATGCCCGAAGTCGAAGAGCCCCTGCCCGACGGCGGTGCCCAGCACCCCGTTCTCGACGTACCGGACGGCACTGGTCTCGCTGTCGGCGATCCAGAGCCGGGCACCGTCGGGGGAGACGGACAGCCCCGACGGCTGCGCCATCCACGCCTCGGCCAGCGGGCCGTCGCGCAGCGCCTCCACGGTGGTGCCCGCGTACATGCCGGCGGTCCGCTTGATCGGGTCGAACCACCAGAGCTGGTGGATGCCCGCCATCGCGATGATCAGCTTGTCGTCGTACCAGGCCAGGTCCCAGGGGGACGACAGGTCCACGGAGAGCGCGTCGTGCGCGTGGTCGTCGACCGAGGCACGCCACTGTCGGCCGCTGCCGGCCACGGTGACCACCTCGCCGGACTCCAGCCGCACGCCGCGCAGCAGGTGGTTGACGGTGTCGGCGACCACCAGGTCGTAGCCGGCCACCTCGGCGACGTGGGTGGGCAGCAGGCAGAGGCCCTGCGGCTCCGAGAAGGTCGCCGCCTCGGCCGGCCCGTCGGCCCGACCCCGCTCGCCCGAGCCGATGCGGCGAACCGGCGTCTCGCCGTCCGGGGCCACCTCGACCAGGGAGTGCCGGGCCGAGTCCGAGACCAGCAGGTTGCCGTCCGGCAGCAGCACCGCCTTACCCGGGAAGCGCAGCGCGGTCTCCGGGGCGGGCGGCGGGACGTACGGGCCGGTGCCCCGGTGCAGCGTGCCCTTCGCCTCGTGGGTGGCGATCAGCTCGTCGATCAGCCGGGCCAGCCCTTCGGCGTGGCCCTCGCCGGCCATGGTGGCCACCACGTAACCCTCCGGGTCGATCACCGACAGGGTCGGCCAGGCCCGGGCCGCGTACTGCTGCCACATGTCCAGCTCGGGGTCATCGAGTACGGGGTGGTGCACGCCGTACCGCTCGACGGCGGCGATCAGCGCGTCGGCGTCCTTCTCGTGCTCGAACTTCGGCGAGTGCACGCCGATCACGACGAGCACGTCGCCGTACTTCTCCTCCAGCGGCCGCAGCTCGTCGAGCACGTGCAGGCAGTTGATGCAGCAGAAGGTCCAGAAATCAGCGAGGACGATCTTGCCGCGCAGATCCTGCAGGGTCAGGTCCTTGCCGCCGGTGTTGAGCCACTGCCGGCCCCGTAGTTCGGGTGCCCGTACGCGCGCTGTCGTTCCCATGCCTGTCAGCCTGCCACGCCTCGCGGGCCCGCCCGCCGTGACCCGGACGACAGGCCGTCGCGGGGCCACGCTGGCTGTGTGGTGCTGGGCGGTCGAGGCGGGTGCGGCGGATGGCCCTGGTGGGTCGGCCCGCGGGACGGGCGCCACTCTGCCACCCGTCACCTGTCGAGCTGCCCCATGTCTGGGGCGGGGTTACCGGTCTTGATCCGCCCCATATTCGGGGCAGCTCGACAGGCACCAACGAAGGTGCGGCCGGGGGGCGGCTCGTCGATGCAGCATCGACGCCCCGACCGTCCCTGCGCGTTCACGCACAGAACGGCGGGGCCACGGTTGCCCGTGGCCCCGCCGTCGATGCGTCCTACTTGGTGGCCGGCTTGAGGCAGAGCACCCGGTTGGTGCCCTCGCCGGGCAGCACCACGTGGGGCTGCGCGGGGTCGGCGCACTTGTCCTTGGCGTCCACCTTGGAAACGATCGTGAACGCGCCGGCCTCGCCGCAGTCCACCGCCGAAGCGCCCTGGCCGGCCTGCTTCACGCAGGTGCCGACCGCCGGGTCGAAGGCCGGTGAGTCGTCCCCACCGCTGAACTTGCCGAGCAGCATCAGCAGGCCGAGCGGCACCGCCAGGATCAGCACGGCGGCGACCAACACCGCGGCCAGGACCCGACCGTTGCGCACCTTCGGCACCGGAGGCTCCGCCTTGGGCTCGTCCGCCTCCGGCTTGAAGGAGTCGAAGCGGCCCTGGTCCGATTCGGTGGCCTCCTGGCCCCAGGACGGCACCGGCTGCTGAGGCGGCGGGAAGGCCCCGAACTGACCACCCGGCGCCTGCTCGATGGCCGGGGCACCGAAGCCCGGCGCTCCGTTCACCGCGGCCGCGCCGGCGGCCGGTGCGCCGAAGCGGTCGGCTGGGCGATCACCGCCGGACTGCGGTCGAGTGCCGTTCACCGGCCGGTTGTTGCCGGGCGCGTCGACGAAGGACGGCACACCGGGTGGGAACGCTGGCGGCGCGGCAGCGGCCGAGGGGGGCTCGCCGAACCCGTTGGGCGCCGACGACCGTTCCCGGTCGTCGAACTGCGGCTCGGACGGCGAATCGTCGCCCCAACCGGGGAAGCCCTGCCGATCCGGCCCGTTCTGCCAGTCCGGCGGGCCCTGACGCTCCGGTGCCTGCTGCCAGTCGGGCGCGGCCGGGCGACCGGCGTCCTGCTGCCAGTCCGGCGTGGCCGGGCGGCCGGCGTCCTGCTGCCAGTCCGGCGTGCCCTGGCGGCCGGCGTCCTGCTGCCAGTCGGGCATGCCCGAACGCTCGGGCGCCGGGTCGGCCTGGAACGCCTCCGGGGCCGCCTGCTCCGGCTCGTTGTCCGACTCGGGTCGGGCCGGGCGGCCGTACACCCGGGGTTGTGGCGTGGCGGCGCTGGTCGGCCGCATGGCCTGGTCGGCCGGGGGCATCACGCGGCTGGCCAGCGGCACCGAGGCGCTCGCCGAGGCGCGGCTCGCCGCGCTGGCGGCCGACTCGGCGTCCGATGCCGGTACGACCGCGCGGCCGGCCCCCGACTCCGGGGAGGTACGCGGAGCAGGCACCGCGGCGGCGCTCGCCGACGCCTCGTCGGCCCGGCCCCAGCCGGCCGGCTCGGCCTCGTACGGTGCGGGGGCCTCCGGGGTGTCCCGCTCGGAGTACGCCGGCTGCTCGGGGATCGGGGGGTACTGCGTCGACGGCGCGTAGTCGGCCGGCGGGGCGGCCGCGAGGCTGGCACCCGGCACGCGCTGCTCCTGCGGCGGCAGCGGCACGGCGTTGGCGGGTGAGATGCCGGGCGCGGGTGCGGGCTGGTAGACCGGCGGCTCGTCGGCCCGGTCGGCGTCCCAGCCGCCTCGCGACTGGGCCTCCGCCTCGGCGCGGCCCCACACCTCGCCCGGCGCCCACGGCTGAACCTCACCGGGGTTGGCCTGCACCGGGTTGTCCGGCCCAGCCGCGGCCCAGCCGGGCGTCGCGTCGCTGCCGGGCACGCTGGCGCGGGCGGCCGCGGGGCCAGCCTGCTCGGCCTGCGGCCAGGCGGCCGGTTCCGGACGCTCGGCCGGCTGGTCCTGGGGTGCGAGCACCCAGTCCGGCTGCTGCGGGCGGCCCTCGGCGCCACCCCAGGCGGCGGGCTGCTGGGCCTCTTCCTGCGCCTGCCAGTTGGCGGCCGGGACCTGGGCCGCGCCACGGGAACCGGCCGACTCGGCCTGCCCCCAGCCGGGGGACGGCTGCTCGGTCTGCCCGGCGGGCTGGCCCCAGGTCTGCGGGGCCTGCTCGGCCGGCGTCCAGACGGGCTGGTCATCCCGGGCGGCGGCAGCGCCGACGGCCCAGCCACCGGACCCGGACGGGTCGTCCTGCGGGCCGGGTACGCCGGCTCGGCCGGCGGGCTGCGCCGGCTCGGCGTGCCACTCACCGGCGGGCGGGTTGGCCTGCCCCCCGCCAGCCCATCCGCCGGAGCGGGACGGGTCGTCCGGGGCGGCGGGCCAGGCGGCGGTGGCCGGGGGCACCTGTGCGGCGCCCCGGGCGGCCGGCTGGGCCTGTGCCCAGTCGGGCTGCTCCGCGGCACCGCCGGACCAGGCGGGTGCGGCCTGCTCGGGCGGCGTCCAGCCCTGCTGCGGGGGAGTCCATGCGGCGGGCTGCCCCTGCTCCGGCGAAGAGCCGCCGGTGGCCCACGCGGGCTGTGCCGGGTCGCTGGGCTGCGGTGCGGCGGCGGCACCCCAGGCGGGGTTCGGCTGCTGCTCGGACTGGGTCGCCCAGGCCGGGGCGGACGGGTTCGGCCGCGCGGGTGGCGGGGGTGCCCAGCCCAGGTCGGGGCCGGCGGCGTTGTAGCCGTTGTCCGGCTGCGCCGGGCGGTCGCCGTACGGCGCCGGTCCGCCGGCGCCCGGTGACACCTCGTCCGGCTCCTGGCCGGGGCGGTGCGGGCCCTCGGACGTCATGGGTGCGCCTCCTCCATCACATGTCGGCCGCCGGTGCCGATCGGTCTCCTCGGCGTGGCTGCCGGCGTCACCGGCGTACCGCCGTGCCGGCTCCCCGCACCGTATCTGGTGGCCGCACGAGGCGTCCAAAGGAGCACCGGTCGTCACTGCCCGTCGCCGGGTGGTGTCGAGCAGCTTCTATCGGCTCGGCGTCGGCCGGGCCGGCGGGCGGCGACCGAAGCCCACCGTACCGGGCGCTGCGGCAGGGCGGAATCCCGGTGTCAGGTGCTGGCGGAACGCCGATGGCCCACCCGGTGGGCCGGGTGGGCCATCGATCTGGAGGAGGTGAGGAATGTCGTGGAGCGTCAGCTCATGTGACGCTGGGCGATGACGAGGAGTTCCTCGCGAACGGCCGGCGAGTTGGCCGAGCGCAGCGCGTGCTCGATGGCACGGGCGCGGCGGTTGGCGTCGCGGTGGTTGCGGATTCGCTCGATCATGCTCATTGGTGGGTCCCCCTGGCTATTCGGTTGTCGGCCCCTGATGCATCTATTCAACCGCAGAACCCGGCCAACTTCCATCGATTATTAGGTGAGCTGGGACACCCACCTAACAATCAAAGGTCAACAGGGGTTGTGGCCGACGGTTTCGTCGCCCAACGGACACGGCCGGTGTGCCGGGCGTTAACCCGTGGCACACCGGCCGTGGCTGGCGTTGCGGACCGGTCAGGTCCAGGCGAGCAGCGCCGCCTCGGGGTCGGCGAGGAAGTCGCCGATGTCGCGCAGGAACTTCGAACCCAGCTCACCGTCGATGATCCGGTGGTCGAAACTCAGACCCAACGTGGTGACCTGCCGGGCCTTGACCTTGCCCTTGTGCACCCACGGCATCTCCCGCACCGCGCCGAAGGCGAGGATCGCCGACTCGCCCGGCGGCAGGATCGGCGTGCCGGTGTCCACCCCGAACACCCCGACGTTGGTGATGGTCAGGGTGCCGCCGGACATGTCCGCGGGCGAGGTGCGGCCGGACTTCGCCGTCTGCACCAGGCCGTTCAGCGCGTCGGCCAACTCCCGCAGCGAGAGCCGACCGGCGTCCTTCACGTTCGGCACGATCAGGCCACGCTCGGTGGCCGCCGCGATGCCGAGGTTGACGTACTCCTTGACGACGATCTCGTCGCCGGCCCAGGTCGAGTTGACCATCGGGTGACGCTTGACAGCCAGGAGCACCGCCTTCGCCACCAGCAGCAGCGGCGAGACCCGGACGTCACGCCACTCCCGCCGGCCTCGCAGGCGCTCCAGCGCCTTCATCGCCCGGGTCACGTCGACGGTCAGGAACTCCGTCACGTGAGGAGCGGTGAACGCCGAGCGGGACATGTTCTCGGCGGTGAGCTTACGGACGCCCTTGACCGGGATGCGCTGCTCACGGTCGGCGCCGAAGCTCGCGGCGCTCGTCGCGGTCGAGGTGACCGCGACCGGCTCGGCCGCCGCCACGGAACCGCTCGCCGCCTGCTGTACGTCCTCCCGGGTGATCGAGCCCAGCGGTCCCGACCCGGTCAGCGTGCTCAGGTCGACGCCGAGGTCCTTGGCGAGCTTGCGCACCGGCGGCTTGGCCAGAACAAGTCCGCCCGCCGCACCACCCCGTCGATCATGGACCTGTGGTGCCGGAGTTGTGGAGCTAGCGGCTGGTATGTCACCCACCACAACTTCATGATCGACCCCAGCGGGGGTGGGGGTGGGGGCCTGCGCCGGGACGGCACCCTTGCGGGGCCGGCGCTTCGCGGCGGTGGTACGCGGCCCGTAGCCGACGAGCACCGCCGTCCGCCCGCCCGGGGCGGCGCCGCCGATCAGGCCCGGCTCGATCATGCCCTCGGCCGGGGCCACCTCCACCGCCGCCAGCGAGGCCGCCGACGGGGTGGGCAGGTCGCCGCTGGGCGTGGCCGTGGTGGACGGCGCCTCCAGCGGGCCCGCGCCCGGGTCGGTGTCGATCGCGATGATCGGCGTGCCGACCTCGACCGTCGCGCCCTCCGGGTGGTGGATCGCCTGCACCTGCCCGGCCCACTTCGCCGGGATCTCCACCGCCGCCTTGGCCGTCTCGACCTCGACGATCGGCTGGTTCAGCTCGATGGTGTCGCCGACCTTGACCAGCCAGGCCAGGATCTCGCCCTCGGTCAGCCCCTCGCCCAGGTCGGGCAGGTTGAACGTCTTGATCCGGGACATGTCGCTCACCAGCCGAAGGTGCGGTCGACGGCGTCGAGCACCCGGTCGAGGTCGGGCAGGTACTCCTCCTCCACCCGGGCGGCCGGGTAGGGGGTGTCGAAGCCCGTGACCCGCAGCACCGGCGACTCCAGGGAGTAGAAGCACTCCTCGGTGATCCGGGCGGCCAGCTCGGCGCCCAGGCCGATGTTGGACGGCGCCTCGTGCACCACCACCGCGCGGCCGGTGCGCTTCACCGACTCGTACGCGGCGGCGAGGTCCAGCGGGGACAGCGAGCGCAGGTCGATGACCTCCAGCTCCCGGCCGTCCTCGGCGGCGGCCGTCGCGGCCTCCAGGCAGGTCCGCACCATCGGCCCGTACGCCAGCACCGTCACGTCGGTGCCGGGCCGCACCACCCGGGCCGAGTGCAGGGGGTACGCGTCGGAGAGCGGCGCGTCCAGGTCGACGGGCCCCTTCTCCCAGTACCGCCGCTTGGGCTCCAGGAAGACGATCGGGTCGTCCGAGGCGATGGCCTGCTGGATCATCACGTACGCGTCCTGCGGGTTGGCGCAGGTCACCACCTTCAGGCCGGCGGTGTGGGCGAAGTACGCCTCCGGCGACTCGGAGTGGTGTTCGACGGCGCCGATGCCACCGCCGAACGGAATCCGGATGACCATGGGGATGCTGAGCCGGCCGCCCGAGCGGTAGTGCATCTTCGCGACCTGCGACACGATCTGGTCGTACGCGGGGTAGACGAAGCCGTCGAACTGGATCTCGCAGACCGGCCGGTAGCCACGGATGGCCAGGCCGACGGCGGTGCCGATGATGCCGGACTCGGCAAGCGGGGTGTCGATCACCCGCTGGTCGCCGAAGTCCTTCTGGAGCCCGTCGGTGATCCGGAAGACGCCGCCGAGCTTGCCGACGTCCTCGCCCATGATGACGACCTTGGGGTCGGTCTCCAGGGCGCGGCGCAGGCCGGTGTTGAGTGCCTTGCCGAGGGTGAGCGTCTCCGTGGCCATCAGTGGGCGCTCCCCTCGAACGACTCCATGTACCTGTTGAACTGCGCACGCTGCTCGTCGAGCAGCGGAGACCCGTTGGGGTAGACGTTGTCGAACATCGTCACCGGCTCCGGGTCGGGCATGGTGAGCACCCGTTCGCGCAGGTGCACCGCCTCCCGGCGGGCCTGCTCGTCGACCTCGGCGAAGAAGGCCGCGTCGGCGATCTGCTGCTTCTCCAGGAACGCCTTGACCCGCAGGATCGGGTCCTTGGCCTGCCAGGACTCCACCTCGCTGGCGATCCGGTAACGGGTCGGATCGTCGGAGGTGGTGTGCGCGCCCATCCGGTAGGTGTACGCCTCGATCAGGCTCGGGCCCTGCCCGTGCCGGGCGTTGTCCAGCGCCGTGCGGGTGACCGCGTACGACGCCAGCACGTCGTTGCCGTCCACCCGTACGCCGGGGAAACCGAAGCCGGCGGCCCGCTGGTAGAGCGGGACGCGGGTCTGCCGCTCCAGCGGCTCGGAGATCGCGTACTGGTTGTTCTGGCAGAAGAAGACCAGCGGCGCGTTGAACACGCTGGCCCAGACGAACGCCTCGTTCACGTCGCCCTGGCTGGTGGCCCCGTCGCCGAAGTAGGCGATCGCTGCCTCGCCGTCGTCGGTGCCGACCTTGCCGTCCATGGTGATGCCCATGGCGTATCCGGTCGCGTGCAGGGTCTGCGCGCCGATGACGATCGTGTACATGTTGAACTTGAACTCGTTCGGGTCCCAGCCGCCCTGGTCGACGCCGCGGAACAGACCGAGCGGCATGATCGGGTCGATGCCCCGGCAGTAGAGGACGCCGTGCTCCCGGTAGGTCGGGAAGGCCATGTCCTGCGTCCGCAGCGCGCGCCCGGAGCCGACCTGCGCGGCCTCCTGGCCGAGGAGGCTGGCCCAGAGGCCCAGCTCGCCCTGCCGCTGGAGCGCGGTCGCCTCGGCGTCGAGCTTGCGGACCAGCACCAGGTCGCGGTAGAGCCCGCGGTACTCCTCGTCGGTGAAGTCGACTCGGTACTCGGTGCCGTCCGGCCCGGTGGCGCTGTCGATCCGCTCGCCTTCGGGGGTGAGCAGCTGCACCAGCTCGGGGTCGCCGGTCGCGCCCTTCTTGGAGCGGGGAGCTGCCCGCCTGCTGCGGGTGGTGCCCCCGGGGTCGCCCTTTGCCATCGGTCTCTCCCTGTCGTGTCTGCGTCGGCACCGGGGGATCACCCGGCCACGCAACTCGTGCGCCTGCCCGGCTGCTGCCGGACCGGTTCCTGGCGGCCGCGCCTAGCCCCGGTGGGGGTTGCCGCGCGGCGTGAGCCGGGTTCTGGCCGAACCCGGATCGGGAGCGCCGGCGCCGGGCCGCGCCTGCCGCGAGGGTGCGCGGAGGTCACGGCTGCGTTGCCGTCGTGCTCCATATTCGCAGAGCAGGTGAGCGCGCCCACAGTACGCCCGCCTCGCATTCCGACCGCCTACGGTTTGATGTTCTTTGTCGCTATCGTGCCGGCCTGCGTCCACCGGGCGTTCCGGTGCTGATTCGTCACCGTTCGGTCAGTGCCGCGTGTCGACACGCGGTGGATGTTGGCTGACGGAGGGTGACTGGGCGAGGCTGATTACCGCAGGAACGTGCCGATCGGGTGATTAGCCGGATTCCGCCGGTGAGCGCCCGGCGAGTCCTTCAGGCGGCGACGACAAGGGGTGTGCGGTGGACGAGCCAGGTGACGGTCCCGGCACACCCATGCTCGGCCGCCACCGGTCGCCGGGCGGCTACCGCCGGGTGATCGGGTCGCACCGGGCACCCGGCGCGGGCGGGCCCTCCCGGGGTTACCTGCTCACCGTCGCCCTGTTGGCAGGCACCGCGTCGATGCCCGTCCTCGCCGCGGTCAGCGCGGGCTCGGCCACCCCGGGCAGCAGCGCGTTACCGGACACCAGCACTCCGTTCATCCCGACCCCGTCGGTCGGGCCGGTGGTCATTCCGATGCCGGTGACCAGTCAGCCGCCGCCGATCGCGTTGCCGTCACCGGGCACACCCAGCGCCGGTCCGACCGCGACCGCCGACTGGGTGCCCGCCGCTCCCTGGCGTCTCCCGGACGAGTCGTGGTCCGGCCCGAGGGCCGACGACCGGGTGCCCGCCCCCCGCGAGGTGCCCGCGCCGCCAGCGCCGCGACCCACCCGGAGCGCCCCGCCGGCCGCACCGCCGCCCCCGCACCCGGCCAGCCCGTCGCCGTCGCCGGCACCGACCGCGTCACCGGACCCGGACCCGACCGGAACGTCCAACCCGAGCCCGTCGCCGACCGATCCGTTGACACCGACCACGAACGACCCGTCGACACCTACAGCGACCGACCCGGCAACACCCTCATCGACCGACCTGCCGACGGCTACGGCCGTCCCCACCAGCACCCTCTCCGCGCCGGCAAGCCCCGCCGCACCACGGGCGACGCCGAGCCCGCCCGAGCCCACCACCGCGCCCACGCCGTCACCACCGCACAGCGCCCCGGCCGCCCCGGTTCTGGCCGCCGGGCCTCGGTGATCAAGAGGTTCGGGTCAGGAATCGGGGTCGCGGTGACGCAAACTTCTTGATCATCACGGTGAGCGGCGACCGGTCGTGGTGGTCCCGCGCCTCCCTGGCTCACCCCGGCGGTACGGTGACGAGCAGGCGGTGGTCGGCGGTAGGCGCGTACCGGAGGGGGTGGCGTGGGCGGCGGTGTGGAACCCCGCCCGGTCGCCGTCCGGCCCGGTCCGGGGCTGCGGGTCGCCCGACTGGTCACCGAGCTGACCGCCCCGGCAGTGCTGGTGTCGCTGCTGATGATCGCCGTGAGCTGGCACAGCAGCCGGGGCAGTGCCCGCGGTCTGCTCTGGGGTCTGCTCGCGACGTTCTTCGTCACCGGCATCCCGTTCGCCTACATCGTCGGCGGGGTCCGCCGCGGTCGGCTCACGGACCACCACATCGGCCGTCGGGAGCAGCGCCGGGTGCCGCTGCTGGTCGGCCTCGGCTCGGTCGCCGCCGGGCTCGCCCTGCTCGTCGTCCTCGGTGCGCCCCGGCCGTTGCTGGCGCTGGCGGTGGCCGGGCTGGTCGGCCTGGTGGTCGCCGTGTCGGTGAGCCACTGGTGGAAGATGTCGATCCACTCGGCGGTCTCCGCCGGCACCCTGGTCATCCTGGCGCTGACCTTCGGGCGCGGGTTCCTCGTCGCCGCGCCGCTGTTGGGCGTGGTCGGCTGGTCCCGCGTACGCCTGCGGGACCACACCGTCGCGCAGGTGCTCGCCGGCGGCGCGCTCGGCGCGCTCATCGCCGCCGTCGTCTTCGGTCTGCTGCGCTGAGCCGCCGTCGCCGGGCGGGCGGCGCGGTGCCGCCCGCCCGACGGTCGTCAGGCGCCGTCGTCGGCCAGGCGGTGGCGGTTCGCCTCGATCCACGCGTCCAGCGCGGCCGGGTCGTCCGGGTCCACGCCGTCGGCCATCAGTTGCGCGACCGCGGCGGTGGCCGGGCTGCGCCGCTCGCCGGTCGAGTAGAGCCGGGCGAACTCCGGCACCATCTCCTCGATCGCCTCGTCGGTGCGCGTCGCGGCCGCCTCGGGCAGCCCGCGCTGCCGCGACGCGTACCGGGCCCAGGCGCGCAGCACCCGGGGCAGCATCGCCGCGTCGTCCATGTCCAGCACGGCACGGCGGTGCACCCAGTCGAGCAGGAAGAGCCCGGACACGGCCGGGCTCCACCGCATCGGGTCGGCGTCCGGGAAGCTCGCCGAATGGTCCAGCAGCAGGCTCAGGCAGAAGTGCAGCGAGGCGAGTTCCGGGCCGTCGACGCTGTCGAGCCCGAACCGGGCGGCCTCCGGCGCCGCCAGGAACCGCCGGACCAGGTCGGTGCGCTCGGCGGCGGACAGCGGCTCTACCTCCGCCGGGCCGGTCGGGTCGGCGGCCGTGGGGAGCAGCGCCAGCCGGGCGCCGACCAGCGCGCGGTCGGTGGCGAGCGAACCCTCGCCGGGCAGCTCGGTCAGGTCGTCGGTGACCGAGAGGTGCCGGGCCACCTCGCCCCGCAGCCGGGACGGGTCCTCGGTGCGGAACCAGGTCAGCTCGTCGTCGGCGCACATCTGCCGGACCTGGTCCAGGATCCGCTCCGCCGGCCCGCCGACGAAGATGTCCTTGGTGATCCCGATGTTGTGGTCGATCAGGGCCACCAGGGCGTGCTCCGGGCCACCGGCCGCGTCGTCGTACGCGAACGTGGCGAGGTACGAGGTCTGGTCGCCGTACACGTCGCCGTACGCCCAGCTGCCGGTGAGGTGCACCCGGCCGAGCTGCCCGGACCAGGCGGGCGCCTGGCTGCCCGGACGCACCCGCTCGGAGCCCTCGGCGGTCGGGACGAGCGTGGCGAAGACCTGCCGGATGGTGGTCGCCGCCGCGATCCGGCGGCGGGCGGTGGCGGCGAGGAACCCGGTGACGAACTCCCGCACGGCGGTGTCGCGGTCGGTCTCCGCGATCGAGTAGACACTGCCCAGCAGCGCGCTGCCGAGCATCTCGGCATCCAGGGCGGACTCCAGCTTGGTCACGTCGCGTGCGGCGTGCAGCACCGCGTCGTAAGGGGTCTGAGGCGTGGCCATGCTTCGACCCTACGCCGGTCGGGGCGTACGCAGAGGCGTCAGCGGCGGGCGGCGTCCCGCAGCGCGTCGCGTGCCTGCGCGTAGGAGGCCAGCACGATCCGCACCGGGGCGAGCACGTACTCCTCGCCGACCTCGGCGACCCGGACCGTCAGCCGTTGCCGGGCGCGGGCCCGCGCCCGCTGAGCGGCCCAACGCACCACCGGCCGGGTCAGCGCCGCCACCAGCAGCCCGGCCAGCAGGCCACCGAGCAGCAGCACGGTCGGCATGGGCACCTGCCCGACAGTCGGGTTGTCCAGCGCGGGCAGGCCGAGCGCCCGCAGCGCGTAGCCGAGCGCCAGCCAGCCCAGGCCGACGAGGGCGGCCAGGGTGACCAGCCACTGCACACCCCCGACGACACGCCACCACACCGGCTGACGGTCCAGGCCGAGGTCCGTGCCGGCGATCGCGCCGTCCAACGCGTCCGGTAGGTCGTCGAGACGGGACCGGGCCGCGGAGGTGACCGCCGTCGGCCAGGCCGCGGGCAGACCGCTGGCGGCCCGGTCAGCCACCGCGCGGATCGCCAGGCCGAGCGCCGAGCGCTGGGCGGCCGTCGGATCGGGCACCGAGGTCGCCGCGACAAGGCTCTCCGCCGGGTCGGCTCCGCCGCCGGTCGGGCCGGGCAGGTGCAGCCGGCGCAGCGGGTCGGGTCGGAGCCGGCGCCAGCCCCGCACCACAGGCCAGCCGGTCGCCGCGCCGGCCCGATGCCGGTACGCCCGCTCCACCGCCTCACTCACCGCCGGCACACCTGCCGTGCCGGCCAGCGCCCGGTTCAGCGCGGCGACGCTCGCGTCGTCCGGGCCACCCGCCGGTCGGGCCGAGCCGACCAGCTCGTCCAGCCCGGCGACCACGGTGTCGACGTCGCCGGCCAGTCGACGCAGGGCGGCCTGCCGCTCGGCGACCGTACGCTCCAGCGCGGTGCGCAGCCCGACCATCCCGGCCGGGTCGATGGCGGTGGTGGCGAGCAGTGGCACGCCGGTCAGCCCGTCGGTGTCGAGCAGCCGGCGGAGGTCGTCCAGGACGCGGGGCAGCTCGGCCGGGGGCAACCGGTCGGCCTGGTTGAGCACGACGAGTGTGACGTCGCGGTGCCGGTGGAACTCGCGCAGGTAGCTGTCGTGGATGACCCGGTCGGCGTACTTCTGCGGGTCGACCACCCAGACCACCTGGTCGACCAGGCCGAGCAGCCGGTCCACCTCCAGCCGGTGGGACCGCTGCACCGAGTCGAAGTCGGGCAGGTCGAGCAGGATCAGCCCGTGCAGCGCCGTCTCGTCGTCCCCGTCGAGCGCGCTCTCCCGGACGAAGCGATGCCGGGGCAGCACCCCGGTCCAGTCGAGCAGCCGGTTGGCGCCCTCCAGCGGCCCCCACACGCACGCGTGCGTGACGCCGGTGGTCGGTCGGCGGACCCCGACCGGGGAGAGTTCCAGCTGGGCCAGCGCATTGAACAGGCTGGACTTGCCACTGCCGGTGGCGCCGGCGAGGGCCACCACGGTGTGGTCGCGGGACAACGCGAGCCGGGTGCCGGCCCGCTCGACGAGGGTGTGCGCGGGCACCAGCTCGGCGTCCGGCAGCAGGCCGTCGACGGCGGTCAGGAACCGGCGTACGGCGTCCAGGCGGGCGATCAGCGCGTCGGGGTCGACCCGCTGGTCACCGCGGAACGCCTCGCGTACCCGGCCGGCGATGTTGGTCACCGCGAACCCTCCTCGTCGCCGACCGGCAGGGCGCCGTCGCCGGTGGCCAGGCCGCTGCGGTGCCGGGCCAGCTCGACCCGTCCGGCGGCCCGGCGCAGCGCGTCACCGGCCGCCTCGGCGGGCCGGGCTTCGGCGGTGCGGGCCAGGAACCGCTCGGCCTCCGCGTCCAGCAGCGTCCGGACCCGCGCCACCAGGTCGACCCGGGCCTTGGCGGCGAGGGTACGCACCGCCTGGTCGCCGAAGATCGCCTGGAGGACGGCCTGCGCGGCGACAGTCGTGCCGGCCCCAGTGGCCAACTCCAGCCCGGTGGGGATGAAGGCGGTCGAGGCGAACACGGCGATCATCACGGCCAGCCCGGTGGCGTTCACTGCGTAAGCGGCGGTGCGGGCCACGAACCGCTTGTCGCCGCCCTCGACCCGGACCAGCTCCAGCACGCCGCGTTGCCAGTCGCGGACCATCCGTTCGGCGCGTTCGGGCAGGTCGTCGCTCGGGTGGGCGAGCCCCGGCTCCAGCAGGTCCGCTCCCGCCGGGTGTGCCTTCCACCCGGTGTACGCGGATTCGGCGGCCTCGGACGCGACGCCCCGCAGCAGGGTGACGAGCTGCGACTCGATGGCGTTGCGCAGCTCGGCGGCCGGCGCGGGCCGACCGGTGACGGCGGCCACCACCCGGTCGCGGAGTCGCCCGATGCGGGCCTCCAGCGTGCGGAAGAACTCGCCGGTGCCGACGAACTCCTGCCAGCGGGCCAGGACCTCACCGCGGAGCAGTCGACCGTCCTGCAGGCCCTGCTCGACGGTCCGCTCGGCTCCCCGGTACGCGGCCCGGACCCGTTCGTCCAGCCCGTCGGCGGCGGTGACCTGCTCGTCGGCCGCGTCGGCCAGCTCCTCGACGGCGGGGTGCAGGGCGGCCAGCGCGCCGTCCAGGGTCTGGCGGACCACCGCCGCGCGGGCGTCGGCGTCGGCGGCCAGCCGGGCGAACCAGTCGGCCAGCGGCGCGGTGGCCCCCTCGGGCAGCAGCCCCTGACCGTCGACCCAGGTCTCCGGGAGGACGAACAGCGGCGCCCGGCCCAGATCCTGCGCGGCGAGCATCTCGGCCAGGTGGGCGGCGATCTCGTCGCTGGCCTCGGCGGGCACCCGGTCGAGCACCATCGCGATCACGGCGCCCCGGGCCCGCGCGCTGCGCAGCAGCTCCCACGGCACCGCGTCGGCGTACCGGGCGGCGGTGGTGACGAAGAGCCAGAGGTCGGCGGCGGCGAGCAGTTGGCTCGCGAGCGCCCGGTTGGCGTCGACGACGGAGTCGATGTCCGGTGCGTCGAGGAAGGCCAGACCCGGCGGCAGGGCGGGGGCGGTGACCAGGTGCAGGGAGCGTGGATCGTCGCTCGGCTCGGTGGTGCGGGTCAGCCCGGGCAGCAGGTCGCCCTGCCGGAACCAGGACGCGTCGGCCGGGTTGCAGACGAGCACCGGGGAGCGGGTGGTGGGCCGCAGCACACCTGCGGCGCTGACCCGGGCCTTGACCAGGCTGTTGACCAGGGTCGACTTGCCCGCGCCGGTGGAGCCGCCGACCACCACGAGCAGCGGGGCGTCCAGTCGGGCGAGCCGGGGCAGCAGGTAGTCGTCGAGCTGGTCGGTGAGGGCGCTCGCGGCGTGCCGGGCGGCCTTGGCGGAGGGCAGGGCTAGCGGATAGCGGGTCGCGCCGATCGCGGCCCTCAGGCCCGACAGCGCGCCGGGGAGGCTGTCGTCCCCGGTGGTGGCGGGCGGCTCCTCCGCGGCGTCCGGCGGGCCGGTGCGGGCTGCGACGGCGGGCACGCCGGAACGGGTGGCGGAATCGCCGTGCGTCGTCACCGCTAAAGCGTGCCCGACCGATGCAAGGGAAGACAACCGGACGGTAATAACGGCTGGGTTGCGTCGGGTCGGCTCAACTCGACTTGACGATTCGCCAACGCGTGGCACTATTGAGTCAAGTTCACTCAACTTGTGGTGGGGTCCGCTGCGGGCGGCGCCCGCCGAGCAGTCGCGGGCGGTGCCCGCCACCTGCACAACCTTACGAAGCGAGGAAGCGAAGATGGCACGTGCGGTCGGTATCGACCTCGGCACGACGAACTCCTGCGTCAGCGTTCTCGAGGGCGGTGAGCCCACCGTCATCGCCAACGCTGAGGGCTCGCGGACGACCCCGTCGATCGTCGCGTTCGCCCGCAACGGCGAGGTGCTCGTCGGTGAGGTCGCCAAGCGCCAGGCGGTGACCAACCCGGACCGGACGATCCGTTCGGTCAAGCGCGAGGTCGGCACGAACTGGTCCGTCGACATCGACGGCAAGAAGTACACCCCGCAGGAGATCTCGGCCCGGACGCTGATGAAGCTCAAGCGGGACGCCGAGGCGTACCTGGGCGAGCAGATCACCGACGCGGTGATCACCGTCCCGGCCTACTTCAACGACAGCCAGCGCCAGGCCACCAAGGAGGCCGGTGAGATCGCCGGCTTCAACGTGCTGCGGATCGTCAACGAGCCGACCGCGGCCGCCCTGGCGTACGGGCTGGACAAGGGTTCCAAGGAGCAGACCGTCCTGGTCTTCGACCTCGGCGGCGGCACCTTCGACGTGTCGCTGCTGGAGCTCGCCGAGGGCGTCATCGAGGTCAAGTCGACAAGCGGTGACAACCACCTCGGTGGCGACGACTGGGACCAGCGGATCATCGACCACCTGGTCAAGACGTTCCGCGGCGAGCACGGCATCGACCTGGGCCAGGACAAGATGGCCCTCCAGCGCCTCCGTGAGGCCGCCGAGAAGGCCAAGATCGAGCTGTCCGCGGCCACCACGACCAACATCAACCTGCCGTACATCACCGCCGGCGCGGCCGGCCCGCTGCACCTCGACGTGACGCTGAGCCGCGCCGAGTTCCAGCGGATGACGCAGGACCTGCTGGACCGCTGCAAGGGCCCGTTCGAGCAGGCCGTGAAGGACGCCGGGATCAAGATCTCGGACGTCGAGCACGTCATCCTCGTCGGTGGTTCCACCCGGATGCCCGCCGTGACCGACCTGGTCAAGCAGCTCACCGGCCGCGACCCCAACAAGGGCGTCAACCCGGACGAGGTCGTCGCCGTCGGCGCCGCCCTCCAGGCCGGTGTGCTCAAGGGTGAGGTCAAGGACGTCCTGCTGCTCGACGTGACCCCGCTGAGCCTGGGCATCGAGACCAAGGGCGGCATCTTCACCAAGCTCATCGAGCGCAACACCACCATCCCGACCAAGCGCTCCGAGGTCTTCACCACGGCGGACGACAACCAGCCGTCGGTGCTGATCCAGGTGTTCCAGGGTGAGCGGGAGATCGCGGCGTACAACAAGAAGCTCGGCACCTTCGAGCTGACCGGCCTCCCGCCGGCGCCGCGCGGCGTGCCGCAGATCGAGGTCGCCTTCGACATCGACGCCAACGGCATCGTCAACGTGCACGCCAAGGACCTCGGCACCGGCAAGGAACAGAAGATGACGATCACCGGCGGCTCGTCGCTGCCGAAGGACGACATCGAGCGGATGCGCCGGGACGCCGAGGAGCACGCGGAGGAGGACAAGCGCCGCCGCGACGACGCCGAGACCCGCAACGTGGCCGAGGCGCTCCAGTGGCAGACCGAGAAGTTCCTCGCCGAGAGCGGCGACAAGCTGCCCAGCGAGAACCGGGAGCAGCTCAACGAGGCGCTCGGTGAGCTGCGGGGCGCCCTCGGCGGTCAGGACATCGAGAAGATCAAGACCGCCCACGAGAAGCTGGCGCAGGTCTCCCAGCAGGCTGGTTCGCTGCTCTACTCCCAGCAGGCCGAGCAGGGCCAGCAGCCGGGTGGCGAGGCCGGCCCGGGTGCGGCAGGTGCGACCGGTCCGCAGGCCGGCGCCACCGGTGGCGCCGACGACGTGGTCGACGCGGAGATCGTGGACGAGGACGGCAAGAAGTGACCAACGGCCTCCGACACGTATCCACGGCGAAGGGATGAGGTAGCCGCATGACGCAGAAGCCACGAGCCGCCGACCCGGGCGACACCGGGTCGACGCCGGGTGGCTCCGCGCCCACGGAGCCGACCACCGGCGACGGGGAGCGGGTCGTCATCCGCAACAACCGCAAGCTCACCGACACGTCGGAGCCGGAGGGCACCGCCGCGGACGCGGGCAGCGACGTACCGGCCGAGGGCCTGGTCGAGGACGCCGAGATCGTGGTCGACGAGATCGAGGTCGAGGTCAACGCCACCGACGGGCCGGAGCCGTCCGGCCCGCCGGTGGTGGACGCCCCGGCGCAGCCGGTCGACGGCGGCGGGGTCGGCACGTCGCTCGGCGCCGAACTGGAGGCGCTCCGGGCCGAGCTGGACGAGCGGACCAGGGACCTCCAGCGGGTGTCGGCGGAGTACGCCAACTACCGCAAGCGGGTCGACCGGGACCGTGCCCTGGTGCAGGAGCAGGCGACCGGCTCGGTGCTGGCCGCGCTGCTGCCGATCCTCGACGACCTGGACCGGGCTCGGGAACACGGCGACCTGGTCGGGCCGTTCGGAACGGTGGCGGAACAGCTCACCACCGCGCTGGGCAAGTTCGGCCTGAACGCCTTCGGCGAGCAGGGCGACCCGTTCGACCCGACCCGGCACGAGGCGGTCGCGCACCAGACCTCGGCCGAGGTCAGCGAGCCGACCTGCGTGCAGGTCATGCGGCGCGGCTACCAGCTCGGTGAGCGGCTGCTGCGCCCCGCGCTGGTCGCGGTCGCGGATCCGGAATAGTGCGAGACAGTGACCGGGCCGTCCCGTCCCCCGCACCGCGGTGGACGGGACGGCCGGGCCACGACTGTCGGAAGGGGGTGGTGGACCGGTGAGTTCGAAGGACTGGCTCGAGAAGGACTTCTACGCCGTGCTCGGCGTGGACAAGGCCGCCTCCGCGGATGACATCAAGAAGGCGTACCGCAAGCTGGCCCGGGAATCGCACCCGGACCACAATCCGGGCGACCCGAAGGCCGAGGAGCGGTTCAAGGCCGTGTCCGAGGCGTACAACGTGCTGTCGGACGCCGGCCGTCGCCGGGAGTACGACGAGATGCGGTCGCTGTTCAGTTCCGGCGCGTTCCGGCGTAACGCCCGGGCGGGCGGCCAGCCGGGCGGGGTGCCGTTCGACGTTTCCGACCTGTTCGGTGGTGGTGCCGGCGGTGGTGGTGACCGCCGCTTCGGCGGGGCCGGCTTCCAGGACCTGTTCAGCTCGATCTTCTCGGGCGGGCAGGCCGGTGGGCAGGCCGCTCCGCGTGGGCCCGCGCGCGGCCGGGACGTGGAGACCGAGGTGGCTCTGGACTTCGGCGACGCGGTGCGCGGGGTGACCCTGCCGCTGACGTTGCGCGCCCCCGGTGTCTGCGACACCTGCCACGGCAACGGCGCCAAGCCCGGCACCCAGCCGCGTACCTGCCCGGTCTGTCACGGGGCCGGGGTCACGACCCGCAACCAGGGGTCGTTCAGCTTCTCCGAGCCGTGCGGTAACTGCCAGGGCGTCGGCACCGTGGTGGAGGAGAAGTGCCCGGAGTGCCACGGCAGCGGCGGGGTCACCAAGACCCGCACGATGAACGTGCGCTTCCCGGCCGGTGTGGCCGACGGGCAGCGCATCAGGCTGGCCGGGCGCGGTGAGCCCGGTGAGCGTGGTGGCCCGGCCGGCGACCTCTTCGTACACGTCAAGGTCCGGCCGGACGAGCTGTTCGGGCGTACCGGAGATGATCTGACGTTGACCGTGCCGGTGACCTTCGCGGAGGCCGTGCTCGGCACGGACCTGCGGGTGCCCACGCTCGACGGCGCGGTGACGCTGCGGGTTCCGCCCGGCACGCCCAGCGGGCGGGTGCTGCGGGCCCGGGGCAAGGGTGTGGTCCGCCGCGACGGGCAGGCGGGTGATCTGCTGGTCACCCTGGACGTGGTGGTGCCGGCCCGGCTGTCGGACGAGGCGCGGGCGGCGCTGGAGGCGTTCGCCGAGCAGAGCCCGCCGGCGGCGCGGGAACATCTCGACGCCCGGGTGCGTCGGGTCGGTTAGTCCGGTGGGATGGACGCGGAGGTGAGCGGGATGTCGGGCGAGTTCCTCGGTTCGGGTGACCCTGCCTACGAGGCCAAGGTGCTCATGATCTCGGTGGCGGCACGGATGGCGGGGATGCACCCGCAGACGCTGCGCCAGTACGACCGGTTGGGGCTGGTGCAGCCCGGCCGGGCTGCCGGCGGTGGCCGTCGGTACAGCGTCCGGGACGTGGTGCTGCTGCGCGAGGTGCAGCGGCTCAGCCAGGACGACGGGATCAACCTGGCCGGCGTCAAGCGGATCATCGGGCTGGAGCGGTTGCTGGAGCAGGCGCAGCAGCGGGTCGCACGGCTGGAGGCGGAGCTGGACGCCGCGTACCGCCGGGTGGCCGAGCTGGAGTCGCTGGCCCGCTTCCCGGGCCAGGATCTGGTACCGACCAACCGCACGTCCACCGCGCTGGTGGTCTGGCGTCCCCGCCGTACACCCGACCGCTGAACCTGCTTCTCGGCCTGGTCCGTGCCGGAATTTCCGGCGCGGGCCAGGCCGTTTCCGTTAGCCTGTCGATACGGGTCCTATCGCCTTAATTCGGGCCTATCGGCGCGGTTGGGGGAGCGATGACGGAACCGGCGAAGAAAGTGGCCCAGCAGACGGAGGACCGGCTGGAAGACCTGGCCGACACCGTCCGGGAGAAGTTCGACAAGGTGACCGAGGGCAGTTTCCGGGACCGCATCAGCGAGGGGCGGTTCGCCGAGCAGTCCGACGGCGACCACCGCCGAGCCGAGACCGAGCGCAAGCAGGACTGATCCGGTAACCGACGTGCGGGCCGGGACCCACGGGGGGTCCCGGCCCGTTCGCCTCTGCTTGCTTGCTTAGCCGGGACGCGGCCTCAGCCGAGGCGGCGGTTCTCGCGGACCAGGCCGCCCTCGCACCAGTCCCGGTAGACGAAGAGATCCGGCCGGGCCAGCAGGACGCGGCCGTTGTGCGCCCAGATCCTCATCAGCTCGTCGCCGTCGCGCTCGGCCTGCTCGACCAGCTTGCGGAAGCGGCGCTTGGGATGGGCCCGGAAGTTCGTCCGGATGCCGTCCGCGGCGTAGATGTAGAGGCAGTGCAGCGCGAAGCGCCGCGCGGGGCAGGTCGGGTCCATCGCCAGCTCGAAGAGCGTCAGCACCAGGCGGTCGCCGGAGACCAGGAGGTCCCAGTCGGGTGGCATGGAGGACAACGGCACCGAATCGGGCTGGTACGCCCAGGCTCGCAACTCCGCCGGCGTCGGATCGACGGGGTTGGCAAAGCCGTGGAACGTCGACTCCTGCACGCTCACCGGCCAACCTTCCGCTCTCGCCCGCGTCTGGCAACGCTGCCTGCGGACCGTGGCTGCTGGGGCGAAACGGTAACCCGCCGCCGGGTGCTGCGGTAGTACCCGCAGGGAGCAATTCGGCATCCGCCGGCCGGCCCGGCCCCGAACGGCCGTTCGGGTGTCCTGGCCAGCGCCGCCACCGCGCCCACCGGGGCGCGGCGGCGGCGCTGAGCGTCAGTCGTGGACCGGCACCGGCTCCCGCCGCTGGGCCGCCGCGCGGTTGCGCAACCACCGCTTGAACCACGGGAAGTCGGGCAGTCGAGCCAGGATCGGCCCGGTCACCACGGTGATCAGGACGTACGTCGCGGCGAGCGCGGCCAACCGCGGCTCGACGCTACCGGCCGCCACCGCGAGCCCGGCGATGACGATCGAGAACTCTCCTCGGGGTACGAGGGCCAGTCCGGCTCGCCAGCGACCGGGTTCGGCGATGCCGACGCGGCGGGCCGCGAGGTAGCCGGTAAGCGTCTTCGTCGCCATGGTGACCACGGCCAGCGCGAGCGCCGGCAGCAGCACCGGCGGGATCTCCCGTGGGTCGGTGACCAGACCGAAGAAGACGAAGAACACCGCGGCGAACAGATCCCGCAGTGGCGAGAGCAGTTCGGTGGCGTGGTGGGCCACCGGACCGGAGAGCGCGATGCCGACCAGGAACGCGCCGACCGCCGCCGACACCTGCAGCTTCGCAGCGATGCCAGCGATCAGCAGGGTCAGGCCGAGTACGCCGAGCAGCAGCGCCTCCGGGTCCTTCGCCGACAGGGCGGACGAGATGAGGTGGCCGTACCGGATGGCGACCACCAGCACGATCAGCACCGTGGCCACCGCGACGGTGAGCGCGATGCCGCCGCCGAGCAGGCCGGTGCCGGCCAGTACGGCGGTGACCAGCGGCAGGTAGAGCGCCATCGCCAGGTCTTCGATCACTAGGACCGAGAGGATCACCGGGGTCTCCCGGTTACCGAGGCGGCCGAGGTCGGCGAGGACCTTGGCGATCACCCCCGAGGAGGAGACCCAGGTGATGCCGCCGAGCACCAGGGCGGCCACCCAGTCCCAGCCGAGCAGCAGGGCGAAGATGGCGCCGGGTAACGCGTTGAGGACCCCGTCGATCAGACCGGCCGGTGCCGCCGAGCGGAGGTTGCCGACGAGCTCGTTGGCCGAGTACTCCAGGCCGAGCATCACCAGCAGCAGGATGACGCCGATCTCGGCGCCGACCGCGAAGAACTCCTCGCTGGCGGCGAGCGGAAGCAGCCCGCCGTGCCCGAAGGCGAGCCCGGCGAGCAGGTAGAGGGGGATGGGCGAGAGGCCGACCCGGCGGCTGAGTCGGCCGAGGAGCCCGAGCAGCAGCAGCAGCGCGCCGACTTCGACGAGCAGTGTGGTGGATTCGTGCATCCGCCTCAGCCGTCCGGGTCACTGTCGGCGAGGATGGCGGACACGCCGTCGAGACCCTGACGGGTCCCCACGACGACCACCACGTCACCGGCCGCGAAGCGGAAGGATGGCTCGGGCGACACGTTCACATTGCCGTCGCGCAGCACCGCCACGATCGAGGCGCTGGTGCGGGTGCGAGCCTTGGTGTCACCGAGCATCCGGTTGACGTACCGCGAACCGGCCGGGATGGCGATCTGCTCGGTGAGCAGACCGGCAGCCTGCTCGCGCAGCCCGGACAGCTGACCGAGCATCAGCGACGCGCCGAGGATGTCGGCCAGCGCCTCCGCCTCGTCGTCGGTCAGCGGGATGTCCGCCTGGCAGGAGTCGGGATCATCCGGGTCGTAGAAGACAAGATCACGGCGGCCATTGCGGTGGGAGACCACGCCCAGGCGGCGTCCGGACTCCGTCACCAGATCGTGGCGTACCCCGATCCCCGGTAAGGCGGTCTGCTCGACACGTACTCGCACCCGCCCAGGCTACCGCGAGGTGAACGGCACACAGATCTTGGAAGGTTCCGCCCGGCGCCCTTGATCAACACGAGATCGCCGATATCGCGGTATCCCCGGCGGCGGGACACCCCGGGATCAGCGATCCCGTGTCGATCTACTTGGGGTCGGTGACGTAGGTGCCCTTGCCCTGGTGTCCCTCGATCAGGCCTTCGGCCTGCAGGATCAGCAGGGCCGACCGGACGGGCTCGGCGGACACGCCGTAGTGCGCGGTCATCTCGCGCAGCGAGGGCAACTTGTCACCGGGCGAGTATTCGCCCGAGCTGATCTTGTCGCGGATGTCCTGTGCGATGCGCTGACGGTCGGAAATTCGGGGCATCGGGCAACTCCTGGTAGGCCCCAAGATCCTCCCATGCGCTCGACCGGTAGGCCAACACTTTGCGTGCTAAGCATGGTCACTGCTTGTCCTACAATGCTTTGCATTGTATGTTGACCTCACGGACGCTCGGGAGCGGAAAGCCTGGTAGGCAACCGGCCTCCTCGGCCGGGTCGTCCGTGTCACCGCTGGCACGGCCGTGCGCTCCCCTCGGGTGACCGGCCGTGCCAGCGATCCCTGCGAGGAGGACGACGCTCATGCCTGACCTGGTACGACGCTGATGACCGGGCGGTTCGTCATCCACCTGCCGATCTCGGCGCCCGATCTGGCGCGGGCCAAGATGCTGGGTCGGACGGCCGGACGCTCGCTGGCCTTCCTCGCTCGGATCGACCTCGGCGGGATCACGGTCTCCACCGAGGACGATCAAGGGGTTCGGCACTGGGTCTTCTGCGACCGGCGGCTGGATGGTGGTCGTCGCTGCGTGCTCCGGGCTGACCACGAGACGCCCTGCACCGCCCGCCTCCCCCGCCGGGCCGGCGGCTGACGGCGGCCACTGCCGGAGTTGATCGACTCGGTTTCGGCGATATCGGGGTGTCCGGGGGCCCGGATGCCCCGGTTTCCAGGAAGACGTGTCGATCTACCGGCCGTGCACGCGCCAGCGCCCGCCCCGGAGACGGGCGGGCACTGGCGGCACGGGCCTGGTCAGCGGAGGCTGGCGAAGAACTCGCGGATGTCACCGACCAGCACGCCGGTGGCCTGGTGAGCGGCGTAGTGACCGCCGACGTCGCCGCGTCCATCGACGTCACTCTCGTACGCCGTCCAGCGGACGATGTTCGCGTGGTCCCGTTCGGCGAAGCGGCGGATGGACTGGAAGTCGCCGGGGAACATGGCCAGCGCCGTCGGTGTCGTGGTCGGCTCGGACGGCTGCTGACCGGCGTGCGCGTCCTCCCAGTAGAAGCGGATGGCCGAGGCGGCAGTGCCGGTGAACCAGTAGAGCGCCACGTTGGCTAGGACGAAGTCGTCGTCCAGGCTCTCGTCGAAGAGTTGCGCGTTCCAGGCGAGCAGCCCGACGGGCGAGTCGGCCAGTCCGTACGCCAGGGTCTGCGGCTGCTGGCTGTGCACCTGGTTGAAGGAGAACTTGTTCTCGTAGAACCACTGGAGGTGTCCGAGCGCCGCCTGGTCCGCCTCGGACAGCCCGGCGAACTCGGCCGGGTCGCCGGACGGGAACGAGAAGAGTTGGGTGACGTGCACGCCGAGGACGTGCTCGGTGTCGATGCGGCCCAGCTCCGGCGCGATCATCGAGCCGGCGTCGTTGCCGACCGCGCCGTAGCTGTCGTACCCCAGGCGGTTCATCAGCTCGGCCCACGCGCGGGCCGTGCGGAAGCGGTTCCAGCCGGCGCTGCGGGTGGGGCCGGAGAAGCCGTAGCCGGGCAGCGACGGGATGACCAGGTGGAAGGCCGGCGCGGCCGGGTCGGTCGGCTCGGTGAGCGGGCCGATCACGTCCAGGTATTCCAGCACCGAGCCCGGCCAGCCGTGGGTGAGCACCAGGGCGGTGGCGTCCGGCCGGGACGACCGGACGTGCAGGAAGTGGATCTGCTCACCGTCGATCTCCGTGACGAACTGCGGGTGGGCGTTCAGCCGGGCCTCGACGGCCCGCCAGTCGAACCCGTCCCGCCACCTGTCGGCGAGCGCGCGCACCCGGCCGGCGCTCATCCCGTACGCGTCGCCGGCGCCGGGCAGCTCGGCCGGCCAGTTCGTGCGACCCAGGCGGGCGGCCAGGTCGTCGAGGGCGCTCTGCGGGATCTCGACGCGGAACGGACGGATCGCGGTGCCGGTCATCTCGAACTCCTTCGGAACGGAATGTTTCGTTCTGCAACGACAGTAGCAGACCGGAACGATCCGTTCCACTGCTATCCTCTGGTCATGTCGACGACGCCCCCCAAGGCCCTGGCCGGTCGCCGTGCCCAGGCCGCCCGCAACGACGAGGTGATCCTCGAAGCCGCCCGCGCGGTCTTCCTCGACGACCCGAAGGCGCCGATCGCCGCCGTCGCGGACCGCGCGGGCGTCGGCATCAGCGCGCTCTATCGGCGGTACGCGGGCAAGGAGGCCCTGCTGCGCCAGCTCTGTCACGACGGGTTGCGCCGCTACATCGCCGTGGCCGAGGAGGCGCTCGCCGAGCCGGACGACTGGACCGCGTTCGCCGGGTTCCTCGCCGCTGTGGTCGACGCCGACGTGCACTCGCTCACCGTCCACCTGGCCGGCACCTTCACGCCGACCGAGGAGATGGGTCGGGACGCGCTGCGCGCCGGCGAGCTGGCAACCGCCCTCGTCGAGCGGGCGCACGCCAGTGGGCGACTGCGGCCCGACGTGGTCGTACAGGACCTGGGGCTGGTGCTGGAGGCGTGCGCGGCGGTGCGCGTACCCGATGCGGAGCGGACCGCCCAGCTGCGCCGCCGGCAGCTCGCGGTGCTGATCGGCGGCCTTTCGACGACGCCGGACTCCGACCCGCTGCCCGGCCCGCCCCCGGCGGCCGGGGAGTTCGACTGGCGGTGGCGGCTCCGGGAGTGACGGCCGTCACAGCGGTAAGGTTGAGCGGAATACGCTCAACTCTGGTTGTGTCCAACCCAGTGGACAACGCCGATCCGGGGGAGCCCATGAACACCGAGAAACTGACCACCAAGAGCCGCGAAGCCATCACCGGCGCCGTCGCGCTGGCCAACCAGCGTGGCCACGCCACAGTCGAGCCCTGGCACCTCCTGCTGTCCCTGCTGGACACCGACGGCTCGACCGCCGCCGGCCTGCTGCGCGCCGTCGGGGCCGACCCGGCCGAGCTGCGCCGGGCCGCCCAGCGGGCGGTCGACGCCCTGCCGGCCGCGCGGGGCTCCAGCCTCGCCGAGCCCACCCTGGCCCGGGAATTCGTCAACGCCATCGGCGCCGCCGAGCAGATCGCCCGGCCGCTGGGCGACGAGTACACCTCCACCGAGCACCTGCTCGCCGGCCTGGCCCGGGTGGGCGGCGCGGTGTCCGACTCGCTGAAGTCGGCCGGCGCCACCGAGGAAGCCCTGGTCGCCGCCTTCCCGACCGTCCGGGGCGGAGACCGGCGGGTCACCACCGCCGACCCGGAGCAGACCTACCAGGCGCTCACGAAGTACGGCGTCGACCTGACCGCCAGCGCTCGCGACGGCAAGATCGATCCGGTGATCGGCCGGGACTCCGAGATCCGCCGCGTCATCCAGGTGCTCTCCCGGCGTACGAAGAACAACCCGGTGCTGATCGGCGAGCCCGGTGTCGGCAAGACCGCCATCGTCGAGGGCCTCGCCCAGCGGATCGTGGCCGGCGACGTCCCCGAGTCGCTGCGCGACAAGAAGCTGGTCTCGCTGGACCTCGGCGCGATGGTCGCCGGCGCGCAGTACCGCGGCCAGTTCGAGGAGCGGCTGAAGTCCGTCCTGGAGGAGATCAAGAACTCCAACGGGCAGGTCATCACGTTCCTCGACGAGTTGCACACGGTCGTCGGCGCCGGCAAGGGCGAAGGTTCGATGGACGCCGGCAACATGCTCAAGCCGATGCTGGCCCGCGGTGAGCTGCGGATGGTCGGCGCCACCACGCTGGACGAGTACCGCGAGCACATCGAGAAGGACCCGGCGCTGGAGCGGCGCTTCCAGCCGGTGCTGGTCGGCGAGCCGACGATCGAGGACACCATCGGCATCCTGCGTGGGCTCAAGGAGCGCTACGAGGTGCACCACGGCGTCCGGATCACCGACGCCGCGCTGGTCGCCGCCGCGACGCTCTCCGACCGGTACATCACCGACCGGTTCCTGCCGGACAAGGCGATCGACCTGGTCGACGAGTCCGCGTCCCGGCTGCGGATGGAGATCGACTCCCGCCCGGTCGAGGTGGACGAGATCGAGCGGGCGGTCCGCCGGCTGGAGATCGAGGAGATGGCGCTGGCCAAGGAGCCGGACGCCGCGTCCGCCGAGCGCCTGGCGCGGCTGCGCCAGGAGTTGGCCGACAAGCGCGAGCAGCTCACCGTGCTCTCCGAGCGCTGGCAGACCGAGAAGAGCCACATCACCAAGCTCTCCACAGCCAAGGAGGAGTTGGAGCGCCTGGGCGGCGAGGCCGAGCGGGCCGAGCGGGACGGGGAGCTGGAGCGTGCCGCCGAGCTGCGCTACGGCCGGATCCCCGCCCTGAAGGTCGAGCTGAAGCAGGCCGAGGAGGAGCTGGCCCAGCTCCAGGCCGACGGCGCGATGCTCAAGGAGGAGGTCGGCGCGGACGACATCGCCGCGGTGGTCGCCTCGTGGACCGGCATTCCGGCCGGTCGCCTGCTCGAAGGCGAAACGGCGAAGCTGCTGCGGATGGAGGAGTCGCTGGGCGGCCGGGTGGTCGGCCAGGCCGAGGCCGTGGGCGCGGTGTCCGACGCCGTACGCCGGGCACGGGCCGGTGTCGCCGACCCGGACCGCCCGACGGGCAGCTTCCTCTTCCTCGGCCCGACAGGTGTCGGCAAGACGGAGCTGGCCAAGGCGCTCGCCGAGTTCCTCTTCGACGACGAGCGGGCGATGGTCCGCATCGACATGAGCGAGTACGGCGAGAAGCACTCGGTGGCCCGCCTGGTCGGTGCCCCGCCCGGTTACGTGGGCTACGAGGAGGGCGGGCAGCTTACCGAGGCGGTGCGCCGCCGGCCGTACTCGGTGATCCTGCTGGACGAGGTGGAGAAGGCCCACCCCGACGTCTTCGACGTGCTGCTCCAGGTGCTCGACGACGGTCGGCTCACCGATGGTCAGGGCCGCACGGTGGACTTCCGCAACGCGATCCTGATCCTCACCTCCAACCTCGGGTCGTCGGTGATCAGCGATCTGACGCTGGCCGAGGAGCAGCGCCGGGAGGGCGTCCTGGCAGTGGTCCGGTCGCACTTCAAGCCGGAGTTCCTCAACCGGCTGGACGACATCGTGGTCTTCGCCGCGCTGCGCGGGGACGATCTGCGCTCCATCGTGGACATCCAGCTCGACCGGATGCGGCGGCGGTTGGCCGACCGGCGGCTCGGCCTGGAGATCACCGATTCCGCGCGTCAGTGGCTGGCGGAGCACGGCTACGACCCGATCTACGGTGCCCGCCCGCTGCGCCGCCTGGTCCAGACCGCCATCGGCGACCAGTTGGCCAAGGCCCTGCTGAGCGGATCGATCCGAGACGGCAACACGGTAAAGGTGGACCTCACCCCCGCCGCCAACACGCTCACGGTAACCCCAGCCTGACCCCGCCCTGATCACGGTGATCAAGAGGTTTGCGTCATCGGAACGTCTTCTCATGACGCAAACCTCTTGATCAACAGGGTGAGAGGTGGGCGGGGAGGGAAAGGGTTGGGGCATGTTCGGGATGCGTAAGGCTTGGGAGCGCGAACTCGGTGCGGCGGTGGACGAGCTGGTCGCCGCCGACACGCTTGCCTTCGGTGGGGTGGGGATCGCCGGCGCGACCCTGCCGGTGACCGAGGCGTACCAGCGCGTCGAGGCCGCGCTCGACGACCACCCCGAGGAGGTACGCCGGCAGCTCGACCGGCTGCTCGCCAAGGGGTCACCCGCCGGTCGGGCGTACGCGGCGACGCTGCTGGAGCGCGTCGACCCGGCGGCGGCCCGAGCGGCGTGGACGTCGCTGCGGGACGACCCCACCGAGTTCACCACCTTCGTCGGGTGCGTCATGGGGCGCTCCACCCTCGGCGACTACGCCACCCAGCGACTCGCGGCGGCGTGACCCGCCCGGGTCGTGCAACCCGGCCCATCCGGCACGGCGGAGTGGCGCGAACCCAGGCATCCACAATGACCACGGCCGGCGACACCCCGGCTGCCGTCGGTAGCTGAGCTTTCGGTCACGACGCGACTCATTTCGGTGCGCGAGGTTGTTACCGTCTGCGCCGACGTACCTGGGGAGGTGGTCGGTGGACGGGTCGCAGGCGTACCTGGTGGCGGCGGTGGTCGTACTCATCGTGGTCGTGCTCGTGATCGTCGTGCGAGCCCGGCGGCGGGCCGCGGCCCGGCCCACCGGGGTGCCACCGGCCGCCCGACCCACCCTCGACGGCGCCAACCGACTGGCGCCGGGTGATCGCGTGCGGATCGGCCAGCGGGAGTACGTCGTGAGCGGCACCATCCGCCTGGTCGAGGGGGACTGGAGCTGGGTGCAGCACCTCCTCGACGACGCCTCCGGCACGCCACACCGGCTCTCCGTCGAAGGCGACGGCGACCCCGAGCTGGAACTTGTGCTCTGGACCGCCCAACCCGGCGCGACCGTCACCCCCGGCGCCCCGACCATCGACCTCGGCGGGCTGCGCTACACCTGGGCCGAGACCGGGCAGGCCCGCTACACCGCCACCGGCGAGACCGGCCTGCCCTCGGCCGGGACCATGCGCTACCACGACTACCAGTCGGGCCCGAACGCCCGGCTCTCCTTCGAGGCGTACGGCGAAGAGGGCTGGCGGGTCGCCCGCGGCGACCTGCTCGACCCCGCCGATCTGGCGATCCGACCCACCGGCGACGGGCGCTGAGCGACCCGACGCGCCCGCCGCCTTCGGCACGGCATGCCGGACTGGCCGGTTGCCGATACGGTGTGGGCCCGATCTAGGGAAGGAGAATCGTGGTCGATTCCCAGAGCACGCCGGCCCGCCAGCGGCCATCCACCGTGACGATTTCCAGCTATCTGCTCTACCTGTTCCTGGCGTGCCAGGTGATCAGTCTCATTGTCACCCTCTCCACCATCGGCAAGACCCGGGACGTGCTCCGCGACGTCTACTCGACCAGTACGGCCGAGGGCGCGGACCAGGTGGCGAACTTCGTCTTCGCGTTCGCCCTCGGCGCCGGCATCCTCGTGCTCCTGCTCGCGGTCGTGCTGGCCGTGCTGGCCATCTTCAACAACCGTGGTAGCAACGGTTCGCGCATCACCACCTGGATCGTCGGCGGCATCATGGTCTGCTGCACGGGTGGCACCGTGCTCAACGGCGCGGGCGGCGGCAGCTTCACCACCGGTGGGAACACCAGCGGCGACATGCCGAGCAGCGAAGAGGTCCAGCGCCGCCTCGAGGAGGCGCTGCCGTCCTGGATCGCCCCGGTCAGCATCACGCTCGGCGTGATCAGCCTGCTCGCGCTGCTCGCGGCGCTCATCCTGCTGGCACTGCCGAAGTCGAACGAGTTCTTCCGCAAGCCCGCCGCGGCCTGGGAGCCCCCGACCCCCGGCACCAGCTACCCGGGCTACCCGCAGGCATCCGGCCAGCCCGGCTACCCGCAGGCTCCCGGCCAGCCCGGTTACCCGGCGGCGCCCGGCCAGCCGGCCCATCCGTCCAGTGGCGAGCCGGGTTACCCGCCCAGTGGCGAGCCGGGCTACCCGTCGACGCCGGGCCAGGCACCCGGGTCGGAGCAGCCGCCGTCCGGCACCGACCGGCCGGACGACACGCCGCCGGCGGACCGCCCCGGCCCGACCCCGCCGTCGACCAGTTGACCGCTGGATAAGCACGACGCCGACGATCCCTCCGAGTAGGTTGCAACCCGACGCCTACCGGAGGGATCCGTCGTGTCGTACCCCGAACCGGCACCGCCCCGCCGGCCCGCCGTGGTCCTGCTGGCCTCGGCCGTGCTGCTGGTGATGGCGGTGGCCGCGCTCGCGTACACCGTCGTGGACCTGGCGGTGCTGGGCCGGACCGTGGACGCGTTCCGGGCTGCCGCTCGGGACACGTCGGCGACCCCGCAGCAGATCGACGACGTGGTGACCCTGCTGCGCGCGTCGGCGGCGCTGACCGCGGTGGTGGCGGCCCTCTCCGCGCCCGTGCTCGCCGGCCTGGCCCTCGGGCTGCTGACGGGCCGGCGGGGCGTACGGGTGGCCACCTGGGTGGTCTGCGGGCTCGGGCTGCTCGCGGGATGCTGCAGCGTGGCGGTGCTCGTCGGCGAGCGGGCCGCGCCGCTGCGGCTGGGCGCCGACGAGCGGGCCACCGCCGAGCTGCTCGGCCTCATCTCGGACGCGTACCCGTCCTGGTGGATCCCGCTCAACGCCGGGCTTTCGGTCGGGCAGGCCCTCGGTTACCTTGTGGTAGCAACGCTGCTGACCCTGCCGGCGGCGAACGCCTGGTTCGGTCGACACCGCCCCACGTCACCCACCATGCCGTCCGCCCCACAGGCGTTTCCACCCGCACCGCACCAGCCCCCGCCGGCGTCCGCCGCGCCCCCGTACCCGCCCAGGTGAGGACCTGCCCGTGACGCTCGATCCCACGACCGCTGAGCGACGGGCCCTGATCACCGGCGCCACGGCCGGCATCGGCGCTGCCTTCGCCCGACGTCTGGCGGCCGACGGTTGGCAGCTGGTGCTGGTCGCCCGGGACGCCGGCCGGCTGGGCGAGATGGCCACGGAGTTGGGCTCCCGGCACGGTCGTGCCGTGGAGACGTTGTCGGCGGACCTGTCCACCGACGACGGCTGCGCGACAGTCGAGCAGCGGCTGACCTCCGACAGCCCCGTCCACCTGCTCGTCAACAACGCCGGCATCAGCCTGAACAAGCCGTTCCTGCGCTCCACAGCGGAGGACGAGGCGCGGCTGCTCCGGCTCAACGTGCACGCCGTCATGCGACTGACCCTGGCGGCGCTTCGGCCGATGACCGAACGGCGCGACGGGGCAGTGATAAATGTCTCTTCGGTTGCGGGTTTTGGCGCGGTGATGCCCGGGTCGACCTACTCGGCCAGCAAGGCGTGGGTCACCAATTTCAGCGAGTCCGTCGGCCAGTCGGCACGCCCATTCGGTGTCCGGGTGATGGCTCTGTGCCCCGGCTACACCCGCACCGAATTCCACGAACGGGCCGGCATCAACATGTCGAAAACGCCTGAGTGGCTGTGGCTGCGAGCCGAGGATGTCGTCGACGACGCCCTACGTGACCTGCGGAAAGGCAAGTTGGTAAGCATCCCGGCATGGAAGTACAAGGTGGCGGTCGCCGGTCTGCGACACGCGCCGATCCGGCTGCTCCAGGCGGTCGCCCGCGACACCCGCAGCCGGATCGGCCGCGACGAGCACTGAACCGTCGGAGCCCGCCAGCGCCGAGAACGCCGTGGTCGGGCGTTGGCGCACCGCCTCCAGATCGGTCGCTGAGCGTAGTCGAACATCGCCAACCGTCGGTTCCTCGCGGGGCTGATCAGGGAGGGCCGTGCACACGCCGTTCAGACTTGCGCAGTAACCTCTATCGCCATGGGGGACCACGACGACCTGCGTAAATTCATTACCGACCTGGCTGTGGTCCACGGACGGGTCGTGCTCTCCTCGGGGCGCGAGGCAGACTGGTACGTCGATTTGCGGCGTGTCACGCTCCATCACCAGGCCGCTCCGTTGGTCGGTCGGGCGCTGCTCGATCTCACCGCCGACTGGGAGTACGAGGCCGTCGGTGGGCTCACCCTGGGCGCGGACCCTGTCGCGCTCTCGATGCTGCACGCCGCCGCTCCGACCGGCCGCGCCCTCGACGCCTTCGTGGTGCGAAAGGCGGGCAAGGCGCACGGTCTGCAGCGACGGATCGAGGGACCGGAGGTGGCCGGCCGCCGAGTGTTGGCGGTGGAGGACACGTCCACAACGGGCGGAAGTGTGTTGACCGCTGTCGAGGCGCTTCGTGAGGCCGGAGCCGAAGTCGTGGGCGTGGCGGTTATTGTTGATCGAGGCGCCGGCGACGCGGTGCGAGCCGCCGGATTGCCGTACAGGGCGGCCTATACGTTGGCTGACCTCGGCCTTGTGGCGTAAAAGTTTGCCGATTCGGATCTGCTGATATGCAGGCGGATCGATGCTGCTGGTGGAAGGATGGAATACGTGGGAACTGCGTTGGCCGAAATGACAATGCCTCAGATCTCGCCGCTTGCCGGTGAGCCGATCGAACGTGCCGATGCCGAGCGTCTCGCGGGGGTCCTCAAGGCCCTCGCGGATCCCGCCCGGTTGCGGCTGCTCAGCCTGATCCAGTCGGCCCCCGAGGGCGAGGCGTGCGTCTGTGACTTGACCGCACCGCTCGGCCTCTCCCAGCCGACGGTCAGTCACCACCTGCGTATCCTCACCGAGGCCGGCTTGCTGGAGCGGGAGAAGCGCGGTGTCTGGGCGTACTACCGGCTGGTCCCGAGTGCGATCGCGACGATCGCCGACCTGCTGACCCCGCCGCGTAAGCGGGCCACCAAGAAGGCCCGCTGACATAGGCGCTGCGCACCGTCCCACGCCGGGGCGGTGTCCGGTGGCGAACCAGGGGTGGCGCCACCGGTAGGTGATACCTGCTCGTCCTCGGCCGCACCGCCGGAGGGCGGGCCTGACATGCCGACGGCCGACCCCCTCACCAGGGGGCCGGCCGTCGTCGTACCTGCGATCAGCGCTCCTGGCCGTGCCCCCGACGGTCGTGGTCGTGCGGGTGCTCGTCGTGGTCGAACTTCTCGCGTACCGCGTCGACCGCGCCCGCGGCGCTGGCCGCCGCGACCACCGCTACCGCCTCACCGCGCTTGCGCGCCCGCCGGTCACGCAGGAACTCGAAGAAGATCGGCAGCACCGAGATCAGGATGATCAGGGCGACCACCGGCAGGATGTAGTGGTCGATCTTGTCGCCGATGGCCTTGTAGATCCGGTCGGCCAGCAGGTAGCCGATCAGCAGGATGCCGTCCACCCAGAGCACCGCGCCGACGATGTTCCACATCAGGAACTGCCGGGCCGGCATGCCCAGCGCCCCGGCGACCGGGTTGAGGAACGTCCGCACGATCGGGATGAAGCGCGCCAGCACCACTGCCTTCGCCGGGCCGAACTTCTGGAAGTAGTACTCGGCCTTCTCGACGTACTCCTTCTTGAAGAGCCGCGAGTTGGGCCGCTCGAACATCCGACGGCCATACCGCGCGCCGAGCCAGTGCCCCAACTGGGCGCCGAGGATCGCGCAGATCGGCCCGCCGATGAGCAGGCCGGCCAGCGAGAGCCGGGTGCCGTCACCGAAGATGGCGTCCGCCACCGGCGAGGCGGCCACGCCGGCGAGGAACAGCAGCGAGTCGCCGGGGAAGAAGAAACCCACCAGCAGGCCGGTCTCGGCGAAGAGGATCACCCAGACGCCCACCAGCCCGAAGGTCTGCAACAGGTCCTTGGGATCGAGCGGGTTCAGGGCGACGCTCTCCGTGAGAGCGCGGGTCTTCTCAGCTGTGTCCACGGCCACAAAGGGTACCGAAGCCCGGTGCCCGTACCGCGCCGGACCGGCCCCCACCACCCGCTGGCCGTAAACGGCGGTGCCCCGCCGACAAGCGTTGTCGGCGGGGCACCCGTGGTACGGGATGGAGCAGATTGTTCGGCTGGATCAGGCGACGAAGCGGGTCCGGCGGCGCTTGGCCACCAGGTAACCGCCCACGCCCGCGACGAGCAGCAGCGCGCCGATGCCGGCGATCAGGCCGGTCGACTGACCGGTGATCGGCAGCGCGCCACCGTCACCGCCACCCTCGCCGCCGCCGTTACCGCCGGCCGCACCCTTGATGGTGAAGGCCGCGGTGTCGTTCTTCGGGTTGAGGTCGGCGATGGTGGACCCCTCGCCTTCCAGGTTGAAGTGCAGCAGGTGAACTGAGCCCGGTGCGCCGGCCAGATTGTCGATGCGCAGCCCGAACTCGAAGACGGCCGCGTCGCCCTTGTGCAGGGTGTCGTACCAGAGGCAGAGGTAGGCGCGCGCGCCCGGATCGCCGTACCAGCCGACCATCTCGCCGTCCTTGAACGGCGAGCACTCGTCCGGCGCGGTCACGACGGTCGCGCCGGCCGGAATGGTGATTTCGGCGGCGGTCGTCAGCTCGCGGGGCGAGTACGTGTTGATGGCAGCCGGGCCGTTGTTGACGAAGCCGACCTTGGTGTTGACGGTCTTGCCTACAGCACCGGCAACCTCGGCCCCGGTGGCGGCAACGTCGGCCCGCTGGTTGCCGGTCACGGTCGCCGTGATCATCGTGACGTTGTTGCTCGGATCCTTGTCGGTCTGCTTGAGCTGACGGGCCTGCGTGGTCGGCGCCGGGACCAGGGTCAGCGCCGCGCCGGTGCCCTTTCGCCATTCGCCGGCCGGGAAGGGGAACTCCGCGAGGAACGCAGCCCAGTCGCCATCGGCGAACCACTCAGCCGAGCCGTACTGCTCGCCCGGTGCCCAGGCGTCCGGTGCGATCTTGAGCACGGACGACGAGTCCAACTGGACGACGGCTTCCGGCTCGATCTTCTGGTCCATCGCGCACTGGGCGAAGTTGGTGCCGAATGCGTAGAGGTAGGAGCAGTTCGAGTGCTGGGCCGCGGTGAGACCGGTGCCCGTCAGCAACAGGACAGCGCCGTTCGTCGTCTTGTCACCGACGTTCGCGACGCGCAGGGGCGCCTTCACGGACGCTCCTGGCGCACCCGAGACCTCAAGGACGTCGTCCGCCTTGAGATCCACGCCCTCGCCCACCTCGATCGTGGACGTGGCAGTGACATTCGCCCTGCCCTTGGAGGCCATGGTCAGGGTGAGGTCAGCCTTCTTGCCCACCGGCGCGGTGTCCTTGGCCTTGACGGTGAGGTCGAGGACATAGTCGATGGTCTCGGCACCCTTGAGATTGCAGGTGATGGTCGTTCCGGTCTGCGAGCAGCCGGCCACCGAGTCGGTCAGGGTGACCGTGGCGAAGTCGGCGACCGCAGAGCGGTCAACAGTGATGGTGAAGTTCTCCGGCAGGGCCTCGGCGAACGCCTGGAGCATGACGGACTTGGCCTCACCGCCGGGGGCGAGGAGGGCGTTGTTCGCGTACAGGAAGACCTCGTTCGAGGGCTCCTCGGCGAGGGCCGGGCTGGCGGAGGCGGCGACGAACGCGCCTGCGACGCCCAGGCCGGCGAGCCAGCGCCGAGTGGAGTGGGTGAGCATCAGGGGGATTCCTCCAGTAGGGGGATTCAGGTGCAGCCTGCGGATCTTAAGGAATCGCTAAGGTTCGCTGTCGCCCCTGATCACCGCTCGGTCGCCAACATGAACCGAAAGGTTGATCAGCGTCGCCGCAACGTTCAGGCCGTCCGCTCCCGTCATCTGAGGCAGGACCCCGGGAGGTGCAGTGACGTACGAGGAGTTCGCGGACACGCGGCTTGCCCCGCTGCTGCGGTACGCGGTGATGCTCACCGGCGATCCGCACCAGGCGCAGGATCTGGTGCAGGAGACGATGGTCCGGGTCCAGCTCAACTGGCGGCGGGTCGTCCGCGCGGACTCGCCCGAGCGGTACGTGCGCCGGATGCTCACCAACCAGTACGTCGACTGGAAACGCGGCTCGTGGATGCGCCGGGTGCTGCTGCGCGGGGAGCCCGACGAGTCCCTGCCGGCGTCGGTCGACCACGCCCAGTCCGCCGTGGACCGGGACCAGATCTGGTCGTGGCTGTCCCGGCTGCCGCGCCGGCAGCGCGCCACTCTCGTGCTGCGCTACTACGAGGACCTACCCGACGCCGAGATCGCCGAAATTCTTGGCTGCGCCGTCGGGACCGTACGTTCGTCCATCTCCCGGGCCCTGGCCACGCTCCGGGCCGAGTATGTGGAGGTTCGCTCATGATCGAGGATGACCTGCGGGCCGCCTTCGCCCGGCACGAGCCGCTGACCCCGCCGACCGGTCCGTTGCGGGCCGCCATCGACCGCCTGGCGATCGGCCGGCGTCGACGCCGTCGCCGCTGGCAGGCAGGTGGCACCGCGCTGGCCCTGCTCGGGGTGCTGGGGCTCGGGGTGCCGCTGTTGACTCCGGAGCGCGCGGGGCCGCCGCCGACCGCCGAGCTGCTCGGTGAGTCGGCTCGGCCGGCACCGTCCGGAGCGCTGAACATCCTGCTGCTCGGCATCGACGGCGACGGGCGGACGGCGGCACGCGCGGACGCGGTCCTGTTGGTGCACATCCCCGCCGACCGCAGCCGCCCCTACCTGGTGTCGCTGCCGCGTGACCTGGGGGTGCCGATTCCGGGCCAGGGAACCGACAAGCTGAACGCCGCGTTCCCGTTCGGCGCCGGTTTCACCCGTCCCGAGCTGACCAAGGGGTACGAGCTGACGCGTCGTACGGTGGCCGAGCTGACCGGGGTCCGGGTGGACGCCGGCGTGGTGCTGACGTACCGCGCGGTGCGCTCGCTTACCGACGCGGTCGGCGGGGTGCCGGTCTGCCTGCCTGAACGGGTTCGCTCCGTCCACACGAAGCGGGTCTTCCCGGCCGGCTGCCAACGTCTCGACGGCGCCGCGTCGGTCGACCTGCTCCGCCAGCGCTACGGTCTGCGAGAGGGAAGTCAGGACCGGGACCGCAACGCCCGGCTCTTCGCCGCCGGGCTGGTCCGCCAGAGCACCGACCAGGGCGTGCTCACCGATCCGGTACGCCTCGCCAAGCTGCTGACCACCGTCGGCCCGGACCTCGTCGTGTCACCCGACCGGGGGGCCCTGCTGGACCTGCTGCGGCTCGCCCCCACGCTGCGATCGGTGGAGCCGGTCGGGTTCGGCCTCCCGGTCGCCTGGCCGACCGGGACGGAGCGCTACCTGCGGACCGACCCGAAGCTCGCGCCGGAGTTCCTGACCGCGCTGCGGGACGACCGGCTCGGCGACTGGACGGCCCGGCACCCGAAGCTGGTCGACGAAGCCCGCTGAGCGGTCAGCGGTAGTCGTCCTCGTCCCCGGTGACCACCCGGGCCTGCTCCATGGCGTCCCAGTCGTCGACCTCCATGCCGCGCTGCGGCTCGACGTCGACGTGGGCCGGGTCGACCACGGTGGCCTGCTCGACCGCGTCGGCCGGCTCCGCCTCGGGGTCGCGTTCGTCGGCGGCGAGGTGGTCGCCGGGGGTGAAGTCCTCATCGGGCTGACCCATGGTCCCTCCCGGGTTCTCGGGGCACGATTCCCACCACCGTACGGGCTGCGTCGACGCGGCGCGCGGAAGCCGAGTCGGCGGAATCAACCCATGACGGCGCGCGCCGATGCCAGGATGGTGCCGTGGGCTTCCTCATCCGACTGGCGATCACCGCTGTCGCGTTGTGGGTGACCACCCTGATCGTGCCCGGCGTCGACGTGCACGGCCGTTCGGGTGGCAACACCGTGCTCACGCTGATCGTGGTGGCGCTCATCTTCGGCGTGATCAACGCGGTGCTCAAGCCGATCATCCGGGTGGTCGGCTGCGTGTTCTACCTGCTGACGCTGGGCCTGTTCGCGCTTGTCGTCAACGCGCTGCTCTTCCTGCTCACCGACCGGATCGCCCGCGGGCTCGACCTGCCGTTCCAGGTGGACGGCTTCTGGCCGGCGTTCTGGGGAGCCATCGTGATGACAGTGGTCACCTGGCTGATCACCGTCATCGTGCCGGACCGTCTGGACACCCGGTGAGCGGCTGACACCCCCCTCGGTTGGTCCTGCCCACCACACCTGCGGGATACTGCCGGGCGGAGGACAGCGCGGTCCGGCGCACAAGTGAACAACAGCGGCCAGCACGGCCGAGAGTGGTAAGTAAGGAGCGCATCACATGCCCATCGCTTCCCCCGAGGCCTACGCGGAGATGCTGGACCGCGCCAAGGCTGGCCGGTACGCGTACCCCGCGATCAACGTGACCTCCTCCCAGACGCTGAACGCGGCGCTCAAGGGCTTCGCCGACGCGGAGAGCGACGGCATCATCCAGGTCTCCACCGGTGGTGCCGAGTACCTGTCCGGTCCCTCGATCAAGGACATGGTCACCGGCGCGGTGGCGTTCGCCGCGTACGCGCACGAGGTGGCCAAGAAGTACCCGGTCAACATCGCGCTGCACACCGACCACTGCCCGAAGGACAAGCTGGACAAGTTCGTCCGGCCGCTGATGGGCATCTCGCAGGAGCGGGTGAAGCGCGGCGAGCAGCCGCTGTACCAGTCGCACATGTGGGACGGGTCGGCCGTGCCGGTCGCCGAGAACCTGCAGATCGCCTCCCAACTCCTCGACGAGGCCGCCAAGGGCAAGATCGTCCTCGAGATCGAGGTTGGCGTCGTCGGTGGCGAGGAGGACGGCGTCGAGAACGCCATCAACGACAAGCTCTACACCACGGTCGAGGACGGCCTGGCCATGGTCGAGGCGCTCGGCCTGGGCGAGAAGGGCCGCTACATGGCGGCGCTGACCTTCGGCAACGTGCACGGCGTCTACAAGCCGGGCAACGTCAAGCTCCGCCCCGAGATCCTCAACCAGATCCAGGAGGCGGTCGGCGCCAAGTACGGCAAGGACAAGCCGCTCAGCCTGGTCTTCCACGGCGGCTCGGGCTCCCTGCTGAGCGAGATCCGCGAGGCTCTCGACTACGGCGTGGTGAAGATGAACATCGACACCGACACGCAGTACGCCTTCACCCGGCCCGTCGCGGACCACATGCTCCGCAACTACGACGGCGTGCTGAAGATCGACGGCGAGGTCGGCAACAAGAAGCAGTACGACCCTCGTACCTGGGGCAAGGCCGCCGAGGCCGGCCTGGCCGCCCGGGTCGTCGAGGCGTGCGAGCACCTGCGCTCCACCGGCACCACGATGTCCAAGTAACGACGTACGCCCGACGGCCGGCTCTCCCCTCGGGGAGCCGGCCGTCGTCGTCAGGTGGTCAACAGGCGGACGGCCTCGTGGACGTCGTCGGTGAGGTGGATCGTCGACGACAGGTCGCCGAACGGCGAGGCGGCCAGCAGCGGACGCAGCAGCGCTTCCACCGGCAACTCCCGCGTCCAGTAGTCACGGTCCAGGAAGATGTACGCGCCGCTGGCCCCATCGGTGCCGTAGTAGGTCTTGGTGGCCGCCTGGAACACCTCCTGCACCGTGCCCGCCCGACCCGGCGCGAAGACGATGCCGCCCCGGGCGAGCCGCAGGATGGTGTCCTCCCGGATCGCGTTCGAGAAGTACTTGGCGATCCGCCCCGCGAACAGGTTCGCCGGCTCGTGCCCGTACAGCCAGGTCGGGATGGCCAGCCCGCCGGCCCGCGCCCACCCGGCGTCCCCGGCGCGCTGGCGGGGCACGCCCGCGTACCGCTGCCGGACCGTCAACGCCGCGGCCGTGTACCGGTGGTGGTCGGTGAAATCGGGCGCGGTGGCCAGCAGGTCGATCGCCGCGGTCAGGTCCGCCGCCGCGTGGTCCGCCAGGTACGCGCCGAGGTTCGCCGCCTCCATCACCCCGGGGCCCCCGCCGGTCACCACCAGCCGGTCGGCCCGCGCCAGCTCCCACCCCAGCACGGCCGCCATCCGGTACGCCGCACTGCCGCGCCGCACGGCGTGACCGCCCATGATGCCGACCACCGACTGCGGCCCGTACCCGCCCAGCCAGGCGCGGGTGGCGTCGGCGAGCGCGTTGTCCACGCCATGGTCGTGCAGCCGCTGACCGAGCGCCTCCTTCACGTCCGGCAGCGCCCCGCCGTGCGCCCGGTAGTGCTCGTACACCCGGGTGTCGTACATCCCGGTGAACCCGCCCTCGGCGAACCCGTCGGCGAGGTCGTCCGGCGTGTAGAGGTGCGACGGCTGGGTCGGGTACGGCAGCCCGGAGAACGGCGGCACCACGTTCGCGCCGCGCCGGACCAGGTCGGCGCCGACCTCCCGGGAGGCGAACCGGCAGCCGACGAAGAGCGTGCCGGTGACCTCGACGCCGGTCAGGTCGGGCACCGGGGTGAGGTCGAGGCGCAGGCCCTGCACGGTCAGCCCGGTCAGGCGGCCGGTGACCAGCTGCCGGTCGAACTCGTCCCGGGTCTGGATCTCGTCGGCGTGCAGGTGGGGCTCGATGACGTCGGTGGGAGGTGGGGTCGGCACCCGGCCATCCTGCCCCTTGGACGAGGCCCGCCAAACCCCGGGCGGGGTGGACGCGACAGGAGCCCGGTGGTCGTGGCCACCGGGCTCCTGCCTAACCGGTTCCTGGGGAGGCTCCGGACCATTAGTTGTAATGGAAAACACCTGGCCGCGGCATAGGCCGCAGGCGTGATGAACTCCTCAGCCGTTCAGCCGAACGCGTCGGCCGACCCGCTCGCGTGTCGCCCTGTCCAGCGGGTTGAATGGGGCGATGCAGAACCTTTTGCCGGAGCCACCGGCCACCCTCCTGCCCGCGAACGACGAGGCCGACGCCGCCCTGGCCGCCGCCCAGGAGGCCGGCACCGACGAGGCGTTCGCCGCGGTGGCGGCCCGCTTCCCGACCTTCAGCGCGGCCTGGGGTGCGCTCGCGGCCCGGGCGTTCGCGGCCGGCGCGGTGGTGACGGGGTACGCGTACGCCCGCACCGGCTACCACCGTGGCCTCGACCAGCTCCGCCGCAACGGCTGGAAGGGCCACGGGCCCGTGCCGTGGTCGCACGAGCCCAACCGGGGCTTCCTCCGCTGCCTGTACGTGCTCTCCCGGGCCGCCGACGAGATCGGCGAGGCCGACGAGGCGGCCCGCTGCGCCCAGTTCCTGCGGGACTGCGACCCGGCTGCGGCGGACGCGCTGGCCAGCAACTGACACCGCCGTCGAAGGCCGGCCCGGAGCCGGGCCGGCCTTCGACGGGCTACAACCCTTCGGCGACAGCGGCGGCGATCTTCAACCAGGCGTCCCGGGTGGCCGAGGAGAGCCCGCCGTACCGGATCGGCTCGCCGCTGTCGATGAGCCGCTCGTACGGCGCCAGCAGCACCGCCCTGGTCCGCGCCGCGAAGTGCTCCTGGATGGCCGGAAGGTCGATCTCCTTGCGCGACGGCGGCATCGACACCACGGTCACCGCCTGCCGGACCAGCCGCTGCCGGCCGCTCTGCTCCAGGTGGTCGAGCATCCGGGCGGCCGTCTCCGCCGAGTCGTTACGGGCCGACATGGTGACCACGAGCTGGTCGGTGGCGTCCATCGACGCCTGCCAGTTCTGCGCCCGCACGTTGTTCCCGGTGTCCACGAAGATCAGCTTGTAGAACCGGCTGACCACCTCGCGGATCTCGGCGAACGCGGCCGCGGTCAGCATCTCGCCACCGGTAGCCGACTCGTCCGAGGCCAGGACGTCGAACATCCCCTCACCCTGCGAGCGCACGTACTGCGACAGGTCACCGACCCGCCCGTGCGCGCCCTGGAACTGCCCGAGGTCGCGCAGCATGTCCCGCACGGTGCGGGAGTGGAAGTCCTGCTGGGCGCGCATGCCGAGCGTGCCCTGGGTCTCGTTGTTGTCCCAGGCCAGCACGTAGCCGCCGCGCTTCTGCCCGAACGTCATCGCCAGCAGCAGGATGGCCACCGTCTTGCCCGCGCCGCCCTTCGGGTTGACCACTGTCACCTGCCGCAGCCCACCGAAGTTGCGGCGCACCATCTCGATGTCCCGCTTGAGCTCCTGCTCGTGCCGCCCCGGCGAGAGCCGGACCAGACCGATCTTGTTGACCACCGCGCGTACGCCCATGGTGGCCACCGGGTCGGCGGGCCGTACCTGCCGGCGGCGCGCGAAGTCCTCGGCCGTCGGCGCGGCAGTGGTCTCCGGAGTCCAGGTGGCGTCCGGGTAGCCGGTGGCCGGCACCCGCGCCACCGGGTCGGTCTCCTGGTACTGCTGAGGCGGCGCCGGTGGAACCGCAGCCGCAGCCTGCTGCCAGGGCGGCGGATACCAGCCCGGCGACGGCGGGAACGGCCCCGGCGGCGGGGTCGGCACCGCGCCCTGCTGCGGGGGCTCGACCGGCGCCGGGCCGGCCTGGCCGGGAATCGCCGCCGAGTACGTCTGACCGGCGTACGTCTGGCCGGCGTACGTCTGCCCCGCTCCGGTGCCCTGGTCGACGGCGGGCGGCGGCGGTGGAGGTGGAACGGGCGGCGCGGGAATCGGCGGCGGCGCGACGGTCGCCTGGTCCTCGGTCGACGGGGGTGGGCTGGCCGGCCGCTGCGGCGGGTACGCCCAGGGCGACTCGGCCGCCGGCCGTGCCGCCCCGACGGCTGGGCCCTCCTCCCCGGTGCCGGTCGGTCCGCCAGACTGCGCTGCCGGCCCCGCCGCTGCCGAACCTGCGGTGGTCGGGTCGGTGGTGGCCGGCCCTGCGGTGCTTGGGCCGGCGGTGCTTGGGCCTGCGGCCGGCGGGCCTGCTGTGCCGGGGTCTGTCGTCACCGGCCCTGAGATGGGCGGGCCTGCCGGGGTCGGTCGGTCGGCGGGCGTGGCTGTTGCCGCCGGGCGGTCCAGGGAGAACGGCAGGTCCAGGTCCACGCCGCCCGACGCGGCGGGCGGATCGTTGACCGGACCGGGGACAGGCTCGTCGGCGGACGCCGCTCCGGCTGCGGTGTCTACCGCTCCGGTCGCGGTGCCTGCGGCTCCGGTCGCGGTGTCTGCGGCTGCCGCTGGGGTGCCTGCGGCTCCGGTTGGGGTGGCCGTCGCCTCGGTTGGGGTGGCTCCCGGGCGCGTGCCGGTGGCCGGAGTGCCGGAGGTCGGCGGGAACGTGTCCCTACCTGGCCCGACGAGGGCACCCACCCCCGGCGGTACCGGTGCTGTCGACGCAACGGGAGGCACGGGCGGAGTGGCCGGCGCGGGTGAAGCGGTCGGCGCGGGTGGAGTTGCCGGCGCGTCGGCGGGTGGCCAGCTCGGCTGCGCCGGTGCCCAGCCCGTACGCGCGCCGTTCGGGCCGGTGGCTCCCCAGCCGCTCGGCGGCGGCACCGCCCCGGTCAGGGACGGGTAATCCGACGGAGACGGCGGCGGCAGAGCCGCCGCCCCCGGCTGCCCGGGGACCGGCGGACGGCCGGTCGGCGGCGCGGCCACCGGTGGCGAGACGGCCGACGACGGCGCGGACGGCGGTGGGCCGCCCCGCTGCTCGGCGACCGCCGCCCACGGCGGCACCACGTCACCCGCGCCCTGCTCGGCCGGATCCGGTGGCCAGAGTGGTTCGATGTCCCGCTCCGGCACCGGCTGCTGGCCGGGCACCTGCGCCCGGTCGGCGTTCTTGTCCATTACGGTTCCTCCCCAGTCCTCCTGCGAGGATAGGCCCACCGGACGACCGGGGCCGGTCGACGCAGTCGGGGTCAGACCACCCAGACCGCCCAGGCACCCGGTTCGATCCACCAGGAGCGCTTGCGGGTCAGCTCACCCTCGACGCCATCGTCGAGGTAGGGCACCTTTCCCTCCCGGGGCAGCACCGACACGGCCCGTCCCCGGGCCCGCCGCACCTCCAGGCGTACCCGCTTGCGTCCCAACGCCGAGCGGACGACCACCGGGACGGCCACCGCGACCTCGACCTGGCCGTCGGCCGGGTCCGGCGCGGCCAGCAGCGCCACGTCGTCGAGCGACGCGTACCCGCCGGCGTTGCCGATCGCGCAGGCCAGCAGCGGTTCGTCGCCGTCGGTGAGGATGGCGTCGTCCACCTCCACCCGGGCCCGCCAGTGCAACGGGCGACCCGCATCATCGGCGGCGCCGAGCAGAGCGCCGTCCAGAGTCACCGAGCCGCCGTCGTTGCGCAGCAGATCCAGCCGGCGTGGCGTGCCGTCCAACACGGCGGCCGCCACGGCCACCGGATCGCGGGGCAGCCCGAGCTGCGCGGCCAGGTCCCGGTGGGTGCCGCCGCGTGCCGGATCGAGAGGGAGTACGGCGACCGGCGGCAGGTCGGGCAGGGTCCGGTCACCGCGCAGGTCAGCCGGACGGCGACTCGGCGGTGGGGCGTACCGCCGGACGAGCCGGCGCAGCACGGCGCGCAACTGCCCGTCGCTCGCCGTGGCGACGACCAGCCGGGTCTTGCCGTCCGAATCCGGCCAGGTGAGACCGTCCGGGCGGGCCGGACCGTCGAGCTGGGCCAACACCGCGTCGATCTCCGCGTCCGAGCGGGCGGTGACCGTCTGCACCCGGGCGCCCCGGGCGGTCAGGGCATCGGCGCAGGCCAGCACCGGCACCCGGGGTCGATCGGTGGCGCACCGGTCGCCGTCGCCCGACGTCCCGCCGGGGTCGGTGCCGGCGTCGGTCGCCGTGCCACCGGCAGCCCCGTCCGACCCGTTGACGCCGGTGTCGGTCCCGGTCGCGCCGCCGCAGCAGGCCCCGCCGCTGCCACAGCCCCCGGGAGCGTCGCGCTCCGAGGAGAGAGTGAGCAGCACCACGTCGTACACGGAAGGAGCCTCCTGCCTCTCGACGCGACCCCTGCCGGTCGCGCCGTCACTACTTGTTAACCTGACACCCCGGGCTCGCCAACCGGTCGCCACCTGGCACCCGAGCCTTCTGGAGGCGGAAAAGATGCCAGCGATCGTGCTCATCGGCGCTCAGTGGGGCGACGAGGGCAAGGGCAAGGTTACCGACCTGCTGGGTGAGCGGGTCGACTACGTCGTGCGCTACTCCGGCGGCAACAACGCCGGGCACACGGTCATCACCCCGGACGGCCAGAAGTACGCGCTGCACCTGATGCCCTCCGGGGCGCTCTCGCCGAGCGCGATGATCGTCATCGGCAACGGCGTGGTCGTCGACCCGAAGGTGCTGCTCGCCGAGATCGACGGTCTCGCCGAGCGCGGGGTGGACGTGTCCCGGCTGCGGATCTCCGGCGACGCGCACCTCATCATGCCGCACCACCGGGCACTGGACCGGGTGGTCGAGCGGTACCTCGGCTCGTCCCGGATCGGCACCACCGGCCGGGGCATCGGCCCGGCGTACGGCGACAAGGTCGCCCGGATGGGCATTCGACTCCAGGACCTGCTCGACCCGGGCATCCTGCGCAAGAAGCTGGAACTCGCGCTGCGCGAGAAGAACCAGATGCTGTTCAAGGTCTACAACCGCAAGGCGATCGACCTCGAGGCCACCGTCGAGGAGTACCTGGAGTACGCGGAGCGGCTCAAGCCGTACATCGCCGAGACCCGGGCCATGCTCTGGGACGCGCTGGACCGGGGCGAGACGGTGCTGCTGGAGGGCGCCCAGGCGACCATGCTCGACATGGACCACGGCACGTACCCCTTCGTGACGTCGTCCAACCCGACGGCCGGCGGCGCCTGCGTGGGCGCCGGCATCCCGCCGACCGCGATCAACCAGGTGATCGCGGTGAGCAAGGCGTACACCACCCGGGTCGGCTCGGGACCGTTCCCGACCGAGCTGTTCGACGCCAACGGCGCGCACCTGCGCAAGATCGGCGCGGAGTACGGCACCACCACCGGCCGGGAGCGCCGGTGCGGGTGGTTCGACGCGGTCGTGGCCCGGTACGCCTGCCGCCTCAACGGCGTCACCGACCTGGTCATCACCAAGCTGGACGTGCTCACCGGGCTGCCCAAGGTGCCGATCTGCGTTGGCTACGAGATCAACGGCAAGCGTGTCGACGACATGCCGATGAGCCAGACGGACTTCCACCACGCCACCCCGGTGTACGAGGAGCTCGACGGGTGGTGGGAGGACATCACCAAGGCCCGCACCGTCGACGAGCTGCCGGAGAACGCCCGCCGCTACATCGCCCGCGTAGAGGAACTCTGCAACACGAGGGTGAGCGTCATCGGCGTGGGCCCAGGCCGAGAAGAAAACGTAGTCCAACACCCCCTCCTCCCCTAACCCCAACCCACCCCGGGCCCCCCGCCCCCCCCGGCCCCCCGGCCCCCGCCCCGCCCCGGTGATCATGAAGTTATTGCCACCCGTTCCGGCGTGTCGTGGCAATAACTTCATGATCAACCCAGGCGGGGGCGCCTGGTTATCCACAGGGAAGCGCTGGTTGTCCACAGGGGTGTGTCTGGGGTTCCCCGGTGGGTCAGGGTGGCCGGGTGGATGCCTTGGACGCGGTACGGCGGGTTGCCTCCGCGCGGGACGGGATTGTGACGCTCAGGCAGGCGCGAGCCGCTGGTTTCACCACCCACGAAGTGCAACGGCTCTGTCGCGCGGGCCGTTGGCGCGTCGTGGCGCGTGGCAGCTACCTGGTGGACGCCGACCTGTATGACGGGGTGCCCCGACGGGCGCGGATCAGGGCGGCGTTGGAATCCTTTGGGCCGTCGGCCGGTGCAGTGCTCGCAACAGCCGCCGAACTGCACGGGATTGCTGGTCTGCAGGCCACCGATGTGATCCACCTGTCGGTGCCTGGCCCGGTCGCCAGACCAGCCCGGATCGCTCATCCGGAGGTGGTGGTTCATCAGCTGGTCGTTCCGCCCGGGCAGTTTGTCCGGGTGGACGGGCTCTCCGTGACCGAACCGCTCCGGACCCTTGCCGACGTGAGTCTGCGAGTTGATCGTTTCTCGGCGGTGAGTGTGCTGGACTCGGCATTGAACCGTCGGTTGGTGACCGCCGAAGATCTGCTCTCCTTCCCGCGCCTGGTCCATGGGCGGCGTGGCGCGGTCGCGGCACGCGGCTTCCTCAGCGAGGTGGACGGGCGGGCGCAGTCGCCACTCGAGACGCGTGCCCGACTGCGATGCATCGACGGCGGAGTGCCGCCCGATGCGCTGCAACTTGAGGTGCGTGACGACGACGGCTATCTGCTGGGCATCGGTGATCTCGCGTGGCGTCGCCACCGGATCATCGCCGAGGCCGATGGCCGAGGCCCGCACGGTCTGCCGGAAGCCGTGTTCGTCGACCGACGACGCCAGAACCGCCTGGTGAACGCCGGCTGGACGGTCCTCCGATTCACCTGGCAGGACACCCTGCGCCCCGATTACATCCCGTGGACGGTCCGCCAGGCAATGGCCGCGGCCCGAGTTTGTTGATCATGAAGTTGTTGCCACGACACGCCGCGACAGCGGGCAATAACTTCATGATCACCGGCGCGATGCGCGGCGGTGGGTGGGGCGGCCAGTAGGATGCCGTCGTGCGGGTTCTCTTGGTGGGTGGTGGTGGGCGGGAGCATGCTCTCGCGCTCGGGTTGGAACGCGATCCGGCTGTTTCGGCGCTGATTGCCGCGCCTGGTAATCCGGGCATCGCCTCGGTCGCCGAGTTGCGGGCCGTCACCGCGACCGACCCGGCCGCTGTCGCCGCGCTGGCCGTGGAGACCGCGGCTGACCTGGTGGTGATCGGGCCGGAGGCGCCGCTGGTCGCCGGTGTCGCCGACGCGGTACGCGCCAAGGGCATCGCCGTGTTCGGCCCGTCGGCCGAGGCCGCCCAGTTGGAGGGCTCCAAGGCGTTCGCCAAGGACGTGATGACCGCCGCCGGTGTGCCGACCGCCCGGGCGTACGTCTGCACGGACGAGGAGACCACCGCGCGGGCGCTTGACGAGTTCGGCGCCCCGTACGTGGTGAAGGACGACGGTCTGGCCGCCGGCAAGGGCGTGGTGGTGACCGACGACCGGTCCGCCGCGTTGGCGCACGCCGCCGAGTGTGGCCGGGTGGTGATCGAGGAGTTCCTCGACGGTCCGGAGGTCAGCCTGTTCGTGGTCACCGACGGTGAGGCGGCGCTGCCGCTGCTGCCCGCACAGGACTTCAAGCGGATCGGCGACGGCGACACCGGCCCGAACACCGGCGGCATGGGCGCGTACGCGCCGCTGCCCTGGGCCCCGCCCGGTCTGGTCGACGACGTCATGCGCGACGTGGTCCACCCCACCCTGGCGGAGTTGCGCCGTCGGGGCACGCCATTCGCGGGCCTGCTCTACGTGGGCCTCGCGATGACCGCCGCCGGTCCTCGGGTGATCGAGTTCAACGCGCGGTTCGGCGACCCGGAGACCCAGGTCGTGCTCGCCCTGCTGGAGACCCCGCTGGGTGGGCTGTTGCACGCGGCGGCCACCGGCACGCTTGCCGAGCACCCGCCGCTGCGCTGGCGCGACGGCGCGGCGGTGACCGTGGTGGTCGCCGCGCAGGGCTACCCGGCCGCGCCGCGCACCGGCGACGTGATCACCGGCGCGGACCGGCCGGGCATCATCCACGCGGGCACCGCCCGCCGGGCGAGCGACGGCGCGTTGCTGTCCGCCGGCGGTCGGGTCCTCTGCGGTACGGCCACCGGCCCCGACCTGGCTGCCGCCCGGGATGCGGCGTACGCGCTGGTGGACGGGGTGGAGTTGGCCGGCTCGCAGCACCGCACCGACATCGCCACCGCCGCGGTCGAGGGTCGGATCACGATCCCGGGCTGAGGCTGGCGCCTCAGCCGTAGTAGCGGCGTAGTTCCCGGGCGAGCACCTTGCCGGTGGCGTTGCGGGGCAGGTACTTCACGAAGACCACGTCGCGGGGTACGGAGAAGCGGGCCAGGTAGCGCCGGACGTACTCGCGGACCGCCTCAGGGTCGAGGGTCTCGCCGGGGTGCAGGGCGAGGAACGCGGCCAGTCGCTGGCCGTAATCGGGATCGGGTACGCCGATCACGGCGGCCTCGCGGACCTGCGGTAGCTGGGCGAGCAGGTCCTCCACCTCGGATGGGAACACGTTCTCGCCGCCGGAGACGATCATGTCGTCGGCCCGACCGTCGACGAAGAGCAACCCGTCGGCGTTGAGCCGGCCGAGGTCACCGGTGTCGAGCAGGCCGTCGCGGCTCTCCCGGCTGGCGCCGGAGGTGTAGCCCTCGAAGAGCATCTCGTTGCCGACGAAGATGCGGCCGACCTGACCTTTCGGTATCGGCTGGCCGTCGGCGTCGAGGATTTCCAGGCGGGTGCCGTGCGGTGGCCGGCCGGCAGTGGTGGGTGCCTGGCGCAGGTCCGGGGGACCGGCGATGGACGCCCAGGAGACCTCGGTGGAGCCGTAGAGGTTGTAGAGGACGTCTCCGTACACGTCCATGAACTTGGGGGCGAGCCCGCCGGGCAGTGCCGATCCGCTGACCGCGACGACCTTGAGTGCGGGGCGCGGGTCCGGTGGGGGCACTTCCAGCAGCCGTTGGAGCATCACGGGTACGGCGAAGAGGGCGTCGCAGCGGTGTGCCACCAGGGCGGCGAGCGTGGCGGCCGGGTCGAAGCGGCGGTGCAGCACGATGGTGGCCCGCAACGCGAAGCACACCTGCAGGGCGGCGAATCCCCAGGTGTGGAAGATCGGGGCGGCGATCAGCACGCGGTTTTTGGCGTGCAGCGGGATGCGGTCGATGATGGACACGAGTGGCCCGAAACCGCTGGGTGTGGGCCGGCGGGCGCCCTTGGGGGCGCCGGTGGTGCCCGAGGTGAGCACGATGATCCGGCCGTCGCGCTCCGGCGGGCGCAGCTCGCCGGGGAGCGCTCCGGCCACCAGTTCCTCGCGGGCGCGCTCGTCGAGGCGGGGCAGTTCGGCGGGGAGGCCGAGGACCCGTTCGGCGAACTCGTCGTCGTGCACCAGCAGCCGTAGCCGCTGCTCCTCGGCGACGGTGGACAGCTGGGCGGCGGAGAGCCCGGTGTTGACCAGGACCGCGTCGACGCCGAGCAGGGTCGCCGCGACGATGGTCTCGATCAGGCCGTGGTGGTTGCGGCACAGCACGCCGATCCGGTCCCCGGCCTGTACGCCGAGCCCGGACCGCATCGACCGGGCCATCCGTTCGGCCCGGTGCAGGAGCGCCTGGTAGGTCAGCTCGACGCCGTCCTCGTCGATGATCGCCGGTCGGCCGGGGTCTCGGGCGGCTGCCTGGCGTAGTTCGCCGGCGAGACTCCACCCCCAGGTGCGCAAGGCGTTGAGCTGCGAGGCGATTCGGACCGGGCGGCCCGGCGTGAGCAGCCCGCGACGGGTCAGCGTGGCGACGACGAACGGCAGGTCCATGCCGCAGACCTCCTTGGGTGGTACGCGGACAGGCAGGTGACTCCCGTCCGGCAGGGCGTCTTCCTTGATCATGCACCCGACGCGGCACCAGGCCCAGCCAGCATCGGCGTGGGGTGACGAAGACGGCACGGATAGGTAGGACGCCACCCCCTGGCCCGGCCGGCGGTCGGGCCAGGGGGTGGCTGACCGGAGGCTCAGCGGATCTGCGTGCCGGAGATCGCCCGGGAGATCACCAGTCGCTGGATCTCGGACGTACCCTCGAAGATGGTGTAGATCTTGGCGTCGCGGTACCAGCGTTCGACGGGGTGGTCGCGCAGGAAGCCGGCCCCGCCGAGCAGCTGCACCGCCTTCTCGGTGACCGACACCGCCACCTCGCCGGCCTTGAGCTTGGACATCGAGCCCTCGCCCGCCGTGAACGGGCGGTTGTTGCGGCCCATCCAGGAGGCCCGCCAGACCAGCAGCCGGGCCGCGTCGATCTCCATCCGCATGTCGGCAAGCGCGAACGCGACAGCCTGGTTCTCGATGATCGGCCGTCCGAACTGGACCCGGTCCTTCGCGTAGTCCAACGCGTACTCGTAGGCGGCCCGGGCCACGCCGAGCGCCTGCGCGCCGACGGTGGGTCGGGACAGCTCGAAGGTGCGCATCGCGGCCTGCCCGCTGGCCCGTTGCCCGGAGCGGGCGCGGTCCAGGCGTTCCAGCAGGGCGTCGCGTCCGCCGAGCAGGCAGCGGCCGGGTACGCGTACCTCGTCGAGGAAGACGTCGGCGGTGTGGGACGCGCGCAGGCCGAGTTTGCGCAGCTTGCGGGTCGCGGCCAGGCCGGGGGTGCCGGGCGGTACGACGAACGCGGCCTGGCCCCGGGAGCCGAGCGTGGGGTCGACCGAGGCGGTGACCACGTGCACGCCGGCGATGCCGCCGTTGGTGGCGTACGCCTTCTGGCCGTTGAGCACCCACTCGTCGGTGGCCTCGTCGTAGACGGCCCGGGTGCGCATGGCGCCGACGTCGGAGCCGGCCTCGGGCTCGCTGGTGCAGAACGCGGCGACGGCCGGGGAGTCCACGTCGCCGAAGCACTGTGGCACCCACTCGACCATCTGGTCGGGGGTGCCGGCGCCGTAGATGGCGGCGACGGCGAGCGAGGTGCCGAAGATGCTCAGGCCGATGCCGGCGTCACCCCAGAAGAGTTCCTCGCTGGCGATCGGCAGGGAGAGCCCGGTCGGGTCGGCCCAGCAGGTGGCGAGGAACTCGAAGCCGTAGAGGCCGACTTTCGCGGCCTCCTGGATCACCGGCCACGGGGTGTCCTCGCGCTCGTCCCACTCGGCGGCGGCCGGGCGCACGACCTCGGCTGCGAAGCCGTGCACCCAGTCGCGTAGATCCCGCTGTTCCTCGTTCAGGTCAAGCGAGAACTCAGCCATGTCAGGCCTTGGGGATGTCGAACAGGTTGGCGATGTTGGCGGCGAGGCCGAGGTCGCCCTTCGCCTTCAGCTTGCCGGTCATGAACATCATCACCGGGTTGGCGCCACCGGAGACGATCTTCAGGAACTCGACCGGGCCCATGGTGAGGGCCAGCTTCGGGTCGTGCTGCGGAGTCTCGTTCACCTCGCACTTGCCGTCGGCGATGACCACCTCGTAGGTGTCGCTGCCGCCGTCCGGACGACCGGTGATGATCCAGTGGATGACCGCGTTGGTGGAGCCGGCCCGGTCCGCGCGGAACAGCGACGGCATCCGGCCGAACACCTCACCGAGGACCTTGCCGCGCAGGTCACCGGACATCACCTGGGCGATCTTGTCGTCCGGGGTGGACTTGACCAGCTGGGCGAACTCCTTGGGGCCGACGTTGGCGAAGGTGGCCGGGTCGAAGTCAGTCATGAGATGTGCCTTCCGGAAGATTTGGCTACTCGCGCGTAACCCTACGCACGAGTAGGTATGCTCGCAAGGTGTCCAGTGTCCCCGCCTTCAAGCGCCTGCCCCGCGCCGTCCGCGAGCAGCAGATGCTCGACGCGGCAGTGAAGGTCTTCTCCCGGCGCGGCTTCCACGCCGCCAGCATGGACGAGATCGCGGAGGACGCCGGCATCTCCAAGCCCATGGTGTACGCGTACCTCGGGACGAAGGAAGAGCTGTTCGTCGCCTGCCTGCACCGGGAGGGCACCCGGATGATGCAGGCCATCGCCGGCGCCGCCGCCCCCGACCTGCCGGCCGACGAGCGGCTGTGGCGTGGCCTGCGGGCGTTCTTCGGCTTCGTCGGCGCGCACCGCGACGGCTGGGCGGTGCTCTACCGGCAGGCCCGGGGCGAGCAGCCGTTCGCCGGAGAGCTGGCCAGCATGCGGGCCCGGCTGGTCGAGGTGGTCGCCGGCATGCTCGACCACGCGCTGCGCGCCGAGGGCCGCGAGATCGCCGCCATCGACCTGGAGGTCGTCGCGTACGCCCTGGTCGGCGCGACCGAGTCACTTGCCGACTGGCTCGCCGACCACCCGGACGCCGACCCGGAGAAGACGGCCACCCGGATGATGAACGTGGCCTGGCTCGGCGCCGCCCAACTGCTGCACGGCGTCACCTGGCGTCCGCCGGCCGACTGACGGTCCCGACGGAGGCAGCGTCGGTGCCCGGCTCGCCGGCCCGCGCCGTGCGGCGCCGCCCGTGGAGCCAGCGAACCACCTCGACGACCACAGTCACCGTCAGGGCGAGGCCCAGACCGAGCAGGAGGCCACGCAGCGGGTCCTGCTCGAAGGCCAGCCCGCCGACGTAGCCGACCAGCGCCGAGTAGAGCCCCCACGAGCCGGCAGCCAGCGCGTCGAAGGCCAGGAACCGTCGCCGGGGATAACGCACCACGCCCATGGTGAGGGTGACCGCGGTCCGGCCGCCCGGGATGTAGCGGGCCACGGTGAGGATCAGACCGCCCCGGGTGGCGATCCCCCGCCGGGCCCGGTCGATGGCGGCCCGGCGTCGACCGTCGGACGGCAGCCGGTCGAGCAGTCGCCCTCCACCGCCCCGCCCGATGGCGTACGAGACGTGGTCGCCGACAAGCGCGCCGGCGGCGGCCACCACGATGACCGCCGGCAGGTACGGCGCTCCCGAGGCGGCGAACACCCCGGCCGTGATCACTGCCGTCTCGCTCGGCACGACCGGGAAGAAGCCGTCGAGCACCGCGATCGCGAAGATCGCCAGATACACCCAGGGCGAGGACATCGTGTCGTGCAGCAGGGCCAGCAGATCCATGATCCCGATGCTCGTGCGGGCGGCGGCCGCTGCCATCGGCCAAGGGTCAGGTGGGCGGCACTACTTAGGTAGCGGCCGGCCCGGACCGCGCGTCGGGGTCATCCCCCACCTCACCCGGGTCCGGTGCCACGGGCCGGTGCGATCGGCCGGTTGAGCCCTAGGCTCGCTGGGTGGCCTCCAGCGCCCTCGCCCTCCGGCGGGTCGTCCACCGGTACGCCCCGCAGATGCTCGCCGTCCTGGTCGCCGCAGCCGTCTGGGCCAGCGCGACAGGTGACATCGGGGTCCGTTCGCCGCTGCCGGGCGCGGTCGTGCTGCTGATCGCGCTGGGCTCGGCGGGGGCGGCCGGCATGATCCGCGCTCGCCGCTGGCCGTTGTTCCTGGCCGCGGCGGTCGGCTGGCTGGTGCTCGCCGCGGCGGCCGCCGGGGTGCTGGCCTCGTACCAGGCGGGTCTGCGGTTACGCGGCCGCCAACTCGCCGGCTACCTCGCTGGTGCGGCAGTGGTGCTGGCCGGCGGGGTGCTGGTCGGCCTGGCGGTGGGTGGTGTACGCCGGATCACCACCGCCGCCAGCGGCAACGTGCTGCTGCTCGCCGCCTGTCTGGTCGGGCTGCCGTTGGTCCTCGGCCTCTGGGTGCGGGCCCGTCAGGACACGCTCACCGCTCTGCGGGACCGCGCCGAACGGCTGGAACGCGAGCAGGAGGCGCGCGCCGACCGGGTTCGCGCCGAGGAGCGGACCCGGATCGCCCGGGAGATGCACGACGTGGTGGCACACCGGGTCTCGCTGATGGTGGTGCATGCCGGCGCGCTGGAGGTGACCGCCGTGGACCCGGGGACCGTCGAGGCCGCCGCGCTGATCCGGACGACCGGCCGGCAGGCGCTCACCGACCTGCGCGAGGTGCTGGGTGTGCTGCGCCAGACCGACCCGGCGGTGACGCCGGAGCGAGGGCTCGACACCTTGGACGAGTTGATCGGGGAGTCCCGTGCCGCCGGGCTCCGGGTGTCCCGGCAGGACGAGGGCGTGCCGACGGCACTACCCGCGACGCTGGGGCGCACCGCGTACCGGGTGGTTCGCGAGGCGCTGACCAACGTGCGCAAGCACGCGGCCGACGCCGAGACGACGGTCTGTCTGCGATATCTGCCCGACGGGCTGGAGGTGCTGGTCCGCAACGGCCCGTCCGAGGGGACGTCGGCGCTGCCCGGTGCCGGGCAGGGGCTGCTCGGGCTGCGTGAGCGGGTGGAGTTGCTCGGCGGCCGGTTGGAGGCAGCTCCCGTGGACGGTGGTTTCCTGGTCCGGGCCCTGATCCCGCTGGCGGGTGCGGCGTGATCCGGGTGGTGGTGGTCGACGACGAGCAACTGGTTCGTGCCGGGTTGCGGTTGATCCTGGAGGCCGCCGAGGACATCACCGTCGTCGGCGAGGCGGCCGACGGCGTTGGCGCGCTGGAGAAGGCCAAGCGGTTATGCCCCGACGTGGTGCTGCTCGACGTGCGGATGCCGGGCGTCGACGGGCTGACCGTCGCGCCCGAGGTGGTCGCCGCCGGCCCGAAGGTGATCATGTTGACCACCTTCGACCTCGACGAGTACGTGCACCAGGCGCTGCGGGCCGGCGCGGTCGGCTTCCTGCTCAAGGACACCCCGCCCCGCGAGCTGGCCTCCGCCGTCCGGACGGTGGCCGCTGGGAACGCGATGCTCGCCCCGACGGTGACCCGGCGTCTGATCAGCTCGTTCGCCGAGCGTGGTCCGGCCCGCCGGGACGCGGCCCGGGAGCGGTTGGCGCCGCTTACCGAGCGGGAGTTGGCGATCGTCCGGGAGGTGGCGCGGGGGCTCGGCAACGCGGAGATCGCCCGGCGGCTGACGATGAGCGAGGCGACAGTGAAGGCACACGTCAGCCGGGCGCTGGCGAAACTGCACGCGGGCAACCGGGTGCAGCTGGCCATCCTGGTGCACGATGCCGATCTGCTGTGAGGCGTCCCGGGCGGCGACGCAGCGGACGACCGCGTGACTGTCAGCGGCGGGCGGCGGCCCGGCGGTGCGCTCGACGGCGCAGCCAACGGATTCCCTCCAGTCCGAACGTGATGATCAGCGAGACCCCCACACCGACCAGTACGCCCTTCACCGGCTCACGTTCGAAGGCCAGCCCGCCGAAGTAGCCGAGCAGCCCGCAGTACAGCGCCCAGGTGACCGCGCCGATGCTGTCGTACAGCAGGAACGCCCGGCGGGGATAGCGCACCGCGCCCATGGTGAGGGTGACCGCGGTCCGGCCGCCCGGCACGTAGCGGCTGGTGGTCAGGATGACGCCGCCGCGCCGGTCCACGGCCCGGCGGGCCCAGTCGGAGCCGGCCCGCCGCCGGCTGCCGTCGGGCAGCCGGGCCAGCCGGTGTGCCCCGCCGCCGCGACCGATGGCGTAGGAGATGTGGTCGCCGACCAGCGCGCCGACGGCGGCGCTCACGATCACCAGAGTCAGGCTGGGGTGCCCGTCGCTCGCCGCGAGCACCCCGGCGGTGATCACCGCGGCCTCGCCCGGCACCGCGGGGAAGAACGCGTCGACAGCGGTGAGCCCGAAGATCAACAGGTAGACCCACGGCGACGTGACCGTCCCACGGAGGAGGTCGAGCAGGACGTCCATGCCCCCATGCTCGGGGGCTCGGCGGCGGTCGGTGCCGCTTCGCCGACATTGCCGACTGGTCAGCCGAGCGCTGCCACCGTCGCTGTCATGGGCGACGAGGCGTCCGGGGGGAGTTGCGTCGCTGGCGGGTAGTGGGCGCCGTTGAAGGCGACTCGCAGCGTGTACACCGAGGTCCCGGCGGTGACGAACAGGTGGTTGCGCTTCGGGCCGCCGAACGTGAGGTTGGCTGCCGGTTCGGGTAGCAGCAGCTTGCCGATGAGGGTGCCGTCGGGGTCGAAGCAGTGCACGCCGTCCCAGGCCGCCGCCCAGACCCGCCCGACATGGTCGAGACGGAGGCCGTCGAACCGTCCGAAGTCACATTCAGCGAAGATCTTTCCGCCGCCGAGGGTGCCGTCGGCCGTGACGTCGAAGACGCGGATGTGGCTGGGCTCCTGCCGGGTGTCGGCGATGTAGAGCCGCTGCTCGTCGGCAGAGAACGCCAGGCCGTTGGGGCGGGAGAAGTCGTCCGCCACGACGCGTACGTCGCCGCTGGCGGGGTCCAGGCGGAACACGTAGCAGGCCCCGCCGAACTCACTGTCGCCCTTGTTGCCCTCGTAGTCGCCCTGGATGCCGTAGCTGGGGTCGGTGAAAAAGATCGTGCCGTCGGCGCGGACGACCACGTCGTTGGGGCTGTTGAACCGCTTGCCGTGGAACCGGTCGGCGAGCACCGTGACCGTGCCGTCGTGCTCGGTGCGGGTGACCCGCCGGTTGCCCTGCTCGCACGTGACAAGCCGACCCTGACGGTCCACGGTGTTGCCGTTGGCGTAGCCCGAGCCGTGGCGGTAGACACCGACGGCGCCGGTGGTCTCATCCCAGCGCAGCAGTCGGTCGTTGGGGATGTCGCTCCACACCAGGTAGCGGCCCGCCGGGAAGTAGGCCGGCCCTTCCGTCTTACGTGCGCCGCTGTGTAGCCGTTCGACAACGAAGTCGCCGTCGCAGCTGCGAAACCGCTCGTCCAGCAGGCGGAATTCGGCGGGAACAGTGTCGACCATCGCTGCGCCTCCCAAGCGCCGGGGGCTCATTCGGCAGAATCATATCTCTGCCATACGTGATATGGTCAACGGGAATTCCTCCCGAATCATATTCAGTAAGGTGTCCCGGTGGTAGATGACGTCGACCGCGCGCTGATAACGCAGCTTCAGCGCGACGCCACCCAGTCCTACGCGACGCTGGCCAGCGCGGTGGGTCTGTCCGCCGGCTCGGCCCATGAGCGGGTACGCAAGCTGCGCGAACGAGGCGTGATCCGCCGGAGCACCGTAGACGTCGATCCGGCCGCCGTGGGCCGTGGCGTGTCGGCCTTCGTGCTGGTCAGCGCAGACTCCTGGATGGGCGACGCCCCTACCCGGGACGCGCTTGTGGCCATCCCCGAGATCCAGGAGGCGCACATCATCGCCGGTGCGGCGTCCCTGCTGGTGAAGATCCGCACCGCGACCACCGAAGACCTGCAAGCGGCGCTGCGCCGCATCTTCGGCGTCGACGGGGTAACCGGCACCCAGGCCATGGTCGTGCTGGAGACGTTCTTCGAACGCCCGGTGAGCGTGGTCGAGAAGCCCGACAAACCGCGCCCGGTGGATGCGCCACCGCGTCCGGACGCCAGTCGTCAGACCGAGTGAACCAGCGCCGGTGGGGTGAGCAGCGGGCCGTGCGGGACCTTGTCGTCGGCGGTGGGGCCGTGCGAGGTCAGCACCACAGGTGTGCCCAGCTCCGCCCCCACCGCCTCGGCCCAGTCCGCCGGCGGGTCGTCGTACACCGGGCGGGAGCGCAGCAGGCGGTCGGTGAGCGCGGCCTGGCGGTCCAGGTCGCCGGGTGGGCCGGGGTCGAGCCGGTCGGTGGTGTCGTAGCGGCGGCAGATCCGCAGGTCGGGGCCGGCCAGGTCGAGGTGGGTCAGGGCCAGGCCGTCCACGCCCCCGGCCGCGGCGAGGGCGTACCGGTGGGCGACCGCGTCGAAGTGGCCGAACCGGAACCGGCCCTGCCACGGGTTCGTCGGGTTGTGCGGATCGGTCAGCGCCAGGCTCGGGTCCTCGGTCACCAGCGGGCCGGCCCCGTGCCGGGTGGTGACGATCCGCAGCACCCCGAGCCGGGTCAGGTCGCCGGCCCGGCCCGCCTCGGCGAGCAGGCTGTCGACGTTGGCGAACGTGGTGGTGCTCCACGTCGTGTACGGGTGGAAGCCGTGCCACTCGTCGAGCAGCACGCCCTGCGCGCCCTCGAAGACGCAGGTCCCGGCACGCAGCGCCCCGGCCAGCCAGCTCCCGTCGACGATGGCGACCCGCCCGGCGAACCCGGTGAACGCGGGCAGGCAGTCATCGACAGGTGGCGCGTCCAGCGGGCCCAGCTCGGCGGTCAGCCGGTCCCGCAGGGCAGTCAGCCGGCGGCGCAGCTGCGCGGGGCGGTGGCAGTCGGCGACGCGGGGCGCGTCGTCGGGGTGGGCGAGACCGTACGCGACGGCCTCACCCACCCCCAGCCCGCAGGAGCCGTGCCGGTCGGCGCCCCGGGCGATCTCGCGGGCGCGGTTGGCGGCCCGGTGGTACGGGGTGGCGAGCAGCGCGTCGGCGTCGACGGTCAGCCGGTCGAGCGCGTCGGGCACCCCGATCGTGGCGAGATGGTCGGCCTCGGCGGCCAGCGCCAGCGGGTCCACCACCACGTGCCGGGACAGGTGCGTACCGACACCGGGATGGAACGTGCCCGCGCCGAACTGCGCGAACGTGTGGTGCCGCCCGTCGCGCAGCACGACGTTGTGCGCCGCCTGCGCGCCCCCGTTGAAGCGGACCACCGTGTGCACCGGGCGGGTGGCGCAGAGCCAGTCCACGACCGTGCCCTTGCCGGCGTCGCCGAAGCCGAGGTCGACCACCGCCACGTGATTCACAGCCGGGTCACCCCGCCGGTGGTGTCGCGGAACGCCGGCAGCGTCGACACCTCGGCCCGCCGCCCCCGGCCGAGGCGGGCCAGGGCCTTCGAGACGGTGCCGGTGGCGCTGGAGCCGGCGTGGTCCAGGTGGCGAAGGCCCTCGTCCAGGTCGATGGCCTGCTCGCCGAGGCCGATGGTGAGCGCGATGGTCTCGCAGACGGCGTCGAGGTCGTCGAGCACCACGGCGTTCTGCCCGAAGAGGTCCCGCCAGAAGTCGAGCACCTTGGCGTTGCCGGCGTAGTGGCTGCCGGCGGGGAGCAGGTAGTAGGTGTCCCAGCGGCGGGTCACCTCGTCGACGACCTGCCGCAGCGGCACGTCCTCGGCGAGGTTGTCGCCGATCAGCCCGGCCACCTCACGAGCCTTCACCTGCGGGTACGCCAGCTCGTCGCCGATGATGAACAGGTAGCCGCGCCGGCCGCGCTTCTCCCAGTTGTCGGTGACGGTGTGCCGGGCCATGAAGTACAGGGCCAGCTCGTACGACTCGCTCATCTGCCCGCCACCACCGCCTTCGAGGACGATCCGGCCGAGGTCGTCGTCCATCCGGTTGTCCGACTCGAACTGGCCGACCTGCAACGGAACCCGGTCGCAGGTGGCGTCGCCGATCGCGCCGAACATGATCTGCGGGTCGCTGGCGTACCCCTGCCGTTGCAGCAGCCCGAGCAGCTGCGGCAGCTTGGTCTGCAGGGCGCGCGGCACCCTGCGCATGGAGCCGGTCACGTCGAAGAGCACAGCGATGGGCGTCGATCGCGGGTGCTCGTCGGAGTCCCGGCTCTCCCGGCTCGCGTCGCGGGGGTCGAGCGCGGGGTGCACGGTGCGCGCCCCGCTGTCGCTGTAGGAGAAGGCGCTCCGGCCGGTGGACCGGCGGTAGCGGTCGGCGGCGTCGTACACGTCGGTGGACCAGATTCCACTGCCCATGACAGCTCCTTAGGGGGTGAGGGTGAAGGGTCGGAAGGTGCGTGGCCCGTAGAGCCGGTCCAACACCTGGTCGAGTTCGCGCAGCAGTGCCCAGGCGTCGTCCGGTCGGGCGTCCAGGGCCCGCTGTCGGCAACCCTGAACGAAGGCGTGCAGCTCGCGGGGGGCGCGCGGGCCCATCAGCCAGCTCATGCAGCGGCTGGCCATCGCGATGTCGGTGCCCGGGCCGCAGGGCCGCTTGCCGGGGACCTCCTGCGGATACCAGTCCTGGTGGCCGGGCACCATGGCCGGGATCGTGCTGCCGACGGGCGCGGAGAAGCACCAGTCGACAAGCACCACGCCGTGTGCGGCCGGCTCGATCAGCACGTGTCGCGGCAGGACCGCGCCGTGCACCACGCCCGCCCGGTGGGCCAGGCCGAGCACCACCAGCAGCCGCCGCCACATCCAGGCCACGTCCCGGGCGTCCAACCCGTCGGGGTACGCGCGTCGCACCTCGTCGAGGTCGTGCAGGCCCGGCGCGGTGGCGAGCACGGTGATCCGCCGTTCGGCACCGGAGGTGGCGTCGCGGTGCGCGAACTCGTCGACGAGCCGAGGCACGTACGGCAGGTAGCGCGGATCGCCGCGCTCGGCGATGGTGCGCAGGGCGTGCGCCTCGCGGGCCATGAGGTCGTTGTCGGTGGGTCGTCGGGGGAGTTTGAGCAGGCGGTCGTCGCCCACGTCGTAGAGGTCGGCCAGGTCACCCGAGTGAGCAGGCGTGCCGAGGCGGTAGTCGCCGAGGACTGTGACCTGCCGGGCCTGCCACCGGGTGGTGACGTGGATGAACGCGTCGAGGGCTTCGGCGCGTACCGCCGGGTCGGCCGGCAGGCGGTCGGGGTGCAGGGCCGCGACCAGCTCGCGGTAGCGGCGGGCCGGCTGGTCGGCGCCGAACAGGTCGGCGTCGGTGCGGGCGGCCGCGACCAGGCCGATGGCCTCGGTGGCCCTCACCGCACGGTCTCCTCGCGGGCGGGGCGCAGCAGCGCCGGGTGCAGCAGGCGGGCGTCGCCGGCCCGGTAGAGCCGTGCGCGTGGGCCGCCTCGGGCACCGCCGCGCTCGGTGCTGGCGCCGGTGCTCTCCACGAACCCCGGCACGGAAAGCACCTTGCGGTGGAAGTTGCCGGCGTGCAGCGGGTGCCCCCAGACCGTCTCGTAGACGGCGCGCAGCTCGCTGATCGTGAACTCGGCGGCGAGGAAGCGGGTGGCGAGCGGCGTGTACTCCAGCTTGGACCGGGCCCGCTCCAGCGCGTCGTCGATGATGCGGCTGTGGTCGAAGGCGAGCTGCCGGCTGGTCAGCGCGGTCACCGGCAGCCAGATCGCCTCGTCGGCGTCGGTGCCGGCGGCCGGGTCCGGCAGGTCGGGTGCGAACGCGAGGTGGGCGATCGAGACGATCCGCATCCGCGGGTCGCGGTCCGGGCCGCCGTAACTGCCCAACTGCTCCAGGTGTACGCGTCGCAGCGCCTCCCCGCCGAGCCCGGTCTCCTCGGCCAGCTCGCGTCGAGCGCCGGCGGCCAGGTCCTCGTCGGGGCGGACGAAGCCGCCGGGCAGCGCCCAGTGCCCCGCGAAGGGCGCCTCGCCGCGTCGGATCAGCAGCAGGTGCAGCGCTTCGTCGCGGATGGTCAGCGCCACCACGTCGACTGTCACGGCGACCGACGGGTAGGCCCGCGGGTCGTACGCGGCCAGGAAGTCCTGCTCGTTCATCGGGTCTCTCTCATCTTGAGATTATCTCGCTCTGAGAACAACTTAGCGCATGCGAGCACCCCTGCCAAGAGGGGCGCTCGTCAGCGCACGAGACCCGCCAGGTGCGGCCGGCCGCGCGAGTCGTGCAGGGCGAATGCCCCGTCCGGCAGCAGGGTGAAGTTCACCGTGCTCGGCAGCGGTACGGGCAGCTTGAACGCCACCTCGACGGTGCAGGCGTCCGGCAGCCGCGTCTCCAGTGCCGCGAGACAGCGCGCCTTGCTCCACATGCCGTGCGCGATCGGCCGGCGGAAGCCGAACAGCCGCGCCCCGAGCCGGGAGGTGTGGATCGGGTTGTGGTCCCCGGAGACCCGCGCGTACTCGGTGCCCACGCGGGGTTCGACCCGCCAGCGGGCCGTGGCCGTGGGCGCGGGCGGACGCTCGCCCCGATCGCGCCCACCGGGTGTGCGGTCCCGACCCAGGTACGTCGAGACGCCGCGCCACACCTCCTCGCCGTCGACCGAGCCGACCAGCACCACGTCCACCTGCCGCCCCCGGTCGTGCGGGCGCAGGTCCTGGGCGAACGTCGTGAAGTCGAGGGCCTCGTCGGCCATGATCGGGCGGTGCGTGGTGATCCGGTTGCCGACGTGCACCACACCGGTCAACGGGATGGGAAAGCCCGGCGCGGTCATCAGTCGCAGGGTCAACGGAAAGCCCAGGACGTGCGGGTAGGTCGCGGGCAGCCGATCGGTGAGCCGGAACCCGCAGACCCGGTCGTAGTCGGCCAGGTGGGCGCGGTCGGTCCGCATCCCGGCCACGGTGAACTCGACCGCCGGCAGGTCCGCCCCGCGCCGCCCACCGAGTCCGGGCAGCGCGCCGAGCGCGGCCCGCCGGTACAGCGCGCCGGGCGCGGGCATCCGGGGCAGTTCGACGCGCTCTCGGCTGCCCGGGCCGGCCGATCCGTGGCCGCTGAGCTCGCTTGTCACCTGGGCCGCCGACGCGCTCAGGTCGTGCGTCCGCTCGTCGGCGTCGAGGGCCTGCGGCCGGCGGATCGCGTCCAACGTCTCGGACGACAGGATCTCGGTCGGGCCCTCGATCAGCTCGTGGACCGACAGGTCGTCCGGCTCTCTCCGTTCGCCCATCACGCCCCCAGCAGGCTCTGGCCACAGACCCGGACGACGTTGCCGCTGACCGCGCCGCTGGCCGGCCAGGCAAGCCAGCCGATCGTCTCGGCCACGTCCACCGGCAGCCCGCCCTGGGCCAGGCTGTTCATCCGCCGGCCCGCCTCCCGGACCACCAGCGGGATGCGCGCGGTCATCTGCGTCTCGATGAAACCCGGGGCCACCGCGTTGACACTGATCCCCCGGTCACGCAGGGCCGGGGCGAGCGAGTCGACCAGGCCGATCACGCCGGCCTTGCTGGTGGCGTAGTTGGTCTGCCCCCGGTTGCCGGCGATCCCGGCGATCGAGGAGACGCCGATGATCCGCCCACCGGCCGGGATCAGCTCCCGCTCCAGCAGTACGTCGTTGATGCGTTCCTGACTGGACAGGTTGACGTCGATGACCTGGTCCCACCGGTCGGCGTCCATCCGGCCGAGCGTCTTGTCCCGGGTGATGCCGGCGTTGTGCACCACCACGTCGACCCGGCCGTGCCGACTGGCCAGGTGGTCGGCGAGACGGGTCGGCGCGTCCGGCGCGGTCAGGTCGAGTTGGACTGCCGTACCGCCGATGTCGTTCGCCACCGCGGCGAGGGCGTCCCCGGCCGCCGGGATGTCCAGGGCAACCACCTGTGCGCCGTCGCGGGCGAGCACCTTCGCCAACGCCGCGCCGATGCCCCGAGCGGCCCCGGTGACCAGCACGACCTGCCCGTCCAGCGGGCGGTCCCAGTTGGCCGGCGCGCTCGCCCCGCCGGCGCCGACCCGGATGACCTGCCCCGAGACGTACGCGGACCGGCCGGACAGGAGGAACCGCACTGTCGATTCGAGGCCGGTGCCGGTGGCGTCGCGGGTCACCTGGACGAGTTGGGCGGTGGTGCCGCGACCGAACTCCTTGCCGATGCTGCGGACCAGCCCTTCCAGGGCGCGCTGTGCGGTCGCCGCACGTGGCGTCGGGCACTCGCCGGGCGGGGTGCCGAGCACGATCACCCGGCCACTGGGCAGCAGGGCCCGGGCGTGCGGGTGGAAGAAGTCGTAGAGCTGGCGCAGTTGCGTCGAGTCGGTGATCCCGCTGGCGTCGTACACCAGGGCGCCGAAGCGGTCCTGCGCTGCGGCCGTGCCGGTGTCCCGCAGCTCGACCCCGGCGGCGGTCAGGATTGTGGTGACCTGCTCGGCGAGCCGGCCGCCGTCGGCCGCGCCGAGCAGCGCCGGCCCGGGCAGCAGCGGGTCGCCGGGGTGGTGTCGGCGCAGTCGCGGCGGGTCGGGCAGCCCGAGGCGCTTGACCAGCGCGCGGCCGGCGGCCGATTGGACGAAGCTCGCGTACCTGTCGGTCATGGGCGTAGCCTACTGGCGAGTAGGGTTCGAGCAACACTTGTCGAGGAGGCGGATCGTGCAGAGCATCCGGCGGGTCGCGGTCATCGGGGGCAACCGCATCCCCTTCGCCCGTTCCAACTCCCGCTACGCGGACGCGTCAAACGCGGATCTGCTCGGCGCGGCGCTGGACGGTCTGATCGCCCGCTACGGGCTGGCCGGGCAGCGGGTCGGCGAGGTGGTGGCCGGGGCGGTGCTCAAGCACTCCCGCGACTTCAACCTCACCCGCGAGGTGGTGCTCGGGTCCCGGCTCGACCCGCACACCACCGCGTACGACATCCAGCAGGCCTGCGGCACCGGCCTGGAGGCCGCGATCCTCGTCGCCAACAAGATCGCCCTCGGGCAGCTCGACGTCGGCATCGCCGGCGGTGTCGACACGACCTCCGACGCGCCGCTCGCGGTCAACGAGGAGATGCGGCGCACGCTGCTCAAACTCAACTCCGCCCGGACGGTCGGCCAGCGGATGAAGATCGCCGCGAAGCTGCGCCCGCTCCAGCCGTTCAAGCCGGAGATCCCGCGCAACGCCGAACCGCGTACCGGCCTGTCGATGGGGGACCACGCCGCCCAGACCGCGCTGCGCTGGCAGATCGACAGGCGCGCGCAGGACGAGCTGGCCCTGCGCTCGCACCAGCGGTTGGCCGCCGCGTACGACAGGGGTTTCTTCGACGACCTGATGACGCCCTACCTGGGGCTCACCCGCGATCAGAACCTCCGCCCAGACACGAGCGTGGAGAAGCTCGGCACGCTCAAGCCGGTCTTCGGCACCCGCGGGCCGGACGCCGAACACGCCACCATGACCGCAGGCAACTCGTCGCCGCTCACCGACGGCGCGTCCACGGTGCTGCTGGCCAGCGAGGAGTGGGCCGCAGCGCACCACCTGCCGGTGCTGGCCTGGTTCAGCTGGTCCGAGACGGCGGCCGTGGACTTCGTGCACGGCGACGAGGGGCTGCTGATGGCCCCCGCGTACGCGGTGCCCCGGATGCTGGCCCGTGCCGGGCTGACGCTGCAGGACTTCGACTACTACGAGATCCACGAGGCGTTCGCCTCGCAGGTGCTGGCCACCCTCGCCGCCTGGGAGTCGCCGGAGTTCTGCAAGGACCGACTCGGCCTGGACGCGCCGCTGGGCGCGATCGACACCGACCGGCTCAACGTCAACGGCTCGTCGCTGGCCGCCGGGCACCCGTTCGCCGCGACGGGCGGGCGGATCGTGGCGACGCTGGCCAAGCTCCTGGCCGAGAAGGGCGGCGGACGCGGGTTGATCTCGATCTGCGCGGCCGGCGGCCAGGGCGTGACGGCGATCCTGGAGCGCTGACGGGCGACGCCCGCCCGGTTCTGTGCCGGGCGGGCGTCGTGTGTCGTGGACGGCTCAGCCGACTGTGAACTTCTCCCAGATGCCGATGGCCGGGCGATTGGCGATCAGTGGCTTCGACCCGGCGCCGTCTGCGGTGACGTAGCGGCCGTTGACGACGGCCTTGAAGCTCACCGTGCCGTCGCTGTTGCGGGTCATGGTGAACCGCTCCCAGGCGCCGACCGTGGGCCGGTTCGCGATCAGGGGTTTGGTGCCGGCACTCTCGGCCGTGACGAAGCGGTTGTTGGCGCGGGCGAAGAGGCCGACCTGACCGGCGCCGAGGTCGACCACGTCGAACCGCTCCCACGCGCCGGCGGTCGGCCGGTTCGCGATCAGCGGCTTCGCACCTGCGCTCTCGGCCACGACGTAGCGGCCGTTGACGCTGGCCTTCAGAGACCTGTTCGCGTCCGCGACCGGCACCTGGTGGAACTTCTCCCAGGGGCCGATGGCGGGTCGGTTGGCCGACAGGGCGACGGCTCCGCCGGGCTCGGCGGCGACGTACAGCCCGTTACTCGCCTTGAGGCTGACGGTGCCGTCGCTGTTTCGGACGACCGTGAACGCTTCCAGGGTGCCGACCAGCTGGCTGGTGGCGTTCAGCGTTGCCAGGTCGGATGGAGTCTGGGTGACGTAGAGGCCGCTGGCCCGGGACAGGAGGGCGACCTGACCGTTGCCGGCGTCCGCCAGGTCGTACTGCGCGGTCGCCGTCAACCCGACCTGGTTGGGCAGGAGGTTCGGCGCGGTGGTGCCGACGTAGCGGAGGTTGGACAGGGCGAGCAAGCCCACGGTCGCCGTCCGCCGCAGCACGCTCACCTTCTTGGTGCTGCTGCCCGACAGGCCGTCGGCGCCGCTGACGCTGACGGTGACGTCGTAGGTGCCCGGCGTGGCGTACTTGTGTGTGACGCGCGGGCTCGCCTGGCTGACGGAGGTGCCGTCGCCGAATGTGAACTCGTATCGATCGATCGGGACGAAGCCCGGCTGGGAGGCGGAGGCGTCCAGGCTGACCGTGCTCGTGCCGAGGTCCAGGGTCGCCTCGAAGGACGACACCGGATGCTTGGCCGGCTCCGTCGCGCCACGGTCGGCGTACGTGATCGGGCCGGCGCCGGTGTTCGGCACGGCCGGGTCGTCACGACGTGACAGGCCAGCGGTGTCGACTTCCTGGTAGCCGGGTGCCGCTGAGTTCGCCGAGTCGACGTTGTCCTGATTTCTCGTCGTTTCCCGGTCGTGTGCGGCCTGCCCGGAAACGGTGCGGAACCGGGTGAGCCCCATCAGGGTGCCGTTCCAGGAGTAGCTGGGCGCGGACGCGGCCCAGTGCCAGACGTTGTTGTACTCGATCACCGTGCCGGCCGGTGCCTCGTCGTAGACCCCGACCTCGACTCCTACGGGGGCCTGTCGATCGCAGTAGACCTGGGAGAAGGCGCCGTTGTTGCGGAGCACGTTGTTCTGGATCGAGACGCGGGAGGACGCCCCGTCGATCCGGACGCCGCCGAGGCAGCGATCCTGGATGTCGTTGTTCGCGATGGCCGTACCCGTGGCTCCGCGGTTGTGGATGCCGTAACCGATCCCGCCGAGAATTCGGTTGTTGGCCACCACCGTGTCGGAGGCGCCAGGGCCCACCTCGATGGCGGGGCCGGAGAAGCCGCCAACATCGCTGCCGAGGATGGTGTTGCGTGGCCCGTCGACGCGGATGCCCACGCTCCCCTCGGTAGCGGCTTGGATCGGCGTGGCGGACACCAGCACGTCGTCGACGACCACCCCGCTGGTGGCAGCATCCATGGTCAGCCCGCCGGGGAGGGCAGCTCCGGTGGCCCTGACCTCTTCCAGCAGCGCTCCCGTCACGTCGACGAGTCGGATGGCGGGCACCGTCGCGACGGCCGCCATCGTGAACCTGCCGCCCGCGACCAAAATGTTCGAGGCGTTGCGTAGGTCGAGGGCTGGCACGTCGGCCGCCCCGCTGACGTTGAACCCCTCGATGTGGATGTCGTGTTGCCCGTCGACGACCAGGCCGGCGGTCGGCCCGACAAGCGTGACCGACGCCCCGGAGGTCCTGGCGATGAAGGCGATCGACGCCTCCGGCGTGCCGCTGCGGGTGACGGTGACCCGCTCGGCGTAAAGGCCGGCGTCGACGTAGACCGTCGTGCCGGCGGTCACCACGGCAGCGGCAGCACCGATCGTGCAGAACGGCGCTGCTTCGGATCCGGGCCCCTGGTCGGAGCAGTTGGCGGCAGCCTTCTTGACGTAGAAATCCGTTGGTTCGACCGCTTGGGCGGGTCCGCCCGTCGCCAACAGGGTGCCGCCGGTCACCGCGGTCACGGTGAGACCGGCGAGGAGATTCTTGCGCATGCGTGCCCTCTGTCGAGGTGGAGGATCCGGCGTCGCCGGAGTCGGAGGGAAAAGATGATCCACTACCGGTGGGTAGCGCACGATCCTGGGCGACAAAACGGCCACGCGGTCCCACCGGCACCCGTGGTGGCCTCCTGGCCGGCCGGACCGCCGGGTAGGAGAGAATGAGGTACGTGACGACGATCCCGAACGTGCTCGCCAACCGGTACGCCTCGCCCGAGTTGGTCGCCCTCTGGTCACCGGAGGAGAAGGTCCGGATGGAGCGGCGGCTCTGGCTCGCCGTGCTCCGCGCACAGCGCGACCTCGGGGTGCCCGTGCCGGACGGTGTGGTCGAGGCGTACGAGCGGGTGCTCGACCAGGTCGACCTCGCGTCGATCGCCGAGCGGGAGCGGGTCACCCGGCACGACGTGAAGGCCCGCATCGAGGAGTTCAGCGCGCTCGCCGGGCACGAGCACGTGCACAAGGGGATGACCTCCCGCGACCTCACCGAGAACGTCGAGCAGCTTCAGGTGCGCGCCTCGCTGGAGCTGATCCGGGACCGGGTGGTGGCCACCCTCGCGCGGTTGGCGTGGCTGGCGTACGAGCACACCGAGCTGGTGATGACCGGCCGTTCGCACAACGTGGCGGCGCAGGCCACCACGTTGGGCAAGCGCTTCGCGTCGGCGGCGGAGGAGCTGCTGATCGCGTACGAGCGGCTGGAGGACCTGATCGCCCGCTACCCGCTGCGCGGGATCAAGGGCCCGGTCGGCACGGCCGCCGACCAGCTCGACCTCTTCGACGGCGACGCCGACAAGGTGGCCGAGCTGGAGCGACGCGTCGCCGAGCACCTGGGCTTCGCGCGGGTGCTGGACAGCGTCGGGCAGGTCTACCCGCGCTCGTTGGACTTCGACGTGCTGTCGGCGCTGGCGCAGACCGCCGCCGCGCCGTCGTCGCTGGCGACCACGATCCGGCTGATGGTCGGTCAGGAGCTGGTCACCGAGGGCTTCAAGCCGGGTCAGGTCGGCTCCAGCGCGATGCCGCACAAGATGAACACCCGTTCGTCGGAGCGGGTGAACGGCTTCGCCGTGATCATCCGGGGTTACCTGTCGATGGTCGGCGAGCTGGCCGGTGACCAGTGGAACGAGGGGGACGTGTCCTGCTCGGTGGTCCGCCGGGTGGCCCTGCCGGACGCGTTCTTCGCCGCCGACGGGCTGTTCCAGACCTTCCTGACGGTGCTCGACGAGTTCGGGGCGTACCCGGCGGTGATCAACCGGGAGTTGGAGCGGTTCCTGCCGTTCCTGGCGACCACCAAGATCCTGGTGGCGGCGGTGCGGCGCGGCGTCGGCCGGGAGGTCGCGCACGAGGTGATCAAGGAGCACGCGGTAGCCGTGGCGCTGGCCATGCGCGAGAAGGGCGCCCCGGAGAACGACCTGTTCGACCACCTGGCCGCGGACGGCCGCCTGGGCCTGACCCGCGCGGACATCGACACCCTGGTCGCGGACCGCTCCGCCTTCGTGGGAGCGGCACGATCCCAGGTGGAATCGATAACCCGCCGCATCACCAAGGTCGTGGAAACCCACCCGAACGCGGCAACCTACACCCCACCCCCCATCCTGTAGTAGCCACGCCTTCCCTTGTTGATCAAGAGGTTTGCGTCATCTTTGATCTCCTGAATGACGCAAACCTCTTGATCACCGGGAAAGGGCGGGGGCGGGCTGGGGTTACTCGCCCGTGGGGGTTTCTGCGGCTGTTCTCAGGTTGGGGGCGCTCGCCGGTTCGGCGATGCCGCCGAGGGATTCCGCGAAGGCCGGGTCGGTGGCGGTCTCCGCGGCCACCGCCGGCTGGTCGGCCGGCATGACCGGGGACATCGTGGGTACGGCGATGACCGCCGTGCCGTACGCGCAGATCTCCATCCACATCTCACCGCAGTCCCGGCTGTCGAAGCGCATGCCGATCACCGCGTTCGCGCCGAGGCGCAGGGCCTCCTCGCCGAGGCGGGTCACCGAGTCGGTGCGCCACCGGGTCAGGTTGTCCGGTGCCATCGGGTCGTACGCGCCACCGCGCAGGTTCTTGACACCCTCGCGGTACGGGTTGCGCGTCCTGGCCATCGATGACACCACCTCACCGAGAATCTGGCGGATCTCGTAGCCGGGCAGTTGCTCTGTCGTCACGACCAGCACGGTTCCGATGCTGTCAGGAGTTGCGCGACCCGATCGTGTGCCGTGTTCACCTGATCGGATGCTGCAAAACGACGCGGCGCGGACGGTCGGCACGCCGCCGACCATCCGCGCCGACCGGGCGCTAACTGTCAGACACCGGCCACCGAGGTGATCCAGGCCCGGTTGTACGCGACACTGCCGTAGTTCTGGATGCTCGACCCGTCGGCGGTGGAGGCCACGCCGACCTGCTGGCCGTTGTAGAACTGCGGCCCGCCCGAGTCGCCCCGCCAGGCGTTGCCGTTGATCCGGGTGCTGCGGATCGCCTGCCCGCCGTACGCGTCGGTGGCGCTGTTGCTGGTCACCCGGACGGTGGCGGTCTTGAGCTGGCTGGAGGCGTCGCAACCGCTGTAGCAGGTCATGCCCCACCCGTAGATCGAGTTGGTCGAGTTGATCGGCGGGTTGCTGCTGGCCAGGGACACCGCCGAGGTGCTGACGGTGCTGGAGAGCCGCATGAGGGCCAGGTCGTTACGGGTGTACGTGGCGCTGACGGTGCGGGTGACCCCGCCCGAGGCGCGGTAGACGCTGCCGACCCGGACCGACATCGTGCCGCTGATGCAGTGTCGGGCGGTGAGCACCCACTGCGCGGCGATCACACTGCCCGAGCAGGTGAACGAGCCGTTGCTGAACACCGCGGCCGCCCAGGGGGCGGACGAGACGGTGCCGCCGCCGATGATGGGTTGGGGGCCGGCCGGGGCGGCGGACGCGCCGGACGCGGCGGCGAGGGCGCCGACCAGCGCGGTGCTGATCAGGGCGAGCAGGAGACGAACGCGCATCGGTGGACTCCTTGGAGGGGCTGGGGCCCGGGGTCGCCGGGTGCCCGGTGGCGACAGCGGGAGGTCCCCGCCGCCGCTGGCATCGAGCCATGTCGATGTACTCTAGGGCCGACGAGCATCGTTTTCAAGAAGCTCATCGAGATCAACCAATGTAACGATTCGGCTACCCAACGCGCCGTATATGCCCTGCTGGGGCCGCCTGTCCCGCCCTGCCGGCCGCCCCCGCCGCCGGTTATGTGGATCACTGCCTGAACTGCGCCCGGCCGGTGCGTCCGCGGCGGTATCTGCCAGGTACGCTGGCTGCGCTCGCCCGTTGTGGGTCGGCACCCAACTGCGTACACAGTCAGGAGTGCCCAGTGCCTCGCGTCGTCGTCGACGTCATGCTCAAGCCCGAGATCCTCGATCCGCAGGGCCAGGCCGTCGCAAACGCGCTGCCCCGGCTCGGCGTCAGCGACGTCGCCTCAGTGCGGATCGGCCGGCGCATCGAGATCGACTTCACCGGTGAACCGGACCTGGACCGGGCCCGGGAGATTGCCGACAAGCTGCTCGCCAACCCGGTCATCGAGGACTTCACCGTCCGCCTGGTCGAGACCGACGAGACCGCGGACGCCCGCTCGTGACCGCCCGGGTCGGTGTGGTCACCTTCCCCGGCTCGCTCGACGACGGGGATGCGGCCCGCGCCGTCCGGATCGCCGGCGCCGAGCCCGTCCGGCTCTGGCACGGTGACCCGGATCTGCACGGCGTGGACGCGGTGGTGCTGCCCGGCGGCTTCTCCTACGGTGACTACCTGCGCTGCGGCGCCATCGCCCGGTTCGCCCCGGTGATGGAGACGCTCGTGGACGCCGCCCGGGGTGGCCTGCCGGTGCTCGGCATCTGCAACGGCTTCCAGATCCTCTGCGAGGCGCACCTGCTGCCCGGCGCGCTCACCCGCAACCAGCACCTGCACTTCCGCAACCGGGACCAGGTCCTGCGCGTCGAGTCGGCCGGCACGGCGTGGACCAACGCGTTCCAGCCCGGCCAGGAGATCCTCATCCCGGTGAAGAACGGCGAGGGCTGCTACGTCGCCGACACCGCGACGCTGGACCAGCTCGAAGCCGAGGGGCGGGTCGTCGCGCGCTACGTCGGCGGCAACCCCAACGGGTCGCTGCGCGACATCGCGGCCATCACGAACTCCGCCGGCAACGTCGTCGGCATCATGCCGCACCCCGAGCACGCGGTGGAGGCGCTCACCGGCCCCTCGCTGGACGGCCTGGGCTTCTTCACCTCGGCCCTCAAGCACCTGGTGGGGGCGCCCGCGTGAACGCGAGCAGTCGGTCAGGCGGGCACGAGCGCAGCGAGGAGAGGTCATGACCACCCATCCGGACCCGGTACGGGACACTCCGGAGGCGTACTCCGCCCCGGCGCAGCCGACCGAGCCGCTGGCGCAGCCCGCCGCCCCGTCCCAGCCGGCGACCGCCGACTGGACCGACGGCGTGGACACCGTGCCGCGCGCCGGTGGTACGCCGGGCGAGCTGCAGCCGTACACCGAGCTGGGTCTGCGCGACGACGAGTACGACCGGATCCGGCAGATCCTCGGCCGTCGACCCACCCAGTCCGAGCTGGCGATGTACTCGATCATGTGGAGCGAGCACTGCTCCTACAAGTCGAGCAAGGTGCACCTGCGTCAGTTCGGTGAGAAGGCCCCGCACAGCGACCGAATGCTCGCCGGCATCGGCGAGAACGCCGGCGTGGTGCAGGTCTCCGACGAGCTGGCGGTGACCTTCAAGGTCGAGTCGCACAACCACCCGAGCTTCGTCGAGCCGTACCAGGGCGCGGCGACAGGCGTCGGCGGCATCGTCCGGGACATCCTCGCCATGGGCGCCCGCCCGATCGCCGTGATGGACCCGCTGCGCTTCGGCGCGGCGGACCACCCGGACACCGCCCGGGTGCTGACCGGCGTGGTTGCTGGCGTGGGCGGCTACGGCAACTGCCTCGGCCTGCCCAACATCGGCGGCGAGCTGGTCTTCGACCCGTCCTACCAGGGCAACCCGCTGCTCAACGCGCTCTGCCTGGGTGTGCTGCCGGTCAGCCGGCTGCAGAACAAGGCCGCCGCCGGCCCCGGCAACGTCGTGGTGCTGATGGGCGCCAAGACCGGCCGGGACGGCATCGGCGGCGTGTCGGTGCTGGCCAGCGCCACCTTCGACGAGGGCAGCGAGGCCCGTCGCCCGGCCGTGCAGGTCGGCGACCCGTTCACCGAGAAGCTGCTGATCGAGGCGTGCCTCGAGCTGTACGACGGCCAGCTGGTCGTCGGTATCCAGGACCTCGGCGGCGCCGGCCTGACCTGCGCGCTCACCGAGACCGCAGCGGCGGCCGGCACCGGCATGCGGGTCTGGCTGGAGCGGGTGCCGCTGCGCGAGCCCTCGATGGACCCGCACGAGATCCTGGCCAGCGAGTCGCAGGAGCGGATGCTGCTGGTCGTCGAGCCGGACAAGCTCGAAGCGGTGCTCAAGACCTGCGAGAAGTGGGGCGTGCTCGGCACCGCGATCGGTGAGGTCACCGCGCCCGAGCCGGACGGCCGCCCCGGCCGACTGCTGATCACCTGGCGGGACCACCTGGTCGTCGACGTGCCGCCGGGTTCGCTCGTCGACGACGGCCCGGTCTACGCCCGGCCGATGCGGGAGCCGGCCGACCTGATCCTGCTCCAGGCAGACCGTGCCGAGACGCTGCCCCGCCCGGCCGACCCGGAAGCGCTGCGCGAGACCGTGCTGCGCATGATCGCGTCGCCGAACCTGGCCGACAAGACCTGGGTCACCGAGCAGTACGACCGCTACGTGCTGGGCAACACGGTGCTCGCGCAGCCGGAGGACGGCGGCGTGATCCGGATCGACGAGCGGACCGGGCTCGGTGTGGCGCTGTCGGTGGACGGCAACGGCCGGTACGCCCGGCTCGACCCGTACAACGGCACCAAGCTGGCCCTGGCCGAGGCGTACCGGAACGTGGCGGTGACCGGCGCGAAGCCGATCGCCGTCACCGACTGCCTCAACTTCGGCTCTCCGGAGGACCCGGGCGTGATGTGGCAGTTCGCCGAGGCCGTGCGCGGCCTCGCGGACGGCTGCCTGGAGCTGGGCATCCCGGTCACCGGCGGCAACGTCAGCTTCTACAACCAGACCGGCGCGGCGGCCATCCACCCGACCCCGGTGGTCGGTGTGCTGGGTGTGCTGGACAACGTGGCCGACCGGGTGCCGATGGGCTTCGTCCCGCGTCCCGGCGGCGACCACGATCAGCTCTACCTGCTCGGTGAGACCAACGTCGAGCTGTCCGGCTCGGAGTGGGCCTGGGTGACGCACGAGCACCTCGGCGGCATCCCGCCGCAGGTCGACCTGCTCCGCGAGAAGGCGCTGGCCGAACTGCTGGCTGAGGCGGCCCGGGTGGGTCACCTCAGCTCGGCGCACGACCTGTCCGACGGCGGCCTCGCCCAGAGCCTGGTCGAGTCCTGCCTGCGCCGTGGCGTCGGCGCCCGGATCGCGGTGCCGGAGCAGTTCGCCGACGGTTCGATGCCGTTCGTGTACCTGTTCAGCGAGTCCGCCACGCGGGCGCTGGTGTCGGTGCCGCGGGGCCACGACAAGGCGTTCGCGGCGCTCTGCGCCGAGCGGGGGGTGCCGTTCGAGCTGATCGGCGTCACCGACCCGACCGGCGGCGCGCTGGAGGTGCACGGCCAGTTCCGGATCGGTCTGGACGAGCTGCGTGCCGCGCACACCGAGACGCTGCCGCGTCTCTTCGGCGGCGTTGCGGCCGTCGACGTGCCCGCGCCGGCCGCCGGCGTGGCGGGCGCGGTCGAGGCCGTGCCGCTGCCGGGTGCCCCGGCCGAGCCGGTGGACGCGTCGGAGGTGCTCTCCGAGCCGATCGCCTCGGCCGGTCCGTCCCCGCAGACCGGAGCTGTCGACCCGGTCGGGTCGGAGCAGCCGGGCGAGTCGTCCGAGTCTGACCCCGGTGCCGCCGAGCCGTCGCCTGACGAGCGCTGAGGCGTTGACCGCGGCCGTCTACGGCCAGCCCGGGTCAGGCGCCCGTTTCGACTGGGGCCTGACCGGGGCGGCCGAGCTCGGTCGGGTCTGCGCGGCGCTGGTGGTGGTGGACGTCCTCTCGTTCACCACCGCCGTCGAGGTGGCGGTCGCCCGGGGCATGCGGGTGCACCCGTTCCCGTGGGGCGAGCAGGCCGCCGAGTACGCGGTGCGGGTCGGCGCGGTCGCGGCGGTGGGCCGTCGCCGGGTGACAGCCGACCATCCGTGGTCGCTCTCACCCGCCGCGCTGAGCACCGCGCCCGTCGTGGCCGACCTCGTGCTGCCCTCACCCAACGGCTCCGCGATCAGCGCGGCCGCGAGCGCCACCGGCCTGCCGGTCGTCGCGGCGTGCCTGCGTAACGCGCGCGCCGTCGGGCGTTGGCTGCGCCGCCAGGGGTACGGCACGACGGACGCCCCCATCGGCGTCGTCGCCTCGGGTGAGCGGTGGCCGGACGGGTCGCTACGACCGTCGGTCGAGGACCAGCTCGGCGCGGCGAGCGTGCTGGACGCCCTGTCCGGTGTGCCGGGTGGCCTCTCCGTGGAGGCGGCCATGGCGCTCGCCGCGCTGGCCAGCACTCCGGACGTGCCCGCCGCGGTGCGCGGCAGCGTGTCCGGTCGGGAGTTGACCGAGAGCGGCTTCGGCGCCGACGTCGACGTCGCGGTCCGGGTGGGCGTGTCGGACGTCGTGCCGGTCCTTCGCCAGGGCGTGTTCTCCGCCGCCTGACCGTCGCGGGTCGCCGGCCCGCTCGCGCCGGGTCCAGATCCGCGCTGTGCCGCGACCGCGCCTGTCCGTCCGTCGGCTGCCAGGCGTGATCAACTCGGTCGCCGGGAAGGCGGTGTGTCGAGGTACGACGGACCGCCCGCCTTCCGGGAAGGCGAGTTGATCAGCACAGGACCGGGCGACCAGCGCCCGCAACGGAAACGGCCGCCCGGAGAAACGGGCGGCCGTTCGCCGTCGTGCGGTGTCGTGGTGCCGGTCAGTCGTCCAGCCAGTCGAGGCGTCGGCCCCCCCGCTCGGTGGGCGGCGGGTTGTCCGGCCGGGCCCGGCCGCCCTGCTGCTGTCCGTAGCCGGCCTGGTCGTAGCCCCGGTCGTCGTAGCCGCCGCGTTGCTGCGGGGCTTCCTGTCCGTAGCCGCCCTGGTCGTACCCGCCGGCCTGCTGCTGGCCGTAGCCGGCCTGGTCGTAGCCCCGGTCGTCGTAGCCGCCGCGTTGCTGCGGGGCTTCCTGTCCGTAGCCGCCCTGGTCGTACCCGCCACCCTGCTGCTGGCCGTAGCCGCCCTGGTCGTACGCGCTGGTCGGCTGGCCGTAGCCGCCGGCCGGCTCCGCCGACCGACCGCCGCCGTACGGGGCCGTCGGCTCGGGCTGGCCGTAGCCCGGCGCCTGCTCCGGCTGGTAGACGCCTGTGGCGTACGGGTCGGCCGGAGCCGGGTACTGGGTGCTGTCACCGGTGTACCGGCCGGTCGGCTCGTCGAAACGCTCGCCGTAGCCCGCCCCGCCGGCGGGAGCGGGCGGGTAACCCGCGCCACCGGCCGGGGCCGTGTAGTCACGGCTGCCGTAGCCGCCACCGGAGGAAGGCGCGCTGCCGTAGCCGCCACCCGGGGCCGCGGCACCACCGTAGCCCGCGCCCGAGCCGGGTGCCGCGCCGTAGGCGTCCCCCGCCGGGCCGGCGCCGTAGCCGCCCCCCGGCATTGCCGTCGTGCCGTAACCGCCGCCCGAGGAGGGCGCGTTGCCGTAGCCACCACCGGCGCCGTAGCCGCCCGGGGCGGGCTCGTCGCCGTAGCCGGTGCCACCCCAGCCCTGCTGGTCTGCGGCGCCGTAGGGCTGCGCTGGCGCACCGTACGGGTCCGGAGGCACGTCGTCGACCACCGGGCGGTGCATCATCGTCGGCGCCTCGCTGAGCGCCGCGCCACCGACCATTGTCGGGTCGGGACCGCCACCGGCGGGGTTGACCACCCGGGTGCGGTCGTCCGCGCCGTGGAAGGCACCCCGGGCCGCCGGCACGGCGCCAGCCGCACCGGCCGCGCCAGCGGTCGCCGGCTCGTCATCGTCGTCGCCGCTCTCGCGGCGCTTCATCCAGAGCAGCACGATAGTGCCGACACCGGCCGCGACCAGCAGGCCGCCGAGCAGGATGATCAGGTACGACCCGAAGCCGCCGCCGTCGTCCTCGTTGGCGGCGTTCGCCGGGGCGCCCGGGCTGGCCTCCTCGGACGGCTGCTCCTCGCCGTCCTCCTCGGTCGCCTCCTCGGTGGGGACGGCCTCGGCGCTGGCGGATGGCGTGGCGCTGGGCGTCACCTCAACCTTGATCTCCAGGCTGATCCGCTGGCCGGTGATGGACTGCCCCGCGCTGGCGTTGAAGCTCTTGAACGCCTTGATGTTGTCGGAGGACGCGCCGAGGTCGATCCGCCCGGGAGTGATCGGAGCGGAGGTGCTGCCGGTGAAGCGGAAGTTGCCGCTGCCGTCGCTCAGGGCGTCGTAGCGGTGACCCCCGCTGTCCTGAAGGACGACGAAGGCGTTCGGCACCGCGGTGTTGTCGGCCTTCTTGACCACCTTGCCGGAGACCGACTTGACGGTCTGCGTCTGCTGCGGCGTCGGCGGTGCCGCGGCCTTGCCCTTCACGGTCAGCGAGACGTTGGCGGTGTCCGGGCCCGAAGCGGCCTCCACCGCCACCGTGATGTTGGTGGTCGCGTCGCCGGCGTTGTCGTTGGCCGCGATCCGGACCAGCACCGAGCCCTTCGGGCCGCCCAGGCCGCCGCCGGAGAGTTTGACATCGCCACAGCCACTGGCGCAGCTGACGCCGGACGGCAGCCCGGAGAGGCTGACCTTCGCCGACTCGTCGTTGTCACCGCCCGTGATGCGCACGGTGATCGTGGCGTCGCTGCCGGCGTTCACGGTGACCGAGCCGGGGGAGACGTCGACCTCTGCGGCCAGGGCTGGTGTTGCGGGGACGGCGAGCAGAGCGCCGGCAACCAGCGCTACGACCACACCGGCCCGCTGCTTCCAGGCACGTCGGTGTGTTGACACGTCCACCGCCTTCCGGGCTGACTTCCCTTGACCGGCGGGGCGCCGGGCCGGGGATCATCACGGTACGAATACGCCGTCGGCCACTATGCCTTGTCTGACTGGATCGGCGCGACCCAGGGCCAGCGTCGAGTGCTTCACCTGTGCGTCGTATCGTCCCGTCGTGTCCTCTCCGCACAGTAAGTCCGTCGCCGTGGTGGCGGCTTTGTCGGCGCTTGACGAGGGGCGTACGCCCGAACGGCCGGTACTCCGGGAGGCGGTCCGGTCCTTGTTGGCCGTCCTCGCGGAGCGCGCCCCCGGCCGATCGGTGGAGGTGCGCGTCCCACCATACGGTGCAGTCCAGTGCGTTCCCGGTCCTCGACACACCAGGGGAAACCCGCCGAACGTGGTCGAGATGTCGCCGCAGACCTGGTTGGAGTTGGCCGCCGGCCGGATCACGTGGGCCGAGGCGGTCACCGATGGTCGTGTTCAGGTGAGTGGCATTAGGGCGGACCTCTCGGCGTATCTGCCCCTCTAGCTGCACGGATGTCCGGGTGATCGTGACTCTCGGCAGGGAAATCGTGACTATCTGTATTGACGGCGACTCGCGTACACTGTCAGGCGACGACAGTGGTCCCGGCCGAGGAGTGTGGATCCGCACCGTGATCCCCGCCAGGCCGGTCCAGACCAGCATGAGGGAGCGGTAGTGCCCCGAGGCGACGGCCGGCTGAGCCACGACCTTGACCCCCAACGACCCGGCCCCCAGGACGCCTGCGGCGTCTTCGGTGTCTGGGCCCCCGGTGAAGAGGTCGCCAATCTGACCTACTTCGGCCTCTACGCCCTGCAGCACCGGGGCCAGGAGGCCGCAGGCATCGCGGTGAGCGATGGCTCGGGCGTGGTGGTCTACAAGGATCTCGGCCTGGTGGCCCAGGTCTTCGACGAACCCACCCTGGCCAGCCTGCGTGGCCACCTGGCGATCGGGCACGCCCGATACTCCACGACCGGCGCCTCCAACTGGGAGAACGCCCAGCCGACCATCCGGTCGACCAGTTCCGGCACGACAATCGCGTTGGCCCACAACGGCAACCTGGTCAACACCGCCGAGCTGGAGAAGGAGGTCGCCGAGCGCGGCCTCGTCGCGGACGGTTCGACGAACGACACCTCGCTGGTGACCATGCTGCTGGCCAGCCATCCGGACCTGTCCGTCGAGGCGGCCGCGCTCAAGGTCCTGCCGCAGCTGCGCGGGGCGTTCAGCTTCGTCTTCATGGACGAGTCGACGCTGTACGCGGCCCGCGACGCGCACGGTGTGCGCCCGCTGGTGCTCGGCCGGCTGGAGCGTGGCTGGGTGGTGGCGAGCGAGACCGCCGCGCTGGACATCGTCGGCGCCAGCGTGGTGCGCGAGGTCGAGCCCGGTGAGCTGATCGCGATCGACGAGGAGGGGCTGCGCTCCACCCGGTTCGCGTCGCCGGAGCCGAAGGGCTGCCTCTTCGAGTACGTCTACATCGCCCGCCCGGACGCGACCATCGCCGGGCGCAACGTGCACGCGGCGCGGGTGCAGATCGGCCGTCAGCTGGCCAAGGAACACCCGGTGGAGGCCGATCTGGTCATCCCGGTGCCCGAGTCCGGCACGCCGGCCGCGATCGGTTACGCGGAGGCGTCCGGCATCACCTACGGCGCGGGCCTGATGAAGAACCCGTACGTGGGCCGCACCTTCATCCAGCCGTCGCAGACCCTGCGCCAGCTGGGCATCCGCCTCAAGCTCAACCCCCTGCGGCAGAACGTGCGCGGCAAGCGGCTGGTGGTCGTGGACGACTCGATCGTGCGCGGCAACACGCAGCGGGCCATCGTGCGGATGCTGCGCGAGGCGGGGGCGCTGGAGGTGCACGTCCGGATCTCCTCCCCGCCGGTCAGCTGGCCGTGCTTCTACGGCATCGACTTCGCCACTCGGGCGGAGCTGCTGGCCAACGGGTTGGACAACGACGGCATCCGGCGTTCCATCGGCGCCGACACGCTGGGTTACGTCTCGCTTCCTGGCCTGATCGCCGCGACCGAGCAGCCGAAGACCCGGCTGTGTCGGGCGTGTTTCGATGGGGAGTACCCGATCGAGCTGCCGGCCGGCAACCTGATCGGCAAGCACGTCCTCGAAGGGGTGGGCCGCCGGGTCGCCAACGCGACGTCGGAAGCCCCGGACAGCTTCGGCCCGCTCGTCGCCACTCCGGGCGGCGTGACCGCAAACCGCCCGTAGCACCAACCGGCGCGGCCCGGCCACCGCCGGCGCGGCACCGAGAAGCACAAAGGGGAGAACCGTGACGCACGTGTCCGAGCGCAGCGGCGCAGGAAGCAGCCCGACCGGCGCTGGCGGCGACCACCAGCCGTGGACGGGCGGTGCCGGCCGTCAGGCCCGTAAACGCTCGGTCTCGTACGCCGACGCCGGGGTCTCCATCGACGCGGGCGACCGTGCGGTGGAGCTGCTCAAGTCGAAGGTGCGCCAGACCCGCCGCCCCGAGGTGCTGGGTGACCTCGGCGGCTTCGCCGGCCTGTTCCGGCTGGACACGAAGAAGTACAAGAGCCCGATCCTGGCGTCGTCGACCGACGGTGTGGGCACCAAGCTGGTGATCGCCCAGCAGATGGACATCCACGACACGGTCGGCATCGACCTGGTCGCGATGGTCGTCGACGACCTGGTGGCCTGCGGTGCCGAGCCGCTGTTCCTGCTCGACTACATCGCCACCGGCGAGGTCGTTCCGGACAAGGTGGCTGAGATCGGCGCGGGCATCGCCGACGGCTGCCGGTACGCGGGCTGCGCGCTGCTGGGCGGGGAGACCGCCGAGCACCCCGGTGTGCTGCGCCCGGACGAGTACGACATCTCCGCCACCGGCGTGGGCGTGGTCGAGGAAGCCGACATCCTCAGCCCCGAGCGGGTCGAGGTGGGCGACGCGGTGATCGCCATGCGCTCCTCCGGCCTGCACTCCAACGGCTACTCCCTGGTCCGGCACGTGCTGCTGGGTGCGGCCCGGATGCGTCTGGACATCGTGATCGACGACTTCGGTCGGCAGCGGACCCTGGGTGAGGAGCTGCTCACCCCGACCAAGATCTACGCGAAGGACTGCCTCAAGCTGATCGCCGAGGCCGAGGTGCGGACGCTGTCCCACATCACCGGCGGCGGCATCCCCGGCAACCTGGTCCGGGTGCTGCCGGAGCACGTCGACGCGGTGGTCAACCGGTCCACCTGGAAGCCGCAGCCGATCTTCGACCTGATCCAGTCGAAGGGCCGGATCGACGACCACGACATGGAGTCGACCTTCAACATGGGTGTCGGCATGTTCGCGATCGTCTCGGCCGAGGACGCCGACCGTGCGCTGGCCACCCTGACCGGCCGTGGGGTCGAGGCATGGCAGGCCGGCGAGATCATCGAGGGCACGGGCAACGTGCAGATGGTCGGTCAGCACACTCGCGGATGATCACGTTCCGGTGATCGTACGGGCACCTGATCAGGGCTTCACCCGAGTGGCCAGTGCCGCCTAGCCTGAAGGGCTCAGGCTGGGCGGAGGAGGGTGATGGCTGCCGCGGGACTGTCGTTCAGCGGGATGCGCGGTCTGGCCGCGGTCCCGTCGTACGTCGTCATGCAGCCGACCACCCTCTGCAACCTCGACTGCGCGTACTGCTACCTGCCGTTTCGGGCCGCTGACCGGCGGATGTCGGTGCCGGTGGCCGAGGCGGTGGCGGCGGCGGTCAACCCGTGGGCGGCGGCCGGCCGCTTCTCCGTCGTGTGGCACGGCGGCGAGCCGCTGGCCGCCGGCCGGGAGCACCTGGCCGCCCTGATCGCGCCCTTCGGGCCCGAGGTCGAGCACCACGTGCAGACGAACGCCACGCTGATCGACGACGAGTGGTGCGCCTTCTTCGCCCGCCACGAGGTGCGGGTGAGCGTGAGCGTGGACGGGCCCGCCGAGCGCAATGGCGACCGGGTCAACCGTGGCGGTCAGCCGGCGTACGAGAAGATCCTGCGTGGTGTGGCGGCGCTGCGCCGCCACGGGCTGCCCTTCTCGGCGCTGGCCGTGGTGTCCCGGCCGGCGCCGGGGCTCGCCGCCGAGCTGTACGACTACTTCCTCGGGCTGGGCTGCGACGTGCTGGGCATCAACATCGAGGAGACCGAGGGGGTCAACACCCGCGACAACAGCCATGACGCGGCGGCGGTGACGGCGTTCTGGGCCGAGTTGGTGTCGGCCTGGCGCAAGGAGCCGCGGATCCACCTGCGCGAGGTCGAGTGGTCGCTGCGGTACGCGGCTGCGGTGCTCGACGGCGCGGCGGACGGCGTGTTGCCCCGTCGGCTGGACCCGATCCCGACCATCGGGCACGACGGCTCGGTGACCGTGCTCTCCCCGGAGCTGGCCGGCTTCACCGATCCGCACTACGGCGACTTCAGCAGTGGGAACGTGCTGGCCACCCCGCTGGCCCGGATCCTGACGGACGCGGCGTCGACGCCCTGGGTGGGTGAGTTCCTGACGGGCGTGGAGGCGTGCCGGGCGTCGTGCCCGTACTTCGGCTTCTGTGGCGGCGGTCATGCCGCCAACCGTTACTTCGAGCTGGGGCGTTTTGACGGTACGGAGACCGAGCACTGCCGCAACAGCAAGATCCGCCTATTGGAGGGAGTGTTGGAGCATGCCCGAGACCACCAGTCACCGGCGGCCTGAGCGCGAAGCGGACGACCCCCCGGACGGAGTGACCGAACGGGTGCGGGAGGCCGCCCCCGGGCTCGTCGCGCTGCTTCAGGAGGCCGAGGACGCGCGGCGGCTGCGGGCGGAGGTGTCGGGCGGAGACGGCGTCAGCGCGGTCTGCGCCTGGAACCACTTCGAGAACATCCCGACCTTCTACAACTGGAACAACCGCCCGCGCTGAGGCCGACCGTGATCAGGGGCCTGTCGGCCGGCCGGAGTTGACCTCCGGCCAGGGCAGGCCCCTGATGATCGGCACCGGTCTCGCTCCCGATGGGCACATGCGTGAGCACGCGGGGGTTACCGCGTGCTCAGCTGCGTCGAGAGGTCAGCGGGTCGGTCGGACCCAGGGATCCGGGTCGTCGTCCGCGTGATTCTCATCATCGTCGTCGACGAACTCTTTAGAGTCGTCGTCGAAGTGGTGCTCAGACTTACCAGCACCCGCCAGTTCGCGCTGCAAGGCGGTGAGGTCGGTGTTCGGGGAGTGGTACTTCAACTCCCGGGCCACCTTCGTCTGCTTGGCCTTAGCACGGCCGCGCCCCATGGCTCGACCCCCTCGCACAGAATGCGGGGCAGCCCGAAGGCGGGCCCCGATGACGTCAGGCATCTCTCGTGGCTCTTACGGTACATGGGGATGCCATCGTTCGGCACCTCGGGTTACCGTCAGCCGGCTCTGCGCGTCGCGGCGATCCGGCCGTCACCCAGTGTACCTGGTAAGGAGCGGAACGAGGAGCACCCGTGACACCGGACAAAACACGCCAAACTTGACCTGGGCTCAGCTTACCGAGCCGGACCGGCGTGGGAGGCCCGGAGGCGGATCCTGGTCGATCCGCCTCCGACTCCGAAAGGCGTCAGCGCAGGTGGATCGTGCGCAGGCGACCGACCTCGGCCATCCGCCGCTCGGCCAGCCGGTCCGCGGCGACCGCCGGCGGAACGCCCTCGGCGTCCGCCAGGTGCAGGATCTCGCGGGTGGTGTCGTAGATCCCGGTGGCCCGCAGCTTCGCCCGCTCGAAGTTGAAGCCCTCGATCTCGTCGGCCACCTGGATCACGCCGCCGGCGTTGACCACGTAGTCGGGGGTGTAGAGGATGCCCCGGTCGGCCAGCAGCTTCTCGATGCCCGGGTGCGCGAGCTGGTTGTTCGCCGCCCCGGTCACCACCTTCGCGCGCAGCGCCGGCACCGAGTCGTCGTTCAGAGCGCCGCCCAGCGCGCACGGGGCGTACACGTCGATGTCCGCCGCGACCAGCGCGGTGGCGTCGTCCACCAGGCTGACCTCCGGGTGGTTCGCGCGCACCCAGGCCAGGGCCTTCGGGTTGACGTCGGTGGCGACCACCTCCGCGCCGTCCTCCAGCAGGTGCCCGGTCAGGTACTTGCCGACCTTGCCGAGGCCCGCCACGCCGACGCGCCGGCCACGCAGGCTCGGCGTGCCCCAGACGTGCTCGGCGGCGGCCCGCATCCCCTGGAAGACACCCCATGCGGTCAGGATCGAGGAGTCACCGGCGCCGCCGTGCTCCACGCTGCGGCCGGTCACGTACCGGGTCTCGCGGGCGATGATGTCCATGTCGGCCACGTAGGTGCCGACGTCGCAGGCGGTGTAGTAACGGCCGGCCAGCGACTCCACGAAGCGGCCGTACGCGCGCAGCAGCGCCTCGCTCTTGATCTGCTCCGGGTCGCCCCAGATGACGGCCTTGCCGCCGCCCAGGTCGAGCCCGGCGAGCGCGTTCTTGTACGCCATCCCGCGGGACAGGTCGAGCACGTCGGCGAGCGCGTCGTCCTCGCTGTCGTACGGGTAGAAGCGGGTGCCGCCGAGCGCCGGCCCCAGCGCGGTGGAGTAGATCCCGATGATCGCCTTGAGGCCGCTCTGCTTGTCCTGGCAGAAGACGACCTGTTCGTGACCTGTCGATATCGCGTCGTCGGTGCTCGCGAATACGCCCATGACTGGCTCCTGAAGGTGGTGTGCGTTCCTTGTGGGACGCGGACCTGGTGGACCCCGGCGGGGATGCTGCCGGTGCGGTCGAGCCTAGTATCGGCCGCCGTACGGCCGCCCGACGTGCCCGGCGTCATCCCACGTTGCGGCGCGTGTGGTCCGGCCGCTGGGCCCGTACGGGTGCGGTTCGTGGGAGGATCGCGCGGTGCCGTCGCTCTTCGCTTCATACCTGCGCGTGTACGAGCCGCTGACCGCCTTCGACCGGGACCGGCAGAGCTACTGGCGCCGCTACGTCTCGGAAGGGCGGGCGGTCGCCCCGGTCGAGGGCCCCGGCCGCCAGCGGACGGCGGTGATCGAAGCGCTGGGCGCGGGCTGGACCAGGCTGCCGGACCTGCCCGAGGAGGCGTACGTCCTGGAGACGGACGACGGCCTGCTGGTCTGCCCCTGGAACCTGCGCATCCGGGTCGCCGAGGCGGCGCTCAACGCCCGGGACGGGGTGCCCTCGGTGCTCGCCGACGCGTTCGTGCCGCCGGTGCTCGCCGGGCAGGCCAAGGCGGTCGTCGACGACTGGCGCAGCGGTGCCCGGGTGCTGGAGCACGGGGTGCCCCGGGTGCACGAGCAGATCGCCACCTGGGGTGTGCCGCTGCGGTGGTTCGTGCTCTTCGACCCGGCGGAACGGGACCTGGTCACCGAACCGGGCCGGCGGGCGCTGCGCTACCGGACGGAGATCTCCAAGGCCCGTCGCCGATCGTCGCGGGCGCTGTCGGTGCTGCGTAAGTCGGTGGGCGAGGCACCGATCACCGAGGCGGTGGAGGAGGCGGCCCGCTGGCTGGAGGAGTTCCACCCGCGCTCGGTGGTGGAGCTGGACTACGGCGGCCTGGTCGCCCTGCTCTCCGACGAGACCCTCGCCGCGGACGACTCGCCGGAGCTGGTCGCCGGTGGCCTCGCGGGGCTGTCGCGCGGCGAGGCCGAGGAGGCGTCCGCCGCGTACGACAAGTTGGTGGCCCGGTGGCGTGCCGTACAGCTGCTGGAACGGTGCAACTGAGGCATTTCGCCCTAGGAGCGCTCCCAAGGCGAGGTTCCCTCGTAGTTGACGCATCACGAACCGTGATCATGAGTCCGAATAAGGTAGTTTCTGCCGTGTAAAAGTCGTAAAAATCGGGCATGGTTCATCCGTCCGTCTAGGGACCTTCATCCGTTCGGCCCATGTCGGACATCGGGGACTAGCCGGACCATGGGAGACGCGTCGGCCGGCGGGACCCCGGCCGATGTCTATACATGTGGAGGAGTGACCGATGGCATCGCGAACGCACGAACCAGAGCCGCTACTCACACCGGCCGAGGTGGCGTCGATGTTCCGTGTCGACCCGAAGACGGTGACCCGGTGGGCGAAGGCGGGCAAGCTCAGTGCCATCCGCACCCTGGGTGGCCACCGTCGATACCGCGAGTCGGAGGTCAGGGCGTTGCTGCAGGGTCAGATCCCGCAGCAGCGGCAGGGCGACTGAGCCGGCACGAGTTTTTTTCCGACAAAGGGCGGTGGATCTCGATCCACCGCCCTTTGTCGTGCCGCCTCAGCGTTGCCCCTCGGTAAGCGTGACCCGGATGCCGACGGTGCCGCCCTCGCCGCGGCGCAGCCGGCTGCCGAGCAGGCTGAGGCGGCCGATCAGCCGGTACTTGTGCTTGAGCAGGTCGCGGACCCGGCCCGTGTCGCGGCCACCGTAGAGGGTCGCGTGGGCGGGCACCTCCGCCCCGTGCGGCCGGCCCCGGACGTCGCACGGGGCCACTGTCACCTCGCCGTTGTGGCGGATCCGCTTCACCTTCCCCGAGTCGGCCCGGGTCCAGACGGCCAACGCGTCCCCGTCGCGGACCGCCCAGACCGGGGTCGGCACCGCCCGACCGTCCTTGCGGAAGGTCGTGAGCAGGAGGTACTTCTCGGCCGACAGCCGGTCCAGCGTGGTCACGCCGCCCAGGATACGGCCGCTGCGGGCCACTGAGTGGCCAGATAGCGTGAACGTCGTGACGGGGGAGCCTCTAATCGGTGACGTGGTCGGCGAACTGCTGCGGGACGCGCTCGCCGTGGCAACCGGGGTCGGGCCCCGGCCCATGGTCGGCGGGCGGCTGCCCCGGCCGGTCATCGAGATCATCGAACGGGACGACGGCCTGATCAACGGGGCTCCGGCCGCGCACTACCTCGACGGGCCAGCCGACTGGCAGCCGTACGACCACCGGGCCGTCGACCGGGCGCGGGGCGAGACGCTGGACGTCGGCACCGGGGCCGGTCGGATCGCGCTGCTGCTCCAGGAGCGCGGCGTACCGGTCACCGGGCTGGACACGTCGGCGGGCGCGCTCGCGGTGAGCGGGCGTCGCGGCGTACGGCGGCTGGTGCACGGCACGGTGGACACGCACGTCGCCGACGGCCAGCGGTACGACACGTTCCTGCTGCTCGGCAACAACCTCGGGCTGTTCGAGGGGCGGGAACGGGCACCAAGGTTCCTGGCCGCGCTCGCCGCGCTGGCCCGACCGGGAGCGCAGATCATCGCGCACGGCACCAACCCGTACGGCACCCGCGACCCGCTGCACACCGGCTATCACGAGCGCAACCGCCGCCGGGGCCGGCTCGGTGGCCAGCTGCGACTACGGCTGCGCTACCGGGAGCTGGGCACCGAGTGGTTCGACTATCTGGTCTGCTCGCCCGACGAGTTCGCCGAGCTGGTGCACGGCAGCGACTGGCGGCTGACCGATGTGGACGAGCGCGACGCCCCCTACTACCTGGCCACCCTGCGGCTCGCCGGCTGACCGGCGAAGGGCCCCTCGTCGACGAGGAGCCCTTCGCGCGGATCAGACCTGGACGGTCGGGGGCAGGTTCTCGGGCGGGAGGCCGCCATCGCCGTCGACCACCTCGTCGGGGGTGCCGTCCTCGTCGATGTCGACCATGGTGATGTCCACCTTGCCGTCACCGTCGGTGTCGAACTGGAACAGGTCGGCCTTGCCGTCGCCGTCGGTGTCCACCACCCACACGTCGGTCTTGCCGTCGTTGTTGGTGTCGGCGCGCAGCAGGTCGACCCGCTCGTCGCCCCGGGTCTCCACGGTCTCGGAGTCGGTGCTCTCCCCGGTGGTGACGCTCTCCGGTGCCTGGCTCATCTCGATGCGGTCCTTCCCTCTGGGTTGACGGGCCGTACGTACCCGATCGCGCGCTCCCCCACGCATGGACGCGGTCGTCGTGCTGTCTAGGGTCGCACCATGAGCGAGCGGAGCGGGCCGAGGACCCGGGCCGGCGTGGCGGGGACCCCGCGCGCCACCGGGACGGACAGGGAGGCGTGATGAACGATCGTTTCGTGGTCGTCGGTGCGGGCACGATGGGGCTCGGCATCGCGTACGTGGCGGCCGGCGCCGGGCACGCCGTCGAGCTGGTCGAGGTGGACCAGGCACGGGGCGCGACAGCGCTGACCCGGCTCGCCGACCTGTGGGAGCGGGCGGTGCAGCGCGGCAAGCTGACCGCCGACGAGGCCGCCGCGAACCGGGAGAGGGTGACGCTGCGTCCGAGCCTCGCCGAGGTCGCCGCCGCCCCGGCGGTGCTCGTGGAGGCGGTGCCCGAGCGGCTCGACCTCAAGCGGACGGTGCTGCGGGACGCCGCCGCGCTGAGCCCGGCCCTGCTCGCGAGCAACACGTCGAGCATCTCCATCGGCGAGTTGGCCGCTGGCCTGGACGCGCCCGAGCGCTTCCTCGGCCTGCACTTCTTCAACCCGGTCTGGGCGATGGCGCTGCTGGAGATCGTGGTCGGCCCGGCGACCGCCGAGGAGACCACCGCGGAGGCCGTCGCGCTCGCCGGTCGGCTCGGCAAGGACCCCGTCGTCGTACGCGACCTGCCCGGCTTCGCCACCTCCCGGCTCGGGGTCACCCTCGGGCTGGAGGCGATCCGGATGGTCGCCGATCAGGTGGCCAGCCCGGCCGACATCGACAAGGCGATGGTGCTGGGCTACCGGCACCCGATCGGGCCGCTGGAACTCACCGACCTGGTCGGCCTGGACGTGCGACTGGACATCGCCCGCACCCTCCAGGCCGCGTACGGGGACCGCTTCGCGCCGCCGCCGTTGCTCGAGGAGATGGTGGCCGCCGGCCGGCTGGGCAAGAAGTCCGGGCAGGGCTTCTACACGTGGGACGGCGGTGTGAAGCGGTGAGCGGTCTGCGGATCGAGGAGCTGCCGGATCGGCTCGTGGTGACGCTGGCCCGGCCGGAGAAGCGCAACGCCATCGACGCCGACCTGATCGCCGAGCTGCACCAGGTCTGCGCCGAGCTGGAGGCGCACCCCCGACTGCTGCTGTTGACCGGGGGCGCGGAGGGCATCTTCGCCGGTGGCGCCGATATCGGTCAGCTCCGCGAACGGGGCCGCACGGACGCGCTGGCCGCGATCAACTCGGCGGCCTTCGCCCGGATCAGGGCGCTGCCGATGCCGAGCGTGGCCGCCGTCGACGGGCCGGCGTTGGGCGGTGGCGCGGAGCTGGCGTACGCCTGCGATCTGCGGGTGTGCACGGCCCGGGCGGTCTTCGGCCAGCCGGAGGTGCGGTTGGGCATTCTGGCCGGCGCCGGCGCGACCCACCGGCTGCCCGCCCTCATCGGCGAGGGCCGGGCCAAGGAGCTGCTGTTCACGGGCCGGCGGGTGGACGCCGCCGAGGCGCTGCGCATCGGTCTGGTGAACCGGGTGGTGGACGAGCCCGGCGACCTGCTGACGGTGGCACACGGGCTGCTGGACGAGATGGCGCAGGGCTCCCCGCTGGCGTTGCGGCTCACCAAACTGGCGGTGGACGCGCCCGCCGCCGCACATCCGCAGCTCGACCTGGTCAGCCAGGCGGTGCTCTTCGAGGACGAGGAAAAGCACCGCCGCATGACCGAGTTCCTGGAGCGCCGCCGAGCCCGCTGAGGCACGAACGCAGGACGGCCGCACCGGCTCGGAAGCCGGTGCGGCCGTCGCGGTCCGCGGTGGTGCTCAGTGCCGGATCTGCACCCCGGTGTCGGCGAGGGCCCGGATCACCTGGGCCGACTCACCGAAACCGATGATGAGAACGGCGTCCGCGCCGAATTCCTTGATCTCCTTCGCGCCGCCGGTGAAGTCCACCGGCGCCGCCGAGGCGTCGGCCGGCGGGTCGTACGTGAGCAGCTTGAGTCGGTCGCCGGCGATGCCGGCCTTCTCCAGCTCGTCACGGACGGTGGCCTGGAGGCCCTCACCGTAGGAGTCCTTACGGGCGACGATGACGATCTTCTGCGACCCGTCGCGGAGGATCACGTCGGCAAGCGCCCGACCCTGCAGGCTGTCCGGCGGGGCGGTCCGGAAGTAGAGGCCCTTGTCCTCGACGTCGGTCAGGCTGGCGTCGGTGTTCGACGGAGAAAAGAGGATCTTGCCGGCCTTGACCACGTCCGGCAGCACCTCCCGGGAGATTCCCGAGCCGCCGGCGCCGATGATGATGCTGACCCCGTCCGCCACATGCTTGGCGACGGTCGCCTTGGCCACCGTCGTGCTGGTGCCGTCGTCGCCGTCCTTCCACGTCACCGGCTTGCCCAGGGCGCCGCCCGCGGCGTTGACCTCCCGGATCGCCAGCGCCGCGCCGGCCGCCATCGGCGGGTAGGCGATCGCCAGGTCACCGGTCTTCGGCAGCAGGCCGCCCACGATCAGCGGCTGCTGGGCGTCGGCGTCACCGGGTCGGGCCTTCTTCGCCTTCGGCGGCGTCTTGGTGCTCGCCGCGGACTCGGCGCCCGCGCCGACGAACTCGGTCTTACCGTCGTTGATCTGCTGGCCGTCGAAGGTCAGCGTGGCGTAGCTCGCGGTGGCCGGCTCACCCTTGTCGGTGAAACCGGCGCGGGTCAGCGAGACGCTGCGGTACTCGATGTCCTGCCCGGCCCGGGCCAACGTCAGGCAGGCGGCAGGGGTCTCGCACCGCTGACCGTTGTTGGTGACGCCGACGATCTGCTTGGCGATGGCGGCCGGGTCGGTGCTGCCGGCCAGTTGGGCGGCGAGCACACCGATCACCACCGCGTCGTACGTCTCGGCGGCGTAGAGGTAGTCCGTCAGAGCCGGATCGACGGACCGTAGCCGGCTCTTGAAGTCGTCGGGCAGTGGGGTGAGCGGCGTCGTCCCCTTCATCCCATCGACCAGAGCGGCGCGTTCCTTCAACTCCGCTGGGTAGGAGTTGAGCATGTTGCCGTCCGTGCCGTAGAGGCGCACCTGTTGGGCGCTTCCCTCCTCGGCCTTGTCATCCCCGCAAGCGCTTGTGGCGAGCAGGATCGTCGCGCAGGCGGCCAGTGTGGCCACCCGCGAGCGGCGTGATACGAGCATGGTCGTCCTTCCTCCGGCGAAGGTCCGCTGCGCACATTAGCGTGCCCACGCCGGCGGCGGGACCGTGGAGGTGGCGAAATGCGCAGGTCGCTCGCGTTGAACACGCAGAGTGACGGAAATGCCGGGCCTTGACCCTCCGTCCTACTGTGCGCTGGGTGACGGACCTACCACAGCAGACGTTCGACGACGCGACCGCCGTGCTCCGCTCGGCGCTGGCCGGCGATGGGGAAGCGGTGACAGGTGCGTTCGACGCGGTCGTCGACCGGGCCGGCCTGCCCGGCGCGTACGGGGTCGCCTGGTGCCTGGCGGCGACGATGGTCGGTGACGCCGCGCCGAGCACCGGATGCGCGCTGGAATTCCCGGACATCGAGCAGGCGGACTACGACACCCGCTGGGTGGCACGCTTCGTGAGCGCGTACGCCAACCAGGACGTGCCGACCGGGGAGGCGCTGTTCGGTGCGGCCGCGGCCGACGGGCTGCTCTCCGACTGCCTGCTCACGCTCGCCGGCTCGACGATCGCCACCCTGCGCAGCCGCGCCGGCTGACCGCGCTCTGCGGGGCGCGGCCCCCGTCGGGTGCCGCGCCCGCACGGGCCGCTCAGAAGGCGTGGTACGCGACGAGCGGCTCGTACTCGTAGCGGACGTTCTCGAAGCGGACCCGGAAATTGACGCCGTCCCGGACGTTTGTCGCCACGGTGACCCAGCCGGAGTTGGCCGGCAGGTAGGTCCAGTAGTTGCAGTTGCCGGTCTTGTCGATGAAGATCACGCAGGCGTCGGTGCCGTACGGGCTGGCGTTACGTACGTTGATGTCGCGGCACCGGGTTGTGGTGCGGTACGGGCCGGCCTGGCCGCCGTAGCCGCCGGTCTGGAAGAAGGAGCGGACCGCCCCGCCGTAACACGTGGCGAGCGGAGCGAAGAGGTTCGGCCCCGAGGTGAAGTCGGTGGAATCGGCGCTCTGGGCGGTCGGTGCGGCGGCCTGAGCGGCCTGAGCGGGTGCGCCGCTAGCGAGCAGGGCGGCGGCCGTGGCGACGGCGAGCAGGCGGGCGGTCGGGGATGACATGCGTGCCTCCGGAAACAGGTGGATGACCGTCCGTATAGGACGGTCGAGCTGATCGTGACGATGATACTGATCGATCAATGCGACCGTGGCCCCAGATCGTCCGCCGTGTGTGATAGCTCTGGGTGCATGTCCGAGGCCATGCTCAGTAAGGTGCGCAAGCTGCTCGCCCAGGCCGAGGACCCGGCCTGCACACCCGCCGAGTCGGCGGCCTTCACCGCCAAGGCGACCGAGTTGATCGCCCGCTACGGCGTCGACAGGGCGTTGCTCGCCGTCCGGGACCCGACCACCGACCCGGTCGGCGACCGGGTGCTCGACATCGTCGCCCCGTACGCCCGGGACAAGGTGGGCCTGCTCGCCGCGGTCGCGGAGCCACTGCGCTGCCGCTGCGTCCGTCGCCGGCAGGGCAACGGGTTCGCGGTGCACCTGTTCGGCTTCGCCAGCGACCTGGAACGGGTGGACCTGCTCTTCACCTCACTGCTCGTGCAGGCCGCACACGGCCTGGCCGCCACCGCGGTGCCCGCGGACGACCATCCGGCCGCCTTCCGACGGTCCTGGCTCGCCGGCTTCGCGGAAGTGATCGGCGGCCGGCTCTGGGCGGCCGAGACGGCGGCGGCCGGCGAGTCGGGCGGCCCGTCGGTGGCGCTGGTGCTGGCCGACCGCTCCAACCGGGTGCAGCGACGGCTCACCGAGGAGTACCCGAGACTGCGAACCGCACCGGCACGCCGGCTCGGCGGCACGGGCTTCGGTTCCGGGGCGGAGGCCGGAAACCGCGCACACCTGGGCGGTCGGGACCTGGACGGCAGCCGGGCCGGTCGGCAACTCGGCCGCTGACCGCTCAGGCGGCCTGGTGGCCGCGCGATTGCTCAGGCGGTTGTGAGGGCCGCGTGACCGCTCAGGCGGTTGTGTGGTCGCGCGACCGCTCAGGCGGTGCCTTGGCCACGTGACACGGTGGCGAGATAGCGGGTGAGCAACTCGTGCCAGCCCGCAGTCAACGCCTTGCGGTACCCCTCGGCCGCCTCACCGTGCCGATCGAAGTGCCGGTGCTCCAGCTCGACCCGCGTCCGTTCGGGCCCGTCGGGAAGGAACAGCACCTCGACCTCGCTCGCCTTCGCCGGGTCCGGCACCGGCACCCGGTCCGGGCCGAGCTGCCAGGCGAAGACCAGCCGCCGGGGCGGGTCCCACGTGAGCACGCGTCCCCAGTCGGCGCGGAAGCCGTACGGGCCGATCTCGTAGAGCATCCCGCCGGCCCGCGGCTCCATGCCCAGCTCGGCGAGGGCCTCCGGACCGGACCACGTGTACTCCGTGACCCACCAGTCAGTCAGCTCATCGGTGAAGACCGCGAACGCCCGCTCGGCGGAACCCGGGACGAGGAGGCTGCACCGCAAGGAGAACCGCTCCAGGTCCTGCCGGATGTCGGCCGGATCAGCCATCCCCTGTCCCATAGGCCCGGACCATACCGGCTGATGCCTCGGTGTGCAGCTTCGCGAGGTGCCCGGTTCCAGACAGTGGGTTGCCGAGTCGTCACGGACGGGATGCCCCGCCGGAAAGCGGGTAACCGCGCCGAACGGCCCGGACGACGGGTCGGCGTACGGGGGCGGGAGAGTATGAGCGAGAACGCGCAGCAGCGGAATCCGGACCGGGACGTCGACGCCGGGGACCCGGACGTCCTGCTCGACATCCCGAAGGTGTCGGTCGACTCGATCCGACTGGTCGTCGACGGGCTGGACGCCGACATCTCGCTGCGCGCCCGGCTGGCCAACCTGCTCCAGCTCGATGCCGGCGTACGGGTCCACCTGCAGGGCGTCGAGCTGGACATCGACGGGGTGCACGCCGAGGCTCAGCTCCGGGTACGCCTGGAGCAGCTGGTGACACTCCTGGGCCGGGCACTCGACACGATCGACAACAACCCGCAGGTCATCGAATCCCTGGCCCGGGCGGGCAGCGGCGCGCTCGACGACGTCAACCGCAGCACCCAGCAGTTGGCCGCCGGCGCCGCCGAGGTCACCGCCCTGGCACAGCACTCCGGCGTACGCGACGAGCTGGCCCGCCAGGCGGGTGCGGCAGGCGAGTTGGGCGACCAGACGCGAGCACGACCCGCCCGCCCGGCCGAGCCGCGCCCAACAGAGTCCCGGCCGGCGGAGTCCCGGCCGGCGGAGTCCCGGCCCACGGAGTCGCGGCCGGCGGAGTCGCGCGCATCGGAAGGTCAACAGCCGGAGTCGCACCGGGCGGAAGGTCAGCCGCCGGAGTCTCGGTTGGAGGGCCGGTGGCCCGTGGATCGGGCCTCCGCGCAGGCGCACCCCACCTCCGCGGGGCAGGGGTCCACGGGGCAGCAGCCGCCCGAGGGTCAGGACCGGCAGCAACCGGGGGGTGGTCCGGGAGGAGACCGACCCGCTCCGGCTGCTTCGCCTCCCGGAAAGCCCGCCGATCAGCCGGGTGGCTCGCCGACCGCCGGTTCTGGGGAGTCCCGGGCGTCCGGCGGCGGAAATCAGGGCGGCCAGGACGGCGGTGGTGGCAAGCCCGCCGGCCAGGCCGCTGGCGGCCAGGGTGCCGGTGGCCGGGGTGCCGGTGGCCGGGGTGGTGGTGGCCAGGGTGGCGGCGGTCAGGCCGGTGGTGGTCAGGGTGGCGGCGGTGATCAGGGCCGTAGGCAAGGCGGAGCCGGTCAGGCCGAGGGTGGCAACGGTGGCGATGGCCGGGGTGCGGATGGCCAAGGCGGTGGAGGCCAAGGCAGCCAGGGCGGTGGCGGCCAGGGCGGTGGAGGCCAGGGCGGTCAGGGCGGTGGAGGCCGAGGCGGCCAGGGCGGTGGTGGTGGCCAGGATCGCGGCTGGCAGGCCGGCGGTGACCAGCAGGGTGGCGGTGGTGTTTCGAGTGGGGCGCATGCCGCAGCTCAGAGTGCGGCGCAACTCGCCGAGCAGGCGGGAGAGACCTTGCGGCAGGCTGGGCGCAGCGTGTGGGAGGCGATCCAGAGCGGAATGGCCCAGCACCGCCAACAGGGCCGCCACGACCAGTGATCATCGTCTCGGTGCGGCCGACGCGCTTGATCGACTCGGGTTCGGCGATATTGGGGTATCCCGGTGGCCGCGATACCCCAACTTCGGCGAAAGCGAGTCGATCAACGGCCAGGCCGGGCGATCAAGGGGCCAGGCGGGACGATCGCGGGCCAGGCCGGGCCATCGGGGCGGGCCGGGCCGTCGCGGGGCAGGCCGGGCGATCGCGGGCCAGGCAAGCCGATCGCGGGCCCAGGCCGGGCGATCGAGGGCCAGGCCGGGCGATCGTGGGGCCAGGATGCGGCGGGAAAGCAGAACGCCGACCGCGTCTCCGCTGGTCGGCGCTCCTGTAGCCCGGCGAAAGGCTATGTGGCCAGGGGCGGGGTCGAACCGCCGACCTTCCGATTTTCAGTCGGACGCTCGTACCAACTGAGCTACCTGGCCGCGTTGCTCGGCTCATGCTACCCGCCAACCGGATGAACCGCTGGCAGGGTCACCTGCTCCGATACGCAGAACGCCGCGCGAGGCGCGGCGTCAGCGCTGCGGTCCTGACGGGACTTGAACCCGCGACCTCCGCCTTGACAGGGCGGCGAGCACTCCAACTGCTCCACAGGACCTAGCTTGTGTTGCTCCGGCTTGCGCCGGTCGTGCCCCCAACGGGATTCGAACCCGTGCTACCGCCTTGAAAGGGCGGCGTCCTGGGCCGCTAGACGATGAGGGCGGCCCCGCCATCATTGCACATTCGCAACTTCAAGCGGACTTGCTCCCATCCGGCCCCGCCGGAGGCTTGGAAAGCATACGTGATGCCGGGCTGGTCGACAAAACCGGTATCGCCGGGACCGTTGTGCACCGCATAACCGCAGGTCAGGGCCTATCTAGCGAGTCGGGTGATGCCGAAGCGGTGCTTCAGGTCGGCGATCATGTGCGGGCAGGCGGCGAGCGTCGCGGCCCGGTTTCCGCCCCCGTCGTGCAGCAGCACGATGGATCCGGGGCGTGCCGCGTTGTGGACCCGCTTGGCGATCGTGGCGGCGGTCGGCTTGTCCCAGTCCTGCGGGTCGACGGCCCAGTGCAGCGGGCGCATGCCGAGTTCCTTCGCCACGGCCAGAACCTCAGGTGTCCACCGGCCACCGGGTTGGCGGTAGAAGGACACCGGTGTGCCGGGAGACGCCGCCTGGATGGCCTTGTTGGTGCGGACCAGGTCGGCCTTGATGTCTGCCACCGGTCGGCGGGCGAGGTCGAGGTCGTGCCGCCAACTGTGGTTGCAGAGCTGATGCCCCTCCCGGACGATCCGCCGGATCAGTTCCGGGTGCCGCTGGGCTTCGAGGCCTACGACGCAGAAGGTGGCCGTCACGTGGGCCGACCGCAGTTGGTCGAGCACCTTCGGGGTCCAGGCCGGGCTGGGCCCGTCGTCGAAGGTCAACGCCACAGGCTTTACGCCGGTGGTGCGCCGCAGCCCGGCTGGGAGCTTCGGCGGCAGCGGTCGCAGGGGCGGCTTCGGCGGCTTGGTGTGGGTGGCGGTCGGCGACGGTGTGGGCGTCGTCGGCGCGGGCGGGGCGGTCGACTCGACGGGTGGCGACCCGGCTGCGGCGTGGATGGTGCTGTCTGGCTGAGCGCAACCGGACAAGACCAGCACCACGGCGAGGACGGACGCCAGGGCGGCGCGGGCTTGCATCTGTTCGCTCCCGGGGGTCGGGGCAGGCGGACGTCCCGACGGTAGTGGAAGCGGGTGGGGGACCGACAGGCCGGTCACGCCTCCCGGGACTGGTCCAGGGAGTCACGGACCGCCATCGCGAGCGAGACCGCCTCGGCCAGGTCGACCGGCCGGACCACCCCGGCGGGCAGGGTGTCGGCCCGCCAGCCGGGGCCGGCGGCGAGGATCAGCAGCGGGCGGCGGGGCGCGGCGAGCAGCGCGCTGAGCTGGGCCGGGTCGGCCGTGGCCCGGGTGTGTGACCAGAGCACCACGGCGGCCGGGCCGGTGCGGTTGACCGCCTCGACGAGGGCGGCCACCGGCACGCGGGCGCCCAGCATCCGGTAGCTCACCCCGGCCTCGGCGAGCGCGGCGGCCAACGCTTCCAGGGGGAGGGTGTGCTGCTCCTCGTCGGCGCAGGAGAGCAGGATCCGGGCGGGGCCGCTGGGCGCGTTGGCCTGGCTGGCTACCGCGAACGCCTCCGACACGCATCGGGAGACCAGGTGTTCGACCTCGATCAGGCCGGAGGTGGCGGCGTGCCGGTCGCCGATGCCGGCGAGCACGGGGCGCAGCAGGGTCTCCCAGGTGGCGACGACGCCGCTGGCGGCGATCGTGTGCGCGATGGTCTCGTTGATCGCCGCGGCGTCCAGGCGCATGGCGGCGCGGGCCAGGCCCCGGGCGGCCGGGCCGGCGCGGCCCACTCCGATGGCGCCCCCGCCGTCGCGCCCGGGCGGGCGGATCCGGCTGCGGGTGACGGTGTCCGCGGGCGTCCGGTCCGGTGCCTGCCGTGCCCACCGGGCCGCCTCGGCAGGGCTCACGCCCTCGGCGGTCAAGCGCCGCATGGTTTCGAGGCGAGCCAGGTCGGCGGGGGTGTACCGGCGGTGGTGGCCGGGCACGTGCTCGCTGGGCCCGAGCCCGTAGCGCTGGTGCCAGGTGCGCAGCGTGGTGACCGCGACCCCCAGCCGTCGCGCGACGGCGCCCGCGCTCAGCGCCTCATCGGCCACCCGGCCGCTCCGCCGCGTCATCCGCCGACGATCCGGCCGGGGTCATGGTCGAGCCGGGGGCGCCCGACGGGGTGCCCGAGGGGCGCAGCAGTCGGTTCACCACCCCGCCCAGCCAGGGTGCGTACGACCGGGGGTCGCGGTCGAGTTCGGCCTCCAGGGCGGCCGGGTCGGCCCAGCGCAGCTCGGCCACCTCGTCCGGGTCGGGTCGCAGCGGGGCGGCGGGCAGGAACTCGCCGCGCAGGACGTGGTCGTACTCGAACTCGACGCGGCCGGAGGTCGGGTCCTCGGCGTAGTAGACGTAGACGCCCACCTCGGTCAGCTCGACCGGGCCGGTGCCCAGCTCCTCCTTGAGCCGCCGGTTGGCCGCCTCGGTCAGCGATTCGCCGGGTCGCGGATGGCCGCAGCAGGAGTTGGCCCAGCGCAGCGGGAAGCGGGTCTTGACCGCGGCCCGTCGTTGCAGCAGCACCTGGCCGTCCGGGTCGATCAGCAGCACCGAGAAGGCCCGGTGCAGCTGCCCCGGTGGCTGGTGGGCGGCGGCGACCGTGGTGTCCCCGCGGGCCTGCCCGGCGTCGTCGACCAGCTCGACGAGGTGGTCCTCGCGGCTCGTCATCGGCCTTCTCCGGTGATCCGGCCGGCGGCCAGTTTGCCGGAGATCAGCACCATCGGTACGCCCACGCCCGGCTGGGTGCCGGAGCCGACGAAGACCACGTTCGACAGGTCGCGGTGCAGGTTCGACGGGCGGAACGGCCCGGTCTGGAAGAGGGTGTGCGCGGCGGCGAACGGGGTGCCGGCGGCCATCCCCTGTTCTGCCCACTCGGCGGGGGTGATCGCCCGCAGCACCTCGACGCCGGCGCCGAAGCCGACGTACCCGCGCTCCTCCAGGGTGCCGATCAGTTGGTCGCCGTAGCGCTTGGTCAGGTCGCCACGCCACTCGAACGGCGCCCGGTCGAGGTTGGGCACCGGCGCGAGCACGTAGTAGGTGTGCCGGTCCGGTGGGGCCACCGACGGGTCGGTCCGGCTGGGGTTGGTCACCAGCAGCGACGGATCGGTCATCAGCTCGCCCCTGCGGATGACCTCATCGAAGGTGCCCTTCCACGCGCGTCCGAAGTGGATGTTGTGGTGGGCGATCTTCGCATATCCCTGTCGTGAGCCGACGTGCAGGACGACGCAGGAGGGTGAGTAGGTGAGGCGTCGCGCGGGCGCGGCGGGGAGCAGGTCCCGGTAGGCGACCGGCAGGTCCGGGTTGAGCACCACGACGTCCGCGGGCACGAGCTCGCCGTCGGCGGTGAGTACGCCGGTGGCCCGCCCGTTCGCGGTCTGCACCTGGGTCACCGTCGTGTCGTACCGGATCTGCACGCCGTGCTTCTCGGCCGCGCCGGCCATCGCCCGGGAGACCGCGTGGATGCCCCCGCGGGGGAAGTAGACGCCGGCCACCGAGTCGAGGTACGCGATGACCGCGTAGATGGCGAGCGCGTCGTGCGGGGCGAGCCCGGCGTACATCGCCTGGAAGGAGAAGATCCGCTGGGTACGCGGGTCCCGGAAGAACTGGTTGATCTTCGTCTGGAGGCGGCGGAAGGCCCCGCCGGTGAGCAGCTTGAGCAGGTTGCCGGTGATGAGGTCGGTGGGCGCGTCCAGGTTGCGCTCGATGAAGTCGGCCCGCTCCAGTCGCCACAGCTCCCGGGCGTAGTCGACGAAGCGCAGGTAGCCGTCGGCCTCCCGGGGCCCGCAGACCCGGGAGATCTCGGCCGCCATCCGGGTGGTGTCGGTGAGCACGTCGAGGGTCGAGCCGTCCGGGTAGTACGCCCGGTAGGCCGGGTCGAGCGGGGTCAGGTCCAGCCAGTCGCGCAGCTCCTCGCCGACCGCGCCGAGCGCCTCGGCGATGAGGTCGGGCATGGTGAGCACGGTCGGGCCGGTGTCGAACTCGTACCCCTCCACGGAGAGTCGGCCCGCGCGTCCGCCGGGGACCGGCTCGCGCTCCAGCACCGTCACCTGTCGGCCGCTGCCGGCCAGGTGCAGCGCGCAGGCCAGCCCACCGAGCCCGGCGCCGACGACCACCACCCGGTCCGTCCGTCCCGTCACCGTCCGCACGTGACCACCTCCTCGTCAGAATCGCTCATCAGGCCCGCCGGCTGGTGGCGGCGGTGGCCAACCCGGTCAGCGCGGTACGCGCCGTCCGGTCCACGGGTGCGCTGTCGAGCGCGGCCAGGGCGTCGCCGACCCGCTCGGCGATCATCCGCTCCACGCGGGCCACCGCGCCGGTCTCGGCGACCAGGTCAGCGAGCCGGTCGACCGGCTGACCGTCGGCCTGCTCCAGGGCCCGGAGCTGGCCGGGCGTGGCCAGTTGCCGCGCCAGCATGAGCAGCGTGGTCGGCTTGCCGGTGCGCAGGTCGTCGCCGGCCGGCTTGCCGGTAGCCGCCGGGTCGCCGTAGACGCCGAGCAGGTCGTCGCGGAGCTGGAAGGCCTCGCCGACGGCCAGGCCGTAGCGGGTGTACGCGGCGACCAGCGCGGTGTCGGTGGTGACCCCGGCCAGGAAGGCGCCGAAGAGCAGCGGTCGCTGCACCGTGTAGCTGGCGGTCTTGTAGCGGGCCACGCGCAGCGCCCGGTCGACCGACCAGCTGGTCGGGTCGTTCTCGCCGAGCACGTCCAGGTACTGCCCGGCGACGGTTTCAACGCGCATCTGGTCGTAGCAGCGGCGGACCTCGAACAGGCGGGCCGGGGTGATGGTGGCGCGGGCGAGCAGCTTGTCGGCCCAGACCATGCAGAGGTCGCCGATGAGCACGGCGGCCGCCTCGCCGAACCGGCCGGGGTCGCCCCGGTGGCCGGCGGCGACGTGCTGCGCGGCGAGCGCGACGTGCGCGGTGGGCCGGCCGCGGCGGGTGGTGGAGGCGTCCATCACGTCGTCGTGCACCAGCGCGAACGTGTGCAGCAGTTCGAGGGCGGCCAGCGCGGGCAGGACCGGTGGGAGGGGCTCGGTGCCGCCGACCGCCCCGCGCCAGCCCCAGTAGGCGAACGTGGACCGGATCCGCTTGCCGCCGACCAGCACGGCCTCGCGCGCGGCGGACGCGAAGCCGCCCATGGCCGCGTCGATCTCGGTGAGTGCGTCGACCTCGGCGGTGAGGAAGGTGGAGAGGGTCTCGTCGACCGCCGTGATCAGGTCCTGGGTGTACGCGGCCAGGACGGCGCGGACCGGATCGTCCCTGTCGCCCGGCCCGGTCGGCGCCATACGGGTCGCGTTGCCCGCTACTGCGTCGTTGGCCATGTTGGCGAGCGTACCCTAGGGTACGAGTTGCGTCGATTGGTGCGTCGATAATTGAGGAGGGCCGGTGGACACGGATCTCACCGCTGCCTACGAGCGCTGCCGTGAGCTGCACAAACGTCACGGGCGTACCTACTATCTCGCCACCCGGTTGCTTCCCGCGTGGAAACGACGACATGTACACGCCCTCTACGGCTTCACGCGGTACGCCGACGAGATCGTCGACCGCACCGAGGACCTGCCACCGGCCGAGCGAGCCGCCCGGCTCGACGACTGGGCCAGCCGCTTCGTGGCGGGTCTGCACGGTGCGCCGGTCGACGACCCGCTGCTGCCGGCAGTGCTGCACACGATCGCCATCTTCGACCTCGACCGCGACGACTTTGCGTCGTTTCTGAAGAGCATGGCGATGGACCTGACCGTCACGTCGTACGCGACGTACGACCACCTGCTCGACTACATGGAAGGTTCGGCGGCGGTCATCGGCACCATGATGCTGCCGATCCTGGGCAGCACCGATCCGGCGGCCGCCCGCGAGCCGGCCCGCCAGCTCGGCTTCGCCTTCCAGCTCACCAACTTCATCCGCGACGTCGCCGAGGACCTCGACCGGGGTCGCACCTACCTCCCCGACGAGGATCTGGCGAAGTTCGGCGTCACCCGCGAAGACCTGGCCGAGGCCAGCGCCCGCGGGCGCGGAACGTCCCGGACGCGCGAGCTGATCGAGTACGAGGTGACCCGGGCCCAGGCGCACTACGCCGCCGCCGCGCCCGGCATCACCATGCTCGCGCCGGCGTCGCAGGCGTGCATGCGCACCGCGTACGCGCTCTACGGCGGCATCCTCGACGAGGTGGCCGCGCAGGACTACGACGTCTTCACCCGCCGGGCCCTGGTGCCACAGCGGCGGCGGATGGCGGTGGCCGCCCGCGCCCTGCTCACCTCGACGGGTACCCCGGTCACGATCCCCGGGCCGACGGTCCAGCCGGCGGCCCGGTGACGGCGGGCACCGCGATCGTGCTCTTCACCCGCGACCTGCGGGTGCACGACCACCCGGCGCTGGCCACCACCTGCGCGGCGTTCGACCGGGTGGTGCCGCTGTACGTGCTCGACCCGGCTCTGGCCGGGCTGTCGGCCAACCGCACCCGGTTCCTGCACCAGGCGCTCGCCGACCTGCGCGACGCGCTGCGCGAGCGCGGCGGCGACCTGGTGGTGCGGCGCGGTGACCCGGTGGCCGAGACGATCCGGTTGGCCGGCGAGGTCGACGCGACAGCTGTGGCGCTCTCCGCCGACGTCAGCCGCTACGCCCGTCGCCGGGAGCGGCGACTGGGCGCCGAGTGTGAGCGGCACCGGTTGCGCCTGCGGCTCTTTCCGGGCCTGACTGTCGTCGAACCGGGTGCGTTGCGACCCGGCGGCGGCGACCACTACCGGGTGTTCAGCCCGTACCACCGGGCGTGGTCGGCCGCGCGGTGGCGCGACGAGTTGGCCGCACCCCGCCGGATCGCGCTGCCCGACGGGATGCGCGTGGGTCGGTTGCCGGCACCGCCGGCCGGGGAGTCGCCGGACGCGGCGGTCGGCGGCGAGCGGCCGGCCCGACAGCGGCTCACCGAGTGGCTGCCCGAGCTGGGCCGGTACGACGACCAGCACGACGACATGGCCGGCGACGACACCTCCCGACTCAGCCCGTACCTGCGCTTCGGCTGCGTGTCCCCGCTGTCGGTGGCCAACCGTGCCGGCGACCGGTCCGGGCCCTTCGTCCGGCAGGTCTGCTGGCGCGACTTCTACTACCAGGTCACCGCCGCGTTTCCGGAGATCTCGACGGCCGCCTACCGGCGGGGCGCCACGGAGGAGTGGCGCTACGACGACGACGCCCTGTCGGCCTGGGCGCAGGGGCGGACCGGCATGCCGATCGTGGACGCCGGGATGCGGCAGATGCGGGCGCAGGGTTGGCAGCACAACCGGGCGCGGCTGATCACCGCCGGCTACCTCACCAAGCACCTGGGGCAGGACTGGCGGGCCGGCGTGAAGGTCTTCTTCCGCTGGCTGCTCGACGGGGACGTGGCCAACAACTCGGGCAACTGGCAGTGGGTCGCCGGCACCGGCAACGACACCAAGCCGTACCGGGGGTTCAACCCGGTCCGGCAGGCCGAGCGGTACGACCCGGCCGGCGACTACGTGCGCCGCTGGGTGCCGGAGCTGTCGCAGGTGCCGGGCAAGGCCATCCACCAGCCGTGGAAGCTGCCCGACGACCTCCGCCGCACGGTGGACTACCCGCCGCCGCTGTCCGTGCCCGGCACCGATCCGGTCTGGCTGCGCTGAGGCGTCGGTGCGTCAGAGCACCGAGTGCAGGGCCTCGGCGAGCTCGTCGACCCGGTCGTGTTCCGCGAGCTGCGCCGTGACGTACGCGAGGGCGTAGCCGCGTTCCGGGTCGGCCCACGCGCTGCTGCCACCGAGCCCACCCATGCCCCAGCTGCCGTCCGGCTCCCACTGCATACCCAGCGTCCACCGGACCCGGCGTTCCAGCACCAGGTCCGGTCCGTCGTACTGGACCCGGGTGGCCTCGTCGACGAGGCCGGGGCTGAAGAGCCGTACGCCGTCCAGGACGCCACCGGCCAGCAGGCCGGCGTAGAGCCGACCCAGGCCGGCGGCGGAGGCGTGCAGGTTGACCGCCGGCATCTCGGCGCCCCGCCACAGGGTGCTGTTCAGCACGGCGAGGTCCAGCCCGCCCGCCGGGTTGCCCATCGCCCGGGCTCGCAGTGAGCCGGGCTCGCCGAGCTTCCGGCTCGGCCACTGTGGGTCGCTGTAGCGCAGGTCCGCGCACCGCCGCTGGTCGGTCGCGGTCAGCCCGAAGCCGAGGTCGAGCCGCCACGGGCCGGCGATCTCGTCGGCCAGGAAGCGGCCCACGCCGCGGCCGTCGACCCGACGGACCAGCTCGCCCACCAGGTGGCCGTACGTCCAGGCGTGCTCTCCGGCCAGCGACCCGGGCAGCCACTCGGGGTCGGCGGCGGCCAGGTCGCCCGCGAGCAGCGCCCAGTCGGTGATGGCGGCCGCCGGCCGGGGCACCGGAAAGGCCGGCAGCCCGGCGGTGTGTGACAACACCTGCCGCACGGTGGCCGGGGTGCGGAATTCCGGCCAGTACCTCTCGACGGGCGAGTCGAGGTCGACCTGCCCCCGGTCGACGAGCAGCAGCAGACACAGCGCGGCCACCGGCTTGCTGACCGAGTAGACGTTGACCAGCGTGTCCGGCCGCCACGGTCGGCCGGACGGCCCGTCGGCGGTCCGGGAGCCGCCGACCAGGTCGAGCACCGGCTGACCGTCGTACCAGACGGTCAGGCCGGCGCCGGACTCCCGGCCGGAGGCGAGCAGGTCGTGGAAGCAGTCCCGGACGGGGTCGAAGCGTGCAGGCATCGGATCACCGTAGGCGGTCCGACGGGGTGGGAGTGCCGACTTTTCCGGACCCCGGTGGTCGGGGTGGGGCCGCTGGGGGATGCTGTTCCGATGGCGGAGCCGGAGCTGGTGGATGTGGTCGTGGTGGGGCTCGGGGTCGGCGGCGAGGAGGTGGCCGGGCGGCTCGCCGAGGCCGGCCTCACAGTGGTCGGCGTCGAACGGGACCTCGTCGGCGGCGAGTGTCCGTACTGGGGCTGCATCCCGAGCAAGATGATGATCCGGGCCGCGAACGCGCTGGCCGAGGCGCGTCGTGTCGACGGGCTCGCGGGCACGGCGCAGGTCCGGCCGGACTGGGCGTCGGTGGCGAAGCGGATCCGCGAGGAGGCCACCGACAGCTGGGACGACAGGGTCGCGGTCGAGCGGTTCACCGGCAAGGGCGGCCGGTTCGTCCGGGGCAGTGGCCGGCTCGACGGCCCGGGTCGGGTCCAAGTCGGTGACCAGGTGTTCCAGGCCCGGCACGGTGTCGTCCTGGGCACCGGCACCCGGCCCTCGGTGCCGCCGCTCGACGGCCTGGCCGACACGCCGTACTGGACCAACCACCAGGCGATCGAGGTCGAGCACCTGCCCGAGTCGCTGCTGGTGCTGGGCGGGGGCGCGATCGGGCTGGAGCTGGCCCAGGTCTTCGCGCGCTTCGGCGTCCGCGTCACGGTGGTGGAGGCGCTGGATCGGGTGCTGGCCGTCGAGGAGCCCGAGGCGTCCGAGGTGGCCGCCGCAGCGTTGCGCGCCGACGGCGTCGAGATCCACACCGGTGTACGGGCGGAACGGGTCGAGCACGACGGTGACCGTTTCACGCTGCGCGGCGGCGGTGGGGCGGAGTTCACCGCCGAGCGGCTGCTCGTGGTGACCGGCCGCCGGGCGCACCTGGAGGAGTTGGGGCTGGACACGGTCGGTGTGGACGCCACCCAGCGCTACCTGCCGGTGGACGACCGGCTGCACGTCACCGACGGCATCTGGGCGGTGGGCGACCTGACCGGCGAGGGGGCGTTCACCCACATCGCCATGTACCAGGCGGGGATCGTCGTGGCCGATCTGCTGGCCCACGCCCGGGAGGCGAAGGCGGGGGCCGACGCCAGCGGGACCGCCAGCGTCGTCGGCGGCGCGATGGGCGCTTCCAGTTCGCTGGCCGCGAGCGGGTCGAGTGGTTCGGCCGGCACCGTGCCGCGCGCCGACTACCGCGCTCTGCCCCGGGTGACCTTCACCGATCCCGAGGTCGGGGCCGTCGGGCTGACCGAGCAGCAGGCCCGCGAGCGCGGTATCAACGTGCAGGTCGGGTTCACCAAGCTGGGCAGCTCGACCCGTGGCTGGATCCACCAGGTCGGTGACGAGGGTTTCATCAAGCTCATCGCGGATGCCGACCAGGGCGTGCTGATCGGCGCGACGTCGGTCGGCCCGGCCGGTGGCGAGGTGCTGTCCGCGCTGGTGGTGGCGGTGCACGCGGCGGTGCCGTTGAGCCAACTGCGACACATGATCTACGCGTACCCGACCTTCCACCGCGCCATCGAGGACGCGCTGCGCAACCTGTCCTGACGGCGCTGAACGGTGACGAGGCACAACAGCGTGACAGCAAAATTCGACCATTCTGCTGTTCATTTCTTTCATCCAGGTGACGTACGATTGCGGCCGTGACCAAGCGGTTGACTGAAGTTGCCAAGAAGGCGGGCGTCAGCGAGGCCACCGTCAGTCGGGTGCTCAACGGCCGGGACGGGGTCTCCGAGACGACCCGGACGGCGGTGCTGACCGCGCTGGACGTGCTCGGCTACGAGCGGCCGACCAAGCTGCGCGGGGAGCGGGCCCGGCTGGTCGGGCTGGTGCTGCCCGAGCTGCAGAACCCGATCTTCCCGGCGCTCGCCGAGGTGGTCACCGGGACCCTTGCCCAGCGGGGCTACACCCCGGCGCTCTGCGCCCGCACCATCGGTGGCGTGTCCGAGATGGACTACGTGGAGATGCTCCTCGACCACCAGGTCTCTGGCGTGATCTTCGCGGGTGGCTCGTACGCGCTCGCCGACGCCAAGCACGACCACTACCGGCGGCTCACCGATCGGGGCCTTCCCGTGGTCCTGGTTAACGCCGGTGTGGACGAGTTGGGCTTTCCCCGGGTCTCCACCGATGACGCGGTGGCGGTGGAGCAGGCGTACGGACACCTGCGTTCGCTCGGCCACGAGCGGATCGGGATGGTGCTCGGCCCCGAGGGGCACGTGCCGTCCCGTCGCAAGCTGGACGCCATGGTCCAGGCCGCGGGTTGGGGCGACGCCGAGCGGGAGTGCGTCGAGCGATCCAGCTTCTCGATGGAGGGCGCGCGGGTCGCCGCGACGAAACTGGTCGAGCGCGGCGTGACCGGCATCATCTGCGCGAGCGACGTGCTGGCCCTGGGCACCATCCGAGCCGCCCGGCGGTTGGGTCGCGCGGTGCCGGCGGACATCTCGGTGGTGGGCTTCGACGACTCGGCGTTCATGACCTGCACCGACCCGCCGCTGACCACCGTGCGGCAGCCGATCGAGACGATGGGGCAGGCCGCGGTGGACCTGCTGGTCACCCAGATCGAGGGTGCCGGCGTCCTGCAGGACGAGCTGCTGTTCGAGCCGGAGCTGGTGGTTCGCGGCTCCACGGCGCCCGCGCCCGGCCGCTGAGCGTGCCCCTGTCGTACTAGACCGACCGCCCACCGGCCGTCGACCGCTTCCCGCGGTCGGCGGCCGGTTTTTCGTGGTCGTCCGCAGCGCGGCGATCACTGCCGGATCACCCGTGGGCCAGAGCGGCCGGAAAGCCATCAAACCCGGCGCAAAACACGTCACTGTCGGTGTCTGCCGTAACTATGTCGTGTCTTTTCAAAACCCCGTCGACACCTTGCTGAAATGAGTCGCCCTCGTTACAGTGACTCCACTCACACCTGGCTCCGGCGCAGCTACAGGGCGTCAGGTCGCATCACCGCAGATCAGCGCATCTCATGGAGACACCCGTTCCCGAAGGGATGGACAGATGTCCGTACCGCAATACCGAAGGGCTGCGGCGCTGGCGCTCGTGGCCGGCCTGGGGTTCAGCCTCACGGCATGCTCCACGAAGAGCGACGACAAGGACACGACCGCCGGCGGCAAGGTCACCATCACCGTCGACTGCCAGCCGGTCGGCGCCCAGAAAGAGCTGTTGAAGAACTGGAACGACGACGTCGTCGAGTTCCAGAAGCAGAACCCGGACATCGTCGTCAAGAGCGTGAGCGTCGGCGAGCAGTGCAACAACCCGCCGGACTTCACCGCCCGCCTCGCCGGCGGCACGGTGACCGACGTGTTCTACGGGTACATGACCGATCTCCAGCAGGTGCTCGACTCCGGCCAGGCGATGGACATCACCGGTGTCGTCAACAAGGACACGATCCCCACCTGGGACAGCGTCGACCCGGCGCTCAAGGAGGCCTTCACCGACGGCGGCAAGCTGTACGCCGTCCCGGTGAAGAACTACTCGATGGGCCTGGTCTACAACAAGGTCCTGTTCGAAAAGGCCGGGCTCGACGTCAACAACCCGCCCAAGACCTGGGCCGACGTCCGGGCCGCCGCCAAGAAGATCTCCGCCCTCGGCAACGGCATCGCCGGCTACTCCGAGTACAGCGCCGGCAACACCGGCGGCTGGCACTTCACCTCGCTGCTCTACTCGCAGGGCGGCCAGGTGCTGACCCCGGACGGCAAGAAGGCCGACTTCAACAACGCGATGGGCAAGCAGGTCCTGCAGAACATCAAGGACATGCGGTACGGCGACAACAGCATGGGCTCCCGCCAGCTGCTCCAGTGGGGTGACCTGCTGACCAACGCCGGAGCGGGCAAGGTCGGCATGTTCATCGGCGCCCCGGACGCCACCCAGGCGATCGTCAGCCAGTTCCAGGGCAAGTTCCAGGACTGGGCGATGGCTCCGCTGCCCGGCCAGGACGGTCCGGCGAAGGGCACGCTCGGCGGCGGCGAGGGCTACTTCTTCAAGAAGGACCTGTCTCCGGAGCAGGTCAAGGCCGGTCTGAAGTGGATCGCCTACCAGAAGCTCACGCCGGGCAAGGGTCAGTTCGACTACGTCCGGGCGAAGCCGCAGAACTACCCGGTGGGTCTGCCCCAGCCGTTGCTGTTCGCCAACGGCAGCGACGCGCAGAAGCAGGAACTCGAACTGCGTAAGGCGAACGCGAACGTCGACACCGCGAACTTCGCGATCTTCGAGGCGACTCCGGTGCCGATCAAGGGTGAGCCCCGCAACGCGCAGGCGATCTACGCGGTCCTCGACGCCGCGATGTCCGGGGTGCTGACGAACCCGAACGCGAACATCGACGCGCTGCTCAAGACGGCCGAAGAGAAGGTCAACCAGCTCCTGGCCGCCGAGAGCTGACCGGCAGGTGTGGGGGCCGGTCAGCCGGCCCCCACACCCGGCGCCGCACCGTCCGCGTCACTGACTTCCGCAGGAGTTGCCTTGGCGATCACCGCCGTCCCCCAGGCCCCCAGGAAACCGGGTCGCCCGATGTCGCCGTACGCGACAGGGCCGCAGCGCACGAGCCTCGGCCGCAAGGTACGGGACAACCTCACCGGGCACGCGTTCCTGATCGGCGCCGTGCTCTGCTTCGTGGTCTTCTCCTGGTACCCGATGGTCCGCGGCATCGTCATGAGCTTCCAGCGGACCAGGCGCGGCGAGACGACCTGGGTGGGCTGGGACAACTACTCCCGTCTCATCGCCGACCCCAGCTTCTGGCCCGCCTGGAAGAACACGCTCTACTTCACGGTGCTCGCGCTCGTGCTCGGCTACGCGGTGCCGTTCTTCGTGGCGATCCTGCTCAACGAGTTCCGCCACGCCAAGGGATACCTGCGGGTCCTGGTCTACCTGCCGGTCATGCTGCCGCCGGCCTCGGCGCTGTTCCTCTTCAAGTTCTACGCGTACGACCCCAGCGAGGCGGGGCTGTTCAACGCGATCCTGAAGGCACTGCACCTGCCCACCTCGCAGTGGATGCAGTCACCGGAGATGACGATGCCGGCGATGGTGATCGCGTCCACCTGGATGAACATGGGTGGCGCGGTGCTGATCTACCTGGCGTCGTTGCAGAACATTCCCGGTGAGCTGTACGAGGCGGCGGAGCTCGACGGCGCGGGGATCTGGCGGCGGATCCGCCACGTCACGATCCCGCAGACCCGGCTGATCCTCGCGCTCCTGGCGATGCTGCAGATCGTCGCCACGATGCAGCTCTTCATCGAGCCGCTGATCCTCGCCAACGGCGCGGGCGCCGAGGATTCCGCGACCTCGGTGGCGTACCTCATCTACCAGCACGGGTTCTTCCAGAACGACCTCAACGGCGCCGCCGCGCTGGGCGTGATCATGCTCGTGGTGCTGGCCGGCTTCTCCGCCGTCTACGTGCGACTGACTGCGAAACAGGACTAGGACGGCGGCCAATGGCACAGGATTCCGGTACCCGGACCCTCATCTCCCACTCCCAGCTGAGCCGGGGGCGCGGCAAGGTCATCTACTGGACGCTGCTCGTGGTCGTCGTCGCGGGTTTCACGCTCGTCTTCCTCGGGCCCCTCTACTGGATGGTCACCGGCGCGCTCAAGTCCGGCCAGGAGATCGCGCAGACGCCGCCGTCGCTGTTCCCGAAGGACCCGCAGCCGCAGAACTACATCGACGCGTGGAACAACCTGGCCCTCGCCAAGCTGCTGTTCAACACGTTCTACTACGCCATCGGGGCGGTGCTGTTCCAACTCGTCCTCGACAGCGCCGCCGCGTACTCCCTGTCGAAGCTCCGGCCGATCTTCGGCAACACGATCCTCGCCCTGATGCTGGGCACCCTGATGATCCCGGCGATGGTCCTCATCGTTCCGCAGTACGTGACGGTGCTCGACCTGCCGATCCTGCACATCAACCTGCTCGACTCGCCGTTCGCGATCTGGCTGCCGATGGTCGCGAACGCCTTCAACATCTTCCTGTTGAAGCGGTTCTTCGACTCGATCCCGGAGGAGTTGATGGCCGCCGCCCTGATGGACGGGGCGTCGTCGCTGCGCACGCTCTGGTCGATCATCCTGCCGCTGTCGCGTCCCATTCTCGGCGTCGTCTCGATCTTCGCCGTGACCGCGGTCTGGAAGGACTTCCTCTGGCCGAAGCTGGTCATGCCGTCGCCCGAGACCCGGACGGTGAGTGTCGGCATCTACACCTTCGCCGGTGGTACGCCGATGAACGTGGTGATCGCCGCGTCGGTCATCGCCGCCATCCCGACTGTCATCATCTTCCTGATCTTCCAACGGAACATCATGTCCGGTCTGACCACGGGCGGCATCAAGGGATAGCCCACGACCGCATCCACCCGCGCGACGAACGACGACAGTTCGTCCCGACACATATCTCCCTGCGGCGAACCCGCCGACGTACTGACGCAGAAAGCAGGTGCTCGTGTCCACAGCTGACAGAAGTCCGTGGTGGCGTGGAGCCGTGATCTACCAGGTGTATCCCCGGAGCTTCGCCGACGGCAACGGCGACGGCATCGGTGACATCGCCGGCATCCGGTCCCGGTTGAACCACCTGTCCGCGCTCGGCGTCGACGCGATCTGGTTCAGCCCCTGGTACCCGTCGCCGATGGCCGACGCCGGGTACGACGTGTCCGACTACCGCGACATCGATCCGGTCTTCGGCACGCTCGCCGAGGTGGAGGCGCTGATCGCGGAGGCGCACGACCTCGGCATCCGGACGATCGTCGACGTGGTGCCCAACCACTGCTCCGACGCGCACCCGTGGTTCCAGGCCGCGCTGGCCGGCGGCCCGGGAGCGCCCGAACGGGACCTGTTCTGGTTCCGTCCCGGCCGGGGCCCGAACGGTGACCAGCGGCCCACCGACTGGGTCGGCGAGTTCGGCGGCGAGACCTGGACCCGCACCACCAACCCGGACGGCACGCCCGGTGACTGGTACCTGCACCTGTTCGCCCCCCAGCAGCCGGACTTCAACTGGGACCACCCCCGTGTGCGGGCCGAATTCGAGGACATCCTGCGGTTCTGGTTCGACCGGGGCGTCGACGGCATCCGGATCGACTCCGCCGGCCTGCTGGTGAAGGACGGGACGCTGCCCGAGGTCGAGCCGGACCGGCCGCACCCGTTCCACGACCTGGACGGGGTGCACGACATCTACCGGGGCTGGCGTCGCGTCGCCGACGAGTACGCCGACCGGGCGCTGATCGGTGAGGTGTGGCTGCCGGACCGGCAGCGGTTCGCCAACTACCTGCGCCCCGACGAGCTGCACGCGGCGTTCAACTTCGACTTCCTCGGTTGCGCGTGGGACGCCTCGGCGCTGCGCGAGAGTATCGACGGGACGCTCAGCGCGCACGCGCCGGTCAACGCGCCGGCCACCTGGGTGCTCTCCAACCACGACGTGACGCGGCACGTCACCCGCTACGGCCGGGCGGACACCACGTTCAGCTTCGCTGCCAAGCGCGAGGGGATCCCCACCGACCTGGAGCTGGGCACCCGCCGGGCCCGGGCCGCCGCGCTGCTGTCCCTGTCGCTGCCCGGCGCCGCCTACGTCTATCAGGGCGAGGAGCTGGGGCTCTGGGAGGTCGAGGACATCCCGTACGCGCTGCGGCAGGACCCGATGTGGGAACGCTCCGGTCGAATCGACCCCGGTCGCGACGGCTGCCGCGTGCCGCTGCCCTGGGCCGGGGACGAGCCGCCGTTCGAGTTCAGCCCCGAGGGTGCCGCCGCGCCGTGGCTGCCCCAGCCGGCCGACTGGAAGGACCGCACGGCGCTGGCGCAGACCGGCGACGCGGCCTCGATGCTGGAGCTGTACCGGGCGGCGATCCACCTCCGGCGGGCCGAGGCGGCGCTCGGCGACGGTGAGCTGACGTGGCTGCCCGCCCCGGACGGGGTGCTGGCGTTCAGCCGCGGCGGTGGCTTCCGCTGCCTGGTCAACCTCACCGACGGTGCGGTGCCGCTGCCCGCCGACGGGGAGTTGCTGCTGGCCAGCGGCCCTCTCGACGACGGTCTGCTGCCGTCGGACACGGCCGTCTGGCTGCGTACCCCCGAAGAGGTGGACGGACCGCGCGCGGACGCCGCCGCCCTGACCTGATCCGACCGACGTGGTGCCGGCGGTCCCGTCCCGACCGCCGGCACCGCACCACCCGAGCACCGCGCCCGAGGAGGGAGTACGAGGGACCGCTACGCCGCACCGACACGGGGGACCTGGCCTGCCTGACGAAAGGGAGAGCGCAGCTCATGGCCAACCACACCACCGCCACCCCGCACCACCTCCGACACCCGGCGCGCGCCGGGCTGGCCGCGATCGCCGCCACCCTGCTCGCCGCCACCTCGCTGACCGTCCTCGCGGTCACCGGCAGTGCCACCCCGGCCTCGGCGGCGGGGTTGTCCCCCTTCGACATCTCCGGCCGTGGGGCCACCGTCCCGTTTCTCGAACAGGAAGCCGAGAAGGCCGCTCACAACGGCACGAAGATCGGCCCGGACCGGCGCTACGGCACGCTGCCGTCGGAGGCGTCCGGCCGCGAGGCGGTCACCCTCGACGCCGTCGGCGAGTACGTCGAGTTCACGCTCACCGCCCCGGCCAACGCGGTCACCTTCCGGCACAGCCTGCCGGACAGCCCCTCCGGCACCGGCCGGGACGCCGCCCTCGACCTGCGGGCCAACGGCACGCTGCTGAAGTCGGTGCCGGTGACGTCGAGGTACGGCTGGTACTACGGCGGATACCCGTTCAACAACAACCCGGGCGACACGAACCCGCACCACTTCTACGACGAGACCCGGACGATGTTCGGCACCACCTACCCGGCCGGTACGAAGATCCGGTTCCAGGTCTCCTCGACCGCCCAGTCGCCGTCCTTCACGATCGACCTGGCGGACTTCGAGCTGGTCGCTCCGGCGATCGCCAAACCCTCCGGTGTCATCGACGTGGTCACTGACTTCGGCGCCGACCCGAGCGGCGCGACCGATTCGACAGCGAAGTTCCAGGCCGCGGTCGACGCCGGAAAGGCCCAGGGCCGCGCCGTCTGGATCCCGACCGGCACGTTCACCCTCTGGGACCACGTCGTGGTCGACGGGGTGACCCTGCGCGGCGCGGGCCCGTGGTATTCGGTGCTCGGCGGGCGGCACCCCACCGACCGCAAGCGGGCCGCCGGCATCTACGGCAAGTACGTCCCCGGCGGCGGCTACACGGGTGAGATCCGGTCGCACGAGGCCGGCGGGCCGAGCCGCAACGTCACGCTGCGGGACTTCGCCATCATCGGCGACATCCGCGAACGGGTGGACGAGGACCAGGTCAACGCCCTGGGCGGGGCGATGACCAACTCGGTGGTGGACAACCTGTGGCTGGAGAACACCAAGGTCGGGGCGTGGATGGACGGCCCGATGGACAACTTCACCATCCGCAACAGCCGGATCCTGGACCAGACCGCCGACGGGGTGAACTTCCATACCGGCGTCACCAACTCGACGGTGACCAACACGTTCGTGCGCAACACCGGCGACGACGCCCTGGCGATGTGGGCGCAGAGCGTGCCGAACGTCAACAACTCGTTCACGCACAACACCATCGGCGTGACGCTGCTGGCGAACCACCTGGTCAGCTACGGCGGCCGGGACATCAAGATCACCGACAACGTGACCGCCGACTCGCTCACCAACGGCGGTGGCATCCACGTCGCCAACCGCTACCCGGGCGTGCAGGGTGACACCGCGGTCCGGGGCACCTGGACGATCGCCCGGAACACGCTGATCCGCAACGGCAACTCGGACTACAACTGGAACTTCGGCGTCGGGGCGATCTGGTTCTCCGCCCTCAACGAGGCGTTCAGCCAGGCCACCATCAACATCACCGACACCGACATCCTGGACAGCTCGTACGCCGCGCTGCACTGGATCGAAGGCCAGACCAGCGGGATCAACCTCACCAACGTACGGATCGACGGCGCCGGCACGTACGCGCTCCAGGTGCAGGCGCCCAGTCAGGTGTCGTTCACGAACGTGCGGGCCACCAACATCGCGCAGAGCAACCCGATGCACAACTGCGTGGGCGGCGGCTTCCAGATCACCCAGGGCTCCGGCAACTCGGGCTGGTACACCCCGACCCCGTACTGCGGCCCGTGGCCGGAGCCGCAGTGGGGTGGCGGCCCCAGCACCCCGCCGACCACCGGCCCCACCACCCCGCCACCGACCACCGCACCCCCGACCACGCCGCCCCCGACCACGCCGCCGCCCACCGGCGGGAACCTGGCGCTGAACCGGTCGACGACCGCGACCAGCACCAACCAGAGCTACTCGGCGGGCAACGCCGTCGACGGCAACGCGGCCACCTACTGGGAGAGCGCCAACAACGCCTTCCCGCAGTCGATCACCGTGGACCTGGGTGCGGTCCGCTCGGTCGACCGGGTGGTGCTCAAGCTGCCCGCCGGCTGGGAGCAGCGCACCGAGACGCTGTCGGTGCTGGGCTCCACCGACGGCTCGTCGTACGCCACGCTGGCGTCGTCCGCCGGTCGGGTCTTCGCCCCGGGCACGGGCAACACCGTGTCGATTCCGCTGCCCTCCGGTGACCGCCGCTACGTCCGGGTCACCGTCACCGGCAACACCGGCTGGCCGGCCGCCCAGCTCAGCGAGGTCGAGGTGTACGGGGGAACCGCCACCACGCCGCCGCCGACCACCGCACCCCCGACGACGGCCCCGCCGACCACCGCCCCGCCGACGACGCCCCCGCCCAGTGGCAACCTCGCCGCCGGACGGTCGATCACCGAGACCAGCCACTCCGACGTGTACGCCGCGCCCAACGCGGTGGACGGCAACGCCAACACCTACTGGGAAAGCGCCAACAACGCCTTCCCGCAGTCGCTGACGGTGGACCTGGGCGCCACCCGTTCGGTGTCCCGGGTCGTGCTGAAGCTGCCGCCGTCGTCCGCGTGGCAGACCCGTACGCAGACGCTGTCGGTGCTCGGCTCCACGAACGGCTCGACCTTCAGCACCCTGAAGTCGTCCGCCGGCTACACCTTCAACCCGGCCAGCGGCAACACGGTCACCGTGACCTTCACGGCGACCAGCCAGCGGTACCTGCGGCTGACCGTCACCGGCAACACCGGCTGGCCCGCCGGCCAGCTCAGCGAGTTCGAGGTCTACTCCAGCTAGGCCGACGGCCCCCGCCCGAGCGGGGCGGGGGCCACCGGTCGGGAGCCCGGCGCAGCGCGGCGCCGGCCCGCCCACACCCGTCCCGCACCGCACCGTCCCCCACCTGTCGCGGCACGACGGGCGTACCCCTGCACCCGTCACCGGGCAACGCACCCCACACCACCCCCGAAAGAGGTGTAGCCACCGATGTCCAGAAACGGCACCACCCGAGGCACCCCGCGAACCGGCTCGCCCGGTTCCGCCCACCCGGGCGGCCGAGCGCCGGCCCGCCGGCGGCTGCTCGCCGGCGCACTCGCCGGACTGCTCCTCGCCGCCGTTCCCGCCGTCACCCCCGCGACCGCGGCACCGGCAGCGACGCCCGCCTCCGCCCCGGCGGGCTCCGCCCGCGCGGCCCTGCTCGCCGGGCTCTCGGCCACCATGAGCGCCAGCAGCTACAACCAGAACTACGTGGCGGGCAACGCCAACGACGGCAACGCCACGACCTACTGGGAGAGCGCCAACAACGCGTTCCCGCAGTGGATCCAGGCCGACCTGGGCGCCACCGTCAGCGTGGACCGGGTGGTGCTCAAGCTGCCGCCCTCGGCGGACTGGCAGACCCGCACCCAGACCCTGTCGGTGCTCGGATCCACCAACGGCTCGACCTTCAGCACCCTGAAGTCGTCCGCCGACTACACCTTCAACCCGAGCAGCGGCAACACCGCGACCGCCAGCTTCACCGCCACCAGCACCCGTTACGTGCGGGTGCAGGTCACCGGCAACACCGGCTGGCCGGCCGCACAGTTCTCCGAGGTGGAGGTGTACGGCGCCAGCGGCAGCACCGACACCCAGGCGCCGAGCGCCCCCGGCAACCTGGCGTACACCCAGCCCGCCAGCGGGCAGATCCGGCTCACCTGGTCGGCGTCGAGCGACAACGTCGGGGTGACCGGCTACGACGTCTACGCCAACGGCGCGCTGCGCGGCAGCGTCAGCGGCTCGACGCTGACGTACACCGACAGCCAGGCGGACACCGCCACGGTCTCGTACTACGTGCGGGCCAAGGACGCGGCCGGCAACCAGTCGTCGAACAGCAACACGGTGACCCGTACCGGCACCGGCAACCCGACCGGGACCAACCTGGCGGTCGGCAAGCCGATCACCGCGTCCGGCTTCGTGCACACGTTCGTGGCGACGAACGCCAACGACAACAACGTGGCCACCTACTGGGAGGGCAACGGCAACCCGAGCACGCTGACCGTGCAGCTCGGTGCGAACGCCAGCCTCAGCCAGGTCGTGTTGAAGCTCAACCCGGACTCGGCGTGGGGCACGCGTACCCAGAACATCACAGTCCTCGGCCGGGACCAGGGCTCGTCGACCTTCACCACGCTCGTCGGCGCGACGAACTACACCTTCAACCCGGGCAGCGGCAACACGGTGACCATCCCGGTCTCCGCGACCGCCGCCGACGTGCGGCTCTCGATCGCCTCGAACACCGGCGCCCCGGCCGGCCAGGTAGCCGAGTTCCAGGTCTTCGGCACTGCCGCGCCGAACCCGGACCTCACCGTGACGGGCATGTCGTTCAGCCCGTCCGCGCCCGTGGAGACCAGCACCGTCACGCTCTCCGCGACCGTGCGGAACGCCGGCTCGGCGGCCTCCGCCGCGACCACCGTCAACTTCTACCTGGGCTCCACGCGGGTCGGCACCGCGTCGGTCGGTGGCCTCGCGGCCGGCGCGTCGACCACCGTCAGCGCCAGCATCGGCACCCGCGACGCGGGCAGCTACCCGCTCAGCGCGAAGGTCGACGAGTCGAACACCGTCGTCGAGACCGACGACACCAACAACAGCTACACCAACCCCAGCCCGCTGGTGGTCAGCGCGGTCGCCACCAGTGACCTGGTCTCCTCGGCGGTCGCCTGGTCGCCGGGTAACCCGTCGGCCGGCAACACCGTCACGTTCTCCGTGTCGATCCGCAACGCCGGCAGCGTGGCGTCCGCGTCCGGCGCGCACGGCATCACCCTCACCGTGCTCAACGAGTCCGGCACGGTCGTGCGTACGCTGACCGGCTCGTACTCCGGTGTGATCAACGCCGGGGCCACCGTCGGCCCGGTCAACCTGGGCACCTGGACGGCCGCGAACGGCAAGTACACCGTCCGGGTCGTGCTCGCCGCCGACGCCAACGAGCTGCCGGTCAAGCAGACCAACAACAGCAGCGACCGTCCGCTCTTCGTCGGGCGCGGCGCCAACATGCCGTACGACATGTACGAGGCCGAGGACGGCGTGGTCGGCGGCGGCGCGGCAGTCGTGGGCCCGAACCGGACCGTCGGCGACCTGGCCGGTGAGGCATCCGGCCGGCGTGCGGTGACCCTCAACTCGACCGGCAGCTACGTCGAGTTCACCACCCGGGCCAGCACCAACACGCTCGTCACCCGCTTCTCCATCCCGGACGCGTCCGGCGGCGGGGGCATCAACTCGACGCTCAACATCTACGTCAACGGCACCTTCCACAAGGCCATCGACCTGACGTCCCGCTACGCCTGGCTGTACGGCAACGAAACCAGCCCGGGCAACTCGCCGAGCGCGGGCGGACCGCGGCACATCTACGACGAAGCCAACGTCATGCTCAACTCGACAGTGCCGGCCGGCAGCAAGATCCGCCTCCAGAAGGACGCGGCCAACACCACCAACTACGCGATCGACTTCATCAACACCGAGCAGGTCTCGCCGATCGCGAACCCGGACTCGGCCCGCTACGTGACGCCGGCCGGCTTCACCCACCAGGACGTGCAGAACGCCCTGGACCGGGTGCGGATGGACACCACCGGCAACCTGATCGGGGTGTACCTGCCCGCCGGCAACTACTCCACCTCGTCGAAGTTCCAGGTGTACGGCAAGGCGGTCAAGGTGACCGGCGCCGGGCCCTGGTACACCCGGTTCAACGCCCCCTCCGGCCAGGACAACACCGACATCGGCTTCCGGGCCGAGAACTCGGCGGCCGGATCGTCGTTCGCGAACTTCGCCTACTTCGGCAACTACACCTCGCGCATCGACGGCCCGGGCAAGGTGTTCGACTTCGCCAACGTGTCGAACATCGTGATCGACAACATCTGGGCCGAGCACCAGGTCTGCCTCTACTGGGGCGCCAACACCGACTACATGACGATCAAGAACTCGCGGATCCGCAACCTGTTCGCCGACGGCATCAACATGACCAACGGCAGCACCAACAACCTGGTCAGCAACAACGACGCCCGGGCCACCGGCGATGACAGCTTCGCGCTGTTCTCGGCGATCGACGCGGGCGGCGCGGACATGCGGGACAACATCTACGAGAACCTGTCGTCGACCCTGACCTGGCGGGCCGCCGGTGTGGCCGTCTACGGCGGCTACGGCAACACGTTCCGCAACATCTACATCGCGGACACGCTCGTCTACTCCGGCATCACCATCAGCTCGCTCGACTTCGGCTACCCGATGAACGGCTTCGGCGCGAGCCCGCCGACCCGTTTCGAGAACATCTCGATCGTCCGGGCCGGTGGGCACTTCTGGGGCGCGCAGACCTTCCCGGCGATCTGGGTCTTCTCCGCCTCGAAGGTGTTCCAGGGCATCAGGGTCAGCGACGTGGACATCGTCGACCCGACCTACAGCGGCATCATGTTCCAGACCAACTACGTCGGTGGGCAGCCGCAGTTCCCGGTCACCGACACGGTCTTCACCAACATTTCGATCAGCGGCGCCCGCAAGAGCGGTGACGCCTACGACGCGAAGTCCGGCTTCGGTATCTGGGTGAACGAGATGCCCGAGTCCGGGCAGGGGCCGGCCGTCGGGTCGGTGACCTTCAACAACCTGCAGTTGAGCAACAACGCGGTGGACATCCGCAACACCACGTCGACCTTCACCATCAACCGCAACTGAGCTAGCCGGTAGCCGACGCCGTCGGGGGGTCCCACCCTCCCGGCGGCGTCGTGCCGTGCCGGCCCTCGCCCGCGGCGAACCGGGCCGCGCCGGCCGCCGCGTCGGTGGCCAGCGAATCCATCCCGTACGCCAGTTCGGTCGCCAGCGCCTCGGCCTCGGGACGTCCAGCGCCGGCCAGCACGGCCGCCCGGTCGTTGCGCAGGCAGGTCTGGGGATGCCTGGCGATCGCCGCGGCCAGCTCCTCGGCCGCCGCCCGCGCCTGGCCCGGCGGCACCACCCGGTTGACCAACCCCATGGCGTACGCCTCGTCGGCCGGCACCGCCCGCCCGGTGAGGATCAGGTCCATCGCGCGGCTCTCCCCGATCAACCGGGGCAGCCGGACCGTCCCGCCGTCGATGAGCGGCACTCCCCAGCGACGGCAGAACACCCCGAGCGTGGCGTCGGACTCGGCGACCCGCAGGTCGCACCAGAGCGCCAGCTCCAAGCCGCCGGCCACCGCGTACCCGGAGATCGCCGCGATCACCGGCTTGCTGAGCGCCATGCGGGTCGGACCCATCGGGCCGTCTCCCTCCGGCTCGACCCGATTGCCGCTGGGCGTGCCGATCGCCTTGAGGTCGGCGCCCGAGCAGAACGTGCCACCGGCACCCCAGAGCACGGCCACCGCCGCCGTCGGGTCGGCCTCAAAGGCCCGAAAGGCATCCGCCAGGGCCCGCGCGGTAGGCCCGTCCACAGCGTTCCGAGCCTCCGGACGATCCACGATCACCGTGCTGACGGCCCCCACCCGCTCCACCCGCACACCCATCCCCCCAGCATCCCCCCGAACCTCCCACCCCCGCACCCCCACACCCGCCCCGTCGATCTTGCACTTTCGGTCGGCGGATCGCGGCTTGTGCCCTGGTTCGTCGGGACAGAAAGTGCAAGATCGGCGCGTACGGGGACGCGGCAGGTTTGTCGCCGGTGGTCGGTTTGTGATGGCGATCGCCGGGAAGTCGGTACCTGTGCGAGCGCTATTGACGAAAGTTGAGCAGGACTCCCGGCTGGACCGCACGGGAGACCGTCTGCAGAAGGTGGTTCTCGGGACGCTGCGTCCGCGGCGGCTGCGGGACCTGCTGCACGGCGTGACGTTGGGGCATCCGCTGCATCCGGCGATGGTGCAGGTGCCGGTCGGCGCGTGGATCAGCGCCGCCGTGCTGGACCTGATGCCGGGGCAGCGCCGGCCGGCCACCGTGCTGGTCGGCCTGGGCACGGTCAGCGCGCTGCCGGCGGCGGTCGCCGGTCTGAACGACTGGGCGGCGCTCTCCCGGGACCAGCGCCGGGTCGGCCTGGTGCACGCCGCAGCGAACACCGTCGGCGTGGGTCTCTACGCCGGCTCGTTGGCGGCGCGGCTGTCCGGGCGGCACGGTGTCGGTCGGGCGCTCGGTTTCCTCGGCCTCTCCGCCGTGAGCCTCGGCGCGTACATCGGAGGCCACCTGGCGTACAAGCAGGGCGCCCAGGTCAACCAGAGCGTGTCCGAGCTGCACCGGATGAGCGACGGCTGGCACTCACTTGCCGACATGGCCACCCTGCCGCAGCGCACACTGATCACCCGGGAGGTCGACGATGACATCTCGGTGATCCTCTACCGCCACGGTGACGAGGTCACCGTGATGCTGGAGCGCTGCCCGCACCAGAGCGGACCGCTCGGCGAGGGCGAGGTCCAGGAGATCGACGGCCACGCCTGCGTGGTCTGTCCGTGGCACGGCAGCGCTTTCCGGCTCAACGGCGGCGAGGTCGTGCAGGGGCCCTCCGGCAACGACCAGCAGATCCTGCCGACCCGCATCCAGGACGGCGTCCTGCAGACCCGCCTGCCCTGACACGCTCCGCTGAGCGTGGCCGGACGGCGTCGGTGTTCCCGCGCGCCGTCGGGCTGGTGTGGCCCTCATCGAATGCCGTCGGCGTCTCCGCGCGGTCGGGCTGGTGTTGCTGTCATTGGATGCCGTCGGCATCTCCGCGCCGCCGGAGCGGTGTTGGTCTCGGCTGACATACCTCAGAGTCATAGATATACCTCTGAGGTATGTCGCTCTTCAGGCCGCGTGCCGCCGCGTGGCCGGTCAGCTTCGTCGGTGTCGACCGGTCGATGGCTCGTCCGGCACGGCATCCCAGCCGGACCCGTCGGCACCCAATCCGTGCTGGTCACGGCCGGTCCAGCCGGCCTGACCCGTCGAGCCCGCCGGGCCAGCCCAGCCCTCCTCGCCGGTCCGGGCCGGCACGCCGCTGGGGGCCGGGCCTCCGGTCGGCGGTGCCGTGCTCTCGGTGGCGGCTGCCGCACGGCTGGCGGCCCACGCGGCGCCGCTGCTCCGACGACCACTGCGGGAGCTGCCGCTGCTCCGACCCGCGCCGCGTCGGGGTGCGCGGGCAGCCGCGGCCATCCGGGGGGCGGCACCGGCGGTGGCGGGACGGCGGCGCAGCCCGAGAACCGCGCCGATCTGTGCACCCACGATGCTCGCCACGGCCAGCACGGCGGAGACCGCGAGCGGTCGGTTCACCCGGTCGGTGGTTGCGGCCCGAGCCGCGCCGACTGTCATCGGGGGTACCTGACCTGTCGACTCCGTACCGCCGGGGGGCGCCTGTTCCGCCCGCTCCGGCGCGGTCCGCTCGGGGGCCGGCCGCTGAGCCGGCGGCTTGGGCGCGGCGGGCCGGCCGACGAGTTTGCCTGTGGCGTGCGTGCGGGCGCCCTGGTCGGCGGCCTCCGTCGGCAGCCGGAGCAGTTGGCCGGGGCGAATCCGGTCCGGGTCGTCCAGCCGGTTCAGCTTGGCGAGCTGTCGATAGTCGCCGAACTCGTCGAGGTACCGCTCGGCCACCTCGCCGAGGTAGTCGCCCCGCGCCACGCGATACACCGGCGCCGCCTGGTCACCGGCGCTCGGCCCACCCGGCGCGACCAGCCCGAGCGGCCCGCTGCCCGTCGTCGCGAGCGGCCCGCTACCGGCCATCCCGAGCGCCCCACCGTCGGGCAGCCGGGCGGCGCTGCTCGAAGCGCTCGACTGGGCGTACGCCGGACCGGTGTAGACCGCCGCGGCGCTGGCGGCGGCCGGGCTGGCGGCGAGGATCAGCGCGACCGAACCGACAAGCGCGGCGGCGGCCTTCTGCTGGCGGCTCATCCCCGGCAACTTCGGCGCCGGTCGGCGCAGAATCTGCGCACCCAGCTCCACCACCACGGAGAAGGCGAACGTGGCCCAGCCGAACCAGCCCGCCAGCGCCAGGGCCCGCAGGAAGAGCTGCCCGTCGTCGCGGCTGGTCAGGACGGTGCCCACCTCGGCGAGGCTGGGCAGATGGTCGGGCAGGGGATTGCCCGCGAAGGCGAGCAGCGCGACCGGCGCACCCGCCACCAGAGCGAAGAGCACGACGAGCGCGCCGACGCCGGTGAGGACGCGTCCGGTCCGCCGTACGACGGACCGACCCGATGCGGACATGGCGGCCTTCCTTCCTACGGTCCTGCGGTGATGGCCCGCGCGGTCGCCTCGCCGGTGACGGTGACCCGGTCGGCGAAGCCGAACAGCCCGAGCATCGAGCGGCGGTAGGTGATCGTGACGCGTACCCGGACGACTGTCTCCCCGGCGATCTGCGGGAAGCTCACGGTGTGGCCGGTGGTGCCGGCTGCGGAGAGGTAGTTGGCGACCGCGACGCGGGCCTGCGGCTGGTCGATCCGCGTCGGCCCGCCCTCGATCGCGGTGGCCCGGTCGATGGCCTGCCCGCCCGCGCGGGCCGCCTCGGCGGCCAGGTTGTCGGCGCGTTGCAGCGTGCGCAGCTGGCCGGCGCCGTCGAACGAGAGCCCCACGATGGCCAGTACGCCGACCATCGCCACCGCCAGGAAGATGCTGACCCGGCCGTGGTCGCCGGAGATCGTCCGGTCGTTCATCCCCGACTCCGGTAGCGGTCCAGTGGTGAGGTGAAGCTGGCCTCGATGCGGTTCTCGCTGGGCATGCCGGGCACCGCCGAGAGGCGCAGATCCCGGAAGGACACCCGGCAGGCGACAGTGACGGTGACCGTCGCGTCCTGGCCGAGCGCGCTGCGGTAGGCCCGGTCGAAGCTGGTGACGGCGCCTCCGACCGTGCCGCTGAACGTCACGGTCGGAGTGCCGGTGCAGTTCAGCCCCCGCCAGTCCAGCTGCTGCTGAGCCGCCTCGCGTGCTTCCTCGCGGGCGTCGGCCGGATTCCGGGAGATCGAGGCGGCGCGGGCCGCGTCGTGTGCTGCGGCGTCGAGGGCCTCCGCCGCCACCGCACTGCGTCCGGCCACTCCGGCCAGCACCATCAGCGCGATGAACGCGGGCGCGAGCACCGCCACCTCGATGGAGACCGAGCCCCGCTCGGCGGGCCGGTTCACGGCGGGGTCACCCGCTCCACCGTCCCGTGCGCGGTCTGCTCCACCTCGAAGTCCACGCCGGGCACCACGGACAGGGACCGGCCGGTCACCGTGCAGGTCACCTCGACATCGGTGGTCACACAGCTCGGGCCGCCGGCCTTGTTCCAGCCCAGCAGCCAGCCGCCGGTGGCGGACAGGAACCGGGTGGCGCTTGCCGTCCCGGCACCGTCGGACGCGTTGTAGAGCCGCTGGGCGTTGACCCCGCTCTGGGCGGCGTTCAACGCCGTCGAACGGGCCAGGAAGACGGCCGAGACCTGGAGCGAGGCGAACAGCAGCACCAGGATCAGCGGCATCACCACGGCCAGCTCCACCGGGTTGGCGCCCCGCTCCCGGTCGCCGGCCACGAGGCGACACCGGGCGGCGTGAACCGCCCGGCGCCACCTTGCGAACGCGGCTCGGCGCATCTGCCGGCTACTTCGGGTTCGTGTGGCTCGGGATGGCCTTCATCCAGTCGTTGGCCTTGCCGAGGGCCAGGCCGGTGACGATTGTCGCCACGAAGACCAGACCGAAGATGATCACGGCGGTCGGTACCGGGCTGTCGCCCCGCTCGCCGTCGCGCCGCAGCTCGGCGAAGCGCGTCGTCACCACGACGTGCAGGTAGGTGAGGATGGACATGGCGTACTCCTTCTCGGGGGTCGGATCAGACACGGGCGATGAACGGATAGACGACGAAGCCGAGCAGCACGAAGACGAGAAGTGCGCCCGGGATGTCGAGTCGGCTGGTCACGCCCTCGGCGCGGGCCAGGTTGTCGGTGCGGATCTGGTCGCGCAGCGAGTCGGCCCGGCTGCGCAGCGTCTCGTGCACCTGCGCACCCTCGCTGCCGGAGGAGCGCATGATCGCGCCGACGTCGCCCAGCTCCGGGATGCCGATCTTGTCGGCGAGGTCACGCAGCTCGTCCCAGGGCGCGTGCATCTGCATCTGGGCGATCCGCAGCGACTCCCGCAGCCTGTCGAACACCCAGCCGTCACAGACCGCTGCGGCCCGCTCCAGCGACTGCACCGGCCCGTGCGCGGCGGAGAGCTGCAGCGCCACCAGATCCAGGTACGTGCAGACGGCCTGGCGGAACTCGTCGCGGGCGGCGTCCGCCTTGGCCAGCACCGAGCGGTGCGCCAGCAGAGCGGCGATCAGCGCCATGCCGAGGCCACCCAGCACCGGTACGACAAGCGGCAGCGAGACGCCGAGCACGAACAGCGCCACCCCGAGCAGCGTCGGCGTGGCCAGTCCGATGAGCGCGGACAGCAGCACCGACAGGGCGTACTGCTCGGGGGTCTGGCCGATCAGGGCGAGCTGCCGGTGCGGCGGTCGCAACCAGCGGGACAGCCCGGTCAGCCAGTCCAACCGGCGGGAGGCGGGAGCGGCCACCCGCCCGGTGCCCGGCGGCTGGTGCAGGCGGCGCAGCGCCGGCCCGAGCGCGGGGGTCGCCGGCACCAGCTCCCGGATCACCAGGAACAGGCCCAACCCGATCGCCGCTCCACCGGACACGGCGACGCCGAGGAGCCAGTTGACGATCACCGCAGGCTCCTTCCGGGGACGGTGGCACTCGCGCTCACGCGATCACCTCCTGGGGGTCGGGCGCCGGCAGGAACCGGGCCGGCCGCTGCGGCTGGCTCATCGACCGCACCCAGGCCAGCAGGCCGATGAAGGCGGCACCGAGAGCGGCCATCACCACCTGACCCGTCGGTGTGCCGTACGGCGTGATGTATTCGGTGTTGACCAGCCCGTACGCCAGCGTCGCGAGCGTCATCCCGGTCAGGAAGCGGACCGTGAACCGGGGCTGGGTGCGCTTGGCCTCGATCTCCCGGCGGGTCGCCACCTCCGCGGCCGCCGCGCCGGCGATCGAGCCCAGCACGTCGCCCAGCCGCTCACCCCGGTCGGTGAGGTGCAGGATCAGCGCCGCCACGACCTGGTCGCACACCGGGTCGCCGATCTCGTCGGCGAACGCCAGCAGCGCGGAACGGGCCAGCCAGCCGGCCTGCAACCGGGCGGCGAGCAGCCGTACCTCGTCCTCGATGCCGGGTGGCACGCTGCCGATCGTGCTGATGATCGCCTGTTGGAGGCCCTGGCCCGTACCGGAGACGTCCTTGAGCCGGCGGGTCCACTCGCCGACGGCCTCGATCCGGGCGATCGCCCGCTGCTCGGCCTTGCCCACGGCGAACAGCCACGGCGTGCCGGGCACCGCCACCGCCACCAGCAGGCCCACCACCGGCAGCCCGGTCAGCAGGAACGCCAACGCCCCGGCGACCACAGCGGTGAGCAGCAGCGCCTGGTAGGCCCGCCGCTCGGCAGGTGTGGCGCCGGAGCCACGCCAGAGGCGGCTCAGCCCGGGCCCTGCTCCCGGGGCGGGCCCGGCGGGCCGACGGCTGCCCACCAGCGCGACGACAGCCAGCAGCAGTCCGGCCACACAGGCGGCCCCGGAGACCACCGCGATCAACTCCAGGCTGTTCCCCATCAGGTCACCGCCGGGCCAGTCGGGTCTGTCGGGGACGCCGCCAGGCACCCGTACCGGCCTCGATCCAGCGGGTCAGCAGCCGGGAGTCGTACCCCACCCGCAGCAACTGGTCGCGGACCCGTTCTGGGAGGTGCCGGGGGACGGCGCGGCCGTCCGGCCCGGGACCGAAGACGGTGGTGGTGGTGATCTGTCCGGCCTCACCGGCCCCGATCACCTCCTCCACGTGCGAGACGAACCGGTGCTTACGGCCGCCGATCGCGCTCTCGTCCTCGACGGTGACGTAGACGATCAGATCGAGGGCGTTGCCGGCCATCCGGCGGGCCTGGTCGACTGTCATCTCCCGGCCGTGCGCCAGCGCCAGCTCGACGATCCGTTCACCCACCCCGGCCGCGGTACGGGCGTGAATGGTGCACATCGAGCCCCGGCTGGTGGTCATGGCCTGGAGCATCGGCACGATCTCCCGGGACCGGACCTCGCCCACGATGATCCGCAGCACGCCCATCCGCAGCGAGAGCGGGATGAGGTCGGCGATCGTCACCTCACCCGCCGGCCGGCCGTCGAAGCCGCGCTCGCCGTGCCCCTCCCGCGCCTCGAAGCTCATCACCGCCCGGTGCCGCTCCCGGCGACGGGCCGGCAACAACTCCCGGCTCTCCTCCAGCAGCACGTACGGCTCGTCGGGCGGGATCTCGTTCATCAGCGCCCGGATGATCGTGGTCTTCCCGGCGCCGGCCAGCCCGGCGACCATGATGTTCAACCCGGCGCGCATCGCCGCACGCAGGAAGTCGCGCAGCAGCGGGTCGATCATCTCGTCCAGGTCACCCCGGGCGCCGGCCACGTCGTCCAGGCTCACGTCCAGGGTGTTGTGCTTGCGGATCACCGCGTACGGCCGGTGGCTGACCAGGAACACCGCGGCCAGTCGGCTGCCGTCGGGCAGTTGCAGGTCCAGGGTCGGCTTCACGGTGGACAGTGACCGTTCGGTCGCGCCGGCCCGCCGCGCCGCCGCCTGAAGGATCTCCACCAGTTCGGCGTCGCTGTCGGCGATCGGCTCGGCCCAGTCCACCCCACCGCCGTGCCGGGTGATGCGCACGACGTCGCAGCCGAGGATGTGCACCTCCTCGATGGTGTCGTCGACCAGCAGGGTCTGCAGCCGGCCCAGCCCCACCAGCTCGGCGGTCACCTGGTCGAGCAGCAGGCGCTCCTCGCCGGCGGCCATCGGCGTTCCGGCGCGACGGACCGCGTCCGCGTACTCGGCGACCACGGTGACGGCCAGCCGGGCCCGCTCGGTGTCCTCCTCGTCGACAGTGAACTCCCGGCCGCGCTGCCACAGGGTGAGCCGCTCGGTGAGTTCCCGGCGCAGCTCCCGGACCACCTGGAAGTCCATCCGGGGTCGGGGTGCCACCTCCGGCGGCGGCGTGGCCGTGGGCATCGGCTGCGGCACCGCAGCCGACTGGTGGTGCCGGCCGTTCGGTGGGGCCAGCGGCGGCGCGGTGGACGTCGCGGCCGGCGGCTGCTGACGCGGGTCGGTGGAGACGGGCTCAAACCGCATCCGGCACCCCCTGCTGCACCGGCCAGGCCAGCCGCGCCCGCCGGCGTTCCAGCAGCGCGCCGACCGGCACCTCCAGCGCGGCGGCCGCGCGCAGCAGCGGCCGTCCGGACCGCACGGTCCCACCGAGGGCCAGCACCCCTGCGGTACGCGGGTCGTGCGGCAGCCGGGCGATCACCGGCAGTTTCAGTCCGCGACTGATCTCCGCGCGCCCGTGCCCGTCGCCGACCAGCAGCAGCCGCAGGGTGCCCGGCGGCACCCGGTGTTCGGCGAAGTCCCGCTCGATCGCGGTGACCACCGCCCGGGTGCCGGACAGGTCGGGCAGGTGGGCCCGGGTCACCAGCAGCACCACCGAAGCGGCCCGCAGCAGTGGCCACGGTGGGCCGGTGACGTGCAGCCGGCCGCAGTCGACGAGCACGTCGTAGCCGGGGGTACCCCGGTCCAGGGCGTTGAAGTAGTCGGCGAAGCGCTGCCAGAGCGGGGTGACGCTGCCGGCCTGCGCCGGATCTACCAACCCGGGCAGCAGCAGCCGTTCCCGGCGCGGCGCGTCCAGGTCGACCAGCTGGGACCAGAACGCGGTCTCCAGGTTGCCGTCGCGCAGCTCCCCGACGGCCAGCTCGCCGATGCCGCGCGGCCCGTCCAGCTGACCACCCAGGTAGCCGGCGAGGACCGACCCGCCGGCCGGGTCGCACTCGGCCAGGACCAGCCGGCGGTGCCAGGTCAGGGCACAGGCCAACGCCGAGGTGGTCACGCCGGGCGAACCCTTCGCGGACACCAACGCGATGATCGCCATGCTCAGGCCGCCTCGGTCAGCACGACCGCGATCCGCTCCTGGGCGGCCAACGCCACCACTGCGGGTACGTCCCGGATGAGCAGCGCCAGGTACAGCACCTTCTCGTCGTCCGTCGGGCTGACCATGTCGATGACGGTGGCCGCGAACCGGGTGCCCGCTCCGGCAGCCGCCCCGGTGGCGTTCTCGTCCGGGGTGCTGACCAGCAGCACCTTGTCGCCGGGGTGCAGTGCGCGGGCCGGCACCTGGGCGGTCTTCAGGCCGAGCGCGATCTGTTGCTGACCCGGGCCGAGCAGCGGGTCGTCGGTGACCTGCCCGAGGGTGAGCAGGGTGCCGGGCACCAGCGCCACGGCGGCACGCTTGCCGACCACCTCGTTCAGCCGTGCCGCAGGCACCGGGTGCAACCCCTGGCCGCCGGCGACCTGCACGGTGATCAGATCGGCGGCGCTGACCTCCCGACCGACCTCCACCGGACGGGCCACCGCGAGGTAGCTGCCGGTGGCCCGGACCGAGGTGACCGCGAACGCCGCACCCAGCCCACCGAGGGCGATCAGGAGTACGGCGAGACCCAGCAGCCCCGGGCGGACGCGGCGCTGCCGGACCACCTTGGGCGGGCTGACCGGCGCGTCCACCGGCCCGGTCGCGTTACGCGTTGCCAGACTCACCGTTCGATCTCCATTCCCGACTGTGTGGCTCGCAGAACCGGCTCACTCACCTGGTCACCACCTGGAGTTCCTTGATCTGGACCGGCACGGTGCCGCTGGTCCGGGTCTGCGGGATCGGGTCACCCTCGTCGCCGTCGTCGGTCCACCAGCGCACCGTCCAGTACGTGGTGGCGCCCACCCGGTAGGTGCCGGCCTTCGGATAGCCGTGGTCGTAGCCGCAGTCCGGGGAGGTGCGGCCGGCCCGCTTGCCCTTCGGGTCGTACGGAGTGCCGGCCTTGGTGCAGGTGACCGTGTCGCCGTTGCCCATGCTCCAGACGATCCGGTCGACCTTGGCCTCGATGGAGACCGTCAGCCCGCGGTCGGACGCGGAGGCGCGCAGCGGCCCGAAGTAGCTGGCGCTCGGGGTGGCCCACATCCAGACCGGCAGGCCGACCAGGCCGGGGCCGATGTCCTTGCGGGGTGCCACCTTGAGTCGTGCCGGCAGCAGCTTGATCGACGCGAGAGCCCGCCGGGCCAGTTCCTCCGGGTCCGGCGGAGCGCCGAAGCCGGGCGGTGGCCCGTCGCGCAGCACCGTGTCCTGTGCGCCGAGATCGCCGCCGTTGCAGGTCTGCACGTACCACTGCTGACCCTCGGGTGCCGGCTTCTGCGGCGAGGCGAGCTTGTAGTAGCACCCGTCACCGTTGTTGAACCAGCCCAGCAGGTCGTCGTAGCAGGGGATCGTCCGCCCGCCCCACTGACAGACACCGCCGCCCCCGCCGCCGCCGTTGTCGCCCCCGCCGCCGTTGTCGCCTCCGCCGCCGGGGCCGCCCGGCGTGCCGGGCTCGTCGTCCCAGACGTTGCAGTCCGGTTGGCCGGGCGGACATTCGGCCCCCGGGTCGGCGCGGTGGGCCGCGGCGGCCGGCAGGGACGCGCCGGCCACCAGCAGCAGCGCCAGACCGGCCCCCGCGAGCATCCGCCGGGCCGCGCCGACCTCGCCGGTGCGGGCTCCCTGCCCCCGGGTCAGCACGGCTGGTCCGGGTGCGCCGAGCCGGAGCTGATCAGCCAGCGACCGTCGGGGTAGCGGGTGGCGGTGGCGGTGGCCAGATGTCTGCCGCCACCGCTGCCCGGGACCACGCGCTGGTCCTTGGTGTAGATCAGCCGGTAGCCGGTCGCGTCCAGGCAGTCCTGGATCTCCACGGTTGCCGGATCTGAGTCCAGGCTCACGGCGGTCACGCTGGGATCGGACGCCAACGTCCCGGTACGCATCGCGCCGTGCTCCTTTGCGTCGCGAATGGACAATTGCACCCGGGTCAGCAGCGGATCAGCGAGAAACCGGGACAGTTCCGGCGCGTGTGGATCGCTGCGTCGACTCGCCGTCCGCGATGCCGCGAGATAACCGGAGTACGCGTCGAGCGCCGCCTTTTCGGCAGCTTCCCGTTCGACGCCCGAATCGGCCCGCACCCCGTCGCCCCGCGTCGTCGCCGGCCGGTCGACCGTCTCCTGCCCGCTGCCGCAGGCGGTGACCGGCACCGCCGCCACGACCGCCAGCAGGCAGATTGCCGCTCGCCTGAGCTGCCGTCCGTGCACCGCTGAACCCTCCTCGTGATCGCCCGACGTGCGACGAAGCACCGCCGCCGGGCATGCGGAAGCGCGCCCGGATCAGTGCCTTCCGGAGCTGTTCATTGCGCTTCTGCATTCACCGTTACGGATCTTCTACAAATGCAAGGTCCCGTGTTGTCCGGTCATTGAGGTGAGGCTTGCGTCACACCCAAGGGGCGAGCATAGGCTGACGCTCGCCGATGCAACAGAGGCAATTCAAGTGAACACTCTGAGTGATGATGGGTGGTGGTGGCGGGTGTCCGTGCTGCACTGCGGACGATTGCCGGTCGAGGGGCCGCCGATGGTCCGGCCTCGCTGGCCGGGGTTGATCCGCCGCACCCCCCGGGTCGGTCCTGAGAGTGGGACATCGTGCATCCATCCCGGCATCCGGACGGCACCCCGGAGCGGCGGACGGGCTGCCCCGACCGGCACGCCGCCGAGCCTGGCCTCCGACGGGAGGGCGGTCGTGCGACGACTGGCAAGCGTCGGTTTCCGCGCCATCCGCTACACCCGAGCGAGCGTTCAGTCACGATCCGTGTTCACCTTTACGAGGGGTGGCCGGCGTTCGGCGTGGTCCACGTGGCGCTGACCGGCCCCCCAGCGGCGGCACCCGGCCGGCGGAACCCGACCGATCAGGCAACTGGGCCGGTCTCGGGAACTGACCGCCCTCGGCTCGCGACCGGGCTGGCGATCGTGGCGGTCAGTCCGCTGTTGCGGTTCGCCGTCGTGCGCTACGCCGTACCCTCGGGCACCCCCAGCCGGACCGGCTGCGACGCGTGCGGCGCGGCGATCGGCCTGACCCGGCCCTGGCCGGCGCTCGGCCCCTTCGGCAGGTGCGGCAGGTGCCGGGCCCGGGTCGGCCCGCCGCCCGGCACTGTCGAGCTGGCCGCGCTCGCCGCAGTGGCGCTGCTGGCGCTGGTCGGCCCGTCGGGCGGGGGTCTGCCGGCGTTGGCCTGGTGGCTCGCGTGGACCGTGCCGGCGGTCCTCGTCGACCTGGCCGTGCACCGGCTGCCCGACCGGCTCACCCTGCCGGCGGCGGCCGGAACCTGGCTGCTGCTCGGCGCGGCCGCGCTCGCCGACACCGACGCGGGCCCCTGGCTGCGGGCCGTCGCCTCCGGCGCGGGGCTGGCGCTGTTCTTCGCCGTCAGCACACTGCTGCTCGGCCGCCGGGGCTTCGGCCTGGGCGACGCCAAACTGGCGCTCAGCGTGGGAGCGCTGCTCGGCTGGTACGGCCTGCCCGTCCTGCTCCTCGGGCTGCTGCTCGCGTTCGGGCTGTCCGCGCTGGTGAGTGTGGGACTGCTGGTCGCCCGACGGGCCCGGTGGGGCACGCACCTGCCGTTCGGCCCGTTCCTGCTGCTCGGCACGGTGGCCGCCCTCCTCCTGACCTCCTGACACGCGGCCCCGCCGCCAGCGGCTCGCAAGATCGTGCTCGATCCAAGATGTAGTGGCCTCCCGCGCGACCGAGGCCACTAGAACCAGGATCGAGCACGATCTTGTGGGCGAGGCGCGTGGCGCTCCGCGCGGGCGGCGCCCCGCGCGGAGGGCACGTGCCGTTGGGTGGCGGGGTCAGGGGCGGGGTCGGCTGGCGAGGTCCGGTACCGGGCGGCGGGCATCGGCGCGACGGCGCAGCGCCTCAGCGGTCGGGCGGGCCAGAAGCGGGGTCGCCACCATGGCGACCAGGGCGCCGAGCAGCAGGCCGGCGGCCACGTCGTGCGGGTAGTGCACGCCCACGAAGACCCGGGAGAAGGCGGCAAGCACGGCCAGCGGCAGCGCGACCAGCCCGAGCCGTCGGGAGAGCAGCAGTGTGGTGATCGCCAGCGCGCCGGCAATTGTGGCGTGGTTGCTGGGGAACGACCAGTCACCGGGTGGTGGGCAGGTGCCGGCGATGATCGCCCGGCCCACCGTCCGGCACGGCCGGTCCTCGTCCACCACTGTCTTGAGCCATTCGCTGCCCGCGTACGCCAGGAGGGTCGGCAGCGGCGCGACCAGGGCGAGTGCCCGGTCGTGCGGGCCGCCGACCAGGCGGCGCACCGCGGCCGCCACCAGCAGCGCGCCGAGCAGCAGGATCACCCCCTCGGTGGCGTGCCCGACGAACCACTGCACCGGGGTCGGGGTGCCGGCTGCCGCGTCGACGATGTCGCGGTACCACTCGGCGCTGATCTCTGGAACGTCCGTGCTGCCGTTGGCGGCCATGAATCACCTCACTAGACGTTCATACCTCGTTCATCTGGGAGACACCCTAGGAACGCGGCAGCGGGCGGCGCCGCAGTCGAAGGTCGAGCCGGCCGCACGACTTTCGTCCAGCGATCGCACAGGCGCCTCATGGCTGCGGACCTCGGGGACAAGACCGCCGACGGACTGCACCTGGCGTCGCCTGCGACGGTCCGATCACCCGGCCGATGCCGCCGGTGCCCGACCCCGGGCCCGAGCCGACGTCGCCACCGGGTCGCCGCCCCACCCGCCGCTCGGCCGAGGCCGGCTCAGGTCGCGTCTGCAAACTACGGACCGGCCTCAAACGTGAGGATCAGGAGCTGGTTACGTCGAGTTGTCCGGAGGCCGGGCGCCCTTGTTTCCACACAGCAGGCTCGATGGCCGACGGGTCGTCACCGGCCCAGGTCGCGTTGGCTAGGGGCTGAGCGGTCAATGGCAGGACCCGGCCTGGTAACCCCCGGAGCATCGGTCCTGCCTCGAATCGCCTGCCGGGTACTGCCGTACATAGCCAGGGCAGCCCGCCGGGCGTGGGCGCTGGCGGGCGTTGTCAGCAGCGGTGCCGCTGCCGTGTCGATCGCATCGAGGACTGGATGCCAGCGGGGATCGATGGCGCTACGTAGCCGGTGAGAGTTGTCGAGGTACCAGGCCCGCTCGGTGGGCGTCCAGGGGCGCTGGCGTTCGGCGCTGATGGCGGCCGTGAGCGCAGGAGAGCGTTGCCAAGCGGCGGCGGTGCTGGTGTTGGCGTAGACGACCTCGCCATTGCGTCGAAACGCGAAGGCGACGTGCGCCAAGTCTTGGGTGTCGACGGCGTGTGCACCGCGGATGACGCCGCGGTAGCACTCGTCGTGAACGGCGGTGTCGATCAGTCGGCCGCGGCCGACTGCCTCGACCTCGCTCCAGTACCGGTGCAGGATCCCCAGGCGGCTGAGGGCCTCGGGGACCGCGACGATGGCGACCTCGACGCGGTAGCCGGCGTCGTGGAACCGGCGGGCGATGTCCTCGAACTCGCTCTCGTAGCGCATGGCCGACTCGAGGACGACGTGACAGCGGTTGTCGATGGCGTACTGCTGGGCCTTGCCCCACCAGCGTTCCCCGTCTGGTCGCACCTTCGCGCTGGCCGTGGTTTCGTCCTCGGCCTGCCAGCGGTGGAAGCTGGGGTGCATCGGGTTGTAGAAGTCCATATTGATGTTGATGAAGGCACTGCCCGCGCCCAGCGCTCGCTTCACCATCGCGGTGACCGCCGTCTTGCCCGCGCCGGTCTGTCCTCCCACGATGACCACCACCGGCCGCTGCTGGGATGGGGCGCCGGTGAGGAACATCGGGACGATCTGCTCGCGGAAGATCCGCTCGTTGGCGTCCTCGGAGAGCACGCCGTCAGGGAACTCGGTCAACGGCGTGCCTGACGCAGCACGGCGACGCACTCCTCACGGAGCCGGGCGACCTTGTCGATGTCGGCGGGATCGAGATCCCGTAGGGCCCCCGCGAGACGGCTCTGAGACGCGATGACCTGCTCCAGGGAGCCCTGGTCACCGCCGGCCTGCTCCAGCTCGTAGCGGCGAGCGGACTGGGCCGCGAGGGCCTGGGCGATCAGGTCTCGGGTGACCTGGTGATCGTGGAGCTGCTCCGGTGTCAACGACGACGGGGTGAGGCTCCCCAACACCGACTCATCATTTCCCGACGAAGGCATGCTCGTCCCTTCCTGGCTCAAGGTGCGGGGTCGCGGCGAACTCCACCAGCGTGAGACCGCCGGCGGTGCCGTCGTACCGGGTGATCGACGTGTTCGCGACCGGAGTCGTCGCGACGATGGCAGCGATCTCGTCGAACCCGAGACCTTCGATGAGGTGGCGCATCACCACGACCACGGCGTCGTGGGCCACGAGCAGGACGCGCCGGCCCGCGTGCTGGGTGTTCAGGTCCGCCAGCACGGCCGCCAGGCGTCGAGCGATGTCGGCGAACGACTCACCACCAGGAGGCTGGTAGGAGAACTCGCCTTCGGCCGCGAGCCGGGCTGCCTCCGCGGGGAACCGTTGAGCGATCATGGCGGGGGTCAGTAGCTCCAGGTCGCCCATGAGCCGATCGCAGAGACGGTGATCGACGACGGCGAGGGGGTAGTCGGCACCCGACTGCGCCGCGGTTTCCGCCGCTCGTGACCAGGTCTGCCGAGCGCGGACATAGGGGGAACAGACGACGACTTGGGGCCGGCGGTGACTGGGTAGAGCGGCGAGCCAGTGACCGAGTCGGGTTGCCTGCCCCCATCCCAGCGACGACAGCTCGATGTCGGCATCTCGCCCGGTCAGACCATGATCGGTCAGCCCTCGTGCGTGTGCATCGGCGAAGGCGACGTTAGCCAGGCTCTGCCCGTGTCGGATGAGGGTCAGCTCAGCGACGGTGTCCATGTCTCCATTCTTCATAGTGGGGGCCACGGGTCCGTTGTAGGCGCGGGTCTGCCGGTTGGCGCTCAGGTCGGCGCGGGTCCGCCCGCCATGCGCTCGCGCACGGCCTCCAGCGCCTCGAAGGCGTACGCCCAGTTGTGGCACTTGAAGCTGCGCAGGCCGTCGATCGCGGTGTGGCAGTCGGCGCAGCGCACCCCGGCGATGGCCTCCGGCACCTCGGTGTTGACGTACCGGTGTTCGCCGAGGATGACCGTGGCGATCATGTTCTTGTCGTGCAGGCCCGTGAGGGCCGACGAGACGATGTCGTACCAGGTGATCCGCCGGCCGCACTTCGGGCAGTCCGGTTCGTCGCCGCTGACCCACAGCGGGGCGCCGATGGTGCGTGCCGGCATTCCCAGCAGCTTCTCCAGACGCCGGACGTCCGACTCCGGTGTGGTCCACCGGTGCCGGCCGGGCAGCGACGCGGGCGAGTCGTACACGGCGCGGAACAGGTCGTGGTCGACCCGCACGGTTTCCCGCTGACCGGTCATCGCGTCCCCCTCGGTGATTCGGTGCCCCCACCGTGGTCGGCACTGACCAGGGGTGCAGCCGGATCAACGACACGAGGGGTCAGCGGGTCGTCGCCCCGGCTGCTAGACATCGAGATCCGACCGCGGCGAAGGGACCCCCTCGTGACCGACCAGCCGGCACCCGACACCACCGACGTCACCGCCCGACCCAACGTCGCCCGGATGTACGACTACTTCCTGGGTGGCAGCAACAACTTCGCCGCCGACCGCGCCGCAGCCGAGCGGGTGTTGGAGATCTTCCCGGGCACCGGGCTCGCCGCGCAGACCAACCGGCACTTCCTGCGCCGGGCCGTCCGGTACGCCGCCGGGCAGGGCGTCCACCAGTTCCTGGACATCGGGGCGGGTCTGCCCACCCAGGGGACCGTGCACGAGGTGGTGCGGGCCGTGGCGCCGGACGCCCGGGTGGTCTACGTCGACTACGACGAGGTGGCCGTCGCGTACGCCCGGCGGTTGTTGACCGACGTGCCCGGCACGGCCGTCGTGCAGGGTGACCTGCGGCGGCCGGACGACCTGCTGGCCCACCCGCAGGTGCGGGCCACGCTCGACCTGGACCGTCCGGTGGCCGTGCTGCTGCTCGCGGTGCTGCACTTCGTGCCGGACGACGACGACCCGTGGGCCGCGGTCGCCCGGCTGCGCGACGCCACAGTGCCCGGCAGCCACCTGGTGCTGTCGCACCTGACGCTGGACGGCGTCCCGCCGGAGGTGGCCGAGCGGGGGCAGGCCGTCTACCGCGCCAGCAGCGCTCCGCTGGTGCCCCGCACCCACGCCGAGACGTTGCGCTTCTTCGACGGGTACGACCTGGTGGAGCCCGGCCTGGTCGAGACCACCAGGTGGCGGCCGGACGCCGAGCCGGAGGCCGGGGACGCACACGGCTACGCCGGGGTCGGTGTGCGCCGCTGACGCGTTTTCGCCTCCGGTGCCCGGCCCCGGGTGGTACGACGGATCCAGCGCCTGCCACCGGGAGGAGCGCCGATGGCGAGCAGGCCCGAGCGGCTGTTGCGGGGAAGCGACGTGCCGTTGAGCGCCTCGTTCCTGGAGCTCTTCTTCGACCTGGCGTTCGTGCTCGCCCTCAGCCAGTCGGCAGTGCACCTGCTGAACGACCTCACGCTGGCCGGCGCCCTGCGCACCGCCCTGCTGCTGGCCGGCGTCTGGTGGATCTGGGTGACCACCACCTGGAGCGCCGACTGGTACGACCCGGAGACCCCGGCGATCCGCGTGGTGCTGGTCGCCGCCACGCTGGGGAGCCTGCTGGCCGGGGTGGCGACCCCGCAGGCGCTCGGGGAGCGGGGGGTGCTCTTCGCCGGCGCGTACGTCGCGGTCCACCTCGTCCGGGGTGTGGTCACCGCCTCGATGCTGCGCGGTCATCCCCGGCAGCGCCGGGCGCTGCGGATCCTCTGCTGGTACGCGGCCACCGCGGTGCCGTGGCTGGCGGGCGCGTTCCTGCCGCAGTGGCGGGTGCCGCTCTGGGTGCTCGCCCTCGCGATCGACGTGACCGGTCCACGGCTCGGCTGGCCCACGCCGAGGTTGGGTCGCGCCCGTCAGCAGGAGTTGCGCCTCGCTGGAGCGCACTTCGCCGAGCGCTACCAGCAGATCATGATCATCGCGCTCGGCGAACTCGTCCTGGCCGCCGGGCTCTCGTACGCCGGCACCCGCCTGGATCTCGCCGAGACCGCCGCCTTCCTGCTGGTCTTCGTCACGGCCGTGCTGATCGGGCTGCTCTACGTGACCCCTGCCGGTCGGCACCTGGGCTCGGCCATCGAGCACGCCGATCCGTCCCGGCTCGGTGTCGTCACCGGGTACCTGCACCTCGTGATGATCGCCGGCATAGTGGTGACGGCCGTCGGAGCCGAGCTGAGCATCGCCCACCCCTCCGAGGTCGGTGACCTGGCGGCTGTCGCGGCCATCCTGGGCGGCCCCACGCTGTTCCTCGTCGGCCGGATCCTGTTCTCGCTGGCCATCCACCGGCGGTTGTCCTGGCCTCGGGTCGGCGCGCTGCTCGTGCTGGCCGGCGCGGCGGCCGCCCTGCGGCTGCCGCTGCTAATGATCAGCGCGGTCGCCACCGCCGTGGTGCTCGTGGTGGCGGTCCTGGACCACGCCGCTCTCTTCACCTACCGCCGGCGCGGGTCGACTGACTGACGGCAGGCGAAAGACAGTCGGCTGGCGGGCGGCGTGCCGTAGCGGAATCTGCCGTGCCGGGCCGCTGGTGCCCGATCGGCGCCAGCGGCCCGTCCGGACCACGCCACGCGACGGGTTCGGCGTCCACGTGCGTCAGCCCTTCACCGCGCCCGCGGTGAGCCCTTCGGTGAGGAAGCGCTGCCCGAGGGCGTACATGATCACCACGGGGATGCTGACGAGCAGCGACGCCGCGGCGAGTTGTCCCTGGGGCACGACATCTCCGGCGATCATCGACTGCATCCCCACCGGCAGCGTCTTGTACTCGTCCTTCGTGATGAACACGAAAGCGAACAGGAACTCGTTCCAGGCGTTGGTCAGGGTGAAGAGCGCGACCGCCAGCAGCCCCGGCTTGGCCAGGGGCAGCACCACCCGGCCGAACGCCTGGATGCGGCTGCACCCGTCGACGAGCGCGGCCTCCTCCAGCTCGACGGGGATCGACGAGAAGTACCCGACCAGCAGCCAGGTGGCGAACGGCAGCGTGAACGTCGGGTACGTGACCACCAGCGACCACAACGAGTCGGTGAGCCGCGCGCCGATGAGCATCTGGTAGAGCGGGATGAACAGCAGTGCGCCCGGCATCACGTAGGTGAGCAGGACCGTGACGGTGAAGCCCTGCGCGCCCCGGAACCGCAGCCGGGCCAGCGCGTATCCCGCGAGGGCCGCGCAGACCAGCGCCACCGCCGTGGACGCCGCGGACACCAGGAGGGTGTTGAGGTACCAGCGGCCGAACGGCTGGTTGGCGAAGAGCGCGGTGAACTGCTCGGTGGTCCAGGGTGTCGGCCACAGGTCGTCCGTCCGCATCACGACCTGGCCCTCGGACTTGAAGGCCGTGACCCCGATCCAGTACAGCGGACCCAGCACGAAGAAGAGCAGCCCGGCCAGCGCGACCCAGGAGCCCAGGCCCGACACCGTCGAGGATGCCCGGCGACCGCCGCGCGACTGGAGGGTCGAGACCACGCGGCCGACCGCCGCCGCGATCAGCAGGATCACCCCGAGGATCACCGCCGCCTTCCAGAAGATCTGCGGCGAAGCCCAGAGCAGCAGGCCGGTGACCACCGCGGTGATCACCCACGGCAGGGCCTTGCGCGCCCGCGTACCGACCCGCAGCGCCGCGCGTCGTGCCCGGGGCAGGTTCGCTCCCGAGTCCTGACGCAGCAGCCGGACCAGGAGGAACACCAGCCCGCCGATGACCGGAAGCATGATGAGCGTGACCGCCGCACCGGCGCCGTACTGCAACTGCAGAATCGCCTTCGAGTACGCGACGAGCACGTACGGCGCTGTCACGTCACCCGGGCCGCCCTGGGTCAGCAGCCAGACCAGGTCGAAGTTGTTGAACGTCCAGATCGACGACAGGGTCACCGTCACGGTGATCACGTGACGCAGTCCGGGCAGCGTCACGTTGACGAACCGCTGCATCGACGAGGCACCGTCGATTGTCGCCGCCTCGTACAGGTCCGCCGGGATGGCCTTCAACCCGGCCAGGAAGCACACGGTGAAGAACGGCACCCCCTTCCAGACGTTCACGAGGATCACCGACGGCATGGCCAGCTCCGGGTCGGACAGCCAGCCCGCCGGCCAGCTGTCGACCAGGTGCAGGTCGACCAGCAGCGGTCCGATCCCGGTGGCGGTGAGCAGGTTGTTGACGCTGCCGAAGATCGGGTCGAGCAGCGCGCGCCAACTGAACGCCGTCACCACGGTCGGCACCACCCACGGCACCAGGAGCAACCCCGCCAGCACCGCCCGCCCGCGGCGCCGGTGGTGCAGCAGCAGGGCCGCGGCCAGCCCGAGCACGACCTTGAAGATCTCGGCGTACGCGGTGAAGACGAACGAGTTCACCACGCCCGTGTGGAACTGGCCGTCGTCGACGAGGTGCAGGTAGTTGTCCAGGCCGACGAAAACGGTGTCCTGCCCGTGTCGTTCCGTGGTGCTGGTGATGATCGACCGAGCGATCGGCACGAGGACGAGCCCGCCGACCAGTACGGCCATCGGGGCGAGGAACAGCGCGGCCAGTCGCCAGTCACGCCCCAGCCGCCGCTGGACCGCCGTGAGGGAGCCGGGTCCCGGCGGCGGGGAGACCCTCGCCGCCGGAACCCGCGCGGGACGGACCGACCTCACTGCGGCAGCCCCTGCTGGTTGAAGATCTGCACCATCTTCGCGTGGGCCGCCTTCACGGCCTGCGCCGGCGCGGTGCCCTGCACGACCTGCTGCATCATGTCGGTGAGGACGTACGCCGAGCCGACGGCCTGCTGGCCGGCGCTGGCCTTCTGCGGGAAGGTCAGGCCGTTCTTGGTGTTCAGCGGCAGTTTCAGTTCGGTGATCCTGCGGAGCATCGGGAACGCCGGGTCACCGCTGGTGAAGAACGGGTCGGCGTCCCAGACCTTCTCCCAGGCGGGCATCACCAGGCCGGGCGCCTCCTTCGCCACGCCGAGCAGCGCGGGCGCGCTGACCAGGTACTGCGCGAGGAGCTTGGCGAGCTGAGGGTTCTTGGCGCCCTTGAAGACGACGAAGCCCTGCGACTGGCCGAGCAGCAGGGGATTGTTGGTCGCCGGCCCGATGCAGTCGGAGAACACGTGGGTGTTGGCGTGCACCGGGTTCTTCTTGGTCCGGGAGTCCGCGTAGACGCTGAACTGGTTGCGGGTGTAGCCGAGGATCCCGGCGAGCCAGTTCTCGTTGTTGCTGGTGTCGGTCCAGCTCGCGATCCCCGGCGGCAGCATCGGCTTGTACTTGGGATTGGTGTAGATGTCGCCGAGGAAGGTCACCGCCTGCACCGTCTCGGGGGAGTCGAACGTGACCTTCCGGGCGTCGTTGGAGGCGATCGATCCGCCGTACGCGTTGATCAGCGCCTCGATCATGCCGTTGCCGTCACCGGACCGGTTGACCGTCATGCCCCAGCCGAACCGCCGCTTGCCCGGATCGGAGATCTCCAGGCACAGGTCCCGCAGCTCCTCCCAGCTGTAGATGTCCTTCGGGGTGATGCCCTTGTCCTGCATCCAGTCCTTACGCAGGAACGATCCGATCCCGATGAAGTGGTACGGGATCGCGAACCACCTGCCGTCGAAGACGCAGAAGTTCTTGGCCTCGGCGCAGGGTTCGCCGTACTTGGCGGTCAGCGCCTGGACGACGTCCGTCACGTCCTCCAGGTCGCCCAGCGACTGGAACTGCGCGACGAACCGTGAGTCGGTCATGAACGCCAGGTCGCGCGCCACCCCACCCTTGACCTCGGCGTCGATCTTGGCCACCACGTCACCGGCGTCGGCCTGGACCAGACTGTTCTCGATCTTCGTGCCGGTGGTGTCGGCGAACTTCTTGATCGAGCTGTCGAGGGCCTCGTTCGCAGCCGTCGAGTACAGCTTCTGGGACAGCATCCCCATCGAGGAGCCCTTCATCGACGACGCGGCGTCGATCAGCTCCTGTGGAACGTCCGGTTGCACCTTGCTGGGTGATTCGGAGCTGCCCCCACACGCGGCCAGGCCGGTCGCGCCGAGCACTCCCACCCCCACCCCCAGAAAGCCGCGCCGAGACCACGCCGACTTTTCCTCCATGGAACTTCGCCTCCTTCGTTTCCCCGCGCACGGCGGCACGCCGAAGGCTCGCCTGGCGAACGCCGTGATGGTTGTGTGTTCCAGTTGGGTTTCTGTGGCGGCGACCACCTGCGGTCGCCCGTCGAGAAGGGACCACCGCCGTTCGAGATTTCGAACTAGGTTCGATATACCGGATCGAGTGGACGCGACGCTAGAGCAGCTTGGTGAGTTATGTCAATGTTTCGATGTTGTTTCGAGCCGAAAGCGGGAGGTCGGCTATCGAGACTGGGCCCGGTAGCCCATGCGAGCCGACAGCGCAGCAGCGCCGTCCCGAACCAGCCCGGTCCACTCCACCTGCACCTCAGGCGTCCAGCGAATGATCGGCGCGGACAGGCTCATCGCGGCGATGGTGGCACCGGAGTGGTCCCGGATCGCCGCCGCGACGCAGCGCATCGCGCTGTCCGACTCGCCGACGTCTACCGCGACGCCGTCCGCCCGGACACGTTCCAGGTGCTCACGCAGCAGCTCCGGGTCGGTGATGCTGGCCGGCGTCATCCCCGGCAGAGGATCCTTCAACAGGACGCCGTCCAGGTCCGCCTGATCGAGGGCTGACAGCAGCACCTTGCCGACCGCCGTGCAGTGGGCCGGCAGGCGCAGCCCGACACCGGACACCATCCGCACGGGGTGCGTGCTGTCGAACTTGACGAGGTAGATGACATCGGCGCCGTCGAGCACCGCCACATGAACCGCCTCGTCACACTTGGCGGCCACGTCCCGCGCGACCCCCTGCGCCTCGCGTACCAGATCAAGCCGGCCCGCGAACGCCGCGCCCAGCTGGAACAGCGGCATGCCGAGCCGGTACTGCACCGGCTGGCCCGGTACGGAGATCAGATACGAGCGGGCCTCGAGGGTGACGAGCAACTCGTGGACTGTGGTGCGGGGCAGGTCGAGTCGCTCCATCACCTGACGGGCCGACAGCTGGGGGCAGTCCAGGAACAGTTCGAGGACGTCAAGCGCGCGGATGACTGCCGGTACCACACGGGGCATGTCGAAAGTCCCTTCGCAGTGCCGGACTCGTGCCAACGATCTCCACACGGACCAGCACCCGAAGAGGATAACTACGTCAACTCCGAGCGCGCCACGAACGTGGCTGGACAGTAAGGGAGGCCGGGCACGCTCACGTGCCCAGACCGCCGCCGAGGTTGGTGACGGCGGTCACACCGGTGCGTGACCCGATCGCGAGGAGGTCGTCGTCTTACCTGTTGTGAGACGAAGCCTGGACGCGGCCGACGAGCAGGAACTCGTACGCCGCGTGGCCCGCGGTGACCGGCGGGCCTTCGACGAGCTCTACCGGCGTACCGCACCGTGGCTGGAGGTGCGGCTGCGGCGTCGGTGCGCCGACCCGGACGTGGTCGCCGACGTCCTCCAGGAGACCTACCTGACCATCTGGCGGGCGGCCGGCAGCTTCGCCGGCGACCAGGCCAGCGGCAGCGCCGTCGGCTGGCTGTGGACCATCGCCGCGCACCGCCTGGTCGACGCGTTCCGGCGTCGCTCCCGGCAGGCCCGGACGCCGCAGGTGCACCCGGCCGAGACGGTCGTGCCCGCCGCCGAGGACGAGGTGCTCGCCGGCCGCGTCGGGCAGGAACTCGAACAGGCCCTCGCCGTACTGCCGCCCGAGGTCCGCGCGGTGCTCCGCGCCACAGTCCTCGACGGCTTCACCGTCCGCGAGACGTCGGTGCTGCTGGGCGTACCCGAGAACACCGTCAAGTCCCGGATCCGCCGCGCCCGGATCGTCCTGCGGGAGGCCCTGTCATGACCACGCATCCCACCCTGAACGACATCGACCGCTACGCCGACGGCGATCCCGGCCTCGACGAGGCGACCGTCTGGTCGATCGAGGTGCACCTGGAGAGCTGCGCCGACTGCCGCGCGCGCCTGGCCGGCAGCACCACCGCCGAGTCGCGCGCCCTGGTCGCCGAGGTCGCGGCAGCCGTCGACCGTGGGATCGCCGCCGGCCCCGCCCCACGATCAAGGGCATTTTTCCGTACGCCGGTGCGCCAGCGCTGGTTCGTGGCGGCGCTGCTGCCGTGGGTCGCCATGACCGCCGGCGTGCTCGGCAGCGCGGCCCTGCTCACGTACTTCCTGGCCGAGTTGCCGTCGATCGTGTTGCTGCTCGCGCCTCTGGCGCCGCTGCCCGGGGTCGCGGCTGCCTGGAGCAGACGCGGCGACCCGGCCTGGGAGCTGATCGTCGGCACCCCCTCGGCCGGTCTGACGATGCTGCTGCGCCGTACCGCAGTGGTGCTCGTCCTCGTCATCCCGGTCCTCGCCGCGTTCGCCGTCCTCGGCGCCAGCCGTGCGAACCTCGCGCTGATGCTGCTGCCGTGCCTGGCCTTCACCGCCGCCACGCTGCTGCTCGGCTCCCTCGTCGGCGTCCACCGCGCCGCGATCGGCCTGATGGTGGCCTGGGCCGCCGCCGTGGTCGCGCCCAGCCTCGCCACCGCCGAACTGCCGGTGCTCCTGCAACCGGCGGCCACCGGTGGGTGGGCTGTCGTCACTGTCGTGCTGGCCGCCCTGACCCTCCTGCGCGCCAACAGCTTCCGGCGCCTCACCTCGTTCTGAAGGGAACCACCATGCGAGCGGTGAGTACGGTCGAGACGGCCGCCACCATCCACCCCTGGGCCATCCACGCCGAGGCGCTGAAGGTACGAGCCGGCCGCCACCTGGCCGTCGACGGGCTCGACCTGAGCCTGGGTACGGGCGTGCACGGCCTGCTGGGGCGCAACGGCGCGGGCAAGACGACGTTGATGCGTGCCCTCGCCACGGTGCTCAAGCCGGCCGGAGGTCGGCTCACCCTGCTCGGCAGTTCCGTCGACGGCCGCGCCGACCTGCGCCAGGCCCGGCGCGCGCTGGGCTACCTCCCGCAGCACTTCGGCTACTACCCGCGGTTCACCGTGCGCGAGTTCGTGTCGTACCTGGCCTGGTTGAAGGAGATGCCGAAGCCCGACATCCCGGCGGCCACACAGCGGGCGATCGACCGCGTCGGGCTCAGCGCCAAGGCCGATGCCCGTCTGCGGACACTCTCCGGCGGGATGCTGCGCCGGGCCGGCGTTGCCCAGGCCATCGTCAACGACCCGCAGGTGCTGCTGCTGGACGAGCCGACCGTCGGCCTCGACCCCGAGCAGCGCCTCGACCTGCGCGAGTTGCTGCGCGACCTGGGTACTGACGCCTGCGTACTGGTCTCCACCCACCTCGTCGAGGACGTGGTAGCCGCCTGCACCGAGGTCGTGCTGATCAACGAGGGCCGGCTGGTGTGGCAGGGCACCCCCGCCGCGCTGGCCGAGCAGGGCGACGAACACCACCCGGGCGACAGCCCCGCCGAACGCGGCTACTCCGCTCTGCTCCGCCGCCACCTCGCGGAGGCCGCCCGATGAGCGTCCTGGGGATCGAACTGCGGCGCTCCGCCGCGGCCGGCGCCGCCCTGATCACGTTGACGGTCGGCGTCGCCGCCCTCTACACCGCCCCGGGACGCTGGTCGCAGGGCTGGATGTCCCTCGCGCTGACCGTGAAGGAGTACATGATCCTGCTGTGGCCGATCGCCCTGGCCGCCGGAGCGTGGCAGGGCCGCCGCGAGCACCGGGCCAAGGTCGGCGAACTGTTCGCCACCACACCCCGGTCCCGTGCCCGCCGGATGCTGCCGGTCCTCGTCGCGATGGGGGCGTCGGCCGGGCTCGCCTTCCTGCTCGTGATCGCCGCAGGCGGCCTGCGGATCGCCTCGACCGCCGCCTACTTCCCGCCGGACGTCGTCGCCATCACGCTTGTCGGCGCGCTCTCCCTCGTCGCGGCGGCCTGGCTCGGCCTGGGCATCGGGCGGCTGCTGCCCACTCTGGTGACCGCTCCCGTGCTCGCCGTGGCCGGCGTGCTGCTGGTCTTCTTCACCGCGATCATGCGACCGGACTGGATGGGCGCGATCCTGTCGCCCGCCTACGGCAGCAGCCCGTTCTACGCGTTCCAGACCATCGACCCGCGGGTCACCGCCGTGCTCGCCCTCTTCATGGGCGGGCTCGCGCTGACCGGCGTACTCCTGCTGGTCGCCGGTGGCCGACGGGCCTCGATCGCCGCCGCGTTGCCGGTGCTGCTCGGCTTCGGCGTCGCGGCGGCGATCGTCCCCCGCGACGAGGCAGCGCTCGTCGCGCCGGTCGACCCCGTCGCCCGCGAACTCGTCTGCACCGACGACGCGCCGAAGGTCTGCGTCACCCGCGTCAACGCGAACGTGCTGGACGCGCTGACCCCACTCGCCCGCCAGGGCCTGGCCGTCCTCGCGAAAATGCCGGACGCCCCCACGCAGGTGTACGAGGACCGGCGGGCCTACCTCATCGAGGACGCGCCCGCCCGCGACACCGACATCGTCACGATCGTCGTCCGGATCGACGACCACGGTGGCCTGGCCCACCCCGACGCCGTGGTCCCCGAGATGGTCTTCGGCCTGGGCACCGGGTACGGCAACCCGGAATGCGAGCGCAACGGCGCTGTCGAACGGGCGGCCGCCTACCACCTGCTCGGCCGCGAGCCGGTCTCCGACGTCGGCGTCATCCCCGAGATGATCGAGGAAGAACCGCAGCTCAACGCCGAGGCGATCACACTGTGGCGGGGCCTGCAGAAGCTAGGAGCACCGGAGGCGATGTCCCGCGTGACTGCGGTACGCGACGCGATCCTGGCCTGCCAGGACCCCACCGGACTGCTGTCGCGATGACCCTGCACCTGCGCGCGCGACGCGTACCCCTGGCGCTGGCCGCCTCCGTCGGCGCCGCCGCCCTGATCTGGGCGCTGTGGCTGACCCTCGCCAAGGAACGCGACGCCATCCTCCTGCTCGTCGTACTGACGGTCATGCTGATGGTGGCGGTCCTGTCGACCACGCTCGCCGCCCCCGACGAAGACCTGGAACGCACCGCCGCACTGCACTGGCCGTGGCGCCGAGCCGTGCATCTGCTGGCCGCACTGGCGCTCGTACTCGTCGTGCTGCTCGCCACCCAGTTCACCGGCGCCCGTTTCGGCCCCGCCGCGCTCGTGATCCGCGACGCCGCCGGCCTGCTCGGTCTGACCGCCCTCTGCGCGACGGTCGTGGGCGCGGCCCGCGCCTGGTTCCTCCCCATGGGCTGGGCGGTCGTTGCCGCCATGTTCCCTCAGCCGGGCACGTGGGGGGCGCTCGCCACCTGGCCGGGCCAGCCCCACACCAGCCGGCCGGCGGCGGCGGTCGCGGTCGTCCTGGCGGTCACGGGCCTTCTGACGTACGCCATCGGTGGAGCCGCCCGGCGCGAATGACCTGCCGACCTGTCCAGTCCGCTACCGGTCGCCGTAGTGGTACCGGCAGGCGATGATCTCGACGTCGTCCTTGGTGATCCGATACACCAGTCGGTGTTCGCGATCGATCCGGCGGGACCAGAAGCCGGAAAGTTCGCCCCTGAGGGGCTCCGGCTTGCCGATGCCCTCGTATTCGTTGCGCATGACGTCCGCGATGAGATCGTTGATGCGCTTGACCAACTTGCGGTCGGTGTGGCTGAGGTACTGGTTCCAGGCCGTCGCGGTGAAGACCAGCCTCACGCGACATCCCGCATGGTGGCCGGATCGATCAGGTCCCGCTCGACCGCATCACCCTTCTCCAGTTCTGCCATCGACCGGCGCAGGGCTGCGGCGTTGGCCGGGTTACGAAGGAGGTACTCGGTTTCCTTCATCGACTCGTACTCGGCGAGCGGCACGATGACCACGGGCTCGTGGCCGGACCGGGTCACCACCACTTCCTCCGCGTCGTTGATGACGCTGTCGAGTTCGGCGGCCAGGTTCTGTCGAAGCTGGGTGAAGTTCACGGTCCGCATGACCACCTCCAAGGCAAGTACAGAAAATTGTACCTGGGGCGGAACGGTCGCGACACGCAGCGGCGAGCCCGGAGGAGGGCTCGTTGACCTGCGGAGGAGTGGGCCGCCAGGGACTCGAACCCTGAACCTATGAATTAAAAGTGCCCAGGCAAGGGCATAATCCCACGAAAGCCCTCTGTCGTCGCGGCATTGGCCTGCGGTCCAAGTAGAAGCAAGGCTGTCCGGTCGTGTCCGCGCTGGTCCAGGTGCCGGTGCGGAGTGCGACGCGGTTGTGTGCGGCCCCCTCGAGGTGAAGTCCGGGGTTTGCCAGTTGGGTCCGTCCTGGATTGGGGACGTCCGAGCACTCAAGGAGCGACCACGGCTATGGCCCATCTGTGGGACGACGGGGCTACACCCGCCTTCTTAGGCCGAACGTCTGACTCCCTGTAGCGCGCCCCGGTGGGGTCGGAGGGGTCGAGGAGGAAATGGGGACGCGGGCTCTGTTCTTCAATGGCAATACTGGTTGCTCATGAAGCACTGGGCGGAGACGTTAAAAACTGTTATCCCACCCGGCCGTGATCGAAATCGACTGTCTTGACTGGGTTGCCTGACGGCGGCGTGGCATGAGCGACGCCGAAGCGGCGGCCATGCCGAGGATCAGCGCAGGGTGTTTACGCCATGCGCGTGTCATTGACGCATGTTGACCCGGATGCCGCCGCGCTTCGACGGGCGGTACGAGCTGACCCTGCCGCGATGCCTTAGTTCCCTGAGTAGTTCATCGGTTCCAGGCAGTTCTTTCAACCTGGGACGGCGACCGAGCTCGGTGAGCGTCTCGTAGTCGCCGCCCAGCGCCCGAAGGATCTGGTGCAACACAGGTAGCTCGATGTCGGGGAGATGGGGTTTCAGCAGGCTCAGGATGTGCTCGGCGGGTGCTTCCGCTTCACATAGCTTGACCAGCAGGTCCACCGTGACTGGGTTGCCCGTGGCCGCCCATTCGCAGAAGGCGACGGCGCCGGGTGTGGACAGCCGGCCGTGTACGTACTCCGGGTTATCGGCGATCGCTCGCTTGACGGCCGAAGTCACACGAGGACTCCGCAAAATCTTCAGTAGGTCGTCGCTTGAAAGTGGAAGCTCGCACACGTAGGACGCGAGTAGTTGCGAGCTCGCGAAGTACTCCTCGCGGACCTCGAACGAACTACCTACCAAGCGCGCATACGCCTCCGGGGTATCGGGCATCAGGTCGGCCTCCAGTAGCGCCGGCAGCAGCCTGAGTCCGCCGCCGGTCACGCGTTCTGGACTCAACTTGCCGGGAAGGTCGAGCTGCTTTATAAGCCGGACCCGCGCCACCGGGTCCAGGTTGTCCGCATGGACCAGCGCGTACCCGAGGCCGTACCTGGAATCCTCCTCCACCTCGTCGGCGTCGGTGAGGTCGTGCCTGCTCAGGATCTTCGCCAGTTCTTCGCTGATGCCGAGCTTCTCGACGAATTGGCTGACGTTCCAGACGGTCGGTGTGAGCCGACTCGCCGCTACCGTCGCGGCCCATGCCGAAGCATCGAGTTCCTCTAGGTCGGCCACCTCGCACCTCTGCGACGCCCCCTCCGCTACCGGTAGCACCGCCGACTCGGCGGCGGCGGCAACGTCATTCAGCACCGATACGAACTCCTCCGGGGCATCGACGGTCACCTCGTGGTCCTCACGGGCATGGAGGTAGCTGTCGAGGTTGCCGAGGACGTGCTGGTAGATGGTCGTGTTGGTTGCCTTCAGCACGTCGAGGGCCAGCATGGTGTTTTCACCGAGTGCCGCGAACAGGTTCGTCCTCGTGACGGGGTACAGGCTGGCCGCCACCACTGCCCTGCGCTGCGCGGTGCCCAGCACCGTCAGGTCGTTGAGCTGAGCGCCGAAACGAGCGACTACGGCGGCCACGTCAGCCGCCTTCGAGGTCTCCGAGGTGCCGGCGAAGGCCCGCATCTCGGCGTAATGCGCCGCTAGGAACTCTGTCACCCGGCCCGAGGAGTCGTAGTCGACATCTAGATCTGCGTGCTGGATAGCGGCGTCGACGAGTGCTACGGCCGCCGCGAGGTTGATTGGGGTGTTCTCGACGAGATGGACGAAGACACCCTTCCAACGAGGAGCCAGCTGGCTGACGAAGACGTCTCCGAACGCGCCGTCCGTTAGGTACGCGTCGATGAACGATGGGCCGGTTCCGGCGCGCATGACGAGATTGTTGAGTGCGGTGTCGAGCCGCTCGGGGTGCGTGGGCAGGTAGTGGTCGAAGACCTCGATGTTGAAGACGCTGTTGCCGTCGAGGAATCGGGCACCCATCTCGGTCTCGACCGTGTCGATGGAGGCAGGCTCGTCGAACCGGAAGCGGGGGTCTGCGCGGTCGGGCTGGACGCAGTGGAGGATGAAGTTCATCGCGCTGACGCTGATGGCGATGCCGTGATAGTCCGAGCAGTACAGAGTGAAGTTCTCATCCATGTAGCCCATCGTGAGCAGATCGTGGGCCAAGGGCGACACGAGGTCGGCGACGATGACGTCTAGGTTGCGATTGGCGTCGTCGTCCCTGGGCATGGCCAGGTCGGGACGGGCCATGAGCTGCGCCATCGTGGCCTTCGCGACAAAGTCTCTCGTCTCCAGCGCCGACCCCGAGGTGCGCCGGAGACCTGCGTCATCGGCTTCTATGGCGGCCTCCAGCGCAGCGGCTTCATCTCCGGCCAGCGCGATCACGTCATCGAACGACAGCTTCACGATGCGGTATCCGGGCTGAATAATTTGCACCCTTTGGCGGGTCTCGTGAAGCGATCTCCAGAAGTCGCCGGACGTAAGGTCCGAGATCAAATACTGCTGCGACTGGTACTGAACGACCAGATCGCCACCAAGACCCGCCGTGCGCTGAACAATCGGTAGCACCTTCTGGAGCCGTTCGCCGGCGACCTTCGCGTGCTTGTCCCACAGGGCGTTGGACCCGATCCGGCCCAGCGCCTCCTTGCTGACCGTGGCTTGGTGCACCGTCTGATACGTGACCATGTCGCGGAAAGCCCGGTAAGCCTCGTCGATTTTGCTCGTGCCGAGTCGGATGGCCTCGAAGTCCTCCAGATGCAGGTTCTTGTAGACCATCATGGCGAACAGTCGGTCCGCAGTGAGGCCCTTGAGGCCCTTCTTTCCCAGGACCGAGACGCGGTAGATCTCGAACTCGTTCCGAATGTTGCGAATTAGGCGCATGTCGGTTAGGTGCCTCGCGACCAGGTTCACCAGCGCGGCCGACGGTCGCTCATCCGATTCGGCGAACTCCGCCGCCAACAAATCCCGCGACGAACGGTGCGTGATGAACGGCACCATCGGCACGACCAGATCGAAGAACTTTGTCCTGTTGGCCGACGGGGCGGTCTCCAGAGCTGATGCGCGAGGCATGGCCGTGCTGTGTTCCGCGTCCGCGTCACCGTCCGGGGCGGCAGCGATTTGGAGTTGCTCGAAGATGCTGTCGCGGACCGCGTAGACGAAACGAACCGGGCGCGACCTAACCTGCTCGGAGTGGTTGAGGACCGTGTTCAGCTCGCGCAGCGTCTCGAAGATGTGCGGATCCCGGAACCGGTCGAGGTCCTCAAAGATCGCGACCTGGGTCTTCGTCCGTTGGAAGAAGTAGACGATCTCGTCGAGATACTCATCGAAAAATGAGTTCTCCTTCGCGCTCAGCTTGACGGCTGCTCCGGCCGCGGAGAAGCTCTCCACCCGTACCTGGCTCCGCAGAGCACGCCACAGCAGGAAACAGATCACGCCCAGGAACACGCCGAGCCCACCGACGATGGCCCATGGCACCCAGTCACGACTGGTGACCAAAGCCTGCGGCCCCATCTTCTCTACACGATCAACCAGTCCGAACAGGACCGCGATCACGAAGAACACCACCGCAACCGCCGCGCCCCCGCACGCAGCCGGCCAGAGCCTGAATGAGTCGATACGGAAGTACCTTGACCCCGGCATGTCCGCGGGTGCCTTTCGGTAGAGCAACTGCTTGACGATCTCCTTCTGAATGAGGTTCGTCAGTGGCGGGAGTGTCCCGTCCTGCTGGATGCGCGCCCGCTTCGTGTCGTCGATGCCCAGGCTTGACAGCGACAGGTTGACCCAGTTGATCTTTCGCTGGTTCAGGCCCGACTGGACGCCGAGGATGACACTGCTCTTTCCGCTGCCGTAGTGCCCCGCAAGCGCAATGTTTGTCGCGGCGTTTGCGGACCTGTCGGCCAGAACCTCGAGGAGGACCGCGGCGTGCCGCCCGTGCAGGTCTTCCTCGAACCGTGGTCCGAGACTCCGAAGGACCGGCACGTCGGGCTGGGATGCGGACTGCCGGAACGGCCACACTCGCGACATGGACGAAATCTTACGATCGAGGTCTGACGTGTCCCCGGCATAAGCCGTCCACCCGAGCGGGGCGGGAGTCAATGCTGCGGCACTTGTCGTCGTTACTCATGCAACCCTCCGATGAAGATCACTTGTTGACGTCACCGCCGAGCAACCGCGGAACCTCCGCTTCTACCCGGTCTGACAGGGCGTTGACCTGCTCCCCTGGCAGTGCACATACCGTTAGTGGTAGGCCGCACATCAGGGTGTCGAGAGTGATTAATCTGTTCGTGGCGCCATCGCCGCGGCGGAGGTGCCGGAGCAGGTCACTGACCATCCCAACGGCACGATCGGGCTCGGCAACCCACATCCACTCCAGCACCGTGCCGAAGGGATCTGGAGGCTGCAAGATCCCGTCCGGCTCCCAATGCTGGAGCATGAACGCGGCCGTCTCCTTGACCAACGCGCCCACCAGGTGAGTGAGAATGCTGTCGGGTACCTCGCGAGGCTGCCCCATAGGCATGAGATCTCCAATCGGTCGTGCGATGTCACGCTGGATCGTTGCCGCCGGGCCTGGGCGGGTTTGCCACTCTGTCGGGCAATGGACAGTCGGTGTGCGGGTACCACGGACAGTCGGAGGATCCCACCCATGGCCGTCGTTCCCATAGACCCCGCTCAGGGGCTGCTCTCGGCAGGCAGTTACCTCGTGATGTCCTGTGACCAGCGCAACGCCCAGCTCGCGGTTTTCGATGAACACTCCTACATGGAGGGCAACATCAGCGAGCCCATCGAAGAGGCAAAGCACGGCGCCCAGCAGGCTGCGCGCTCGGACTCCCGCTCCAATTCCTCGTCGTGCGGGTGTCCACCGCGCAGGGATTCAAGCCGGCGACAGGGGCAGGGCAGTGATCCCGGCGCAGGGCACACACCTGGCCGAGTTCCGGCGTACGGCAGACGCTGGCAACAGTTACACCACCACCATGCGGGTGGAGGCATGGGACGACGAAGGGCTGCACTTGGTTGTCGGGAGGAATGGCCTCGTGTTGGCCCAAGCCATCGAGGGATTCCTCGGTTTGAGGAAGAATGAAGAAACTATTCGGGCCGTGATCCCCGGGGGTGGGTGGCGGGTCCGAGTTAAGAACACCAAAGATACCTGGGAAGAACTCGTCGTGGCGTGAACAATTGACCACGACGGATGGTGACGCCCCTAACGCCGCAGTGGAGCGAGCCCGAAAGGATGGCCCCGATCGCCGGACCAGCCGAGGGTGAAGTTGAACTTCTGCCGCCGCAGGCCGGCGGCGGTGCAGCCGTCAACTGAGGGCATCAGCGAATTTACCGCGCCCTGGACCCAGTGGCGGCAAAGGTGCCCTTACTCGCCTACCGCCTATCGACGGCGAATAGTACGCCGTCCGCGTCCGATATCCCGATAAGGATCACCTTGTCGCTGGCGGGCCGGATCGGCTCGCCAATCGCTGCATGACTTTCGAGATCCCAGAACCGCACGGTGCCGGTTTCGTCGGCCGTCGCCACGATGGTTCGACCGTCAGGTATCGAGCCAGCGGCGACTGCGGTGACTGCTCCTCGCTGCCCTGTATCCAAGGCCGCCAACAACTGACCGTTCTCAAGGTCTCGCACTAAGAGCCTGCCCGTCGAATGACCGGTGATGACCGATGGCCGCTCATCAGACGTGAACACTATTGCCATCGACGTGACGTGGTCGCCCAACTGTAGACGGCCTAGATGTTGGCTTGCGCCTTCATGCAAGGCCCAGTCAAGAATGGTTCTACTGTCGCTGATCGTGCAAAGGACGGTGCGTCTGTCAGGTAGCACGGCTGCGGCAATCGCTGTAACCGGCGAGGTGTTGGCTGGCGGCATCGCAGCAATCTGGCTGCCCGGACCCCAGTTCCACCACTCGAGTGCGCCACCACTGCCGGTCGCGAGCATCACAATGCGACCGCCGGCGACTGCAGCCAGCGTTAGGACTTCGACACGGTGGATCGGCACTTCAGAAGCGCCGCCCGAGTCGGGCGTGGAGCTATTGTCGCGCGGGTTCCAGAGACGGATGGTTCGGTGAGCACCTTTACTGGCTACGAAAATCCCCTGACCGGTTCGATCGACTACAGCTAGATCGTTAGCCGACGCAGCAACCGGTGGAGCAGCCGTGCGGGTCAACTTCAGCCGGTCATTGACATGCCAGACAGAACGCCAGGTCGAACCTCGGTCGCACAGCAGACCGTCCAGCTGAATCTGGTCGCCGTCGTTGAGGTGAGCCCTTCGTAAAGCGTGCCAATGCTGCGCCTTGGCTCGCCCGGCCAACTGAGCATGAAGGAATGCCATGCTCTTGCCGCTGCCAGTTGCGGCCAAAACCTGAACGAGCCCGGACGAGAACGCGGATAGATTCGGACCCTCTTCGGCACTATTAGCCAAGACGAAAGTCCTGCGCTGCAAAGAATCCGAACCAGCGTTGTGGGGCTCTTCGGGAGACGGTCGAGTCGGCAGCACAATCGTTCGTCGTTCCGAACTGTTGTCGAAGCATACGTCGACGATCAAGACGAGTTGCTTAACTGGACTCAATGCCAGTAGGTATCGGAAATCTCGCACGCTGATGGCGTCGACCGTGAACCCGTCAGCGGTGGTGGTGGTGTCCGCGGCGGTCAGGTACACCTCGGACGTTCGGGCATCGCGTATTCCGTGACCGATGTAATAAATGACCAGTGTTTCCCGCGTCTGGGACGCCGCCTCGACGAACGACGACCAAAGACGCTCCCGCGTGGGATTCAGCAGGAGCTCGTTAGTGGCCGGCGAAGGTCCGTCCCCGGAATTATAAAAGATGTCGGCGAGCTGCCTGGCTGGTGTCAAGTCGCGATGGACGACTGGTGTTGCTTCGGTCGTCAGGTAGCTGTCGACGCCAACGAAAAGTGCTCGCCACTCGTCTTGAGGCGCGTCCGGAACGGAGTCGCGCGTGGCTCCGTCGTTGGAGGATGGTGCCGCCGGCTCGCCGGCGGTGGGAGGTGTGCTCACTCCTCCGCCAGCTGGCCCGACTGGGCCGGGCGGACTGGGCCGGGCACCAGCCTCAGGAGGCCCGAAGCCCTCGTCGTCATCACTGTCAGTGTTCGACGACGGGAAGAGGTCCGGCACCCGCTCCGCCATGGCAGCTTCCCACAGCTGGTCAAAACGGTCGCACTGCATGTCCGGATCGGCCATCCGGTCGAGCTTGGCAAGGAACTCGACGATCTTGAGCAGCCGCGGCAAGTGGGGGATCTGAGGCAGCGAGAAGACGTTCTTGACGACGTTCGGACCGCAGTCGCAGGCACGCGCCATGTCGCGGACCGATGGCCATCCGGCGCGGGCATGGAGGCGGTGCAGCTCATGGTTGAGCTGCTTCAATCCTCCGGTCACGCCAGGAGCGCGACTCAGCGCCGCCATGCCACCCCTGAAGGTCAAGGCTCGCCCGCCGGGTGGCAGGCGCGATCAAGCGTAGTGACCTTCGATGTGGTGGTCGAATTGAACGCTTCCTCAGGCTTTCGGTGTACCGGAATGTACCGGGACTCCCCGGGCCGTAACCCACCGGTGGGCGAACGCCCCCGTGCGGTTCGGGACAGTCCATGTTGTCGTCTCCCGTAACGCAGCGTGTCTGCGGGCCTGATGCGGCCGCGAGAATTTTCGTCAGGTCCGGAAGGGTAGAAGGAGGACACGCCGATGATCAACGAGCTTTTCGCTGCGGCGCTGGACGGCATCGTCGAGAACCTGCCCACAGCGCTGATCATGGCCGGGCTGGCAGCAGCAACCATGGTTGCTCGCCGTCGTAGCCGCAGGCGCAACGCGCAACGCAGCGGTGAAGGCTCCGCCTGATCCCGCCGAGCGCTCAGGGCCGTCAACGATTCACCGACGGCCCTGAGCGCTCCACCGGGTGAAGGTGCCGCGTGCGCTTACACCGACCACGCCTGCCAAGGGTCCCGACTTCCGCTCCGCCTCAGCTCCGTTGGTGAGAAGAAACAGGTAGGGCGTGCGCCCCAACTTGCGCGGCTCCAGTTGGACAAGGCGCCTAGGCTGTGTCTTCAAAGGTTCGCAGCCATTGGAGTAGCGCGGCGATGGTGACGGTGGCCTGCAACGAGGTCGAGGTCTTGTCGTAGCGGGTCGCGACGCTGCGGCATTGCTTGAGCCGGTTGAAGCACCGTTCGACGACGTTGCGCTGTTTGTAGAGCTGCTTGTCGAACACCGGTGGCCGGCCGCCGCGGTTGCCGCGTCGGCGGCGGTTGGCCTGCTGGTCGGCGCGTTCAGGGATCGTGTGCCCGATGCCGCGTCGGCGCAGGTCCGCCCGGATGGCCTTGGAGCTGTAGCCCTTGTCAGCGACGACATGGTCCGGGCGGACCCGAGGTCGGCCGGGACCCGGCCGCTCGACCCGGATGGCAGCCAAGACGTGGGTGAAACGGGTGCAGTCGCTGACGTTGCCGCCGGAGAGCACGAACGCCAGAGTCCGACCCCAGCCGTCGCAGGCGAGGTGAATCTTGGTGGTCAGTCCACCTCGACTTCGACCGAGGGCGTGATGGGCAACAGTTCTGGCTCGGCCCGGCCAGGGCCGGACTCACCATCCGACTTTGGGCCGACACCACCGTGGTCCACCTGCTCCTCGACGGCGTCCGACTAAAGACCGTCCCCTCCCGGCTCGCCCCCGCCCACCTGTGCCCAACTCCTCACCGACGGCGGCCACCGCGCCGGGCCACCCCCGGTCACCGTCGGCCCGATCAAGCCGGGGACTCCCATCGAGGTCGACCGCCTCGTCAACCCCATCGGCCTGGTCAGCCTCGCTGGCCGGCAACACCCATCGGCTACCACCTCGCCGGCCGACGCGTCACCATCCGCCTCGACCGGCGTCCTGCGCCTGCTCGACACCGACCGGACCCTGCTACGCAGCCTGCCCAACCCGCTCACCCCAGCCGAGCAGGCACGCAGCCGCGACGCCCGCCCCGCCGGACCTCCACCCACCCCGGCAACCCAGCCACTCCGCGTCGGGGGCCGCGTCAGCAGCCGCGGCGTCCTCGTCATCGCCGGCCAACGCATCCACGTCGGCATCGGCCACGCCGGTCAAACGCTCACTGTCGAAGACGCCGACACCACCTTCCGCGTCCACGACGGCGACCAACTCCTCACCGAAGTCCCCCGCACCACGACCAAGCAGATCGCTAGATTCAAGGTCCGCAAGCCCGAACCACCACGCCACCGCGTGACGCCGACAGGCACTGAATCAGGGCAGGCCCGATGAGAGTTCCCACCCCGTTGACCGGCTGCCGTGTCGACCGAACAGCCTTCGACTACCAGGTCCGGCTCAGCCTCTCCACGCTCGACCCCGACGAGGGCTACCGTGTAGACGCCGAACTGGCCATCGAAACTCCGTTCCTGCTCCGCGACCCGGGCGGGCAATGGCACGAACTTGACCCCGGCACGTGCACCCGCCTGGCACCCGTCCTGGACCTGTTCGGCCAGACCATCAGCAGCGTTGAGATCCACGGCAACGGCGCCCTCCACCTGACCTTCGACAACGGCGCCGAGTTACACATCGGCCCCGATCACCACTACGAGTCCTGGCACCTCACCGGCACGGGAGTCGACCCGATAACCGTCGGCCCAGGCGGGGAAACCGACTGGCAGCCGGCTCCCCAGCCCGAACCACCCCACATCGACTAACGCCCACAACCAAGATCGTCTAGCCGGAAGAGTCACGGATCAAGTGACAGCGATCCGTAACGCATCAAGTGGAGCCCGACAGGGCCCTGGTCGCTGCCCGTCGCAGGGGCGTCAATCGTTCATGGCTCAGTTTGCGGAACCGCTTCGGCAAGCGTGGCGATAAGCGCGCTGTCGGCAGGCATTGGAACAGAAGGCGCGGTCATTCCGAGAGCTCGGATCTACTGGCACCCCGCATCCCAGCCTGGCGCACAGTTTGGGTAGCCGCTCTACCTGAAACGGCATGCGGAATTCACGTCTGATTTCGAGCGCAATATCAGCTGGCGAAACTGGCTCTTCCAGGCGTCGAGCGGCCGACCAGACCAGGCTATGCCGCATGGCCTGTTGCATAATGTATGTGTCAGGATCGATGCCGCCAAACCGCCATTTGTTGTAGTGCCAGCGCTGTCGGCAACGGTCGGAGCAGTACTTCCTGTCTCTCCTGCTTCGCTCAGGGAGCGGAGAGCTGCACATCTGGCATCCACGGTCGTTACCAGGCACTGGCACATCGTAGAGCGTTACGGCTAATCCTGACGGCTGTGAACCTTCGAGGGGTGGTGAGCAGGCATGACGCGCTTGCCCACGGCTGCACACGGCACCGGATAACTGGCTAGCTCCGCTCCCGTCGCCCTCCACGCTTCTTGTGATGGCGCAACGGAAGGAAGCCAATGACTCTGCGGGTCCTATTGATCTTGGCTGTAGGCGCATGTGCAGGAGTTTTCCTGGGCCTCTTCACCTCGGTTCAAGAAGGAATCACTTGTGCTCTTGGTGTGGCCACGCTTCTTCACACAATGATCGAACCTGGACCACCCAAGAAGAGGACAACGTCAGATGCTGAGTCGGTTGACTAGCACGTCGGCGATTTCCCGCATGCTGGTGACGACTACATCTGCTCCGGCCGACTGGAACCTTTCAACCTTGGCTGAACGGTTCGCGTACCCGATCACTCGCACCCCGGCTGCCGCGCCCCTTCGATGTCCGTGAGTGAGTCGCCAACCAGTACACAGGCAGGCGCTCACGGCACCGGCAGAATTGTTGCTTACCACGGCCACGGGAAGGCTGGCCTGCCGGGCCGCCACGATGACTTCTCGGCCGTATGGGGTCGGCGCGGCGGTCGTGATGGCCTGGAGCTCAGCCGCGCACAGGGCGTCGTCTACCGCCTGCGTGGCGTTCTTGTCGCCGGTGGCCCCAATGCGGGGTAGGCCCTCAAGCGGGTCCGGCTCCCTGGCAAGTTCCGACGGGACCTCGGTGCCGGTCCGGTGCAACATCCCGACCAGTTCCGCGCTGATGAGCAACGGTGTGGAGCCCCAGGAGGTGCAGAAGGCGCTACGGCACGCCAACCTGCGGATCACGCTGGAGACCTACGTGCACTGGCTGCCGAAGAGGGACCGTCCGCGTGGTCTGGTAGGTGACCTGCTGCGACATGCGGGCGGCACGCGGCCGGAGTCTCCCACCAATCAAGATCGAGACTGAGTTGTGCCCTCGTTGTGCCCGATGATCTTCTCTTGGCATTCTTGCAGCTCAGAGGCGGTAGATGGTGGGCCGCCAGGGACTCGAACCCTGAACCTATGGATTGCCGGTGTCCCGGTCTTCTGCGGTGTGGTTCGAGGTCAATCCGGGCTGCTGGCGTGCGTCTCGGCCGGGTTCGGCTGGCATGGTTGCTGTGCTTCGCTGCTGTACTGCTGGCGTCAGACGAGGCGCTGGATGCGGACCTTCGGGTGCTCGTTCCTGAGGTGGCCGTGCTTGTGTTGGCGGACCTGCTCGTCCCAGACCTCCTGGTCGTAGTCCGGGTTCGGTGGGATCCACTTGTGGGAGCCGTCGCTGTAGTGGAACTTCTCGTCACCCGGCCGCAGGATGCTCAACGGGTCCAGCCGACGAATCGGTGGTGGAGGTGGCCGGCGGGGACATGGGCCAGGTCCTGGGCGGCGTCGACGAGCTGGGCGGCCAGGTAAAGGGCCAGGGATACGGGGGCGGGGTCATACTCCGCTTGCAACTCCCGTCGCCGCGTCTGGCAGGGCCAGTCGGCACCGCAGCCGCCGCACCTCCAGCTAGGGGTGATCGGAAGGTGGGTCGTCATCGTGGCGCATCCTGGCTCGGCCAGTGGCCGCGGTTGATCGGGATGGGATGACGGCTTCGGCAGGGTAGGTCGCTTCCGCAGCGGCAGATGCGACGCCAGTGCTGCCATGACCAGACGGGTCGGTGTCGGCGGGCGAGGGTGAGCGCCACCGCCAGGACGTACTCGTCGTAGGAGACGCGCCGCCGGCTGTTGTCCTGCCTCGGGTTGAACCCGCTATCGGACACGGCACCTGCAGTCGGATCAGTTGCATCGTTCGGCCTGGTCATCACGCCTCCCGCCGACGCTTGGGGTTCCGTGGGCGCCCGGCCAGCCGTGTCCAGAGACAGGGCACCCACGGCAGGACGACCCGGCCGCCAAGCTGGGTAGCCCTACGAGCAACTTAGGACGCAATGTGCGCAGGGTCAACAGCTACGACACATAGCGTTGTAAGTCGAGCCCGCGATGTGGTCTGCTTGCACCAGCCGCCAAGCTGGGAGCACCACCTATGTCTGAAGCCGCCTACCTACAGGTAGCCCGGGATATCCGCGAGCAGGTCAGCTCCGGCCAGTTGAAGCCGGGCGACAAGCTGCCCTCGTTCTCCGCCCTCTGCGAGCACTACAAGGTCAGCAACACCGTCATCCGGGCCGCCATGCTGGTGCTCAAGGCCGAAGGGCTGATCGACGGCCGGCAGGGCAAGGGCGTCTACGTCTCCGACCCGCTGCCCCGATAAACCCGGGCGCGACACCTCGCTTACAAGCTCTGTGCAGGCAGTCCGGAGGGGTCCGCCCTCGTCCGCGACCTCGGACAGCTGTGCAGGGCCGGCGGCCGATGGCCACCCCAATCCGGGCCAGGTGCTGTCGACAGCTCCGCACAGTTTCACCTGAGCGTCACCAGCCCATGTCTCGACTTACCTCTGCCTTCGCCGCCTCGATCTCGTCGTGCGAGGCTCCCGCCGCGTCCGTCTCATTCAGGCGGGTCAGGAGGTCCATCAAAGCCTGCTTCTGAGCCGGATGACTGATCGGCACCGCGTTCAGGTCGACGTCCTGAAGCCAGTCAAACAGAACAAGGGCATCGGCTCGCCAGAGAATTAGGGTGACCTTTGGAAGATCGTCCTGCACGCCAGAAGTATCCGGCGTGCAGGTCGACTCGTCCGTCGCCCACCAGGCCGGCCGTCCTGACGCGGGGGCGGACCTGCTGTTCCTTAGGCGCTGCCGGTCGTCGCTGGTCGTCATCGGTCGACGCTAGACGGCCGGGCGACGGCCCAGACAGCCCATGGACGACCCAGATGCGCAGTCAATTTGATGGTTGACGCATGCCGGGGGAGTCGGTAGATCATCTGGCGTGATTGATCAATCAGGACAGGGCCAAGCGGAGCGGCGGGCAGCCGTCCGTGCCTACCGGCAGGTGCCTGCGGCTGTGCGTCGCGACGTCATCCGGTACTCCAACAAGAGACGCTCCCACCCGGATCCTCAGGTCGCTGCGGCCGCCGAACAGTGGGCACGGGCGGTTCTCCGGCCCGCCTGGTGGAACCGGATCCCACCCTTCGTGTTACCGCTGTTGAGCGTGGTGCTCATCGCCGGTGGATTGACCTCTGGGGGTTTTTCCCTTGCCTGGTGGTGCGGGGTAGGAGGTTTCGTAGCTCTCGTTTTCGGCCTCGTATCGTGGAATCAACGGCAGGCGGCCAAGCAGATACTCGAGTCGTCAAACGACGTGACGCGACCCTGAGCTGGAGCGGGGTCCTCAAGCTGAAGCGTTCCCAACTCCTGGATAACAGTTGCTCAGGCATGAGCGAGCTGAGCGGTCCGGTTCAGAGGTTGAAGCGGAACTTAGAGCCCTGATCGGACTACCAGCGAGAACGGCGCTCCACGACTGCTTGGACGCCGTCCGACGCTGCAATGACTCCTTATCGGGTGACAAAATTTGACGATGTCTTGTGCCCCCTGGGTGCCCCAGACCGCCGCCGCTGCCGGCTCCGGAAGTTAGGCGACTGCTCCTCCATTGCCGGGCCGGAGCCGGTTCCACTGCGGGTCGAAGCAGATCAACCCTTGCTCTGCCGCCATCCTGGCCGCCTCGGCCGATACCTCCTCGCACATGCTGTATCTCATCGCGAAGTAGATGATGGGCCCAGAGGCGTTACCGATCATGGGGCCGTCGGACCACGGGCTGACGTCCTCCTCGTCCTCGGTCATGTCGATCCACCGCTCAAGGAGCGCATCGACGTAGGCCCGGATACGCGGTGTCGGAGGTGTCTCATCCTCCGTGTCGATGTACTTGCGGTACAGCTGCTGGAAGACCCGACCGCCCTCGCCATCGTCCGTGGGCTCGTCGCCTTCCCACACCGCCAAGTCGTAACTCACGCGGGGAGTGTGCCAGTACGCGGATGCCAGAGGAGCCTCGGCTGGTCGTTGCGTCCGGCCTGGACGCCGTCAGCGCCGCTACCCCAGGGACTTGAACCCTTAAACCGAGACGTGACGGAGAAGCCTGCTAAGACGGACGTACCGAAGCGCTGGTCTGGCCTGTATCCCTCGGCAACTCTGAGCGCACACGGTTTAGGAAGGGTCTAGCGTCAACCTAGGCAGGTTGTCGCCTACCAGGGCCGCTGCCGGACATCTGCACCGTGGCGCTGAACCGTCGCCGTGCCGCGCAGACCGCAGCCCGGGATGCCGCAGGCCCGGCCTGGCAGCCGCCCGACCTGATCTTCACCACCCGCTATGGCCGGCCGGTCGAGCCGCGCAACTTCAACCGCTTCTGGGACCGGCGCTGCGACCGCGGCAGGAGTCCGGCGGATCACCGTCAGGGACGCCCGGCGGACTTGCGCCTCGCTTCTGGCGGACCTGGACGTGCACCCCCGGGTGGCGATGCAGATCCTCCGGCACGCCCAGTTCGCCATCACCATGGAGATCTACACGGTGGTCTCGTCGGCAGCCACCCGCGACACCCTCAAGCGGCTCGGCAATGCCCTGGACCGGTAAGACCTACTGCTGTACTTCGCTGCGGTACGAGCCGTGCTGACAAAGTCAGCGACCCCGCAAAGGGCCGCTGAGCTGGAACGGAGTGGGCCGCCAGGGACTCGAACCCTGAACCTATGGATTAAAAGTCCACAGCTCTGCCATTGAGCTAGCGGCCCGCGCGCTCAGGTTACCTGACAGTCAGCGTCACTGACTCTCGGCTTCCAGTCGGCCGTCGATGCCTGGTGAGCCCACGTGATCAACACCAGGTCGGCGATGTGGTGGTGTCCGGGGCGGTGGATGCCGCCAGGTCGGGGATGTGGAGTGGATCAAGCGGGCCCAGCGTGCATGGCGGGGGACGGCTGGGGAATGGGGACGGGCATGAGCGCGAGCGGCAGCCCGGCGGTGGCGGCCTCCGGGGAGGAGATCGGGCCGGACGGCGTACGTCAGCCGGGCGGGGAGGTGCACGCGTGGCTGCCCGGCCAGAACCAGACCGTCTGCGGTCTGGCGCTCAGCCGGACCCGGCTGCGCCGCTTTCCGCACGTGCGCTTCGACTACCTGGGCACCGACGTGCTCACCGAGGCGGACGCGGTGGGCTGGATCTGCCCGCGTTGCCTGGCGGCCACCCTCGGCCGCCGTGGCAAGGAGAAGCACGGCTGGGTGCGCGACTCGCCACGTCCTTGATCGACTCGGGTTCAGGGAAGTCGGGCTGTTCCGCCCACGCCGATACCCCGACGTGCAGGAAGCCGAGTCGATCACGGGCGCGGCGCGCGGCGGCGGTTGACCGGCTGCTGGACGGGTACGGGGTCGGGCATGCGGATCGTGGTGGTGGGGGCGAGTGGCAACGTCGGCACGGCGGTGCTGCGGCGGCTGCGCCGGGAGCGCGGCGTGGAGCTGGCCGGGGTCGTCCGGCGGTTGCCCGGCCCGGATTCCGGTACGCCGTACGAGCAGGTGGAGTGGCACTCCTGCGACATCGGTGCGCCGGGCGGGGTGGGCCAGCTCACCGAGATCTTCGCGGGTGCGGACGCGGTGGTGCACCTGGCCTGGCAGATCCAGCCTAGTCACGACCAGCGGTTGCTGCGCCGGACGAACGTCGACGGCAGCCGGGCGGTGTTCGAGGCGGTGGCGCGGGCCGGGGTGCCCGCTCTGGTGTACGCCTCGTCGGTCGGCACGTACGCGCCCGGCCCGAAGGACCATCCGATCAGCGAGCGGTGGCCGGCGACCGGAGTCTCCGGCTCGTCGTACAGCGAGCACAAGGCCGAGGTCGAGGCGCTGCTGGACGGGCTGGAACGGGAGCACCCGGCGCTGCGGGTGGTTCGGCTGCGGCCCGGTCTGATCTTCCAGCGGGACGCAGGTACGGAGATCACACGCTACTTTCTCGGCCCGTTCGCGCCGGTGCGGCTGCTGCGCTTCGGCCGGATCCCCCTCGTACCGACGAACCGACGGCTGCGGATGCAGGCGGTCCACGCCGACGATGTGGCTGACGCGTACGCCCGGGCGGTTCTGGGTGATGCGCGCGGCGCGTTCAACGTCGCCGCGGACCCGGTGCTGACCCCGGAGCTGGTGGCTCGGCACTTCCACGGCTGGACGGTGCCGGTCGCCGCACCGGTGCTGCGGGTGGCGGCCGCGCTGACCTGGCGGGCGCGGTTGCAGCCGGTGGACGCGGGCTGGGTCGAGTTGGGCCTGAACGCGCCGCTGATGTCCAGCGAGCGGGCCGAGACCGAGCTGGGTTGGATACCCAGGATCGATGCGCTGACCGCGCTCAAGGAGCTGTTCGCCGGCATGGCCGGTGGCGACCACACGGCCAGCCCGCCGCTCTCGGCGGCGCGGACCCTGCCCGGCCGCCCCGGCGGCCTCCTGCACGCCCACCCGCCGGGCGAGAAGAACCCCTACTGACGCGGTGATCAAGAGCTTTGAGTCGCAAAACCCGGCCTTGGTGACCCAAAGCTCTTGATCACCCACGGCAGGCGGCGGGACCACAGACCGGCGGTCAGGCGGGCTTGGGGCCGATCACCTCGGGGTTGCGGGCGCCCAGGAAGAAGATGCCGCGGTAGCCGGGGGTCTCGAACTTGCCGCTGGGATTGCGGCGCAGCGTCGAGTTTTCGATCTTCATCGTGCCGGTGCGGTTGTTGCTGACGAAGAAGATCGCGCCGCCGCCCTCGTTGGCCTTGTTGTTCTCGATGACGCTGCCGGCGATCCGTACGGTGAACTCGTTGCCGTCGCAGTAGATCGCGCCGCCGCTGCCGCCGCCGGGCGTGCCGGACTTGGCCGGGTTGGCGCCGCTGCCGATCGCCTCGTTGTTCCGCAGCAGGCTGTTCAGCACCACCCAGGACACGCCGATGCTGCTCAGCGCCCCTCCGTTCGAGCAGGAACCGCCGTCGAAGGTGCTGCTCACGACGTACACCGGCTTGTTCTCGTACTGGCTCAGCACTCGGACTGCCGCGCCCCCCAGGTCGGGGCCGGTACGGTCGCAGCGGTTGTGGACGAAGCGCGAGTTGACCACCTTGAACCGCCCGCCGCGGACGAAGATCGCGCCCCCGCCGCCGCCCTCGGTCCGGTCGCCGGTGGAGTTGCCGTCGGCGAAGGTCAGGTTCTGCACGGTGAGCTGTGGGTGGTCCTGGTTCTGGCAGTGCGAGGTGGTGAAGCCCTGGGCCTCGTCGCAGGTGTTCATGTAGAGGATGCGGCGCTGCCCCTGGCCGCTCAGCGTGACCCGGCCGCCGCCGTCGAGCACGATCTTCGGCCCGTTGGCGTTGCGGACCTTCGCGGTGGCGGCCATCTTGATCGTCACGGGGGCCGGTCCACAGTTGAACGTGATGACGCCCCCGGCGGCCACGGCCTTCACCACCGCCGCCGAGGTGCAGCTCGCCGGGGTGCCGGTGCCGATGGTGCGGGTCGGCTTCGACGTGTCCACCGCGCGGGCCTCGGTCGGCACGCTGGCGTGGCCGTTCGTGTTGCCGGCCGCCAGCGCCTTGGCGGCCGGGGCGGTCGGCTTCGGGCTCGCGCTGGCTCCGGGGCCGCCGAGACCGTCCCGGCCCGCCGGTGCGACACCCTGGTCGCCAGTCGCGAGGGCGTCCGGCGTGGCCTGAGGGGTGGCCGACGTGCCGGCCGGAGCCGGATCGGTGGACCCGCAGGCGGGCAGGGTAGCGGTGGCGACACCGAGGACGAGCAGAGCGGCAAGCGACGTCATGCGCACCCGGGTGATGCTAGGAGCCGCGACGGCGTCACCACTAATCCGCCGTGCCGGTTTAATGCCCCGCTAAGCCACGCCGGGCATCGGGACCACCGGGGCGCTCACGCGTGGGAGAGCGCGAAGGCCGTCAGGAAACCGGCGACCGTGATGAGGCCGACCAGCAGGTGGGCGTTCTCGAACGCCTCCGGGACCATGGTGTCGGTGATCATGGCGAGGATCGCGCCGGCAGCCAGGGCGGTGATGGCGGCCAGCACCTCCGGCGGTGCGCCGCCCAGCAGGGTGTTGCCGACCAGCGCCGCCACGCCGCTGATCAGCGCGATCCCGGTCCACAGCAGGAAGACGTACCGCCGGGTGCGGCCCGCCTGACGCATGCCTGCCGCGCTGGACAGCCCCTCCGGGACGTTGCTGAGGAACACCGCCGCCACAGTGACCAGGCTGACCGTGCCGCCGGCGAGCAGGCTGGCGCCGATCACCACCGATTCCGGTACGCCGTCCAGCAGCGCCCCGACCGCGATCGCCGACCCCGAGCCGGGCTGCTCGCCCTCGGACGGCTGCTGGTCCCCCGAGCGCTTGCGGTGCCGCGCGCCGTGTCGGGCGAGACCCACGTTGGCCAGGGTGTAGGCGGTCGCGCCACCCGCCGCGCCGAGCACGGTGGGCAGCATCCCGCCCTGCTCGTGGGCCACCTCGATCAGCTCGTACGAGACGGCCGAGATCAGCACCCCCGCGCCGAACGCCATGATCGACGCGGTGATCCGCTGCGGCACCCGGGCGAAGAAGCCGACCGCCGCCCCGATCAGCAGAGCCGACCCGGCCAGCAATCCCCAACCACCCGCCTGCAACCACTCCGGCATTCCGGGGACCGTACCCGCCGGAGCGAGGTCGGCAAACCGCGCTCAGAAGTCGGCGAAGAGGTACGGCACCCGGCGTCCGAAGATGTCGCGCAGCTCGGTGGCGGCGTCCGCCGGTACGTCGCCCAGCCCTCGCAGCGGCAGCTCGGCCGGGTCCAGCACCCCGTACGCCAGGGCGGACAGCCCGGCCGCGGTCAGCGTGGCCGTCGGCGTGCGGCCGTCGTCGTCGGCGACCAGTTCCAACGCGCCTGTCGTACCGTCGAGCAGGTGGGTGCCGGCCAGCCACCGGTCCCCGGTCAGTTCGATCCGGACCCGGCCCGGGCCGACGGGCAGCCCGTGCAGCGCGTCCAGCGACAGCAGCCGGGCCATCGGGGCGGACGAGCCCGGCCGGCCCACCCGCGCCTCGACGTGCACGTCCAGATCGGTCAGCCACAGCTCCGGCAGCTCGTCCGGCGGGACCTGGACGGTGACCCGCTCGACCTGGTCGACGTGCCTGGCGAAGAACTGCAGCAGCAGCGTACGGGCGAGGGGGTCGCTGGCGAGCAGTTCGTTGCCGTGCAGCGTGCCGCCGTGCTCGTCGATCCGGTACGTGACCGCGCCGGTGACCTCGCCGTCCACCTTGGCGGTGAGCAACCAGTGCTCGTCGCGGTCCCGCAGGCCGGCCGCCCGGTGGTCGGGGAACACCGAGAAGCCGTGCCGGGTCTGCAGGCAGCGCTCGGTGAACGCCCGCCACGTTGGATAACCGGCGGCGATCCGCTCCCAGCCCACCTCGCCGGGCAGCTCGGCGCGGAGGAGTGAGCCCAGGTCGGCCGGGGAGAAGGCGACCGTACGCGGCTTGGGCAGCCCGACGTAGCCGAACCGGGCGTAGAAGCTGGGCCGGAACGGGTAGAGCGCGCTGAGCACGTGCCCCTCGTCGCGCATCTCGTCGAGGAGCTGGTGCAGCAGCTTGCGGACGTGCCCCTGCCGGCGGGCCAGCGGGTGGGTGGCCACCCCGGCGACACCGGCCATCGGCAGCACCACCCCGCGCAGGTTCTGCCGCATCGGAATGGCCGAGACGGCCGCCAGCGTGGTGCCGTCCTCCTCCACGATCAGCGTCCGGTTGCCCTGGTTGTAGGGCAGGTAGTCGCGGAACTCCTCCACCCGGGCGGCACTGAGCGGCGATGCCTCGAAGGCGTACGCGGCCAGCGGAAAACTCGTCGTGAGACGTTCGTCGGCGGTCACCCGTCGGATGGTCATCCGCCTATCTCAACCCGCCGGCCGGGTGACAGCAACCGGATTGGCCCGATCCGTGGGCGACCGCGGCCCGATCCGCTGTGCCGACGCCCCTCAGCCGACCGGCAGGTGCCGCAGGTGTCGACGGCGGCGCAGCCGGACGGTGGCCACGGAGGCCACACCGAGGGCGAGCAGAGCGGTGACGACGATGCCGTGCACCACTCCCCGGGCGAGGTAACCGCCGTCGGTGTGGTCCACCGACCAGGTCGCGATCTCCCGGCTCGACCAGAACGGCGTCAGCTTCGCCCCCGATCCGGCCGGGTCGATCAGCATCTGCACCGTCACCACGGTGAGCAGCAGGAGCGTCCCCTCAAGTTCGCGGGGCAACAGCGCGCCGATCAGCATCCCGAACGGCGCGGCCACCCCGACGGAGCAGAGCAGCGCCGCGGCCAGACCGCCGTACCGCAGATCCGCGCCGTCGAGCATGGGGAGCAGGAAGAACGGTACCGAGATGACCAGGCCGACCGTCCACAGACCGAGCATCCGACCCAGATAGAGGTGATGCGGCCGATAGCCGGCCAACCGCAGCCTCGGCTCCAGCTCCCGCGCGGCGGTGGTGGCGAACAGCGCGGCGGTGCTCACCGCCCAGCCCACGCCGAGCAGCAGCGAGCGGACGGACTGCCCGAGGTAGGCGTCCCGCCGGATCAGGTAGAAGGTCAACGGCATCAACAACAACAGCAGGAGTACGCCCCGACGCCGCAGCAGTTCCCGCAGGGTCATCTCGGCGACTGTGACGAGCCGGTTCACGGGTGGCCTCCCTGGACGCCGGGCGTGCGCCACCCGGACTGTTGCGCCGGGGTCAGGTCGAGCACGGTGTCCACCCGGTCGAGTTGGTTGAGCAGGTGCGTCACCACGACGATCGCCGTGCCCGCGTCGCGTAGCGCGCGGAGCTGGTCCCAGAAGTTGACGTAGGTGCCCTGGTCGAAGCCCTGGTACGGCTCGTCGAGCAGCAGCACGTCCGGGTTGCTGAGCGCGGACATCGTCAGGTTGAGCTTCTGACGGGTACCGCCGGAGAGATGTCGGGCCTGCACGGCGCCGCCCGCCTCCCAGCCCAGCTGTCGGGCCGCCGCCCGGCCGGCGCGGCGGGCCGGCCCTCTGGCGACGCCCTGGCCGGCGCCGACCAGGACGAAGTGCTCGTCGGGCAGCAGGAAGTCGGCGGTGCCACCGGACTGGGGGCAGTAGCCGAGCTGCCCGGAGACCGTCACCTCGCCGCTGTCGGGTGAGATCAGCCCGGCGCAGATCCGCAGGAAGGTGCTCTTGCCGCAGCCGTTCGCGCCGACGACGGCGGCGATCTGTCCGGCCCGGACGGTAAGTGTCGCGTCGCGCAGCACTGTCTGCCGGCCGTACCGTTTGGTGATGCCCCTCGCGTGCAGCCGCACCGGCCCGGGCCGTGGCCCGGGGGCGGTGCCGATGCTCTCGACGATCGCGTTCGCGTAGTCCTGGGGCGGGCCGAAGACGACCCAGGGGTTCCCGCCCCCCTCACGCAGGTGTGTGGCGGCCTCGGCGACCACGTGCCGGGCGGCGTCGGCCGCGACCCGGCGCTGGTGCAGTTCCGCCGTGAGCGCGCGTAGCCAGTCGTCGGAGTTCACCGGGCGACCCCCTTCGTGACGATGTCGTTCACCGGCCGGACGAAGGTGAGCCAGGCGGTGCCGCCCTGGCGCAGCGCGGAGTGCCCGTCGTCGGTGAGCCGGTAGTACTTGCGGGCCGGCCCGGCGGTGCCTTCCCGCCACTGGGCCGTCACCAGGCCGGTCTTCTGCAGGCGCAGCAGAACGGGATAGAGCGTGCCGCCCTGGATCGGCCCGACGCCCGCCGCGTCGAGCGCCTGGGCGAGCTGGTAGCCGTAGGACTCGCGTTCGGCCAGCAGGGCCAGTACGCAGATGTCGAGCACCCCCCGCAGCCACTGCCCGCGCCGGTCCGATTCCACAGGCCGGACACTAGCGGTGCCAGCTAGATGGCACAACTACCTAGTAGCTCCGACGGAACCCGCCCGGCCGGTCCCGGGGACCGCCGAGCAGCCCGCGTGGGTCAGCGGGTCGTGACGTCGGAGACGACGACTGTGACGTTGTCCGGGGCGCCGGCGTGGTGGGCGAGCTTCACCAACTGCTCGCCGCACTGCTGGCGGTCGGCGTACATGCCCAGCGTCGTCGCGATGGCCTCGTCCTCGACGTAGTCGGAGAGCCCGTCGCTGCACAGCAGCAGCCGGTCGCCGGGGACCACAGTGAGCACGCCGACGGCCGGCGGGGTGTCGGCGCCCTGCACGGCCCGGGTCACCAGGGACCGCTGCGGGTGGTGCCGGGCCTGCTCGGGGGAGAGCGTGCCCTGGTCGACGAGCGCCTGCACGAACGTGTCGTCCCGGGTGAGCTGGGTCAGCTCCCCGTCGCGCAGCAGGTAGCAGCGGGAGTCGCCGACCTGGGCCAGCACCAGCGTCTCGGTGGCCAGCAGCGCGGCGGTGAGCGTGGTGCCCATCCCCTCGCGGGCCGGGTCGACGGTGATCGCGGCGTGGATGCGCTGGTTGGCGGTGCTGACCACGGCACGGAGGGCGTCGGCGGCCTCGTCCGGGTCGGTGGGCGGGGCCAGCTCGTCCAGGATCCGGATCACGATCTCGCTCGCCACCTCGCCCGCGGGCAGTCCGCCCATGCCGTCGGCGACGGCGATCAGGCGGTCACCGGCGAGGGCGGAGTCCTCGTTGTTGGTGCGGACCAGGCCGATGTCGTTGAGGATGACCGAGCGGAGGATCAGCGTCATGGTGTCAGCTTGCCAAGAACACCCTGCCTTCGTCTCTACGCACTACTGCGTAGGGTTGAGAAATGATGCCGGTGTCCATGGTCGGACGCGTCGGCGAGCTCGCCGAGCTCGACCGGGCATGGTCCGCCGTGGCGGCCGTACGCCGCTCGTCGCCCGCCGTCGCGGTGCTCACCGGAGCGGCGGGGGTGGGCAAGAGTCTGCTGGTCGCGGCCGCTGTGGACGCCTTCGCGCCGCGTCCCGCGCTGATCCTCTCCGGTGCCGCCCGGGTGCACGGCCCGGCCCCGTACGACTGGCTGGCGGCGGTGCTCACCGGTCGGGACACCAGCCGGCTCGGTCTGCCGTCGGACGCGCTGGCCTGGTTGGCCCAGCAGCCCACCGCACCCCGCGAGCGGTACGCGCCGGGCACCCTGCTCCGCCTCGCCGTGCGGACCGTCCAGTTGCTGGTCGGCGCCGGCCCGGCCGTGCTGGTCGTGGATGACCTGCACGCGCTCGACCCGGCCAGCGTCAACCTGGTCGGGGAGCTGGCCACGGTCGCCGACCTGCCCGCCCTGCTCGTGGTGGCCAGCCGACCGCCGACCGACGCGGTGGCACCGGACCTCACCCGCCGCGCGCTGGCCCGCCTCAGCGGCGTGCCCGGCGCCGTCCGGCAACATCTTGGCCCGCTGCGCCCGGCCGAGGTCGCCGAGGTGCTGACCCAGGTGTACGCGGGCAGCAACCCGTCCGGTCGGCTGGTCACCTCGCTCTGGCGGTGCACCGGCGGCAACCCGTACGCGCTTACCGAACTGCTGGCCGCGCACGCGTCGGAGGGGCCGGAGGCGTTGCTGCGGCGGCTGCCCGGCCCGCGTCAGCCGACCGCGCCGCGCGCTCCGGCGGCCGCGGCCGATCCGGTCGTCGACGTGCCGCTCGACCCGGAGCTGACCGCCCGCGAGGTCGAGGTGCTGGGCTGCCTGGTCGCCGGGATGTCCAACAAGCAGGTGGCGAAGGCGCTGGGTATCTCGGTGCGTACGGTCACCGTGCACGTGTCGAACCTGCTGCGCAAGACCGGCTCGGTGTCGCGTACCGAGGTGGCGCTCTGGGCGGTCCGGCACCGGCTGCCGGTGCCCGCGCCGGTGGACTGAGTCGGGTTCAGCGGCGCGGGTAGCGCAGCAGCAGGCTCGCGGCGACCTCGTCGTCGCCCACCGCCGCGTAGCTGTGCGGCACGTCGGAGACCCAGCGCAGGTGCCCGCCGGCCGGGGCGGTCAGCGGCGCGTCGGCCGGGCCGGCCCGCAGTACGCCGGCGAACACGGTGATGTGTTCGGTGACGCCCGGTTGATGGGCGGGGGAGATCTGCACGATGCCGGGCGCGACGCGCATCCGGTACAGCTCGTAGGTCGCGTCGGTGTCGTCGAACACCTCCAGCAGGGTGGCGGTGACAGCGGTGCCGTGCACGGTGGGCTCGGCGGCCGGCTCGGCCAGCAGCGCGGTGAACGGCACGCCGAGCTGCGCGGTGACCGCCCAGAGCGTCTCCAGCGTCGGGTTGCGGGTGCCGTTCTCCAGGCCGGAGAGGGTGGCCTTTCCGACGCCGGCGAGCCGCGCCAGTGTGGACAGCGAGATCCCCCGCTCCTCGCGCAGGGCACGGACGCGCCGGCCGACGACTGCGGGATCCACGTCGAGGCCCGGACGGCGGGCTGGTGGTGGCTGCGGCACCCGGCTATCGTGCTACACACTGTCGTTCCGTAAACGGAACACTTGGGGGGTCGGGATGGCGGGACGGGCGCAACCGGTGCTGGCCGGCGTCGTGACCGCGCTGGTCGGCTTCGCCAGCTCGTTCACAGTCGTGCTGGCCGGGCTCCGCGCGGCGGGCGCGTCGGACGCGCAGGCAGCCTCCGGCCTGCTCGCTCTCTGCGTGGCGTGCGGGCTCGCCGCCGCCTGGCTGGGCTGGCGGCACCGGATCCCGATGAGCGTGGCCTGGTCGACGCCCGGCGCTGCGCTGTTGGTGGCGACCGGGCCGCCGACGGGCGGTTGGCCGGTCGCGGTGGGCGCCTTCCTCGTCTCCGGAGCGCTGATCGTCGCGGCCGGGCTCTTCCCACCGCTGGGCCGGGCGGTGGCCGCGATCCCCAAGCCGGTGGCCGGCGCGATGCTCGCCGGAGTGCTGCTGCCCCTGTGCACCGCCCCGGTCCGCGCGCTCGTCGAGCTGCCCCGGGTGGCCGGCCCGGTGGTGCTCGGCTGGCTGCTGCTGCACCGGTTCGCCCGTCGTTGGGCCGTGCCGGGCGCGCTGCTGGTGGCGGTGGTGGCGATCGCCCTGACCGCGCCGCCGGCCGGACTGAGCGGTGCCACGCTGACCCCGTCGCTCGCCCTGACCGCGCCCGCCTGGAACGCGTCCGCTCTGGTCGGGCTCGCCCTCCCGCTGTTTCTGGTCACGATGGCGGCGCAGAACGTGCCCGGCATGGCGGTGCTGGTCGGCTACGGCTACCGGCCGCCGTTCGGCGCGGCGCTGCGGGCCACGGGTCTGGCCAGCCTGCTCGCCGCCCCGGCCGGCGGGCACGCGGTGAACCTCGCGGCGATCACCGCCGCGCTGGCCGCCGGCCCCGACGCCCATCCGGAGCCGGAGCGCCGATGGGTCGCCTCGGTCACCGCCGGGCTCGGGCTGGCCCTGCTCGGGCTGGGCGCCGGCGTGGCCACGGCCCTGGTCGCTGTCGCGCCGCCGATCCTCATCGAGGCGGTCGCCGGTCTGGCCCTGCTGGGCGCGCTCGCCACGGCGCTCGCCGCGGCGGTGACCGACCCGGCGACCAGGGAGGCCGCAGTCGTCACCTTCGTGGTGACGGCCTCCGGTGTGACGCTGATCGGCGTGGGCGGCGCGTTCTGGGGGCTGGTCGCCGGCTGCCTGATGCTGCTGCTCTTCCACCGCCGCCCAGCCGCGCCCGTCCCGCCCGCCCCGGAGGCCCGCCCTGATCAACTCGGGTTCGTGGAAGGCGGGGTGTCCGGGCTGCGGTGACGCCCCGGGTTTGCGGAAACCCGAGTTGATCAGGGCGACCGGGTCACTCCTCGGGCGGCAGGTCGGCCACGCCGACCGAGAGGCGTACCCGGCCCTCGGCGACGGCGGCGATCCGGTCGGCCGGCACGTAGACGGCACCGACCGGCGAGTCGGTGGAGACCTTCAGGTAGCCGGTGTGCAGCAGCCGCGCCGCCAGGTCGGCCGGAACGTCCGGCTCCTCGACAGCCGTCGCCTCGATCAGCTCGTCCAGGCTGCTGCCCGGGTCCGCGGTCGGTGTCTGCACGGTCACCGCGTTGGGGTCGCCCCGCTGAACGAGGTCCACGGTGCCGACCTCGGTGCCGGCGGAGTCGATCACCGACATCCCGGTGGTGATCCGCGAGATGGTCGCCTGCTGCTCGTCCTGCTGGTCCATCCCTCAGCGGTTCCCGGGGCGCAACGCCGCTAAACGCCGTCACCGCCCCGCCGGCGGCTCAGCCCACCCGCCCGCCCGCTCAGCCGTTCGGGAGCGTCCAGCCGCCCGGTGGGCGCGGGGACAGTTCCCGCCAGGCGTCCGAGCCGTCGAGCAGCGCCCGGACCGTCTCCTCGGCCTCGTCGGCGCTGCCGTACTCGTAGAACCGGGAAATGCCCTCGGCGCCGCCGGCCCGCTGCTCGACGTGCCAGCGGTCGGCGTCCACCCGCAGGAAGACGTCCCGCCGGGCCAGCCGCCCCCATTTCCCGTTCCACCAGTGCTTTCGCTGCTCCATGGCCGGACTCTATCGAACACACGTACGAGAAGGCGCGGCCCCTGCGGGATTCCCGCAGGGGCCGATGTGCATCCGTTCGGGTCAGCGCGGCGCCGGCGGTTCGGTGCGGCGGCCCAGCACGTCGTCCAGCGCCCCGCGCTGCTGGCCGGGGGTGGTGTGGCCGGCGGAGACGAGCGCGTCCCGGATCTCGGTGAGCAGCTTGACCTCCTCGCTGGGCGCGGAGGGCGGCGGCTCCTCGCCCCGCTTGCGCCGCTCGGCCAGCCGGTTCATCGGGTAGACGACCAGGAAGTAGAGCGCAGCGGCGGTGAGCAGGAAGGTGATCACCGCGTTGACGAAGGCGATCCAGTCGAACGCGATGCCGCGGAACTCGGGTGCCGTCCCGGCGAGACCCTTGTCGCTGCCGGTGATGAGCAGCACGATCACCCGGATCAGCGGTTCGAGGAACGACTTGGTGAGCTGGGTGACCACGCCGGTGAACGCGGCGCCGATGACGACACCGACCGCCAGGTCGACGACGTTGCCGCGCATGATGAAATCTTTGAAGCCCTTGAACATCCGTACTCCCGAGGTGTCCGGTTTTCCGTCCGGCACAACCTATGCCCCGGCGGCGGGCTCCAGAAAAGCGCCGGCTTCGATCGCCGCCCGGCCCGCGTCGCCGGCCCGGATCGCCTCGATCAGCCGGGTGTGGTCGACGTAGCGCTCGGGCGTGAGCGCGCCGCCCATCGCCTGGGCGACGGTGCTGCGCAGGGCGGTGCCGACCGAGGCGTACAGCTCGGCGAGCATGGTGTTGTGCGCGGCGGCGACCACCGCGACGTGCAGGGCCGCGTCGGCCTCGACGAACGCGTCGACCCGGCCGCCGCGCCAGGCCGCCTCGCGCTCGGCGAGCGCGCCGTCGAGGGCCACCAGGTCCTCCGGTGTACGCCGCAACGCGGCGAGCCGGGCCGCCTCCACCTCGAACGCGCGCCGGACCTCGATGACCTCGGTCATCCGGTCGTCGCCCAGTCGGCGGGCCACCACCGGCGCCAGCTCGTCGGTGGACACCACGTACGTGCCGGAGCCCTGCCGGCACTCGAGCACCCCGGCGTGCACGAGGGCGCGGACCGCCTCGCGGACCGTGTTGCGCCCGACGCCCAGCGTGGCGACCAGTTGCGGCTCGGTGGGGATGCGCCCGCCGATCGGCCACTCGCCGCCCAGGATCCGGGCCCGGAGCTGCTCGATGGTCTGCCGCACGCGGTGCCCGCGGGGCGGCACGGCGGGCTGGTCGCGAGGCGGCGCCGACGGCGCGGAGGGGGAATCGACCGACGGTGGCACTGGTTACATCACCGGCCCTAAATTCATCCCATGATTGTAGGTTAGAGGTCATGACCCCGCCACCCATCGCCGCTCCGGCCCCGCCCGCTCCCGCCGCCGTCGACACCCGCCCGACGCGCGACTCCGCGGGCCGGCGGACCCACCCGGCGACCGGTGGCGCGCTCGTGCTGGTCGGGATGCTGCTGGTCGCGCTCAACCTGCGCACCGCGGTAACCAGCCTCGGCGCCCTGCTCGACGAGATCCGCGACGGGCTGGGGCTCTCCGGCACCATGGCCGGTCTGGTCACCACCCTGCCGACCATCGCGTTCGCCGGCCTCGGCGCGCTCACCCCGTGGCTGGTCCGCCGGGTCGCGCCGGCCCGGGTGCTGGTGGTCGCCATGATCGTCCTGGCCGCCGGTCAGGTGCTCCGGGCGGCCACCGACTCGGCCTGGATCTTCGTGTTCACCAGCGCGCTGGCCCTGGCCGGCATCGCGGTCGCCAACATCCTGCTGCCGATGCTCGTCAAGCAGCACTTCGGCCACCGGACCGGCCTCGTCACCGGGGCGTACACGATGGCGTTGACCCTGGGCACGACGGTGGCCGCGGCCAGCGCGGTGCCGATCGCGCACGCCTTCGGCTCCTGGCGGGCCGGGCTGGGCGTCTGGGCCGTGCTGGCCGCGGTGGCCGTACTCCCGTGGGTGCCGCTGGCGCTGCGGACCCGGGCGGGCGCGCGGCGCGCGACGCCGACGGCGGCCGTCGCCGCGCCGACGCGGATCCGCCCGGCGCGGACCCGGCTGGGCTGGGCCATGGCGGTCTACTTCGGGGCGCAGTCACTCAGCGGGTACGCGATCATGGGCTGGCTGGCCCAGCTCTTCCGCGATGCCGGCTACCGGCCGGAGTCGGCCGGGCTGCTGCTCGCCGGGGTGACCGCGCTCGGCGTGCCGATCGCGCTGCTGATGCCCACCCTCGCCGGCCGGCTCGCCACCCTGCGTCCGCTGGTGCTCGGCCTGACGGCCGCCTCGACGCTGGCCTACCTGGGGCTGGCGCTGGCCCCGCACGGCGCCGCACTGCTCTGGGTGGCCCTGCTGGCGATCGGCCAGGGCGCGTTCCCGATGATCCTCACTACGATCGGCCTGCGTGCGCGCACCGCCGAGGGAACCGTCGCGCTCTCCGCGTTCGCGCAGAGCACCGGCTACGTGATCGCCGCCCTCGGCCCGCTGATGGTCGGCATCCTCTACGAGGTCACCGGCGGCTGGACGGCACCGATCGGATTCCTGCTGGCCGCACTCGCCGTGCAGACGACGGCGGGCATGGCGATCGCCCGTCCCCGCTACGTCGAGGACGAGTAGGTCGCAACAGCGATCAGGAGGACGCCGGGGTGGGTTCGCCGGCGACGGCCTCATCAACCGTCGGGTAGGTGTGCAGCACCTCGACGAGCCCGCTCACCTCGAGGATGCGCAGCACCCCGCGCTGCGGAGCGGCCAACCGCACCACACCGCCGGCCTCGTCACAGCTGTTCTTGGCACGAACGAACACCGACAGACCGGTCGAGTCGCAGAACGAGACGTCCGCCAGGTCGAACACCAGCCGGTTACGGCCCTTGTCGAGCAGGTCGGTGATCTGATCCTGCAACTGCGGTGCGGTTGCCATGTCCAGCTCGCCCGCGACCGACACGACGACCACGTCGCCGCGTTGTTCCGTATGCACCGTCAGGGACATTCGCCAGACCTCCTGTTATCGGGGGAACGGTATCCCACGAACGCGATCCGACGAAGAACGGGAGCCGGCACCCGGTGGCCATCATCATTCCATTGCTACGGAGCAAGTAGTTGCCCAGACCCCGGTGATAGAGTCCGGCCGGTCCAGGTCGAGGGGGGTTTCACGATGGCGTTGAACGCCGAGGAAAGTGGTCGGCTCGCCGCGCTGCTGGGTGGGCATGCCGAGCAGGTCACGCAGCGGTGGACCGACATCGTCGCGAGCTCGCTGCGGGGCCGGCTGAGTCACGCCGAGCTGCGCCGGCAGGTCGAGGACCTGCACCGTGCCATCGTCGGCGCGGGTGAGCAGGGCGCGATCGACCTGTCCGCCGAGCACGCCGCAGAACTGCGCGCTGCGCTCTCCGAACTGTCCCGGGGCAGGGCCCGACAGGGCTTCTCCGCCACCGAGACGACGATCAGCATCTTCGCGCTCAAGGACGTGCTGGCCGACCTGGTGCAGGGGTCCGGCACCGCCGACGCGCTGCACGACTACGTCGCCTTCTCCAAGCTGGTCGACGAGCTGGGCCTGTTCACCTTCGAGAGCTTCGTCCGCACCCGCGAGAGCCTGATCGCCGACCAGGCCGAGCAGCTGCTCGAACTCTCCACCCCGGTGGTCAAGCTCTGGGAGGGTGTGGTTGCCGTCCCGCTGGTCGGCACGCTGGACTCGGCCCGCGCCCAGGTGGTCATGGAGCGGCTGCTGCAGACCCTGGTCGACACCGGCTCCCCGTACGCGATCATCGACATCACCGGCGTCCCCGCCGTGGACACCCAGGTCGCCCAGCACATCCTGAAGACAGTGGTGGCCGCCCGGCTGATGGGCGCCGACTGCATCATCTCCGGCATCCGTCCGCAGATCGCGCAGACGATCGTGGCGCTCGGCATCGAGTTCGGTGACATCGCCACCAAGGCGAGCCTGGCCGACGCGCTGCGGCACGTGCTGCGGCTCAACGGGGTGGAGACCGCCCGTCGCCAACCACGCCGGGACGTCTGATGGAACGCGTACCGATCCTCAAGATCGGTGACATCCTGCTCGTCTCCATCCAGCTCGACATGTCCGACCAGACGGCGGTCCAGCTCCAGGAGGACCTCGCCGAGCGGATCGTGGCCACCGGCTGCCACGGCGTCATCATCGACATCACCGCGCTGGACATCGTCGACTCGTTCGTCGGGCGGATGCTCTCCACCATCGCGTCGATCTCCAAGGTTCTCGACGCGGAGACGGTGGTGGTCGGCATGCGACCCGCCGTCGCCATCACCCTTGTCGAACTGGGGCTGTCACTGAACGGCATCCGTACCGCGCTGAACGTCGAGCGCGGCATGGAGCTGATCGCGGCGGCCCGCGCCGACGAGCTCGACCACCAGCTCGACGACGATCCGGACGCCGAGACGGCCACGCCGTGACCACGGGCGTCGACCTGGGCCAGCCGCAGGCACAGGCGGTCCGCAGCGATGAGGACGTCGTCCGCGTCCGGCAACTGGTCCGCACGGTGGCGGTCGCCGTCAAGCTGTCCCTCGTCGACCAGACCAAGGTGGTCACCGCGGCGAGCGAGCTGGCCCGCAACACCCTGGTGTACGGCGGTGGCGGCACCGTCGAGGTGACGACGGTGGAGAACGGTCGTCGCAAGGGCGTCCGGATCGTCTTCGCCGACTCCGGCCCCGGCATCGCCGACCTCGACCTGGCCCTGACCGACGGCTACACCACCGGCGGTGGCCTCGGCCTCGGGCTCAGTGGGTCCCGCCGACTGGTCGACGAGTTCGAGATCGACACGTCGGCGGAGACCGGCACGCGCATCACGGTGACCAAGTGGTCGCGGTGAACGGGGACCCGGTCACCGACAGCGGCATCTGGTTCCGGGTGGAGGCCGGCAGCACCGCCAGCGCCGTACGACGCGCAGCGGAACGCCTCGGCGAGCAGATCGAGATGGGTGCGGCGCGCATCGCCGACCTGGCCATCGTCGCCGCCGAGTTGACCAGCAACCTCGTCAAGCACGCCGACAACGGTGTCCTGCTGCTCCGGCCGGTCCGCCGCGCCGGGCAGGCCGGCGTGGAGTTGGTGGCGATCGACTCCGGGCCCGGCATGGCCGACCTCGCCGTCTCGTCCCGCGACGGGCACTCCACCACCGGCACGCTCGGCATCGGCCTGGGCGCCATCGTGCGGCAGGCGAGCTGGTTCGACGGGTACTCCGTGCCCGGTCAGGGCACCGTCCTCGCCGTGCAGGTCTGGCCGGCCGAACCGGCCCAACCCTCCTGGGCCGGCGCCCTCACCCGGCCCATTACCGGCGAGACGGTCAGCGGCGACGGGTACGCCGTCCGCCTCGCCGACGGCCGCCACCAGGTCCTCGTCAGCGACGGGCTGGGGCACGGCCCGCTGGCCGCCGCCGCCACCGAGGCGGCGCTCGCGGCCTTCCGCGACGCCCCGGCCAGCCCGCCGGCAGCGGTGGTCAGCCACCTGCACCGGAGCATGTCGCACACCCGCGGCGCCGCGCTCGCGGTCGCCGAACTGGCGGCCGACGTGCTGCACTACGCCGGCCTGGGCAACATCACCGGCGTGATCGTCGAGGGCGACGGCAAGCGCCGGGGGCTGGTGTCGCTGCCCGGCATCGCCGGGCACCAGCGGCCGACGGTCCGGGGCTACGAGTACCCGTTCAGCCCCGGCGCCCGGCTGGTGATGCACAGCGACGGCGTGGTCGACCGCTGGCGGTTGACCGACTACCCGGGTCTCGCCGAACGATCACCGCTGGTGATGGCGGCGGCCCTGCTGCGCGACGCCGGCGTGCGACGCGACGACGCCTGCGTTCTGGTCGCGAGGTCGTGGACATGAGCGCGGAGCCGGCCGCGCCGCCGCTGCTGCAGATGGCGCTGCGGGTCGAGCAGGACATCTTCGTCATCCGCCAGCGGGGCCGCGAGGTGGCCAACGTGGTGGGCCTCGAACACCAGGACCAGGTCCGGATCGCCACCGCGCTCAGCGAGGTCGCCCGGGACCTGCTGCGGACGACAGGCGGCGCGGACGTCGCGTTCCACATCGACGCGGGACCCGACGGCAGGTTCCACCTCCGCGCGGACCTGGCCCCGGTGACCCCGCTGCCCGACGGCCGGTACGAGCCGCAGTCGGGTGCGGTGTCCCGCCTGGTCGACTCACTCAGCGTGTCGACCGCCGAGGGGGTTACGGTCGTACGGATGTCCCGAAGAGTCCCGGCCAACGCGCCGACGCCGACTCCGGAGCGGCTGGCCGAGTTCCGTGCGGAGCTGGGCCGCACCGCCCCGGCCAGCGCGCTGGACGAGCTGACCGTGCAGAACGGCCAGCTCATCGCGGCACTCGACGAGGTACGCAGCCAGCGCGACGAGCTGGCCGTGCTGAACGAGGAGCTGGCCGAGACCAACCGGGGTGTGCTGGCGCTCTACAACCAGCTCACCGAGGAGCTGGAGGAGACCAACCGGGGCGTGGTCGCTCTCTACGCCGAGCTGGACGAGAAGTCGGCCCAACTGCGCGCCGCGAGCGAGTCGAAGAGCCGCTTTCTGGCCAACGTGAGCCACGAGCTGCGCGCCCCGGTCACCGCGATCATCGGGTTGGGGCGGCTGCTCGCCGACTCCTCCTCCGACCCGCTCACCGCCGAACAGGCCCGCCAGGTGGGCCTCATCCGCTCGTCGGCGGAGGACCTGCTCGGGCTGGTCAACGAACTGCTGGATCTCGCCAAGGCCGAGTCGGGCCGGATCGAGCCGGACTGGGCGGACGTGGATCTGCGCCCGGTCTTCGGCCAACTGCGCGGCACCATGCGGGCGCTGGCCACCCGGCCGGGGGTGGAGCTCACCGTGGAGGAGCCGACCGCGCCGGCCGTGCTCCGCACCGACGAGGTGCTGCTCGGCCAGGTGCTGCGCAACCTGCTGCACAACGGGTTGAAGTTCACCGCGAGCGGCGAGGTGCGGCTGCGCGCCTGGCACCGCGACGACAGGTGGAACTTCGAGGTCAGTGACACCGGGCCGGGCATCGCGCCCGAGCTGCACGATCGGATCTTCGAGGAGTTCTACCAGGTGCCGGGGGCGACCCGGGTCGGCGGCACCGGCCTCGGCCTGCCGTACGCCCGGCGGCTGGTGACCCTGCTCGGGGGCACGTTGGAGCTGGCCAGCGAGCCCGGCCGGGGCAGCACGTTCACCGTCTCCCTGCCCACCGGCGGAGCGTGACGTGGACGGCGGCCCGGCGACAGTCCTGGTGGTCGATGACAGTCGCACCAAGCGTTACCTGCTGGTCAGTTGGCTGACCCGGGCCGGGTACACGGTCCTCGAAGCGGAGAGCGGCACCGAGGCGCTCGCCCGGGTCGAGACGGAGCGGATCGACCTGGTGGTGCTCGACGTCCGGCTGCCCGACCTGAGCGGCTACGAGGTGTGCGAGCGGATCAAGGCGAACCAGCCGGCGATGCCGGTGATCCACGTCTCCGCGCACGCTGTCGATGTCGCCGACCGCGCCCAGGGGCTGACCCGGGGAGCGGACGCGTACCTGGCCGAGCCGATCGAGCCCGAGGAGCTGATCGCCACCACCCGGGCGGTCCTGCGCTACTACCGGGCCCGCCAGCGTGCCGAACTGCTCGCCGAGCGGCTGCTGGGCCTCGCCGACACGACAGTAGCGGTGCACGCCGCGTCGACCTTCGCACGGCTGCTCGAGGTCGCGGCGGAGGGCGCCGCGCAGATCTTCAAGAGCCCCGCCGCCGTCATCGCCGAGACGTTCGACGGTGACTGCATCGCCGGCATCTGCGCCGGCCCCGGCGCCGAGGCCGCCATCGTGCCGTGGGTCGTCGACGACACCGGGGTGCCCACCGGCGCCACGGTCCGGGTGGAGTCCCCGGCGAACTGGGGGCTGCTCACCTGGCCGGCGGACGACTCGGTGACGGTGGCCGCCGCTCGACTGCGGGAGGACCGGGCACCGCTGTACGTGGTGGTCCCCACCGCCACCCAGACCGCCCGAACGCCGGTCCTCGTGCAGCTGGCCCAGGCCGTGGCCGCGGCGGTCGAGGCCCAGCGCTCCTTCGACGAGGAGCACCGCATCGCCGTCACCCTCCAGCGCAGCCTGCTCCCGCGCAGCCTGCCCACGGTGACCGGACTCGATTTCGCGGTGCGCTACGAGCCCGCCAGCGCGCAAACCGAGGTGGGTGGCGACTTCTACGAGCTGGTGATGCTCGACGGGCACCTCCTGCTGGCGATCGGCGACGTGGCCGGCCACTCGCTGCATGCGGCCACCGTGATGGCCGAGCTGCGGCACGCGGTGCGGGCGTACGCCGTCGAGGGGCACCAGCCCGGCGAGATCCTGCACCGGGTCAACGAGCTGATGCGCACCCTGCTGCCGAACGAACTGGCCACGCTCTGCGTCCTGTTGCTACACCCGCCGAGCGGGCGGGTCCGGCTAGCCAGCGCCGGACACCTGCCGCCGCTGCTCAACCAGAACGGCACGGTCGAGTTCGTGCAGCACTCGGCGCCGCTGCTCGGCGTCCGCGCGCCCCGACCGGCCGACCTGGAGTTCGTCCTGCCGGCCGGCGCCACCCTGGTGTTCTACACCGACGGGCTGATCGAGCGCCGGGACGCCACGATCGACGAGGGGCTGGCCGCGCTCGCGGCGGTCGCCACCACCGTGGACGAGAACCTGGACGACTTCTGTGCCCGCCTGCTGGTGGAACTGGCCCCGGCCAAGATCCAGGACGACGTCGCAGTGGTCGTCCTGCGCCGTCGCTGAGCACGGCGACGGCTGTCCGGTGGTCGCTGCGCGCGGCTCAGTGCACCGAGCGGGCGTACGCGGCGGGTGACACTCCGGCGACTGCGGTGAAGTCGCGGACCAGGTGGGCCTGGTCGCTGTAGCCGAGGGTGGCGGCGAGGCCCGCCCAGTCGAGGGGAGCCCCCGCGGCCTGCTCGACGGCCTCCTGGAGGCGGTAGCGCCGGATCACCCACTTCGGGCCGACCCCCACGCGCTCGGTGAAGAGCCGCTGGAGCCGGCGGACCGGAACGCCGTGCCGCGCGGCGAAGTCGTCGACGCGCAGCACCGTACGGTCGGCCCGGATGGACTCGGCCAGCCGGACGGCCTCCGCCGCGGCCGGGTCCGGGTCGGGCGCCCACGCGGTGAGCGCCGCGTCGAGCGCGCGACAGCGGTCGGTGTCGGTGCCCGCGCAGACGGGATGGGCGGGACGGGTCAGCCGGCCGGCGGGCAGCGGCAGCCGACGGCCGGTCAGCTCGGCCACGGGCCGACGCCAGAACGGGTGGAAGCCACCGGGACGGAACTGGATCCCGCAGACCCGGCCGGTGCCGGTGAGCGTGATCCGGAACAGGTCGCGGCCCACCCCGGCCACCTCGCCGGTCTCCGCCGCGTCGCCGTCGCCGTCGCTGCGGAACACCACGTTCACGGCGGGGTGCGGCACGACCCGTTGCTCGAACGGCGCGCTCAACGTCCAGTCGATCAACCAGTAGTGCTCGACCCATCCGCGCAGCGGTTCGGCCGGCAGGTGCCGCCGGAAGCGGACCTCGCGCAGCAACCGCGCCGGGTCGAGAATGCCCCGGCTGTCGCCGCGCGGTCGCTGTCGCATTTCTTCAAGACCACCCTCATACGCTGGCCGTATGGCCACTCAGACTAGCGATCTGCTGGCGGCTGCCGCGCCGCGAACCGTCGACGTCGTACGCGGTATCGCGGACGACCAGCTCGACAGCCCCACGCCGTGCCGCGACTACGTGGTCCGGGATCTGCTCAACCACCTGTTCGAGGTGGTGGTGAACTTCCAGGACCTGGCCGAGAAGAGACCGGTGGAGTGGGCCGAGAAACCCGATCACCTGGACGACGGCTGGCGGGACCGGTTCGCTGTCGAGACCGACCGCCTGATCGCCGCCTGGTCGGACCCGTCCACGCTGGAGGGCGTGTCGCCGGGCATGGGCCTGCCGCAGACCGTCGTCGGCGGCATGGCGCTGCTGGACCTGACCGTGCACGGCTGGGATCTCGCCGTGGCGACCGGCCAGCCCTATCAGCCCGCCCCGGAGGCGGTGACCGAGCTGCACGCCCTGGTCGAGCGGTTGGGCCCGACCGCCCGCAAGATGGGCGTCTTCGCCGACCCCACCCCGACGCCACCCACCTCCACGACTGCCGACCTGGACCACCTCCTGACCCAGACCGGCCGAACCCCCACCTGGCCCCAAACCCACTAACCCCGGGTCCACCCACCCCTTTCGCCCCGGTGATCAAGAGGTTTGCGTCATCAGCGGGGCCGGATCTGACCCGAACCTCTTGATCACCAGGGGTCAGGGTCCGGAGGGGGCGGGGCGGGAGGGGTGGTTGACGTTGGTATTCGCTGGGTGAATAGTGGGCGGGGTGTCCACGCCGCATGTGCTGCTCGGGTTGCTCGCTGGGGGCAGCCGGCACGGGTATGAGCTCAAGCGTGCGCACGACCAGCGGTTGCCGCGGGCTCGGCCGTTGGCCTTCGGGCAGGTCTACGCCACCCTCGGCCGCCTGGAACGGGACGGTCTGGTGGCCACCGCGGGTCAGGACCGCGCCTCCGGGCCCGACCGCACGACGTACGAACTGACCGACGAGGGTCGCTCCACGCTGGACCACTGGCTGTCCGCTGTGGAACCACCGATGCCGTACGTGGCCAGCACGCTCTTCGCCAAGGTGGTGGTGGCGCTGCTGGTCGCCGACGTCGACCGGGCGCGGTCGTACCTGGTGTCCCAGCGCGCGGCGCACACCGCACGGCTGCGGGAGCTGACGGCGGTCAAGACCGACCCGGCCGCCACCCTCAACGACGTGGTCGCGGCCGACTTCGCGATCGCCCATCTCGACGCGGACCTGCGGTGGCTGCACACCACCCTGGGCCGGGTCGCCGACTGGCACCGGGAGGTGCACGCGTGACGCAACTCCAGGCTCGCGGCGTGGTTCGGGCGTACGGCCCGACGCCCGCCCTGCGCGGTGTGACGCTCGACGTGGCCGAGGGCGAGATCGTCGCGGTCACCGGTCCGAGTGGCTGCGGCAAGTCGACCCTGCTGCACTGCCTGGCCGGGATCCTCCGGCCCGACGCGGGCGAGGTCACCTGGCGTGGCCACCGGATCGACACCTGGTCGGAGGCGGCCCGGTCCCGGCTGCGGCGCACCGAGTTCGGCGTGCTGTTCCAGTTCGGGCAGCTGGTCGCCGAGCTGACCGCGGCCGAGAACGTGGCCCTACCCCTGCTCCTCGCCGGCACGGGGCGGCGAGAGGCACGGACGGCGGCCATCACCTGGCTGGAACGGTTCGGGGTGGCCGACCTGGCCGACCTCCGGCCGGGTGAGATGTCCGGCGGTCAGCAGCAGCGGTGCGCCACGGCCCGGGCGCTGGTCACCGAACCGTGGGTGCTCTTCGCCGACGAGCCGACCGGCGCGCTGGACACGCTCACCGGCGAGCAGGTGCTCACCCAGCTGGTCCGGCTCGCCCGCGAGCAGCGCACGGCCGTCGTGCTGGTCACGCACGAGCCCCGGATCGCCGCGTACGCCGATCGGGAGATCGTGCTGCGCGACGGCCTGGTGGACCACACCGGCCTGGGGCTCGACGTGCCGTTGGCGGGCGGCTCCCGGTGAGGCCGGCGACGCTGGTGCGGCTCGCGCTGGCCGGCAACCGGACCGACACGGCACGGGTGGTGCTGACCGCGCTCAGTGCGCTGCTGGCGGCGCTGGCCGGGCTCGCGGCGCTCACCGTGCTGGCCATCCAGAAGCCGGCCGGCGACGCCTGGGCGCAGTCCGAGCAGTACCGCAACGCGCTGCTGCGTGAGCCGGGGCTGCGCGGGGGGACGGCGTTCGCGTTGCTGATGCTGGCCGTGCCGGTGCTGGCGCTGGCCGGTCAGTGCGCCCGGCTCGGGGCGCCGGCCCGGGACCGGCGACTCGCCGCGCTCCGGCTGGCCGGCGCCACCCCCGGTCAGGTCACCCGCCTGGCGGTGCTGGAGACCGGCCTGGCCAGCCTGCTCGGCACCCTCGCCGGGTTGGGCGTCTACCTGGCCGGCCGCGAGCTGCTGCACCGGCCGGACGAGCAGGGTCGGCTGGCCCTGCCCACCGACGTGCTGCCGTCGGCCGGCGCGGCTGTCGCGGTGGTGCTGGGTCTGCCGGTGGTCGCGGCGCTGGCCACCGCCCTGATGCTGCGGACGGTCACGACCAGCCCGCTCGGGATCAGTCGCAAGGCCGCCCGGGAGCGGGGTCCACGCCCCTGGGCCGGGCTGCTGATCGGCCTGGGGCTGGCCTGCTTCGTCGCCGTACGCCCGGTGCTGTCCTGGGTCGACGGGAACCGCTTGGTGCTGGGCTGGCTGGTGCCGCTGCTGTTCCTGGTGGGCGGGCTCACCGCGATGATCGGGGTGGTCATCGGCACCGGTTGGATCTCGCACACCTGCGGACGGTTGCTGCGCCGGCACGCCCGGGGCGCGTCGGCGCTGCTCGCCGCGGGTCGGCTGATGGCGGACCCGTGGGCGGGCAGCCGGACGTTCGCCGCGTTGCTGGCCGCCGTGATCTTCGGTGCCGGCGCGGCGGCGCAGCGCGCCTACTTCGTCGCGCAGGACGAGGCGGAACGGGAACAGAACCGGCTCGCCGGGGTGGACGCGGGCACCAACCCCTTCTACCTGTCGACGATGAATCTGGTCGACGCCGCGGTGGCCGTGGCGGTGCTGATCGCGGCGGGTGGCCTGATCGTCGCGCTGGTCGAGGGGATCGTGGCCCGCCGACGCGCCTACGCCGCGCTGGTCGCCACCGGCGTGCCCCGCAGCACGCTCAGCGCATCGGTTGCCTGGCAGGCGCTCACCCCGGCCGTGCCGGCGATCCTGCTGGCGCTCACCGTGGGCCTGCTGCTCGGCCGGGGGCTCTTTCGCAACATCACCACGAGCGGGTCGTCGGTTGCGGTCTGCGACGCCGGCGCGGCGCTCTGCGACGATCCGGCCACCCGCGACCAGTACACGCGGATCGTGCAGACACCTGGGGTGGAGCGGGCGATCGCCGTACCCCTGGAACAGCTGGCCTGGCTCGGCGCCGGCGCCCTGGCGGCGGTGCTGGTGACGGTCGGCGTCGGCCTGCTCTTCCTCCGGGTGAGCACGGCGGTGGACGAGCTGCGGACGGCCTGACCCGGGGTGGCCCGCCGTGGCCGTCGTCGGGCGGCGTCAGGCGCTGAGCAGGCCGGCGGAGAGCGCGACAAGCGTGCCGACGACGGCCGAGCAGCAGCACACCAGAAGGCCGGCGACCACGGCGAGGATCAGCCAGACGCGACGGTCCCGGGCGAGGACCGCGATGCTCGGCCGGCGGACCTCGTCGGCCGACCCGCCGTCATTCTCCGTTGCCCTGGTCACGCCGGAAGTCTAGGCCGTGACCACTTCGGCTCGGCCCGGACGACGCCTGACCGGTCATGATCGCGCTCGATCCTGGAAACAGTGGCCTCCCGAGCCGTCGAGGGGACTACTTCCAGGATCGAGCGCGATCATGCCAACGTGCGGCGGGGCCGGTCAGGCGCGACCGAGGCGGTCCAGGACCCAGGCGTTGATGAACGCCTCCTCGCGCCAGGCGTCGTAGCGACCGCTTGGGCCACCGTGCCCGGCACCCATCTCGGTCTTGAGCAGGTAGTCGCCCTGCGGCGCGGTCGCCCGCAGCCGCGCGATCCACTTCGCCGGCTCGGAGTAGAGCACGCGCGTGTCGTTGAGGCTGGTCACCGCGAGGATCGCCGGGTAGTCCACCGCCGCGACGTTCTCGTACGGCGTGTACGACTTCATGTACGCGTAGACCTCGGGGTCGTCGAGGGGGTTGCCCCACTCCTCCCACTCGGTGACGGTCAGCGGCAGCGACGGGTCGAGGATCGACGTGAGCGCGTCCACGAACGGCACCTGCGCCACGATCCCCGCGAACGCGTCCGGCGCGAGGTTGGCGACCGCGCCCATCAGCAGGCCGCCGGCCGAGGCGCCCCGGGCGACCAGCCGGTCGCTGGCCGTCCAGCCGGCCTTGACGAGGTGCCGGGCGCAGGCGACGAAGTCGGTGAAGGTGTTCTTCTTGGCCAGCATCTTGCCCTGGTCGTACCAGCGCCGGCCCAGCTCGCCACCGCCACGGATGTGCGCCACCGCGAAGACCACGCCCCGGTCCAGCAGGGACAGGCGGGCCACCGAGAACCATGGGTCCATGCTGGCCTCGTACGAGCCGTAGCCGTACAGCTCGCACGGCGCCGAGCCGTCCCGGGGCGTACCGACCCGACAGACCAGCGAGATCGGCACCCGCGTGCCGTCGTCGGCGAGCGCCCAGTCGCGGTGCTGCTCGTACTCGGCCGGGTCGTACGGCCGACCGTCCGGCCCGGGCAGCACGGGCTTCTGCTTGCGCAGCACCATCTGTCGGGTGACCAGGTCGAAGTCGTACACCGAGTCGGGGGTGACCAGCGAGGAGTAGCGCAGCCGGATCTGCCCCGTGCGGTACTCCGGGTTGGCGTCCAACCCCACGCTGTAGAGCGGCTCGGGGAAGTCGATGTCGTACGAGTCGTCGCTGCCGACCGGCAGCACCCGCAGGCCGGTGAGCCCGTCGGTGCGCAGCGACACCACCAGGTGGTTGGCGAACGCGTCGACCGCCTCCAGGCGGGTGCCGGGGGTGTGCTCGATCAGCGGCACCCAGTCGCCCGGGACGTCCGCCGAGGTGAACGCCAGCGCGAAGTCCTCCGCGCCGTCGTTGTGCAGGATCAGGAAGCGGTGGCCGTGGTGCTCCACGGCGTACTCGACACCCTGCCGGCGGGGCGCGATCACGGCCGGCGCCCCGGTGGGGTTGCCGGCCGGGATCACCAGCACCTCGCTGGTGATCTTGCTGTGGATGTCGATGAGGATGAACTTCTCCGACCGGGTCAGCTCGACGCCCACCCAGAACCGCTCGTCGTCCTCCTGGTGGACCACGACGTCGTCGGCGGCGGCTGAGCCGATGGTGTGCCGCCAGACCTTGTTCGGCCGCCAGGCGTCGTCGACAGTCACGTAGAACAGCACCGAGGCGTCGGCCGACCAGGCGGTGCCGTAGAACGTGTCGGGCACCTCGTCCGGCAGCAGCTCGCCGGTGCTCAGGTCCTTCACGCGCAGGGTGAACCGCTCGTCACCGGAGAAGTCGGTCGAGTACGCCAACCAGCGCCCGTCCGGGCTGACGTCGAACGCGCCAAGCGAGAAGAAGTCGTGCCCCTCGGCCAGCAGGTTACCGTCGAGCAGCACCTCCTCACCGTCGAGCGGTGCGCCGTCCGCGCTGACCGGCGGGTCGGTCTCGCCGTCACGGACCGCGCGTCGGCAGTGCACCCCGTACTGCTGCCCCTCGATCGTCCGGGTGTAGTACCAGTGCCCGCCCTTGCGGGTGGGCACGGACAGGTCCGTCTCCCGGGTCCGCTGACGGGTCTCCTCGAACAGCTCACCCCGCAGGGCGGCTAGATGCGCGGTGCGCTCCTCGGTGAACGCGTTCTCGGCGGTCAGGTAGGCGATCGTCTCCGGGTCGTCCTTGGCGGCGAGCCAGGCGTACTCGTCGACGACCGTGTCGCCGTGGTGGGTGCGCTCGGTGGGCACCCGCTTCGCCGCGGGCGGGGCAGTCTCGGTGGTCACGGCGGCCACGTTACCGGCCGGCTCACCCTGCGTGCCGGACCAGTGGCATCCCGAAGGCCATCACCACGGCTTTCGAACACATGTACGATAGCCGGCATGGCGGCAGCAGCGAGTTCCCTCGGTCGGTCCGGAGCCCTCGAGATCACCCGGCGACTGACGGCGATCTGCGGTCCGCCGTTCGCCCGACTCGCCGGCCCGGCCGACGAGGTTGCCGGGCGTCCGGCCCGCTGGGTGGCGGTGCCCGGTGGCCCGCACGCCGCAGCCGAGGTGCTGCGGCTGGCCGCCGTGCACGACCTGGCGGTGGTGCCCCGAGGCGCCGGCACGAAGATCGACTGGGGTGCCACCCCCACACAGGTCGACATCATGCTCGACACCGGCCGGCTGGCGGGTATCGGCCACGAGCCGGTGGGCGCTCCGGTGGCCGAGGTGGGTGCGGGCACCCCGCTGCGGGCGGTGCAGGCCACTCTGGAGCGCACCGGGCAGCGGCTCGCGATGGACGCCCCGTCGCCGGGCGCGACGCTGGGCGGGGTGCTCGCGGCCGGGGAGGCCGGGCCGCTCCGGCACCGCCACGGCAGCCCGTGCGACCAGCTCCTCGGCGTCCGCTACCTGGGCGCCGACGGTGAATTGGTGAGCGCCGGTGGTGGCGCACCGGGGCTCGACCTGGCCCGCCTGCTCTGCGGCTCGCAGGGCGCCCTCGGCGTGCTCGTCTCGGCGAGCCTGCGGGTGCAGCCGGTGCCGGCCACCCGGCTCTGGGTGTCGCGTCCGGTGTGGACGCCGCTGGAGGTCCACGACCTGGTCCGGGTGATTCTCGCCGCCCGACTCGAGCCGGCGGCCATCGAGCTGGACCTGCCCGGCGGGCCGCCCCGGCCGCGCACCGCCTACCCGCCCGGCCATCCCGCCGCCACCGCCCGCGAGCGCCACCCGTCGATGTCCGGCCGGCCCAGCGCCCCGTCCCGGGCGGGCAGCCTGGTCGTGCTGCTGGAGGGTGGCCCGGCCGAGGTCACCGAGCGCGCTGAGCGGCTGGTCGGGCTGCTGCACGGCGAGGCGACGGTCGCCCACTCCGCCCCGCCGTGGTGGCGGCGTTACCCGTTCGCGCCCGGCGACACGGCGCTGCGCCTGGAGGTGCCGATCAGCGATCTCCACGCCGCCGTCTACGCGCTGCGGGACGCGGCCGGCGCCCCCGTGCCGGTGCGGGGCTCGGCCGGGATGGGCGTGGTGCATGCAGCCCTGCCCGGCGCGGTGGCACCCGACCGGGTGGCGTCCATCCTGGCCGCGGTCCGTGGCGTGCTGCTGGCCCGGCAGGGTCGCTGCGTGGTCGTCTCCGCCCCCGCGGCGGTGCGCCAGGCCGTCGACCTGTGGGGCGAGCTGGCCGGCCTGGCCCGGCTCCGGGCCGCCAAGGAACACCTCGACCCGGAGCACCGCCTCGCCCCCGGCCGCCTCCCCGGCGGCCTGTGACCCGGGATCGGGCGTGTCGGCGTCAGGCCGCGTCGTTGCGCAGCACCAGCACGGCGATGTCGTCCCGGGGCGGCTCGACCGAGAAGTTGATCGCGGCGGCGCGTAGGCGGGCGGCGACCACGTCGGCCGAGTAGCCGGCCAACGGCGCTGCCGCGTCCCGCAGCCGGTCGGTGCCGAACAGCTCCCGGCCGCGCCGCCGCTCGGTGACCCCGTCGGTGTAGAAGATCAGCGAGTCACCCGGGGCGAGGGTGATCTCGGCGGTCGGCGAGGTGATCGTGTCGAGCAGGCCCAGCGCCGTGCCGCCGGTGCCGACGAACCGGGCGCCGCCTCCACCGGCCAGCAGCACCGGCCGGTCGTGCCCCGCGAGGTGCAGGGAGACGTCCAGGCGGTCACCGTCACCCGGCCCGACCGCCGCCAGGGCCAGCGTGCAGTACCGGCCGCCACCCCGCTCGACAAGCGTCTCGTTGAGCCGGGCCAGCGCCTCCGGCAGCGGCTTGCCGTCGCCGACCAGCACCCGGATCACGTCGCGGACCAGTCCGGTGACCGCCGCCGCCTGGACGCCCTTGCCCGAGACGTCCCCGATCACCACGAGCCAGCGCCCGTCGGGCAGCGGCACCACGTCGTAGAAGTCGCCACCCACCTCGGCGTCGTCGCCGGTCGGCACGTACTCGGCGGCGAAGCCGATGCCGTCCACCACGGGCAGGACGGGCGGCAGCAGGGAGTGCTGGAGTGTCTGCGCGACCCGTCGGCGCTCGGCGTGGATGCGGGCGTTCTCGATCGCCAGCGCGGCCCGCCGGGCCACGTCCTCCAGCACCGCCACCTCGTCCGGGTCGTGCCGGTGCCGTTGGTGCCGGCCCACCGCCAGGGTCCCGAGCCGCTGGCCGCGGGCGATCAGCGGGACCGCGAAACCCTCCATCGGCCCGCCCAGCGGGATCTGCGCCGCGCTGCGGGTCGCCTCGCGCAGCCGGGCCTGGATGGAGTCCTGGCCGGTCTCGGCCAGCACCTTGTGCAGTTGCGGCAGCATCGACTCGTCGGCGTGGCTGGCCGCCGCCAGCCGCAGTCGGCCCCACTCGTCGGTGGTGTGCACCGCGCACCACTGGCCGAGGCGGGGCACCACCAACTGCGGGATCAGCGCCATGGTCAGCTCGACGTCCAGCGACTGGGCCAGCAGTTCGCTCGCCTCGGCCAGGAACGTCAACCACGCCTGGCGGCGTACGTCCGCCCGGCGCAGCCGGTCGTTCTCCAGGTGCAGCGACAGGCGCTCGGCGGTGAGCACCGCCAGCGGTCGGGCGTACGCCGACGGCGCGGCGTCCAGCTCCAGCTCCCCGGCGTACGGGCGGTGCACAGTCAGCGGCACCCGGAGCAGCTCGCTGTCGGGGCGGGGCTGCCGGCCGAAACGGGCCAGCAACTGTCGCCCCTGACCGTCGCCCCGGTCCAGTCGGATCGCGCCGCCGGCCGCGCCGACCATCTCGGCGACCCGGCTGAGCAGGCTGGCGGCGAAGTCGGGCAGCGGGTCGTCCGCGTACACGTCGGGGGCGGTCTGCATGAGTTCGCTCATCGCGCCGGCGCTCGGCGCCGAGCTGTCGACGGCCTCGGGGTTGCCGGCCATCGACGTGCCGCCGGAGCTGGCCCCGGCCACCGGCTCGGCGCCGGGACGGTCCAACCGGAACCAGACGCCCTTGCCGGTGGGCAGGTACGTGGTGCCCCAGCGGCTCGCGAAGTGGTCGACGAGGAGCAGTCCGCGACCGCGTACGGAAACCTCGTTGATCTCGGTCGCGTCGTTGCGGGTGCCGACGGTCAGCTCGTCGTTGCCCGAGCTGGGCGCGAAGTCGGAGACGGTCACGGAGAGCCCGACGCCGTCCGCGACGACCTCGATGTCCAGTTCGGTGCCGGCGTGCTCGACGGCGTTGGTGGTCAGCTCGGTGGTGAGCAGCAGCGCCTCGTTGACCAGGTCGTCCAGGTGCGCCTCGGCGAGGACGGAGCGGACGACCGCGCGGGCGGCGGCGGGCGTACGGCGGTCGGCGGGCAGGCGGACACGCCGGACGGCCCCGCTTTCGGCCCCGGCCGTCGCGGCCCCCGCCTCGGCTGACACCCCCGTATCCTCCACCGTTCCCCCGTCGGGTGCCAAGCCGATGCGCGATCGGCGGGGCGGGCCTCGGTCGGCGGAGTGCGGCGGGTGCGTGTCGGCGGGCTGGGCGCGAAAGGCCCGCACCGGTGACGACGGGGCCTGGCAGCGTCCCGCCAACTCGGGGTCGGCCACGCGATCCCTCCGGTGACCAGCGCCACTCGGCGAGGTCTGTGCCGGGTTGGGCGTCGCCGGGGGGATCGCGGAGGCCACCAGGGCCGATCGGCGGGTCGCGCACCCTGGCACTACGGCGCGCGCGGGCACAATATGGGGTGCCGGTGTGTCCGTACGGGCACGGGCCCCCCGAGCTGAGCGAGGAATGATGACCACGGCGAAGCAGTCGGTCGCGGATCCGTCCGCGCCCGACCACGAGGCGCTCCTCGGTGAGTTGACCGAGGCGCTGCGACGGATCGGTCGCGGCGACCTGAAGGTCCGGCTGCCCCGCCGTGCCGGCAAGGCCGGCGAGGTGGCGGACGCCTTCAACGAGGTGGTTTCGCTCCAGGAGCGGCAGTACCTGGACCTGCGGCGGATCAGCCGGATCGTCGGTCGGGACGGCCGGCTCACCGAGCGACTCGACGACGAGGGGCTGGACGGCTCCTGGGCGGAGGGGCAGCGGGCGATCAACTCGCTGATCGACGACCTGGGCCGGCCCACCACCGAGATCGCCCGGGTGATCGTGGCGGTCGCGGACGGCGACCTGTCCCAGCACATGGCGTTGGAGATCGACGGTCGGCCGCTGCGCGGTGAGTACCTGCGCATCGGGCGCACCGTGAACACGATGGTCGACCAGCTGTCGTCGTTCTCCAACGAGGTGACCCGGGTGGCCCGTGAGGTGGGCACCGAGGGCAAGCTGGGCGGCCAGGCCGACGTCCGGGGCGTCGCCGGCACCTGGAAGGACCTCACCGACTCGGTGAACACCATGGCGTCGAACCTGACCGGCCAGGTGCGATCGATCTCGCAGGTGGCGACGGCGGTGGCCAAGGGCGACCTGTCGCAGAAGATCACGGTCGGCGCGCGCGGTGAGGTCGCCGAGCTGGCCGCCACGATGAACTACCTCACCGACACGCTGCGGCTCTTCGCCGAGCAGGTGACCCGGGTGGCCCGCGAGGTGGGCACCGAGGGCAAGCTGGGCGGCCAGGCCGAGGTGCCGAACGTGGCCGGCACCTGGAAGGACCTGACCGACAGCGTCAACTCGATGGCGTCGAACCTGACCGCCCAGGTCCGCAACATCGCGCAGGTCTCCACGGCTGTCGCGCGCGGTGACCTCTCCCAGAAGATCACCGTGGCGGCGCAGGGCGAGATCCTGGAGCTGAAGGACACCGTCAACACGATGGTGGACCAGTTGTCGTCGTTCGCCGACGAGGTGACGCGGGTCGCCCGTGAGGTGGGCATCGAGGGCAAGCTCGGTGGTCAGGCGCAGGTGCGCGGCGTCTCCGGCACCTGGCGGGACCTCACCGAGAACGTCAACCAGCTCGCCGGCAACCTGACCAGCCAGGTCCGCAACATCTCCCAGGTCTCCACCGCAGTGGCGAAGGGTGACCTGTCGCAGAAGATCACCGTCGACGCCCAGGGCGAGATCCTGGAGCTGAAGAACACCGTCAACACCATGGTCGACCAGTTGTCGTCGTTCGCCGACGAGGTGACGCGGGTGGCCCGTGAGGTGGGCACCGAGGGCAACCTGGGCGGTCAGGCGCAGGTGAAGGGTGTCTCCGGCACCTGGCGGGATCTGACCGACAACGTGAACTCGATGGCGTCGAACCTGACCAGCCAGGTCCGCAACATCGCGTCGGTGACCACGGCGGTGGCCAAGGGCGACCTGTCGCAGAAGATCACGGTGGACGCGCGGGGCGAGATCCTGGAGTTGAAGTCGACCGTCAACACGATGGTGGATCAGCTGTCGTCGTTCGCCGACGAGGTGACGCGGGTCGCGCGTGAGGTGGGCACCGAGGGCAAGCTCGGCGGCCAGGCGCAGGTGCGCGGGGTCGCCGGCACCTGGCGGGACCTGACCGACAACGTGAACTCGATGGCGTCGAACCTGACCGCCCAGGTGCGCAACATCGCGCAGGTCTCCACGGCGGTGGCGAAGGGTGACCTGTCGCAGAAGATCACCGTCGACGCGCGGGGCGAGATCCTGGAGCTGAAGTCGACCGTCAACACGATGGTGGATCAGCTGTCGTCGTTCGCCGACGAGGTGACCCGGGTGGCCCGTGAGGTGGGCACCGAGGGCAAGCTGGGCGGCCAGGCGCAGGTCAAGGGCGTCTCCGGCACCTGGCGGGACCTGACCGACAACGTGAACTCCATGGCGTCGAACCTGACCAGCCAGGTCCGCAACATCGCCTCGGTGACCACGGCCGTGGCGAAGGGTGACCTGAGCCAGAAGATCACCGTCGACGCGCAGGGCGAGATCCTGGAACTCAAGTCGACTGTCAACACGATGGTGGATCAGCTGTCGTCGTTCGCCGACGAGGTGACCCGGGTGGCCCGCGAGGTCGGCATCGAGGGCAAGCTGGGCGGTCAGGCCCAGGTGAAGGGTGTCTCCGGCACCTGGCGCGACCTCACCGAGAACGTCAACCAGCTCGCCTCGACCCTGACCACCCAGCTGCGGGCCATCGCCCAGGTGTCCACGTCGGTGACCCGGGGCGACCTGACCCAGCGGATCGCGGTCAAGGCGCAGGGCGAGGTCGCGGAGCTGAAGGACAACATCAACCAGATGATCGTCACCCTCCGGGAGACGACCAAGAAGAACGCCGAGCAGGGCTGGCTGGACTCCAACCTGGCCCGCATCGGTGGGCTCCTGCAGGGCCAGCGGGACCTGGGCGAGGTCTGCCGCATGATCATGATGGAGGTGACCCCGCTGGTCGACGCCCAGCTCGGCGCCTTCTTCCTGGCCGACGACACCGACGGCAGCATGCGGCTGCGGTTGACCTCGTCGTACGGGTACGTGGCGCGCGGGCACGACGTCACCTTCGGCCCGGGTGAGGGGTTGGTCGGTCAGACCGCCCTCTCGCGCCGGACGATCCGGGTCAGCGCCTCCCCGAACAGCCGCCTCACGCTGCGCTCCGGCCTGGCCGAGACACCCCCGTCCGACCTGGTGGTGCTCCCCGTGCTGTTCGAGGGGGAGCTGCTCGGGGTGATCGAGTTCGCCAGCGTGGCCGCGTTCTCCGAGCTGCACCTGTCGTTCCTGGAGCGGCTGGTGCTCACCATCGGCATCGCGGTCAACACCATCCAGGCCAACCGGCGTACGGAGGAGCTGCTGGCCCAGTCGCAGCGGCTCGCGCACGAGTTGCAGGAGCAGTCGGCGGAGTTGCAGCGCACCAACGCCGAGCTGGAGGAGAAGGCCACCCTGCTCTCCGAGCAGAAGGGCAACATCGAGACCAAGAACCGGGAGATCGAGCTGGCCCGGCTGGGCCTGGAGGAGAAGGCGCAGCAGCTCACGCGGGCTTCGGCGTACAAGTCGGAGTTCCTGGCCAACATGAGCCACGAGCTGCGTACGCCGCTGAACTCGCTGCTGCTGCTGGCCCGGCTGCTGGCCGAGAACTCGGAGCAGAACCTCAACCCGAAGCAGATCGAGTTCGCCCGGACCATCCACAGCGCCGGTTCGGACCTGCTCTCGCTGATCGACGACATCCTGGACCTGTCCAAGATCGAGGCCGGCCGGATGGACGTCGAGCCCACCGAGATCCGCTTCGCGGAGATCCGTGGCTACGTGGAGCAGGCGTTCGCGCCGCAGGCCGAGGAGAAGCACCTCGACTTCCAGGTACGGGTCAGCAAGGATCTGCCGCCGGCGTTGGTCACCGATGCGCAGCGGTTGCAGCAGATCCTGCGCAACCTGCTCTCCAACGCGGTGAAGTTCACCGACAACGGCGCGGTGACGTTGCGGATCGCCCCGGCGGCCGAGAACGCGGTCTTCGACGTGCCGGCGCTCACCAACGCCCAGCAGGTGATCGCGTTCACGGTGATCGACACCGGCATCGGCATCTCCGACGACAAACTGTCGATCATCTTCGAGGCGTTCCAGCAGGCGGACGGCACGACCAGCCGTCGCTATGGCGGCACCGGCCTGGGGCTGTCGATCAGCCGTGACCTGGCCCGGCTGATCGGCGGCACCATCACGGTGTCGTCGGCGCCCGGACAGGGTTCGACGTTCACGTTGTTCGTGCCGCAGGTCCTCGCTCCGGACGCGGTGGTCGCGCCCCAGGCGCCGTCACCGCAGCGCGCCGGCCTGCCGTCGTCGCTGCTGATGCCGCCGCTGGAGCTGCTGCCGGCGCGGCCCGAGGCACCGGCCACCCGTCAGCTGGACGGCGCCACAGTGCTGATCGTGGACGACGACGTCCGCAACGTCTTCGCTCTGACCAGCGCGTTGGAGCTGCACGGCATGACCGTGCTGTACTCGGACAACGGGGCGGACGGCGTCCGCCTGCTGGCCGAGCACCCGGAGGTGGACATCGTGCTGATGGACGCCATGATGCCGGACCAGGACGGATACGAGACGACCCGCCAGATTCGCCGTAACCACCGGTTCGCCGATCTTCCGGTCGTCTTCCTGACCGCGAAGGCGATGCCGGGTGACCGCGAGTCCGCGCTGGCGGCCGGCGGAAGCGACTACATCACCAAGCCGGTCGACCTGGACGACCTGATCGAGCTGATGTCGTCCTGGATCAGCGGCGGCCGGACCGAGGAGACTTCGTGACCCAGATGGCCAAGGCGCTGCTCGTGGACGACCGCCGCGAGAATCTGATGGCACTGGAGGCGATCCTGCAGGGCCTTCCGGTGCAGTCGGTGGCCGTGGAGAGCGGCGAGGCGGCGCTCAAGCAGCTGCTGGTGGACGACTTCGCGGTGATCCTGTTGGACGCGCAGATGCCGGACATGGACGGCTTCGAGACGGCCAGCCACATCAAGCGCCGGGAGCGGACCCGGCACGTGCCGATCATCTTCCTCACCGCCGCCGACCGGGACGCCCAGCTCGCGCTCCGGGGCTACCAGGTGGGCGCGGTGGACTACCTGACCAAGCCGTTCGACCCCTGGGTGCTGCGGGCCAAGGTGTCGGTCTTCGTCGAGCTGTGGGTGAAGACCCGGCAGTTGGCCGCCCAGTCGGACCTGGTGCGCGAGCGTGACACGCAGTGGCGGCGGCTCACCGACGCGGTCGACGAGGCGACCACCCTGCTCCGCTCCGACGACGAGGAGTCGCAGAGGCGTGCGGTGGAGCTGCTTGAGCAGGCCCGCTGGGGCAGCTCCGCCTGACCGGGCCGGTCAGCCCTCGCCGGGGCGCAGATGGCCGGTCTGGGCCCGGCGGACCCGCCAGCGTTCGCCCAGCGAGTCAATTTCCTCCTGGACGAAGATGAAGAAGTCGCGCATCTCGGCGACCCGTTCGCCGGCCGGTGTCTCGGGGCCGTTGAGGGCGGCTACTCCGCCCTCGGCTACGTCGATGAACGTCTTGTAGATCGCGGTCTTGGTGATGGTCCCCTCGTACCAGGGGTTCTCCGGCATCCGGTAGCGATCGCGGCGGGACCGGGGGACGGGCTCGCGGATCAGCATGCCGAACTGGGTGAGATAGCGGACCGCGCCGCTGACCGCCGCCGCGCTGACGCCGAGCCGCTCGCCGATCTCGGCGGCGGTCAGGGGGTCGTCGGCGCTCATCACGGTGAACAACACCCGGGCGGCCATCCGTGGGAAGCCGACCTCGGCGAACGTGAGGGCCATCCGTTCGACGAAGAGGTGCACGGGGTCGTGGCCGTCGTCGGCTGCCATGGCGGTCCCTCCCTGCGCGGTTCGTGGGCACCGATGGTGCCCCGACTCTCACTGTCTTCACAACTTTGTGAAACGAGTGTAGCTTCCGATATATGGAAACTCCGATTGAGGTGTCCGGCCTGGTCAAGACCTTCGGCCGGACCCGGGCGCTGGACGGTCTGGACCTGACCGTCCGCGCCGGCGAGGTGCACGGCTTCCTCGGCCCGAACGGCGCCGGCAAGTCGACGGCCATCCGGGCCCTGCTCGGGCTGCTGCGGACGGACGCGGGGGACGTCCGACTGCTCGGCGGCGACCCGTGGCGCGACGCGGTGGCCCTGCACCGCCGGCTGGCGTACGTGCCGGGCGACGTGACGCTCTGGCCCAACCTCTCCGGGGGCGAGGTCATCGACCTGCTCGGCCGGATGCGCGGCGGCCTCGACCCGGCCCGCCGAGCCGAACTGCTCGACTCCTTCGAGCTGGACCCCCGCAAGAAGGGCCGGGCGTACTCCAAGGGCAACCGGCAGAAGGTCGGCCTGGTGGCCGCCCTCGCGTCGGATGTCGAACTGCTCATCCTGGACGAGCCGACCTCCGGCCTGGACCCGCTCATGGAGGAGGTCTTCCAGCACTGGGTGCGCCGGGCCAGGACCGACGGTCGCACGGTGCTGCTCTCCAGCCACATCCTGGCCGAGGTGGAGGCGCTCTGTGACCGGGTGACGATCATCCGCAACGGGCGGGACGTGGAAACCGGCACCCTGAGCGAGCTGCGGCACCTACGACGCACCTCGATCCAGGCCGAAGTGACCGGGTCGGTGGACGGCCTGGGTCAGCTCGGCGGCGTACACGACCTGCGGGTGGACGGGCAGCGGGTGCGCTTCGACGTGGAGGACGCCGCGCTGGACGCCGCGCTGCGCCGGCTCACCGAGATCGGCGTACGCAGCCTGACCAGCCAGCCGCCGACGCTGGAGGAGCTGTTCCTGCGGCACTACCAGGCCGAGCAGGTGCGGTCATGAGCGCCTTCACCGGCACCCGGCACCTGGTGCGGCTGATCCTGCGGCGGGACCGGGTCGTGCTGCCGATCTGGATCCTCCTGCTGGCCGTGCTGCCGGCCAGCTACGCCAGCGCGTACGCCGAGCTGTACCAGACCGCCGACGAGCGGGCCGCGTACCTGGCCAACACGGCGAGCAACCCGTCGATCGTCGCGTTGCTCGGCCCGGTGTTCGGCGACAGCATCGGCGCGCTCACCGTCCAGCGGGCCGGCATCCTGGTGCTGGTCGCCGCGTTGGCCAGCCTGCTGACGGTGGTGCGGCACACCCGCACCGAGGAGGAGGCCGGCCGGCGGGAACTGCTCGGCGCGACGGTCCTCGGCCGGTACGCGGGTCTGACCGCGGCGCTGCTGGTGACGTACGCCGCGAATGTGCTTCTCGGCCTGCTCATCGCCGGCGGCCTGGTCGCCGCGGGTCTGCCCGGTGCGGGCTCGCTGATCTTCGGTGCCGGCCTGGCGCTCACCGGCGTCGCCTTCGCCACTGTCGGCGGTCTCGCCGCGCAGCTCACCGAAAGCGCCGGCGGGGCGCGCGGCATCGGCCTGGGCGTGCTCGGGTTGGCCTTCGTGCTGCGGCTGGCGGGCGACGCCGGAGGGTCCGGCGGCGCCGGTGGAAAGGCCGAGTGGCTGAGCTGGGTCTCGCCGCTGGGCTGGGCGCCCCGGGTGCGGGCCTTCGCCGGTGAGCGCTGGTGGGTGCTCCTGCTGCCGGTGCTGTTCGCCGCGGTGGTCGCGCTCGTCGCGTACCCGATCTCGGTGCGCCGCGACCTCGGCGCGGGGGTGCTGCCGCCACGACTCGGCCCGGCCACCGCGGGTCCGCGGCTGGCCGGTCCGTTCGGCCTGGCCTGGCGGCTGCACCGGGGCCAGTTGCTCGGCTGGACGCTCGGCTTCGGGCTGCTCGGTCTGGTGCTGGGTGGCGCGGCCGACGCGGCCGCCGACGCGGTGCAGGGCAACCAGCAGGTCGCCGACATCCTGGCCCGGTTGGGCGGCACGGCGACGCTTGCCGAGGCGTACCTCGGGAGTTCGTTGAGCCTGACCGCGTTGGCCGCCGCCGGGTACGGCATCCAGGCCGCACTGCGGGCGCGGGCCGAGGAGACCGCCGGGCGGGCCGAGCCGCTGCTCGCCACGGCGGTGAGCCGGTCCCGCTGGCTGGCGGCGCACCTGCTCTTCGCGCTGCTCGGCCCGGTGGTGGTGCTGGCCGTGGCGGGGCTCGCGACCGGGCTGTCGTACGGTCTCAGCGTGGGCGACGTCGGTGGTGAGCTGCTCCGGCTGCTCGGCGTCGGGCTGGCACAGGTGCCGGCGGTGTGGGTGCTCGCCGGGCTCGCCGCGCTGCTGGTGGGCTGGCTGCCCCGGTTCTCCTCGGCGGCCTGGGCCGTGCTCGCCGGCTGCCTGCTGCTCGGTCAGATCGGCGCGGTGCTGAAGCTGAGCCAGTGGGCGCTGGACGTCTCCCCGTTCACGCACACCCCCCAGGTCCTGGGCGACAACTGGACGGCCACCCCCCTGGTGGCCCTCACGGTGATCACCGCAGCCCTCCTGGCCCTGGCCCTGCGCACCTTCCAAACCCGCGACATCCCCACCCAGTAACCGACCCCCGGCCCCGACCCGAGTTGATCATGAAGTTATTGCCGACAAATGGGACAGAATTTGCCAATAACTTCATGGTCAACCCCGGGAACCGGCGGGAGGTGGGGCCGGGTGGGGGTCAGCCGGTTGGTTGGTCGTTGCGGATCATCAGGGCGCTGCGCAGGCCGGTGATGTCCAGGACGCGGATCAGGAAGTCGCCGACGTGGGTGAGCATCAGCAGGCTCTGCGCGTGACTGGCCTTGCGGCTGAGCACCACGAGCGTGCCCAGGCCCTGCGAGTCGCAGAAGGTGACGCCGCCGAGATCGAGCACGATCCGCGGGGGCGGATCGGCCAGCACCTCGTTGACGACGGTGCTGAGCTGGGCGGCCGTGAGCATGTCGATCTCACCGGCCAGGCGCAGCACTGCTTCGTCGCCCGTCCGGTGTAGCGTGATGGACAGTTCGGCACGATCCACCCGGTCAGCCTAGCGCGATCCAGCTGACCCGGCCTGTTGAGGCCGCGAGCCGCCGGCCGGCAGGTGTCGGGGCTGGTGACGGGCGCCGGCAGCGGGTGAGCCTGGTAACCCCGGCCCGGGGTGGCTGCTGGTTGACCGTCCGTCGCTGACACAATGGCGGCATCGTGACCGACATCGTTTCCGCCGGAAGAGGCCGTTACCCGGCCGACGCGCCGGCTTCCGAGGCCCTGTTCGACCGCGCCCGCGCCATCGTGCCGGGCGGGGTCAACTCCCCCGTGCGCGCCTTCCAGGCGGTCGGCGGCACCCCACGTTTCATGGTCCGTGGCGAGGGCCCGTGGCTGTACGACGCCGACGGTCGCCGCTACGTCGACCTGGTCTGCTCGTGGGGTCCGCTGATCCTCGGGCACGCCCACCCGGAGGTGGTGGAGGCCGTGCAGGCCGCCGCCGCCCGGGGCACCAGCTTCGGCACGCCCACCCCGGGTGAGGTGGAGCTGGCCGCCGAGATCGTCGACCGGACGCCGGTTGAGCAGGTACGCCTGGTCAACTCCGGTACCGAGGCCACCATGTCGGCGATCCGGCTGGCTCGCGGCTTCACCGGCCGTTCCAAGATCGTCAAGTTCGCCGGTTGCTACCACGGCCATGTCGACGCGCTGCTCGCCTCCGCCGGCTCCGGCGTGGCGACCCTGGGCCTGCCCGACTCGCCCGGCGTGACCGGCGCGGCGGCCAGCGAGACGATCGTGCTGCCGTACAACGACATCCGGGCCGTCGAGGAGGCGTTCGCCGCCGAGGGCCCGCACATCGCCGCGGTGATCACCGAGGCCGCCGCCGGCAACATGGGCGTGGTCGCCCCCCGCGACGGGTTCAACCAGCAGCTAGCCCGGATCGCGCACGCGCACGGCGCCCTGCTGGTGGTCGACGAGGTGATGACCGGGTTCCGGGTCTCCCGCGCCGGGTGGCACGGCCTCGACCCCTCCGACGCCGACCTGTGGACGTACGGCAAGGTCATGGGTGGTGGCCTGCCCGCCGCGGCCTTCGGTGGCCGCGCGGACATCATGGCGCGGCTGGCCCCGGCCGGCCCGGTCTACCAGGCCGGCACGCTCTCCGGTAACCCCCTCGCGTGCGCCGCCGGCCTGGCCACGCTGCGTCTCGCCGACGACGCGCTGTACCAGCGCCTCGACGACACGGCCGCCGTCGTGGGCAAGCTCGCGTCCGACGCGCTGGCCGCCGCCGGGGTCCCGCACCGGCTGTCGTACGCGGGCAGCATGTTCTCGATCTTCTTCACCGACGCCGATGTGGTCGACTACGACAGCGCCCGCACCCAGCAGGTGCCGGCGTTCAAGGCGTTCTTCCACGCGATGCTCGCCGCCGGCGTCTACCTGCCGCCGAGCGCGTTCGAGTCGTGGTTCGTGTCGGCGGCGCTCGACGACGCCGCTCTGGAGCACATCGCCGCAGCGCTGCCCACGGCGGCGAACGCGGCGGCGGCGGCTGGTCACGGGGGGTCGTAAACGGTGAGCAAGACGGTGGTCCACGTGCTCCGGCACGGCGAGGTGCACAACCCCGACCAGATCCTGTACGGGCGGCTGCCCGGTTTCCGCCTGTCCGAGCTGGGCGTGCAGATGGCCAAGGCCGCCGCGCAGGGGCTGGCCGATCGGGAGATCGTGCACGTGGTGGCCAGTCCGCTGGAGCGCGCCCAGCAGACCGCCGAGCCGATCGCCGCCCAGTTCGGGCTGCCGGTCGGGGTGGACGAGCGGCTGATCGAGAGCGCCAACTGGTTCGAGGGCAAGAAGGTCTCCCCGGGTGACGGGTCGTTCCGCGACCCGCGCAACTGGTGGGTGCTGCGCGACCCGGTGACGCCGTCCTGGGGTGAGGCGTACCGGGTGATCGCCGAGCGGATGTTCGCCGCCGTGCACGCCGCCCGGGTCGCCGCCGAGGGCCGCGAGGCCGTGCTGGTGTCGCACCAGCTCCCGATCTGGACGCTGCGCCGCCACGTCGAACGCAAGCGGCTGTGGCACGACCCGCGCAAGCGGCAGTGCGGGCTGGCGAGCCTCACCTCGTTCCACTTCGACGGCGCGAAGGTGGTCGGCATCGGCTACAGCGAGCCGGCCGCGCACCTCATCGCCCTCTCCGCGACAGCCCGGACGGCCAAGGGGGCCTGATGACCGCCCGGAGGTGGACCGCGGGTCTGCTCGCCGCCGTCGCAGCGGTGGCGCTGGTGGGCTGCACGTCGTCGAAGGGGCAGGAGAAGACCTGCTCGACCACCTCCGACGGCATCATCGAGTGCGCACCGGACCAGCGTTCGGCCCCTCCGAAACTCGCCGGTGAGCTGCTCACCGGCGGCACCTACGACGTCAACCAGGCCCGCGGCCAGGTCGTGGTGGTCAACTTCTGGGGCTCCTGGTGCGCGCCGTGCCGCGCCGAGGCCGACGACCTGGAAGCCACCTACCAGGCCACCAAGGGCTCCGGGGTGAGCTTCCTCGGCATCAACGTGCAGGACCAGCGGGACAAGGCCAAGGCGTTCGAGGAGGGCCGGGTCACCTATCCGAGCCTCTTCGACCCGTCCAGCCGTCTGGCACTCGACCTGGACATCCCGCCGAACACCGTCCCGGCGACAGTGGTGCTCGACCGGGAGGGCCGGGTCGCGGTGGTGATCCGCGCCGCCGTCAAGCAGGAGGGCCTGCAACCGATCGTCGAGCGGGTCGCGGCCGAGAAGCCGGCGCCGAACTGATGGGTGAGACCTTCAAGGAGTTGGCCCAGAGCGGGCCGCTGGTGCTCGCGATCGGCGCGGCGGCGCTCGCCGGGCTGGTCAGCTTCCTCTCCCCGTGCGTGCTCCCGCTGGTCCCCGGCTACCTGTCGTACGTCACCGGTCTGGCCGGCGCCGACCTGGAGGGCCGCCGCCCGGTGACAGCTCCCGCGCCCGCCGAGACGACCGGCGGGGGTGTCGCGGTCCGGGAGCGGACGGCGCCGTCGGCGGCGGTCAAGGGTCGGGTGCTCGCCGGCACCCTGCTCTTCATCGCCGGCTTCACTGTCGTCTTCGTCGCCACCGCGATCCTCTTCGCCGGCATCGGTCGGGTCTTCTTCGACTACAAGCGCGAACTCCAGATCGGCATCGGCGCGCTGATCACCGTGCTCGGCCTGGGCTACCTCGGCATGATCCCCGCCCTGCAACGTGAGTTCCGGATCTCCCGGCTGCCGTCCGCCGGCCTGCTCGGCGCACCCGTGTTCGGTGCGGTCTTCGCGCTCAGCTGGGTGCCGTGCACCGGTCCGACCCTCGGCGCGGTGATGGGCATGGCCGCCACCAGTGGTCAGAGCGACCGCGCGGTGGTGCTCGCCGTGGCGTACTGCCTCGGGTTGGGGATACCGTTCGTCGTCTTCGGGCTGGGCTTCCAGCGCCTGCTCGGAGTCTTCCGTGCCATCCGGCGCAACAGCCGCTGGGTCACCCGGGTCGGCGGCGCCCTGCTCATCCTGATCGGCCTGGCGCTGGTCACCGGCGGATGGCAGAGCTTCGTGATCTGGTTGCAGACCACCGTCGGGGTGGGCGAGGTGAGCATCTGATGACTGTCGTCGACGACCGACCGGAGGCCGAGGCCCCGGCGCCCCGGCGCCGGCCCAACCGGCTGCTGGCCCTGCTGCGCAACTCGTGGCGGCAGCTCACCAGCATGCGTACGGCGCTGATCCTGCTCTTCCTGCTGGCCATCGCCGCGATTCCCGGTTCGGTGCTGCCGCAGCGGGGGATCAGCCCGGAGAAGGTCAACCAGTACTTCGTCGACCACCCGGACTGGGCCCCCCGACTGGACCGGATCGGCGCGTTCCAGGTCTTCGGTTCGGTCTGGTTCTCCGCGATCTACCTGCTGCTGTTCACGTCGCTGATCGGCTGCATCACGCCCCGGCTGCGCGACCACGTCCGGGCGCTCCGGTCCCGGCCACCTGTCGCGCCGAAGCAGCTGGCGCGGCTGCCGCAGCACGCCGTGCTGCAGGCCCCCGCCGGTGGCGCGGCCGCCGTCGCCGAGGTGTTGCGCAAGCGACGCTGGCGGGTCGAGGTCCGCGGCGACGAGGTCTCCGCCGAGAAGGGCTATCTCAAGGAGACCGGCAACCTGCTGTTCCACACCTCGCTGATCGCGGTGCTGATCGGTGTCGCGCTCGGCTCGTGGTACGGCTGGAGCGGCAACCGCCTGCTCGTGGCCGGCGCGGACAACGCGTTCTGCAACACCCGCCAGCAGTACGCCGAGGCCAAGCTCGGCCCCCGCGTCGACAGCGGGGACCTGCCCCGCTTCTGCCTGCGGCTGGACGACTTCCAGGCCCGGTTCCTGCCGTCCGGCCAGCCGGAGTACTTCAACGCCCGGGTGACCGTCGACGGTCCGGACGAGCCGACCCGTAGCGCGGACTTCTCGGTGAACTCACCACTGCGACTCGCCGACGCGAGCGTCTACCTGCTCGGTCACGGGTACGCCCCGGTGATCCGCTACACCGACCGGTTCGGCAACAGCCAGGTCAGTGACGAGCCGTTCCTGACCACCGGCGACATGGGCCTGACCAGCGAGGGACTGGCGGCCTTCCCGGACGCGAACGTCGACCCGGCCACCGGCAAGCGGACCCCTGGTGAGCAGATGGCGTTCACCGGCATCTACCTGCCCACCGCGCCGCAGCAGGCCCCGTTCGTCCGCTCGGAGTACCCGACCGAGCGCAACCCGGCGCTGAACCTGGTCGCCTACCGGGGCAACCTCGGCCTGGACGCCGGCATCCCCGGCTCGGTCTACCAGCTCGACCAGCGGCAGGTGCGCAACGGCAAGGTCAAGGAGATCGGCAGCAAGCTGCTGCGCAAGGGCGAGAAGTGGACGCTGGATGACGGCACGACAGTCGAGTTCCTGGGCACCGAGCGGTACGTGACGCTCTCCGTCCGGCACGACCCGGGCTCGACGCCGCTGCTGGTGAGCTGCGGCGCGCTGCTGGTCGGGCTGATGGGCTCGCTGTTCGGCCGGCGCCGCCGGGTGTTCTTCCGGGTGGCACCGGCCGACCCGGCGAATGGATCTCCGACGGGCGGTAGTAGCTTGATGGAGGCCGGTGGGTTGCCACGCACCGACTATCCAGGGTTCGCCGACGAGTTCGCCCAGCTCGTCACCGCTGTGAGCGGTGCCGACGGGGCTGCCGAGCGGGCCGGCACCGACGCTGACTCCAGCGACCGGGCCGGTGTGCGAGAAGGGACCGAGTGATGTCCGCGCTCTCCGACAATCTGGTGACCTTCGCGATCCTGACGTACCTGGTCGCGATGATCAGTCACGCCGTCGAGTACGCGCTGGGCAACGCGCGTACCCGGGTCGCCGTGGCGTCGCCCGCCCGCGAGCTGGTGGGGGCGGGGGTCGGCGGTGGCGGCGGCGTCCTCCCGGAGCCGCCCGCGCCGGTCCCACCGACTGCCGACGGCGCGGCGCGTCGGGCCCGGATCGCCGGCCTGGTCGCGGTGGCTGCCACCGCGCTGGCCGCCGTGCTGCACCTCGCGGCGCTGGTCACGCGGGGTCTGGCCGCCGACCGGATGCCCTGGGGCAACATGTACGAGTTCGTGCTCACGGTGACGTTCATCGGGGTCGCGGCCTGGCTCGTGGTGCTCTGGAAGCGGCCGTCGCTGCGCAAGCTCGGGCTGTTCCTGACCCTGGTGATGGTGCTGCTGGTGGCCACCGCCGAGCTGGTCCTGTACGTGCCGATCGTGCCGCTGGTGCCAGCCCTGAACTCGTACTGGTTCGTCATCCACGTCTCGACGATCGTCTTCGCGTCCGGCATCTTCCTGCTCGGCGCGGTGCCGGCGGTCGGCTTCCTGATGCGCAACGGGTACGAGCAGGGCAAGCGGAGCTTCCCGTACACCCTGGCGAAGCGGCTGCCGCCCGCGGTCAGTCTGGAACGGCTCACCTTCACGCTGCACGCGTTCGCGTTCCCGATCTTCACGTTCGCGGTCATCGCCGGCGCGATCTGGGCCGAGGCGGCCTGGGGTCGGCCGTGGGGCTGGGACCCGAAGGAGACCTGGGCGTTCATCTCCTGGGTCGTCTACGCCGGCTACCTGCACGCTCGCGCCACGCCGAGCGTGAAGCGCAACGTGGCCACCTGGATCGCGGTGCTCGGCTTCCTCACCATGCTGATGAACCTGTTCGGCGTGAACATCTTCTTCACCGGCCTGCACTCGTACGGTGGGCTGAACTGACAGCTGTCGACGACGCGCGGGCCGGCCACGGATTCGTCCGTGACCGGCCCGTCGTCTTTCGGTGCCCTGGTCAGCTCACGGTCACCGGGGCGATGTCGTTGCTCGGGTCGTCGTCCACGCGCGGGTAACGCTGGTACGGCTGGATCTCGCCGGGCGTACCGGAGAGGCTGTCGATGCGCAGGTCGAACGCGACGGTACGGCTCGTCCCGGCCGGGAACACGGAACCCGGCCCGTTGCAGTACCAGGTTGTCGGGGCGTCCCCGGCGCTCTCCTCGTCCCCGTTGAGCCAGCAGCCCGACGGGTTGCCGAGCACTGTGGTGCCGGCCGGCGGCACGAAGAGGAAGGCGCCGACGCCGTCACCCGAGTTGGTGGCGTCCGGGACGCCGGGGCCCTCGTTGCGCAGGCCCACCGTGACCCGCACGGTGTCACCGACGGCCCCGGTGACTGTCGCGCCCTGGGCGACGATGTCGAAGGCGCCCTGGACCTTGCGCAGGTAGGTCTGCCCGCCGGCGCCGGTCACCTCGACCGGGATCACGTCGAGCGGCCGTCCGACCGCCCGCAGCCGCAGCGCCTGGTCGGCCTCGCGGTGCGCGAGTTTCACACCGCTGGGCAGCGGCCCGGCGGTGGTCAGCGGCTCCACGATCTGCGTGATCCGCTTGTCGCCGAGGGTGGCCGGGCCGACCGTGGTGGCGAGCCCGCCGCGCAGCTCGTGCCGCTGACCTGGCGCGAAGGTGCCCCGCACGGTGCAGACGGCCACTGTGGCGAGCACCCGGTCGGTGCCGTACCGGCAGTTGCGGTAGCTGGCGGGCGTCAGACCCACCGGGAAGCGCATGGTGAGCCGCAGGTCCACGGTCGGCTGGTCACCGGCGTTGACCACGACCACCGGGACCTGGCGCGTGTCGCCCACCTCGACGCCCGAGACGTACTCGTCGACCATGTCGAGCAGGGCGGGCCCGGACCGCACGGTGATCGTCGCCTGCTGGGCGTACGCCTCGGTCTGCTCGCCGAACGCGGTGTAGTCGAGCGTGCCTGTCGCGCCGTCGGCGGCGCCGGGAGCGGCCCGGAACACCACCGGCACGGTGCCGGTGAGCGTGCCGAACTCGTCGACGGCCGTCGGGGGCATCGGGCAGGTCGTCGAGGTGCCCGCGGTGACGCACCCGGCGGGGAAGCTGGCGGTGGCCACGCCGGCCAGACCGGCCAGGTCGATGCTCACCCGGGGCTCGGTGGCGCCGGTGCTGGTCAGGGTCAGCGAGACCGTCCGGGCGGGAGCGCCGGGACCGCCCACCGTCACGTCTTCCATCCAGGCGTTGACCCAGCCGGGGTCGTCAACCGCGAGGGCGGGTGCTGCCGTCGCACCGACCCCCGCGGCGGTCACGACCAGCGCGGTGAGCCCGCGCAGGAGCCGGCCACGCGTAACGCGCACAGATCTCATCGATCTCCTTGGTGAGGGTGAGCCGGTCGGAAGAAGCCGGAGTTGCTGCCGCCCCGACCCGACCGGGCACCCCTGATCCTAGAGATCACTTGTGACAGTTCTCGATCCGTCGATCGGTGCGCGACCACCGTCGAAACGGGCCCCGCCGCGCGGCTGCGACCCGGGTCGCCAGAGGCGCAACGCCCGCTCGACCTGGATGGTGACCTGATAGGACACCTCGGGCAGGTCGGCCAGCTCGATCCGCTCGCCCCGCAGCGCCACCTGCGCGTGCAGCTCCCGGGCGATGGTGTCGCGCAGCTCGACCAGCAGGGGCGACAACCCGTCCGGGTCGCCGACCACGTACGCGTCCGACATGCCTCCAGCCTGCGCTGCGGTTCGGCCGTTGCGCCACGAACGGTGAGATGTGTCCGCAGGGCTTGACCCGCCTTGATCCACACCACATCGGGGAGGTGGGGGTGTCACGCCGCCGGCAAACCGCCACCTCGCCGATGTGGTGTCGATCAAGGGCCGCAGCGCCGGCGATCTGGGGTGGGGTCAGCCGCCGAACCAGCCCGGCACGTCGAGGCGGAACCAGTTGGCCGAGGCCATCGTGCGCAGGTCGTCCTCCAGGGCGGCGACGCGCTCCTCGCCCAGTGCCTCGGCCCACTGCTCGCGCAACCGGTCGAAGGTCTCCGCCGAGCGGCGTAGCCCGTCGGCGCCGTGTTCGGTCACCCGGACCAGCCGGCGGCGGGCGTCGGACGGATCGTCGACCCGTTCCAGGTAGCCGACGGCGACCAGCCGGTCGACCGTCTTGCCGGCCGCCTGCTTGGAGATGCCCAGCCGTTGGCCCAGCTCGGTGGCGGTGGTGCCGTGCACCCCGACGGCCTGCAACACGAAGCCGTGCAACGGGCGCAGCTCGGGGTGCCCCTGTCGGGCCAGTTCGGCGTGCAGGTCGTCGATCAGGGTGCGGAAGCCCGCCAGCAGCAACAGCGGAAGCTGGAAGCCGGGCCGGGCGGGATCAGAGGTTGCCATGTTCGACAACCACGTTTACTATTTCGTCAACCACGTTGACCATCTTACGGCGTACGCCGTGGAAGCAGGTAACCATGTCCGTCTTCACCGTCCACACCGCCGAGACCGCACCGACCGCAGCCCGCCGGACCGTCGAGAGCGTGCGCGGCCGGTTCGGCTGGCTTCCCACCGGGGTGGGGCTGATGGCCGAGTCGCCGCAGCTGCTCAACGGCTTCCTCGCCGCCAGCGCCGGATTCGAGCAGACCAGCCTCGCGCCCGTGGAGCGGGAGGTGGTCATCCTGACCGTCTCCACCTCCCACGAATGCCACTTCTGCGTGGCCCTGCACAGCGGCAAGATCACTGAGCTCGGCGCGAGCGCCGCGCTGATCACCGCGCTCCGCGCCGGCGCGGAGCTGCCCGAGCCGCGGCTGGAGGCGCTGCGCCAGTTCACGCTTGCCGTGCTCACGCACCACGGCGCGGTGCCCGACGAGGAGCTGGAGGCCTTCCTGGCCGCCGGCTACCAGCCCCGGCAGGCGCTGGACGTGGTGCTGGGCGTCGGGGCGTACACCATGTCGACCTTCGCCAACCGGCTCACCCGCGCACCGCTCGACCCGCCGCTGGCCGCCCACGCCTGGACGCCCGCCGCCTGACCGGTCATTTCGCGCCGAGGAAGTCGCGCAGCAGGGCCAGCATCTCGTCCGGGCGTTCCTCGTACAGCCAGTGCCCGCAGTCGTCGATCACCTCGCCGCGGACCGTGTCGGCGTACCGGCGGACCTGCTCGGCGACCTGTCCGCCGAGGCTTGCCGACGCGCCGACGGCCAGCACCGGCATCGTCAGCTTCGTGGCCCGGTACGCCGCGTTGTCGACGATGTCCTGATCGAACGCCCGGAAGTAGGCGAAGCTGGCCCGCAGGTGCGCCGGGTCGCGCAGGTGGCGGGCGAACTCCTCGATGTCGGGCGCGGCGATGCTGCCCTTGCGCACCATCAGGGCATCGGTGAACCGGTCCACCCAGAGCGACTCGCGCCCCCGGACCAGCTCCTCCGCGAGCCCGTTGCCGATCGAGAAGAAGCCGAAGTTCCACACCCCCGGCCCGGCGGCGGTGAGCGCGGGGAACGTGTAGATGCTCTCGTCGGGGATCGGCGCCTCGGTGAGCGCCAGCCGGCTCACCCGCTCCGGATGGGCGGCGGCGTACGCGTACGCCACCATCGTCCCGAGGTCGTGCCCGACCACCCGCAGGTCACCGGTCAGGCCGAGCTGGTCGAGCAGTCCGTGCAGGTCGGCGGCGACGGTCTTCTTGTCGTAGCCGCCGGCTGGGGCGTCGCTGGCCCCGAAGCCGCGCAGGTCGGGCGCGACCACGTCGAAGGAGCGCCCCAGCTCGGGCAGCAGGTGCCGCCACATGTGCGAACACTGCGGATAGCCGTGCAGCAGCACCAGTGGCGGGCCGCTGCCGCCCCGGACGTAGTTCAGGGTGATCTCGCCGACCCGTGCCCGTTGCTCGGTGAACCCCGCCGGCACCGTTTCGCCGCCCATCGCTGCCTCCATCCGCCGGCAGCCCGGCTACCCGCTCAACCGCCCGCCACGCCCGGGAGATGTGGGTTGATCCACTCGCCTTTCTTGAAGTCGGGGCATCCGGGCAGCAGGGACACCCCGACTTCATGGATCCCGAGTGGATCTTGCGGTGGTGACCCGCCGAAGCGGGCGGTACGGCAGGGTCGATGCTCGCTGGTCGAGCCGATCTTGGATCGCCGCCGACCCGGGCCGTCGCGGGTGTCACAGCACCCGCTGTGGGTCGCCCCGGACCCGGTGCGGGAGACTGGGCGTCATGGCGGCTCGTGGCTTCCCGTACACCGATCTCAAGGACTTTCTCGCGGCGCTGGAGCGCGCGGGGGAGCTGCGCCGGGTCGACGTGCCCGTCGACCCGACCCTGGAGATCAGCGAGGTGGTCACCCGGACGGTGCGGGCCGGCGGGCCGGCGCTGCTCTTCGAGCACCCCACCCGGGGCGAGATGCCGGTCGCGATCAACCTGTTCGGCACCGAGAAGCGGATGGCGATGGCCCTCGGCGTCGACTCGCTGGACGAGATCGGCGAGCGGATCGGCGCGATGATCAAGCCGGAGCTGCCGGTCGGTTGGTCCGGCATCCGCGAAGGCCTCGGCAAGGTCATGCAGCTCAAGTCGCTGCCCCCACGCAAGGTCAAGACCGCGCCCTGCCAGGAGGTCGTCTACCGGGGCGACGACGTCGACCTGGGCCGCCTGCCGGGGCTGCAGGTCTGGCCCGGCGACGGCGGGATCTTCCACAACTACGGGCTGACCCACACCAAGCACCCGGAGACCGGCAAGCGCAACCTGGGCCTCTACCGGCTCCAGCAGCACGGCCGCAACACCCTCGGCATGCACTGGCAGATCCACAAGGACTCCACCGCGCACCACGCGGTCGCCGAGCGGCTCGGCCAGCGCCTGCCGGTCGCGATCGCGATCGGCTGCGACCCCGTCGTCTCGTACGCGGCAAGCGCGCCGCTGCCCGGCGACATCGACGAATACCTGTTCGCCGGGTTCCTGCGCGGCGAACGGGTGGAGATGGTCGACTGCCTCACCGTCCCGTTGCAGGTGCCGGCGCACGCGCAGATCGTCCTGGAGGGCTACCTGGAGCCCGGCGAGCGACTGCCCGAGGGGCCGTTCGGCGACCACACCGGCTACTACACGCCCGTCGAGCCGTTCCCGGTGCTGCACATCGAAGCGATGACCATGCAGCGCGACCCGGTCTACCACTCGATCGTCACGTCGAAGCCGCCGCAGGAGGACCACGGCCTCGGCAAGGCCACCGAGCGGATCTTCCAGCCGCTGCTCAAGCTGATGATCCCGGACATCGTCGACTACGACCTGCCGGCCGCCGGGGTGTTCCACAACTGCGCGATCGTCTCCATCCGCAAGCGCTACCCGAAGCACGCGCAGAAGGTCATGAACGCGATCTGGGGCGCGCACCTCATGTCGCTCACCAAGCTGATCGTGATCGTCGACGAGGACTGCGACGTGCACGACTACAACGAGGTCGCCTTCCGCGCGTTCGGCAACGTCGACTACGCCCGTGACCTGCTGCTGACCGAGGGGCCGGTGGACCACCTCGACCACTCGTCGTACCAGCAGTTCTGGGGCGGCAAGGCAGGCGTCGACGCGACCCGCAAGCTGCCCACCGAGGGCTACACCCGAGGCTGGCCGGAGGAGATGACCATGGCCCCGGAAGTCGCGGCCCTGGTCGACAAGCGCTGGAAGGAGTACGGGATCTGATGGCCGTCCTCGACGCACCCGTGGAGAAGCCGGGCCGGGTCAAGTCCTTCCTCAAGCTCGTCGCGATCGAGCACTCGGTGTTCGCGCTGCCGTTCGCGTACCTGTCGGCACTGACCGCCATGCAGGTCAACGGCGGGCACGTGCGGTGGCTCGACCTGCTACTGATCACCGTGGCGATGGTCGGCGCGCGGACGTTCGCGATGGCCGCCAACCGGATCCTCGACCGGCGCATCGACGCCCGGAACCCGCGTACCGCCGGACGGGAACTGGTCACCGGGGCCGTGAGCGTGCGCACGGCCTGGACCGGCGCGGCCGTCGCGCTCGTGGTGTTCCTCGTCGCCGCCGCGCTGCTCAACCCCCTCTGCCTGGTGCTGGCGCCGCTCGCCGTGGTGCCGCTGGTCGTCTACCCGTACGGCAAGCGGTTCACCAACTGGCCGCACGCCATCCTCGCGATCGCCCAGGCGGTCGGCCCGGTCGGCGCCTGGCTCGCGGTCACCGGCACCCTGGACGGCTCCTGGCCGGCCTGGCTGCTCGGCGCGGCGGTCGGCCTGTGGATCGGCGGCTTCGACCTGATCTACGCCTGCCAGGACTCCGAGATCGACCAGGAGATCGGCGTGCACAGCGTGCCCGCCCGGTACGGCCGGCGCTTCGCCCTGCACGCCTCCACCGTGGCGCACGTGGTGACGTTCGCGCTGTTCATCTGGTTCGGCGCGCTGGTTGGCTTCGGCTGGCTCTGGTGGATCGGGCTGGCGTTGACAGCTGTCGCGTTCGGCTACCAGCACCTGGTGGTCAGCCCGACCGACCTCAGCAAGGTCAACCGGGCGTTCTTCACCGCCAACGGCTTCGTCGGCATCGCGCTGTTCGTGTTCGCCCTGCTCGACCTGGTGATCCGCCTCGACCTGCGCGGCTAGGCGTTGGTCGGGTAGCGGGCGCTCTCCAGCGTCCAGTCGATGGTGCCGCGCACCGCGTACGCGACCCCGTCGAGATGGTCGGTGACCGCCTCGTCCAACGCCGGCCCGAACGACGGCACGGCGGCGCGCAGCGCCACGAACTGTCGCATCGACTCCCGCCAGCGCTCGGCCACCCGGTCGACCGCCTCCGCCGCCGACACGCCCTGCTCGGCCTGCGTGGCCAGGACCAGGTTGTGCCCGCCCGAGGTGGCCCGGTCCCGGTCCAGCGAGGCGACGTCGTTGTACCAGGAGAGCAGGTCGTTGCCGGTGCGCGCGATCTGCCGCAGCAGCGGGTGGTGGTAGACCGGGTCGGGCAGCGGTCGGCCGCTGACGAACTCCACCAGCGGGTACGACACCTCCGCCGCCGACGTTTCCCGGCGCAGCTCGACGTACTCGCCGACGCTGGGCCGGCGGCCGGCCTCCTTGTTGACCGCCTCCCGCCAGGTGCCGTCGAGGTGCCGGGCCACCGCGTCGGCGAAGCGCAGGCGCCACCGGGCCGGCATCCGTCGGCGCGGCTCCCGCCAGGCCAGCACCAGCAGCCGCCGCAGCGGACCGGTCAGGCCGCCGTGCCGCAGCCGGGGGCCGTCGTGCAGCAGTGCCAGCGTGCCGTCGCGCAGCGCCCGGATCTGCGCCGGATCGAGCCGGTTCGGCCCGTCGCACGCGTCGTCGACGAGGAAGAACCAGGTGAAGAGAGCGGTCAGCACCCGCAGGTCGGCTTCGCTGGCGTCCGGGTAGAGCCGCCCCGCGTACCGTGCGAAGCCGCCCCGGGCCAGCCGGTGCAGGGCGGCGTCGTCCAGCGGCAGACCCAGCTCGGGCAACAGACCGAGCAGCCACTGTTGGACCCGGTCCGCGTGCGGTGAGAGCCGGGCAGGAATCGGGCACTCGGCGCGCAGCGCCCAGAGGACCTCGCCGGTCGTCACCCCTGCCTCCCGCGCGATCTGCTTCCGGCGCGAATCGCCACCGGCAGCATGTCAGGTCGCCGGGACGAGCAGATACCCGCCCGGACATCTCGGACGGCTCGCGTCGAGGAGATCGCGGGGGTGCCCACCGGCGTGCGACGCCGACCAGGCAGGCTGAGGGCATGCGGGAACCATGGGTGGTCGGAGTCTCCGGAGCCTCCGGCACGCCGTACGCGGCGGCCGTCGTCGGCGGGCTCCTCGACGCGGGCGAGCCGGTGGACCTCATCGTGTCCCGGGCGGCACGGCTCACCGTGCTCGACGAGACCGGACGGTCGTTCCGCGACGCGCACTGGGCCGAGGACCTCGCCGCCTGGCTCGGCCGGGACCTGACCGACGCGGACGTGCGGCACTGGCCGGCGGGTGACCTGGCGGCCGGGCCCAGCAGCGGCTCCTACCGGGTCCGCGGAATGGCAGTGGTGCCCGCGAGCACGGCGGCCTGCGCGGGCATCGCGATAGGGCTCTCCAAGGACCTGCTGCAACGCGCCGCCGAGGTCAATCTCAAGGAGCGTCGACCGGTGGTGGTGGTGCCCCGGGAGACGCCGGTGACCCGCAGTCACCTGGAGCATCTCATCGCGTTGCACGACGCCGGCGCTGTGGTGCTCCCGGCCAGCCCCGGCTTCTACGGCGCGGGCGCGGCGGCCAGCGCGCAGCAACTTGTCGATTTCGTGGCCGGCAAGGTGCTGGACGCTCTCGGCGTGCCACACACCCTGTTCCGCCGCTGGTCCGGCCAGCTCGGCGCCGCCCGGGGCTGAGCCGTCGGCTCAGCCCGTCCGGCCCGGACGCCGCACGGGTCGTCGCAGCGGGACGCGGACCGGACTGGTGTCCGGTCCGCCTGACGTTGTCCGCACCAGTTCAGTACATGCCGGCGTTGGCCGGACCCGGCCCGGTGGAGGCAGCCGGACCCACGTTGCGTGGCTTTCCGACCTCGTCCACCTCGTCCAGCATGCCCTCCCCCTCAAGCAGGGCCCGCACCTCGGATTCCCGAAACCGGCGATGCCCGCCTGGAGTCCGGATGCTTCCTATCCGGCCGGCCGCCGCCCATCTCGTCACAGTTTTCGGGTCCACCCGAAACAGCGCGGCGACCTCACCCGGTGTCAGCAGGCGATCTCCAGTGTCCACAGCCCCCTCCTCGCGTCGACGAAGCCCCTGGCTGAACACACTGCCCCCGGCTGGTGCGAGCCCAGAGCCGTCATGAGGGACGTATGGCAATTACAGCACCAGGGACCTGGCCTGTCCGCCAAACGCGAAAAATGCACTGACTGGGAAGTTAGTAAATGGTACTGGTGCAACCCCTACCTAGACCGTCAGTTTATGAACAGTTACTCACTGTTCTGACCAACGGATGCCGAAGGCATCGCGTTACGCCCAACCCGTTAAGGTCACTCTCCGTGGACGCCATCGACCTGAGCCTCGTCGACCTGCTGCGGGGCAACGCCCGCCTCTCGTACGCCGAGCTTGCCCGGCAGGTGGGCCTCTCCGCCCCCGCCGTGCACGAACGCGTCGGCAAGCTGGAGAGCAGCGGCGTGGTCCGGGGCTACCGCGCGGACGTCGAACCCGAGGCGATCGGGCTGGGCGTCACGGCGCTCATCGGCATCGTCGAGGACTCCGGCGCGGACTCCGACGACATGCTGGAGTCGCTGCGGGTGCTGCCCGAGATCGAGTCCTGCTACTTCATGGCCGGCGTCGAGTCGTTCCTGCTCAAGGCCCGGGTCGGCACGATCGCCGAGCTGGAGCAGCTCATCGTGCGGCTGAACCGGACCCCCGGGGTCGCCTCCACGCGCACCGCCATCGCCCTCTCCACCAAGTGGGAGAACCGCCCCCAGGCGGTCGGCCCGCAGCCCGCCTGACCCTGCTGCACCGCGTACCCCTGGTGTCGTGCCGCACACGGCGGTAGCGTGCGCCGATGACCTCGCCGGAACGCGGCGCCGCAGTGGTGACCGGGGCCGCCGGCGGCTTGGGCCGCGCCGTCGCCGCCGCGCTGCACGCCGACGGCTGGTCGGTGCTGCTCACCGACCTCGACCCGGCCGCGGCGGCAGCAGCCGCCGTGCCGTTCGGTGGCTGGTCGGCCGCACTGGACGTCCGCGACGAGGCCGCGTGCGCCGAGATCGCGGCGCACGCCGCGAGCCGAGCCGGCCTCGGCCTCTGGGTCAACAACGCCGGCATCCTGGTCACCGGCCCCTCCTGGGAGCACGACGGGCCGACCCGCCGCCGCGTGCTCGACGTCAACGCGCTCGGCGCCATGAACGGCACACTCGCCGCGCTGGCGGTCATGCGCGGCCAGGGCCACGGCCACGTCCTGAACATCGTCTCGCTGGCCGGGCTCATCGCCGCACCCGGCGAGACGGTGTACGCCGCCAGCAAGCACGCACTGCTGGCATTCAGCCTCGGCACCCTGTCCGACCTGCGGATGGCCGGGTACCGGCGGGTGCACGTCTCCTGCCTCTGCCCGGACGGCATCTGGACCCCGATGCTGCACGACCGGCTGGACGATCCGGGCGCGCTGGCCTCGTTCACCGGGTCGATGCTGACCCCGCAGCGGGTGGCCGCCCGGGCGGCCCGGCTGGCCCGCCGGCCCCGCCCGGTGGTCAGCCTGCCCCGCTGGCGGGGCGCTCAGGTCCGGCTCCTGGACGCCCTGCCCCGACTCGCCGTCGGACTGAATCCTCTCGTTGAGGCCGTGGGTCGGGCCGGGCAACGCCGACAGTCACGCCGGTCGACGCCTCCGGACCGCGGCTGAGCGCCGCTGGCCTGCTTGCTAGGTTTCCCGCGTGACTCATCTCGACCGGTGCGACGAGGCCAGCCGCAGCTGGGTGACCGAGGCGATCGCCGCCGTCGAGGCGGACGCGAACCGCTCGGCCGACACCCACCTGCTGCCGTTCCCCCTGCCCCGGGCCTGGGGAATCGACCTCTACCTCAAGGACGAGTCGTCCCACCCGACCGGCTCGCTGAAGCACCGGCTGGCCCGTTCGCTGTTCCTCTACGGCCTCTGCAACGGTTGGATCGGGCCGCGCACCACGATCGTCGAGGCGTCCTCCGGCTCCACGGCGGTCTCCGAGGCGTACTTCGCCCGGATGCTCGGGCTGCCGTTCATCGCCGTGATGCCCGCCTCCACCTCGCCCGAGAAGATCACGCAGATCGAGTTCCAGGGCGGCCGCTGCCACCTGGTGGACGACCCGGCGAGCGTCGTGGTCGAGGCCCGCTGGCTGGCCGAGGACTCCGGCGGCCACTTCATGGACCAGTTCACGTACGCCGAGCGGGCCACCGACTGGCGGGGCAACAACAACATCGCCGAGTCGATCTACGCGCAGCTGGGGCTGGAACGCCACCCCATCCCGGCGTGGGTCGTCGTGGGCGCCGGCACCGGGGGCACCAGCGCCACCATCGGCCGGTACGCCCGCTACCGCCGCCTGGCCACCAAGCTCTGCGTCGTCGACCCGGAGAACTCCGCCTTCTATCCGGCCTGGCTGGCCGCCGACTGGTCGGTACGCACCGGCAGGGGCTCCCGCATCGAGGGGATCGGCCGGCCCACCGTCGAGGCATCCTTCCTGCCATCGGTCGTGGACCGAATGGTCCAGGTGCCGGACGCCGCCTCGCTGGCCGCGATGCGCGCCGGCTCGGCGGTGCTCGGCCGGCGGGTGGGCGGTTCCACCGGCACCAACCTGTGGGGCGCGTTCGGCCTGATCGCCGAGATGCTCGCCGAGGGCCGGACCGGCTCGGTGGTCAGCCTGATCTGCGACGCCGGTGACCGGTACGCCGACACGTACTACTCCGACGACTGGGTGGCCGCCCAGGGGCTCGATCTGGCACCCCATGCCGCGACCATCGAGCGCTTCCTGACCAGCGGCGCCTGGCCCGCCTGAGCAGCGCGTTCCCGCCCGCAGGTCGCGCGGGCGCTGGCCTGCGAGCGGGCCCGGTCTGGGCTGTCGGCCCGGTCACCGTGGGTCGATGCGCTCCGCCAGGCCGGGGTAGCGCACCACGTAGCCGTCGGCGTCCAGGTCGATGTCCGCCGTGAAGGTGCCGCTGGCGAACCGGACCCGGCCCGGCCCGAGCCCCGTGTAGATCTGCTCGGCCGGCACCACCTCCAGGCCGGGCAGCAGCACCCACGCGACGGTGATCCGGCGCGGCATGTCGGCCGGCCCGCTGGTCAGCCCGAGCCGGCGCACCGGCACGGCGTTGAACAGCGGCGAACCGCTCAGGTCGACGTCGAGCGCCTCGGCCAGGCGATCCGGGTCGTCGGTGCCCGGCAGGCCGGACCGGGGATGCCCGGCCCTGGTCAGCGCCGCGTCCAGGTCGCCCTGCTCGGCGGTGGTCACCCGCCACCGGGACGCCGCCCGCTCCAACGTCACCCGGCGCAACCAGCCCGACCCCTCGGCCTCGACCTCGACCCGGGCGGTGCTCCAGTCGGGCGCCGTGGCCAGCCGGTAGCGGGCGGTGAACGGAATCGGGTCCACGGCGAGGAGCGTGCCCCGCGCCGCCAACCCGTCGCCGTCGGTGAACAGAGCCTGCTCACTGCCGGCGGTGTCCGTCCGGGACCAGAAGATCGACTTCGCCATGGTCGCCATGAGCCGGACGTTACGCGACCGGACCGACATCGGCCACGGCATGCGAGAACGCCGCCGCGAAGCGTGCGCTCCGCGACGGCGTTCCGGTGGATCAGTGGATCAGTGGGTACGCGCCGCCGGCCGGCCGCCGAAACCGCGACGGTCGTCGCGCGGCCGGTCGTCCCGACCGCGGCCCTCGGAGCGGTAACCACCCCGGGTGTCCCGGTCGGCGAAACGCCGCTCACCTGCCGGCCGGTCACCCCGGTCAGCCTGCGGACGGTCGCCGAAGCGCCGCTCGCCGGTGGGCCGGTCGCCGTACTGCCGGTCGCCGGTGGGTCGGTCGCCGTAGCGGCGCTCGCCCTGCGGACGGTCCCCGTACTGCCGGTCGCCCTGCGGCCGGTCGCTGAAGCGGCGCTCGCCGGTGGGCCGGTCGCCGTACTGCCGGTCGCCCTGCGGGCGGTCGCCGTAGCGGCGCTCGCCCTGCGGACGGTCGCCGTACTGCCGGTCGCCCTGCGGGCGGTCGCTGAAGCGGCGCTCGCCGGTGGGCCGGTCGCCGTAACCCCGGCTGTCCCGATCGGCGTAGCGGCGCTCGCCGGTCGGTCGGTCGCCGTACTGCCGGTCGCCGGTGGGTCGGTCGCCGTAGCGGCGCTCGCCCTGCGGACGGTCGCCGTAGCGGCGCTCGCCACTCGGCCGGTCACCGAAGCGGCGCGGGCCCCCGGAACGGTCGTCGAAGCGGCGTGCGCCGCCGGAGCGGTCACCGAAGCCGCGAGGCTCCGCCTCCAGGCGAACCGGGACGCCGCTGGGCTCGCGGGCACCGATCAGCTCGGCCAGCGCCGGGTCGCCGAGCCGGACGCGGGTCTCGGCCGGCTCCACGCCGGCCTTCTCCAGCATGGCGAGGGTGGTACGACGCTGCTTGGGCAGCACCAGCGTGGCGACCGCGCCGGACTCGCCGGCCCGGGCGGTACGGCCGGCGCGGTGCAGGTAGTCCTTCGGGTCCTTCGGGGGGTCGACGTGCAGCACCAGGGTGACCCCGTCGACGTGGATGCCACGGGCCGCCACATCCGTGGCGACCAGGACGTTCATCCGGCCCTCACGGAACTCGGCAAGGGTCTTGGTCCGCATCCGCTGGGTCTTGCCCCCGTGCAGCCCACCGGCCCGTACGCCGACCGCCGCGAGCTGCTCGACGAGCCGGTCCACACCCAGCTGGGTGCGGGCGAAGACCATGGTCCGCCCGTCGCGAGCGGCGATCGACGCGGCCACCGGGAACTTCTCGTGCGGCGGGATCAGGAGCATGTGGTGATCCATGGTGGACACCGACGCGGTGGACGGCGCGGTGGAGTGGGTCACCGGGTCGTTCATGAACCGCTTGACCAGCGCGTCGACGTCACCGTCGAGGGTGGCCGAGAAGAGCAGCCGCTGACCGTTGGCCGGCGTCTTCGCCAGCAGTTCGGTCACCTCGGGCAGGAAGCCCATGTCGGCCATCTGGTCGGCCTCGTCGAGCACCGTCACCTCGACGTCGTCGAGCTGGCAGATGCCCCGCTCGATGAGGTCGCCGAGCCGACCCGGGGTCGCCACGATGATCTCCACGCCGCGCCGCAGCGCGTCGATCTGGCGGTCGTACGGAACACCGCCGACGGCGGTCTTGAGGAAGATGCCGACGGACTTGCCCAGCGGCACCAGGGCGTCGTTGACCTGCATGGCCAGCTCGCGGGTGGGCACCAGGACCAGGGCGCGCGGACGCATCGGCCGGGCCCGGTTGCGGTTGGCCAGCCGGGCGATCATCGGCAGACCGAAGGCGAGCGTCTTACCCGAACCGGTCTGCCCGCGGCCCAGCACGTCGCGGCCGGCGAGCGCGTCCGGAACGGTGGCCCGCTGGATCTCGAACGGGCTGGTGATGCCCTGCTGCGCCAGCGCGCGGACCAGCGGCTCGGGCAGGCCGAGAGCGGCGAAGCTCATCGGCTCGGTGGTCTCGGTCGGCTCGGCCTGCGCGGTCGCTGCCGGCGCGGTGCCGGCCTCGCTCGGGGCGACGTCGAGCTGCTCCCGGGCGGTGTCGGCCGCCGGGACTGAGTTGAAAACGGACGTAACGGTGCTGGGGTCAGCAGAGGTGGTCAACAAATGCCTTTCGAGCGGGGCGCATCTTCGCGATGGCCTGCCGCGGCTGTGCCGCCGGATCGCCCGCAAGATCGCCCAGGGGCGCGCACCACGCGCGCCGGGTCAGTGATCTCGACCAGTGTACGGCGGTTCGGCGAAGCCGCCAGCCGGTTGACCGACGGTAGTGGGCGGACTCACGGACCGGCGAACCCGTCCGGTCGCCGGATCAGCCGTTGAGCACGCCGCCCACCAGGCCGTCCAGGGCGTCGTTCGCGAGCAGGACGACGAGCACGCTGATCCCCACCAGCAGCGCCAACGCGGCGATCAGGACGATCACCACCCGGGTGTTTCGCGACCGCTCGGCCGGCGTGTCCGACCAACCCTGGGCGAGGATGTGCCCGGTCAGCGAGCCGGAATTCTCCACCGCCGCGTTGGCCGGCAGGGCGATCGTGGCGAACCCCGGGCCCTCACCGCCGCCGTAGACGGTGCCCGCCAGGTCGGTGCCGCCGTCGCGCCTTCCGGCGGGCGGGCCCGCCGGCGCGTCGCGCCGGGCAGCGCCGCCCGGCGGCGTGGTCGTCCGGTAACCCGTGCCACCGGCCGCCGGCGTGCCGGCGGTGGACGGTGGCCAGCTCGGCAACGCGGGCGCGGGCACCACAGGTGGGGCCGAGACGGGAACCTCGGCCCGGGTGCTGCTCGTGGCCGACGACGTGGCCTCCGACGCCCGTGCGCCACTCGGGGCCGACGACGCGGCACCCGACGTCCAGGCACTGCTCGGGGTCGACGACGTGGCACCCGACGTCCAGGCACTGCTCGGGGTCGACGACGCGGCACCCGACGCCCCTGCGCTGCTGGAGGCCGACCAGGCGGCCTCCGACGTCCGTGCGCCGCCCGGTGCCGACGGTGCGGCATCCGGCGACGGCTGTGTCCCGGTCGGGGCGGCGTGTGGGGCGCTGACGGTTCGCGGTGCGGCGTCGGTCATGGACGGCCAGGCGGCCGGCGGCGCGGAGACCGGGGCGGTGGCCCGTACGCCCGGCGTGCCGATCGTCGCCGGGGGCGGCGGGAATGGTGGCGCCGGCATCGGACCGGGCGGCGGCGGTGGCGCGGGCACCGGCGGGCCGGGCGGGGGCATCGGAGGCCCGGGGACGGGTGGCGTCGGCGGGCCCGGCATGGGCGGCAGCGGCGAGGGCGGCGGCACGGGTGGCCCTGGCACGGGCGGCACCGGGTCCGGCGGCGGCGTGGGGGAGGGGCCCGGGGTCGGCGACGGACCGGGCGGGTACGGACCCGGACTCGGCGCGGGCTCCGGGTCACCCGGCCCGGGGGGCGTCGGTTCCGGGGTCGGCGGCTCGGGAGGCTGCACCGGCTCGGGGGGCTGCACCGGCTCCGGAGGCTCGGTATTGACCGGCGCCGACCGGTAGACGGCGGACGTGCTGGCCCGGGAGTCCGGCGTGCCCTCGCTGCCGGCCACGACCCGGCTGCTGCCCGGCACCGTGGCGCTGGCCCGCGCCGGAGCCGTCGAGGCGGCCCGCTGGCCGGGCAACGGGACACCTACCGGGCTGGCTGAGCCGGTCGCCCGGTAGGTGGTCGCGCTGGCCGGAGCGCTCGCCGGGAGATCGCCGGGCAGCGCTCCGACGGTCGCGACGCTCGCGCGGGCCCGCACCGGGGCCGCGACGATCGAGCCAGGGGCAGCGTCGTCCGGCGTCGGCTGCTCGACGTCCGCCTCGCTGGGCTGGGCAGTGGCGGCGTTGTCGGCGGGAGCGTCGCCGGTGCCGGTGTCGTTCGCGGCGTCGTCCTCTGGCGGGTCGGCCTCCGCGTCGCCGGGCGCGGCCTTGGCGTGGGATGCGTTGTTCGCCACGTTCGCGTCGTTGGGCGCTGCCTTCGCGTCGGGCGCGTTGTTCACCGCCTCCGCGTCGCCGGGGGCGGCCTTCGCGTGGGGCGCGGCGGCCTCCGCGTCGTCTGCGGCGGCCTTCGCGTCGGGCGCGGTTGCCTGCGCGGGGGCCCGCCCGTCGAGCGTGGCGGGGGCTTCGCCGTCGAGCGGGTCGGCCTCCGTCAGTGCGGAGTCGACACTCTCCGCCGGATCTCTCTGCTCGGCCATCTCCGCCCTCCGCGCCACGCTCGCACCCGGCCCGTGACATCGGACCGGATGTGCCTGGTTGTCACCGTGCCACAGATCGCCCCGGGCGGACAGCCGGAGCCCGTGTGGCGGCTCAGCCGGCGGTGCTCGGGCTGTTCGTCGGGCCGTCGGTGGACGTCCCGCTGCGGCTGGTGGACGGCGTGGCGCTGGCGGAGGCCGACGCGCTGGCCGGTGGCGTGGTGGGTGGCGGCGGCGGGGTCTGCGGGGTGTTGGTCGGGCCGCCCGTCGGGGGCGGCGTGCTGCCTGTCGGCTTCGGGGTCGGGGTGCCGGTGGGCTTGGGGGTGGCCGTCCCGGTCGGCTTGGGCGTCGGCTTGGTGGTCGGCGTCGGCTTCGCGGTGGGGGTCGGCTTGGTGGGCGGGGTCGGCTTGGTGGTGGGGGGCGGCGGAAGGGGCACGTTCGGAGTCGGCACCGCGCCGATCACCCGGGTCGCGGCGTAGAGCCGGGACCAGCCGACCACCGAGATCTTGACCACGTCGCCGGTCGTGGGCGCCTGTACCATCTTGCCGTTGCCGATGTACATGCCGACGTGGTGGATCGTGGTCCAGCTGCTGCCGGAGGCGAAGAAGAGCAGGTCGCCGGGGAGCAGTGCGCTCTGCGGCACGGTGCGGGAACGGGTGGCCGCGTACTGGTCGCGGGAGACCCGGGGCAGGTCGAAGTAGTCGGCGCCCGGGGACCGGTACGCCGCCCACATCAGACCCGAGCAGTCGAACTCGTCCGGCCCCTCCTCCGACCACCTGTACGGGTCGCCGAGCTGGGCGAGCGCGTACCGGACAGCGGCCAGCGCCCGCGGGTGCGCGGACATCCCGCTGGTGCTCTGGCCGGCGACGTAGCCCGCGCCCAGCTGCTGCTCGGTGGCCTCCTGCTGACGCTCGATCTCGATCAGCTGTGCGGCGTTGTCCTTGCGCAGTTTGAGCAGGCCGGCCTCGGCGGTGCGCAGCGCCTTCTCGCCGGTGGCGAACTCGGCCTCGGCGGCGTCGACGGCGGCCTTGGCCCTGGTGTGCTCCTGGTAGGCGGACTGCTCGTTGGCGCGGGCCCGGGACAACTCGCCGGCCACGGCGGTGGTCGCGCCCTCGACCTTCTCGCCACGGTTGATCCGCTGGAGCCGGCTCAACCCCTGGATGTCGTTGGCGAAGTCACCGGGCGGCAGGGCGGCGGCCGCCTTGACCGCGTCCGAGGCGGCCGCGTCGGCTGCCTGCTGGGCACGGAGGAGGGCGTCCTGCGTGGTCGCCAGCACCTTGCCGGCGGCGGCGAGCTGGGCCTGCGCGTCGGTGCGTTTCTGCCGGGTCAGCAGGAGCTGGTCGCCGAGCAGGCCGACCTGGCTCTCAGCGGCGGCGATCTGGGCGGCCAGCGGGCCGGCGCCGATGTTGACCACCGGTGGGGCGGGGATGCCGGCGACGGGCGGGCTGCCGGGCAACTGCGGCGCCCCGATCGACGGCGGGCGGGCGCCGGTGTCCGGCACCGTCGCGGGCACGGCCGGATCGGCGTACGCGGGAGTGGCCAGCACAGCTGCGGCGATCGCGCCGAGCAGGGCTGCCCAGAGCTTCGGCCGCAGCACCGGCGAGATCACCGGGCTCCGTCGTCGCTGCCGCCGCCCGCGCCCGCTGTCGACCATTCCACTCCCCGTCCGGTGCTCGGCGCCGCGCTCGGTGGGCGCGGCCGTCGGGACGGTACCAGTGTGTGAGTTCCGCCCCACCTTGTCTTACCGCACGATGGCAGTGATGTCGATGCATCCGTGGGTTACGGGAGGCTGAGAGTCCGGTGAAGTGGATCGCTGCCGCCGACCGTGCCGCCGGGGCCACCGGAACGCCGACGTACCCTCGGGAGGGACCGCAGGTGGAAGGGACGTGCCATGGACGCCGGACTCAAGCGTGAGCTCGAAGCGAAGGTGTACGCCGGTGAGCGGCTGAGCCGCGAGGACGGCATCGCCCTCTACGACAGCGACGACCTGACCTGGTTGGGGCGGCTGGCGCACCACAAGCGCACCGAGCTCAACGGCGAACGGGTGATGTTCAACGTCAACCGTCACCTCAACCTCACCAACGTGTGTTCGGCGTCGTGTGCGTACTGCTCGTTCCAGCGCAAGCCGGGCGAGAAGGACGCGTACACGATGCGCATCGACGAGGCTGTCCGCAAGGCCAAGGAGATGGAGGACGAGCAGCTCACCGAGCTGCACATCGTCAACGGTCTGCACCCGACGCTGCCGTGGCGCTACTACCCCAAGGTGCTGCGCGAGCTGAAGGCGGCGCTGCCGAACGTCAAGCTCAAGTGCTTCACGGCGACCGAGGTCCAGTGGTTCGAGAAGATCAGCGGCCTGAGCGCCGACGAGATCCTCGACGAGCTGATGGACGCCGGCCTGGAGTCGCTGACCGGCGGTGGCGCGGAGATCTTCGACTGGGAGGTCCGGCAGCACATCGTCGACCACGCCTGCCACTGGGAGGACTGGTCGCGCATCCACGCCCTGGCGCACCGCAAGGGCATGAAGACCCCGGCGACCATGCTGTACGGCCACATCGAGGAGCCCCGGCACCGCGTCGACCACGTGCTGCGGCTGCGTGAGTTGCAGGACGAGACGGGCGGCTTCGCGGTCTTCATCCCGCTGCGCTACCAGCACGACTTCGTGGACTCGGCGGACGGCAAGATCCGCAACCGGATCCAGGCGCGCACCACGATGGCCTCGCCGGCCGAGTCGCTGAAGACGTTCGCCGTGTCCCGGCTGCTCTTCGACAACGTGCCGCACCTGAAGAACTTCTGGGTGATGCACGGTCTCTCGGTGGCCCAGCTCTCGTTGAACTTCGGTGTGGACGACCTGGACGGCTCGGTGGTCGAATACAAGATCACGCACGACGCCGACTCGTACGGCACCCCGAACACCATGCACCGCGACGACCTGCTGCACCTGATCTGGGATGCCGGGTTCCAGCCGGTCGAGCGGGACACCCGCTACAACGTGGTCCGGGAGTACGACAAGGCGCCGTCGCTGGCCGAGCGCCGCGCCGAGCCGCAGCAGGTCTGGGCCTGAGGCACCACGTACCCTCGCAGTCGATGACCGAGCAGCGCGGATCCGAGCAGCAGGGTGGGTTTCCCCGTCGGGACGCCGAGGGGCGCGTGCGTACCCTGGGCGACCTGCTCGGGGTGTGCCTGGCCGGCCTGGTCATCGGCGTGTTGGCGCTCGTGCTGTTCGAGTGGGCGTTCGCCTCGTTCGGTGCCGGCGACTTTGGCCACACCAACGGTTGGCTGGCGGTGATCCTGCCGGCCTGGCTGTTCTGGGACGACTTCCGGGCCTGGGACTTCGGCGCGGCCCGGGTGGCGGCGGCGTTCGTCGCGTTGGCGGTCGCGGTGCTCGTGGGGCTGCTGGTCGCCGGGCTGGCTGCCGGGTTCCCGCCGTTGCTGTCCGGGGCGTTGGGGGCGGCGGCGTTCACCGTGGCGTACGCGCTGGTCTGGTTTCCCGGCGTCCGTTGGCTGGCCCGCCGGACCGGCTGACCCGACCAGGTTGACTCTTCCGCCGGCACCGGCGGCTGACGGAGAGAACGGAAGTGGTGCAGGTGAGCGCGGCGGTCAAGTACACGCTGGGCCGGATCGGGCTGTTCGTCGCCGTGCTGGCGGGTCTCTGGCTGGTCGACATGAACGTGTTTTTGAAGCTGATGCTGGCGCTGGTCTTCTCCGCCGCCCTCTCCTTCTTCCTGTTGCGCGGCTGGCGCGACGAGATGGCCGGGGAGATGGCCAGTGCCGCCGAACGCCGCCGCACCGAGAAGGAACGCCTCCGCGCGGCCCTGGCCGGCGACGACGACCAGCCCGACGAGGCGGAGCGCCAGCAGCCGTAGGACCCCACCCCACCCCCCCCCGACAACCAGCGTCGATCATGAAGTTATTGCCGCGACACGCCGGGCGGTCGGGCAATAACTTCATGATCGACGGCGTCTGGGCTTACCAGTTGGTGGAGCCGGGGACCTTGGGCCAGGGCTTTGACAGGGGCTTGATCAGGTACGCGACGCCGCCGGAGCCGCCGGAGACGCCGCCGGTGGCGTTGGTGCGCTTGGTTCGCAGCCAGATCTGCTCGAACTGTGCCCGCTTGTAGACGTTGCGCACGACGTCGTTGCTGGACGACGCCGGGTCGTTGACGATGACGTCGCCGTCGGCGGTGAAGCCGACCACCACGAACAGGTGCCCGGAGGTGCCGTAGTTGGCCCCGTCCAGCTCGCTGGCGAGGAAGGACTGGCTGGTCACCACGGGGATGCCCGCGGCGATGAAACGCTCCAGCTCGTCCAGCGAGTGCAGCCGGGTCACCCGCCCCTCCAGTCCGGGGTAGCTGGCCGCGTACGCGGTGTTGAACGGCCAGTTGCCGGCACCGTCGTACGCGTAGTCGAAGGTCATCCGGGCGGCGTGGTTGACCGTGGGGTCCGGGTAGGTCGGGTCAACCCAGGAGGTGTCGGCCTCCGAGGGCTTGCGCCCCCAGTACTCGACGACCATCTCCGTGGAGGTGGGCGAGCACCAGGCCTCGCCCCCGCCGTCGTACTCGGGGTAGTGGCCCTTGTGGACGTTCTGCGAGTAGCGCGGCACCGGCAGTTCGACACCCCAGGCGATGTGTCCGGCGCTCGGCGGCACGGTGAACCGGTCCGGCACGGTGGAGCTCATCGCGCCGAGCATCCGCACCACCGGCGCGGCGGCCTGCCCCGGCGCGCGGTAGAGGGTCAGCCGCAGCTGGTACGACCGCAGCAGCACCCCGGCGTCGGCGTCGTCGATGCTGAAGGTGTCGGTCCAGATCGTCGACCAGGGGTCACCCTGCTTGTTGACACTGGTCCGCTTGATGTCGGTGTCGCCGGAGGCCCAGCGGCCCATGACGTACCACGGGGTCTGGTCGCCGCTGGTGTAGCTGCCCTGCATCTCCACCTGGATCCAGGTGCCGGCGGGGGTCTCCGCGTTCCAGGAGGCGATCAGCTCGGTCGCGTCGAAGCCGATCCGGGTCACCGGCGAGGTCCAGGTGCCGTACTCCCAGGTGCGGGTGGTGCCGGTGTGCGGGTCGGCGTACTCGATGGTGCCGGCCGGGCGGGCCAGGGTGACGCCCGCCCGCGCGCCGGGCACGACGCGGGTGCCGTCCCGGCTACCCCGGTGCCAGTCGGCGGGGCCGGACCAGTCCTGGAAGGTGATCTGCTCGTCGTGGGTGGGGGCAGGCGGCCGGGCCGCCGTCGCGGGGGTCGCGGTGGCGAGCAGGGTGAGCGCGCTGACGCCGGCGAGGGCGGCCGCGTGCAGGCGGGAGGAGGCCATGGGTGCTCCGCGGGTGTCGAGTGGGGGCATCGTCGCTGGTCAGTGTTCCGCTTGGAGGGAAGTTTCGCCAGATGTTCAGCGGCAGAAAATCTTTGCCGCAGCGATGGTCAACCTGGGATGCATAAGGCAGCGATCAATATTGATATGACCATGTGACTGATGGTGAAGTGTGCTTCACCGAGCGGGACATCCCGCCCTCCGAGGAGGTAGTCCATGACCCTGGGCAGACCCCACCCTCTCCGTCGCCTCCTGGCGCTCGCCGTCGTCACCGGGCTGGGAATCGTCACCGTCGCCGCCGGACCGGTCGCTGCCAAACCGGCGCCGGACCGCACCGCCGAGCCCGTCGCCGCCGGCTACCGGGTGCTCGGGCCCCGGACCCTCGCCGACCGCAACGCGGTGGCCCGCACCGGGGCCGCCATCGACTACTCCGAACACGGCGTCCTGCACGTCTCGGCCACCGCCGGCGAGGCCGCCGCCATCGGCAAGCTCGGCTTCCGGTTGGAACCGCTCGCCCCACCACCGAACGCCGAACGCGGCGCCGGTGAGATGGGCACGCTGGCGTTCCCGCCCGCCGACTCCAACTACCACGACTACGCGGAACTGACCGCCGTGGTGAACCAGGCCGTCGCCGACCACCCGGCCATCGCCCGCAAGATCAGCATTGGTACGTCGTACGAGGGCCGCGACCTGATGGCCGTGAAGATCTCCGACAACGTCGGCACCGACGAGAACGAGCCGGAGATCCTGTTCAACGCCCAACAGCACGCGCGCGAGCACCTGACCGTCGAGATGGCGATCTACCTGCTCAACCTCTTCACCGACAGCTACGGCAGCGACTCCCGGATCACCAACATCGTCAACAGCCGGGAGATCTGGATCGTGCCGACGGTCAACCCGGACGGCAGCGAGTACGACATCGCCACCGGCTCGTACCGGTCCTGGCGCAAGAACCGGCAGCCCAACAGCGGTTCGTCGAACGTCGGCACCGACCTGAACCGCAACTGGGGCTACAACTGGGGCTGCTGCGGCGGCTCCTCCGGGTCGACGTCGTCGGAGACCTACCGCGGTCCGTCCGCGTTCTCCGCACCCGAGACGCAGGCGCTGCGCAACTTCGTCAACAGTCGCGTCGTCGGCGGCACCCAGCAGATCAAGGCCAACATCGACTTCCACACCTACTCGGAGCTGGTGCTCTGGCCGTACGGCTACACGACCGCGAACACCGCCACCGGGATGAGCGCCGACCAGTACAACACCTTCGCCACCATCGGCCAGCAGATGGCGGCCACCAACAACTACACCCCGGAGCAGTCCAGCGACCTCTACATCACCGACGGGGACAGCCTCGACTGGATGTGGGCCACCCACAACATCTGGGCGTACACGTTCGAGATGTACCCCGGCTCGTCCGGCGGCGGCGGCTTCTACCCGCCCGACGAGGTGATCACCGCGCAGACCACCCGCAACCGGGAGGCGGTGCTGCTGCTCAGCGAGTACGCCGACTGCCCGTACCGGGCCATCGGCAAGCAGTCGCAGTACTGCGGCGGTGGCGGCGGCACCACGGTCTGGTCGGACACCTTCGAGACCGCCACCGGCTGGACGATCAACCCGGCCGGCACCGACACCGCGACCCTCGGGGTCTTCGAACGGGGTGCCGCCCAGGCCACCACGTCCTCCGGCGCCAAGCAGCTCACCCCGTACGCCGGATCCAACGACCTGGTGACCGGCCGGCTCGCGGGCTCGGCGGCGGGTGACTACGACCTCGACGGTGGGGTGAGCAGCGCCCGGTCCCCGGCGGTGACCCTGCCGTCGTCCGGCACGCTGACCCTCTCGCTGGCCTGGTACCTGGCCCACGGCTCGAACGCCTCGTCGGCCGACTACCTGCGGGTGAGCGTGGTGCACAACGGCGGCACCACGGCCCTGCTCACCCAGGCCGGCGCGGCCGCCAACCGCAACGGGACCTGGGCGGTGGCGAACCTCAACCTCACCCCGTACGCCGGTCAGTCCGTGCGGATCCTCGTCGAGGCGGCGGACGCCTCCGGCGCGAGCCTCGTGGAGGCGGCTGTGGACAACGTCACCATCACCGCCTCCTGATCGGGTGGGGCCCCGCTCCGCCCCCGGCGGGGCCCCGCCACCCGCTCCCGAGCCTCAGATCCGGGACAAATGCCGCTCCTGCGACCGCACACCGATCGACGAGTGTTGATCAACACTTGATCGATCCGGCACGTCCCGGCGGTGCGCTACCGTCTTACCGACCACTCCGCAGCGAAGCCGGTGTGAAACCGGCGCTGTCCCGCAACTGTGATGCCCCGCCCGACGGCGGGGACGAGCCAGGTCGCCTGCGGAGGGGTCGCGACACGCGCTCTCGAGGAAGGGCGCCTCGTGGGCGGGCGTACGAGTCCTGTCGGCGAAGCACCACACTCCTCGACCGACAGGAGGCCCCCATGTCCAGACGTACCCCCCGGCTCCTCGCCGCGACCCTCGCGGTCGCCGCGCTCGCCCTCGGCGCCTGCGCCGAGAAGACCGACGACAAGCCGAGCGCGGGCACCGCCGCCGCCAGCTACCCGGTGACGGTCGGCGCGCTGACCCTCGACAAGCGTCCCGAGAAGATCGTGTCGCTCTCGCCCAGCGCCACCGAGATGCTCTTCGCGATCGGTGCCGGCCCGCAGGTGACCGCGGTCGACGACCAGTCCAATCACCCGGCCGACGCGCCCAAGACGGACCTGTCCGGCTTCCAGCCCAACGCCGAGGCGATCGCCGGCAAGAACCCTGACCTGGTGGTGCTCTCCAACGACATCAACAAGATCGTCGACCAGCTCGGCAAGCTGAAGATCCCGGTGTATCTGACCCCGGCGGCCAGCACGCTTGACGACTCGTACCGGCAGATCACCGAGCTGGGCACCCTGACCGGGCACGCCGACCAGGCCACCGACGTCGCCGGCCGGATGAAGGACGACATCGCCAAGCTGGTCAAGGACCTGCCGCAGCGCACCGAGAAGCTCACCTACTACCACGAGTTGGGCCCGGAGCTGTACAGCGCGACCAGCAAGACCTTCATCGGCTCGCTCTACGGGCTGGTCGGCCTGACCAACATCGCCGACGCGGCGGACGCCGACGGCAAGAACGGCGGCTACCCGCAGCTGTCCCAGGAGTTCATCGTCAAGGCCGACCCGGACTTCGTGTTCCTGGCCGACTCCAAGTGCTGCCAGCAGAACGGCGACTCGGTCAAGGCCCGCAGCGGCTGGTCCGGGATCACCGCAGTGAAGAACAACCAGGTCGTCGCGCTGGACGATGACATCGCCTCCCGGTGGGGCCCGCGGGTCGTGGACCTGCTCCGGGTGATCATCGACGCGGTCGCCAAGGTGCCCGCGTGACGGTCGTCCGTCAGTGACCGGAACGTCGCAGATGACCGCTGGAGCACCCGCCACCCGGCCGGCCGGTACGCCTCGCGCGTCCCGGCCCGCCGGGCTGCGCAAAGGCTGGGTGGTCGCCGGCGTCCTCGCGGTGCTCGTCGCCCTCCTCGCCGGGGCGTCGCTCGGGCCGGTAAGCCTCCCGCCGGGCAGCGTCGCCGCCGAGTTGCTCAACCTGATCCCCGGGGTGCACCTCGACAGCGGGCTGAGCGAGCGGGAGATCGCCATCATCACCGAACTGCGGCTGCCCCGGGTCGTGCTGGGCCTCCTCGTCGGCGGCCTGCTCGCCCTGGCCGGCGGCTGCTACCAGGGTGTGTTCCGCAACCCGCTGGCCGACCCGTACCTGCTCGGCGTCGCCGCCGGCGCGGGCCTCGCGGTCACCGCGGTGATCGCCCTCGGCGGCGCCGGTCGGCAGGGGGCGATCTCCGGGCTGCCGCTGACCATCCCGCTGGCCGCGTTCGTCGGCTCGTTGCTCGCCGTGACGATGACCTACCTGCTCGGCGCGGCCGGCGGGCGGAGCAGGTCCCCGGCGATGCTGATCCTGGCCGGCGTCGCGGTCTCCGCCTTCCTCTCCGCCGGGCAGACGTACCTGCTCCAGCGGCACTCCGACAGCATCCAGCCGGTCTACTCCTGGCTGCTCGGCCGGCTGGCCACCGCCGGCTGGCACGACGTGCTGCTGGTGCTGCCGTACGCCGCCCTGACCACGGTGGTGGTGCTGCTGCACCGCCGCGAGCTGGACGTCCTCGCGGTCGGCGACGACGAGGCGAGGAGCCTCGGCCTGCACCCGCAGCGCTCCCGCTACCTGCTGATCGCCGCAGCGTCGCTGGGCACCGCCGCGGCGGTCTCCGCGACGGGGCTCATCGGCTTCGTCGGCATCATCGTGCCGCACACCGTCCGGCTGCTCGCCGGGTCGAGCTACCGCGTGATCCTGCCGCTGTCACTGCTGTTCGGGGCCGCTTTCCTGGCCCTGACCGACGTGGTGGCCCGTACCGCCGCCGCCCCGGCCGAGGTGCCCATCGGCGTGGTCACCGCACTGCTCGGCGGCCCGTTCTTCGTCCTCGTGCTGCGCACCGCCCGACGGGTGCTCACGTGAGCCCCGATCCCGGGCCGGCGGGCGTGCCGGCTCCCGGGCCGGCGGGCGTGCCGGCTCCCGGGCCGGCCGGCGTGCCGGCCGTCGAGGTGCGGGGTCTGCACGTCAGTCTGGATGGCACGCCGATCCTCACCGGCGTCGACCTCACCGTCGCGGCCGGCGAGTGGGTCACCGTGATCGGCCCGAACGGCGCCGGCAAATCCACCCTGCTGCGCGCCGTCGGCGGCCTGCTGCCCGCGCCGGAGGCCATCACCCTGTTCGGTACGCCGAGCACCGCGCTGCGCCGCCGCGACCGCGCCCGGGTGGTGGCGACGGTGACACAGTCCCCGGTGGTGCCGCCCGGCATGTCGGTGCTGGACTACGTGCTGCTCGGCCGCACCCCCTACATCCCGCCGCTGGGTCGGGAGTCGACAGCGGACATCGCCGCCGTGCAGGAGGTGCTGGACCGCCTGGACCTCACCGGCTTTCACCGCCGCGAGCTGGCAACCCTCTCCGGGGGCGAACGACAGCGGGTCTTCCTCGCCCGCGCGCTCGCCCAGGGCGCGACGCTGCTGCTGCTCGACGAGCCGACCAGCGCGCTGGACATCGGTCACCAGCAGGAGGTGCTGGAGCTGGTCGACCAGCTGCGTCGCGCGCACGGTCTAACGGTGCTCGCCACCATGCACGATCTCTCCCTGGCCGGGGAGTACGCGGACCGGATGGTGCTGCTGGCCGGCGGTCGGGTGGTGGCGACCGGGACGCCGCACGAGGTGCTGACCGAACACCTCCTCGCCACCCACTACCGGGCCAGCGTCCGGGTGGTCCCCGGCACCAACGGCCCGTTGGTGGTTCCCGTGCGCCCTAACTCCCGTCGTCACCCAGGTCGATGACCGAGAAGAGTGCGCCCTGGGGATCGCGGAGGGCGGCGAACCGGCCGGTCGGGATGTCGCGGGGTGGCACGAGGATGGTTCCGCCGAGTTCGGCGGCGCGGGCGGCGGCGGCGTCCGCGTCGGTCACCGCGAAGTACACCGTCCAGTAGGCCGGGAGGTCGGCCGGGAAGTCGTCGGCGAGCGGCGGCATCATTCCGGCGACGATCCGCGCGCCGAGCCGCCACCCGGTGTACGTCATGCCGCCGACCGGCTGCTCGTCCGGCTGCCACCCGAACACCAGCTCGTAGAAGACCTTCGCCCCGTCCGGGTCGGGGGTGACCAGTTCGTTCCAGCTCATCGCGCCGGGCACGTTGAACGCCTCGGCGCCGGGCATCGCCAGTGGCTGCCAGACGCTGAACGTGGCGCCCGCCGGGTCGGCGAACACCGCCATCCGGCCCCGGTCGAAGACCTCGAACGGCGGCACCACTACCTGCCCACCGGCGCGTTCGACCCGCCCGGCGGCCAGTTCCGCGTCGTCGGTGGCGACGTACGTTGACCAGATCGGCACCTGGTCGGGAATGGCCGGCGGGCCGACACCGGCCACCGGCCGGCCGTCGAGCAGGAAGACGGTGTAGCCGCCGGCCTCGGGCTCCGGTGTCACCCGTCCGGTCCAGCCGAAGAGTTCGGGGTAGAAGCGGCGCGCGTCGGTCAGGTCCGGGGTTGCCAGGTCGGCCCAGCACGGCGTACCCGGCGGGACGGTGCTCACGTCAGACCCCTCTCGGCCGGCGGCCACGGGCGGCCCCCCTGCCGGAATCCTGGCACCGTCCCGCCGTCGTACGGGGCGGAAACGGACGAATCGTCAGCTGAACCGGCGACCCTCGTCCCGTCGGTACGCCCAGGCGGCGAGTGAGGCGAGCAGCGCGACCCAGACGCCGAGCATGATCAGCGCCAGCGGCTCGACCGGGTAGTCCCCGACCGCCGACCACATGAGTTCGGCCGCGCCCCGGGTGGGCAGGTACGGCGCGATCGTCTCGATGAACCCGGGCGCGTCTCCCGGTGCGGAGAGCAGCCCACCGCCGAACGCGAGCGGCAGGAAGACGACCTGCGCCACCACGACCGCCGCCTTGCTGGGCAGCGAGTAGCCGATGGCGAGCCCCATCAGCGTGAACGGCACCGAGATGACGGCAACCGTCACGGCGGTCACCAGGAACGCCAGCGGGGTGATCCGGGCCGGGGTCAGCGTCGCGCCGATCACCACGACCGGGATCAGCGAGAGGTACGTCAGCGCGAGACCGGCCAGCACCCGACCCGCGAAGCGCGGCGCGGGTCCGGCCGGCAGAGTCCGCGTGTACGGGTTCCACGGCTGGTCGCGGTCCTCGGCGACGCCGACGCCGTACTGGAAGATGTTGGCGCTCATCACCGAGAAGGTGATCATCGACGCGGTGGCGAAGGTGGCGCCGACCGCGTCGTCACCGGTGAACGGCACCACGAAGAAGATCATGGCGGCGGCGGGGAAGAAAGCGCTGCCGACGACGGCCACCGGGATCCGGATGATCTCCAGAAGTTGGTAGCGGGCGTGGACCAGGGCGAGCTGCACGGTGCGCCTCCTCAGCGGGTGGTGGGTCGGCCGCCGGCAGCGGCGGGGGCGGGGTCTTCGGGGGCGGGCTGCGCGGCGACGTGGGCCTGCTCCTGGCTGCCCGTCCCGCTGGTGATGGCGAGGAACGCCTCCTCCAGCGAGGTGGGCCGCACCTCCAGGTCGGTGAACGCCGCCCGGGAGCCGACCAGCGCCCGGACCAGCTCGTCGGCGTCGGTGGTGAGCAGGTGCAGTCGTCCGTCGACCCGTTCGGCGCGTACGACGCCGGGCAGTTCGGGCAGCTCATCGGCGACCAGGCTGACCCGGCGTACGCCGACGATGCCGCGCACGGCCTCCACGGTGTCGTCGGCGAGCACCCGGCCCTGCCCGATCACCACCACGCGGTGGGCGAGCGCCTCCACCTCCTCCAGGTAGTGGCTGCTCAGCAGGACGGTTCCGCCGTCGGAGTGGAACGCGCGGATCGCGTCCCACAGGGTGTGCCGGGCCTCGACGTCCAGGCCGGTGGTCGGCTCGTCGAGCAGTACGAGCCGGGGTCGGCCGACGAACGCCAGCGCCACGGCCAGCCGGCGACGCTGGCCGCCGGAGAGCCCGCCGGTCTGCCGCCGGGCGAGGTCGCCGAGGCCGAAGCGGTCGAGCAGCTCACCCCGGGGCACCGGGTCGGGGTAGTGCGCGGAGACGAAGTCGACGACCTCGCCGACCCGCAGCGTGCCCGGCAGACCGGTCTCCTGCGGGGTGACGCCGATCTGCCGCCGCGACGCCGGGTCGCGGGGGTCGCGCCCGAACAACTCGACACGGCCCGAACTGGGCCGACGCAGACCGACCAGCAGATTCATCAGGGTGCTCTTGCCGGCGCCGTTGGGGCCGAGCAGGCCGACGAGCTCGCCGGCCCGGACCTCCAGGTCGACGCGGTCGAGGGCGAGGACGTCGCCGTACCGGCGGCTGGCCTGGTCGGCGCGGGCGAGGGTCATGACTGCTCCTTCGACGGGGTGGGGCCGAGCTGGGAGGGATCGAGCAGGGTGCGGATGGCTTCGGTGTACTCCTCGAACGCCAGCCGGCCCCGCCGGCTGAGCCGGATCAGGGTGGCCGGGGTACGTCCACGATGGGTCTTGCTGATCTCGACGTACCCGGCGTCCTCCAGCTTTCGCAGGTGGACGGAGAGGTTGCCGGCGGTCATCGCGAGCAGTTCCTGGAGCCGGGGAAAGGTGATCCGGTCCCCGTCGCCGAGCGCGGAGAGCGCGGCGACCACCCGCAGCCGTGCCTGGGCGTGGATGACCGGATCGAGGTCGGTCATGGCCGGCGTCGCTGTCGCAGCCGGGCGATGGTTCCGGCGACCAGGATCCCGGCCCCGCCGGCCACCGAGATGACGAGGGCGTGCCAGCCCGGCCCGGCGATCACCCCGAGCACGTTGATCACGCTGATCCAGACGCCCAGCCGGAAGAGGTCCCGGTCCAGCCAGATCGCGCCGCCCGCCATGTGCAACGCCCCGGTCAACCCCACGGCGGCAGCGGACCAGAGCAGCGCCGCCAGATCGTGCGGCAGGTGTTCCGAGACCCGGCCGACCGCCGCGTACACGCTCACCGACCCCAGGGCCCAGGCCCACCCGTACCACCGGCCGCGCCGGGCCGAGTCCCCGCTGACCTGGCCGTACGCCCGCGCGCCGGCCACGGCCTGGATCGCGCCGGCGGCCACCAGCAGGGCGAAGAGCGCGGTCAGGGGCAGCCAGTCGGGCAACCGGACCAGCACCCGCCCGTCCGGGGAGTAGCGCAGGAAGAACAGCCCGAAGCCGACCAGCCACGCCACGCCCCACGGCCAGTAGATGAGCCGGGCGTCGGGTTCCAACCGGGAGACCGTGGCCGCCCGCTGGTCGCGGATCAGTTGGAGTGCCGTCGCGGCGTCGGCGGGCGGTCGATCGTCGTCGTGTTCCACGCAAACAACTTTACGGCGCAAAGTCGAAGCCGTGTGCCCCGCTCCCGTGGCGGGTACCCGACAGCGGCGCGGAGTGCCTACGGTGGGAGTCGTCTGTGGCTGACCCGTCGCACAGGACAGAGGAGGGCCGGCATCAATTACCAGGCACGGCTGACCGACCTTGTCGAGCCGGACGAACAGTTGCTCGCCGTCGCGAAGGCGGAGATCGCCCAGGGCGTCGGGCCAGCCGATCCGCCCGCCGCCGATCCGCCCGCCGTTGACCGCCCAGCCTCCTCCCGTGCCGCCGGCGTTGTCTCCGGGGTCCTGCTCAACCTGCTCGTACCGCTGCTGTCCTTTTCGGCGGGCGACCGGATCGTCGACCGCGTGGCCTTCGGGGTCGCCGGCCGGGGCGTCCCCGGCTCGGCCGCCTCCACCCTGCGGTACGCCCGGCGGCCGGTGCCTCCGGTGACCTCGATCGAGGACACCGTCCTCGCGGTCACCGACCGGCGGTTGCTCGTGTGCGCGTCCGGGCCGATGACAATCTGGTCGAGCCGGGCCGACGACGAGCGGGCCGCCGCCGCAACCCGGATCGTCTGGTCCGTGCCCCGGCCGGCGGTGGCCGACGCCCGGGTGCGTTGGCACCGGCTCAACCCGAAGCGGCTGCGGATCGAGTTCACCGACGGCTCGTGGCTGGCGTTCACGGTGCCGATCGCCGAGCACGGCAAGCCACTGCGCGAGATCGCCGCCGCGCTGACCGGCCGCTGACCCGCCCGACCCGCCGCGAGCACCGGCGAGCTGGCCGTGGCCCGCGCCAACGCCGCCGGGGACAGCGCGGTCTACAGCGGCGCCGGCTCCAGTGGCGCGGCCTGCGCCGGCGTCTGCGGCGGCGCGGTCAGCAGTGGCGCGGGCAGCGGTTCGCTGTGCAGCACCGAGAGGCGGGACACCGCACGGGTGAGCACCACGTACAGCCGGTGCAGCCCGCGTGGCTCGGCCGCGACGATCGCGGCCGGCTCGACCACCACCACGTGGTCGTACTCCAGACCCTTGACCAGCGTCGCGGGCACCACTGTGACCCGCTCCGCGGCGGTGACGTCGTCGGCGGTCGCGGTGGCCACGCCCGCGGCGGCCAGCGCCGCGCGCAGCTCGTCGACCGCGTCGTCCGCGGCGATCACACCTACCGAACCGTCGTGCGCGAGCGCCGTCCGCACCTCGGCCACCGTCGCGGCGGTCAGATCGGCCACGGTACGCACATCCAGGCCGCCGTCGTGACGCAGCGACTCGGCCGGCGGTACGTCCACCGCCAGCGCCGGCAGCAGCAGGTTGGCGAACGCGACCACCGCAGCGGGCACCCGGAAACCGACAGTCAACGGCACCACCACGGCGTCCGGCTTGCCCAGGTGGGTCAGGGACTCCCGCCAGTCGGTCGCCGCCCACGGCGCGGTGCCCTGCGCGAGGTCACCGAGCAGGGTGACCGAGCCGTGCTCACTGCGCCGGGCGATGGCCCGACACTGCATGGGGGAGAGATCCTGAGCCTCGTCCACCACCACGTGCCCGAACCCGGAGGGGCGCTCCAGCAGCCCGGCAGCCTCGTCGACAAGCACCGCGTCGGCGGCGGTCCAGCGGGCGGCCTTCGGCGTACGGGCCGGCTTCGCCCAGACCAGCTGCGCCTGCTCGGCGTCGCTGAGCAACCCGTCCGCAGCCGTGGCGAGTCGGGCCGGGTCGGAGAGCAGACCGTGTACCAGCCCCTCCGGGGTGAGCGCCGGCCAGACCGCGTCCAGGAAGTCCACCACCGGCCGGCACCGGCTCATCCGGCGCAGCCACGCGTCGCTGGGCGACTCCGCTCGCCGTGCCTCGGCCTGCCGTTGCAGGAGACTCACCACGCGCGCCCGCACCCGCTCCCGGCCGGTGCCGTACGGCAGCCCCTCCCGACGGGTCTCCTCGACGATCCGGTGCAGCGGCTCCAAGCCGATCCGCCACCGGAACGAACCGTCCGACACGGTGATCGAGTCGGTCGGCGTACCGATCCGTGTCTGCACCGCGCGCCGCAGGACGCTCGCCATCCGCGCGTCGTGCTTGAGCGCCGCCACGGCCGGCGCCTCCACCGCCCGCACCGGCACCCGTGAGATCAACTCCTCCACGGTGGCCTGCTCGACCTCGACCTCACCGAGCGCCGGCAGCACCGCCGCGATGTACGACAGGAACGCCCTGTTCGGCCCGACGATCAGCACGCCCGCCCGCCGCAACCGCTCCCGGTGCAGATAGAGCAGGTACGCGGCCCGATGCAGGCCGACAGCTGTCTTGCCGGTGCCCGGCGCCCCCTGCACGCAGATCGAGTCGGCCAGGTCGGCCCGGACCAGCTCGTCCTGCTCCGGCTGGATCGTGGCGACGATGTCGCGCATCGGCCCGACGCGCGGTCGCTCGATCTCGGAGGTGAGGATCCGACTGGCCGTGCCCAGTTCCTCGCCCCGGTCCAGCCGCTCATCCTCGAAACTGGTCAACACCCCGTTGCTGAACCCGAACCGCCGCCGGACCGCCACTCCCTGCGGATCGCGCGCGCTGGCCCGGTAGAACGACCGGGAGACCGGTGCCCGCCAGTCCAGCACCAGCGGCTCGCCGTGCTCGTCGGTGACATGCCGCCGCCCCACGTGATACCGCCGACCATAATGATCGCCGCTGCCGCTGCCGCTGCCTTCGCGGCCACTGCTTCCGCGGCCGCTGCCTCCGCTGCCTCCGCTGCCGCTGCGTCCGGTGCTGCCTCCGCTGCCGCTGCCTCCGCTTGCCTCGCCGGCGCTGGTGGTGGTCGTGCTGCTGGTGGCGGTGCCTGCGCTGGTGGTGGCTGCGCTGTTTGTGGTGTCGGCGTTGGTCGTGGTGGCGCTGGTCGTGGGTCCGGTGGCCGTCTTGTCGTCGCTCGTGGTTCCACCGAAGTCGAGGCGGCCGAAGAACAGCGGCGTGGTGGGGTCGTCGGCCAGTTCGGCCACCCGGCGGGCCAGCGTACGGCCGAGCATCTCCGCCGCGTACGGGTCGCCGGCCACCTGGTCGCCGGTCGAGAAGAGGGCTTCGGCCCGCTCCCGCATCCGGCGCAGCGCCGCGCGCGAGGTGGCCAGATGGGCGCGTTCGGCGACCAGATCCGTTTCGGGGTGGGTGTCCAGGTCAGGTGCGGGCATGCTGACGTCCCATCGTTCACATCTGCTGCGCGCTCGCGTGTCCGGTGGCGGATGGCCGCCCGCCCGGCGCGGTGACGTCCGTTCCGGTGCAGCTCACCTCGGCCGTCAAGCGGGCTGCAACCCTACGCCCTCCCGAGGGCCCCTTCCACCGAATTACCGACGAGACCACCCGTTCGCGTTGGCGTGGCGCAGAACGACGTAGCGCCGGGCGCGCACTGCCCGGGCCTGGTGCTGGTCTCGTCGGTCTTCGTCTGGCCGTCGGTCCTGAGCGACGCAGGATCATCGCGTGCGGTTGCCCTGGTGTTGCGGGCGCTACCTCGCGGGTGGATCCACGGGCCGGTGTTGGGCAGGTAGGCAGGCGGGTCGACCTGGGCCGAGCCGGCCGGGCCTATCCGCAAAGTAGCGCCACGCGCTCCCGAGCCGGGCCGGGGTCCGACGTGGGCCGGGCCAGCCGGGCCTATCCGCAAAGTAGCGCCAGGCGCACCCGAGCGGGGCCGGGGTCCGACGTGGGCCGGGCCGGCCGGGCCTATCCGCGAGGTAGCGCCGGGCGCACCCGAGCCGGGCCGGCGTCCGACGTGGGCCGGGCCAGCCGGGCGGCCAGTGCGTCGGGGGGCCTGGCTAGGCGTGGGCGAACGGGCCGCCGGGGCTTGGTCGCTGGTCTCGGCCGGTTTCGCGATGAGTGAGCTTGGCCGGTCTCAGCAGCGCCGGTGGTAGAGGTTGCGCCGTGGGGTGCGGAGCGGGTCCATCCAGTCGGGCGGGAGGAATTCGGCCTGGCCGTCCGGCGCGATGCGGACGATCCAGTCACCCTGGTGAAGGAGCCGGTGATGGTGGCCGCACAGCAGGACCGCGTTGCCCAGCGTCGTCGTGCCGCCGTCGGCCCAGTGGCGGACGTGGTGGCCGTCGCACCAACGGGATGGCCGGTCGCAGCCGGGGAAGGCGCAGCCACCGTCGCGTAGCACCAGCGCGCGCCGCAGTGGGCCGGTGAAGAGTCGGCGTTGACGCCCGACGTCCAGGATCTGGCTGTTGCCGCCCAACACGGCCGGGAGGACCGAGGAGTCGCAGGCCAGGCGTCGGACCGCGCCCGGTGTGAGGCGCACCCCGGTTTCCAGGGTGCCTGCGCGTACGCCGTTGACCAGCGCGTCCAGTGACATGGTGACCACCAGTTGCGGGCGGTCCCCACCGTTGTCGGGCAGGTCGCCGGTGCGCAGTGCCAGCCGGCAGATCTCACCGAGTGCGTCCGCCCGGCGTTGACCGGGACTGCGCTCGTCGTGCTCACCGGCCGGGGCGCAGAGCGGATCGATGGCCTCGCGCAGCAGGCTCGCGGTTTCGGTGTCGAGGGTGCCGCTCAGACGTATCTGACCATTTTGCTGGTCGGAGAGGGTGACGTGCCGGCGGGCCTCGGCTCGCTCGGTGGCTCGCTTGAGAGCTGCCAGCTCTGCCTGGTCGGCCACGTCGGGCGCGACGTGTGCGAGGACGCGCTCCCCGAGGCGGCTCAGGGTGGCCGGGTCGAACCGATCGGCCCACGTGATCAGCAGCTCGGTGGCTTTGTCGGCCACCTCCGGCCCGGCCTCGACGGGCAGGGCGGCGATGGTCTCCGCCAGCACCCGGCCCTGCTCCACGGTGATGGTGCCGGCGTGCACGGCAGCGCGGACCGCTGGTGGCGCGGCGTCGAGGGTGGCCGCGAGCTGAACGAGCTGGCGGGCGGACCGGCTGGAGAGCCGAAGGCGATCCCGCAACCAGACCGCGGTGGACGAGGCGCCTTCGGCGACGGCCAGACCTCGGGCGTCCAGCTCGCGCACCAGACCGAGCTGGACGGCGGCCAATCGCTGCGCCACCTGGTGAGCTGCGTCGAGCGAGGCGAGCAGTTCGTTGTCGGGGAGGGCCCACGCCGCAGCCTCGACGCAGTCGTCGACGGCACCGCTCGCCTGTGCCAACGCCCCCAACATGAAGCCACGATAGAACAGGTGTACGACAACTTTGCGCCGCCGGATGACTCTCCCGCCCGGCTCAGCCAATTCGCCAATACGGGGTGCGCGGCTCCCGGCGGCGACAACCTGGCAGCCGGTTCCCGGGTGAAATGAGCGAACCCGGGCTCGGGGACGCGCAGGCGGGCCGCCGATGCTGAGCGCCTCCGCCACCGCCAACCTGCGGTATCGACGCAGCCCGCGACCCCGGTTCGACCTTCGGGGCGGTCGGCCGGCTGTCGGATGATCGCGGCACGGTGCCTGCGCCGGGCGTCCGACGTGGCGGGATGTGCGGGGTGATGGCGGGTCGGGTGGGCGGCCGGGATCATGGAGGCATGACCGAGGCCCGTCCCGAGCCGCGTCGGATGGTCAGTGACCCGCAGGTGATGCGGGCGCTGGCCCATCCGGCCCGGATCGCGATCATGGAGTATCTCCACAGCCATGTCGATGGCAGCACCGCCACCGAGTGTGCGGAGATCGTCAGGCTGTCACCGAGCGCGACCAGTTATCACCTGCGGGCGTTGGCGAAGTTCGGCTTGGTGGAGCAGGCGCCGAGCCGAGGGGACGCCCGGGAACGGGTGTGGCGCACGTCGAACCCAAGCCTCATGGTCGACGCGGGCCGCGAGGCCGGGCCCGAGGCGCGGGCCGCGGAACAGGCCCTGGTGGAGGCGCATGCGGCGCGCGCCATGGAGCGGACCCGGGACTGGTTGCGCCGCGCCGGGGATGAACCTCCTGAGTGGTACGACGCGGCGCTGTTCAACGAGGCGCTGCTCGTGCTCACAGCGGAGGAGTTGGCCGCCCTCAACGAAGCGGTCCTGGCGCTGCTGAGGCCGTACTACCCGCGGCACCGCACGGAGGTGCCGCCGGACGCGCGCTCCGTCGCCGTGCAGTACCGGACGGTGCCGCTGGCATAGACGGGGGTTGTGCTGATCAGTTGTGAAGGATTATTTTCGAAGTATGTCCTTCACAACTGGTCCGCCGCGCTGGTCCGACGTGTGGCTCGCCGCCTCGGCTCGTGGAATCACGATCTGTGGCGACTTCCTCGCCGCCACCGCGCTCGCCCTCGCCCTCCAGGGTTCCGGAGCTGGCGGGCTCGCCGTGTCGGGGCTGCTGCTCGCGGCCACCCTGCCCCTGGTGGTGCTGGCACCGCTCGCCGGCCGGCTCGCCGACCGGGTCGACAGCCGTACCCTGCTGGTGACCGTCGGGCTGGCCCAGGCCGCGATCTGCACGTTGCTCGCCGTCGTCACCCACCCGGTTTTGGTGGTGGGGCTCGTCGCGCTGCTCGCCTGCGGGCTCGCGGTGACCCAGCCCTGCCTGGCGGCGCTGCTCCCGGCGATGGTCCGCCCGGCCGACCTGCCCCGCGCCAGTGCGATCAGTCAGACCGCTGTCTCTCTCGGCGCGCTCGGCGGCCCGGTGCTGGCTGGCCTGCTGGTGGGGCAGTTCGGCACCCGCGTACCGCTGCTGGTCGACGCCGCGACCTACCTGGCGCTGGTGGCGGCCGGCCTGCTGCTGCGGACCCGACGCGGTGGTCGCCGGACCGCAGCCGCCGTGCCGACCGCCCCCGTACCGACCGCCGCCGCCGGACCGCGCGCTGCTGGACCGCGCGCTGCTGGGCCGGCCGCTGCCGAACCGTGCGCTGCCGAACCGACCGCTGCCGGCTCGGGAACGCCGACCATAGGCCCGGAGGCGCAGGCCGGTCCGACCGAGACCGGTCCGACCGAGACCGGTCCGACCGAGACCGGTCCGACCGAGACCGGTCCGACCGAGACCGGTCCGACCGAGGCCGGTCCGACCGAGGCCGGTCCGACCGAGACCGGTCCGACCGAGACCGGTCCGACCGAGACCGGTCCGACCGAGGCCGGTCCGACCGAGACCGGTCCGACCGCGGGCGGATCGGCTGGGGCCGTACCGACCGCGGCCGGGCCATCGGTGGCCGGGCTGCCTGCTGCGGGTGGTACGGCGGAGGGCTGGCGACTGCGGCTGGATCCGCTGATGCTCGTCATGGTGGCGAGCACCGCAGTGGTGATCGCGGCGGTCGGCGGCATCAACGTGATCGAGGTCTTCTTCATCCGGGAGACGCTGAACGGCTCTGCCACCACGTACGGCCTCGTGGGTGCCGCCTGGATGGCCGGGATGTTGCCCGGTGGCTGGCTGGCGGCGCGGCTCGCGCGTCGGCTGGACGACGACGGCGCGCTGGTCCGTGCGGTGCTGATCGCGCTCGCCGGGTGCAGCCTGATGGTGCTGCTGGCGGCGTTGGTGCCGACGGCGGGTGTGCTGGTGCCGCTCTGGCTGGTGGCGGGAGCGGCGAACGCCGGGGAGAACGTCTTCGCCAACCTTCTCATCGCTCGCCGGGTGCCGGAGGCCATGCACGCCCGCGCGTACGCCAGTTTCGGCGCGGCGGTGCAGGGCGGTTCGATGACCGGTTATCTGCTCGGCGGTGCGCTGCTCACGCGCGTTTCGCCCCGGCCGTTGATCGCGGCGGCCGGCGCGGCGGGGCTCCTGGTGGTGCTGGTGTTCGTGCCGGTCGTCGCCAGGGCGGTACGCAGGCCGGGGCGTGAGCGGTCGGCCGGACCGGTACCTCCGCAGTCGACCGGCCCCGAGCGCGAGGTAACGACGGCACCGGAGGGACCGCGACCGGGTGGGACGGATGCGGGGTTGGCCACTCCGGGCCGGCCCGCCGGGCCCGAGCCGGAGGCCGGGGATACGGTCGGGTCATGGCTGAGCGCGTCGCACGCCCGCGGGTCGGGCACATCCAGTTCCTGAACTGTCTGCCCATCTACTGGGGGCTGATGCGCTCGGGCACCCTCCTCGACGTGGACCTGCACAAGGACTCGCCGGACCGGCTGAGCGCGGCGCTGGTGGCCGGCGACCTCGACATCGGCCCCATCACGCTGATGGAGTACCTGAAGCACACCGACGAGCTGCTCCTCCTGCCGGACCTCGCGGTGGGCAGCGACGGGCCGGTGCTCTCGGTCAACATGGTCTCCACCCGTCCCCTCGCCGAGCTGGACGGTGCCCGGGTGGCACTCGGCTCGACCTCGCGGACCGGGGTCATGCTGGCGCAGTTGTTGCTCGCCGAGCGGTACGACGTGCGGCCCGACTACTTCCGCTGCCCTCCGGATCTGACCCAGATGCTGCTGGAAGCCGACGCCGGGGTGCTGATCGGGGACGTGGCGCTCCGGGCCTACTACGAGGCGCCGTTGCGGGGGCTCACCGTGACCGACCTCGGGCAGGCGTGGCGGGACTGGAGCGGGCTGCCGATGGTCTTCGCCGTCTGGGCGGTCCGCCGCGACTTCGCCGCCGCACACCCGGGCCTGGTGAAAGAGGTGCACGAGGCGTTCCTCCGCTCGCGCGACCTCTGCCTCTCCGAGCTGGACCAGGTCGCCGAGGCGGCAGCGCGTTGGGAGGCGTTCGACGCCGCGACGCTGGCCACGTACTTCCGGACTCTGGACTTCTCGCTCGGCGAGCGGCAGGTCGCCGGGCTGCGCGAGTTCGCCCGGCGGGTCGCCGCGCTCGGCGAGGTCCCGGCGCTGCCCGAGGGTGGCCCGGAGTTCTTCGCCGGCTGAGCAGCCGGCGCGAGCCTGCCGCGACTCGCTGACCGCCGCGCCAGACCGACAGCCCCGGGCCAAGCCGACAGCCCCGGGCCAGACCGACAGCCCCGGGCAGAGCCGACCGTCGGGCCGAGCCGAGCCGACCGCCGGGCCGAGCCGACCGTCGGGCCGAGCCGACAGCCCGCGGTCGGCAGTTGATCAGGTGCCGGGGCGCAGCAGCGCCTCGGTGATCTTCTCGCAGTTCTTCATGCCGTAGTCGTAGCCCATGCCGATCGGGTACTTGACCATCACGCCCATCGTCCAGGTGTCGCCGATGGCCAGGCAGTTGATGTGCATCTCCTGCTCTTTGGTCCGGTCGATCCACCCGTTCTTGATGGCGATCTGCTTCTGCTCGGCGGCCGGGAACGCCTTGCGGATGCCGAAGTCGCCGGCGCCGCGAACGAGCTTCATCTCGTTGAGCAGCCACTTGGTCCACTTCGGACCGGCGGCGGTGCCGGTGGCGATGCAGTTGCCCAGGCGGGCGGTGTCGCGGGGGGAGAGGGCCGTGCGGGACCACCCCTTGTCGGGGGCGACGCTGCTGTCGGTCAGCTTGCACATGGAGAGCAGCCGCTTGATCGAGGCGTCCCGGCCGACCGAGTTGTAGAACTGTTCGGCCCGGGTGTTGTCGCTGTCCCGGATGATCCGGGTGGCGTCGGCGAGCTTCGCGTCGCTCGGCGTCTCGCCGGCGTCGGCCGCGCGACGCAGGTAGTCGGCGACGATCCAGGATTTGATCATCGAGGCGGTGGTGCTGGTCTCGTCCATGTTCTTCGAACCGATGATCTTTCCGGTCCGGCGGTCGAGCACGCTCCAGGAGTACCAGCCCTGAATGTCGAGGTTGAGGTCCTTGGCCTGGAACGGCAGCGGCTCCAGGGCGGCGCTGGGGCTCGGCGACGGCGGGGCCGGCTGACGGGCGCTGCGGTCGGTGGCCGCGCCGGTGGACCGGTCGCTGGTCGTCGCCTCGGAGTCACCCCACTTCGCGGCGGCTGCCGACTCGAACGGCGACCCGGGCAGGAGGCGGAGCGACACCAGGACCAGCCCGATGAGGATTACCGCGACAGCGATCAGGCGCAGCGGCGAGGTCTCGCCCGCGCCGCGCCGGTCGGCACGCCGGTTGCCGGCCATCAGAGCTTTCCGACCGGCTGCTGCGGCACCTTGAGCGCGGCACCCGGCTGCGGGGTGACCAGTTGGGTGGCCACGCTGGCGCAGACCTGCGCGCCGTAGTCCAGGCCGCTCCTGATCGGGTAGCGCAGCATCACCGCGAGACTCCACTTGTCGTTGACGGCGAGGCAGTTGACGTGCCAGTTGCCGTCGTAGCTGATCGGGGTCCACCCGTTCTTGATGCTGACCGGACCCTGAGCGGTGATCGACTTCGGCAGACCGTCGATGATGCCCCAGCGGCCACCGCCGTACTCCGACTTCTGGTCCTTCTTCGCGGTGCTGCCGCGGACCTTGCTCATCTGATCCAGCACCCACTTGGTCCACGTCGGGCCGGCGGCCTTGCCGTCGGCGATGCAGTCGCCGAGCCGGACCGCGTCGCGGGGCGACATGCGGGTGAAGCTCCACCAGCCCGTGTAGGGCTCCACGTTGCCGCGCTTGGTGTCGGTCAGTCCGCAGATCTTGATCGCCCGCTGGATCACCGCGTCGGGGATGCTGCTCTTCGACCGCGCATACGACCCGCCCGCGGCGGCGTGGACCTTGTTGGCCGCGGTGTCGTTGCTGTCGACGATGGCGAGCCGAGCCGCTTCTTTCAGCGCGGCGGTTGGCTGCTTCTTGGGGCCGAGCTGGCGCAGATAGTCCGAGACGATCCACGCCTTGATCATCGACTCGGTGGAGCTGGTCGCGGTCATGTTCGACGACCCGGAGATCTTGCCGGTCTGCCGGTCCATCAACGCCCAGGAGAAGAAATCGCCCTTGAAGCTCACCGATACCCGGCCAGCCGCCAGCGTGGGCGGTGGCGGCGGAGTCGGCTTGGGCGCGGCGACGCTGGCACCGCCACCGCTGCCGCCAGAGCTGTCGTCGGTGGAGAGCCGGGCGTACGCGGTGGGGACCAGCAGGACGCCACCGAGAAGAACTGCCACGACGGCGAACACCATGGTCACGCGAGATCGCATGAGTTGGGTGAGCTCCAGATGTCAGGGCCGGGGGGACCGGCTGTGTTGTCCGGGGCGACCGGTGCGTTCGCCAAGGCCGGGGGAGGTGGCCTCTGTGGAGACGGCGTGGGGGCAGCCGATCGTGTGACCGGCAGAAGTCTACGTCCGGACAGGCCGGGCACCAGAGTTCGACACCAGGCAACGTGCGAAATCGGTGGAAAATCCCGCTGGTATGCGGCTTCTGAGGGGTTTCATCTTCTCCCCGTGACCCAAGTCATACAGGCCGGGGTCACGACCCGTAGCCAGGAACTGCCCATCGGTGACGGAACGTCATTCGGGTTTCCTGTTACACCCCCTGGTGCATCGAGGCGCAAGCTGTAACACTTGTCCGCATGTATGGCAACGACTTCTCCGCCCCTGGCGATGCGCCGGACGACGCGCCCGGCGCCGGCCTGCTCGGCGAGGTCGAGGCCGCCGAGGCGGAGCTGCGTGCCGCCGCCGCGCGCGAGCGCCGCGGCGGCCCCGCACCGGACGAGGACCTGGCCGCGTACTTCACCGAGGTGGTCGACGCGGAGCAGAAGATCGAGCCGCGCGACTGGATGCCCGAGGCGTACCGCCGGACGTTGATCCGGCAGATCGCCCAGCACGCCCACTCGGAGATCATCGGCATGCAGCCGGAGGGCAACTGGATCAGTCGGGCGCCCTCGCTCAAGCGCAAGGCGATCCTGCTGGCCAAGGTGCAGGACGAGGCGGGCCACGGCCTCTACCTCTACGCCGCCGCCGAGACCCTCGGCATCAGCCGCGACGAACTGGTCCAGCTGCTGCTCGACGGAAAGCAGAAGTACAGCTCGATCTTCAACTACCCCACGTTGACCTGGGCTGACGTGGGCGCGATCGGCTGGCTGGTGGACGGCGCGGCGATCGTCAACCAGGTGCCGCTGTGCCGGTGCTCCTACGGCCCGTACGCGCGAGCGATGATCCGGGTCTGCAAGGAGGAGTCGTTCCACCAGCGCCAGGGCTACGAGATCCTGCACACCCTGGCGCACGGCACCCCGGCCCAGCAGGCCATGGCCCAGGACGCGGTGGATCGCTGGTGGTACCCGTCGCTGGCCATGTTCGGCCCGCCGGACGGCGACTCCACCCACTCCGCCCAGTCGATGGCGTGGAAGATCAAGCGCTTCTCCAACGACGACCTGCGGCAGCGCTTCGTCGACATGTGCGTCCAGCAGGCGGAGATCCTCGGGCTGCGTATCCCCGATGACGGCCTGCGCTGGAACGAGGAACGGCAGGCGTACGACTACACGCAGCCCGACTACGACGAGCTGATGCAGGTCATCAAGGGCAACGGGCCGTGCAACCGGGAGCGGATGGCGCACCGCCGGGCCGCCCACGCCGACGGCGCATGGGTACGCGAGGCCGCCGCGGCGTACGCCGCCAAGCGGGCCGACAAGAGGGAGAAGGTGGCCGCGTGAGCAACGAGCACTCGCCTCTGTGGGAGGTCTTCGTGCGGGCGCGGCGCGGGCTGTCGCACACCCACGTCGGCAGCCTGCACGCCCCGGACGCCGAGCTGGCCCTGCGCAACGCCCGCGACCTCTACACCCGCCGGCAGGAGGGCGTGTCGATCTGGGTGGTGCCGGCGGGCGCGATCACCGCGTCCAGCCCGGACGAGAAGGACTCCTTCTTCGACCCGGCCGCCGACAAGGTCTACCGCCACCCCACGTTCTACGAGGTGCCGGACGGGGTGGCGCACCTGTGAACGGCCCCTTCGCCTTCGCTCTCGGCCTCGGTGACGACGCGCTGATCGCCGCACAGCGGCTGGCCGAGTGGACGACCCGCGCGCCGGAGATGGAAGAGGACATCGCGCTCGCCAACATCGCCCTCGACCAGCTCGGCGCGGCCCGCTTGCTGCTGTCGTACGCGGGTGAGCTGGAGGCGGCAGGTCGGGACGAGGACGCGCTGGCGTACCTGCGTGACGACCGCGAGTTCCGCAACGCACTGCTGGTCGAGCTGCCCAACGGCGACTTCGCGGTGACCATGGCGAAGCTGTTCTTCCTCGCGGCGTACCAGTTGCCGCTCTACACCGCGCTGGCGTCCTGCCCGGACGAGCGGCTGGCCGCCATCGGAGCGAAGGCGCGCAAGGAGTCGGCGTACCACCTGGACCACGGCGCGCTGTGGGTCAGGCGGCTCGGCGACGGCACCGAGGAGTCGCACCGCCGGATGCAGGACGCCGTCGACCACGTCTGGCCGTACACCCACGAGCTGTTCGCCGCGGACCCGGCGGCGCCGGTCGACCCGGCGGGCCTGCGGGCGGCGTTCGACGAGACCGTCGGCCCGGTGCTGGCCGAGGCGACGCTCACCCGCCCGGAGCGCGGCTGGGCGCCGACGGGAGGGCGCAAGGGCGTGCACACCGAGCACCTGTCCTACCTGCTGGCCGAGATGCAGGTGCTGCACCGCGCGCACCCCGGGGCGCAGTGGTGACCGACGCGCGACTGGCGGCGGCGAGCGTGGTGGACCCGGAGATCCGGGTGATCACCATCGACGAGTTGGGGATCCTGCGTGCGGTCGAGGAGGACCGGGCCAGTGGACGGGTCACCGTCACCATCACCCCGACGTACACAGGCTGCCCCGCCATGGACGTGATCCGGGCCGACGTCCGGCGCGCGCTGGCCACGGCCGGTTATCCGGACGCCGAGGTGCGGACGGTCTACAGCCCACCGTGGAGCACCGACTGGATCTCCGATGTCGGGCGGGCCAAGCTGGCCGCCGCCGGGATCGCCCCGCCGTCGCCGGTGCCCGCCCCGGGCGTGGTGGCGTTGACCCTCGCGGTCCGCTGCCCGCTCTGCGGCTCGCCGGAGACCGAGCAGGTCAGCCGGTTCGGCTCGACCGCGTGCAAGGCGTTGTGGCGCTGCCGTTCCTGCTCCGAACCCTTCGACCACCTGAAGGCGCTGTGACAGTCACCATCTCCCGCCCGGTCCGCCGCCGGCCGGCCTTCCACCCGCTGCCCGTCGCCGCAGTCGACAGGCTCACCGACGACTCGGTAGCGGTCACCTTCGACGTACCGGAGGAGTTGCGGGAGGCTTTCGCGTTCCGCGCCGGTCAGCACCTCACCGTGCGGCGGGTGACCGACGACGGCGACGACGTGCGCCGGTCGTACTCCATCTGCTCCACCCCCGACGACCTGGCCCGGCACGGCCGGCTGCGGATCGGGGTGCGGGAGATTCCCGGCGGCGCGTTCTCGGCGTTCGCCTGCGGCGCGCTGCGCCGCGGCGACACCGTCGAGGTGATGACGCCGCTGGGCACCTTCACCACGGCGTTCGCGGCGGACCGGGTGCGGCACTACGGCGCGGTCGTCGCCGGCTCGGGCATCACCCCGGTGCTCGCGCTCGTCGGGACGGCCCTGGCCGTCGAGCCGGCCAGCACCTTCACCCTGGTGTACGGCAACCGCACGGCCAACCGGGTCATGTTCGCCGAGGAGTTGGCCGACCTGAAGGACCGCTACCCCACCCGGCTGCACCTGGTGCACGTGCTGTCCCGGGAGCAGGGTGAGTCGCCGTTGCTGTCCGGGCGGATCGACGCCGACCGGCTGGAGCGCCTGCTGGGCACCATCGTGCCGGGCGAGGTCATCGAGGAGTGGTTCCTCTGCGGCCCGTACGGCATGGTGGTCGACGCCCGCGACGTGCTGACCGCGCGCGGGCTGCCGGAGTCGGCGGTGCACACCGAGCTGTTCCACGTCGACGCGCCACCGGAGCCGGTGGCCCGCCCCGCCGACCAGCCGGGCACCGGGACGGACGTCACCATCGTGCTCGACGGCCGGTCGTCGAGCTTCACGATGGGCCGCGAGGAGCGGGTGCTGGACGCCGCGCTCAAGGTGCGCGGCGAGCTGCCGTACGCCTGCAAGGGTGGTGTCTGCTCGACCTGCAAGGCGAAGGTCGTCGACGGGGCGGTCACGATGGCCCGCAACTACGCCCTGGAGCCCGACGAGCTGGCCGCCGGCTACGTGCTGACCTGCCAGTCCAGCCCGACCACCGACAGGCTCACGGTGGACTACGACGCGTGAGGACGCCGAATGACCGGGAGTTCGTCGAGCGGTTCGCCGAGGTCACCGGGGGGCGCCGTCCAACCGGTTACGTGCAGGGGTGGGAGCAGTTCGTCGGGTTCTGCGAGGACGGCTACGACGACATTCTCGAGGAGTACCGGTTCGACCTGAGCGTCCGGCACGCGATCGAGAACGTGCTGACCGACGAGAGGTTGTTCGGCTTTCCGCAGATGGGCTGGGTGCGTGAGCGGATAGAGGCGGCGGACGAGCGGTTCCGAGCGGTGCTCTCCGAGCAGCGGATGCCGGGGCCGGACGAACGGCAGTGGTGGGAGGCGCACGTGCTGGCGTGGGCGGGTCCGACGCTCGCGGCGGATCTGCGGGACGCGTACGGCATACACGTCCAGGTGCGCGAAAGCTGACGCTCCGACTACGAGGCGTGACGTGTAGAACAGGTCGTACTACACTCGTCGCGTGGAACAGGTAGCTGTTCGAGAGCTCAACCAGCACACCAGTAGGGTGCTGGCTCGGGTGCGTGCCGGCGAGACGGTCGAGGTGACGGATCGCGGCGAGCCGATCGCCCGGCTGGTTCCGATCGTCGCCGGTGGTGCTCTGCTGTCCCGGCTCGTCGCCGAAGGACGGGCGACCGCGCCGACGGACGGTGGGCCCCTGCCGCTGCCTCCGGTGCTCGGTGACCCTGATGTCGATGTGGCTGCTGGGCTCGCCGCCGCCCGCGAGGAAGAACGCTGGTGATCTACCTCGACTCGGCGGCGATCATCAAGTTGCTTCGACGTGAGCCAGCGACCGAAGAGTTGATCGCGTGGCTGAACGAGCGGTCCGGGATGTCTCTCGTCGCGTCCGCGCTGGTCGAGGTCGAGGTGCCGAGGGCATTGCGTCGGTCGGCCCCCCTGGCTCTGGTGGGCGTGCCCGGGGCGCTGTCCCGTCTGTACCGGGTGGAGATCGACGCCTCCGTCCGGGCTGCGGCCGGTGCCTATCGCGATCCGTTGCTGCGCAGCCTCGACGCCATCCACCTCGCCACGGCGGAGATCCTCGCCGCGCAGTCCGGCTCGGACTTCGCCGCCTTCGTCACGTATGACCGTCGCCTGTTGGACGCGGCGAAAGGGGTCGGGCTTCCGGTGGCGAGTCCGGGGATGGACTGACACCGTCCTGGGGCGCTCGTCACCGGTCACGGAGGGGCGTGCCGGCGGCTGAGCGGGCGACGTAGGCTCGGGGGCGTGACGGTGAGCCGGGAGATCGACGACATCCTGCAGCGTGGCGCGGACGGCGGGCGGATCACGCCCGAGGAGGCCCTGCTGCTCTACACCGAGGCGCCCTTCCACGCGTTGGGCGAGGCGGCGGACGCGGTGCGCCGGCGGCGCTACCCGGACAACGTCGTCACGTACCTGATCGATCGCAACATCAACTACACGAACGTCTGCGTGACGGCGTGCAAGTTCTGTGCGTTCTACCGGGCGCCGAAGCACGCCGAGGGGTGGACCCACCCCACCGAGGAGATCCTGCGTCGCTGCGGCGAGGCGGTCGAGCTGGGCGCGACCCAGGTGATGCTCCAGGGCGGCCACCACCCGGACTACGGCGTCGAGTACTACGAGGAGCTGTTCTCCTCGGTCAAGCAGGCGTACCCGCAGCTCGTCATCCACTCGATCGGGCCGAGCGAGATCCTGCACATGGCCAAGGTCTCCGGCGTGAGCCTGGACGAGGCCATCGCCCGGATCAAGGCCGCCGGCCTGGACTCCATCGCCGGCGCCGGTGCGGAGATGCTGCCCGAGCGCCCGCGCCGGGCCATCGCCCCGCTCAAGGAGTCGGGTGAGCGCTGGCTGGAGGTCATGGAGCTGGCCCACCGGCAGGGCGTCGAGTCGACCGCGACCATGATGATGGGCACCGGTGAGACGCACGCCGAGCGGATCGAGCACCTGCGGATGATCCGCGACGTGCAGGACCGCACCCGTGGGTTCCGGTCGTTCATCCCGTGGACGTACCAGCCGGAGAACAACCACCTCAAGGGCCGCACCCAGGCGACCACGCTGGAGTACCTGCGCCTGGTCGCGGTGGCCCGGCTCTTCTTCGAGACGGTGCCGCACCTGCAGGCGTCCTGGCTGACCACCGGCAAGGACGTCGGGCAGTTGTCGCTGCACATGGGCGTGGACGACCTCGGCTCGATCATGCTGGAGGAGAACGTCATCTCCTCGGCCGGCGCCCGGCACCGCTCCAACCTGCACGAGCTGATCGGCATGATCCGCTCCGCCGACCGGATCCCGGCCCAGCGGGACACCCTCTACAACCGGCTCGCCGTGCACCACACGCCGGCCGACGACCCGACCGACGATCGTGTGGTCTCGCACTTCTCCTCGATCGCGCTGCCCGGCGGCGGCGCCGGGAAATCGCTGCCACTTGTCGACGCCCGTTGACCGTTCGGGTGATCGGGCCAGGTCCACAGGTATCGATTGGGTGAACGTTGCCCCGACGGCTGCCGCCGATCGGGGGCCACAGCCGCCATCAATCTGGACAATTCTCGATTCGCTCGCGCCGCCGCGCCCGGATAAGCCGGGTTCGGGGCTGCGGGGTTGATCGAGGCCCGCTAACGTCCCCGCCCGAACCCATCCTTCACTCACGGGCGGACCCTTCATGATCTACCGTAACCGGCCGCTGGCGCGGCTCGGCGCGGCGGCGCTCCTCGCGTCCTGCGCTCTCACCGCTTTTGGGGTCCCGGCGCACGCCGCCGGCACCCCCACCGACCTGTCGGTCGCGTTGGCAGGCACCAAAGTCGCGGCGGGCGCCGAGGCCAAGGTGGCGTTTGCCAAGATCATGAACAACGGGCCCGGCACCCCGAGCAACTTCCTGATCAAGCTCGACGTCTCGAAGGTTGACTTCGACCGCGTCGAGGTGGTGCCGCTGGCCGACACGCCGTGCACCATCGACGGCGCCGAGCGTCCGGTGAACATCACCTGCCGCATCCAGGACGACGAGGTCCCCGCTCCCGGTGAGACCATCGAGATCCCGATCATCATGTTCAAGGCCGAGCAGGGCGCTGAGCTGCCGTACACGGCTCCGCTCACGTTCGCGCTCGAATCCGAGGACGACACCACGCCGGGCAACAACGCGGCGTCCGCCGACCTCGTGCTGACCGACGAGAGCGGCGTCGACATGGGCATCGTCGTGCCGGACGTCAAGTTCCAGGTCTCGCCGTCGGAGCAGCCCCCGCTGCTCACGCCCGGCACCGAGACCGAGGTGCTCGTCGAGATCATCAACCAGGGCGACGTGATCGCCGACGGCGTCAAGCTCGACCTCACCCTGCCGAACGGCGTCACCTTCACTGAGGACCTGCGGGAGTGCACGTACTCGCCGGACCGCCGGATCGCGAACTGCCCCGCACCGCTGATCCAGCTGGGGCCGCAGGATGTTCTCGTGGGCGTCTTCCCGGTCAAGGTCGCCGCGAACGTCAAGGCGCCGGTCGCTCTCCAGGGGGGCAACGGCACCGTCGCCGCGATCGGCCAACTGCCGGCGACCAACGCCAACCTCGCCGCCCGGAAGTCGGCTCTCCCGTCGTTCCTCAAGGCCGCCACGACCGCGCAGGCCACGGCGGTGCGCGACATCGACGACACCGACAACACCGACGCGTACGCGGTGCTCGTGGCCGCCAAGGGCGGCACCGGCGGCGGCGACGGCGGCGGCACCGGCGGCGGCGACGGCGGCCTCCCGGTGACGGGCGCCAAGGCGGGTCTCATCGGTGGAATCGGCGTGGCCGTGCTGCTCGCGGGTGGTGTGATGTTCCTGATCGCCCGGCGGCGTCGGGTGGTCCTGGTGGCGCCGGCCGACGAGAGGCCGACCGCCTGAGAAGGTCCTCCATCGGCCCAGGCGGGCCGTTCATATAACGCACGGCGGTACGGGCGGGATGGGTGACCATCCCGCCCGTACCGTTTGCCCGGTCCAGTCCGGACGGTTGAACTTCATCGCCCAGGCTGGCGGGGGAGTTTGACCTTCGATAACGTCCGCTCGTTCCGCAACCCATTCTTTCTTCCCTACCCCCCGGGGGACTGATGACAGCCTTCCACCGCTCGACGCTGGCTCGTGTCGGCGTCGTGGCACTGCTCGCGGCCGGTGGCCTGGCCACCGTTGCCGCCCCGGCGCAGGCCGCCGACCAGGCCGACCTGGCCCTGGTGCCCCTCAGCTACGAGCTGGCCCAGGGCGTCAAGGCGGCCAAGGCGAAGCCGTTCAAGTTTCAGGTCGACAACACCCGCAGCACTGTCGACGCCAAGGACGTCCGGGTCACCGTGGAGACGAAGGGCCTGAAGAACCGCAAGGTCGGCGTGCTCATCCCGGTCGGGTGCGACGTCACCGGAACGACCTTCACCTGCCTGCTCGGCGATCTGGCGGCCGGCACCACCGAGGACTTCGGCATCCCGATCTTCTCTACCGGCGGTCGCGGTGACGCCGGCACGCTGGTGGTCACCATCAGCTCGGCCACCGCCGACCCCAATCCGCGCGACAACAAGGTGCGGCACGACATCACGGTGGCCAAGCCCGGTTACGACCTGACCTCCTGGGTGCAGGATGTCTACGCCGACGTGACGGTGGACGGCGACGAGGCCGGCGAGGCCGGTCTCAAGCCGGTCAAGCTCGGCGAGACCGCGCCACTGGACTGGGCGGTCTACAACGCCGGCAGCCGCAAGGCGACCGGCGTGGCGTACGGCATCACCCTGCCGGCGGGCGTCACCTTCGCCGAGCTGCCGGACGGCTGCGTCGAGCAGCCGCTGGGTGGGTTCGCGAACGCGTACTGCGAGGACACCGGCGTGGTGCTGAAGCCGGGGCAGTTCTACACCGCCGACGTGCGGGTGAAGGTCGGCGCGGACGTCACCGAGCCGGTGCTCCGGCCCGGGTTCGTCTGGGCCGCCGGCTTGGAGGCCGCCGAGGGCAGCCCCGAGGAGCAGCCCCGGGTGGCCTCCAGCGCGCAGCGCCGGGCGTTCACCGAGACCGACGAGGTGGACAACACCGCGCAGTTCGATGTCTTCGTCGACCTGAGCGCGCAGCCGACCCCGACCCCGACCGCCACGCCGACGCCGACGGCGACCCCGACGGCGACTCCGACGCCGGGTGGCACGACGACGCCGGGCGCGACCACGTCGCCGACCTCCGGTGGCGGTGGTTCCGGTGGCGGTGGGCTGCCGGTGACCGGTGTGCAGGCCGGCCTGATCGGCGGCATCGGCGGGCTGATCCTGCTCGCGGGCGGGGCGCTGCTGGTGCTCTCCCGCCGGCGCAAGGTAGTCCTGGTCGCCCCGGGCGACGAGAAGTCGACCGACTGACGTCGGCACGAGCTGACGGACGTGGGCACGATCTGACGTAGGCACGACGTGAGGGCGGGGTGGGCGACCACCCCGCCCTCACGCATGCCGGGCCGCGCGGTCGTCCGTCGCGTCGGCGCTTCCGGTTGCCACGGGGGTACGCGGACCCAGCGGCCGAGGGCTTGAACGTGGCTGGCAGAGTGGGGCGGGTGAGCCGTACACCGCAGGGTCAGCGCGCCAGTCTGGACAAGCAGCCGCACGAGGTCGCCGCGATGTTCGACGGCGTGGCAGAGCGTTACGACCTGACCAACACCGTGATCTCGCTGGGCCAGGACCGCTCCTGGCGTCGGGCCACCCGGGCGGCGCTCGGGCTGCGGCCGGGCGAGCGGGTGCTGGACGTGGGCGCGGGCACCGGCGTCTCGACGCGCGAGCTGGCCCAGTCCGGGGCGTACGCGGTCGGGGTCGACCTGTCGCTGGGCATGCTGTACGCGGGCAAGCGCGCCCGGCCCGAGGTGCCGCTCCTGGCCGGGGACGCGCTGCGACTGCCGTTCGCCGACGCGAGCTTCGACGCGGTGACCATCTCCTTCGCGCTGCGCAACGTCAACGACACCGACGCGGCCCTGCGCGAGCTGGCCCGGGTCACCCGGCCAGGTGGACGGCTGGTGGTGTGCGAGTTCAGCACCCCGGTCAACCCGGCGTTCCGGACGGTCTACCTGTCGTACCTGATGCGGTCGCTGCCGGTGGTCGCCCGCGCGGTGTCGAGCAACCCCGAGGCGTACGTCTACCTGGCCGAGTCGGTCCGGGCCTGGCCGGACCAGGCCGCGCTGGCCGGGCGGGTCGCGGCGGCCGGGTGGGGTCGGGTGGCGTGGCGCAACCTGACCGGCGGCGTGGTCGCGCTGCACCGGGGGGTCCGTCAGTAGCACGCGAGACGGCCACGCCTTTCAGGAATATCCGACTTTAGTCCACTTTGCCCCGTACGCTCGTCGGCATGACCGGAGCAGACCCGGCGGACCCGGTGGCCGCCACCGACGACGACGCGGCCGAACTCATCGCGCAGTTGCGCGCGCTGGCCGGCGCGGATCCGGCGGACGTCCGGCAGGTGGTGGCCGAGGTGCTGGCCGCGCTGGACCGGGCGGCGGGCGGCGCCCTGCGGGAGCATCTGCCGGAGGCGATCCGGGTCGACGCGGGCCTGGACGCCTCCCGATCGGCCTGACAGGCGCCTGCTGTGGACGGTCGCCAAGTGTCACATCGGCGAGTTAGGTACCCCTGATCCTGCGCAGGTATGACGCCGGTCATACACTCGTCCCGTCTGGCTTGTGAAGCATTTCACGAGCGTGCGGGAGGAGGCGCGAATGACCGCGGTGGAACACGACGCCGACGTCATCGTCGTTGGCGCCGGTCCCGGTGGATCGGCAACTGCGTACCACCTGGCCCGGCACGGCGTACGGGTGTTGGTGTTGGAGAAGACCGAGTTCCCCCGGGAGAAGGTCTGCGGCGACGGGCTGACCCCGCGCGCGGTGCGCCAGCTCATCCGGATGGGCGTGGACACCTCGCCCGAGGCCGGCTGGCTGCACAACAAGGGCCTGCGGGTGATCGGCGGCGGCGTACGGCTGGAACTGGACTGGCCCGAGCTGGCCAGCTTCCCCAACTACGGCCTGGTCCGCACCCGACTGGACTTCGACGACCTGCTCGCCCAGCGGGCGGTGGCGGCCGGCGCCAAACTGCGGACCAACGTCAACGTGCTGGGCCCGGTGCTCGACGGCGACGGCCGGGTGACCGGCGTCGAGGCGGAGGTGGGGCCCGGCAAGGAGCCCGCCACCTTCCACGCCCCGCTGGTCGTGGCGGCCGACGGGGTCTCCGGTCGGTTCCCGCTCGCGCTCGGGCTGGCCAAGCGGGAGGACCGGCCGATCGGCGTGGCCGTCCGCCGCTACTACCACTCCCCGGTGAAGCACGACGACGACTACCTGGAGTCGTGGCTGGAGCTGCGCAGCAAGGACAGCGGCGACAACCTGCTGCCCGGGTACGGCTGGATCTTCGGCCTCGGTGACGGGCGGGTCAACGTCGGCCTCGGCGTGCTCAACTCGTCGTCCGCGTTCGGCAAGACCAACTACCGCCGGCTGCTCACCGACTGGCTGGCCAACACGCCCGCCGACTGGGGCATGACCGACGAGGCGAACGCCGACGGTCCGATCCTCGGCGCCGCGCTGCCGATGGGCTTCAACCGGGTGCCGCACTACACCCGCGGCGTCCTGCTCGTCGGCGACTCCGGCGGGATGGTCAACCCCTTCAACGGCGAAGGCATCGCGTACGCCATGGAGTCCGGCGAGCTGGCCGCGGAGGTGGCGGTGCAGGCCCTCGCGCGTCCCGCCGGGCCGGAGCGGGAGCGGGCGCTGATGGCCTACCCGAACGAGCTGAAGGCCCGGCTCGGCGGCTACTACCGACTCGGCGGCATCTTCGTGAAGCTGATCGGCCGTCCGGAGATCATGCGGATCGCCACCAAGCACGGCATGCCGCACCCGACGCTGATGCGTTTCGTCCTCAAGCTGCTGGCCAATCTGACCGACCCCCGTGGCGGGGACGCGATGGACCGGGTCATCAACGCGATGACGAAGGCCGCGCCAGCTGTGTAAGTAGGACGGCATCGGTGCTGGTCACAGCCCCGACGCCGACAAAGATCGACCCCCGCCGGCAGCCACCGCGAGGGACGTGAATAGTGTGATTTTCGTCAAGCACCGAGGGCAGGGAAGGACGAGCAGGAGAAAACGATGTCGCTCTCGCCTTACGCACCGATCATCGGGCTGTTCGCCCTCGCCGCGGCGTTCTCGCTGTTCTCTGTCGGCGCCGCCCGCTTCGCCGGTCCACGTCGCTACAACAAGGCCAAACTCGAGGCTTACGAGTGCGGCATCGAGCCCAGCCCCCAGCCGGTCGGCGGCGGCCGGTTCCCGATCAAGTTCTACCTGACGGCGATGCTCTTCATCGTCTTCGACATCGAGATCATCTTCCTCTACCCCTGGGCGGTCTCGTTCGACGCTCTGCCGATCTTCGGCTTCGTGGAGATGGTCCTGTTCATCGTCGCGGTCTTCGTCGCGTACGCCTATGTGTGGCGGCGCGGCGGCTTGGACTGGGACTGAGGAAGGAACGTCAGATGGGCATCGAGGAGAAGCTCCCCGCCGGCGTCCTGCTCACCTCGGTGGAGAAGCTGGTCAACTGGTCTCGGAAGTCGTCCGTGTGGGGCGCCACCTTCGGCCTGGCCTGCTGCGCCATCGAGATGATGGCCGCCGGTGGTCCGCACTACGACATGGGTCGCTGGGGCATGGAGGTCTTCCGGGCCTCGCCCCGGCAGGCCGACCTGATGATCGTGGCCGGCCGGGTGAGCCAGAAGATGGCACCGGTGCTGCGCCAGATCTACGACCAGATGGCCGAGCCCCGCTGGGTGCTTTCCATGGGCGTCTGCGCCAGCAGCGGCGGCATGTTCAACAACTACGCGATCGTGCAGGGCGTCGACCACGTCGTGCCTGTCGACATGTACCTGCCCGGCTGCCCGCCCCGGCCGGAGATGCTCATCGACGCGATCCTCAAGCTCCGCGAGAAGATCATGTATGAGCCGCTGGGCCCGAACGGTCGCAAGATGCTGGCGGCCCGCCAGGAGCGCGGCGACGTTCCGGTAGTGCCGTACGGCTCCATGCCGTCCTCGTACCGTAACGACAAGGCCCGGCGTGCCGAGTGGACCCAGGCGGTCCGCGAAGGGCGCGAGGAGCAGTTGCGGATCGAGAACTGGATGAACGCCCAGAACCACCTTCACGCGCAGCGGGGCCCCAAGTGAGCGCGAGGAGTGCAGCGAAGCGGAGCCCCGCAGGCGCGAACGGAGGGCAGGCGCAGTGACCGCACCGAACGACAGGACCAACGACGGGGGTGTGCCGGTGCCGGTCACCCCGGCCGGCGCCAGCGGCACCGCCCCGGCCGAGTACCCGCCGTCCAGCCCGGCGGGGCGCGGCATGTTCGGCAACCAGGGCACGGGCGACGTGTCCGGCTACGGCGGCCTGGTCCGCCAGCGCCAGCCCATCGAGGAGGCGTCCCGCCCGTACGGGGGCTACTTCGACGAGGTCCGCGACGCTCTCGAAGAGGCGTACCCGGCCTTCGGCGACGCGATCGAGAAGGTGGTCGTCGACCGGGGCGAGCTGACCCTGCACGTCCGCCCGGAGCGGATCGCCGAGGTCTGCCAGGTGCTGCGGGACGACCTGGCGTTGCGCTTCGAGCTGTGCTCCTCGGTGTCCGGGGTGGACTACCTCGGCGCCGACGAGCGCCGGCTGCACGTGGTCTACCTGCTCACCTCGATGACCTACCGGCGTCGGATCCGGCTGGAGGCTGCGGTCTCCGTCGAAGCGCCGCACCTGCCCAGCGTCACCGCCATCTACCCGACCGCGGACTGGCAGGAGCGGGAGGCGTACGACATGTTCGGCATCGTCTTCGACGGCCACCCCAACCTGACCCGGATCCTCATGCCGGACGACTGGGAGGGCCACCCGCAGCGCAAGGACTACCCGCTCGGTGGCGTGCCTGTCGAGTACAAGGGCGCCGAGATCCCGCCGCCGGACCGCAGGAGGTCGTACCAGTGAGCGCGAGGAGTGCAGCAGGTCGGCGCCCCATCCGCCCGCGCGAGGAGCGAGCGGAGCGAGCCCCGCAGTCGCGGGCAGGGGACCACCCAGTCGCGAACGGAAGGCCGGTGCTGTGACCACGTCGAACTACGCGACCGAACGCGAGACCACCGAGGGTCGGGTCTTCACCGTCACCGGTGGGGACTGGGACACGGTCGTCTCGGGCACCGACCCGATCAACGACGAGCGGATCGTTGTCAACATGGGTCCGCAGCACCCGTCCACGCACGGGGTGCTGCGACTGATCCTGGAGCTGGAGGGCGAGACGGTCCGCGAGGCCCGCTCGGTCGTCGGCTACCTGCACACGGGCATCGAGAAGAACCTCGAATACCGCAACTGGGTCCAGGGTTCGACGTTCGTGACCCGGATGGACTACCTCGCCCCGATCTTCAACGAGACGGGTTACGCCCTCGCGGTCGAGAAGCTGCTCGGCATCACCGACGACATCACCGAGCGGGCCACCACCATCCGCGTGCTGATGATGGAGCTCAACCGGATCTCGTCGCACCTGGTCTGGCTGGCCACCACCGGCATGGAGCTGGGCGCGATCTCGATCATGCTGTACGGCTTCCGCGAGCGGGAGTACATCCTCGACATCTTCGAGACCATCACCGGCCTGCGGATGAACCACGCGTACGTCCGCCCGGGCGGTGTCGCGCAGGACGTGCCGGACGAGGCGATCGTCAAGATCCGCGAGTTCCTGAAGATGATGCCGAAGAAGCTCAAGGAGTACGAGGACCTGCTCTCCGGCCAGCCCATCTGGCTCGAACGGACGAAGAACGTCGCGGTGCTGGACGTGACCGGCTGCGTGGCGCTCGGCATCACCGGTCCGGTGCTGCGTTCGGCCGGGCTCGCCTGGGACCTGCGCAAGACCATGCCGTACTGCGGCTACGAGACGTACGAGTTCGACGTGCCGACCCACCCCGACGGCGACGTGTGGGGCCGCTACCAGGTGCGGCTCGCCGAGATCCGCGAGTCGATGAAGCTGGTCGAGCAGGCGTTGGACCGGCTGCGGCCGGGCCCGGTGATGGTCGCCGACCGCAAGATCGCGTGGCCCGCGCAGCTCGCCATCGGCGTCGACGGCATGGGCAACTCGCTGGAGCACGTCGCGAAGATCATGGGTCAGTCGATGGAGTCGCTGATCCACCACTTCAAGCTGGTGACCGAGGGTTTCCGGGTTCCGCCCGGCCAGGTGTACGTCGCCATCGAGGCGCCCCGGGGCGAGTTGGGCGTGCACGCGGTCTCCGACGGCGGCACCCGGCCGTACCGGGTGCACTACCGGGAGCCGAGCTTCGTCAACCTCCAGGCCCTCCCGGCGATGGCCGAGGGTGGCCTCATCGCCGACGTGATCGCCGGCGGCGCCTCGCTGGACCCCGTGATGGGTGGTTGTGACCGATGAGTGTTTTCACCGAAGAGACGCGGGAGCGGGCACGCGAGATCATCGCCCGCTATCCGGCGGACCGGTCCCGCTCGGCGCTGCTGCCGCTGCTGCACCTGGTCCAGTCCCAGGAGGGGTACGTGTCCCCGGCCGGGGTCACGTTCTGCGCCGAGGTGCTCGGGCTGAACAAGGCCCAGGTCGGCGCGGTGGCCACCTTCTACACGATGTACAAGCGCAAGCCCACCGGTGACTTCCTGGTCAGCGTCTGCACCAACACCATGTGCAACGTGCTGGGCGGCCAGGAGGTCTACGACACCCTCGTCGAGCATCTGGGTGTCGGGCACGACGAGACGACGGCGGACGGCACGATCACGCTGGAGCACGCCGAGTGCCTGGCGGCCTGCGACTACGGCCCGGTGATGACCGTCAACTACGACTTCTTCGACGGCGTGGACCCGTCCACGGCGGTCGGCGTGGTCGACGAGCTGCGCGCGGGTGGCCGGCCGATGCCGACCCGCGGGGCGCGGCTCTGCACGCTCAAGGAGATGGCGGTGCAGCTCGCCGGTTTCGCCGACGAGCGCGACGGCGCGGTAGCCGACGGCGGGCCGGGCGAGCCGACCCTGCAGGGTCTGCGGCTGGCGCAGGAGCACAACGTCTCGGTGCCGGGCTTCGACCCGAACACCCCGATCCGCAGCAAGGCCGAGGCCGACAAGGCCGCCGCCGAGGCGAAGGCGAAGGCGGAGGCCGCCAAGCCGGCGCCCGCCGAGGCCAGCGCGGCACCGGTAAAGGGTGGCGACGGGGCGTCCGCCCCGACCGGGGTCGCCGAGCCGGCGAAGCCGGAGGCCGCCACCGGCAGCACCGCACCCGACGTCAAGGCACCTGACGACAAGTCGCCGCAGGTGCGTGCCGCCGAGACCCGGCAGCCGGACGCGGGCACGGCGGTGCCGGACGCTCCTGGCACCAAGGTTCCGGTGGACGGCACCGGCACGGCGCCCGAAGCTGGCGACGCACGGTCGGCCGAGGCCGCCGGCGCGGCGGCCAACCCGCCGGCCGGCGACGGCAAGCCCGCCGGCGACGAAGCCGGGGCGCAGGAGCGCAACCTCACCGAAGCGAAGGCTGGGACGGACGCCGACGGCGCCGGATCGGCGGACGCGAGCGAAACGGGGGCCCAGAAGTGACCACTCCCCGCCCGGAGACGCTGGCCAAGCTGACGCCGGTGCTGACCAAGCGCTGGCTGTCGCCGGACGCCTGGCGGATCGGCACGTACGAGCAGCTCGACGGCTACGCCGCGCTGCGCAAGGCGCTCAAGGCACACCCGGACGACCTGATCCAGCTGATCAAGGATTCCGGTCTGCGCGGTCGGGGTGGCGCCGGCTTCCCCACCGGCCTCAAGTGGGGCTTCATCCCGCAGGGCGACGGCAAGCCGCACTACCTGGTGGTCAACGCCGACGAGGGCGAGCCGGGCACCTGCAAGGACCTGCCGCTGATGACCCACGACCCGCACGCGCTGGTCGAGGGCGTGATCATCGCGTCGTACGCGATCCGGGCCAGCCGCGCGTACATCTACATCCGGGGTGAGGCGGTGCACGCCGCGCGCCGGCTGCGCAACGCGGTCCAGGAGGCGTACGACAAGGGCTACCTCGGCCGGAACATCCTGCGCAGCGGCTACGACCTGGAGCTGGTGGTGCACTCCGGCGCCGGGGCGTACATCTGCGGCGAGGAGACGGCGCTGCTGGACTCGCTGGAGGGGTTCCGGGGTCAGCCCCGGCTGCGCCCGCCGTTCCCGGCCACCCACGGCCTGTACGCGAGCCCGACGGTGGTCAACAACGTCGGCACCATCGCCAGCGTGCCGCCGATCGTGCTCGGTGGCGCCGACTGGTGGAAGACCATGGGCACCGAGAAGTCCTCCGGTCCGATGATCTACTCGCTCTCCGGCCGCATCAACAACCCCGGCCAGTACGAGTGCTCGATGGGCATCACGCTGCGCGAGCTGCTGGAGCTGGCCGGTGGCATGCAGCCCGGCCACAACCTGAAGTTCTGGACCCCGGGCGGCTCGTCCACCCCGCTGCTCGCCGCCGAGCACCTGGACGTGCCACTGGACTTCGAGGGGGTGGCGGCGGCCGGCTCGATCCTCGGCACCACTGCCACGCAGATCTTCTCCGACCAGGACTGCCCGGTCTACGCGACGTACCGGTGGCTGGAGTTCTACCACCACGAGTCGTGCGGCAAGTGCACCCCGTGCCGCGAGGGCAACTACTGGATGGTCCGGGTCTACCGGCGGATCCTCTCGGGTCAGGGCACCCACGAGGACCTGGACACCCTTCTGGACACCTGCGACAACATCCTCGGCCGCTCGTTCTGCGGCCTCGGTGACGGTGCGACCAGCTCGGTGACCTCGTCGCTGAAGTACTTCAAGCAGGACTACCTCGACTACATCGAGGGACGTACCGCACCCAAGCTGTCGGAGAAGACCCTGGTAGGGGCGCACTGATGACCGACGTAGCCAAGCAGACCGAAACCGTCACGCTCACCATCGACGGCGTCGAGGTCACCGCCCCGAAGGGGACGCTGCTGATCCGGGCCGCCGAGCAGATGGGCACCGAGATCCCCCGGTTCTGCGACCACCCGCTGCTGGCCCCGGCCGGCGCGTGCCGCCAGTGCCTGGTCGAGGTGGAGGGGCAGCGCAAGCCGGTCGCCTCCTGCACCCAGACCGTCGCCGACGGCATGGTGGTCCGCACCCAGCTCACCTCGCCGGTCGCCAAGAAGGCGCAGGAGGGGGTGATGGAGCTGCTGCTGCTCAACCACCCCCTGGACTGCCCCATGTGTGACAAGGGCGGCGAGTGCCCCCTGCAGAACCAGGCGATGTCCACCGGCCGCACCGACTCGCGCTTCCACGAGCACAAGCGGGAGTACGAGAAGCCGATGGCGATCAGCAGCCAGGTGCTGCTGGACCGCGAGCGGTGCGTGCTGTGCCAGCGCTGCACCCGGTTCTCCGAGGAGATCGCCGGCGACAAGTTCATCGACCTGATGGGCCGGTCGTCCGCCGAGGAGATCAACATCTACCGGGACGACGCGTACGGCGAGGAGGGGGACGCCGGTGACGTGCCGTTCAACTCCTACTTCTCCGGCAACACCGTGCAGATCTGCCCGGTGGGCGCACTGACCGGCGCGCAGTACCGGTTCCGGGCCCGCCCGTTCGACCTGGTGTCCAGCCCGAGCGTCTGCGAGCACTGCTCGGCCGGCTGTGGGCAGCGCACCGACTGGCGGCGCGGCAAGGTGCTGCGCCGGCTCGCCGGTGACGAGCCGGCGGTGAACGAGGAGTGGAACTGCGACAAGGGCCGCTGGGGTTTCCAGTACACCCGCGCCGCCGACCGCCTGACCAACCCGCTGGTCCGCGACGAGCACACCGGTGAGCTGCGGGAGGCGTCCTGGAGTGAGGCGCTGACCCGGGCCGCCGAGGGGCTGCACGCGGCCCGTGAGGGCGGCCAGGGCACTGCGGTGCTCACCGGCGGTCGGCTGACCGTCGAGGACGCGTACGCGTACGCCAAGTTCGCCCGCGTCGCGCTGAACACCAACGACATCGACTTCCGGGCCCGGCCGGTCTCCCGCGAGGAGGCCGACTTCCTGGCCAGCTCGGTCGCCGGGGTCACCGACGTCACCTACACCGACGTGGAGAACGCGCCGGCGGTGGTGCTTGTCGGCCTGGAGCCGGAGGAGGAGTGCCCGATCCTCTTCCTGCGGCTGCGCAAGGCGTACCTCAAGAAGACCCTGACGGTGTACGCGCTGGCGCCGTTCGCCACCCGCGGCCTGGAGAAGCTCGGCGCCAAGCTGGCCCGGGTCGTGCCGGGCGAGGAGGCCAGCGTGCTCGCCGAGCACGCCACGGTCACCGAGGCGCTCAGCGCCCCGGGCGCGATCCTCATCGTCGGTGAGCGGCTGGCCACCGTGCCGGGCGGGCTCTCCGCCGCGGCCGACGTGGCCCGGCGTACCGGCGCGAAGCTGGCCTGGGTGCCGCGGCGCGCGGGTGACCGCGGCGCTGTCGACGCCGGCTGCCTGCCCAACCTGCTCCCCGGTGGCCGACTGGTCACCGAGCCGGCGGCGCGGGCCGAGCTGGGCGAGGCGTGGGACATCCCGGCCGGGGTGATCCCGAGCCAGGCCGGTCGGGACACCGACGGCATCCTCGCGGCGGCGGCCAATGGGCAGCTCGGTGCGCTGGTGGTCGGCGGTGTCGACCCGGCCGACCTGGCCGACCCGCGGCTGGCCGAGTCCGCTCTGGACGCGGTGCCGTTCCTGGTCAGCCTGGAGCTGCGCGCGAGCGCGGTAACCCGCCGGGCCGACGTGGTGCTGCCGGTGGCGCCGGTGGTCGAGAAGGCCGGCAGCTTCCTGGACTGGGAGGGCCGCCTGCGTCCGTTCGAGGCGGTGCTGAACACGGCCGCGATGACCGACGGCCGGGTGCTCGACGCGCTGGCCGCCCTGCTCGACGTGCGGCTCGGCACCGCCGACGTGCCGAGTGTGCGTCGCGAGCTGGGCTCGCTGCCGGCCACGCGCACGTCCCGGCCGTCCGCACCGTCGGTGTCGCCGGGGACGGTGCCGCACCCGCGTGCCGGGGAGGCAGTGCTGGCGACCTGGCACCAGCTGGTCGACCTCGGCACCCTGACCGACGGCGACGAGCACCTCGCCGGCACCGCCCGCCCGCCGGTCGTCCGGCTGGGCAAGGGCACCGCCGAGGCGCTCGGTGTCGCCGACGGGGACGCGGTCACGGTGGGCACCGACCGCGGGGCGCTGACCCTGCCGGCGGAGCTGACCGAGATGCCGGACGGCGTCGTCTGGCTGCCGACCAACTCACCCGGTTCGACAGTGCGGCGCAGCCTCGGGGCGGCATCCGGCACGGTCGTCCGGATCTCCGTTCCCGCACCGAGCGCTACCGTTCCGGCCGGGCGGGTCGCGGCGGACGAGGCCGGTCTCCCGGGTCCGCTGCTCAACACTGGGGGTAACCAGTGACTCCGTCACTCCTGGCCCAGGACCCGACGCTTGCCGACTTCGGTCGGGATCCGTGGTGGCTGGTCCTTGGCAAGATCGTCTTCGCGTTCGCCTTCGGTCTGCTGGCCACCCTGCTCGGTGTCTGGTTCGAGCGGCGTGTCGTGGGCTACATGCAGGTGCGGCCCGGCCCCAACCAGGTCGGCCCGTTCGGCCTGCTGCAGACCCTCGCCGACGGCCTCAAGATGGCCTTCAAGGAGGACATCCTGCCGAAGGCGGCCGACAAGGTCGTCTACTTCTTCGCCCCGACGATCTCGGTGATCTGCGCGGTCACCGCCCTGTCGGTGGTGCCGTTCGGCCCGATGGTGAGCATCGCCGGTCACCACACGCCGTTGCAGGTCACCGACGTGCCGGTGGCGGTGCTGCTGCTGCTGGCCTGCTCCTCGATGGGCGTCTACGGCATCGTGCTGGGCGGGTGGGCCTCCGGCTCGACGTACCCGCTGCTCGGCGGCCTGCGGTCGAGCGCCCAGATGATCTCGTACGAGGTCGCCATGGGACTCTCCATCGTGGCCGTCTTCATGACTGCCGGCACGATGAGCACGAGCGGGATCGTCGCCGCCCAGGGTGACGCGACCCGACTGACCATCGGCGGCTACGAGATCCCGGCGCCGGGCTGGTACGCGATCCTGCTGCTGCCCAGCTTCATCATCTTCTTCATCGCCACCGTCGGCGAGACCAACCGGGCGCCCTTCGACCTGCCCGAGGCCGAGTCGGAGCTGGTCGCCGGCTTCATGACGGAGTACAGCTCGCTGAAGTTCGCGCTCTTCATGCTCAGCGAGTACGTCGCCATGGTGACCATGTCCGCGGTCACCACCACGCTGTTCCTGGGGGGCTGGCGGGCGCCGTGGCCGATCACGCTGTGGGAGGGCGCCAACTCCGGTTGGTGGCCGATGCTCTGGTTCTTCGGCAAGGTGATCGCGCTGGTCTTCGTCTTCGTGTGGCTGCGTGGCACGCTGCCTCGGCTGCGCTACGACCAGTTCATGCGCTTCGGCTGGAAGGTGCTGCTGCCGATCAACCTGGTCTGGATCCTGGTCCTGTCGGGCCTGCGTTCCATCGAGGGTTGGGACTGGAAGGGCAAGGCGATCGCGGTCGGCATTCCGGCCGGCATCGCGCTGATCGCCACGCTCTTCTGGCCGAGTCGGAGGCCGCAGCCGACGCCGACGACGCAGGAACAGGTCGACAACCGGCCGTACGGGAGCTTCCCGTTGCCGCCGATGGATCTACAGGTACCACCGAGCCCGCGTATCACGCGCGTGGTCGCCGAGCGGGAGCCGGCCAACATCGTCGCCGGCTCGGACTCCAGGGAGGTGTGACGTGGGCGCGATCACCGGAACGTTCAAGGGATTCGGTGTCACCTTCTCGCACATGTTCAGGAAGGTCGTCACCACCGACTATCCGTTCAAGCCGCCGGTGTCGGCGCCGCGCTACCACGGGCGGCACATCCTCAACCGGCACCCGGACGGCCTGGAGAAGTGCATCGGCTGCGAGCTGTGCGCCTGGGCCTGCCCGGCGGACGCGATCTACGTCGAGGGCGGCGACAACACCGACGAGCAGCGTTTCTCGCCCGGTGAGCGGTTCGCCAGCACCTACCAGATCAACTACGCGCGGTGCATCTTCTGCGGGCTCTGCATCGAGGCCTGCCCGACCCGTTCGCTCACGATGAGCAACGAGTACGAGCTGGCCCGGGACAACCGGCAGGACCTGATCTTCACGAAGGAGCAGCTGCTCGCTCCGCTGCTCGAGGGCATGGAGCAGCCGCCGCACCCGATGCGACTGGGCGACAGCGAGAAGGACTACTACGTCGGCGCGCTGGACAACCCGGGCACCTCCGCCGGTGCCGAGACGTCCCCCATGGGTCCCGGCCGCTACCAGGTCGAGGAGCACCCCGGCGTGACGTTCCCGGGTGCCGAGCAGGCCGCCCAGCGCGCGGCGGCCGGCAAGGGAGAGGGAGCATGACCACGTCTACGGTGCTGGCCGCGGCGGGCGGTGTGTCCGGCGGCGAGGAGGTCACCTTCTGGATCCTCGCGCCGCTCGCGCTCATCGGCGCGATCGGGATGGTGGCGGCCCGCAACGCGGTGCACTCGGCGCTCTGGCTGGTGCTCACGATGCTCTGCCTGGGCGTGTTCTACGTGCTCCAGGCCGGGCCGTTCATCGGCATGGTGCAGATCATCGTCTACACCGGCGCGATCATGATGCTCTTCCTGTTCGTGCTGATGCTGGTCGGCCGGGACGCCTCCGACTCCCTGATCGAGACGCTGCGCGGCCAGCGGGTCGCCGCGATCCTGCTGGGGCTCGGCTTCGCCGGCCTGGTCGGCACCGCCGTCTACAACGCCATGGACAAGACCACTGCGGTCGGCCTGGACGAGGCCAACGCCGAAGGCAACGTGCAGGGCATCGCCCGGCTGCTGTTCACCAAGTACGTCTTCGCGTTCGAGCTGACCTCGGCGCTGCTGATCACCGCGGCGGTCGGCGCCATGGTGCTCGCGCACATCGAGCGGCGTAAGCAGGACAAGGTCGACCAGGTGTCGACCATGCGGGCGCGCTTCGCGCCGGGCAACTACCCCGGACCCAAGCCGGGCCCCGGCGTCTTCGCCACCTCCTCCTCGGTGGCCACCCCGGCACGGTTGCCGGACGGCCGGCTCACCGAGCGGAGCACGCCGGACATCCTGCCGGTCCGCGAGCTGACCGCGCAGGAGACCACGCTGAAGGGGACCGACAGGTGAGCGCGAGGAGTGCAGCGAAGCGGAGCCCCGCAGTCGCGAACGAAAGGCTGGCCCAGCGATGACACCCAATCATTACCTCGTGCTGGCGGCGGTGCTGTTCACCATCGGCGCGTCCGGGGTGCTCGTCCGGCGCAACGCGATCGTGCTGTTCATGTGTGTCGAGCTGATGCTCAACGCGGCCAACCTGACGCTGGTCACCTTCAGCCGTATCAACGGTGACCTCAACGGCCAGATCATGGCGTTCTTCGTGATGGTGGTGGCCGCGGCCGAGGTCGTCGTCGGCCTCGCGATCATCATGTCCATCTTCCGGACCCGGCGCTCGGCGAGTGTCGACGACGCCAACCTGCTCAAGTACTAAGGGGCAAGCGAGTGGAAGAGACTGTGCAGTACGCAGAGGCCACGGGCTTGCTCGGCAGCGTCTGGCTGCTGGTGGCGATCCCGCTGGTCAGCGCGGCCATCCTGCTGCTGCTCGGCCGGCGGGCCGACCGCTGGGGGCACTGGTTGGGCGTCGCGGCCATCGGCGCCGCGTTCGTGCTCGGGCTGGCGTCCTTCTTCCAGCTGCGCGGCCTGGAGAACAAGTCGGCCGAGCTGAGCCTCTGGGACTTCATCGCGGTCGGTGACCTGCGGGTCGACTTCGGTCTGCTGTTCGACCCGCTGGCCGCGGTCTTCGTCCTCCTGATCACGGGCGTCGGATTCCTGATCCACCTGTACGCCGTCGAGTACATGGCGCACGACGCGGGTCGCCGCCGGTTCTTCGCGTACTTCAACCTGTTCGTCGCGGCCATGCTGCTGCTGGTGCTCGGCAACAACTACGTGATGCTGTACTTCGGCTGGGAGGGCGTCGGTCTGGCGTCGTACCTGCTGATCTCCTTCTGGTACGGGCGGCCGAGCGCCGCCACGGCCGGCAAGAAGGCGTTCCTGATGAACCGGGTCGGCGACACCGGCCTCGCCATCGGCATCTTCATCATGTTCGCGACCCTGGGCACCACCCAGTACGACGAGGTGTTCAACGGTGTCGGCGCGCTGACCGGCACCACGGTCCTGGTGCTCGGCCTGCTGCTGCTGCTCGGTGCGGCCGGTAAGTCCGGCCAGTTCCCGCTCCAGGCGTGGCTGCCGGACGCGATGGAGGGCCCCACCCCGGTGTCGGCGCTCATCCACGCCGCCACGATGGTCACCGCCGGCGTCTACCTGATCGCCCGGTCGAACCCGATCTTCTCCGCCAACTCGACGCTCCAGCTCGTGGTGGTCAGCGTCGGTGCGCTCACCCTGCTGATGGGCTGCATCATCGGCGCGGCGAAGGACGACATCAAGCGGGTGCTGGCCTGGTCGACGGTCAGCCAGATCGGCTACATGTTCCTCGGCGTCGGCCTGGGCGGTGGCGCGTACGCGCTGGCCATCGTGCACCTGCTGGCGCACGGCTTCTTCAAGGCCAACATGTTCCTGGGCGCCGGCTCGGTCATGCACGGGATGAAGGACCAGGTGGACATCCGCCGCTTCGGTGGGCTGTCGACGTACATGAAGGTCACCTGGCTGACGTTCATGATGGGCTGGCTGGCCATCATCGGCATGTTCCCGTTCTCGGGCTTCTTCTCGAAGGAGCCGATCATCGTGGCCGCCTTCGAGCGGGACGACTGGACCGCCTGGCTCTTCGGTGGTGCTGCGCTGCTCGGCGCCGGGCTGACCGCGTTCTACATGACGCGGCTGTTCGTGCTCACCTTCCACGGCCCGAAGCGGTGGACCGAGGACATCGAGCACCCGCACGAGTCGCCGAAGCTGATGACCATCCCGCTGATCCTGCTGGCGGTCGGTTCGGTCGGCGCCGGCTTCCTGCTCTCCACGTCCGTTCCGGACTGGCTGACCTCCACCGCCGGCCTGGGCGGTGAGCACGCCGAGCACGAGCCGGTCCTCTCGCACCTCGTGATCACCACGCTGTCGCTGCTGGTGACCGTGCTCGGCGCCGGCCTCGCCTGGTTCCTGTTCCGGGCCGGTACGGCCACCGCGCCGCAGCCGGCCGGGGTGCTGGTCACCGCCGCCCGCCGCAACCTCTACACCGACGCGGTCAACGAGGCGGTCTTCGAGAAGCCGGGCATCTTCCTCACCCGGGCGCTGGTCTTCCTCGACAACCGGGGCATCGACGGGCTGGTCAACGGTCTCGCCGCTGGCGTCGGCGGCGGTTCGGGCCGGCTCCGGCGGCTGCAGACCGGTTTCGTCCGCTCGTACGCCACCTCGATCCTGGCCGGTGCGCTGCTGGTGATGGCGGCGTTCCTGGCGGTGCAGGCGGGGTGGTTGGCGTGATCGACCTGAATACGCCCGCCCCCGCCGGCGGACCACGCATCCACGACGGAGGTAAGGCCGCATAATGTCCAACTTCCCGTTCCTCTCGGTGCTCACCGTGGCGCCGCTGGTGGGCGCCCTGGTGGTGGCCTTCCTGCCGCGCCACCGGCCGGAGCTGGCCAAGCAGGTGGCGTTCGTCTGGTCGCTGCTGGTGCTGGTGCTCTCGGTGGTGATGTGGGTCAGCTTCAACGCGGGCGGTGACCGGTTCCAGTTCCGGGAGTCGTACACCTGGATCCCGAACTGGGGCGTCAGCTTCACCTTCGCCGCCGACGGCATCGCGCTGGTGATGCTCATGCTGATCGCGGTGCTGGTGCCGCTGGTGATCCTGGCCTCCTGGCACGACGCGGAGTCCTCCAAGCGGTCCATTCCGGTCTACTTCGCGCTGCTGCTGATCCTCGAGAGCACGATGATCGGCGTCTTCGCCGCCGCCGACGTCTTCCTGTTCTACGTGTTCTTCGAGGTCATGCTGGTGCCGATGTACTTCCTGATCGGCAGCTACGGAGGTCACCAGCGGCAGTACGCGGCGGTGAAGTTCTTCCTCTACTCGCTGGTCGGCGGCCTGTTCATGCTGGCCGCGGTGATCGGCCTCTGGGTGGTCGGCGGGAAGACCTTCGACTGGCAGGCGCTCTCGCAGGTGGACATCAGCACCGGCACCGAGCGGTGGCTGTTCCTCGGCTTCTTCCTCGCGTTCGCCATCAAGGCCCCGTTCTTCCCGTTCCACACCTGGCTGCCGGACGCCGGTGGTGCCGCCCCGGCGGGCGCCGCCGCGCTGCTGGTCGGCGTGCTGGACAAGGTCGGCACGTTCGGGATCCTGCGCTACTGCCTGCCGCTGTTCCCAGAGGCGTCGAAGTGGTTCGCGCCGTGGGCGCTGGCGCTGGGCGTGATCGGCATCATCTACGCGGCGCTGCTGGCGGTCGGCCAGAACGACCTCAAGCGGCTCGTGTCGTACACGTCGATCGCGCACTTCGGGTTCATCGGGGTGGGCATCTTCGCCTTCACCACGCAGGCCGGCACGGGCGCGGTGCTCTACATGCTCAACCACGGTCTGGCCACCGGCCTGCTGTTCCTGGTGGTCGGCATGCTGATCTCCCGGCGCGGCTCGTCGTTGATCAGTGACTTCGGTGGCGCCGGCAAGCTGGTCCCGGTGCTCGCCGGCGTGCTGTTCTTCGCCGGTCTCGCCTCGCTCGCGCTGCCCGGCACCGCGCCGTTCATCTCCGAGTTCCTGGTGCTGATCGGCACCTTCACGGTGAACAAGCCGGTGGCTGTCATCGCCACTGTCGGCATCATCCTGGCGGCGGCGTACGTGCTGTGGATGGTGCAGCGCACCACGCAGGGCACGCTCAATCCGGCGCTGACCGAGGTCGACGGGATGCGCCGGGACCTCAACCTGCGCGAGAAGGTGGTGGTCGCCCCGCTGATCGCGCTGATCGTGCTGCTCGGCTTCTATCCCAAGCCGGTCACCGATGTGATCAACCCGGCCGTCCAGGCGACCATGGACGACATCGGCAGAACCGACCCGGCCCCGTCCCTGGGCGGCACCGTCCAGGAGGCGCGCCGGTGAGCGCGAGGAGTGCAGCGAAGCGGAGCCCCCGGCGCCCGCGCGAGGAGAGAGCGAAGCGAGCCCCGCAGTCGCGGGCAGAGGCTTGCGCAGTCGCGAACGGAAGGCTGGCCCAGTGACCGAGTTGAAATTGCCGTCGCTCGACTACGCGGCACTCGCCCCGATCATGATCATGCTGGGCACCGCGTTGCTCGGTGTGCTTGTCGAGGCGTTCGTGCCGCGGCGCTCGCGGCACGTGGTGCAGCTGACGCTGGCGCTGCTGGCCGTCCTCGCCGCGCTGACCATGGTGGTCCTCAACGCCGACGACCGGCTCGTCACGGCCGGTCAGGCCATCGCGGTGGACGGGCCGACGCTCTTCCTCCAGGGCGCCATCCTGGTGCTGGCCGCGATGGCGCTGCTGCTGATCGGTGACCGTACCGTCGAGCGGGGCGGCGCGTTCGTCGCCCAGGCCGCGGTGACCGCCGAGTCCGCCGACGACCGGAAGCAGGCCGAGGGGCGCAACGGGCTCACCGAGGTATACCCGCTCATCACGTTCGCGATCGGCGGCATGCTGATCTTCGTGGCGGCGAACGACCTGCTGACCATGTTCATCGCGCTGGAGGTCTTCTCCCTGCCGCTGTACCTGCTCTGCGCGCTGGCCCGCCGCCGGCGTCTGCTGAGCCAGGAGGCGGCGATGAAGTACTTCCTGCTCGGCGCGTACGCCTCGGCGTTCTTCCTGTTCGGGGTGGCCCTGATCTACGGCTTCACCGCAGGTGTTCCGGGCCGTTCGGCAGGTGTCGACTTCGCCACCGTCAACGCGGCGGTCAGCGAGTCGCCGGCCAGCCAGGTGCTGCTCTTCGCCGGCATGGCGCTGCTCGCCATCGGTCTGCTCTTCAAGGCCGCTGCCGCCCCGTTCCACGTGTGGACGCCGGACGTCTACCAGGGTGCGCCGACGCCGATCACTGGTTTCATGGCCGCCTGCACCAAGGTCGCGGCGTTCGGCGCGCTGCTGCGCGTCTTCCACGTCGCGTTCGAGGGCGGGGGCTGGGACTTCACGCCGGTGCTCGGTGCGGTGGCGGTGCTGACCATGCTGGTCGGCGCGGTGCTGGCGGTCACCCAGACGGACATCAAGCGGCTGCTCGCGTACTCCTCGATCGCCAACGCCGGCTACCTGCTGGTCGGTGTGCTGGCGCCGAGCCGGGACGGGCTCTCCGGCACGATGTTCTACCTGGTCGCGTACGGCTTCTCGGTGCTGGCCGCGTTCGCGGTGGTGACCCTGGTGCGCGACGCCGACGGCGAGGCCACCCACCTGTCCCGCTGGGCCGGGCTGGGACGGCGCTCGCCGTTCTACGCCGGGCTGTTCACGTTCATCCTGCTCGCGTTCGCCGGTATCCCGCTGACCAGCGGCTTCACCAGCAAGTTCGCGGTCTTCGGGCCGGCGCTGGACGGCGGTCAGGCCTGGCTCGTCATCGCGGGTGTGCTGACCAGCATGGTGCTGGCGTTCCCGTACCTGCGGGTCGTGGTGATGATGTGGCTGTCCGAGCCGGGCGAGTCCACGCCGACGGTCACCGTGCCGGGCGGCCTCACGTCCGCCGCGCTGATGGTCGGCGTGCTGGCCACCCTGGTGCTGGGTGTCGCCCCTGGTCCGTTGCTCGACCTGGCTACCGGAGCCGCAGAATTCGTGCGGTGAGACGTACCTCGGACACCGGGGGTCGGCGCGCGGACGCGTGCCGGCCCCCGCTGCGTATCCCCGACCCGGAGCAGGTCGAACGGGTGTGGCATGGTTGATGGTGTGGTGATTCCGGCTGGCGAGCGTTCAGGTGCCACCGGTTCCGGCGGTCGCCGGGGTCGGGCGAGCACGAGTCAGTTCGGCGCGCTCGGCCTTCATCTTGCCGATCCCCGCGTCGAGGCGTCCGTGCTGGGGCTGCTGGACGCGGTCGAGATCGAGCTGCGCGCCAGTGTGGCCAGCGCCGACCCGTTCGTCACGGAGGCTGCCCGGCACCTCCTGGAGGCCGGCGGGAAGCGGTTCCGGCCGCTGCTGGTGGCGCTCGGCGCACAGTTCGGCGATCCGTCGGGCGCGCAGGTGGTCCCGGCGGCCGTGGTGATGGAGCTCACCCACCTGGCCACCCTCTACCACGACGACGTGATGGACGAGGCCGCCGTGCGGCGGGGCGCACCGAGCGCCAACTCGCGCTGGACCAACTCGGTCGCCATCCTGGTCGGCGACTACCTCTTCGCCCGCGCCGCGGACATCGCGGCCGATCTGGGCCCCGAGGCCGTCCGGTTGCAGGCGCGCACCTTCGCCCGGCTGGTGCACGGTCAGATCGCGGAGACGGTGGGCCCGCGCGCCGGGGAGGACCCGGTCGCGCACTACCTGAGCGTGATCGCCGAGAAGACCGGCTCGCTGATCGCCACGTCGGTCCGGTTCGGCGGCATGTTCGGTGGCGCCCCCGCCGAGCAGGTCGAGGCGCTCGCCGGTTACGGCGAGACGATCGGCGTCGCGTTCCAGCTCACCGACGACCTGCTGGACATCGCGTCCGAGTCGGTGCAGTCGGGCAAGACGCCCGGCACGGACCTGCGCGAGGGTGTCCCGACGCTGCCGGTGCTCTACGCCCGTGCGGCCGACGACTCCGACGCGGCGTCGGTGCGGCTGCGGGAGATCCTGGCGACCGGCCCGTTGACCGACGACGCGCTGCACGCCGAGGCCCTGGGGCTGCTCCGGGAGAGCCCGGCGCTCAAGCGCGCCCGGGAGACCGTCCGCAGCTACGCCGAGGACGCCCGCGCGCGCCTGGCGCCGCTCCCGGCGAGCGCGTCCCGCCAGGCGCTGGAGTCGCTCTGCGACTACATCGCCGACCGCACCAGCTAACCTCCCATCCGGTCCGTCCCCCGGTTGATCGTGAAGTTACCGCCCCGACACGTCGTGTGATCGGGCAACAACTTCATGGTCACGCGCGGGTTGGGGGTGCGGCGGCTGTCAGTAGGCGGCTGCCCATCAGCATCAGGGCGGCGGCGAGCAGCATCGCCACCGCCGCCGTGACCCACATGGTCGGATAGCCGAAGTGGGCGGCGAGGGGGCCGAGGCTCAGCGGGCCGAGGCAGCCGCCCGCGTACACCCCGGTCTGCGTGATCGAGGTGGCGGCGGCCGGAGCCTGCGGATGCAGCCGGACCACCGCGAAGTTCACCAGGCCGGGCCACGCCCAGCCGAGGCCGAAGCCGAGCACCACGCCGGCCACCAACGGCACCGGACCGGCCACCGCGAGCAGACCGAGCCCGGCCGCCCCGACCACCAGCATCGCGGCGATGAGGGCGACGTGCCCGCTGGCCCGGCGGTCGGCCAGTCCGCCGGCACCCACCCGGGCGGCCACGCAGACCGCGCTGCCCAGCGTCAGGGTGAGGCCGGCGAGGCCCGGCGACAGACCCCGGGCGGCGGCCGAGTCCACCAGGAAGGTGCCCAGCGCGTTGGCCGCGCCCGCCGCCAACGTCGCCGCCGCGCCGATCACCACCAGGGCCGTCGTGGCCCGGCCCGCGCGTGCCGCGTCGGCCCGTCGGTCCCGGCCGGGCAGTTGCCGGGGTACGGCCGGCAGCGTCGTCAGCGCCGCGACCGCTGCGGCCACGAACGCCCAGCGCCAACCGGCGGTGAGCGCGATGGTGGGCACCGCCGCGCCGGCCAGCAGGGTGGAGACCGGAATGGCCGCCTGCTTCACACCGAACGACAGCCCCTGCCGGTTCGGGGGCACGTGCTGGGCCAGCGCTGCGTTGCTGGCGAGTTGGCCGAGGGCGTTCGCTGCGGCGCTGAGCGCCAGCAGGGCGAGCAGCACCTCGTACGAGCGGGCGAACACCGCCACGGCCAGCATGGACCCGGAGGCCAGCACGATGCCGCTGCGGGCCACCACTGCCGGCCCGTACCGCTCGACGAGCCGGCCCGACGGCACCGAGGCCAGCGCGCTCACGCCGAAGTAGACGGACACGGCCAGGCCCAGCCCGGCCGGGGAGAAGTCGAGGTCGGCTCCCATCTGCACGGCGAGGCCGCCGAGCAGGAAGACGGGCAGTACGCAGGCCACGGTGGTGGCGACGGCACCGGCGCTGGCCCGGATCGGGCGGGTGCGGGTGCGGTCTTCAGCGGGGGTGAGGGCGGTGTCGGTCATCGTCCGGCAAACCTACGCGAGTCAGGCTCAGACCACTCCTGGTGACCATCGGCCTACAAGGAGTGGATGGTGATCTGGCATCCTCGACCCGAACAGGCATTTCGCGCCCGGCCTGTTTTTCATATGGTGTAAGTCCCCGGCGGCGGAGGTGGTTGTGCGCGACCCCTTGGCAGAACCCTCGGACCTGATCCGCAGCGTGTCCCGAGCCCTGCGGGTGCTCGAGTCGGTCGGTCGCGCCCCGAAGGGCCTGACCGTCAAGCAGATCGCCCGACGGTGCGAGCTGACCGTGGCCACCACCTACCACCTGGTCCGCACCCTCGCCTACGAGGGCTACGTGATCCGTCGCGAGGACGGCACGTACATCGTGGGGCTGGAGGTGGCCGACCGCTACCGCGAGCTGGTGACCGCGTTCCGGGGCCCGCCGGTGGTCGGTGAGACGTTGCGCCGGGCCGCCGTGGACACCGGCTACAGCCACTACCTGGGCCGCTTCGTCGGCGGTCAGGTCGCCATCACCGCGGTGGCCGAGGGGCACCGCTCGCCCTACCTGGAAGACCTGGTTCCCGGCTTCGACGAGGGGGCGCACGCGACGGCCCTCGGCAAGTCCCTGCTCGCCACTCTCACCACCGAGCAGCGTTTCCGCTACCTGCGCGAGTACGGCATGCGCCCGTTCACCACCGCCACGCTGACCACCACCGAGGCGTTCGAGGCCGACCTGGCCGCCGGCGACCGACGCGGGATGCAGCTGGAGCTGGGGCAGTTCCGCCAGGGCGTGGCCTGCGCGGCGGTGCTCGTCACGCCGGACAAGGACATGGAACGCCGGGTCGTACTGGCCTGCGCCCTGCCGGCGAGCGAGATGATGACGTCCGCGCGCGTCGTCCGGGCCAAGCTGCTCACCGTCGCCCGCACGGTCGCCGACGGCATCGCCTCCGACCACTGACCCACCGGATACCGAAAGGCCCTCTCCCGGGCTGGGAGAGGGCCTCTCGGGGCGGTCCAGCGCCGAACCGCCTGGGGGAACGTCAGCGGCCCGCCGGCCGCGGGGGCACCGTCAGCTGCCCACCGGGCCGCCGTCGAGACGCCAGGTGACCACCACGCCCGGCTTGGCGTAGTCGCCGTCCGGCCAGTTCGAGGCCGGGTTCTCCACCGACGCGCCGGTGATCTCACCCGGGTGCTGCACCGCGACGAACACCGAGCGGTTGTCGCCGGTGATGAACGGGCCGCAGGTCTCCGCACCGAGTGGCACGGTCAGGAACTGCTTGAGGTGACCCTTCTCCGGACCCTCGACGGCGGTGGCGAAGAGGCCGTCGTTGCTGCCCAGCGCGTTGCCGTCGGTGGAGATCCACAGGTTGCCGGTGGCGTCGAAGGCGACGTTGTCCGGGCAGGAGATCGGGGAGACCTTGGTCTTGTCGTACCCGGAGAAGAAGGTCGACGGGTCGGTCGGGTCGCCGCACACGATCGGCAGCGACCAGGCGAAGGTCTCCGAGGTGTTGTCGTTGCGGTCCTCGACCAGCTCCAGGATCTGCCCGTGCTTGTTGGCGTTGCGCGGGTTGGCCTCGTCGGCCGTCGCCTTGCCGGCCTTGCCGCGGTCGGTGTTGTTGGTCAGCGCCACGTAGACCTTGCCGGTGAGCAGGCTCGGCTCGACGTCCTCCGGGCGGTCCATCTTGGTCGCCCCGACCTTGTCGCCGGCGAGCCGGGTGAAGGTCAGCACGTCCGCGGCGGTCATCCCGTCGACGAACGAGCGGTTACCGCTGACCAGCTTGATCCAGCGCCCACGACCGTTGAACGCGCCGTCGGCGGGGACGTTGCCCGAGCCGTCGATCTCGCCCGCGCTGGTCTGGTCGAGCTGCGCGACGTAGAGCGTGCCGGACTCCAGCAGCGTGAGGTTGTGCTTGCGGGCCGCCCACGAGTTGCCCTTGAGGAACTTCTTGTCCGAGACGAACTTGTAGAGGTAGTCGAACCGCTCGTCGTCGCCCATGTACGCGACCACGTGCCCGTCCTTGGCGACGATGACGTTCGCGCCCTCGTGCTTGAAGCGGCCCATCGCCGTGTGCTTGCGCGGGCGGCTCTCCGGGTCGAACGGGTCGATCTCGACGATCCAGCCGAACCGGTGCGCCTCGTTGGGGTGCTTGGCCAGGTCGAAACGCTCGTCGGCGCGCTCCCACTTACGGCTGCCGCTGGGGTAGCGGGACGCGGTGGTGATGCCGTAGCGGTCCAGCTTCGGCTTGAGGTCGGCCGGAGCGGCGTCCGCGCCGACGAAGTACTGGTTGAAGTTCTCCTCGCCGGAGAGCACCGTCCCCCACGGGGTCACGCCACCGGAGCAGTTGTTCAGCGTGCCGACGACCGTACGACCCCTGGGGTCGGCGGCGGTCTTCAGCCAGGCCGAGCCGGCGGCCGGGCCGGTCAGGTCGAACGTGGTGCCCAGGGCGGTGACCCGCCGGTTGTACGGCCGGCGACCGTTGTCCACGGGCTTCCACTGCCCGGTGCCGGCGACCCGCTCCAACTCCACCACGGACATGCCGTGCGCGGCCATCGCCGTGCGCAGCTGCTCCACGGAGAGCCCGTCCAGGCCGGGAAAGCCGGGGAACATCAGGTCCTCGTTGGTGTACTCGTGGTTGACCACGAGCAGCGCCCGCCTGCCCTGCCTGTCCAGCGGCAGCACCCCGACGAAGTCGTTGTTGTAACCGAACTGCTTCGACTGGGCGGCGGCGGTCTGGTGGTGCAGATTGAACTCCGGCGCCCCCGGCAGCACCGCGTCGCCCCACTTGATCACCACGGCGTGGTCGTAGCCGTTCGGCACGACAAGGGTGTCCAATTTGTTCGGCGGGATCGGCTTGAAAGTCAGCGCGCCGCTGCCGACACCCGTGGTGGGACGGCCGAAGCCGAAGTTTTCCGGCACGTCCGGGGTGGCGGGGGCCGCGGCGGCGGCGGGGGCCGCGCCGGCCAGCGCGCCGGCCGCCGCGCCACCGAAGCCGAGGACCAGGGCGCCGACCGCGCCGGCCCGGACGACGCCGCGCCGGGAGACCTCCGCGTTCACCACGTCCCCGAAGTACGCGTTGTCCGACGTGTTCGGGACGGGGTGGTCACAGGCGTTGCCGCAGCGGTACAGACAGGTCATGGCATCACGGGTGCCGTGACGGTTGCCGGTCAACAGGGGGAGCAGCCGGGGACGGTCGCTCATGGAAGTGGCCTCCAGGAAAGTCGGTGGCACGACAGGCGGCGTACCAGCCGGACGCTAGGAGGACGTGGTGAGCGGTCGTCGGCCGCAGTGTGAACCAGGCGTGAACACCTGCGCGGGCACCAGCGGTCTGACCTCGGTCTGAACCGTTCGGCGTGACCGCACGTATTCCCGAGCGGACACACCGCCGGACGCGCGCCGGAAGTGAGGAGACCGCCATCAGCGACCATGACGCCCAACTGCTGCGGGCGCTGCACGACGAGCACGCGGAGGCGCTGTACGCACACGCCCTGCGGCTGGTCAACGGCGACCGGCAGCGGGCCGAGGACCTGGTGCAGGAGACGCTGCTGCGGGCCTGGCGGCACCCCGAGTCCCTCGACCCGCGACGCGGCTCCGTACGCGCCTGGCTGTTCACCACCGCCCGTAACCTGGCCATCGACGCCTGGCGGCGACGGTCCACCCGGGTCGGCGAGGTGTTCACCGACGAGCTGCCCGAGCCGCCCGAAGTGGTCGACGAGGCGGAGCGCGCGGTGGAGGCGTGGACCGTCGCCGAGGCCTTGAACCGGCTCAGTCCCACCCACCGTGAAGTGCTTGTCGAATGCTTCTACCAGGGACGGTCGGTGGCCGAGGCGGCATCGAGGCTGGGCGTACCGCCGGGCACGGTGAAGTCGCGCACCCACTACGCCCTGCGCTCACTACGGTTGGTCCTGGCCGAGATGGGGGTGACGGGATGACTCGGTGCGAGTTCGCGCACGACGACGGCGCGTACGTGCTGGGCGCCCTGGCCCCCGCCGAACGGGCGGCCTACGAGCGGCACCTCGCCGGCTGCGCCTCCTGCCGGGACGCGGTCGCCGAGATCGCCGTCCTGCCGGGACTGCTCGGTCGTCTCGACCCTGCGGGTCTGGAGCAGTTCCTGCCGCCGCCGTCCCCGCCCCGGGTGCCCGCGCTGCTCGAGGAGGCCCGGAACCGCCGGCGCCGCGAGCGTGCAGCGACCCGTCGGCGGTACGCCCTCACGACGCTGGCCGCCGCCGCGCTCGCCCTCGTGGTGGGTGTCGGCACGGCCGCGGTGCTGCCCCGACCGGTCGCCCCACCGGTGACCCCGGGCGCACAGGGCACCCACCCCGGCCCGCAGGTGTCGATGGTCGCCATGCGGCCGGTGGCGACAGCCGGGCCGGTGCACGCCGAGATCGGGCTGGCCGGCAGCAAGTGGGGCACCGAGGTGACCATGCACTGCGGGTACGACGCGCGGACGAGCTACGGCAAGGCGTACCCGTTCCGGCTGGTGGCCCACGGCCCGAACGGCAGCAGCGAGCAGATCGGCTCCTGGCTGGCCGCCCCCGGCGACGACCTCAGCTTCACCGGCGTCACCCGCTTCACCGACGCCGAGCTGGTCAGCGTGGAACTCCAACGTTCCGACGGCACCCCCCTGCTCACCTACGCAGTCCCGTAACCCCGCCCGCCCTTCGCCGCCTCCCGCGACCCCGCCCGCCCTTCGCCGCGATCTTGCACTTTCTGTCGTCCCGTAACGGGTCAAGAACCGCAAATCGACGACACAAACTGCAAGATCGCGGGGCGGGGGCGGGGTGCGGGGTGGGGCGGGGCGGGGTGGGGGTGTGGGGTGGGGCGGGGTGTGGGTTAGGGGGTTGGGACGGGGCTGGGGAGGCGTGGGGTGCTTCTGGAGTGGCGGGCCTGGCGAATGGCGTCGGCGGTGAAGACGACCAGGGCCAGCCAGACCAGTGCGAAGCCGGCGAGGCGGGCCGGCGGCATCGGCTCGTGGAAGATCAGCACGCCGCAGGCGAGCTGGAGGATCGGCGCCAGGTACTGGATCATCCCGAGGCCGGTCAGTGGCAACCGGTTGGCAGCCCCGGCGAAGAGCAGCAGCGGAATCGCGGTGGCCGCGCCGGCCAGCACCAGCAGCGCGGTGTGCCCGGCCGAGACGTGCCCGAAGGTCAACCCGCCATGCCGGCTCAGCCAGGCGAGATAGCCCAGCGCGGGCAGCGCCAGCACCGCCGACTCGACGAAGAGCCCCTCGGCGGCGGGCAACCCGAGCTGCTTCTTGATCAGGCCGTAGCCGGCGAAGCTGAACGCCAGGCTCAGGGCCAGCCAGGGCAGCCGGCCGTAGTCGACGGCGAGCACCGCGACGGCCGACGCGCCGATGCCCAGCGCCACCCACTGCGCCGGGCGGAGTCGTTCCCGCAGCACCGTCACCCCGAGCAGCACCACCACGAGGGGGTTGATGAAGTAGCCGAGCGCGGTCTCCACCACCCGGTTGGAGCTGACTCCATAGATGTAGATGCCCCAGTTGATGGCGATCAGCGCGGACGCGGCGACGATCCCGGCGACCGTCCGGCGGCGGCGTAGCAGCGCCCGCAGGAAGCCGATGTTGCGCAGCGCGCCGAGCAGCAGGGCCACGAAGAGCACCGACCAGACGATCCGGTGGGCCAGGATCTCCAGCGGGCCGGTGGGTCGCAGCAGCTTGAAGTAGAGCGGAAAGAAACCCCAGAGCAGGTACGCGCCGATGCCGTAGAGGTATCCCAGGCGGAGTGGCGTCACGCCTCCACCGTAAGGGGTGAACCTCCGCTTTGTTCCTTTCCGGTGATCGGCGTCACCGGTGGGCGCCGGTCGAGCTGCATCCACCGCTGCGGAACGTCCAACGGGGTGAAGCCGACCCGCGCGTACACCTCGTGCGCGTCGCTGGTCGACAGCAGAATCCGGCGTACGCCCAGCTCGGCGAGGTGGTCGCGGACCGCGCCGGCCAGCCAACCGCCCAGCCCGCGGCCCCGGGAGGCACGGTCGACGTACACGTCGCAGAGCCAGGCGAAGGTGGCGCCGTCGGTGACCACCCGGGCCACCGCCACCTGGTGGCCGTCCCCGGGTCGGTAGACGCCGAACGGGAGTGACCCGGCGAACGCCCGCACCACCGTCTCCCGGTCACGCCCCAGCGCCCAGTAGGCGTCGGTGGACAGCCAGTGGTGGATCCGGTCCAGGTCGAGCCGGGCGGGGTCGGTGCTGATCAGGTGGCCGTCGGAGCGGGTCAGCGAGAACACGTCTGTGAGGCTAACCAACCCGATCGGCTCGCCGGCCCGCCAATTCCCGAACTCTGGTCACCGGACCGCCCGGCCCATCGGGGGCCGGGCGGTCCGGGTCGGTGGTGGTCGGTCGCCGTCAGTCCCGGTCGAGAACGGCGCCCAGGATCCAGGTCACGATGCTCACGAACAGGGCGCCGAGCACGGCGGCCGGCCAGAAGCCGTCCACCGAGAACGGCAACCCGGCCTGGTCGGCGATCCAGCTCGTGAGCAGGAACAGCAGCCCGTTCACCACCAGCGCGATGAGACCCAGGGTGAGCAGGTAGAAGCCGCAGCCGACGGTCTTGATGACCGGCTGGAGCACCGCGTTGACGACGCCGAAGATCACCGCCACCAGGATCAGCGTGGTGACCGTCTCCACTGCCGAGGTCGACTCCAGGTCGATGCCCGGAATGAGCAGTGTGGCCAACCAGAAGGCCAGCGCCGTGGTGGCCAGCCGAATCAGCAACCCTTTCAGAAAACCCATGGCCGGGATCGTGCCACGGACCACTCACCGGCGTAACCCACCAGTTGACCATCCACGACGACGCGGCCCCGGGAGCGCCCGGCAGCACTCGGGTCGGCGTCCCCGCCGGCTCAGCCGCGTGCCGGCGGGCCGATCAGCTGGGCCTCGATCGGGGTGGGGGAGAGCAGCGCCCAGCGCAGGGCTCGGCGGTTCACCACCGCCACCATGTCGTCCCGGATCCGGGTGAGCCAGTCGGCCGAGCCGCCCAGCCCCAGCGCCGTTCCAGCCAGCGCGGCCTCGGCCCCGTGCAGCGGCTGCAACACGGCCAGATCCGCGCGGCTCAACGCGTCCACATCGGCCGGGGTCAGCTCGTCGCGCACCACGAGGGTGGCCCGCCACGCCGGACCCGGCTCGGTCTCGGCCGGCACCGGCCCGGCGTCGACCACCAGCAGCAACGGTTGAAGCGCGGTACCCACCGAGTCGGCGACCGGTCGGCCCGGCGGGATCAGCGGGATCGTTCCGCCCGGAGCGCCCACACCCCGCACGAACGGCTCCCAGGCGCGGGGTCGCGCCGTCTGCACCACCACCAGCGCGCCCAGGGCCATCGCCCGCAGCGCCACCAGCTGCGCGGCCCGCACCCCGCCCACCAGCATCACCCGGGTGCTCTCCGGCCGGAACAACCGTACGGTCACCGCGCCGCCGTGCCGGTTGGTGCCGACCATCATCCCCGCCTCGCCCAGGGTCAGCTCCCAGTCGTCCAGCGCCACAGCCGATTGCCCCCCGGCGCTGGTGAGCGCCACCGGCAGCGTGCCAGCCAGCCCGCTCAGGTGCGCGCCGTCGAGTCTGCGCAGCGTCCCGCCGACGCCGTCGACCAGTCGACTCAGCGCGTCGACGGCCACGGTCAGCTCGGCGGTCGACGTGGCGGCCAGGCGTACGGCCATCTCGGTCGGCGCGGCGCCGGTGTCGCCGGCCGCCGGCCCGACGCAGAGCGACACCGTCGTCGCGGTCGCCGGCAGCGCGAGCAGCCGGGGCACCAGCCGCCGCGCGGCCGGTGCGCCGGTCTGCGGCCAGTCGACCAGCCGGAACGTGGCCTGGACGAGTGCGCCCGAGCGGAGCAGCGGCCACGACTCCCGCACCGGCTGGCCGTCGTGGTGGGCCAGCTCGCCCAGCACGCGCAGTGCCGCAGGCACGCCGAGCGGCCGGGCGGTCAGCGGCCCGAGTCGGCGGACGATCCGGCGTACCGTGCCGGCGAGCGCCCGACGCAGGGCCTCCTGCGTCCACCCGTCCGCCCGCAGCACCCGAACCGCCAGCACCGCCCGCTCCCGCCCGGCGAGCCGGCCGTCGGTGAGCTGCCGGTACGAGGTGCCGACGGTGCCACCCGCCGTCGGGACGGGTGCCGGCGTCCCGCTGAGAAGCAGTTGGATCCGCACCGGCGGGACGTCCGGACCGGGCGTCGGCAGGAGCGCGGCCGGCGCGGGGATCTCCCGGGACGCGTCGCCGAGCAGGTCGCCGGGGTCGCCGAGCTCCAGAAGCGCCACCATGCCGCCGGTGTCCTCCAGCACCGCCGCCGGCCCGCCCGACAGCTCCGTCGAGTGGACCACGGCACCGGGTGCGACAAGGGCGAGCAACCCGGCCGGGTCGGCCTGCCGACCCAGCACGCGCCGCCGGGTCAGATGCGCGGCGGCGGTGCCCAGCCACTCGAAGAGCCACCTGCCGCGCACCCGCACGCCGGCGACCGCGACCAGGAGCGCGGCCACGAGCAGTGCGGCGACGGTGAGCGGCGTGCCCCGACCCAGCGCGGCGAGGACGACCGCGACGGCGACCTGCCCGGTGACCAGTTGGCCCGCGCGGATCCCCGCGCCGCGTCGGCTGAACGCGGCCCAGCGACCGCGGGATCGTCGACCGGGTGCGCCGTCCCTGGCCGCCCTCGGCCCGGGAACGCCGAGCGCGGCCGGCGCGGCGGTGACGGCTTCGGTCGCTCCGGTGTCGACACCCGGCGCGGTGCCGACAGACGCTCCGACGGCGGTGGGGGCGCCCAACCCGGCTGTCGGGGCGGCGGCGGCCGGGACCGGGCCCCAACCCTGCCGGCTCGCCGGGTGCGGGCCTCCGGTGGTGATCGGCGACACCGCGCCTCCTCGACCAGTTTGGACGTGCCGGGCGGCCGACCGCCCCGGGACTGCCCGTCACGCGCCGCGACGTGGCTGCGGCACATAGTAAGCGACCGATGGCTGCCGTGGTTGTCCACAGGGGAGCCCGGTGGGGTAGCAGAACTGCTACCGGGCCGCTACCGTCAGCCACGAAGTTCATCGCTGACCCGCGTCCAGCCATGCTCGTCGACCGGGCCACGCGATAGTGCGCTCCCCCTGGGCGCACAGCCGGCCAGGCACGACCGAGGAGACGAGGTGATGTTCGGGTGTCCCAGACCCAGGCAGAAGCGGCGGTGATGCGGCAGACCGCCGCGAAGTTCGAGCAGGTGGACCAGTCGTTGCAGTCCATGCTGACCGGCCTGCTGGCCGAGCTGGAGGTGTTGCAGCAGGCCTGGCGCGGCGCCGGTGGGCGGTCGTTCGAGCAGGTCAAGCGGCAGTGGTCACAGGATCAGGCCGCGTTGCACCGGGCCCTGCGGGAGACCGCCGGGGCCATCCGCACCGCCGGCCGACAGTACGACGTCTCGGACGACGAGGCGGCCAGCCGGGTGGCCGGCACCAACCGCGGCGGCATCCAGCTGCCGCTCTGACCTGCCGGGAGGGAGTTCCGATGGACCACGGTGTGCTGGTCGTCAACTTCGCCGCGCTGCAACAGGCCGGCGTGGACATTCAACGGGCGCTGAACACGCTCGACTCACAGCTCGGCCAGCTCGAACGCGACGCCGCGCCGCTGGTGTCGGCCTGGGCGGGTGACGCCCGACAGGCGTATGAACAGCGCCAGGCGCGGTGGCGGTCCGCCTCGCAGGACCTGCAGGCGATGCTGCGCGCCATCAAGGTGGCGGTGGACGACTCTGCGGCCGACTATCTGGACACGGAGAAGAAGAACACCGGGCTGTTCCAGTGACGCCGGTGGGCCGGGAGCGCTGACCGTGCCCGCGTCGGCGCCCCGGCCGCCCTCCGACGAGGGCCACCGAGGCGACCCGGTCGGGTCAGACCGGCTCGGCCGGTCGCCAACGCCGGCGCGCGCCGCGGGGCAGCACGACCGCGAGCAACACCACGGCGACCGCCGTCAGGCCGATCGCCGCGCCGGCCACCAGAGCCCGGTCCCGGGCGGCCGCGCGGCGGGCCTGGCGGGCGAGCACCGCCGGATCGGGCCGGTCCTCGGCGAGTACGGCAACCGACCGCGCGGCGGCCGACCGGCCGCCGCCCGTCTCGGTGACCGCCCGGTAGGGGTTCAGCACACCGGCGCCGTACCCGCCGCCGTGTCCCGGGCCGGGCGCCGGATCGACAGTGGCGACGATCCGCTCCACCACCTCGGCGGCGGTCAACTCGGGTCGGTACGCGCGCAGCAACGCAGCGGTGGCGGCCACGAACGGCACCGCGTAGCTGGTGCCCTCGACCTGCTGGTGGCCCTGCACGGGCGCGGCGACCAGCACTCCGCTGCCCGGGGCGACCAGATCGACGTACGAGCCGGTCTGGGAGAAGGTCGCCCGTGCACCGTCCGCCCCGATCGCGCCCACCCCGAGCACCCCGTCGTACGCGGCGGGGAACGGGCGCGGGTCGCCGCTGTCGTGCAGGTTGCCCACGGCGGCCACCAGCACCACGTCCCGCTCGACGGCGTACCGCACGGCGGAGCGGACCTCCGGGTCGTCGGCGTACAGCACCACGGAGAGGTTCACCACGTCGGCGTCGTGGTTGACGGCCCAGCGGATGGCGTGGGCGAACTCGTCGGCGCTCACCGTGCGCCCCGACTCCCGACCCTGCACCACCTGCTGCTCACTCACCCGTACCGGCAGGATCCGGGCGGCCGGGGCCAGGCCGTGGAAGGCGACACCGGGCCGGGGCGCCGCCGCGATGATGCTCGCCACGCCGGTGCCGTGCCCAGCGCAGTCCCGGCTGCCGTCCCCACCCGGGTCGAGCAGGTCGGTGCCGGCCAGCACCCGTCCGGTCAACTGGGGATGCGCCCGGTCGACTCCGGAGTCGACCACCGCGACCGTCACACCGGCGCCCGTGGTCAGCGGCGCGAGCCGCGTGGGGTCGTACCGCTGCTGGGGCCAGGGTGTGGCCTCGACCGGCCGGACGGGCGCCAGTGGCGTCGCGCAGGCCGGGGCCATCCCCAGCCCGGCGCTGGCGGCGACGGCCGGACCGGCCGCAGCGGTCAGCAGAGCAGCCGCCAGACCTGCCAGGACGGGGCGCGCGATCGACCGGGACATCGACAGCCTCCGTATCGTGTCGGCTCCGGAACGGGATGTTATCGCCTCGACGCCGCCCCGGCGGACCGCCACCGGCCAGCCATTGTGATCTTGATACCACCTTGTAGGTTGTACGCGATACCTGTGGCCTGTTCTCGGAAGGAGAGGTGGCCGTGACCGAATGGGAGCCGGCCACGGAGGCCGAGGTGGCGATGCGGGACGCGCTGCGCGCCAACGACCAGGAGCTCTACTTCCGCCTCCTGTCCCGCACCGATCTGCTGTTGCCGGTCTCCACGCCGGCGCCGTCCGGCCAGTCCTCCGCCGGCTGGGGCACCTGGACCACCGGCGGCCGGACCCACGTGCTGGCCTTCACCTCCGCCGCGGCGCTGCGGGCCTGCCTCGGTGAACACGCCGGCACCAACCGGCGCGTGCCGTTCACCGACCTCGCCCTCGGTTGGCCCAACCACGAGTGGTGGCTCGCGGTCAACCCCGGGTTGCCGGTCGAGGGCTACCTGCCCGCCTGGTTCGTGTCGCAGCTCTCCCGTGGGGACGTCCGGCTGCCGGGCCGTGCCATGGGCGCCCGCGCCCGGCTGGAGCGCGCCGAGACGCTGGCCCGATCGAGAGCCGGTACGACCGGCCGGGACGGCTCGCCCGCCACCGGGTTCGTGCCGCCCATGCCGCCCACGCCGCCCGCGTCGGACCCGACGCCGTCGGGACGGTCCGCGCCGAGGAACGCGGTGCCGCCGGTGGGCACACCCTCGGGATCGGCCACCCCGACCCGCGCGCCCGGCCCGGGTGAGCTTTCGCGCCGGTCCGGCCCGGAGGATCTGCCCGCCGCCGGTCAGCGGCAGCCGACCGCCCCGCCCCGACCGGCCCGCCCCGGCGTCGGCCCCGTGCCGGGCGCGAGCCGTGCCGGCGCATCCCGGTACGTGCCGCTGGCCTCCACCGACCGCGCCCAGGTCGCCCCGGTCGACCAGCCGGGTCCACGCGCCGGCCGGCCGTCCGCGAGCCGTCCGGCGGGTGACGGCGACGGCCCGGCCGCCGGTGACGGCAACACCCAGGGTGGCCGGCGCTCCTTCTTCGAGCCGACGTCCGGTCGAGCGTCCGGGCCGGTCTCCGGGGACGGCCGGCCGGGCGACCGCGCGGTGCCCCCGTCCCGGTTCGGGCGGGGCAGCCAGCCCTTCCCGCGTCGCCGTCCCGCGGACGCGCCGGGCGGCGACAGCGCGGCCTCGGCCTTCCCGATGCCGACACCGGACGCCACCCGACCGCTGCGGCCACCGGCCGGCGACCTGGGCGCGTCACGGGTGGTACGAGCGCCCGCGACCGACGACGAGGCCACCCAACCTCTGCCACCGCGACGGCCCACACCGTTGGCCGAGGAACCCACCCATGCGTTCCGGGTGCCCGGCCCAGCCGCGGGTGAGCCGTCACCGACAGGCGTCGGAGGGCACGTTCCCACGGCCGACGAGACCCAGGCGATCCCGCGTGGCCGCCCCGGTGACCGGCAGCGTTTCGAGCCGGTGGAGGAACTGCCGCCGTCGGTCGCGGAGCCGGTCTCCGGCCCACCCGCCCCGCGTCGCGGCTTCACGCCCATCGTCATCGAGGGCACCATCATCGAGTCCCGCGATCTCCTCGACCCGACCGAGGGCGCTCCCGCCTTCGACACGACACGGCGACCCGGCCCGACGACGGCCGGCCCGACGACGGCCGGCCCACCGCCGTTCGGCCCGGCGACGGCCGGCCCACCGCCGTTCGGCCCGGCGACCGCCGGCCCGCCGCCGTTCGGCCCGCCCGCGCCCGACCCGGCCGCACCCGGTCCCGCTGTTCCCGGGGCCTCGATGCCCGGCCCCTTCGTTCCCGGACCCGCCGCCGCGGCCCCGGATCCGTTCGGCGTGCCCTCGTCGTTCGCGCCCGCCTCGTCCGGCACAGCTCCGTTCGAACCGGCCGACACCGGCACGGGTCTGGCCGATCCCCCCGAGACCGCCGCCGGCCTGTTCGGCACGGACAGCACCGGCGCGGGCCCGTTCGATCCGGCCGGCTCCGACCTGAGCGGCGCTGGCTTGAGCGGCGCTGGCCCGAGCGGCTCCGACCTGAGCGGCGCTGGCCTGAGCGGCTCCGACCTGAGCGGCGCTGGCCTGAGCGGCTCCGACCTGAGCGGCTCCGACCTGAGCGGCTCCGACCTGAGCGGCGCTGGCTTGAGCGGCGCTGGCCTCAGCGGTGACGACCTGAGCGGTGGCGGCTCGGCCGGTTGGTCGGCGCCCCGATCCCCGGTGGGCTACGAGCCGGAGACGGTACGCGCCGACGACGAACGCCCGGTCGTGGACGACAAGCGTGCGGTGGTCGACGAGCCGGCTCCGGTGCAGTTCGAGCCGGCCAACACGGTCGAGGAGGACCTGCTCGGCGCGGCCGGCGCGGGCAGCACGGACACGTTCCTGTCCACCCTGCTGTTGGCGAGGGTCCTGCTTCCGTCGGCGGCGGACTCGGTGCGCGGCAGCCGTCCCGGCGACCCGGGCTTCGTGTGGCGTACCGCCCAGCTCGACGGCGAGACGTACGTGGTGGTTTACACGTCCCCGGAGCGTCTCGCCGACCACGTCGAGGGTGACGTCGACACCGTCCGGGTGAAGTTCGCCCAGCTGATCCGGCGTTGGCCGGACGAGGACTGGTCGTTCGCCGTCAACCCGGGCACGCCCGTCGGCGCGAAGCTGCCCGGCGACCAGATCGTCGCGTTGGCCAACTGGGCCGCCGAGGTGGGGCTCGGCGACGATCTGGAGGTCGACCCGCAGGAGCCGGCGGTCGAGGCGGAACCCACGGCCCGCCCCCGGTACGCTCCGGCGGCGGTCGACCCGGCCCGTCCGACGGTGATGCAGAAGGCGATCGCGCCGAGTCAGCTCGCGTACTACCTGGAGCGCGGGTACGACCGGGTGTCCGGCTTCGTGCACCGGGCCGGCGAGTTGGCGCACCTGACCACGCCGGCCGAGCTGCACGATGCACTGGGCCTGAGCTACCCGGGGTCACCGTTCGTACGCGACGCGGAGGAGATCTACGTGCTGCGCTGGCCGGCGCACCGGCCCAGCCTCTACCGGATCCCGTACGGCGGTCAGAACGAGCCGGCGATGCGGGCAATGGAGGGTTGGGTCATCGAACGCCCGCCGTTCCGGGGCAACGGCTTCGCCCCGGGTGAGAGCAGCGACGTGGTGGCGGAGTTCAAGGTGGACAGTGCCCGCCTCCCGCACGGCGCGCAGCTCTGGCGCATCGGCGGGGACGGCACCGAGCGGGTGATCGCGGTGCTCGACACGGACGCGGTCATCTGGCGACGGGTTCCGGAGGCGTGATGCGCGACGGCTACGTGGCCCGCTGGCGGGGCCGGGAGTACCAGGCGAGCCCGGACGGCGACGACATCCGGCTCTACCAGCCGGAGCCGGGTGAGGGCTTCGAGGAGATCCGTCCGGGCCGGTACGTGCGGGTGCTGCCGGCGAGCGAGATCGAGGACCTGGCGTACGTGCGGACCACCTGCACGTGGCAGGGGCAACCGTTCATCGTGCTCGGGAAACACGACGCCTGGCTGCGGGTGGAGTACACCGGCGGTCGCTGGCCGGTGGCCGAGGCCATGCGGCTGGAGGTCTTCGACTTCGGCGTCTACCAGGGCTGGGCGCCGGCCGCCGAGGTCACCGACCTGCGCGAGCAGCGGGTCTGATCGATCAGGACTTGGCCCACCGCAGGATCTCGCCGAGGACCAGCTCGGGAGCTTCCAGGTGGGGGAAGTGCCCCACCCCGTCGAGCAGGCGCCACTCGTACGGCGCCACGACGTACCGGCCGGACCCCAGGGCGGTTCGTGGCAGGGCGGCGACGTCCCGTGCGCCGTGCAGTTGCAGGGTCGGGGTGACCAGCGGCTTCTGCATGAGGCGGACGAACCGGTAGCCGTGCAGCCGCAGCACCGACCGGAAGGCCCAGCGGTAGCCTTCCAACGCGCAGAACGCGGCCTGCGGGATGCGCATCGCCTCCCGGCACCGCTCGGCGTACGCCTCGAAGCCCGAGCTGGCCGCCCAGCGCGGCCCGGCCCAGCGGCGCAGGATCTCCCCGACGGCCGCCCCGCCGTCCTTGGTGAGCACGTGCTCGTAGCGGGGAAGCTGGAACTTCAACGCCGGGGTGGAGGCGGCGAACTGCCCGCGTGGGTCGGCGAAGATGGCGGCGCGCAGCCGCAGCGGGTGGGGTGCTCCCAGGACCACCAACCGCCGGACCAGCGACGGGTGGAACGACGCCACAGTCCAGGCGACCATGCCGCCGACGCCGCTGCCGACGACAGTCGCCGAGCGTTCGCCCAGCGCACGGATCAGACCGGCGATGTCGGCGGCGAGCGTGTAGCCGTCGTACCCCCGGGGTGGTTTGTCGCTGGCGCCGTAACCGCGCAGGTCCACGGCGACCGCGCGGAAGCCGGCGTCGGCGACCGCCGGGAGCATCTGGTGCCAGGCCCACCAGTGCTCGGGGAAGCCGTGCAGGAAGAGCACCATCGGCCCGGTGCCGGCCTCGACCACGTGGAACCGGGTGCCGTTGGCGCCGACGAAACGGTGCGTCCACGGCCCCTCGGTGAGGACACAGGACTCGTCGACGGCTCCGCCGCGCTGGTCGGTCATGGTTGACAGCCTAGGACCCCGTCGACGGGCAGCCGTTTCGCCGGCCCGGGAGCGTCGGGCGACGGTCAGCCGACCGGGCTGATGTCGACGATGCTGGCCGGGGTGCCCGGGCCGCAGTCGGTGGTCGGGTCGGCCGGGCCGATGGTCACCCGGACCGTCGTGCCGACGGCGAAGGTGCCCTTGCCGGTGCCGTGCAGCGCGTACTGCCGGCCGTCGTCGGTGACCAGGCCGTAGCAGGGGCCGGCGCCGCCCCGGTTGATCCGTCCGGCCAGCACGTTGGCCTTGCGGGCGTCGGTCGGCTCGCGCGGTGGGCCGGTCGGCGGGCGCAGGGTGGGCAGCGGGACGCGCGAGCGCGACGGTCGTCCGGAGGGGGACGACGGCGTCGGATCGGTGGGCCCGGTCGGCGCGGTGGCGGACGAGGGTGCGCCGGTCGACGGGGCGTCGGACGGGGTCTGCTCGGTGGACACGCCGTCTCCTTCGTTCCGCGCTCCGGCGCAGCCGGTGAGCGCCAGCAGGGCGGCCAGACCAGCGCCGGTCACAGTGGTGCGGGTTCGCGGTTGCACGGGTGATCGGACGCGCGGGGCGTGGCCGGGGTTCCCGCAAACGGGCGATGCCCGGGCAGGTGACCTGCCCGGGCATCGCCGTGGTGCGGGTGTCGCGGTGATCCGAGGATCAGAAGAAGCGGACGGTGGTGTTGATGCCGTCCTGCGACACGACCTTGATCTTCCGGCCGGTCGCCGGGAGCTTGACGCCGTGGTTCGGCAGCTCCGGGTACCAGTACTGCTGGGTGTCGTCGAACAGCGGCTGCGCGGCCTGGCCACGGACGTAGTTGGCCTGGCTGTCGATGTGCAGCGTGAACGAGTCGGCCTTCTTCAGGCTGAACGGAGCGTCGTAGACCTGGACGCGGGCCCGCCAGGGGGCACCGGTCAGGTTGTACAGCGGCTCCGGGTGCGCGTCGATGATCAGGTTCCGACCCTCACCCGGGTGCGCGAACGTGTCGTTGTCCGCCCAACGGGTGTTGTGGTACGAGATCAGCAGACCCTCCTGGTACGCGTAGTGGTCCACGTAGTCCGGGCGGGTGTTCGCGTAGCCGAAGTAGTACGGGCCGGTCTTGAGGTACTTGTCGTACGAGGTGTACGACCGGGTACCGGCGATGTAGTAGTTGTCGAACGAGCGGGTGTAGGTGGCCGCGGCGATCTCGAACTTCCCGGCGAAGGTCCAGCCGTTGGCACCGTTCTCGGCACCGTCGGTGAACACGGTCTGGCCGTCGGCGGTCACGGTGATCGCGTCACCGTAGAAACCGCCCTTGGACAGGCCGCCGTCGGTCTGGTAGCGCAGCCGGAACTGCACGACCTTGCCCGCCACGGAGTTCATCGGGATGTTGACGTCGACCCACTTGCCGTTGCTGGAGCCGTCCAGGGCGAAGCGCCCGGGGGAGATCTCCTTCAGCGGGTTGCCGTTGACGGTGCCGGGCAGGGTCGCCCAGGTCTTGCCACCGTCGGTCGAGGCCTCGAAGAACAGGTAGTCGAACCCGCTCTCGATGTTGTAGCGGCCCTTCATGGCCAGGGCGGCCGACGACTTCCCGGTGAGGTCCAGCGTCCGGGTCATCGTGCTGTTGAGGTCGTCCTCGTTGCCGGTGAAGAACTGCTTGCTGCCCTCGAACGGTGCGCCGTTCGAGAAGGTGTACTCGCGGTCCGGGAGCACGACGACCGCGCCCTGCGCCTCCGGCGAGTTGTACTCCTGCGGGCCGAGAACCAGCGTCTTCTTCTGCCCGATACCGATCGTCTCGTAGTCGAGCCAGCCGAGCTGGTACTTGTTCCACGCGCCGAGGTCGCCACCGCGCTCGCCGATGCCACCGTCGTTCTTGGCACCGAGCCGGCTCTGGGCCATCAGGGTCCAGTGCTCGTTGTTGTTGTCGCCACCACTGACCACGTTGTAGTCGTCCGGCAGACCGAGGTCGTGACCGTACTCGTGGTAGAAGACGCTCCGGCCACCGTTCTCCGGCTGGATCGTGTAGTCACCGATCCAGACGCCGGTGTCGCCGATCTCGGTGCCGCCGGCCGGGAAGTTCGCCGGGCCGGTATTGCCCTGGTCCGAGGCGTACGCGTACCAGCGGTGGCTCCAGATGGCGTCCTCACCCTGGATCGGGTCACCGTCGGCCTGGTCGCCGCCGGAGTGGACGATCTGGAAGTGGTCGATGTAGCCGTCCGACTCGTTGAAGTCGCCGTCACCGTCGAAGTCGTACCGGTCGTACTGGTCCATCGACTTGACGTCGGCGGCGATCTGCGCGTCGGTGCGACCGGCGGCCTTCTGGTCGAGGACCCACTGGTTGGCGGCGTCGCGGACCAGGTCCCAGGTGTTGCTGCAGACGTTGCTGTCGCAGACGTTCGGGTCACCGGTCGGGTCGTCGTCGGCCTTCGGGTCGTCGGAACGACCGTAGCGGGCCTCGTTGTACTTGACCTTGACCCAGTCGGTGACCTCGCCCTCGACGCTGTAGCGACCCGAGGACTGGGCCTCGTAGTACTGCTTCAGCGACTCGTCACCGGGGTTGGTGCCGAAGTAGAGCTGCCGGTAGTGGTCGGCGTTGTAGTCCGGCTGCCAGACGGTGGAGTTGTCCACCGCCCGGTTGGGCGCCGGGATCTGGTTGTGCAGCGGCCCGTCGAACTTGGTCGGCCCCGCGGTGTTGGGGTCGATGTTCTTGTCCGGGAAGTCCGGGTGCCGCTCGTTGCCGAACTCGGCGAGGATCACGAAGATCTTGTCGGTCCGCTGACGGGAGAGTTCGACGTACTGGTCTTCCGTCTGGGCCGTGCCCGCCCCGGTGGTGCGGGCGCTGGCCCCGTCGGCCTGGGTCTTACCGACCTTGACGACGGTGCTGCCGTTGATCTTCTCTGCCTTGGCCTTGCCCTTGAGGACCTCGTTGAGGCCCTCCTGGCGCAGCGCTCGCCGCTTGTCCTCCAGCGGGTTCGGCAGGTCGTGGTCGGCAAGGGCGGGCTCGGCGACCGACGGAGCGGCCGTCGGCAACTTCGGCTGCGGCGCGGCACTGGCGGACGGTCCGAACGCCAGCCCCGTCGCCGTCAGCGAAAGCCCGAGCAGACCCACTGCGACTTTGCGCACGTGGTACCTCCGGTGTGAGGGAACCGACCCAACGGGGGTACGGGCCGGTGATAGATCGATCCCACTAGTGGGACCAATGGTGAACATAGACACTGCCGGGACGGGTGGGAAGATGCGCGCGTCGATTTGTTGCAAGATTTTGTTGGGAACGCTTTTCACCGTCACACCCCTGCGCTTCATCTGCGCCGCGAACCAGGGCGGACTGGCCGCGCGCAAAGACAGCGACATTTTTCGATCAATATGATCGGGTGTACGACAGTGGGGCCGGCGGCGTTCCCGCCACCGGCCCCACCATCAGTTGTTGCTCCGCGAAACCGCTACTTCTTCGCCGGGGTGACGTAGATCGTGGCGGACGTGTTGTCCCGCGCGGTCTTACGGATCGTCAACGACACGCCGTTCTGCACGCCCGCGTCGCCCGGGTTACCGGTGCCGAGCACGATCGCGCCGCCGCCCAGCGTCACGCCGTAGAACTCCGGCGCCGGGCTGCCGTCCGGGTTGGTCACCCGGGTGGTGTACGGCGCGTTGCCACGCGACGGCACCACCACGGAGGCGTCGTTGTCCCGCGCGTACGGTGCCCCGTCGCGCATCTCGATGCCCGGGTACCAGCCCTTGGCGTCGGTGAAGCTCTTCACCGGTGCCTGCGCCTTGAACTTCGTGCAGTACGCGCTGTACGGCTCGTCCGCCGCCTCCAGGCACTCCGTGAAGGGGTACGTCTTCTGGAGCGTGAACGCCGCGTTGGCCGACTGCGGACGGCTGGGCAGGTTGTCCGTCACCGACGGGTCCTTCTCGGCCGCCGTGCCGGTCCGCCGGTACGGGTCGAAGTGCGAGTCCACGATGAGCAGACCGCCCTTCGCGCCGTAGCTGGGCAGCGCGGTCATCTGCCCGGTGACGTGGTTGACGTCGCCGAGCGCGCTGTCCCGATACCACACCAGCATGCCCGGCGCGTTGTAGGAGATCCGGTCGACCTTCCACGCCTCGTGGGAGTAGATGGTGTCGTAGGCGTACTTCAGGCCCTTGTCGAAGCCGTCGAAGTTGCGCCACTCGGCCAGGTAGTACTGCGCGTGCACCTCGGTGCCACCGGAGACCTTCCAGCCCGCGCCGGTGGTGTCCACGAAGGTGCCGCCGGTGGCCGTCCAGCCGTTGGCGCCGCCCTCGACGTCGTCGCTCCAGGTGGTGGCGCCGCCGCCGGTGACCGAGAAGTCGTCGACGAACCAGTTGCGCTCCTCGAACGCCTCATCGGTGGCCAGGCGCAGCCGCACCTGGACGGTCTTGCCCGCGTACGCCGACAGGTCGACGTAGTCGTGGCGCCAGCCGTCGGTGCTGCCGGTCAGGCCGTACTTCTTGCCGCCGAAGTCGTTCATCCGGCCGTTCGGGTCCGGGTAGTTGTCCGGCGTGGTGACCACGGAGCCACCCTCGGCGTACACCTTCTGCTCGGTCCAGGTCGCGCCGCCGTCGGTCGACAGCTCGACGAAGCCGAAGTCCCAGTCTTCTTCGATGATGTAGTTGTTCCACATCCAGAACTTGGCGTCCGCGGCGTTGGGCACGTCGACCGAGCGGCTCAGCTTGACGTCGGCCCAGCTCTGGTCGTTGTTGCTGTGCCACATCTTGGTGCCGCTGTGCGGCGTGGCCAGGACCGTCACCTTGTCCGGCAGGTCGACCTTGATGCCGTCCTCGGCGTCGATAGGCGTACGCGAGGTCTGCCCGAGCTTGACCTCACGCGGGTTGGACCCGGGGCGGATGGTCAACGGGTCGGCCCAGCCGAGCACCCACTTGTCCCAGATGCCCATGTGCGTCGGGAGCGCCTGGAAGATCTCACCCGAGTGCGAACCCGAGGCCATCAGGTCCCAGAAGTCCACGTCGGAGTCGGCGTTGCCGGAGGTGTCGTAGAGGTCCGGCAGACCGAGGTCGTGGCCGAACTCGTGGGCGAAGACACCGACGCCGGCGTCCTCCGGCTGCACGATGTAGTTCGACACCTTCAGGTTGGTGCCCGGGATGCTGTAGCCACCGGGGACCGAGGAGGAGTGCGCCCAGACGGCGTACACGCCCTGGTCGCCGCCGCCGCGCGACTTGCCCTGGCCGGCGTGCACCAGCACCAGGTGGTCGATCACGCCGTCCGGCTCGAAGAGGTTGCCGTCACCGTCGCGGTCGGCCTGGTCTTCCTTGTCGTACTCGGCCCACGGGAAGCTCGGGTCCTTGGCGGCGAGCGCGTCGATCGCGTCGGCCGCCAGCTTGCCCGCGCCAGCCGGGTTGTCCGGGTGGCCGTTCATCGACTGCTCCCGGCCGGGGACCCAGTTGCCGTTCTCGTCCTGGGTGCAGCGGTTGGCCGCGTACCAGCCCTCGGAGTGCGGAACGGTGATCCACGGGCTGGCCTGCCCGTCGACCGTGTACGCGTTCTTGGACATCTCCAGGTACATGTTGTGCATCGTGCGACCGGAGAGGTCGATGCCCTTCTTGCCGTCCGGGCCCTTCAGGTCCTTGCGGACCCGCTCGGTGATGCCCTTCTTGCTGTACAGCATCTTGTCGTAGTGCGACGGCGAGAAGTCCGGCACCCACATCGAGTTGTTGTCCTCGTGCGGCAGCGTCGCCGGGTTCGCGATGGTGTTGTGCTTCGGCCCGTTCTGCACGGTGCCGGGGACACAGGTCCGATCCTCGAACACCGTCTTCGGGACCATCACGTTCGTGAAGTCGTCGTTCGCCTTGTCGTTGAACTCGACAAGCAGCGTCAGCAGCTTCGCCGTCTGCGTGGTCGGCGACTGCTTGATCTGCCGCGGGCTCTTGCCCGTCTTGATCGACTTGGCTTCGATCTGCGCGAGCTGGCGCGCGGTCACCGGGTTGCCCCGCGCGTGCTTCTGGTCGAACGCGCGCGCGGCGTCGACGGCGGGGGTGTAGACGCCACCCTTGCCCTTGACCTCACGGCCGGTGGTGTCCGTCTGCACCTCGGGCTCGGCGTAGTTGATGTAGTACTCGTCAGCCCCGATCACCGCCCGGGGGGTGGTGGACGGCTGCGCCGCCGCACTTCCACTCACGGTCAGTGAGGTGGCCGCGAGGGCGATGACGGGCAGCGCGACGAGTAGTCGTCGACGCGACCCCGGATGGGAGTTTCTGTTCATGCCGCTCCGTTTCTCGGGCATGGGCGGAGGAAGCCGGCCGACTCCGGGCGCGCAGGGGCGCATCGAGGCCCACCGACCTCCGTGAAACTAAATGAGAAACACGCCGAACGGCGGGAACGTGATGGAGGCGTTATTCGTCCAACCTCCGCGGCCGGCGGCACGCGGTGGTCGTACCTCCACAAAAGACGACGGTGGGTGACGGTCCGGACGGACCGTCACCCACCGATGGGGTACGCCTGTCGTCAGTCCTCGTCGGACTTCGTGCCGCTCATCCCGGACGAGATCAGCTCCATCACCGAGGAGTCCTGCAGCGTGGTGACGTCGCCGAGCGACCGGTTCTCGGCCACGTCCCGCAGCAGGCGACGCATGATCTTGCCCGAACGGGTCTTCGGCAGCTCCGGCACCAGCATGATCTGTCGCGGCTTGGCGATCGGGCCGAGCGTCTTCGCCACGTGGTTGCGCAGGTCCGCGATGAGCTGCTCACCTGCCGCGCCGGCGATGTCCGTGCTGCCCCGCGGGATGGCGAACGCGACGATCGCCTGGCCGGTGGTCGGGTCGGTCGCGCCCACCACCGCCGCCTCGGCCACCGACGGGTGCGACACCAGCGCCGACTCGACCTCGGTGGTGGAGATGTTGTGCCCGGACACCAGCATCACGTCGTCGACCCGACCGAGCAGCCAGATGTGCCCGTCGTCGTCCTTCTTCGCCCCGTCGCCGGCGAAGTACATGCCCTCGAACCGTGACCAGTACGTCTCGATGAACCGGTTGTCGTCACCCCAGATGGTGCGCAGCATCGACGGCCACGGCTCGCGCAGCACCAGGTAGCCGCCCCCGCCGTTGGGCACCGACTGGCCCTGGTCGTCCACCACGTCGGCGACGATGCCCGGCAGCGGAGTCATCGCCGAACCCGGCTTCGCCGCCGTCACCCCTGGCAGCGGGGAGATCATGATGGAGCCCGTCTCGGTCTGCCACCAGGTGTCCACGATGGGCAGCTCGCCCCGGCCGACGTGCTGCCTGTACCACATCCACGCCTCGGGGTTGATCGGCTCACCGACGCTGCCCAGGAGCCGCAGCGACGACAGGTCGAAGCCGGCGGGGATGTCCTCGCCCCACTTCATCATCGTCCGGATCAGGGTCGGCGCGGTGTAGAGGATGCTGACCTTGTACCGGTCGACGATCTCCCAGAACCGCCCCTTGTGCGGCGTGTCCGGGGTGCCCTCGTACATGACCTGGGTGGCGCCGTTGGAGAGCGGGCCGTACACGATGTAGGAGTGCCCGGTGACCCAGCCGATGTCGGCGGTGCACCAGTAGACGTCCGTCTCCGGCTTCAGGTCGAAGACCGCGTGCGTGGTGTACGACGCCTGCGTCAGGTAGCCGCCCGTGGTGTGCAGGATGCCCTTCGGCCGGGCCGTGGTGCCGCTCGTGTAGAGAATGAACAGCGGGTGCTCGGCGTCGAACGGCTGCGCCGTGTGCTCGGCCGACGCCGTCTCCACCACCTCGTGCCACCAGTGGTCCTTCTCCGACCAGGCCACGTCCTCGCCGGTACGGCGGACCACCAGCACGTGCTCGATCGACGGGCAGTTCGCCACCGCCTCGTCCACCGTCGGCTTCAACGCCGACGGCTTGCCCCGCCGGTAACCACCGTCGGCGGTGATCACCACCTTGGCGTTGGCGTCCTGGATGCGGTTGCTCAACGAGTCGGCGGAGAACCCACCGAAGACCACGCTGTGCGCCGCGCCGATCCGGGCGCAGGCCAGCATCGCGACCGCCGCCTCCGGGATCATCGGCAGGTAGATCGCCACCCGGTCGCCCGCCGTCACCCCCAGGTCGGTGAGCGCGTTCGCCGCCCGGCAGGTCAGCTCGTGCAGATCGGCGTACGTGAGAGTGCGGGTGTCACCCGGCTCGCCCTCCCAGTGGATCGCCACCTTGTCACCCCGACCGGCCTCGACGTGCCGATCAAGACAGTTGTACGCCACGTTGAGCTGCCCACCGACGAACCACTTCGCGAACGGCGGGTTCGACCAGTCGAGCACCTCGTCCCACTTCTTCGACCAGGCCAGGCGGTCGGCCTGCTTCGCCCAGAAGGCGAGCCGGTCGGCCTGCGCCTCGGCGTACGCGTCGACTGTGACGTTGGCGTGCGCGGCGAGTTCGGCCGGCGGGGGGAACTGGCGCGTCTCGTTCAGCAGATTGGCCAATGCCTCGCTCATGCCGTGACTCCTCGTCCTCGGGTGACCTGCGTCTCGCTGGGCACGAGGGTAGTCGCGGGGTCCCCGACCGGCGACCGCTGCCCACCCCGTCGCGCCGAGCGGCCCCCGCCGCGCGCCCGACGGCCGGCCCTGCCCGTCCCGCCCGGCCCCGGCCCGCCCTGCCCGGCCCGCCCCGGCCCGGTCTTGATCGACACGGGTTCGGCGATGTTGCGGTATCCGGACCGGTGGGACACCCCGATATCGCCGATCTCGTGTCGACCTTGCCCAGCGGCGGGACGGGAGCGGCGGAGGCGGGAGCGGCGGAACAGGGTCGCCGGGTGGCCGGGGTCGCGTTGCGGGCGGGTGCGGCCCGTCGGGCCGGGCCGGGTCGCTAGCGTGACGGGGTGACCACCGACCCGCTCGCCCCGCTGCTCGCGCTCACCGACGTCGCCGCTGCCGTCGACCGGGCCCGTGAGCGCTTCGACCAGGCGCTCGGGCACCGCGCGCTGCGCCGCAACGGTGGCCAGGTCGCGGCCGAGGTCAGCCTGCGGTCGGCGGTGGCCAGCGCCGCGCTCGAAGGCGCCGTCCACGAGCGTGAGGAGGTCCGGGCCGGCACCGTCACCGACCCGGTGCTCCAGGGGGCGCTGCGGGTCGCCGGGGCGCTGCCCGGCCTGAGTGAACTCTGGCCGAAGGCACCCCGGCAGGCACTCGCCCGGCTGCACGTCCTCGCCGCCCGCGACATCGTGGGCGAGGCCGAGCTGGGCCGACCGGTGCCCGACCCGGTGGTCGCCGCCCGTCTCGACGGGCTCGCCGCTCTGGTGGCCGGCGGCACGAGGGTCTCGCCGCTGGTGCTCGCCGCCGTCGTACACGGGGAGTTGCTGAACCTGCGTCCGTTCGCCGGGCCGTCCGGCGTGGTGGCGCGCGGTGCCGCCCGACTGGTGCTGCTCGCCAGCGGCCTCGACCCGCGCGGCCTGCTCGGCGTCGACGTCGGTCACCGGGAACGGGAGCCCGAGTACGTCGGCTCGGCCGGCGCGTTCGCCACCGGCACCCCGGACGGGTTGCGCTCCTGGCTGCGCCACTACATGGCGGCCGTCGAGGTGGGCGCCGACCAGCTCACCGCCATCGGCGACGAGATCCTCGCGGCCGCCTGAGGTCGTTCAGGCCCGTCGTACCGCCCGGTTGACCTTGGCTTGGAGCGCCCGGCGGGCGATGGGCCCGAGGTCGTCGACGACCTCCAGCAGCAGCGCGAGTTGGTCGAGCGCGGCCATCGCCTGGTCGGCGCCGGCCCGGTCCACCCCGTCGTAGAGTTCCAGCCCGATGAACGCGGCCGAGACCGCACGGGCCAGGCCGGGTACGTCGGCGACCTCGGCGAACGGGGAACCGGCGAGCAGCCTGCGCAGGACTGCCTCGATCTCGTCCACCCACAGTTGGAGCGCGCCGGCGGTGGGGGCGGCCATCCGCTGGTCCGCCTGTGCGGCAGCGAGCATCTGGGCCAGGAACGTGACGTTGCCGAGTTGGCGTTCCTCCTCGTGCAGCGCACGCCCGACCGCGAGCAGTTCGCGCAGCGACCCGGCCGAGGCCAGGCGGGCGGACCAGTGCTCGACCCGCTTCGCGGTGCTGTCGCGGCAGGCCGCCGCGAGCAGGTCGTCGACGGTGCCGTAGTGGTAGAAGACCAGGGCCTGGTTCACCCCGGCGGCAGCGGCGATGGTCCGTGCGGAGACGCCCGCGATGCCGTGTTCGCGGATGGCGGCGATGGCGCCGTCAAGGAGACGCTGCTTGGTGTCGGACATGGCGCTCCTCGCGGGCGGGCCGGGTGCGGTGGTGCGATCATCGCATCGGTGACCAGTTGGGCGAGCCAGGCGACGCCCGGTAGCCGGACGGCCCAGCCGACCACTGCCCAACCGAGGTGCACGTGTTCGAGCGCGCGGGCGACGGCGGCCACCCCCCGTTGCGCGTGACCGTCGCCGCCCACGTACTCCGCCCGCCACAACACACGGTCGTGTTCCCGGGCGGGCCGGATGCGCAGCCCCACCGGGTGGCGCCGGGCCAGCATCCGCCAGATCGCCGCGCAGGGTCCGCAGTCGTCGTCCAGCCAGAGCACCGCGGGTGGCCCGGGCGCGTACGGCCGCCACCGGGGCCACCAGTCACGAACCTGCCGCCGGTACGACCGCCAGGAGTCCCCGTACCGGGCTCGCAGGTCGTGTCGCTCGTGCGGCGTCGCGACCGCCGCGCCGAACGCCACCGCCGACACCGCCGCCAGGACGAGCGTGGCGCTGCGCGTCACCGCTGCGGTGAGCAGCAGCAACACCACCGCGCTGAGTTGCATGGGGTTGGCCAGGTAGGCGTACGGGCCGGTGGTGACCAGTCGACGCGGCGGGTCCCACGGGTACGGCGTGCCGCCTCCCCGGGTGACGAACTCCGCGACCGCGGCCAGCGCCGGGGTGGCCGTCAGGAGGGCCAGTTGCGCCAGCACCAGCAACTCGGTGCGGTTCAGCCCGGTCAGTCGGGCCCACGACCCGTCGCCGAGTTCGAAGGCCAGGCTGGGCAGGAACCAGAGGAGCAGCGCGGTGAAGAGCCCTACCTGCAGCAGTGTCCTGGTGCGCAGGCGCCGCCGGTCGGCGCCGGACCGACCGAGCAGTTGGGCGGGTAGGGCCACCAGGAGCAACCCGGCCACCTCCCCGACGAGCCAGTACGGGCCGAGGTGGACAAGCGGGTGCAGCGCCGGCATCGCCACCACGTCGACCCAGAGCAGCAGACCCAGTGCGACAGGCAGGGGCAGCAACCGGCGCAGCAGCACGGGCAGCGGCCCCCAGAGCGCAGCCCAGCCGATCCACAGGTCCACCGGCATCCCCCGGTACGCGCCGTCGACCGGGGCGAACGCGTACCAGCCGGCCGTCCGGGCGGCCTCGTGCAGTGCGGCGATGCCGACCCCGGCGGCCACGAACGCCAACAGCGCGGCACCACGGGCGGCGCGGTCCCGCTCCCATGCGCCGACGGCGAGCACCGCGAGAAGCGGCACCCCCAGGCTCAACCACCTGGCGACTGTCACTTGAGTGCCAGCATGTCGAGCAGGTGGCCGACCCCGGCGCCGAGCAGCGCCTGCTGGATGGGGCCGAAGTACCAGGACGGGTCCAGACCCCGCGTGTAGTCGACCCGGATCTGGACCTCGGTGTGCCCGGCGTCGATCGCCCGCCAGGTCAGCGTCGCGTGCCGCCAGGTGAACCAGCGCGCGGTGATCGAACTGTCCTCGACGAACCGGAAATCCACACGTTCCGGCGTTACGTTCTCGACCTCGGCGAGCAGATGGCCGCCCGGGCCGTGCGCGCTGCCGTGGTAGCCGAACATCCACCTGTCGCCGGGATCGAGCCCGTCGCCGCTGACCCGCCCGGGTGTGGGCACGCCCAGCAGGCGCAACGGCGCAGACCGTACGGCCGTCGGGCGTGGACCGGCGGCAAGGCGCTCGGCCACCCGGTCGGCGGGTAGCTCGACGACGCGGGTCACCTCCACCGTCTGCTCCGGACCGAGCCGGGGAGCCATGCCACTGCCCTCCAGGCCGGGCAGGAGCAGCAGCGGCACGGCGACGAGCACGTAGGGCCGGTTGGCCTCCCGCAGGGCGCGGATCAGCGCGGTGGTGCCGTGGGCCACCGCGTACACCAGGGGGGCCGCCAGGATGACGCAGATCGCTCCCTCGTGCAGCGCCACCGCCGCCAGCAGCAGGGCCACGGTGGTGGCGGCGAAGACCTGGCCGTGGGCCGTCCGGCGCGGGGTCAGCGCGAGGGCGGCGGCCAGCAGCACCGGGAGCGCCACGAAGAGTACGGCGCTGTCGGCGCGGCCCTCACGCACCACCGCGACGAAGACCACCAGCCCGAAGAGCGTTATCAGGCCGGCCAGAGTCCAGTGGGCGGCGGTGCGCTGTGGTGGTGGTTCGGTGGTGTTGGTCCATCCGGACGGTTCGGGTGTCTCGTCGACGTCGGCCATGCTGATCTCCCCGTTTTAAGCGATCGCTCAAATCCGAGCGTACGACGATTTGAGCGATCGCTCAAGACGTTGCTGAGGGGAGGTGCGAAGGTGGGGCGGGCGGCTGGATCCGTCGATGCGGCGCTCGGCTGTCGGAGAGGCGGCGCCGCCCTGCTGTTGCCGGACCGGTCCTCGGTCTGGCCGGGCTGCTGCCTGAGGTGATCAGGCGGTGGTGGCGGCGCGGGTCCGGCGATGCCTGCCGTACCAGGCGATGCCGATGGCCACCCCGACCCCCACGCCCAGGGCCGCCGCGGCGACCGGAACGGCCGGCCGCTCCCGCAGCCGGCGACCCAGCGGAATCGGGTGCCGGAACTCCAGCACCGGCCAGGCGTTCTCCGAGGCCAGCTTGCGGAGCTGCCGGTCCGGGTTGACCACGCTCGGGTGACCCACGCACTCCAGCAGCGGACGATCGCTGTACGAGTCGGAGTAGGCGTACGAGTCGGCCAGGTCGTAGCCGCGCACGGCGGCCAGCTCGCCAACCGCCTCGACCTTGCTCGGACCGGCGGCGTAGAACTCGACCTCGCCGCTGTACCGGCCGTCCTGCACCGCCATCCGGGTGGCGATCACGTCGGTCACCCCGAGCAGCTCGCCGATCGGCCGGACCATCTCCTCGCCGGACGCGGAGACCAGCACCACGTCCCGCCCGGCTGCCTGGTGCTCCTCGATCAGAGCGGCAGCCTCGGCGTACACATAGGGGTTGATCAGCTCGTGGAGCGTCTCCGCGACGATCTGGCGGACCTGTTCCACCTGCCAGCCCTTGCAGAGCGCGGCCAGGTAGTCCCGTGTTCGGGCCATGGTCTGCTCGTCGGTGCCGCCCAGCCGGAACATCAGCTGCGCGTACGCCGACTTGACCACGTCACGCCGGGTGATCAGCCCGTCCCGGTAGAACGGCCGACCAAACGCCAGGGCGCTCGACTTGGCGATGACGGTCTTGTCCAGATCGAAGAAAGCGGCACTTCGGCCCACGGCGCGAAAGTCTAGCCGGATGGTCTATCGTCGGCGGGTGCCCGGGGTCAGGCCACCCCTCGGACCTGCGGGCGGGTGCCTCCAACTCCGCTGGGCGTGACCGTGCTCACACTCCGCGAGGAGAATTTCGCGCTGAGTGGAGTGAACACCACTCGACGTGACGGTTCCGCTCAGGCAGACTTGTCCGCACGACAAGCTCTCACATCCCCGAAACAGACAGACCCTCAGCGGTTGCACCCCCCGTGACCGCTGAGTGGTTCGGCTCGACCCCCCCGGAGCCGAACCGTCGACGACCCCCGTCTCCCCCCGACGGGGGTCGTCCCTTTGCGGGGAGCGCTCCCGCCCTGGTGGAAGCGCCTTTGCCGGCTCGGTCGGGCCCAACGCCGGGCGGAAAGTCAGCGAATCACCAGGGAACGTCAGCCGGACCCGGTCGGCGTAGTCGTCGGGCGTGTGCGTGTACCGGTCCAGCGTCGTCGACGCCTTCTCGTGGCCCGCCACCCGCCGCCGGAAGTTCGACTGCCGTTGCGGCTCACCGTGTCGGCGATGAGGCCAGCGTCCGCAAAGACATGGGAACACCGGACTCAGCGGTCATCAGCGGGCCGAATGGCGGCGAGGTTCGTTCCGTCGGTGGTCTTGGCGATGAGTTCCTTGAACCGGACCGGGTCGGATTCAGCGATCGCGCGGGCCGCAGCCACCCCGCGGTGCAGGCTCGCCGGATAGTAGGACTCATCCAGAATGAAGCCTCGGGCCAGCCATTCACGTGTGGCGTCGTGATCGCACTCGACGAAGGCGGTGAGACAGGCTGCGCGGTACCACCCGCGCAGGTCAGCAACCTCATCATCGTGGGCTTGGCTACCCGTTATGGGCTGTTTGCCAGTCAGCGCTTGAGGCGACTCGTACACGAGCACGGCCTGCGACCAATACCAGGCGCGGACTGCGCAGACGCGTTGCAGTAGCGGGCCGGACGTAACGACCGAGATGAGGTACTCCTGGACCCGGCGACGGCCGACCGCCGTCAACACCGGTTCGATGAGTTGACGATTGGCGGCCACATCTTCGTCGCAGACCACTGCGGCCAGGACTCGGCTAGCCAGGGTGGCGGCCAGGTCAGGACGTTCTCGAAGAACGCAGGCAAGCTGCCAGCGCTTGCCGTTCCTCCGGTGGTAGCGACGGAACGACTCGTTGCTGGCGAACCTCGGCTGCAGTTCGGGCTCTACCCAGGCTGAGTCCAGCTCGGCTAGGAGGTCATCAAGCTGCCGCTCGAACTCGTCAGCCAGGTCGCCGTCCACCCATGCGTCCATGTCGACATCATCTGCGCCGACCCCCTCCGTCATCGACTGGCCGAACGGATCTTGTAAAGGGCGCGGGACGCAAGTGGTCAAGCATGTCCGGTGACCGGACCACGTCCGCAAGGACACCACTGCCGAAACACCCGGACGAGTGCGGACGCGATGCACAGAGCTTGTAAGCGAGACGTCGGGTGACTGTCGTTGCCCGCCGACGGAGCGCTCACCGCAGCTCCGTCTGAGTAGCCCGGTCGGCTTCCAAGTCATCGTCATGCAAAACCGCCTCTGGGTCTTCTGCGCCGAGTTGGGCGCGGACCGCGCGGTAGAACTCTTGGAGAGCGTCGTTGAGGCGAGCTGTTGGCGACTTGGAGGGGTACTCCGCTGCCCGAGGGTCACGGCCGTCCTCGGCCTGAACCCGCACAGCATAGGCATGGCGAGTTACTACCCGTGCTGCAGTCTGGACCCTCTTGTTGCCCAGTAGCCGAAGCTGCTCGCAGGCTACCCGCATCCCCTGGTGCGCTTCGTCTAGCGCCTTCCGGTGACTGTTCTCATCCTCGCTACGCGAGGGATGCTCTGCCAGGTGGCGCAGGGTGCGCGCCGAAGCGACGAAGGCGCCGCTTCGCTCAAAGAGCGCGCTGTCCCAGCGAGCCCGGACCTCGGCTGCCATCCGCTGGTTGTTCGTCCTCACCACGACATAGGCCGCGACGGACGCCGAGATCAGGCCGCCGAGGAACGACAGGGCGGCGGTCAGCCATTGCATCCACCGAGTGTCGTCTCGATCATGCTTGAAATCTAGACAGAGGCAGCGACGAGGCAGCAGACCCTCCGTTGTGGAGCACCACCAGCCGTCACCTGACGATCCTCCCTACCTGCCAGTCGACACTGTCTGATGAGCACCGACACTGGCCGGCAAGCTGAGACCGCATCCCCCGACGGGGGTCGTCTCTTTCCGCTGGGAGCGCCCCCTAATCCAGCGCGAGTCGGCGGGCGCCGAACAGCTCGAAAAGCCTGGGCAGCCGCTTTCGCCACTCGGCCTCGTCGCTGAGGTCCCAGCGCTCGTCGGCTGGCTCCGGGCTCGGCGGTGGCGCAGTGGCCGCGGACTCCGCTGATTCGACGGCGTCCCAGAAGGCCTCATCGTCGCCGGTCAGTTGCTCGTACGCCTGCTGCGCGGCGAACTGGAGGGCTTCGTCGCCGATCCACAGGTCGCGGCCTTCCGATGCGCTGATCTGCCGTACCGCGGGATGGTCGGCGAGCGAGTCGGGGTCCCGCGCGGCTGACTCGAACGCCGCTCTGCCCAGGCCGACCAGCCCTGCCTGGAAATCGGAGAATCCGTCGTCGGAGAGGAACCCGTACTCGATGATCCAGCACGCCGCGCAGAGATCCCAGGTGTCGGCCTGGTCCATCACCTCGTTGAGCGTCTGGTCGAACGCCACGATGTGTGACAACGGGAGTCGCGTCAGCTCCGCGACCAGGGCGTCAGCGACCACATCCGGCTGACCGTCGGGGCGGGGTTGGTCCGCCGCTGCGCCGGCCGCTGCTCGTGCCCGCTCCACGATGCTCCAAAACTCTTCCAGCTCCACGGCCGGGAGTGTCCCCGACGGCTGTGACAGTCGATCTCGGCGGCTCAGTCTCTGCTGATCTTCGATCCGGCGACGGGTGAGCTGCTCGCCCACGAGTTGCTGACGCGGGCTCCGGTGCGGATCAGCGCGTACCGGCTGATCCTGGAGACGACCTGGACTGACCGGATCGGCTGACCGCCGACTTTGTGGGACCGCTCTCTCGGGAGCGGCCCCACGGTGTTTTCCCGGTAGCCGCCCTAGCTGCGCGGCAACCCGCGCGCATAGCAGATCAACCGTCTCGTCGGGCGTTGTCCACAGGCCCCGGAGTTGTCCACAGGCGAGGCGTCGGGGGGAGTCCGCGAGGCCGATCGCGAGCAGGGTCGGCGGTGCATCCGATCCCGACCGCTGGAGGCCGCGATGGCACCCCGTACCTCCGTTCCGCCGATCCGACGGCTCCCACTGGTCGTCACGGGGGACGGCGACCTGCTCGACGACCTGCTCCGGCTCGCCGCTGCCGGCGGCACCGAGGTGGAGCTCGCCGCCGACCCGGCCGCCGCCCGCACTCGCTGGGGTCCCGCGCCGCTGGTGCTGCTCGGCGCCGATCAGGCGCAGGCGTGCCTGCGCGCCCGACTGCCGAAGCGGCCCCGGCTGGTGCTGGTCGGCCGGGCCGGTCAACTCGACCCCGGCTGGCACATCGCCGAGCTGATCGGAGCCGAGCACGTCGCCGCACTGCCCGCCGCCGAGCCCTGGCTGGTGGACCGCCTGGCCGAACAGGGCCCCGACCAGCAGAACGGTCCGGGTGCCCGGGTCGTCGCGCTGTTCGGCGGTCGGGGCGGTGCCGGCGCGAGCGTCCTCGCGGGCGGGCTCGCCGTGACCGCGGCGCGGGCCCGACTGCGCACCCTGCTCATCGACGCCGACCCGCTCGGGGGTGGCCTGGACCTCGTGCTGGGCTGGGAGCAGCTGGAAGGGCTGCGCTGGCCGTCGCTCACCGACGCGGACGGGCGGGTGGACGCGCCCGCGCTTGTCGATGCGCTGCCCAGCCGGGGCGACCTGGTGGTGCTCTCCTGGGATCGCGGCGAGATGCTGGCGCTGCCCGCCTCCGCGATGGCCGCGACCGTCGACGCCGCGCACCGTGGCCGGGACTTCGTGGTGATCGACCTGCCCCGACAGTTGGACGACGCCGCCGTGGTCGCGTTGCAGGCAGCCGACCAGGCGTACGTCGTCGTGCCGGCGGAGCTGCGCGCCACCGCGGCCGCCGCCCGGGTGGTGGCCTCGGCCGCACCACACTGCGCCGCGCTCTCGGTGGTGGTGCGTGGGCCCGCCCCGGGCCGCCTGCGCGCCACCGAGGTGGCACGGGCACTCGGGCTTCCTCTCGCTGGCACGCTACGTCCCGAACCCGGGCTCTGCCGGGGGCTCGAACGCGGCGAGGCACCGGCGGCGGCCGGCAAAGGCCCGCTCGCCACGCTCTGCCGACGGATCGTCGCGGACCTCACCGGCGTCCCCGCGACGGGTGCGGCATGAGCGGCCGGCCGGAGGACGGCACCTTCGCGGCCCGGGTGCGCCAGCGGATCGCCGCCGCCACCGACCCCGTCACCCCGGCGGCGATCGTGTCCGCCGTACGCGCCGAGCCCACCGCGGCGGTGTTGGGCGACACCGCAGTACTGCGGATCGCCGACCGGGTGCACGACGACCTCGTGGGCGCCGGGCCGCTGGCCCCGCTGCTGGCCGATCCGGAGGTGACCGACGTCCTGGTCAACGGTGTCCGCGTCTGGGTCGACCGGGGCGCGGGGCTGCACCAGGTAGCGGTCCCGGTGGGCTCGGTCGAGGACGTCCGCCGGCTGGCGCAGCGACTGATCGCCAGCGCCGGGCGGCGGCTCGACGACGGCTCCCCGTACGCGGACGCTCGGCTTCCCGACGGCACCCGGCTGCACGCCGTGCTGCCGCCGGTGGCGACCGAGGGGCCCTACCTGTCCCTGCGGACGTTCCGGCACCGCCCGTTCACCCTCGACGAACTGGTGCGCCAGGGGACGGTGCCGCGACCGGTGGCGCCACTGCTCGCCGCCGTCGTCGCGGCCCGGCTGGCATACCTGGTCACCGGCGGCACAGGCTCGGGCAAGACGACCCTGCTCAACACGTTGCTCGGTTTGGTGCCCACCACGGAGCGGATCGTCCTGGTGGAGGACGCGGCCGAGTTGCAACCGGGGCACCCGCACGTGGTCGGGCTCCAGGCCCGCACCGCCAACGTCGAGGGGACGGGCGTCGTCAGCCTCGGCGACCTGGTTCGGCAGGCGTTGCGGATGCGCCCGGACCGGCTGGTGGTCGGGGAGTGCCGGGGCGCGGAGGTGGTCGACCTGCTGGCCGCGCTGAACACCGGCCACGACGGCGGCGCCGGCACGCTGCACGCCAACACCCCGTCCGACGTGCCGGCCCGGCTGGAGGCGCTCGGCATGCTGGGCGGGCTGCCCCGCTCCGCCCTGCACGCCCAGGTGGTCGCGGCGCTCCAAGTGTTGCTTCAGGTACGCCGAGGGGACCGCGGTCGTGTCCTCGAGTCGATCTGCCTGCTGCTCCCCGAGGGGCCCGAACGACTGGCCACTGTGGTGCCCGCCTGGATACGTGGACGTGGGTTGGGGTTGGCCGCACGTACCTTCGGCACGCTGCTGCGAGACCGGGGCGTGGCGGTGCCGCCGATCCTCAGCGAGCCGTGGCCCGGATCGGCGGGCCCGGCATGACCGGCGGAACGGCGCTCGTGGTGGCGCTGCTGCTGGCCGCCGCGGTCCTGGTGGCCTGGCCGGTGCAGAGCGTCCGGGCACGCCGCCGCCGAGTGCTGGCACCGGGCCGTGGCGCCACCGGCGCTGATCCGGACGACGCTCTGGTGGAATGGATCAGGGGCCTCGCTCGGGCGCGGGGCGGGCCGACCGATGAGCTTGGCGGGGTGTCGGACCAGGTCCATCCGGGTGCCCTCTCGTACCCGCCGGGAGCGTCGACGTCCGTCAGCGGGCGGACGGTTGTCGCCTGGTCCACTCGGGACCTCGACGACAGCCCGAGCCGTCCGAGGGCGACCGGCGGGCCGGGTGGATCCACGCGACCGGCAGGTCCGGCACGGCCGCCGATCCGTCGGGATCCTCGCCGCCCGGCTGCCACTGCCCGGCCGGAGACCGAGACCATCGAGGCCGTCGAGCATCCGGGCCGCAGCAGGGCCGACCCGGCGGACCATCGCACCGTTGGCCCGCCGGACCAACGCCTCGTTCGCCCGGCGGACCGAACGGCCGGCGCGTCGTACGAGGCCCGTCGGCTGCGCGTGCGTCGGTCGCCGAGGCGTGTGCTGCTGCTGGTTGGCCTGGTGGGGGCAGGGGTCGGTGCCGTGTCCGCCGGGCCGGTGGCCGCTGTCGCGGTGGCCGGCTACGGCACGCTGGCCGTGCGCGCCCTGCTCCGCTGGAGAGCGGGCCGGCACGCGGACCTGGTAAGGCGGCGCGGCCTGGACCTGCTCTGCGGTCTGGCAGCCGACCTCCGGGCGGGCCTGCCCGTCCCGCCAACCCTGGAGATCGCCGCCGTCGAGGGGACGGGTCGAGCCGACCGGCTTCGCGAGCTCACCTCGGCCGCCGTGCGGCTGGCGGACCGGACCGGCGCACCGCTGGCCGAGCTGATCGAGCGCATCGAGGCGGACGCCCGGGCGACCGACCGGGGCCTGGCCGCCGCGGCGGCACAGGCGGCGGGCGCCCGCGCCACGGCCTGGTTGCTGGCGGCCCTGCCGGTTGGCGGGATCGCGCTCGGCTACGGGATCGGAGTCGACCCCTTGGCGGTGCTCCTGCACAGCACTGTCGGCGGGGTCTGCGCGGTCATCGCGGTCGCCCTGCAGATAGTCGGCCTGTTCTGGGCCGAGCGGTTGGGCGCGGCGTCGGGGCGGGCCGCCTGATGTCCCCGGTGCGCCTGGGCGGTTCGGTCGGTCGGCGCGGCTCGCCGCACCGGGCCGGCTCGGGTGGCGGCGGTGTGGAGAGTCGGCGACGACCGGACGCGATCCGCCTCGCGGCAGCGATGGCCGGGCTCGCCGTCGCGGTGGTCGTCGGGGGCTGGTTCGGGCTGCTCGGTGCGGTTCCGGCCGCGGTCCTGCTGGACGTGCTCCTGCGCCGGATCGAGTCCCCGGCGGCGCGCGACCGGCGACTCCGGGAGGCCGCCGACCTGCCGCTCGCCGCCGACCTGCTGGCGGCGGCGATGCGGGCGGGTGCGCCGGTGGACCGCTCGGTGCTGGCCGTGGCCGAGGCGCTGGACGGCCCGCTCGCGAGCCGACTGGCCCGGGTCGGCCGCACCCTGCTCCTCGGCGGTGGCCAGGCCGAGGCGTGGTCGGCGTTGGACGGGGTGCCGGGAGCCGATCGGATGGCAGCGGCGGCCTTCCGCTCGGCCAACAGCGGCGCCGCGCTGGCCGGTGCGCTGACCCGTCTCGCCGACGACCTGCGGGCCGACCGGGCCACCGCCGCCGAAGCGTCGGCCCGCCGGGCTGGCGTCCTCATCGTGCTGCCGCTGGGGCTGTGCTTCCTGCCCGCGTTCATTCTCGCCGGCCTGGTGCCGGTGATCGTCGCCGTCCTCGGCGACGTGCTCTGACCCATCGAGAAAGGAAAGACGCATGCGCAAACTCATCGCCCGACTCCGCGGCGACGACGGGATGAACACCGCCGAGTACGCCGTGGGCACGCTCGCCGCGGTGGCCTTCGCCGGGATTCTGTTGAAGGTCCTGACCTCCGGCAATGTCCAGTCGGCGCTGACCGCGGTCATCGACCGGGCGCTCAAGTGAGCGGGCGCCGGCAGGTCGGCCATGGTCGGAAACCGGGTACCCCCGGGCGAGCGTGCGACGGCAACCGGTGGGCCCATTTCGTCGGCGGCGACCGGGGCTCCTTCACCGCCGAACTGGCGGCCGGCCTGCCGGCGCTACTCCTGCTGCTGCTCGCCGGCCTGACCGCGGTCAACGCCGTCAGCACCCAGGCGAGCTGTCTGCACACGGCCCGGGAGGTGGCGTTGGCCGCCGCCCGGGGAGCCGACAGCGCGGATGGGGAGCGCGCGGCGCCACCGGGGGCAGAGGTGTCGGTGTCGGTCGACGGCGACCGGGTGCAGGCGACGGTCCGCGCGCCCGTCCGCGCGCTGGGCGGCCGGCTACCGAAGATCACCGTTCTCGCCACCGCCGTCGCAGCCGTGGAACCCGGCGCGGACGAGGGGAGATGGTGATGCGGCATCCCGACACTCGGTCGCGTGGGCACGGCCCGGACGCCGAGCGACACGACGGCGACCGACCGGACGCCGAGCGACACCACGGCGGCCGACCGGACGCGGAGCGAGGCGGTGCAACCGTGCTGCTGCTCGCGTTGGGACTGGTCTTCGTGCTGGTTGGGACGTTCGGCGCCGCTGCCACCGCCGCCGGGATGGCGGCTCAGCGGGCGGCGGTGGCCGCTGATCTCGGTGCGCTGGCCGGGGCTGCCCGGGCGCTTGACGGCGACGCGGTGGCGTGCGCGTCCGCCGCGGACATCGCCCACCGCAACGCTGGCCGACTGATCGACTGTCTCCTCGACGGGCTGGACGTGCTGGTGACCGTCGAGGTGGCGTTCACACCGCTTCCGGGCGTGACCCGGGTCGTCGCGTCGACGGCCCGCGCCGGCCCGGTACGCGGCTGAGTCGATGGTCCGCGTGGACCGCGCCTGGCTGTTCGACCGCGGCCGGCTGGCCGGGGCAGGCTTTGGGGTCCTGTCCCGGTCAGCGGCCGAGAGGGTGGGTCGCCGGGTGTGAGCCGGGTTGCGTCAGCGGGACTGGAGCGCGTCGAGGGCGACGGCCATCGCGATGACGAGACGACGGTCGATCTGCGGGTTCTGCACCTCGACGACGTACTTGTCGCGCAGGCCCCACTTCTTCACCACCGAGAAGATCGGCTGACCGCCGGCGGTGAAGTCGAAGTGGTACGGCAGCCAGGACAGCGAGTCGACGAACCGGCGCAGCAGCGCCACCGGCAGGCTGCGCTCCTGGCCCGTCACCTGCGGCAGGCCGGCCTGCTCGACGTGCCAGGTGGAGCGGAGCAGCGACTGGGCGAAGTCCTTGCGGAACAGGCCGATCGCGTTACCGGCCGCGTCGGTGACGTCGTACGTCGCGCCGAGGTCGATGCGCTGGCGGGCCTTGAAGCCGAGCAGGGGCTGCTGCTTGGAGTCGTCGGTGTAGATCGTCACCTGCTCCTTGAAGGCGAGCCGCTTCTGCTGCGCGAACGCCAGCAGCTCACCCTCGGTGCCGTCCGGCGCGACCGCCCGGACCTCGTACTGGTTGACCATCATCCGCAGCCGCTGGCGGATGTGGAACTGCTGCAGGGCCTGCAAGTTGTCGAGCTGCATGTGTTCTCCTCAGGGGGATGGTGCGCCGGAGTCTCGCACAGCCAGGCAACCACCGTCGGCCCGTGCCCCTGGCGCTCCCACCCCCACCGGTCCGCCCCGCGGGACCGGGCCCGCGACGGTCAGCGACCGTCCACGGTCACGCGCAACGACCAGGTGTTGAGCACCTGGTGGATGCTGCGCAGCCGTTCGTTGATCTGCTCCAGTCGTTCCGCCTGGGCCAGGGCGGCCAGCGCCGCCCCAAGTGCGATCTGCTGATCAAGGGTGAGGTGGTCCTGGTCGATGGTGTAGAGCAGGTCGACGGTCTCAGCGATCGTGTCGGCCACGGCTTCTCCTCGGGCGCGGGGGCTAACTGGAACACAAGCATCGATGGAAGCGCTCCCATGCCATTGTGCCCAGTGCCGTCGGGATTCATGCAAGGTGCGTCAGGCGGGCAGATTCTCCAGCACCACGTCGAGCACCCGGATCGCGTCCGGCTTGGAGAGCGGGTTGTTGCCGTTGCCGCATTTCGGCGACTGCACGCAGGACGGGCAGCCGGTCTCGCAGCCGCACTCCGCGATGGCGTCCCGCGTGGCGCGCAGCCACGCCGACGCCGTCCCGTACGCCCGCTCGGAGAAGCCGGCGCCGCCCGGGTGCCCGTCGTAGACGAAGACCGTCGGTGCCTCGGTGTCCGGGTGCAGGGCGGTGGAGAGCCCGCCGATGTCCCACCTGTCGCACGTCGCCATCAGCGGAAGCAGGCCGATCGCGGCGTGTTCGGCGGCGTGCAGCGCACCCGGGACGTCGGCCTGCTGGACCCCTGCGGAGGCCAGCGACCGCGGTGACAGCGTGAACCAGACCGCCACCGTGCGCAGCTCCCGGGTGGGCAGGTCGAGCGGCCGGGTGTCGATCACCTCGCCGGTGGCGATCCGACGCCGCTGGTACGACACGACCTGGCTGGTCACGTCCACCTCGCCGAGGAACATCCCGACCGGCCCGGCGTCGACGTAGGAGCGCACCGACACCACGGACAGGTCCGTGACGTCCCGGGCGTGGGTGGACCAGTCCGGCTCCTCGACGTGCACCAGCGCACAGCCGTCGGCCAGGTCGAGGTCGTCGACCACGTACGAGATGCCCTGGTGCAGGTAGACCGCGCCGGGGTGGAGCAGGAAGTGCGACGAGCCGCCGTCGACGGTGCCGAGCAGCCGGCCCGTGGCGGACTCCACCACGCACACCGGGGCGCCGCCCTCACCGCGCAGGTCCACCTCGGGGCGCTCGCGGTGCCGCCAGTACCAGCCGGTGGGCCGCTGCCGCAGCGCGCCGGCCTCGACCAACTGGTCGATGGCCTCCTTCGCCCCGTCGCCGAAGAGCGCCAGGTCGGCCGGGGTGAGCGGCGCCTCGACTGCCGCGCAGGCCAACTGCGGCGCCAGCACGTACGGGTTGGCCGGGTCGAGCACCGTCGCCTCGACGGGCGCACCGAAGATCGCCTCCGGGTGGTGCACCAGGTAGGTGTCCAGCGGGTCGTCCCGTGCCACCAGTACGGCGAGGGCCTCCTGCCCGGATCGCCCGGCACGGCCCGCCTGCTGCCACAGCGACGCCCGGGTGCCCGGATAGCCGCAGATCAGCACGGCGTCCAGACCGACCAGGTCCACGCCCAGCTCCAGCGCGTTGGTGGAGGCGAGGCCGAGCAGGTCACCGTGCAGCAGGGCACGTTCCAGCTCGCGCCGCTCCTCGCGCAGGTAGCCGCCCCGGTAGGCGGCGACCCGGTCACCGAGCCCCGGGACCGCGTCGTCCAGGGCCCGGCGCGCGTTGGCCGCCACCACCTCGGCGCCCTTGCGGGATCGCACGAACGCGAGCGTGCGTACGCCCTCGGCGACCGTGTCGGCGAGCAGGTCCGCGGTCTCGCGCAGCGCCGACCGGCGGACCTGGACGAGGTCCGTGGTGGCGTCGTGGTCGCCGGCGGCCTGCGCGGGCACCGCGGGGGTGGCCGAGTCGGGTGGGAGCAGCGGCGGCTCCCAGAGCGCGAAGGTCACCCCGCCGCGCGGTGAGGCGTCCTCGGTGACCGCCGTCACCGGCAGGCCGGTCAGTCGGCCGGCGGCGGTCGCCGGGTCGCCGGACGTCGCCGAGGCGAGCACGAACACCGGGGTGGCGCCGAAGCGGGCGCACTGCCGGCGCAGTCGCCGCAGCACGTGCGCCACGTGCGAGCCGAACACCCCCCGGTAGGTGTGGCACTCGTCGATCACCACGTACGCGAGGCGGCGCAGGAAACCGGACCACTGGGCGTTCCCGGGCAGGATGCCGTGGTGCAGCATGTCGGGATTGGTCAGCACGAAACGGGAGTGCCGGCGGATCCACTCCCGTTCGGCGCGCGGCGTGTCCCCGTCGTAGCAGGCGGGGCGTACCCCGTCGAGCTCCAGGCCGGCGACGGCGCGCAGCTGGTCGGCGGCGAGGGCCTTGGTCGGCGCCAGGTAGAGAACTGTGGCCCGGGGGTCGGCGAGCAGGGTGGCCAGCGCCGGGAGCTGGTACGCAAGCGACTTGCCGGACGCGGTGCCGGTGGCGACGATCACGTGGCCGCCGTCGTACGCCAGGGTGGCCGCCTCGGCCTGGTGCTGCCAGGGCGCGACCACGCCGCGGCGGGCGAACGCCGCCCGCAGCTCCGGTGGTGCCCACGCCGGCCAGGGTGCGGGCACGCCGACCCGGGCCGGCACCCGCTCGACGTGGGTGACCGGGTCGCCGGCGCCCCGGGCGCGTAGCCGGCGCAGCAGGTCGACCGGCGCTGGTCCGACGTCGTGACCTGCGGATACGGTGGGCGCGGCGGACGACTCCAGGTCACGGCGCGGCGTAGGCCGCGCCGAGAGGAAGTCGTTGGAGGTCACGTCCTGCACTCTCGCACTGGTGTTCGGAGATGAAAAGCCGGGGCCGGGGGTAAGGGGAAGCCTCCGCCGGTGACCGCAGGGTGTCCCGGCGGTAGTGGTTAGATGCCCAGGAGAGTTTACGGCTCTGGCGAGGAGGACCGATGGAGCTGTCGCTGGCGACGCGCACCGTGGGCGAGCACACGGTGCTCGAGGTCGGCGGTGAGGTGGACGTCTACACCGCGCCCCGGCTCCGTGAACGACTCCTCGAGCTGATCGACGGTGGCGCCCGGCACGTGGTCGTCGACCTCGGGCGGGTGGACTTCCTCGACTCCACCGGTCTCGGCGTGCTGGTGGGTGCGCACAAGCGGCTGCGTACGGCCGGCGGCTCGTTCGCCCTGGTCTGTGACAAGGAGCCGCTGCTCAAGATCTTCCGGATCACGGCGCTGGACCAGGTGTTCCCGCTGCACCCCACGGTCGAGGCTGCGGTCGGTGCGGGCCCGACCGGCGCCAACGCGTGATGGCGACGGTCCGGCTCTCCTTCTCTCCGGCGCCGGTGCACGTGCGTACCGCCCGACTGGTCGGCGTCGCCGTCGCCCGGCGTGCCGGTGTCCGCGAGGATCTGCTGGACGAGGTGCGCCTGGCCATCGGTGAGGCCTGCACCCGGGCGGTCGCCCTGCACCGGCAGTACGGCCTGGCCGATCCGGTGCTGGTGGAAATGTCCGACGGCGGCACGTACGCGGTGCGGGTGGTGGACCGTGCGCCGATCGAGGCCGGCATCGGGTTGGCGGCGTTGCCGCCGGACGAGTTGGCCAACGAGTCGCTGACCGACGAGGCGCTGACCACGGGCGTCGGGTTCGCCCTGCTGGCGGGCTTCGTCGAGGATCTGCAGGTGCGCCCGGTCGACGAGGGCATCGGCACCGAGGTGCGGATGGTGTGGCCGGTCGGCCGCTGAGCCGAGGAACCGCTCAAGCCCGAGAACCGCTGAAGAAGGCCGTATCCCTGCCGAGGGTGCGGCCTTCTCGTCATGGATCGGGCCCTATATCAGATTTCGTTTCATAACACAGCGACGAAGATCATCGAGACACGGTGCCACCTCGGTGTGACCTCGAACACTGTGGAGGGCTACAGTACCCGGGTTGTCAGCAAGTGATCCAACCCGCAGCCAGCGGGTATGGGTGGTCATCGCTGGTCCGCTGGGGTGGGTTGGCGCGCGCTTGCGAGTCCGCATCCAGGCGTCGACCGGTGCGTCTCCACCCGTCGACGCGAGTGTTCGGTAACAGGAGGACACAGATGTCCGAGACCTTGGCCGCCGATGGCGGCGGGCTTTCCCTTACCGGAAGCAATGTCACATACGTCGTCATCGCCGCGGTCATCGCGCTGGTGGCGCTCGTCTTCGCCGCCGCGCTGACGAAGACGGTGCTGGCAGCCGGCAAGGGCACCACGAACATGCAGGAGATCTCGGGGGCGGTCCAGGAGGGCGCCTCGGCCTACCTGCTCCGCCAGTTCCGCACCTTGGCGATCTTCGTCGTCGTCGCCGTGGTGCTGCTCTTCCTGCTGCCGGTGCACGACACCGACGGCAGCGAGGTGGCCGTGAAGCTCGGCCGCTCGCTCTTCTTCATCGTGGGCGCCGTGTTCAGCGCGTCCATCGGCGGTGCCGGCATGTGGTTGGCGACCCGCGCCAACCTGCGTGTGGCCGCCGCCGCCCGGGAGCGGCAGGGTGGCCGCGAGGCGGCCATGAAGATCGCCTTCCGGACCGGCGGCGTGGTCGGCTTCCTCACCGTCGGCCTCGGTCTCTTCGGCGCCGCGCTCGTCGTCCTGGTCTACCGGGGTGACGCGCCGACGGTGCTGGAGGGCTTCGGCTTCGGCGCCGCGCTGCTGGCGATGTTCATGCGGGTCGGCGGCGGCATCTTCACCAAGGCCGCCGACGTCGGCGCCGACCTGGTCGGCAAGGTCGAGCAGGGCATCCCCGAGGACGACCCGCGCAACGCCGCCACCATCGCCGACAACGTGGGCGACAACGTCGGTGACTGCGCCGGCATGGCCGCCGACCTCTTCGAGTCGTACGCGGTGACGCTTGTCGCAGCGCTGATCCTCGGCCGCGCCGCCTTCGGCGAGGACGGGCTGGTCTTCCCGCTGATCATCTCCACCATCGGCGTGCTGGTCGCCATCGTCGGCGTCTTCATCACCCGGCTGCGCGCCTCCGACCGCAGCGGCCTCACCGCGATCAACCGGGCCTTCTACATCTCCGCCGTGCTCTCCGCGGTGCTGGTGGCGATCGCCGCGTACGCGTACCTGCCGGCGACCTTCGCCGAGCTGGAGGGTGGCCTCACCGACGTCGACCGTAACCCGCGACTGGTGGCCATCGGCGCGGTCGTGATCGGCATCGTGCTGGCCGCGGCGATCCAGGCGCTGACCGGGTACTTCACCGAGACCAACCGCCGGCCGGTGCAGGACATCGGCAAGAGCTCGCAGACCGGCGCCGCCACGGTGATCCTCGCCGGCATCAGCATCGGGCTGGAGTCGGCTGTCTACTCGGCGCTGCTGATCGGCGCTGGCGTCTTCGGGGCGTTCCTGCTCGGCGGCAGTTCCATCACGCTGTCGCTGTTCGCGGTGGCGCTGGCCGGCACCGGCCTGCTCACCACCGTCGGCGTCATCGTCGCCATGGACACCTTCGGACCGATCTCCGACAACGCGCAGGGCATCGCCGAGATGTCCGGCGACATCGACGAGCACGGCGCCCGGACGCTCACCGAGCTGGACGCGGTCGGCAACACCACCAAGGCGATCACCAAGGGCATCGCGATCGCCACGGCGGTGCTGGCGGCGACCGCGCTGTTCGGCTCGTACACCGACACGCTGCGCACCTCGTACGCGGACGCCGGTGTGGGCGACGTCGGGACCGAGATCCTCAACTCGCTGAACGTGGCCAACCCGCGCAACCTGGTCGGCCTGATCATCGGTGCGGCTGTCGTCTTCCTCTTCTCCGGGCTGGCCATCAACGCGGTGTCCCGCTCGGCCGGCGCCGTGGTGATGGAGGTCCGCCGGCAGTTCCGTGAGCTGCCCGGCATCATGGACCGCACCCAGCGCCCGGAGTACGGCAAGGTCGTCGACATCTGCACCCGGGACGCGCAGCGCGAGCTGATGACCCCCGGTCTGCTCGCCATCCTGGCGCCGATCGCTGTCGGCTTCGGCCTCGGGCCCGGCGCGCTGGCGGCGTACCTCGCCGGTGCGATCGGCGCCGGCACCCTGATGGCTGTCTTCCTGGCCAACTCCGGTGGCGCGTGGGACAACGCCAAGAAGCTGGTCGAGGACGGCGCGTACGGCGGTAAGGGCTCCGAGGCGCACGCCGCCACGGTCATCGGCGACACCGTCGGCGACCCGTTCAAGGACACCGCCGGCCCGGCGATCAACCCGCTGATCAAGGTGATGAACCTGGTCTCGCTGCTGATCGCGCCCGCCGTGGTGGCGTGGAGCGTCGGCGACGACCGCAACGTCGGCCTGCGGGTGACCATCGCGCTGGTGGCGACGGCGATCATCGTGGCGTCGGTGGTGTTCAGCAAGCGCAAGGGCATCGCGATGGACGACTCCGACGCCGGCGGCAACACCGGCGCGGGCAGCGCCGACCACCGGCCGGAGACGATCAACGCCTGAGCGACACCGGCACCGGGGTCCCCGTCCGACGTACCCGTCGGGCGGGGACCCCGGCCATCCGGACCGGTGCCAGGCCTGGCCGCAGGCCGTACGCTGCAACGCATGCGTACGTGCCGGGCGTCTGCCGCCGGAAAGCTCACGGTGGTCCTGGCCACGATCGTCGTCGTCCTCTCCGGTTGCGGTGGTGGGCCCAGCCCGCGGGCCTGGGCGGCGTCGGTCTGCGGCGCGCTCACGCCGTGGCGCTCCGAGATCAGCAAGTTGACCAGCAGCGCCGATCAGCAGATGACGGCGCAGACCACTCCGGCGCAGGCCAAGGAGAACCTGGTGCGGCTCTTCGGCGGTGCGGAGCAGGCCAGTGAGACCGCGCGCCGCAAGGTCGAGCAGGCCGGCGTCCCGGAGACCGACAACGGCGAGGCGATTTCCGCCGGGTTCCGCAGCTCGCTGAGCAAGATGCGGGACGCCTACGGCCGGGCCCGGGACACCATCGAGGGGCTGGGCACCAGCGAGCCGGCCGCCTTCTACGACGGCGTGCGGGCCGCCGTCGAGACGCTGAACAAGGAGTACGACGCCAGCGCCCTGGACACCAGCCAGCTCAACTCCGAGGAGTTGAAACAGGCATTCGACGAGGTGCCGGAGTGTCGCTGAAGGGGCTCGGGGACTCTCCTGCGGCGCAGCCGCTGCCGGCGCTGTTTCCCGCACCCGAGCCCGATCCGCCGGACACCGGCGCGGCGACGTCGGGTGCCGGCCGGCGACGCGGCGGCCCGGCCCGATCGGAGTCGGGTCGTCCCGGGCAGCCGCACGCCGACGACGCGGGGCGGCAACTGGTCTTCTTCGGCGCGGATGCCGCCGAACCGGCGGTCGCCGATCTGGCCGGCCTGCTGGCCGGGCCGGGCGAGGTGGTCCGGATGGGCGGCACGGCCCGGCTCGCGGTGCGGGTGGACGCCGCCTGGCGGGTGCACGTGCTCGTCGCCGAACTGGCGCTGCGCGGGCTGGCCGCGAGCTGGGAGCCGACCGAGGACGAGCGACACACCGTCCGGACGTCGTACACCCGGCTGTTGAAGCCGCTCGCGGTCGCGTGGCTGCACGGCTCGGCGAAGCGCCCGCCGGAGGTCTTCCACCTGACCGGCCGGCGGCTGCGGCTCTGGCTCGCCGCCGCCGGGACCCCGGAGCCGCCCGGCGGCTTCCTGCTGCGGCTCGGCGAGGGCGATCAGGAGTCGTGGGACGCGATCGGCGCCGCCCTCGCCGCCGCCGGCCTGGACGGCACGTTGCTCGGCCCCGGCGAGGGCGGCCCGGCGTACCGGATCACCGGCCGACGCCGGATGGCGCGGCTCGCCGAACTGGTCGGCGAACCGCCACCGGCCGCACCACCAGACGCCTGGCCCTGACCCGCCGCCCGTGGCCCGCCCCCTCGTTGCCGATCATGGAGTTGTGGTGGTGGACTTTCCTCTCCTTCGGGGCTGAACGCCCACCACAACCTCATGATCGACGCGGGTGGGGGGTATGGGACGGGGTGTCCGGTGACGGACAGCTGGCGGGCCGATCCAGAGGAAAACAGCCGGGTCGGGCCTCGGCCGAGGGTCCGCCATCGTCACAGTGACCCGCTTCGAGCCCTACTCACGGTGTACGGTGGCGCCGTCCGGCAGTGCCGAGCGCGGCGGGGCGGGGAGCGCCGCGCCGCAGCGGATTGCCGCCCGCGAAACCCGAAACGCGGACGGCGGGTTACGTTGGACATCCGGACCGCCGGTGCCACGGCGGGGTCGAGAGCGGTCGCTGTCCGGGCGCCGGAAGGCCACGAGCAGGAGTGAGGTCGACAGAGACGTGCCGAGCAAAGCTGGAACCACCCGTCTGGTCATCGTCGAGTCACCGGCGAAGGCCAAGACGATCTCGGGCTACCTGGGCCCGGGGTACGTCGTGGAGGCCAGCTTCGGTCACGTCCGCGACCTGCCGCGCAACGCCGCCGACGTGCCGGCCAAGTACAAGGGCGAGTCCTGGGCCCGCCTCGGGGTGGACGTGGACAACGGGTTCCACGCGCTCTACGTCGTCTCCGCCGACCGCCGCCAGCAGATCAGCAAGCTGGTGAAGCTGGCCAAGGAGGTCGACGAGATCTTCCTGGCCACGGATGAGGACCGCGAGGGCGAGGCGATCGCCTGGCACCTGGTGGAGACGCTCAAGCCCAAGGTGCCGGTCAAGCGGATGGTCTTCCACGAGATCACCAAGCCGGCGATCCAGGCGGCGGTGGCCAACCCCCGGGAGATCGACCGCGACCTGGTCGACGCCCAGGAGGCCCGGCGGATCCTCGACCGCCTCTACGGCTACGAGGTCTCCCCGGTGCTGTGGAAGAAGGTCATGCCGAAGCTCTCGGCCGGCCGGGTGCAGTCCGTGGCGACCCGGATCGTGGTCGAGCGGGAGCGGCAGCGGATGGCGTTCCGCACCGCCGAGTACTGGGACATCCTGGCCACCCTCGCCGTGGCGAACGCCGGTGAGGGGCCCCGGGCCTTCAACGCCACCCTGATCGCGTTGAACGGCGACCGGATCGCCACCGGTAAGGACTTCGAGCCGACCACGGGTCGGGTCCGGGCCGGCGCCGGCGTCGTCCACCTGGACGAGGGCGGTGCCCGAGGGCTCGCGGCCCGCCTTGAGGGCCGGCCGTTCACCGTCACCCGCGTCGAGGAGAAGCCCTACCGTCGCCGCCCCTACGCGCCGTTCATCACCTCGACGCTCCAGCAGGAGGCGGCCCGCAAGCTGCGCCTGTCCTCGCAGCAGACGATGCGTACCGCGCAGCGGCTCTACGAGAACGGCTACATCACCTATATGCGTACCGACTCGGTGAACCTGTCGGAGACCGCCATCTCGGCGGCCCGCCGGCAGATCGTCGAGCTGTACGGCGAGCGCAGCGTTCCGCCGGAGCCGCGCCGCTACACCGGCAAGGTGAAGAACGCGCAGGAGGCGCACGAGGCGATCCGCCCGGCGGGGGACAACTTCCGCACCCCGGGCGAGGTGGCCAAGGAGCTGTCCGCCGAGGAGTTCAAGCTCTACGAGCTGATCTGGCGGCGGACGATCGCCTCGCAGATGACCGACGCGGTCGGTTCCAGCGTGTCGGTGCGCATCCGGGCGGTCTCCACCTCGCAGGAGGAGGCCGACTTCGGCGCGACCGGCAAGACCATCACCGACCCGGGCTTCCTGCGCGCGTACGTCGAGTCCAGCGACGACGAGAACGCCGAGGCCGAGGACGCCGAGCGCCGGCTGCCCACCCTGGTCAAGGACCAGCCGCTGACCGCCGACGAGCTGGCCGCGCAGGGTCACCACACCCAGCCGCCGTCGCGCTACACCGAGGCGTCGCTGGTCAAGGCCCTGGAAGAGCTGGGCATCGGCCGTCCGTCGACCTACGCGTCGATCATGCAGACGATCCAGGACCGGGGGTACGTCACCAAGCGCGGCCAGGCGATGATCCCCACGTTCCTGGCCTTCGCGGTGATCGGCCTGATGGAACGGCACTATCCCCGCCTGATCGACTACGACTTCACGGCCAGCATGGAGAACGAGCTGGACGAGATCGCCGGCGGTGACCACGCGGCCGTCGACTTCCTCACCGCGTTCTACTTCGGCAGCTCCAACGGTGCCGGTGACCAGGACATCGCCCGTTCCGGCGGGTTGAAGAAGCTGGTCACCGAGAACCTCAGCGACATCGACGCCCGCAGCGTCAACTCCATCCCGCTCTTCACCGACGAGGAGGGCCGCGAGGTGGTCGTCCGGGTCGGCCGGTACGGGCCGTACCTCCAGCGGGAGCTGCCCGGCGGTGAGCAGCCGACGCCGGCCGCCACGGGTGAGGGCGAGGAGAGCGGCCCCCAGGGTGACCGGGCGCCGATCCCCGAGGGCCTCGCCCCGGACGAGCTGACCCCGGAGAAGGTGCACGAGCTGTTCCTCGGTGGCAGCGGCGAGCGCAAGCTCGGTGACGACCCCGCCACCGGCGAGCCGATCGTGCTGAAGTCCGGCCGCTTCGGCCCGTACGTGTCCAGTGGTGAGCGCAAGTCGTCGCTGCTGCGGTCGCAGACTCCGGATTCGCTGTCCCTGGAGGAGGCGCTGCGGCTGCTCAGCCTGCCTCGGCTGGTGGGCGTCGCGCCCGACGGCGTCGAGGTGTTCGCCAACAACGGTCGCTACGGCCCGTACGTGAAGCGGGGCGAGGAGTTCCGCTCGCTGGAGTCCGAAGAGCAGATGTTCACGGTCAGCCTGGACGACGCGTTGGCCCTGCTGGCCGCGCCGAAGACCCGGGGCCGGCGGGCCGCCGCGCCGCCACTGCGGGAGATGGGCGTCGACCCGCTGACCGAGAAACCGCTCGTGATCAAGGATGGGCGTTTCGGCCCGTACGTCACCGACGGCGAGTTCAACGCGTCCCTGCGGCGCGGGCAGACCCCGGAGGCGTTGAGCCTCGAGGAAGCCTCGGAGATGCTGGCCGACAAGCGTGCCAAGGGTCCGGCGCCGCGCAAGAAGGCGGCGGCGAAGAAGGCGCCCGCGAAGAAGGCGACGGCCACCAAGAAGACGGCCGCCGCCAGCAAGTCCACTGCCGCGAAGAAGACCACCACCGCCAAGGCGACGGCGGCCAGGAAGGCGGCCCCGGCGAAGAAGGCGGCCCCGAAGAAGGCCACCGCCAGTCCCGCCGAGGAGTGACAGCCAGCACACTGCCCCTAATGGGTTAAATGTCCGATTCGGTGGCGGGGCTCTGGTGTGGACTGCCTAACGTGAGGGGATGTTCGCAACCCCGGTCCCGCGCCGCCGCGTGCTCGTCGGTGCTGCGGCGGGTGCGCTGCTGCTCGCCGTGGCCGCGGTCGGCATCCGGACGATGGACGCCGACAGCCCCTCGCCGGCCGGCGCCATCGCGTCGCACGCTTCCCCGCCGACCGTCGCCCCCGGGTCGTCCACCGGGCCGAGCCGGGATCCCGCCAAAGGGCGGACCGTGCGGCTCGTCGCCGCGGGTGACGTTCTGATCCATCCAGCGGTGACCGAGCAGGCACGCCGGGACGCTGCCCGTGCCGGCGGCATGGACTTCGCCCCGATGTTCGCCGGGGTCGCCCCGGCGGTCCGCGGCGCCGACCTGGCGCTGTGCCACCTCGAGACGCCACTCGCCGATCCCGCCGGCCCGTTCGCCGGCTATCCGTCGTTCAACGCGCCCCCGCAGGTGCTCGACGGGCTGCGCACCACCGGCTTCGACGGCTGTTCGACCGCCTCCAACCACACCCTCGACCAGGGCGCCGACGGGGTGGCCCGGACCATCCGCGCACTCGACGCCGCCGGGCTGGGGCACACCGGCAGCGCCCGCAGCGCCGCCGAAGCGGCCCGGCCCCGGATCTACCAGGTCGGCGACGTCCGCGTCGCCCACCTGGCGTACAGCCTGAACTTCAACGGGCTGACCCGACCCCCGGGTCAGCCGTGGCTGGCCAACCTCATCGATCCGCCCAAGATCCTCGCCGCCGCCCACAAGGCGCGCGCCGCCGGCGCCGACATCGTCGTGCTCAGCCTGCACTGGGGTACGGAGTATCAGCACCTGCCGGACGCCGACCAGCGGGCCTGGGCCGAGCAGTTGATCTCGTCGCCCGACGTGGACCTCATCCTGGGCCATCACGCCCACGCGGTGCAGCCGTTCCAGCGCTTCGGCGACAAGTGGGTGGTCTTCGGCATGGGCAACGAACTGGCCCGGCACGAGGAGCCGATCAACGACAACCGCGAGGGTGTGATGGCCCGGGCGACCTTCACCGAGACCGCCCCGGGGCGCTGGACGGTGACCCGGATGGAGGCACTGCCCACCTGGACCGACCTGACACCGGCCCTCCGGCTGGTCGACCTGACCACAGCGCTTGCCGACCCGGGCACCCCGCCGAAACTGCGGGGCGACTACCGGGCGGCGTACCAGCGGGTGCTCGGCTACGTCCGGGCCCTGGGGGCCGGCGCGAACCAGGTGGTGGCGTCGGGCGGCTGAGCCCCTCTCGACACCGGCCGTGACCCAAGTCCTGGTCCAGCGCGCCGTCAGACCCCGAGGACGTGGGTCAGGTGGGGGTTGGTGAAGACCCGGTGGGGGTCCAGGCGGTCGCGGACCGCCTGGAAGTCGGCGAAGCGGGGGTACGCCGTGGCGAGTGACGCGGCGTCGCGGTAGTGCAGCTTGCCCCAGTGCGGGCGGCCACCCAACCCGGCGGCGACCTTCTCGAAGGCCTGGAAGTACGGCTCGTACGGCATGCCGACGTACTGGTGCACGGCGACGTACGCGTTGTCCCGGCCGTAGCCGTGCGACAGCCAGATGTCGTCGGCGGCGGTGAAGCGCACCTCGACCGGGAAGAGGACCTTGAACGGCAGCCCGTCCACTATCCGTCGCAGCGCGGCGAGCGCCTCGGGCAGCGCCTCGCGGGGCAGGCCGTACTCCATCTCGACGAAACGGACCCGGCGCGGGGTGCAGAACACCCGGTCGGAGCGCCCGGTGTACTGCCGTTCGGTGAGCGCGCGGGCGGAGACGGCGCTGATGCCCGGTGCCAGCGCCGGCACGGCTCGGCCGAGTCGGCAGGCCCCGGCGAAGACCGTGTTGGACAGGAAGTCGTCGTCCAGCCAGCCGCGCCAGCGGGGCAGCGGCCGGTCGTTGGCGGGCGCCCGGTTGTTGGTCTTGACCTGGACCCGGGACGTGTAGGGGAACCAGTAGAACTCGACGTGGTCGTGGCCGCCGATCAGCGTGGGCAGGTCGCCGAGCACGTCGGCCAGCGCGGCGGGGCGTTCGTGGGCGTGCAGGACGAAGGCGTCCACGCAGCGCAGGGTCACCTCGACCAGGACGCCGAGCGCGCCGAGCGCGACCCGGGCGGCGGCGAAGACGTCGGGATGCTCGTCGGCGGAGCAGCGCAGCACCTCGCCGGTGCCGGTGACCAGGGTGAGGGCCTCGACGAAGGTGGACAGGCAGCCGAAGCCGGCGCCGGTGCCGTGGGTGCCGGTGGAGATCGCGCCGGCGACTGTCTGCGCGTCGATGTCACCGAGGTTGGGCAGTGCGAGGCCGTGCCGGGCGAGGAGCCCGTTGAGCGTGTGCAGGGTCATTCCCGCCGGTACCGTGACGAGTCGGCGCGCGACGTCGACACTGACACCGGTGTCCAACTCGGACAGCTCCATCCGCCGGTCGTCGGCCAGGGCGACAGCGGTGAAGGAGTGGCCGCTGCCGGCGACGCGGATCCGGCCTCCGGCGGCGGCGGTGGCGCGTACGGCTTCGGCGACGTCGTCCGGCGAGCCGGGGCGCAGGATCGCTGTGGCGCTGCCACGCTGGTTGCCGGCCCAGTTGGACCAGCGGGCGGTGAGCGGTGCGGTGCCGACCATGCGCGCTCCTTGTTCATGAATATGAACTGACTTCATATCAGGAACGTTGTACCTGGTAAATACCGCAATTGCGATCCGCTCGTTGTACCGGTAGTCACGGACTCGTGACGTGGAGATATGTTCATCCGTCGAAGGGGGGTGGCGCCGAGTGTCCACACCAGCCGCCACGACCGGGCCGCTGCGCCGCGTACCGGTGCAGGGTCGAAGTGTCGCGCGGGTACAGCGCATGTTGGATGCCTGCGCCGAACTCGTCGACGAGGTGGGGTACGAGGGTCTGACGACGACCCTGCTCGCCGAGCGGGCCGAAGTGGCGATCGGGTCGGTCTATCAGTTCTTCCCGGACAAGCGGGCGATCGTGCAGGCGTTGACCCTGCGCACGATGGAGTCCTACCTGCAGCGGCTCGACGAGCGCTTCGCCTCCGACGAGATGACCCACTGGTGGGACGGCGTCGACGCGGGCATCGACGAGTACATCACGATGCACCGCACCGTCCCTGGCTTCCGTACTCTGCACTTCGGCGACGTGGTCGACCTGCACCTGCTCGATGAGCAGCGGGACAACAACGGCGTGATCGCCGACCAGTTGGCGCGGGTGCTCACCGAGCGCTTCGGGCTCACCGACGTGCCGAAGCTGCGCTTCGTCCTGGAGATCGCGGTGGAGGCCGCCGACGCGTTGATCAAGCTCGCGTTCCGGCGGAAGTCCGACGGCGACGAGCGGGTGCTGCTTGAGGCGAAGGCGCTGATCCGGGAGTACCTGCATCGCCAGGTCGACGGGCGCGACAGCGGTCGACCCGCCGCCGAGCAGCAGGCCGAGGCCGTCCAGCACGCCTGAGCCGGCGCGCGGGGCGGCCCGTCAGAGGAACGCGTGGCCCTCGCCCCGGTAGGTGGGCACGGTCGCCACGATCGCGTCCCCCTCGACCAGGTGCAGCTCGTTGACCCGTTCGCACAGCTCACCGGCCTTGGCGTGCCGGAACCACACCCGGTCGCCGACCTTCAGGGTGGCCGCCGCCGCGCCGGACAGCGGAGTCTGCACCTCGCCGGCGCCCTCCGTGGCGACGAGCTTCAGGCCGGCCGGCAGCCACGGCCGGGGCAACCGGCTGTCGGCGGCCTGGCCGGAGGCGATCCAACCGCCGCCCAGCACCGTCGCCAGCTCCGGCGTCGGCCGGCGGACCACCGCGCAGGCGAAGAACGCCGCGGGGGTGGGCCGCCAGGCGCGGTACGCGTCGAACAGCGTCGGCCCGTACAGGCCCGATCCCGCGGTGACCTCGGTGACCGCGGGATCGGCGCTTGTCGCGGCCACGCTGCCGGTGCCGCCGCCGTTGACGAACTCCAGGTCGGCGTGCTCGCGTACCGCCGCCACCGCCGCGCCCCGGCGGGCCAGCAACTCGCGGTACGACCCGCGCTGGGCCAGCCGGATCGCGCCGGCCAGCAGCGTCCTGCCCGGCGGCGCGTCGCCCAGGCCGGCGATCTGCGCCTCGTACGACATGAGCCCGACCAGCCGGAAGCCGGCGCGGCCGGCGACGGCGGCGGCGAGCGCGCCGGCCGCCCGGGCGCTGTGCACCGGCGAGCGGCGGACGCCGACGTGCACCCCGCGCAGTGGTCGCCAGGAGGCGTCCAGGTCCAGGCAGAGCCGCAGTTCGGCGCGCTGCCCCGGGGCGCGGACGGCGTCGATGAAGTCCAGCTGCCCGGTGCCGTCGATCATCAGGGTGATCGCGGCGGCGAGCGTCGGGTCGGCGGCCAGCTCGGCGAGGGCCGCCCGGTCGGCGCTCGGGTACGCGACCAGCACGTCGTCGCTCACACCGGCGCGGACCAGCCAGATCGCCTCGGGCACTGTGAACGCCATGACGCCGTGCCAGCCGGGTCGGGCGAGTGCCCGGCCGATCAGCTCCCGGCTGCGCACCGACTTGCTGGCCAGCCGGAGCGGTTTGCCGGCGGCGCGGTCGGTCAGGGCCGCCGAGTTGGCGTCGAAGGCGGTGAGATCCACCACGGCGTACGGGGGGTCGAGATGGGCGGTCGCCCGGTCCAGGCGGTCGCGCAGTTTGTCGCTTTCGATGGCCACGTGTGCACGCTAACTGTCCGACGGTGAATGCGAAATACCCTCGCGTACGTCCCGGGCTGCGGCCGGTGCCTCCGGCGGCCTAGGCTCAGCGAGCAGGAGAATGTCGCCGGTGGGGCGGCCCCCACCGGGTCTAGAGTGTTCCACCGGGGGTGCCCAGCGATGGGCCGGCACGTGGAGGTACGGCCATCGAAAGCCAGAACAGCGGCGAGTCGCCCGGCGTGTCGCGCGCGGGTGACCAGTCGGGCAACGCCGCCAACCAGTCCAGCTCCGGTCAGGTCGATCCGTCCGGCTACGCCGCGATCCGCTCAGTTCTGCGGATCAGGCCGTTCCGGCGGCTCTGGATCGTGCTCGGCGCGGCCTCCTTCGGCGACTGGCTCGGTCTGCTGGCCACCGCTCTCTTCGCCGCCTCCCAGGTGCAGGGCAGCACCGCCCAGGGCGCCGCGTTCGGCGGTGTGACAGCGATCCGGCTGCTGCCCGCGCTGGTGCTCGGCCCGGTGGCCGGCGTCTTCGCCGACCGGTTCGACAGGCGCTGGACGATGGTCATCTGTGACCTCCTGCGTTTCGTCCTCTTCGCGTCCATCCCGCTCTACGCCCTCACCGGCGCCGCGGGCGGTCTGGTGGTCGGCTGGGCGCTGATCGCCACCTTCCTGATCGAGTCGATCACCCTGCTCTGGATCCCGGCCAAGGAGGCCGCGGTCCCCAACCTCATCCCGCGGGCCCGGCTGGAGGCGGCGAACCAGCTCACCCTGATCACCACGTACGGCCTTACCCCGATCGCCGCCGCGATCGGCCTGGCCGTGCTCGACCGTGGTGTCCGTGGCGCCGTCGGCGGTGACCTGCCGAACTGGGCGGAACCGGCCCAGCTCGCGCTCTGGTTCAACTCCTTCTCCCGGCTCGCCACCGCCCTGGTGGTGGCCTTCGGGATCAAGGAGATCAGCGAGGCGCAACGCGGTGAGGCCGAGCGCTCCGAGCAGAGCATGTTCCGGCAGTTCTCCGAGGGCTGGAAGTACATCGGCAAGACCCCGCTCGTGCGTGGTCTGGTGCTGGGCATCTTCGGGGCGTTCGCCGGTGGCGGCATCGTCGTCGGCACGGCCAAGTTCTTCGCCAACTCGCTGGGCGCCGGCGACGCCGCGTTCTCGCTGCTCTTCGGCGCCATGTTCGCCGGTCTGGCCCTCGGCATCGGTCTCGGTCCGATGATCGTCAAGGACATGTCCCGGCGCCGGTGGTTCGGCATGAGCATCGTGCTGGCCAGCGCCGCCGTGATGACCCTCGCCTTCGCCATCCACCTGTCCATGGCGATCGTCGGCGCGGTCCTGGTCGGCGCCGGTGCCGGGATGGCTTTCCTGGCCGGCACCACACTGCTGGGCGGCGAGGTGGCCGACGAGGTGCGGGGCCGGGTCTTCGCGGTGGTGCAGATCGGCACCCGGCTGGTGCTGATCCTGGCTATCGGGCTCAGCAGCGTGCTGGTCGGCGTCGGCGGCTCCCGCAAACTGACAATCGCCGACCTCGGCATCTCCATCTCCTCCACCCGCCTGCTGCTGCTCGCCGCCGGCGCCGCCGGCATCTTCGCCGGGATCAGCGCCTTCGGCCAGATGGACGACAAGAAGGGTGTTCCCGTCCTCGCCGACCTCTGGGGCTCGATCCGTGGTCGCCCGCTGATGCCCTCCGAGCCGTTCGTCTCCGCCGGGCTCTTCGTGGTGTTCGAGGGCGGCGAGGGCGCCGGCAAGTCCACCCAGCTCACCGCGCTCGCCGAGCGGCTGCGCGGCCAGGGGCACGACGTCCTGGTCACCCGCGAGCCGGGGGCCACGGCCGTCGGCCAGCGGATCCGGTCGCTGGTGCTGGACACCTCCGGCGACGAGGCGCCCTCCCCGCGCGCCGAGGCGCTGCTCTACGCCGCCGACCGGGCACACCACGTGGCCGCAGTGGTCCGGCCCGCGCTGGTCCGTGGCGGTGTGGTGATCAGTGACCGGTACGTCGACTCGTCACTCGCGTACCAGGGCGCCGGGCGGACGCTTCCGGTCGACGAGGTCTCCTGGCTCTCCTCCTGGGCCACCGGAGGGCTCAAGCCGGACCTGGTGGTGCTGCTCGACGTCGAGCCCCGGACCGGCCTGTCCCGGGTGGCCTCGCGCAACGCGGGCGCCGACCGACTCGAGGCGGAGTCGATCGCCTTCCACGAGCGCGTCCGCTACGCGTTCCTGGACCTCGCCGCCGCCGACCCGAAGCGCTACCTGGTGCTCGACGCGTCCCGACCGGCCGACGAGATCACCGGCCTGGTGGTCCGGCGCGTGCAGGAGATGCTGGGTAAGCCGGGCGGCATCGTGCACCCCCGCCCCGCGCAGGGCCCGGACACCTCGGTGCAGCCGGAGTTATCCGACGCGGAGCTGGTGACGATGGAGCACAAGACCTGATGCCGGACGTCTTCGCCGATCTGGTCGGCCAGGACGAGGCGGTCGCCGAACTGCGCCGGGCCGCCGGCGCGGCGGCGGCCGTGCTGCGCGCCGGCGCGGCCGACCGGGCACCCGCGCTGATCGCCGCAGGCGCGGCCGGCGAGACCGCTCCCGGGACCGGCGACACCGAGCCCGGCGCGCTGGACCCGTCCACCGGGATGACGCACGCCTGGATCTTCACCGGGCCACCCGGTTCCGGTCGCTCGGTCGCCGCCCGCGCCTTCGCCGCAGCCCTCCAGTGCACGTACGGCACCGGCTGCGGCGAGTGCCCCGGCTGCCACACCACGATGGGCGGCACCAACGCCGACGTCCGGATGGTGGTGCCGGAAGGGCTCTCCATCGGCGTCGGCGAGATGCGCGCGCTGGTGTTGCGCGCGGCCAGCACCCCGTCCGGCGGGCGCTGGCAGGTGGTGGTCATCGAGGACGCCGACCGGCTCACCGAGGCGGCCGGCAACGCGCTGCTCAAGGCCATCGAGGAGCCGCCACCGCGTACGGTCTTCCTGCTCTGCGCCCCGTCCACCCACCCGGACGACATCTCGGTGACCATCCGGTCGCGCTGTCGTGTCGTACCCCTGCGGCAGCCGCCGGCCGCCGCGGTGGCCGAGGTGCTGGTCCGTCGGGACGGCATCGCGCCCGACGTGGCGCAGTGGGCGGCGGCCGCCGCGCAGGGGCACGTGGGCCGGGCCCGCCGGCTGGCCCGCGATCCGGAGGCCCGCAAGCGGCGTGAGGCGGTCCTCGCCGTGCCGCGCCGGCTGACCGGCGTCGGCGCGGCGTTCGACGCGGCGTCCGCGCTGATCGAGGCGGCCGAGGCGGAGGCCGAGGCGTCGGTGTCCGAGTCGGACGCGACGGAACGGGCCGCGCTGGAGACCGCGCTCGGCGCGGGCGGCACCGGCCGGGGCGCGGCCGGCGCGATGCGCGGTGCCGCCGGGCAGCTCAAGGAGTTGGAGAAGCGGCAGAAGTCGCGGGCCACCAGGGCCCAGCGGGACGCGCTGGACCGGGCGCTCGTCGACCTGGCCGGCTTCTACCGGGACGCGCTCACCATGGCGCTGCGGGCCCCGGTCGATCCCGTGCACACCGACACCGCCGCGCTCGCCGGCGCGGGGGCCCAGAAGTGGGACGCCGAGGGTTCGTTGCGCCGGTTGGAGGCCGTTCTCGCCTGCCGGGCGGCGATCGAGGCGAACGTCAAGCCACGGATCGCGGTGGAGGCGATGATGCTCGCCCTCTGGAAGGGCTGACCCGCAGCTCCAGCCGGTTGTCCACAGCCATCGACACGCGCGATTGCGGTGCGGTACGGTCCGGTGTGCCGTGGTGACGGTGACGGCACGCTCAGTGAGGGGCCATCCGGGAGGAGTCGCCGATGCCGCGGGGGGAGATCGACGAGGCCTGGATCGAGGAGGCGGTGCGGCGCTACCGCCGCATCGAATCGCTGCAGGCCGAGTTCGACCAGGCCGTCTCGACAGTCGAGGTCACCGTCCGGTCGCCGGACGGGCTGGTCGAGGTGGTGGTCACCGCCGGCGGGCGGATCACCGACGTCCGGTTCCTCGGGCCGCTGCACACCCGCAGCCCACGAGACGTGGCGGGCTCGGTGCAGGCCGCCGTCACCGCGGCCGCCGACGCCGCCGAGTGGGCCCGGGAGAAGCTGCACAACGAGACGTTCGCCGCCTACCGACCGCTCGCGGGGGCCTGACATGGACGCACTGCGCGCGCTCTCCGCGCGGCTCGACGAGGCGAGCGCCATCCTGACCACGCTGTCCCACACGGTCACCGCCAGCGACCCGGCCCAGGCCGCGTTCGGCGCGGACGCCCCGGGCCGCCCCGGCGAGATCGGTCGCGCGCTGCACCGACAGTGGACCGCCGCCACCGACGATCGGGCCCGCGAGGCGCGCGCCGCCGCCGCTCGGCTCGCCGCCGCCTCCTCGGCGGTCCGCGAGGCCGCCGACCGGTACGCCGAGGTCGACCGCGCCGCCCGCCGCCGGATCATCGGGGAGCCGTGATGGACCCGCTGGACCGGCTCGCCGAACCGGGCCTCAACCTGCTCTACCGGGTGGACGCGTTGCTCGCGGCCGGCGTTCCCGAGGGGCACCGCGTCTGGCCTCTGCTGCGCCGGATGCAGGTGCTGCCGGGTGACGCCGTCCGGGGCTTCCTCGACCTGCACCCGGCGCCGCTGGCCAGCGCCGGGCACGCGGTGCGCCGGCTGGTCCGGGGGTACGACGACGTCGGCGCCGCGCTCACCGACCCGGTGCTCTGGTCCGGCCCGGCCGCCTCGGCGTACGGGCAGGAGCGCGCCGCGCTGCTGCGCCATCTCGACGAGGGTCCGGAGAGCCTGGTCGGGCGACTGGAATCCACCGCCGGGTACGCGGACGCCCTCGCCGACTGGGTGGAGGGCAGCCGCCTCGCCCTGGCCCGGACGATGGCCGATGTGCTGCGCTCGGCCGAGGCGGTGGCCGTGGTCGCCGCCACCGCCACCGGTCCGCCGACCCGCCTGACGCCGGTCGGGCCGGGTGTCGCCGACGCGGCCGAGATCGCGGCGCGGGTGCTGGCGGTGCTGTGCGTCGCGTACGACGGCGCCGAGACACTGCTGCGCCAGTGGGCGCCGAGCCTGGCCGAGTCCACCTGGCGGTCGTCGATGGACGGCCGTCCCCGCTACGACCAGCCCACCCGGGTCGGCTGGTAGCCCATCGTCGCGTCCCCGGACAGGCCACGGCGTCGCTCGCGGGCGCCCGAGCAGAGTCGGCGCCCACGGCGACGCCGTGGTCTTCCCCCTGCACCCCCCGCAGGTCTGCCTCCACTCAACGCCGCCCGGAGACGTTTGTCCCGCACCCGCGGCCGGAATCAACCGTCCGGGCGAGGGTCAACGGCACGACGGGTGGCCCGACAATAGGTCGAGTCGACGGTCATGGATGCCGGTGTGCGGATCGGCCGCTGCGTCCTTTGCGGTGATGCGTCGTAAGGTGGGGGGATGGGCATGCTCTGCGCGGTCAGCTTCAACCGGTACGGGCGCCTCTACTACCTCGACCCGGGCGAGTTGCGCCCGCAGGTGGGCGACCGCGTGCTGGTGCCGACCGACGACGGGCCCGAGGTGGCCGAGTGCGTCTGGGCCGCCCAGTGGGTGACCGAGGAGACCGACGGCTTCCCCCGGCTGGTCGGGCTGGCCGGTGACGACGACCTGGCCCGGGACGAGGCGCTGCGCCGTCGTAAGGCCGAGGCGAAGGTGGCGGCGAAGCGGTTGATCCGTGCGCACGGCCTGCCGATGAAGGTGGTGGCCGTCGACCACGTCCTCGGCTCGGGCGACGGCGGCGGCGAGCGCAGCACCGTCTACTTCACCGCCCCGCACCGGGTGGACTTCCGGTCCCTGGTCCGCGACCTGGGCGCCACCCTGCACTGCCGGGTCGAGCTGCGGCAGCTCTCGGCACGGGATTCGGCGCGCGTCCAGGGCGGCATCGGCTCGTGTGGCCGGGACCTGTGTTGCGCGACGTTCCTGACCGACTTCGAGCCGGTGACGATCCGGATGGCCAAGGACCAGGATCTGCCGCTGAACCCGCTGCGCATCTCGGGGGCGTGTGGCCGGTTGATGTGCTGCCTGAAGTACGAGCACCCGCTGTACCAGCGCTTCCAGGAGACCGCGCCGGCCGTCGGCAGCCGTGTCTCCACCCCCGAGGGCGACGGTCGGGTGGTCGGCCACAGCGTCCCGCGAGACGCGGTAACCGTCCGCCTGGACGCCGACGGTTCCCGCTGCTCCTGCTCCCGCGCCTCCGTCTGCGCCCCCCGCCAAGCCCACGACCAGCACTACACCCCCTAACCCCCGGGGTCATCTTGTCGATCAAGAGCTTTGCGTCATTCGGAGCCCGAATTCTGACGCAAAGCTCTTGATCAACAGGTGGGTCAGGAGAGGACGATGGGGGGTTCGGTCAGGTGGGGGGTTAGCGGGGCGCGGGGGGTCAGCCAGCTGGCTGTGGGGGACTGGTCGGGGTTCACCTGCCAGTCGCGGGACACCCGGTCCACCCCGAGCGGGTACACCGTCAGCGTGCCGTCCGGGTCGATGCGCAACCGCAGGAACGACTTGGAGTCCTCGATGCCCTGCCCGGCGAACAGCTCGTTGACGTTCACCCCGAACGCACTGGCGACCAGCAGGTACGCCGCCACCAGCTGACTGGCCACCAGGCCGATGACCGGGCCGTACAGCACCGCCGCGGCGACCGCCGGCAGCGGCCACGGCCAGTCGTAGAACGGCAGCGCCAACCAGACCCAGGTGCCGCCGGCGGCCAGCGCCACCTGGGCCACGCCGTGGCTGACGCCGAGAATCCAATGCCGGACATGCCGCTTGCCACTGGCGCTGGGCGGCTTGGCGAACAGCACCGCCGCCACCACCGTCACGAGCACCATCAGCACCAGCGGGACGCTGAACAGTCGCTGGTTGGTGCTGTCGGCCCAGTTCGCCGTCGCACCCGCCATGGCCAGCATCAGCAGGGTGTGCAGGGTGCCGAGCAGCGTGGCGAAGCCGGGGTTGCGAAACGGCAGCCGGGCGAAGATGCCCCAGCCGTAGCGCCGGGAGCGGGCCGCGTCCGGATAGCGGGCCACCAGGTCGTACGGCTCTGTGCGGCTGGCCCGTCGGGTCAGCGTGTCCCGGGGCGGCACCTCGATGCGCTTCGGGAGCTTGTGCGTCGGGTACAGGTACGCGCCGCCGCCGCCACAGGTGATCAGCTGCCGGTCCGGGCCGGCATAGCGGGCGTAGTGGTGCAGGTCGCCGGAGAGCAGCAGACGCACCTGCGCCCCGGTCGGATCGATGATGGTCCGGATGAAGTAGTCGATCGAGTCGTACGCCGTGGGGATGTCGGCGGCCTTGACCCACGTCGGCGACGGCGCCGCGATGATCACCTTCGACTCGGGGGTGAGTCGCCGGGCCACCTCGTCGAAGTACGCCAACTGTGGGTCGTCCAGGTATGAGCCGGACTGGTCGTCGACGCCCAGCAGCCACCAGCCGGCCGGCAACTCCACGGCGAAGTACGACCGCGACTGCCCGGTGCGCCAGCCGGCGAAGTTACGGTCCCGGGAGCGGACGAACAGCCGCAGGAAGGCGGTCAGGCCGTCGTACCAGTCGTGGTTGCCCGGCACCGCGAACAGCGTGGGACCCTCGGGCGGGGTCGCCGGCAGCGCGGCCTGGTACGGCCCCTTGCACCGGTTCTCGTATTCCGCGTAGGCCGCCGACGGGTACACCTGGTCCCCGCCCATCACAAGGGTCTGCCCACGGGGCAGCCGGTGCCCGTCCACGGTCAGCTCCGGCTGCGCCAGCAGGTACGCGACGGAGTAGGTGGCGTGGAAGCCGTCACCGAGGTCGGCCACGTAGTCGAGCCAGAGCCCGCCGTCCGGCCCCGCCTGGCGGAAGATGCCGTCGCCGAAGGCGTTCTGCAACTCGCGCTTGTCCAGGTACGCGCCGAAGAGGATCGCCAACAGCGTCCGGATGCCGGTGCTGATCAGCAGGAACGGCGCCAGCCAGGGCACCGGCTTGCGGGGGGTGAAACCCAACTCCAGCGGGTCGGTGGAGCGCGGCCGGCGAGGGGCCCGCTCCCCGTCGGGTTGCTCGCCCGCCGGGGTCTGGTGATCGTCGCGTTCGTCACTCACGCGCCGCAGCGTAGTACCGCTCCCGCCGAGGTGCTGTCCGGTAATTAGCCAGATGGCGGTGGTTGTCCGGTTGGTGCCGGCGGCGGCGCGGGGGTATCCCGCTCGGTCCGGAGCCGGGGGGTGCCGTACACTTGCTGATCGTTGCCGCCTTAGCTCAGTCGGCTAGAGCGACGCACTCGTAATGCGTAGGTCGACGGTTCGATTCCGTCAGGCGGCTCCACGGAAAGGCCCAGGTCACCGGCTTCATCGCCGATCATGACCTGGGCCTTTCGCTGTGCCACCAAGGAGGCCAGAGCCGGTCCAAGGAGGGCAGCCACCTGCTCTGTCGTCGGCAGCTCGCCAGCCACGCACTCGATGAAGGACTCCGCTCGATGAAGGACTCCGCGATCTCCCAGAGCGGTCTGTCGACTGGGCTCCGAGGCCAGACGAAGGTGGCAAGACGCTCTTCGTCTTCGACGGGGGCGTGCTGATCAGGCGGCGCCACGCTCGCTGACCGGCCGGCGGCGCAGGTTCGGGTTCAGCAGGGCCGGGGGCAGGTAGGCCTGGTCGAGCCGGGTGACGTCGGTGCCGGGCGCGACGATCTCGTCGATCCGGTCGAGGATCTCGTCGGTGAGCGTGACGTCGACGCCAGCGAGCAGGTTGTCGAGGTGCTCCATCGTGCGCGGGCCGAGGATTGCGCTGGTCACGCCCGGGTGTGCGATGGCGAATGCCATGGCGAGGTGGGTCAACGGCATGCCTGCCTCGTTGGCGAGCGGGATGAGCTGCTCGACGACGTCGATCCGGCGCTCGTCGGTGAGGTGCCTGGAGAAGCGGGCGCGGCGCAGGTCGTTCTGCTCGCCCTTGCGGACCCGGCCGGTGAGCATTCCCTGCCCGAGCGGGCCCCACACCAGCGTGCCCATCCCGTAGCGCTGCGCGGCCGGCAGCACCTCGCTCTCGATGCTGCGGTTGAGGATCGAGTAGGGCGGCTGCTCGGTGTGGAAACGCTCCAGCCCGCGCCGCTCGGCGACCCACTGGGCCTCGATGATGTCGGATGCGGGCATCGTGGACGACCCGATCGCCCGGACCTTGCCACTGCGGATCAGGTCGGAGAGCGCGGAGAGCGTCTCCTCGATGTCGGTGTCGGGGTCCGGGCGCTGGATCTGGTAGAGGTCGATGTGGTCGGTCTGCAGGCGGCGCAGCGAGTCCTCGACCGCGGTCATGATCCAGCGGCGGGAGGCGCCTCGCTGGTTGGGGTCGGTGGCCGTGCCCGGCGTCCGGGGCAGCGCGTTCAGCCTGGGAAGGCCCACCTTGGTCGCGAGGATGACCTTGTCGCGGCGCCCCTTGAGGGCCCTGCCCACGATCTCCTCCGAGTCGCCGTAGGCATCGGCGGTGTCGACGAGGTTGATCCCCGCGTCCAGCGCCCTGTGGATGACCTTGATCGAGTCGTCAGGGTCGGGGTTCCCAATCACCGTGGCGAACATCAGCGTGCCGAGCGCGTACGGGCTGACCTTGATGCCCGTCCGGCCCAGGGTGCGGTACTGCATGAGCGTCTCCCTGCGGTATCGTCGTTATCTGGAAACTCTTTCCGGAACTATACGGAAAGCCTTTCCGGAACAGCAAGGGAGGCGCAGCCATGTCCGACAACACGGCAGATTTCAGTGTTCGCGATCGCGCCCCGCGCCGGCTGCGCACCGACGCGCGCCGCAACATCGAGTCCCTGCTCGAAGCGGCTAAGACGGTCTTCAGCACCGTCGGCGTCGACGCCCCCGCCAAAGAGATCACCGATCTGGCCGGCGTCGGCGTCGGCACGCTCTACCGGCACTTCCCGCAGCGCTCGGACCTGATCAAGGCCGTCATCGAGCGCGAGATCGACGCCTGCGCCGACGCTGCCCCGGCTCTGGCCGCCGCGCACGAGCCGGGGGTCGCCCTCGCGAAGTGGCTCGACCGGTTCACCGCGTTCGTCGCGACCAAACGCGGATTTGCCGCAGCCCTGCACTCCGGCGATCCGGCGTTCGACGGCCTGCCCGGATATCTCCTGCAGAAGCTGGGACCGGCCCTCGAGTCCCTGCTCGACGCCGCGACGGCCAGCGGCGAGGTCCGGGCCCGGGTCGGTGCCCAGGACCTGCTGTACGCCGTTGCCAAACTGTGTGCGCCCATGCCGGACGAGGAACCCGACTACGGGCGGCGCATGGTCGCGCTCCTCGTCGACGGACTGCGGTCCGGCGAATCCCCGCACTGAGACACCAGTCGACTCGCGCGGAGTTGAACGAACAGACGTCGGGCGGTGCGGCAGCACGAGCATCGGCGCGGGTCGGCCCTGAAGGTCATTCGATTCCGTCCGGCAGCTCCGCTCGAACCGGGTCTCAGTTCCGCGCCGACGATCAGCCGCGCGCCGGGGGGTCGTTGGCCCACGGCGAGTGCGGGTGCGCGGTACGGATCGCCATCCGCAACCACCGGCGTTGCTCGGGGAGTAACAGGCGGTCGGCGATGCTCAGGTCATGCTCGTCCTGCGGGCGTGGATCTCGCGCCTTCCACAGGAGTTGAGTGGCCAGCGTTCCGGTCGGTACGCCACGGACAGTCGCGACGGCCGAACTCCACCCGAGACTGATCCGTGGATCTCTGCGGTACCGCCAGACCGACTCGTCGCCGTCCTCCACGTTGACCTGAAGGACGAAACGATCGCGGTTCTCGTCGTGTATCCAGATATTGCGCAGCTCGGGGTCGTCAAGGTGCTCCGTCAACGGGAGAAGACGCCCGCTCATGGCCGCGATCGGCCGCAGCTGGGCGGGCATGCTGCCGAGCAGGGCTGGGAGCCCCGGCCGGAGGGTGCTGACGTCGATGTCGCCGTGCTGGCGGCTGACCGCGCCCAACCAGTGGTCGATGGCCCATCCACCGGAGAGCCACCAGCGGGCCGGACAGCGGCCGAGCAGCGAGCAGACGTCGGTGATGGAGAGCGCCGCCCAGACGTGCCGTTGAGGGTCGTACCGCACGCCCCCAGGCTGGCACCGACTCACACCGGACGCCAGGCTCCGCACCCGGGCCTGCTGGTAGCGCAGGTGCCGACCCACCGGGGTACGCCTGCGGTAGCGCCTCTGACAGAGGGGCTGGCCCGGTACGCGGAGGACTGCCGAACGTACTCAGCGATCCGCCCCCAGCGGAAACTCGCAGACGGTACGCCATGGGCTCAGGCCCGGCGTTCCGGCGATGAGTCGCACCATGTCGACGGCCGCGTTGATCGGCAGCTGCGCGGAGACCGTCTCGGCGGCGTGGCTCAGGGTGGGCTCGGGGGCGTCGCTACCGATGGTCAGGTGCGGCACCACCTCGGTGTGCGCCCCGGCATAGGGGGCGGTCTCGGGAAACCGCTGCCACACCGCCGCGGTGAGGTTCCGGAACGGACGGTCGGGCTGCGGTGCGAGCCATACGACCGTGTCGCCGAACCAGCCGATGTGAGTAAACGCAACCTCGAACCGCGGTATGCCGGCAATGGCCTTGCGCAGTACTGCCAGGACCTGGTCGCTGATCTGCTGCGGAGGCAGGAACGGGTAGAGGACTGTCACGTGTGCCGGCACGCCCCAGGAGGCAGCGGGGTCGAGGGATTCCCGAAACCGGCCCACCGCTTCCTCGGCCTCGGGTATCGGCACGATGAGCGCCGTCTGTGTCGGTTCCATCCCGGCAGTTTCCCGATCACGGCCGGTGCTCGTCCACGGGGTTTCGCCACCGGTGCTGCGTAGCGCCCGTCGGAGGAGAATCGCGCCCCTGCCGGCTCCGGCAGTACTCGCCCGGCGTCATCCCGAAGTAGGCCCGGAACGCCTGAATGAAGGCGCTGGGGCCGCTGTAACCACTGGCCGCGGCGGTCGTGGTCACCGATTCACCCACGGCGATCAACGTGAGCGAGTGATGCAACCGCAGCTGCGTCCGCCAGTGCGGGAACGACATTCCGGTCTGCTCCCGGAACAGCCGGCTGAGGGTACGCGCGCCGGCTCCCACGGCAGTGCCCAGCTCGCCGAGGGTGCGACGGTCGGTGGGGTCCTCGAGCAGGATCTCGGCAAGATCCCGCAGCCGGGAATCGGCCGGGTACGGCAGGCGAAGGCGCAGTGTGGTCGCACGTCGTAGCTGGTCGAGCGCCACGCGTTCGAGGTTGTCCCGTTCGTCGTCGGTCAGCTCCTCGCCGTCGGTGAGGCTGACGATCACCTCGCGCAGCAGCGGCGAGACGGCCAGGGCGGTCGGTTGATCCACGCCCATCGGATTCAGTGGGCGATCGAACATGATCGCGCGCATGTCGGTGGGCCCGTACGCCCGATGGGCGTGGGCGACCCCGGCCGGAATCCACACCGCCCGGTCCGGTGGCACCGTCCACATTCCCGTCGGCGTCGACACGGCCAGCACTCCGTTGCGGGGGCAGACAAGCTGGTGGCGTCCGTGGTGGTGCCAGTCGATCCGGTCACGGTCGGCCAGGGGTACCCGGGCGGGACCGTCCACATCTTGGCTGCTTGGCGACATAAGTCGGCAGGATATCGATAGCCGGCAACTGGGACGCTCGGGCATTCTTCCTCCGACACCCGCAACGAGAGAGCTGATGGTGGCGGAGACAAGCAGCCGAGCGAACCCGGCCAACCCCGAGTCGGTGCTGGCACTGGCCGAGGAGCTGGACAGGCAACCGTCGGCGTGGCGGCGGATGCGACTGTGGGGCGCGGCCCACGCGGTCGACGACCTTTATCAGGGTCTGGTGCCGGCCTGCGTCCCGTATTTCGTACTGGACCGCCATTACAGCTACGTCGCCGCAGGCGGGCTCACGCTCGCCGCGACCCTGGGCAGCTCGGTTCCGCAGCCCTTCATCGGTGTCGCCGTCGACCGTTATCGGCTGGACTGGCTGGCCGGGGCGGGAGTAACGCTCGCCGGAGTCGGGCTCGGCCTGTCCGGTCTCGTGGACAGTTACGTGGCGGTCTGGCTCCTGCTCTGCGTGTCGGGATTCGGCGTGGCGATGTTCCACCCGGCCGCCGGAAAGTCGGCACGGGTGGCGGCGGGCGACAGTGCGACAGCGATGAGCATCTTCGCCGCCGGGGGCAGTGTCGGGTTCTTTCTGGCGCCGGTGCTTGCCACTCCCGCACTGATCGCGATGGGCGTCGGAGCGACCGCGCTCTTCATCCCGCCGGCCGTGCTCATGGGGTTCCTGCTGTACCGGAACCGGCTGCGGCGACCGGCCGCGCGCACCGTCTCGCACAACGGCCGGGACCGCTGGGTCCCCTTCCTGGTGCTGACCTGCATCGAGACCGTCAGGTCGGTCGCCTTCTTCGGCGCGATCACCTTCATCGAGTTGTTCTGGATACGCCATCTGGGCGCGGGCCGGAGTCTCGCCGGGGCGGCGCTGGCGTGCTTCCTGGTCGGCGGAGTGGCCGGGACTCTGCTGGGGGGTCGGATCGCCGACCGCGTCGGGATGGTCCGCACCGTGCAGTTCGGCGCGATCGTCGCCGTTCCCGCACTCGTCGGCCTGCGGCTCACGCCCGGGGAGTACCCGCCGCTCGTCTTCGCCGTGCTCGCTGGCATCGCCCTGAACATCCCGTTCGCCGTGCTGGTCAAGCTGGGCCAGGACTATCTGCCGTCGCGGCCCGGCACGGCGGCGGGCGTGACCCTCGGGCTCGCCGTGAGCATCGGCGGCCTCCTCGCGCCCGTCCTCGGGGTGGCGGCGGAAGCCTGGGGCCCGCAGGGCGTGTTCACCATCATCTGTCTGATCCCCCTGGTGGCGCTGGCCCTCGGCGTGTTCCTCACCGAGCCGCAGAAATGACGGGGTACGCCGACCCGGGCGACACGGTGATCGAGGCCCGGGACGTCGATGTCGTGCGGGAGGGTCGCCTGCTGCTCGCGGATGTCAGCGTCACGATCCGCGCCGGGGAGCACTGCGCACTGATCGGGCCCAACGGTGCGGGCAAGAGCACGCTGCTCAGCGTGCTCGGCGCCGACCGGATCCGCGGGTGATCAGGGCTCTCGTCGACCGAAGGTGATGCCGCCGAGCTTGCTCTCGGGTGAGATGACTGTCATCTCGGCCTCGACCGCGAACCCGTTGTCGCGTAGCCAGGCGGCGACCTGCGCCGGCCGGCGGCGGTGCACGCGGATCCTCATGGGGTGACCGCCGTACCCCTCGGTCTTGAGGGTCGTCTCGTCGCCCACGTGGTAGCCGACCAGCAGCGGGCCTCCGGGGCGCACCACCCGCCGGAAGTGCGCGAGGACCTGACCGAGCCGCTCGTCGGGAATGTGGATGAGCGAGTACCAGGCGATCAGGCCGGCCACCGAGCCGTCGGGCAGGTCGAGATCGGTCATGGAGCCGACCTCGAATCTCAGGTCGGGGTGCTCGTGGCGGGCCACCGCGATCATTCCGGGGGAGAGGTCGATGCCGAAGGCGGCGATGCCCAGCTCGTTCAGGTACGCCGTGATGCGACCCGGTCCGCAGCCCACGTCGGCGACCGGGCCACCGCCTGCGGCGCGTACGTGGTCGGCGAACAACGCCAGAGCCGCCCGCTCATAGGGTGCCTGTGCCAGGAAGTCGCGGACCAGGTGCGCGTAACTGACCGCGACCGTGTCGTAGGACGTGCGGGTGTCTGCCAACCAGCCGTCGACACTCATGGCGGCCACGCTAGAGGGTCATGCCGGGGGCGGGCATCCGGCGCCACCGGTTGTCGACGCGCTACGAGTGTCAGCCCCGCTGTCCATACTGGAAATGCGGTCCTCATCCCCGAGCCGGTGGCCGTGTCCGACCGACCTGTGGAGGTGCCGTCCATGCCAGCCGCACCAGTGATCATCAGCCTGCCGATCGCCAATCGTCCGACCTCGTACCGCTTCTACCGCGACAGCCTCGGCCTCGAAGCGGTGGGTGAGCTGGCCGACGACGGCATCCCGGAGCCGTTGCAGTTCGTGGTCAACGACGGGCTGCGCCTGATGCTCATCCCGACCGGCGGCTTCGGTTGGGTGATCGGCGGACACGAGGTCGCCCCGCGGGGGCAGAGCGAGTGCCTGCTCGGCCTCGGGGCCGCCACCCCGGCCGAGGTGGACGCGGTCGTCGAGCGGGCGCGCGCCGCAGGCGGCGAGGTCGTCACCGAACCGACCGCACAACCATGGGGGTACGCGGGCGTCTTCGCCGATCCGGACGGCCACCTGTGGATGGTGTCGGTCACCCCGGAGTGACGTCCGGCAGGATCAGAGTCCGTAGTCGGACGCGGTTTGCCGGGAACGCCGCGGCGAGCCTGCGCCGTTAGGGTGACCTGGTGACGGTACGGGGGTTGCGGCGGATCATCGTGTCGGTGGCGGATCGGGAGCGCGCGCTGGCGCTCTACCGGGATGCGTTGGGGCTGACCGAGAAGTACCGCGCCGGTGAGATGGTGGCCCTGGCCGTTCCGTGTTCCGAGGTCGAGCTTCTGCTGCACGAACGCCCACCCACGCCCGGCTTGGCCGGCGTTGCGGTGAGCTTCCTCGTCTCGGACGTCGACGCGGCGACCGCTGCGGCGGTGAAGGCGGGTGCCCAGGTCGTTGACGCGCCAGCTGATCAGCCCTGGGGCGAACGACAGTCGGTGCTCACCGATCCGGACGGCCATGTCCTCTGCCTGGTGACGCCAGCGGCCTGACCGCCCGCCGGCCGGGGTCGGTCAGGTGTAGATCTTCCTGGCGTACTCCGGGCCGTAGTGCCTCTCCAGGTCCTCCAGGCTCTCGGGCGGCGCCTCGACCTCCTTGATCAGGCGTGCGCGGGTCGGCAGCACGTCGGGCTGCCAGGTCTCCGGCTGCCACAGCGCGGACCGCAGGAACGCCTTCGCGCAGTGGTAGAAGATCTGCTCGATCTCCACCACCACGGCGAGCACCGGCCGGTGCCCCTTGACGACCATGTCGTCGAACCAGGGCGCGTCGCGTACCAGTCGGGCCCGCCCGTTGATGCGCAGCGTGTCGGTGCGCCCGGGGATCAGAAAGAGCAGCCCGACGTGCGGGTTGTCCAGGATGTTGCGGTAGCCGTCGGCCCGCTTGTTACCCGGCCGCTCCGGCAGCGCGATTGTCGTGTCGTCCAGCACCAGCGCGAACCCGGCCGGGTCGCCCTTGGGCGAGACGTCGCAGGTGCCGTCCGCGCCCGCCGTCGCCACCAGGCAGAACGGCGAAGCGGCGAGCCACTGCCGGTCCCGCTCGTGCAGGCGGGCGCGGTCCTTGCTGGCGGCGCGTACACCCGGCGTCCCGAGCAGCTCACGCAGTTCCTCGTGCGAGGTGATCTCCACCGTCACGCGATCCTCCCCCAGCCGTTGACCCGGGTGGCGGCGCCACCGTCGCCAGCCTAGGCCCGCGTGGCCAGCGCGAGGTTTGCCCCCGGTCGCCCGGGGTACGGCCTCACCCGACACGCCCGCCGCTCATACCGTCCGCAGGAAAGCCGACCAGTGGAGGCCGGGAGATGGAGAGCCGACTCAAGGTACTGGGTCATCCAGTCCATCCGATGCTGGTCATGTTCCCGGTCGCGCTGCTGGTCACGGCGGTGCTCTTCGACATCATCGACACGGTCGGCGGGCCCGACTTCCTCGGCGAGGTCGCGTACTGGAACATCACCGTCGGCCTGATCGGCGGCCTGCTGGCCGCGGCGGCCGGCTCGTTCGACCTGCTGGCGATCCCGACCGGCACCCGCGCGAAGCGGGTGGGTCTGCTGCACGCGGGCGCCAACCTCGCGGTGATCCTGCTCTTCGCCGCCGTGTGGGCGGTCCGGCTCAACGCCGATTCGCGGGCCGCCGGTGGCGCGCTGATCGCCATCGAGGTGGTCGCGGTGGCGATCCTCGGCATCAGCGCCTGGCTCGGTGGCGAGCTGGTCGACCGGCTCGGTGTGGGCGTCGACCGGGACGCCGGTCTGGATGCGCCCAGCTCACTGCGGCCCACCACCCAGCGGATCGGAGACGTGCGATGAGCGAGCAGCAGCAGCCCGGCGGGTTCGGCCGGGGGTGGCGTGGCCGGCAACAGGGCTGGGACCCGATGGGCGAGTTGCAGTCGCTGCGCGCCGAGCTGAGCAGACTGGTCGGCGGTCGGGCCGGGTCGTCCGACGTCGAACTGACCGAGACGTCGGACGGCTGGCAGGTCGTCGTCCGGCTGCCGGGCGTCGCGCCCGAGGAGGTGGCCGTCGAGCTGGACGACCGCGAGCTGTGCGTACGGGCCCGCTCCGAGGCGGAGGTCAACGCCGAGCAGGGCATTCCCGGTGGCTTCGAGACGCGCGGTTTCGAGTACCGCATCGACCTGCCGTCCCGGGTCGACCCGGACGGCATCGACGCGGTCATGGACCACGGGCTGCTGCGCGTCCGCCTGCCGCGGGCGGCCCGGCCCACCGCGCGCACCATCACCGTCGGCCGCACCGGGCCGCGCTCGGCCGGCCCCTCCGCTGGTACGCCGATGGCGGCCGATCCCGCCGCGGACCGGGAGCTGCACCACCCGGACACCGTCGGCGAGATCGACCGGTCGTAGCGCGCCACGTGGTCACCCCGTCCCTGCTCGGCCCGACGGCCGGGCGAGTCGAAGACGTGCGCCGGATCGCGGTGCTGCGTGCCAACGCCCTCGGCGACTTCATCTTCGTTCTGCCGGCGTTGGACGCGTTGCGTGCCGCGTACCCCTCGGCGGAGATCGTGCTGCTCGGGGCGCCGTGGCACGCGAAGCTCTGGCGCGACCGGCCGGGCCCGGTGGACCGGGTGCTGGTGGTGCCGCCGGGCCCCGGCATCCGGGAGCCGGAGGCCGGTGAGTCGGCATCCACGATGGACGAGTTCGTGGCGGCGGCCAGCGGCGAGGGTTTCGACCTGGCGGTGCAGGTCCACGGCGGGGGCGCCAACTCCAACCCGTTGGTCAGCCGCCTCGGCGCCCGCGTGACTGTCGGGTTGCGCGCCGACGACGCGCCGCCGCTGGACCGGTGGATCCGCTACGTGTACTACCAGCACGAGGTGATCCGCTATCTGGAGACGGTGGCCCTGGTGGGTGCTCCGGCGACCACCATCGTGCCGACGCTCGCGGTCACCGACGCGGATCGGGCGGAGGCCGAGCGGGTGCTCGGCCCGCCGGCCCGCCCTCGGGTGGCGCTGCATCCGGGCGCCACCGACACCCGGCGTCGCTGGCCGGCCGAGCGGTTCGCCGAGGTGGCCCGTGCGCTGCACGGCGACGGGTACGAGGTGCTGGTGACCGGTACGCCCTCCGAGCGGGAGGTGGTGGACCAGGTGGTCGCGGCGGCGGGGGTGCCGGTCCGGCCGCAGGTGGGCACGCTCAGCCTCGGCGGGCTGGCCGGCTGCTACGCCGATTGCGCGCTGGTCGTCTCCAACGACACCGGCCCGCTGCACCTGGCCGCCGCGGTGGGCACGGCGACGGTGGGCATCTTCTGGGTCGGCAACCTGATCAACACGGCGACGCCGCTGCGGGGCCGGCACCGGCCGATCAGCTCCTGGATGGTGCACTGCCCGGTCTGCGGCGTGGACTGCACGCCCGGCATCTATCCGCACCGGCCGGGCGACGGCGAGTGCCCGCACCGCGACTCGTTCGTCACCGACGTGCCGGTGGTTGAGGTGCTGGAATCGGCCCGCGAACTGCTCAACCCGTAGGCGGCGCTCAGGCTGGCTGAGGGGTGTCCTCGTCGGCGAGGACCACCTCCCACGCCTCCACGTCCCGCTCGGTGACAGTGGTGGGGGTCTCCAGGTGGTAGGCGCCGCTGGGCAGGATGCCCGCCCCGCCGTGGCGGGCCAGCACCGCGAGCTGGGCGGCCACGTCCTCGCCCTGGTGCCGCTCGTGCACCCGCCGCCAGAAGTCGAAGCCCCCGGAGTCGACGAGCTTGGCCCGGTCGTAGAGCACGCACCCGCCGATCCAGGACACCTTGTACGCCCGCCACGCGCCCGGCGGCAGTGCCAGCTCGGCGGTGACGTGCAGCAGGTTGGCCGCCGAGTGGATGCGGGCGCGGTCCCACTCGGGGGTGCCCGGCCGGATCCGCTCCGGGACGGGCCGACCGGCCCACTCCTCGTAGTGCCGGTGCGTGTCCGGTCGTACGTCCTCGGTGTAGGACAGGCCGTGCACACCGTTGCCGACGAACCCGCAGCCCAGCTCCTCGATCGCGGCGACCAGCCGGTGCAGCGCCCCGGGTTCCAGCCAGACGTCGTCGTCGAGGTTGAGCACGTACCGGGCCGATGACGCGGCGAGCAGATAGGCGCGGTGCTCGGCCAACCCGCGGCGCGGCAGCCGGCGGGTCAACAGCACCGGGTGGCCCGCGTGCCGCAGCGCCCGGACCATGGTGGCCGCGGCGGGATGGGCGTACGCCGGATCGTTGTCGGACTGGTCGCTGACCACCACGCCGAAGCCGGGGACCCCGCCCTGGGCGGCGAGCCCGGCCAGGGTGACGGCCAGTTCGGCGGGCCGGTTACGGGTCGGGATCAACACGTCGACCAGCCGGTCGGCACGGAACTCCGCCGGGGCGCCGAGGGCGAGGGGCCGGTTCACGACGCCTGGGTGCGCGGGCTCAGCGACGGGTCGGTGGCGTGCGACGACGGCTCTTGGCTGTGTGACCGGATCCGGTCGATGATCGCCGAGGTGGACCGGTCCGGCACGTACCCCAGCGTGCGCACCTGACCGCCGAGTCGGCGCACCAGCGGCGCCTCCGGCACCAGCTCCGGCGGATAGTCGCCGCCCTTGACGTACACGTCGGGCCGGACCGCCTCGATCAGCGCGGCGGGCGAGTCCTCCTCGAACACCACCACATGGTCCACGCAGGAGAGCGCGGCCAGCAGGGCGCCCCGGTCCTCGACCGGGTTGACCGGCCGGTCCGGCCCCTTGAGCCGGCGTACGCTGCCGTCCGAGTTGACCGCCACGATGAGCAGGTCGCCCAGGGCGCGGGCCTGTTCCAGGTAGCGCACGTGCCCGGGGTGCAGCACGTCGAAGCAGCCGTTGGTGAACACCACGGACCGGCCCGCCTCGCGGTGCTCGGCGACGATCGCGTCCAACTCGTCGGTGCCGACCACCGCCGGGTGCCCGGCGGTCTCCGGTGGCATGTCGAGGGCGGCGAGCAGGTCGTTGCGCAGGCACACGCAGGTGCCGGTGTCCGACACGGTGATCGTTGCGGCGAGCTGGGCGAGTTGCGCGGCGGTGGGCAGCGGCGCGTCGGCGGCCAGGGCCAGCGTCATCGCCGCCAGGTAGGCGTCTCCCGCACCCACCGCGTGGCTCGCGGGGACCGGGGTGCTGTGGCTGCGCCGCCGTTCCCCGTCCGCGCCGCCGACCACCGCGCCGTCGGTGTCCAGGGTCACCGCGACCACGTCCGCGCCGGTGTGCGCGCGCAGTTCGGCGAGGCGCGACTCGGCCAGTACGGCCCGGTCCACGCCCGCTCCAGCCTCGGTGTTCACTGTGACGCCGGTGCCTGTGACGCTGAGGCCGTCGCCGGTGAGGGCCACCCGACCCTCGCCCGGGGTGGGCTCGCCGACCGGGCCGGGCCGGTCGTCGGCGCGGGCCCCACCCGGGGCGGCGCCGACGCTCAGCTCGGACGGCCCGTCGGCCGGATCGTTGTCGGGGTGTTCCAGGTGCAGGTCGGTGCCGGCGGTCGAGCGGTTCGCGCCACCGGCACGGGCCAGCAACCGGGTCGCCTCGGCGAAGCTGGGGGTGACCACAGTCGGCGCGAGCCCCCGCCAGTCGGCGAGGTCGTGGGCGTCCAGCGCGACAGTGGCGTACCGCTCGCGCTGCTCGACCAGCCAGGCGCGGACCGGCGCGGGCAGCGCGCCCAGGCCGTAGTCGCAGACCACCAGGGTCGGCGCCTCTCCGCCGGCGGCGGCGCGCAGCTCCTCGGTGGCGCAGTCCAGCGCCGTGAGCAGCCGGTCCACCCCCTCCGGGTCGAGCGCGTCGTCCGCGTCGCCGGAGTCCTCCCGGAGCAGGATCTGGTTGCCGGCGAGCATCCGCCGCTTCACGGGGGTGGGCCGACCGGGCTGGTTGACCGTGCGGTCCCAGACGCCGGCCCGGTCCAGACAGTCGTGCAGTTCGTCGCCGGCCACGTCGGCGCCGACCGGCGCCACCAGCACGGCCCGACCGCCGAGGGTGGCGACGTTGACCGCGGTGTTCGCGGCCCCACCGGCGGCGGAGATCCGTCGGCGCAGGGTGAGGACCGGGGCGGGCGCCTCCCGGCAGAGCCGGTCGGAGTCGGCAAACCGCCACTCGTCCAGCATGGCGTCGCCGATGATCAGGACCGGGCGCCCGAGCCAGCTCTCCACGACGGTGGCGAGCCGGCGCTGTTCCGCTGCTGCTCCTGCCATGCCTCCCCGGGTCCCCAGCGGCCCTCGGGACAAACCTGCGCCGGGACCGGGCTACGCCGCAGGTCGGCGGCCTTTCGTCCCACAGTCGTCGGCGGGGTGCCCGTCGTTACCGCCGTGGGGTGTTTCGGGCGTTGGCGCTCGGGAAGGGAGTTGAGGTACCCCGGAAAGGAGATGTACCGAGATGGCAGCGACACTGCAGGGCAAGAGGATCGCCTTCCTGGCCGCCGACGGCGTCGAGGAGGTCGAGTACGTCCAGCCGCGCGAGGCGGTCGAGAACGCCGGCGCGACGGCCGAGCTGGTCTCGCTCAAGCCCGGTTCCATCCAGTCCTTCAACCACCTGGACCAGTCCAAGACGTACGACGTGGACGTCACCGCGGACAAGGCGGACGCCGCCGGGTACGACGCGCTGGTGCTGCCGGGCGGGGTGGCGAACCCGGACTTCCTGCGGTCCGACCCGGACGCGGTGCGGTTCGTGAAGGCGTTCTTCGACGCCGGCAAGCCGGTCGGGGTGATCTGTCACGGTCCGTGGACGCTGATCGAGGCGGACGTGGTGCGTGGCCGGCGGATCACCTCCTGGCCCAGCCTGCGCACCGACCTGACCAACGCCGGCGCGACCTGGGTCGACGAGGAGTGCGTGACGGACGGCAACCTGACGAGCAGCCGCAAGCCCGACGACCTCCCCGCCTTCTGCGCAAAGATCACCAAAACCTTCGCCGCCTCCTGACCCCGCCCTCCCGAGTTGATCAAGAGGTTTGCGTCATCCCACCCGGCGTGTCGTGACGCGAACCTCTTGATCAACCTTGGGAGGCTCGGGGTTTTTTGGGGTGTGGGGCATGTTCTCCGGTGGTCGGGAAAGAGGGCTTGATGACCACCGAAGCCTCTGCCGCGCCGGTACTGAATCGCCAGCAGATCCGGCTGCTCATGCTGGGCCTGATGACGGGCATGCTGCTGGCCGCCCTCGACCAGACCATCGTCGGCACGGCCCTGCCGACCATCGTCGGTGAGCTGGGTGGGATCAACCACTACTCGTGGGTGGTCACGGCGTACCTGCTCGCCTCGACCGCGTCGACCCCGCTGTACGGCAAGATGGCCGACCTGTACGGGCGTCGCCCGGTCTTCCTCTTCTCGATCGGTACGTTCCTGGTCGGGTCGCTGCTGGCCGGCCTGTCGCAGAACATGACCCAGCTGATCGTCACGCGGGGCATCCAGGGTCTCGGCGCCGGTGGTCTGCTGACGCTGGCGTTCACGATCATCTCGGATGTGGTCTCACCCCGGGAGAGAGGCCGCTACCAGGGTCTGTTCGGAGCGGTGTTCGGCATCGCGTCGGTGGCCGGTCCGCTGGTCGGTGGATACTTCGCCGAGACCGACTGGCGGTGGATCTTCTACATCAACGTGCCGCTGGCGATCCTGGCCATCGTGGTCTGCTACCACGTGATGCGGCTGATCCCGTTCGAGCGCCGGAACCACGCGATCGACTGGCTCGGCGCCGGCCTGCTGGTGGCCGGGGTGAGTTGCCTCCTGCTCGCGCTGAGCTGGGGCGGCAACGAGTACCCGTGGGGTTCCGGGCTGATCATCGGCCTCTTCGTCGCGGGTGCGGTCCTGGCGGTGCTCTTCGTGCTCCAGGAGGCGCGGGTCGCCGAGCCGATCCTGCCGCTGCGGCTGTTCCGCAGCGCCACGTTCGCGCTGGCCAACTCCGCAGGCTTCGTGCTCGGTCTGGTGATGTTCGGGTCGATCATCTTCATCCCGCTGTACCTCCAGATCGTCAAGGGCGCCTCGCCGACCCGCAGCGGTCTGCTGATGCTGCCGATGATGGCCGGCATCATCGTGACCTCGATCCTCACCGGACGGGCGATGAGCCGGATCGGCAGGTACAAGTGGTTCCCGGTGGCCGGGGCGGCCACCCTGGTGCTCGGCATGCTGCTGTTCACGCGGTTGCAGGTGGGCACGTCGCTCTGGATGGCGTTCGGCTTCATGGTGGTGATCGGCGTCGGCCTCGGTCTGTGCATGCAGTCGCTCGTCCTCGCGGTGCAGAACGCGGTCTCCATCCGCGACCTGGGCGCCGGTACCTCGTCGGCGACGTTCTTCCGGTCGTTGGGCGGCTCGTTCGGGGTGGCGATCCTCGGCACGGTGCTCTCGTCGCGGCTCAACTCGCAGCTCGCCGACCGGCTGCCCGGTGCGATCGCCCAGCTTCCACCGGAGCAGCGGGCCGCTGTCGCGGCGAGTGGCGGCACGAACATCTCGATCAACGACCCGGCGACCATCATGGCCCTGCCCGGCGCCGTCCGGGCCGCCATCCAGGCGTCGTTCGTGGAGTCGCTGCACCTGGTCTTCCTGACCACCGGTCTCGTCGCCATCGTGGCGGTGCTGGTCACCCTGGCGCTGCCCAACAACGAGCTACGCGGTGCCGGCCCGCAGGGCGCCAAGGGCGGTGCCGACCCGCTCGGCGGAGAGGCGCCGGCGCCGGGCGGGAAGCCGCTGACCAAGGAATCGAAGGATGAGGCCGCGGCGGACATGGAGGCCAAGTCCCAGACGATGATTTGACCACGCCCGGTCGCCCTGCCAGCCGACGAGCCGGCTGGCAGGGCGAATTCGAGCGGAATTGATCAAGCCGGGCGGCGGTACGCGCCGTACCACCATGTCGCCGCAAGTTCCCGCGCTGCCGCCGCGTCGGTCCCGGGGTCGGCCGTGGTCGTGCTGACGTGGTCGGCGAGGAAGCGGTCGCCGCCGATCACGATCAAGCGGCTGGCGGCCGTGACGTCCAGGTCGGCGGGGGTACGCCCGGCCTGCTGCTCGGCGCGGAGGGCATCCGCCGTGCGCCTCACGAACCGTTCCAGCCCCGCTGCCCAGTACTCCCGGACCACCTCGTCGTACGCGGCGACCTCGCTGACCGCCGCAAGCACCGGGGCGTACGTCCGGTAGATCCGGATCACGTCGGCGAAGACCTCGGTCAGCCGCGCGAGCGGGTCGCCGGGCCCGCCCGGGTCCCAGCCGCTGGTGCGGTCGAAGGAACTCTCCCGCATGGTGCCGGCGAGGCGCATGAGCAGCTCGCTCTTGTCCCGGAAGTGGGTGTAGAAGGTCGACCGGGCCACTCCGGCCTCGGCCGCGATCCGCTGCACGCCGAGGTCGGTGAAGCGGGCGCCCCCCTGGAGCAGTCGCTCCGTGGCCGCCAGCACCCGTGCCTCGACGGCCGCCCGCCCGTCCGGGTTGGGCGGGCGACGTCGGGTGATCGAGGGCATGGTCGAGATCCTAGGTGGCCGGGGGCGCGACCGACGACGTACGCTCGTTGCCGGACACAGTGTCCGACACAGTGACCGCCGGAGTGCCGACGTGGCCTCCGACCCCCCACCACGAGGAGCAACACAGGTGAAGTACCGACTGCTGGGCACCACCGGGGTGTACGTCTCGGAGATCTCGCTCGGCGCGATGACCTTCGGTGGCAGCGGACACCCGCTCTGGGGAACCCTCGGCGGACTGGCGCTGCCCGAGGCGCAGCGGATGGTCGACACGGCGCTCGACGCGGGCGTGAACTTCGTCGACACCGCCGACGGCTACAGCGACGGGGAGAGCGAGGAACTGCTCGGCCAGGCGCTCGGCAAGCGGCGTCGCGACGTCGTGCTGGCCACCAAGGTGCACTCGCGCACCGGCCCCGGCCCCAACGACGTCGGCACCTCCCGCCTGCACATCATGCAGAACCTGGAGGAAAGCCTGCGCCGGCTGGGCACCGATCACATCGACCTGTACCAGATCCACAACTTCGACCAGGTCACGCCGATGGAGGAGATGCTGCGCGCGCTCGACGACGCGGTCCGACAGGGCAAGGTCCGCTACATCGGCTGCGCCAACTTCGCCGCCTGGCAGATCTCCAAGGCGCTCGGCATCTCCGCGCGGGAGAAGCTCGCCGGCTTCGTCTCCGTCCAGGAGTACTACTCCCTGCTGGGTCGGGACGTGGAGCGCGACGTGGTGCCGATGGCGCTCGACGCGGGCGTCGGCCTGACCGTGTGGAGCCCTCTCGCCGGTGGATTCCTCTCCGGCAAGGTCGGCCGGGACGGCGCCGTCGCCGACAGCGGCGCCCGCAGCGCCCAGCCCGGCTACTCCAGCTTCACGCCGTTCGAACCCGAGCACGCCTTCGCAGTGGTCGACGTGCTCAAGGGCGTCGCCGAGCGGCACGAGGTCAGCCCAGCCCGGGTGGCCGTCGCCTGGCTGCTGTCCCGGCCGGCAGTGACCAGCGTGATCGTCGGAGCCCGCAAGCACGAGCAGTTGGTGGACAACATCGCCGCCTCGGACCTCACGCTGACCGAGCAGGACCTCACCGAGCTGGACGAGGCCACCAAGCTGCCCGTCGCGTACCCGAACTGGATCCAGGAGGGGTTCTTCGCCGAGATGCGCTACCCGCAGTAGGACCTACTTGAGGATCAGCCGGTTGGTCTGCTCGAAGACGTCCAGGTCGGCCAGGGTTTCCAACACCGAGCCGGAGAGTGGGGTCGGGAAGCGGTCGCGGGGGAAGAAGCCGGCGTCGGTGGTCTCGTCGGTGACCCGGGTCAGCTGCCCGTCCCACTCCTCGACCTTGAACGCGGTGGTGAAGACCTGGTACGTGTGCCCGTACATGTTGGTGCTGGTCCGGTCCGGGCCGGTGTAGAGGGCGAACGCGCAGACCCGCAGCGCCCGCAGCCCGGTCTCCTCGCGGACCTCGCGGACCGCGCAGTCGGCGATCGACTCGCCCAGTTCCATGGCGCCGGCGGGCATGGCCCACTGACCGTTGTCTGAGCGTTGGATGAGCAGGATGCGCCCCGCGTTGTCGCTGACCACGGCTCGGGCGCCGACGAACATCAGCGTCCGGTCCCCGGCGAGCGCGCGCAACTGCCCCACGTACGAGTCGGCCCAGGAGATGCTCACCTGCGACAATTTACGGGGGTTCCCAACGTGTGACCGCCGACACTAGCTTGTTACCCATGCGTAGCACGATGATGGACGCCCCCCTGCAGGTCTCCCGGATCCTCGACCACGGCGCAGGGGTGCACGGCACCGCCGAGGTGGTCACCTGGACGGGCGGCGAGCCCCGCCGGATGACGTACGCCGAGGTGGGTCGCACCGCCGCCCGGCTGGCCCACGCGCTGCGCGACGAGTGCGGGGTGACCGGCGACGAGCGGGTCGCCACCTTCATGTGGAACAACAACGAGCACCTGGTGGCCTACTTCGCGGTGCCGAGCATGGGCGCGGTGCTGCACACCCTCAACCTCCGGCTCTTTCCCGACCAGGTCGCCTACATCGCCAACCACGCGCAGGACCGGGTGGTGCTCGTCGACACCACGCTCATCCCGCTGCTGGCCAGGGTGATCGGCGAGCTGAGCACGGTGCGGCACGTGGTGGTGGTCGGCGGTGGCGACCCCGCCCCGCTGGTGGCGGCGGCGGGCGACCGGATCACCGTGCACCACTGGGACGCGCTGCTGGCCGACCGGCCCGACGTGTACGACTGGCCGGAGGTGGACGAGCGGGACGCCGCCGCGCTCTGCTACACGTCGGGCACCACCGGCAACCCGAAGGGCGTCGCCTACTCGCACCGGTCCATCTACCTGCACTCGTTGCAGGTCTGCATGCCGGAGGGCTTCGGTCTCGGGCCGACCGACCGGGAGCTGGCCATCGTGCCGATGTTCCACGCCATGTCGTGGGGTCTGCCGTACGCGGCGTTCCTCTCCGGCGCGTCACTGATCATGCCGGACCGGTTCCTCCAGGCCGCGCCGATCGCCGAGATGATCGCCGCCGAGCGGCCCACCCTGGCCGGCGCGGTGCCGACCATCTGGACCGACCTGCTGGCCTACCTGGACAGCCACGACGTGGACACGTCCTCGCTCACCGAGGTGATCGTCGGCGGCTCGGCGTGCCCGCCGGCGTTGATGCACGCGTTCGACGAGCGGCACGGGATCGACGTCATCCACGCCTGGGGGATGACCGAGATGTCGCCGCTGGGGTCGGTCTCCCGGCCGCCGGCGGGGGCGACCGGCGAGCAGGCCTGGCGCTACCGCTACACGCAGGGTCGCGTGCCGGCCGGGGTGCAGGCACGCATCGTCGGGCCGCTGGGCGAGCCGCTGCCCGCCGACGGCACGGCCGTGGGCGAGTTGGAGGTCCGTGGGCCGTGGGTGACCGCGCGGTACGTCGGTGACGACGCCCCGGACGAGGAGAAGTTCCGCGACGGCTGGTTGCGTACCGGCGACGTGGGCATGCTCTCCCCGGACGGGTACATCACGCTCACCGACCGGGCGAAGGACGTGATCAAGTCCGGCGGCGAGTGGATCTCGTCGGTGGAGCTGGAGAACGCGCTGATGGCGCACCCGGCCGTGCTGGAGGCGTGCGTGGTGGGCGTGCCGGACGAGCGCTGGGACGAGCGGCCGCTGGCGACCGTGGTGGTCCGCGAGGGCGCGTCGGTGACCGCCGAGGAGCTGCGGGACTTCCTGGCCGGTTCGATCGCCAGGTGGCAGCTGCCCGAGCGGTGGGCGTTCATCGACACGGTGCCGAAGACCAGCGTCGGCAAGTTCGACAAGAAGGTCGTCCGTTCGCGGTACGCCGACGGTGAGCTGACTGTCCGGGAGCTGACAGCACCGTAACGTTTTACCGGGCACTGTCGCCTGTTGGGCAGAGGAGTTCTCCTGACATTCCTCCCCAGGGGCGGCCCCGGCGTTCGCACCGCGCCGGGGCCGCCCGCTCCACGCGGGGTTATCCCGCACCGTCATTGTTGCGAAAATTGTTCGCGTCTGTCCTGATGACGGGGAAATCGGGTGTCGCGCGATCCGTTCAGGCGTCGCTGGTGGTGATCAGCACCTTGCCCACCGCCGAGTCCTCGACCGCCTGGTGGGCCGCCGCCGTGTCGGCCAGCGGATAGTGGTGCAGCGGCAGACCGGCGTCCGCACCGACCCGGATACCACCCTGGTTGGCCGCCGCCGCCACGTCGATCACACCCTGCGCCTTGGCCGCCTTCGGCTCCGTGTAGACCAGCACGAACTGCCAGCGGGCGTTCACCACGTACAGCGGGCGGATCGGGAGCGTCACCTCGGTGCCGCCGTTGTCGGCGTACACGCAGACCGCGCCGCCCTGCCGGATCATCTGCACATCAGCCGCCGCGTTCGCGGCCGGCGCGACCTCCACGATCGTGTGGACGCCGTGCGGAGCGATCCTGCCGACCTCCTCGACCACGTCCTGCTCCCGATAGTTGATCACATGGGAGGCACCGGCCGCCGCCGCGAGCTGCGCCTTCTCCGCGCTGCTCACCGTGGCGATCACCGTCGCGTCGGCCCAGCGGGCGAGCTGGATCGCCGCGTTGCCTACCGCGCCCGCCCCGCCCTGCACCAGCACCGTGTGATCGGCAAGCGCACCGGCGCGCAGCGCGTCGGGCATGAACTCGCCGGCCGTCAGACAGCGGTGCGCGGTGAGGAACGGGATGCCCAGGCTGGCTCCCAGCTCGAACGAGGCGTCGCCCAGGGGAACCGCCTGGCGCACCGGCACCAGCGTGTACTCCGCGGAGGTGCCCCACGGCCGCTGCCAGGCCGCCTCCCAGATCCAGACCCGCTGGCCGATCAGCTCACGGTCGACCCCCTCGCCGACCGCCTCCACCACGCCCGCGCCGTCCTGCCCGGGGATCTGCCACCCGTCCGGCGGGAAGGCCCGCCGCGACTTCCAGTCCGTCGGGTTCACCCCGGACATCGCCAGCCGGACCAGCACCTCGCCCGCACCCGGCTCCGGCACCGGCCGGTCGACCAGCTCCAGCACGGAAGGGTCGCCGGTGCGCTCGTACACGATGGCTTTCATTCGTTGTTCCTTCCCCAGTCTGCCCGCGTCAACCCAGCCCCTCCACCAGCTCCGGCGTCAACTCACCGATCGACCCCAGCGTCACGACCGCGAGCCCGGCCGCGTCCGGGTCGAGGGGGTACGACAGGTGCGGCACCGCCACCACCCGCATTCCCGCCGCCGCGGCCGACCGCACGCCGTTGGACGAATCCTCCACTGCCGCGCAACGGGTCGGGTCGACGCCGAGACGCCGCGCGACGGTTAGGTAGACGTCCGGCGCCGGCTTGCCCCGCTCGGTCTCCTCGGTGGAGAGGGTCGCGCCGAACGCGCCGGTCAGGCCGGTGACGTCCAGCGCCGCCGCGATCAGCCGGGTCGGTGACGAACTGGCCAACCCCAGCGGCCACCGCGCAGCCAGCCGGCGTACGACCTCGTCGGCGCCGTCGATGAGCGGCACGTGCTCGGTGTAACGCCGGGCCATCTCCCGCACCACCTCGTCGGCGACCTGCCCGGCGCTGCGGCGCACACCCAGCTCACCGCTGAGGTAGTGGGCCCACTCACCGGTGCTCATGCCCATCAGCCGGCGCTGGGTGTCCGGCTGCCATGTCCCGCCGTGCTCGGCCACGTACGCCCGCCGGACCTCCTCCCAGACCGGTTCGGAATCCACGATCACACCGTCCAGGTCGAAAACCACCGCATCCACCACGGGCCCATCCTGCCCGAGAGGCGGACCGCCGGTCAGGCGGGCAGCGCGGGCAGCCCGATCGGGCTGTTCGGCGGGATCACCGTGTGACACGACCGGGCCATCGGCTCCAGCAGCTCACGCAGGCGGTCGGTGTCGTCCGGGCCGAGAGCCAGCCACGGATGCGCGGCGGCCCGGTCGGTGGCGTCCTCGATCGCCTGGAAACCGGCGTGACCGACGTCCGTGGCCGTGCCGTCGCCGGTCAGCCAGCCGCGCTGTGCCAGCCGCTCGCGGGCGGCCCGCCACTGCTCCTCGGACCAGCCCCGGCCGAGCAGGTTCTCCGCCGGCATGTCCACGGCGACCCGCCAGGCAAGCGTCTCCACCGGGTCCAGGCCGGCGGCCACCAGGGCGGCGTTGTGCCCGTCGCCCCGCAGCTCCCGCAGCGTGGTGGCGGCCTGCCAGAGACGGGCGAGGGGGTATTCCCCGACCGGCAGCGCCGCGTTGGCCGCGCCGAGCACCCGACCGGCGGTCTGCGCCGCCGAGGCGGCCCGCTCCAGCAGATCGGCGGCCTCGGCCAGGTGCGCCTCGGGCAGCTCGTAGGTCAGCTCGGCGAGGGCCTGCACGGCGCCGGTCAGCCGGGCGCGCAGGGCCTCCTGCGGGGTGGCGAGCCGCCAGACCGCCGGCAGGGCCCGGCTCACCATGGGTGGTGCGAAGTTGAAGAACGCGGCGATGACCGGGGCGGCCTCGGCGGCGCCCAGCGGGGCGGTCCGGCCGGCGAAGTAGCCGCGCCAGTAGCCGCGCAGCCCGACCGCCTCGTGCGCGGCCCGGGCCCGCGGGTGGAAGTAGGTGACCGCGTGCACCGGCTCGAAGTGCGTCCACATCAGCCGGGCGGTCCGCCCGGGCTCGTCCAGCGCCGTCACGTGCACCTCCGCGTCCCCGGTCCGCCTGGTCACCCCGGACGGCGGGCCGCCCGGGGTGACGCCGAACCTACTGCCGGAGGGTGACGGGCAGGAAGCCCCATGTGAACAAGTCCATCGCGCCGGGGTGACAACCGGGGCGATCCGGACGGGTCACTGGGCGGCGAGCACGTCCACCACGAAGCGCAGCGGACCGGTCGGACGCCCGTTCGCGTTCGCCTCGTCGTTGCCGTACGCCAGCTCGCCCGGGATGTCGAGCTGCACCCGGCTGCCCACTGTCACACCCACCAGACCCTGGTCCCAGCCGGGGATGACCTGGCCCACGCCGATGGGGAAGGTGGCCGGCTGGCCGGCGTTCCAGGACGAGTCGAACTCCTTGCCGTCCTTGTAGAAGACGCCCACGTAGTTGGTGGTGATGGTCTGGCCCTTCTTCACCGCCGGGCCGCTGCCCTTGATCACCGGGGTGACGGTGAGCTTCTTCAGCTCACCCTTGCCCGCCGTCACCTTCGGCTTGGTGCCCAGCGCCGGGTCGGAGCCCGCGGGCAGCTGCGGAGCCGGGGGCGCGGTGGGGGCGTCCGCGGCCGGGGCGGAGGCGGACGGGGTCGCGCCTGCCTGGTTGGCGGGCTTGTCGTCGCTCCGGTTCTTGTCGATCCACACGAAACCGCCGATCAGCAGCGCCATCACGGCGACGCCGGCGAGGCCGCCCGCCCACGCCTGGCGGCGGCGCTTCGCCTCGGCGGCCTTCTGCGCGGCCAGCTGGGCGGCGAGCCGCCGCCCCGCCTTCGTCGCCGGGCTCTGGCCCTCCGACCGGTTCTCCTGCGTGCGCTCGCTCACGTCGTCGACTCCCTGCTGCGAAGGTGTGGCCGGCACCCGGTGCCGGGGGGAAAGCCGACGCACACGGTACCCGCCCGGCGGCCTGCCGTGCCCGCCCCGGATGCCTCGGATCGCCCAGCGACGCCCTAGCGGGACGTTATTTCGGGATCACCATGAAGTCGGTCACGAACGACGTCACGCCTCCGTCGGCCGCGCGCCCGATCCAGGTGCCGTAGCAGCCGTCCCCCCAACCCGTGGCCACGGTGACGACATTGGCGCCGGTGGCCTCGTCGAGGACTGCGGTGATCAGGCCCCGGACCGGCGACACGGGCAGCTCGTCGGGGATGAACACCTCCTCCACCTGGTCGTGCTCCCAGCCGTCGAGGACGGCGAGCGCCGTCGGGTCGGCGAGCGTGCCGGCGCCCGCGTCCACCCCGTACCCGAAGTAGTCGTCCGGGCCGAGCGCGGCGACGTCCTGGTCGCCCGCGACGGCCGGCTCCCAACGGGTCGCCGGCTCGTCGGAGACCACCAGTTGCAGCGCGGCCACCCGACGGTCCACCTCCGCGCCCTCGCGCAGCACCACGGCCACCCAGGCGCGGGCGGGATACCGCCCCGGCGCCACGGTCACCGTGTACGGCTCGGCCTCCGGGCAGACCAGCGGGTCGCATCCGACCACCCGGCCGGTGGGCAGCACGACGTCGTCCACGGGGTGGGCCTCGATCAGGTACGCGCCGTACTCGTCGGTGAAGCGGGCACCGGGCGTCAACAACCGGTCCAGATCAGGGGTGTACGGCATGGGGGGCTCCTCCGGTGGCCAACGGCCGGCGGAGCGTACCCGGTCCGGCGGACACCCTTCGTCGCCGCCGTACGGTCAGGCGCTCTTGCGGGGTGCGGTCTTGCGCGCGGCCGTCTTCTTCGCCGGCTCGGCCTTCTTCGCTGCCGTCTTCTTCGCCGGCTCGGCCTTCTTGGCGGCGGTCTTCTTCTCCGCCGTCTTCTTCTCCGCGGTCTTCTTCGCGGGCGCCTTGGCGGCCTTCTTCTCGGCCGCCTTCTGGGCCGAGCGGGCCGACGAGATGGGCGTCGGCTCGCCGCCGCCCCCACCGCGCGCGGGCTGTTCGCCGCGTGCCGCACGGGCCCGGTCCACCGATGCCTTCAGCGCGGCCATCAGGTCCACCGCCGCCGCCGGTGCCTCCTCGGCCTCCTCCGGCTGGACGACCTCCCGACCCTCCACCTTGGCGTCGATGACCTCCTGCAACGCGGCCCGGTAGTCGTCGGTGAAGACGTCCGGCTCGAACTCGCCGGTCATCGAGTCGATCAGGGAACTGGCCATGGCCAGCTCCGGTGGGCGCACCTTCAGGTCCTCGTCGAGGAAACCGAAGTCCGGCTTACGGATCTCGTCCGGCCAGAGCATCGTGTTGAGCAGCAGCACACCCTCGCGGACCCGCAGGGTGGCGAGCTGTTCACGTTGGCGCAGCGCCACCTTGACGATGGCCACCCGCTCCGAGTCGGTCAGGGCGTCGCGCAGCAGCACGTACGGTTTGGTGGCCGTGCCTTCCGGCTCCAGGAAGTACGCCTTGTTGTAGAGGATCGGGTCGACCTGCTCGGCGGGCACGAACTCCAGCACGTCGATCGCCCGCGAGCTGGTCAGCGGCAGGTCGGCGAAATCCTCGTCGGTGAGGATCACCATCTCGCCGCCGCCGATGTCGTAGCCCTTGGCGATGTCGTCGTAGGTGACCTCCTCGCCGCAGACCGAGCAGGTGCGCTTGTAGCGGATCCGGCCGCCGTCCTCGCGGTGCACCTGGTGGAACCGGATGTCCTTCTCCTCGGTCGCCGAGTAGAGCTTCACCCCGATCGAGACGAGCCCGAACGACACGGCTCCCTTCCAGATGGCACGCATCCTGCGCTCCCTTCCCCGGTATCGACCATGCTCGCATCCGAAGGAACTCGACGCGAGGTGTTCGGCCTGCTACTACAGTCGGGTCGTGCCCGGCGTGCCGCTCAAGCCGATGCTCGCGATGACCGGGCCGCTCCCGGCGGGTGACGGCTGGGCGTACGAGTTCAAGTGGGACGGGGTCCGCGCGCTCGCCGACATCTCCGGCGGCGTCCAGCACCTGTACGCCCGCTCCGGCGTGGAGATCACCGCCGCGTACCCCGAGCTGGCCACCCTCCCCGAGCAGGTCGACGACGTGCTGCTCGACGGCGAGGTGGTGCTGCTCGGCCAGGGCGGGCAGCCGTCGTTCACGGCCCTCGCCGAGCGGATGCACGTCCGGGACCGCAACAAGGCGGCCCGGCTGGCGGCGGTCATGCCGGTCACGTACATGATCTTCGACCTGTTGCGCCGCAACGGCGAGGACCTGACCGGCTGGCCGTACGAGCGTCGCCGGGAGGCACTTGACGCGCTCGGCCTCGGCGGCGCCCGATGGGCAGTGCCGCCGGTGTTCACCGACGGCCCGGCGACCTACGAGGCGGCCGGCGAACACGGCCTGGAGGGCGTGATGGCCAAGCGGGTCGGCGCCGTCTACCGCCCCGGTGTGCGCTCCCCGGACTGGGTGAAGGTCAAGCTGGAGGTGACCGGGGACTTCGTCGTGGGCGGCTGGCGGCCGGGTGCACGCCGCATCGGTGGGCTGCTGGTCGGGGTGCCCGGCCCGGACGGCCGGTTGATCTACCGGGGTCGGGTCGGCGGCGGGATCGGGGCGGCCATCGAACGGCAGCTCCTCGCCGAGCTGGAGCCGCTGCGCTCCGGCGTGTCACCGTTCGCGCCGGGCGTGCCGCGCGAGGATGCCCGGGGTGCCATCTGGGTAGAACCCCGGGTGGTGGTGGAGGTGAAGTACGGCCAACGCACCCCCGACGGCCGGCTGCGCTTCCCCCGGGTGCTGCGGTTGCGCCCGGACAAGCCGCCGGAGGAGGTCGACGATGCCGGCTGAGAAGCTGCGGGTGGACGTCGAGGGCCGCCCGCTGGAGCTGTCCAACCTGGACAAGGTCCTCTATCCGGCGGTCGGCTTCACCAAGGGCGAGGTGATCGACTACTACACCCGGATCTCTCCGGTGCTGCTGCCGCACCTGTCCGACCGCCCGGTCACCCGGATCCGCTTTCCCAACGGGGTCGACGACAAGTCCTTCTTCGAGAAGAACAAGCCGGCCGCGACCCCGGACTGGGTGCGGGTGGAGACGCTGCCCGCGCCCGGGTCGACGAAGGGTCGGGAGACCATCGACTACGTGGTCGCCGACGATCTGCCCACCCTGGTCTGGCTGGCCAACCTCGCCGCGTTGGAGCTGCACACACCGCAGTGGAAGGTCGGCGAGGACCCGGACATGATGGTCGTCGACCTGGACCCGGGGCCGCCCGCCGGGCTCGCCGAGTGCTGCCCGGTGGCGGTGCTGATGCGTGACCGGCTCGCCGACGACGGCATCGACTCGTACCCGAAGACGTCCGGCAAGAAGGGCATGCAGTTGTGCTGCCCGATCGCCGGCACCCAGTCCGCCGACGACGTCTCCGCCTACGCGCGCCGGATCGCCCAGGAGCTGGAGAAGGCGCACCCCAAGCTGATCGTGTCGAAGATGGCGAAGAACCTGCGCCCCGGCAAGGTCTTCATCGACTGGAGTCAGAACAACGCGGCGAAGACCACAGTGGCGCCGTACTCGCTGCGCGCCCAGCGCACGCCCTCGGCCTCGACGCCGTTGACCTGGGACGAGGTCGAGGCCGGCGCCCGCGGCCGGAAGCCCGCCGTCCGCCAGTTCACCGCCGCCGAGGTCCTGGAGCGGGTCGAGGAGTACGGCGACCTGCTGGCCGCCCTGCTCGACGGCGGCCCGGAACTGCCCGGCGGACGCTAGCCCGGCCCGGTCATTCGGGCCGCCCACGTAACGGTGGGTGCGTGACCGGCGCCGTCGCCACCTGTCGCTCAGTGTGACTGCCCCAGCCGCCCCCGTTCGAACCGCTCAGCCCCTTTGCTCTGCTTCAACAGAGGAAACACCGGGATCTACCTGCTGTTCTGTTTTCAGGAGAAGATGACGGGCGAGGCGCGGCCTGCACGGAGCGTGTGTGTTTCCTTGGTTGAAGCAGAGCAAAGGGTGCGGAGGTTGAGGCGACCCCGGACGTACAGGTTGCGGTGTGTGACTGGCCGACGGCCCGACCGTGGGGTTGGACGCCACATCGAACGTCCCGGATGAGACCGGTCTGGCCGACAGCCGCTAGAGTGCGTCGATGCTTCAGAGTGAAGTCGTCGCCGCGTTGAGTGAACTTCGCGCGCTACGGGTCGAGCAGGACGGGCCCGCCCTGCTCGTCACCGTGCCGGCGATCGACGTGAGCCTGCGGCTCTACCCCGAGACGGTGGTGTGGCTCAACCACCTGACGTTGCCGCAGGGTGAGCCGATCCTCCAGGTGGTGGTCCGCCAACACGGCCGGGACCTGCGGATGATCCTGCTGAACGATGACGTCGCCTGGGAGCCGGCCGACCTCGACTCCCTGCTCGACTCCCCGATCCCGGTGCTACTGACGGACATGCCGGAGCTGGTGGCGTACAGCGAACTGGAACGGAACTCCGTCGGCGCCCTGCGGGCCTACGACGAGTCGAGGGCGAACCTGGCGGCGCTCGCGGGCACGCTGCAACTGCACCGGTGCGTCCTCGTCGCCGCCATGCGGCTCGGCCTTCGACCCCTCAACGCGGTACGGCTGTGGCACGAGCTGTGGTGCCGCGTCAGCGAGTTCGCGCCGGCCCCGTACTGGCCCGACCCGGACTTCGATCGGCTCCTCGTCGAGGCGGGGGTGCCGTTGACGCCGTACGAAAAGGTCCGAGCCGGGGATCGACCGGTCGAGATCGAGGCGTTGACAGTGGCCGACCTGCGGGCGGCGGAACCGGCGCTGACGGTCGGCCGGGCGGACGAGGCCGCGCTCGCCGCCTGGCGACAGTGGATGAAGCTGACGCCGAGGCAGTTCCACGAGGTGTTGACAGCGGAGCTGCCCGAGGCGCGTGTCGAGGTCTCGTTGTATGCCGACGGCGGTGCCGCGGTCTCGCTGCGTATCGCGCCGTCCGACGTCCTGCGGGTCCTGCTCGAACTGCGACTCTCCTTCCCGCGCCGGATGGCGATGCTGGACGAGATCCGCATCACCGAGGAGGCCACCGACACCGGGCTCTTCCAGCGCATCATGTCCAACCTGGAAAGGCTCACCCGGTCGCTGGGCCTGAAAGCGATAAAGGTGTACGCCACCGGGGACGGCAGCGTCGCGTTCGCCCGCGCCGGCTTCGACTGGGACCGGGATCCGGGCGACTGATTCCGCTCAGCGGTGCTGCTGTCGGGGCGTCAGCGTCCGCCGGATCCGGGCGGTGGCCGCCGGACCGATGGCCTCCTGGGTCGCCGTGAGCAGCCGCGCGCACAGCGCCCGGGCGGCGGCCAGGTCGGCACGGGCCCGGCCCGCGTCCCGCAGCAGCGTCGCGCGCTCGTCGTCCGCGACGGCTCGGATGTCCGCCACCTCCCGTCGGCGCACGCTGCGTACCTCGTCCGCCATCACCAGCACGAAGTCTGTCCGGTTCCGGTCGAGTGCGGTGGCGGTCGAGGCGGCCGGGCTGGCGGCCACCACCCGGGTGACCGCCTCGGCGGGCAGGAAGAACAGCGTCGTGGTGGAGTACCGACTGACGGCCGCCTGCTGTTGCCAGCGGGTGAGCAGCCCCGACTTGCCGTCGAGGAAGGGCGCCATCGCGAACGCGAAGTCCACGTCGACGGTGGCGAGCAGCGCGCGGGAGTCGTCGATGCCGCGTCGGAGCTGGTTGATCAGCACGGACTGGCGGTGCAGCAGGGCGGCGAACTCCGCCTGGTCGTCGGCCCGCGGCTCCGCACCGGAGATCATGGTGTCGGCCAGGCTCAGGAGACGGTCGCCGTTGAGGCACAACTCCTGCAACGTGAGGACCACGTCCAGCAGGTGGGCGCCGACCTCGGCGTCCTGGGAAACCGCCCGCCGATCCAGCAGCCTGGTGACGTACGAGTTGAGTATCTGAACCACAGTCGACAGCAGTTCACCCACTGCGCCGCCCCCTCCACGTGGTGTGGGGGTGAGTGTAATCGCCCAGGTCGCGGCACCCGGCCCAGTGCCGAACGTGATCAGCGTGCCGCCTCCGCCGGATCGGCCGGTACGAGCGACTGGGCCAGTCTGGCGTAGCTGTCACCTCCGTGGCCCGCCGCGATGACCCGTTCGATGATCGAGTGCACGGCCTGTAGCGGCGCGGGGTCGACACCGCGCGCGGCAGCGGCATCGCGGACGTGGGCGACCGCCGAGCCCGCCGACGCGATGGTGGACACGTCGGCGGCGAAGGTTCCGGACGTGAGTTGATCGCCGAACCGGTCGGCCATGTCGGGCAACAGGCCGCCGATTCCGCGGGCGAAGCGGGCGAACGCGGTAGGGGATATGCCCTCGGTGGCTGCCAGGGCGAAGGCGTGCGCGAGCCCGCCGACGGACATGGTGAACAGGTCGAGCAACGCCATCTCGTACGCCGCTGCCGTGCCGGCGTCGGCGCCGAGGTAGGCGCTGGTGCCACCGAAGCTCTCCAGCCAGAGAAGGCTGTCGTCGAAGAGGGCCCGCGGACCGCTGTAGAGGATCGTCGCGGCAGGTGTCCCGATGGTCGGCGCGGGCGTCAGGATCGCGCCGTCGAGATAGTTGACGCCCCGCTGCGCCGCCCAACCCGCCATGTCCCGTGCCTCGGCGGCGTGCCCGCTGCTGAGGTTGACGAACGTTCCTCTCGGCGGGCGTTCGAGCCCCGACAGGACGGCGCGGACCGCCCGGTAGTTGATGACGCAGGCGATGACGACCGATGCCCGGTGTGCCGCATCGGCCACCGTCGGAGCGAGCACCGCCCCCTGGGCCACCAGCGCGGACGCCTTGGCGGGTGAGCGGTTCCAGAGCACGGTGGGGTGGCCGGCGGCGAGCGACGCGGCGGCCAGGGCCCGGCCCATCGGGCCGAGTCCCAGGACGGCGACGGCTGCGGATTGATTGTCATGGCTGCGGTGAGTCACAGCGACGACGCTAAACCTTCACGTTGACGTGAAGGTCAAGCCCTGATCTGCTGTCGGTGTGCGGATCAGCGAACTGGCGCGGGAGGCGGGCACCACCCCGCGCGCCCTGCGCTACTACGAGGAGCAGGGCCTGTTGCGACCCGCCCGTCTCGCCAGCGGCTACCGTCACTACGACCCGCAGGCGGTGGGCACGGTGCGGCACATCCAACTGTTGCTGTCCGCCGGCTTGAACACCGCGGCGATCGCCGAGATCCTTCCCTGCATCCCGGACGACGTGACCGTGCTGGCCCCCACCTGCCCGGAGCTCCTCGACGCTCTGGCCGTGGAGCGCGCCCGCATCACGGCGTCCATGGATCGGCTCGGCGCCGCTCGCGATGTCCTGGATCGCCTCATCCAGGCCGGCCCCGCCGCCGGCGAGAGCGTCACCTCGCGGCGACACCAACAGCGGCCGAGCTAGGGCCCAGACGCCACCAGGCGCCCACGACCAGTGCCACGGTGATGACGGTGACCGCGACGTCACCGGCGAGGGCCGCCGCCGGGCTCGCCGGGGAGTACGGCGGCACCAGGTACGCGAACGCGGCGGCGCTGACCACGCTCGCCGAGCCCGCGGCGAGCACGTGCCGCTGCCCCCAGCGCGCGCCCGCCGACAGGTACGCGAGCACGGCTCCGACGGTGGCGGCGAGCGCCAGCGCGATGACCACTCCCGCCCAGCCGGGTGCCAGGTCGGTGCCGAAGTGGACGAGGACGACAAGCAGACCGACCCAGAGCGGGTGCGGCACCCGGCGGACGCGGCGCGGGTGCGGGCGACGCCAGCGGGGCAGCAGGGCCGTCGCGACCAGGGTGAGGACCACCGCCGTGGCGGAGGCCAGTTGAAGCGGGCTGGCCAGGAAGTTCTTCCGGCCCTCGGGAGAGGCGAAGACCAGCAGGCTGCCGAGCAGGTAGACCACAGCGACCACCGCCAGCCCCTGTCGTCCGAGCCACGGCCGAAGTCGCCGCTTCGCACCGAGGAAGGACTCGACGAACACGATCGGCGCGCAGATGGTCAGCACGACGTGGTTGCCCACGTAGTCGAACGCCTGCCGGAGGCTGAACCCGAGCCCCGGCACCAGCGACGCCTCGGCGGCGGCCCGGGTGTCGGCGTACTGCGTGTCATTCAGGTAGCCGGGGTTGAACAGGGACTGGTCCACCAGGCCGGCCTGGAGCACACCGAAAGCGGCGGCGAGCAGCACGATCGCCGGCCAGCCCGCGCCGAGGTGTCGGGCGGTCTCCCGGATCAGGATCGCCGCCCCGCCGTACATCGGAGCCAGGCCGATCACCACCGGGAGGAAGCCGTCGATGGCGAAGCCACCCCACGAACACTCGGCCGCCCAGGGCGCGAGCAGCAGCAACGCGACGACCGGCACGAGCCGGCGGCGCAACGGGGGACGGTCGGCGGGGTCGGGCTCGGTAGGCATGGGCACTCCTCGATGGCGCTGCGGGGTCGCCCGTAGCGTCAGTGGGCCACCCGGCCAGCCGCTATGGCCATCGGCCGACGAGGGGTACGACCAAAGTCGTTGCGTAGGGTGGTGCCGACGTCGCCACCCGGGGAGCGCCCAGATGCAGCCACACGCCACGGCCGACCTGTCGGACCCGTACACCGCCACGGAGATTCCGCTGCTCAGCTACCGCGACGAGGCGACCGGCGAGCGTGTCGACCTGACCGCCCAGCAGGTCGGCGCCTGGGCGGCGCGCAGCGCCAGCCTCCTGCGGGACGGGTGCGGGCTCGGCCCCGGCAGCCGCGTAGCGGTGCTGCTGCCGCCGCACTGGCGTACCGCAGCGGTGTTGTTGGGGGCTTGGGCGTGCGGCCTGGCGGTGTCGTTCCGACCGCGCGCCACGGCGGGCCTGGCGGTGCTGGAGCCCGGCGGCGACCGGCCGTTCGACGCGGTCTTCGTGACCCCCGAACGCCAGGACGACTGGTTGGAGGACGTGCCGGACGCCCCGCACCGCTACCTCGTCGGTACCGGGCCGGGTCGCCTGGCCGACGTGCCGCTGGGCTGGTTGGACTGGTCCGCCGAGGTGCTCCGCCACTCGGACGTCACACCCGACCACACCGCCATCCGCCCGTCGGATCCGGCGAGCGCGGACGGCACGACCTACGGCCAGTGGGGAGCGCTCGCCCGGGAGGTCGCCGGGATGCTGGACCTGCGCGCCGGTGACCGGCTGCTGGTCGACGCCGCCGAGCACGAGCAGCCGTTGAAGTGGTTGCTCGCGCCGCTGTCGGCGGGCGCGTCCGTGGTCATCAGCGCCAACCTCGACCCGGTGCGACGGGATGCCATCGTCGCCGCCGAGCGGGTGACCCGGATCCTCTGAGCCAGGTGACCGTCCCGGGGCCGAGCAGCGCACGCGCCGACCGAGGTTTCCGCTTCCGGCGTGCCCCCCGGCCCGGGACATCGGCTGATCCCGGGCCGGGTCCGTTGCCGATTCAGCCGAACGCGGCGGCCAAGGTGCCGGGCTCGTAGGAACCGCCCCGCTGGTGCACGATCACGGCGAGCCGGTTGGCCGCGTTGATCAGAGCGACCAGGGCGACCAGCGCGGCGACCTGGTCATCGTCATAGTGCTTGCGCACCTGAGCCCAGGTCTCGTCGGACACGCCCTGGTAGGCGTCGGCGAGCCGGGTGCCCTCCTCGGCGAGCGCGAGCGCCGCCTGCTCGGCCTCCGTGAAGACCGTGGACTCGCGCCAGGCAGCGACCAGGCTGAGCCGAACCGCACTCTCGCCGGCCGCGGCGGCCTCCTTGGCGTGCGTGTCGATGCACCAACCGCAGCCGTTGATCTGGCTCGCCCGCAGCGACACCAGCTCCTGCGTGGACTTCGGCAGCGGCGACTGCTGCAGCACCATGCCGGCGTTCGCGAACCGCTTGAAGAACTTCATGGCGAACTCGTTCTCGAACATGTTGAACCTGGCGTCCATCGTTCCGTCCTTAACTCTGGTGTTGGATCGGACGACCATGAGATGCCGGCGAGCGCAGCCCTGTGACGGCCGGGCAGGGTGACGACCGCCACAGGCCGGAAGGTGTCACAGAACGGCCGGCTCCGGCATCTGGTGGGTGACGCAGTCGACAGCGAACAGGAGTCACGCTGGTGGGCATGCCGCAGACCGCACCCGACGACCGGCCGGACCGGGCCACCGAGGCTTTCCTCGCCCACCGCAACCTGCTCTTCACCGTCGCGTACGAGATGCTCGGCTCGGCCGCCGACGCGGAGGACGTACTCCAGGACACCTGGCTGCGGTGGGCGGGCGTCGACCTGGGAGCGGTCCACGACCAGCGCGCCTACCTGGTGCGCATCACCACCCGCCAGGCGCTCACCCGGCTGCGGACGCTCGGTCGCCGCAAGGAGTCCTACGTCGGATCCTGGTTGCCCGAGCCGCTGCTCACCGCGCCCGACGTGGCCGAGGACGTCGCCCTGGCCGACAGCGTCTCGATGGCCATGCTGCTGGTGCTGGAGACGCTCGCGCCCACCGAACGGGCGGTGTTCGTGCTGCGCGAGGTGTTCGACCTCGAGTACGACGAGATCGCCGAAGCCGTCGACAAGAGCCCCGCTGCCGTCCGCCAGATCGCGCACCGGGCCCGGGCACACGTCTCGGCCCGCAGGCCCCGCCAGGTCGTCTCCGCGGCGGAAGCCCGGTGCGCGCTCGACGCGTTCCAGCGAGCGGTCGACATGGGCGATCTGCAGGGCCTGCTCGACGTCCTCGCGCCGGACGTGGTGTTTCTCGGCGACGGCGGCGGGATCAAGCAGGCAGTCCCGCGGCCGATCCTCGGTGCCGACAAGGTGGCCCGCGCCCTGGCATCTTTCTGGGGCAAGGTCCCGGCCAGCACGTCGTGGCGGCCGGCGCAGGTCAACGGCTACCCGGCGCTGATCGTCCACGTCGACGGCGAACTGGACACCGTCGTGGCCGTGCGCATCGACGGCGGCCTCATCACCGGGATCTACGCCGTCCGCAATCCCGAGAAGCTGTCCCACATGCAGCGGGAGAATGCCCTGAGCCGCTGACGCCAGGCGATAACAGCGCCCGTCGTGCCCCTGCCGTTACACCCCACATCAGGGCCGTACGCAGGTCTTTTGCTGCTGCCGTCGACGTGGTCTCATACCCGGAGACGACGTCGTCGAGCAGGTCATGACGACCCTGCGCCGTCTCCATCCCCCGAGAGGTGCACCGATGCACAGGAGACCAACTTTCCGACTGGCAGTCCTCACCGCCACCGCTGCGACGTTCCTGGCCTCCGGCGGCGCCTCCGGGGCGCTCGCCACCGCCGCCCCCGCGACTGCCTCCCCGGGTGTCGCGGCGTGCGACCCGGGTACCGCGGCGCGGGCCGCCGAGGGCGCCACCGCCCAGGAGCCGGCGCTGTACTCCAAGAACGAGGCCAACGCGTACGGCGTGATCAAGGACGCGCCGCGCCTGCCCAACGGCAGCATCACCGTGCCGACGGTCTTCCACATGGTCTCCGACCACCCGCTCACCGCCGCCGAGGCGACCAGGTGGAACACCCTGATCGCGGCCCAGATGAGGGTTCTCAACGACTCGTACGCGGGCCGTACGGCAGCCAACGCCTCCGACACCCCGTTCCGGTTCTCGCTCGTCGACACCACGTGGACGGTCAACAGCGCCTGGTACACGGTCGAGCCGGGCAAGAACGAGCGCGACATGAAGAAGGCGCTCTACACCGGCGACTCGGAGACCCTGAACGTGTACGCGGCCAACATCGGCGGCGGCCTGCTCGGCTGGGCGTACTTCCCGAAGGGCTACAACAACGGCCGCGACTACATCGACGGCGTGGTGATGCTCGACGAGTCGATGCCGGGCGGCACGGCCGGCAAGTACGCCCTCGGTGACACGCTGACGCACGAGGTCGGGCACTGGCTGATGCTGGAGCACACCTTCGCGCACGGCTGCTCCGCGTCCGGCGACTTCGTCGCGGACACCCCGCGCGAGGCGGCGCCGCAGTTCGACTGCCCGATCGGCGCGGACACCTGCACCGCGCCGGGGCTGGACCCGATCCACAACTTCATGGACTACACGCAGGACTCCTGCATGGACATGTTCACCGCCGGCCAGGCGGACCGGATGAGCGACGCCTGGGTGGCGTTCCGCGCCGGCGGCGCCGGCTGACGCAGGCGTTGTCGGGGGCTGGCGGGCTGCGTCCCGCCAGCCCCTTCGCGTTCCTCCCCACCGCTGGTTGAGCCCGCCAGCGTCCGTCCGCTGGATCGTGCCCCCTGAGGCGCCTAGAACAGTCGGCCTTCCTGGGCTACCTGCTCGGCAACGTTGTCCGGGCCAGACGAGCACCACTCGCGCAAGAACTTGTCCAACCTGCCGCTCGCTAATGCCCGTGCCACCTGGCCGAGGTCGAATATCTGGGCGATGTGCTGGTCATTGATGACGGGTTGGTTGAAGGTCAGGATCGCGTCATACAGATGACGCAGGGATTCCCGCCGGATCAGGAAGTTGTCGCCGGAAGGAATGAATTGGTCTGACCGCGCCCACCGAACGTCCGCCAGTTTGTCCACGTAATCCGCTCTCAAGAAGAGCGGATCGAGATTCGCTACGAGCGCACCCCGCACCTTCGTGGCTGCCGCATCATCTCGGTAATAGGAACTAAATTTCAGTAGCTGATACGTGCCTTTTTTTATGTCGTCGGTACGGCCAAGGCCTGGCTTGGTCTTGTTCGAGTCGATCTCATCGCCCCATCCATTGACCAGGTAGGCAAGTCTGAGGTTGCGGTCTCTCCGCTGTGTCTTCGGGATTCGGTAGGCCTCGTACAGCTCGATCCACGCGGAGAGGAACTCGAGAAAATTGCCGGGTTCCAAGAAGAACGACGAGAGCTCATCGTACGGCCAAGACCCGCCCCTCTTCTTTCCCAGTGGGACCAGCCAGTCCCGGTGTGGCACATAGAGGGCGAGGTCGACCTCGGCCAGATTCATGTCCACCAACGCGTGCTGCGGATACTCCGCTGGTTCTCCATCGCGGTCGGTGAGGAGCGGCTCGGGCAGCACGGCAACCAACGGAAAAGTGACCATCGGCGAAGCCTTGATCTCGAACAACACAATCAGGTCGTCACGGTATCCGATGGCGTCTACATCGTGCGACTGTTTCGTGATGGTCGCGATCTGGAAGGGCTCCTCGTTTGCGGCCGCAACCAGTTGGAGGAGTAGTGCCGTGGCGACCGTGGTGATCTCGCCGATGTGGTGACTGGTCGGCTTGTGTTGGGCGCCATTGAGCCTGCCCTCGAGCCCCTTGTCCAAGCAGCATCTCGGGCACTGCTTCAGAAACGAGTAGTACACCCGCGGCGAGCTCCCTTCCCGGTGGCAATAAATCCACCTGGAATTGACCACTCTGCCGTGCAGGTACTCGGCGTTCGTCACGAGGTCGAAAGCGGCCGCCAAAGAGAGGCCGAAGAGTTGCGAATCCTGAGCGGCCTTCGCCAGGAAGGGGTCATTCCCGGTGTAGTGGTCGCCGGTGCCGTCTCGGTATGCGCCCAGTACCGTGCCAAGGAGACGGCTGGCTGCCATACCGTCGATGTACTGGGTGCTCGTGAGGCTCGCATCCAACAAACGGGCCAGGTCAGCTAGCTTTTCCTTCGCAGCCGAATCGGCATGGAACGGAAAGTCCATTATTACGCCACCGACGCGAGGTCGAGGGTAAGCTGGCTTGCACTGATGTTCGGCAATCCGAGGGCTAGCAGCTGAATGCTGTTCTCAAAAACCCAGCGAACCGCCGGTACGCATACGGCGTCGCCGAAAGCGAACAATGCTTCCTGTTCCGACTCTGGGATGACGAAGTTGGGAGAGTTGCCGTGCATCGCAACCCCTTGCAATCGGGCGCTCTCCGACCCGAGAATCCTGCGGATCTGCACCTTCCCGCTCCGCACCCGCACCACAAATTGAATTGAGGAACCGCCCTTCGGGGTCCTCAAGCAACTTGCAAGCCCGTCAAAGCGCAGGTTGAAGATCTGCTCCCGAATCCCACGCCGGCGTCCACGGCGCACAGCGGTAAGTTGAAGGTCAGCTCCGGCCGCTGCCATCGCCTCAAGTTTCGGCCGATGATCGTGCTCCAGGTGGTCCCAAAAGTACTGGGTGCGCTCCTCGTTCCACCAGTGCGGATCACCTTCCGGGAGATCGACCAGGACATCGCCGAGCTCCAGGCGTCGGGACGGCAACTCCGGGAAATCGAAGAACATCCAGGGCAGGTCCCGGTTCCTCTGGAAGATGTGCTGCACCTTGTATCGGCGGATATGAGTATCCGGCATTTGGTTCGAAGTAGCCAACGCCTGATCTCGCACGCCAAGGATGAAGACTCGATTACGGGCCTGCGGCACAAAATGACGAGCGTCCACCTGCACGAGATCGATCGCATAGCCTAATTCCGAGATCTGCCTGAGCAGCAAATCGATGCTCGTACCCTCGTGCAGGGTAAGAAGCCCTGCAACGTTCTCGAGAAGAAGGAACTGCGGTGCGCGCCCCTCTTTGACGAGCTGTGCGATGTGGTCAAGAAAGGACCATACGATACCGCTGTGCTCGCCATTGATTCCACGCCTGCCGCCGGCCTGGCTGAGGTCGATGCACGGGAAGCTGGCTGTTGCCAGCCGGGCGGTCGGGATCTTCTCGGTAGGCAGCTCACGGATGTCGGAGTCATCGATGGGCGTCGAGTAGTTCCGCTTGTAGGCCGCTACCTTCCGAGGGTCGTTGTCGTTGGCGAGGAGGCATGACCACCCGAGGGGCGCAAGCGCCTCGTGGATCAACCCGACGCCGGCGAAGAACTCGACGAACGTCAGGTCCGAAGATGGAGCCGGGGAGCCCTGGGGGGCAGCCGTCCCGAGGGGCACGGGGGTCAGCGGTGATGGCACCCTGCGACCTTACGCGAGGACCTGCGTGGCGGACGAGCGACGGACCGTGTGCCGGAGACCGCTCCGCCCTCTGCCGGATGGCGACCTCGAAGGGCTGTTGCCCGCAGCGCAGTTGATCAACTAACTGTTCATCCGCGCTGCGCCCGCTTCTCATCAAGCTCGCCTGGCGAGTTCGCCAACGGCCGGCAGGGTCACCGAACGGCCGCGCCCACCGGCGTGCCACAGCACCTGTAGACCGGAGCGCTGGCATGCCCTCAACCGCACGGTGGTCCCGCCGCGTCGTGATCGCGGTGGCGTTCACCCTCACCCTGCTCGCCATGGCCGTCCCTGCCGAGGCCCACCCGTACGGCTATCCGCAGACGGTGACCATCGCGGCGGACGCGGCCCGTCCCGAGGTGGTGCATCTGACGTGGAAGGCGGGCGGCGTCGACGAACTGACCCTGCTCGGCGTTCACCTCGGCCTGCTGCCGCAGGACCGCGTCCTGCTCGACGGGGCCGTCGACACCCGGGACTCGGACGGCACTGTGCTCGCGTCGTCGACGCAGTTCGCGAGCTACCTGCTCCGGCAGCTCACGCTCAGCAGCGACGGTCACGCATGCGCCGGCACTGTCGGGAAGGCGAGCGGTCTCGCAGCCTCCGGTGTGGACGTCGGCTACACCTGCCCAGGTCCGGTCGGTGTCGCCCGCATTGAGGTCCGGATGCTGAGCGACCTCGACCCCGCGTACCGGACGGTGGCGACCGGGCCCCAGGGCAAACGCCAGGTGTACGGCGCCGACGCGTACTCCCACGACTGGGTGCTCGGGGACGTGCCCGCCGCCGTGGCCAGCGGGGCGAGCGATGTCGGCCACGACCGCGCCACCGCCTGGAAGGTCGCCGGGAGCGTCGGCCCCCTGCTGCTCCTCGCGGCAGTCGTCGCGCTGCTGCGACACCAGGTACGTCGCCGGCGGGTCGCCCACGCCCGCCCGTCCTGAGACCGGCCACCCGCTCTGGCCCCCCGTGCCCGCCGTGGTCGGCATTCCGGTGCTCGGCGTTGGCGGTTCCTCGCACCCAACAAAGGAGAAACCTCGCCATGACGCACGCTCCACGTGCGCGTAGGAAGCGATCACGCGGACTCCTGTCCGCGGTGGCGCTCCTCCTCATCGCCGACCGGCGACGACCCTCAGCCCCGCCCTCGCCGGAGCACAGACGACCCTGACCAGCGGTAACGCGCCGCTGATCAGCCTGAGCGACGGGCAGAACATCGAGGGTAAGGTCCCCGTCGTCGTCGAGCCGGTCACCGAGAACGATTCGGTGACCACGCTCGCGGTCGACGGCGACAAGATCAGCGCCGAGCGGACCGCCGGCACCGCCCACTTCGCCTTCGAGATGGGCGGCAACGGCACCGAGGCCCGCTACCGCAACTACATCACCGTCAACGGCCACACCGCCGCGGCCGACCGGGTGTACCTCCCGGACATCCCCGGTGGTCAGGTCGGCACGCTCGACTTCCCCGGTGACTGGCTGCAGGTCGGCACGAACACCATCACCGTCCAGGCCGGAGCGAACTGGGTCGACACGACCACCAAGACCGCCGTCGGCTACGAGGAGCTGCCGAACGGTGAGGGCGGCCGCTGCCCCAACTACGACGACTACGCGCTGAGCAGCATCAGCCTCAGCCTGCTCGGCGTGGTCGCCGACGGCGAGCAGAACCTGTTCAGCTACAACTTCGGCGACGGCACCTGCGGCAGCTCGGCGAAGTTGCTCAACCAGGCTCTGACCTTCGTCATCTCCGGCGAGCCGGGCAGCACGTCCGGCCTGCGGACCGACCTGGACACCACGAGGCTCACCAACGGTACGCACACCGTCAGCGCGACGACCCAGTCCGGCGCGAAGACGTCCGTGACCGTCGACGTCAACAACGCTCCGGCCGGCGCGGCGGCGGTCACCCCCGGTGACGGTGCCCGCGTACACGGCACCCAGCCCGTCATCGCCGCGCTGTCCAGCGGCGGCAAGGACCATGTCGAGTCGCTGGCCATCGACGACAAAACCGCCGAGAACGCGGAGGCGTTGGCCACCGGAACCGCCACCCTCGGCCTCGCGGTCGCGGCCGGCAACTCGATCGAGGCCCGCTACCAGAACTACGCGCTGGTCAACGGCCACCGGGTCGATCTCGGCGGCGACTACGGCGCCACCGGAGCCGAGGACGTCAGGCTGGCGTTCCCGACCGGGTTCCTGCAGCTGGGCGACAACGTCGTCGAGGTCCGCACCGGCGACTACAACGGCACCCTCAACGGCGCGACCTGCGCCAACCACGACGACTTCACCCTCACCCGGGCGGCGACGAGCCTCACCCTGAGCACTGCGGGCACGGTGACGGCCGGCACCACGTACCTCGTCACCACGAGCGGCACGACAGTGACGAAGGCGGAGACGACAGCCGCCACGCTGGCGCTGGGCGACGCCACCTGCGGGGCCAACCGGGACGCCGAGTTCCACTTCACCATCGACGGCGCCCCGACGACCCGTACCGTCGACACTCTCGGCAGCGGGGGCGACGCGCACCTCAAGGTGTTCGTCGGCGGCAACGGCAGCGACAACGGGTACGACAACAAGGTGCTGATCAACGGCATCCCGCTGGAGATCGGCATGTGGGAGAAGGAGGTCGCCGACCTCGCGTTCCCGAACGAGTGGCTGGTGCCGGGCGTCAACGCCGTGGAGTTCGTCGCGGGCAACGACCACGGCAGCGCCAAGCCCGGCGGCTGCGACAACTTCGACGACTTCACGCTGCGGGACTTCGAGCTGCTGCCGACCGGCGCGAAGGCGACCCAGCTGACCCGCTCGATCGCGCAGACCACTGTCACCATCGGTTCGGCGAGTTACCCCGCCGGCTCCCAGGTGACCACGTACCTCGGCGACGGCACCTGCGGCAGCAGCTACAACGCGGTACTGACCAGGACCGTCCTGTTCGACGTCACCGCGCCTGACGGCACGGCGCTGCCGGCGCTGGGCAAGCGCGCCGACGTGGACACGACCACGATCGCGGACGGCCCCCACACCATCAAGGCTGTCGTCGGGGAGAAGACCTCGACGCGGCGCTTCACCACCGACAACACCGCCCCGGAGATCTCCAGCAGTGTCCCGGCGGCCGGGCAGCGGCTGACGTCGACAGTCGCGCTCAACGTCACGATCAAGGACGCCTCCGGCGTGGTCGGTACGCCCGTCATCACCCTCGACGGCGCTCCCGTCAAGCAGGGCGACCAGATCGGCCACGGCCTGCCGGCCGGTGAGCACACCATCGCGCTGACGGCTACCGACGCGCTCGGCAACACCGCCACCCGCGAGGTGCGCTTCAGCAGCGCGAGCATCCCGGACGTCCCGACCGAGCTGAACTCGACGGTCAAGAACACCGACCCGCTCTCGGCCGAACTGTCCGCCCGGATCCCCGGCGCCGAGGGCGTCGGGCTGACCGCCACGTTCACCAAGGCGGACGTGGTCCTGCCGACCGGCGGCTACCTGGGCGAGGCGGCGGACGTGCCGACCACGCTCGACGTGCAGCACGACAAGACCGTGGACGTCGCCTCGCTGCGTCCGCTCGACGGCGCGACCATCGAAACCCCGTCCAGTCGTGGGGTGGTCTTCCAGCGGTACGACCTGCCGCTGGGCGCAACAAAGCAGGAGCCGACGCTGCGCTGGTCCGGCACCATCGATCCGGCGCGGATCGTGGCGCTGCGGGCGTGGGATCCGGCCACCAGGAAGTGGGTCGTGCTCACCAGTTCGCGGGGGCAGTCCGGGCAGGACACCGTCCTGACCGCGCAGATAGAGGCCGGCTACCGCGACGGCGGCGTGGTGCACGTGCTGGTCACCGGTGAGGACCCGTTCGCCGACGACCTGTCGCCGCACGACGCGTCGGCGCAGAACGACAAGGACCGCTTCGAGGATCCGAGTTCGTACGACTTCTCGTTGGCGCACTTCACCGACACCCAGTACATCACCGAGGGTGCGGCCGGCGGGACGTACGACGACTTCGACGGCAACGCCGAGCCCTCCGACGTCGAGACGGCCGAGGAGCAGGCGATCTGGTCGGCGGCGTACCGCGAGCAGATGCAGTGGATCGCCGACAACGCGGCCAGCCGCAAGATCGCGTACGCCGCGCACACCGGCGACGTCATCGAGAACGACTACTACGACCCGCTGGCCACCAACCCGGACGGCTCGTTGAAGCGGCCCGGTCTGCACGAGCAGGTCGAGAAGGAGCTGGCCACGGCCTCGGGCTTCCAGAAGATCCTCGACGACAACGGTGTCGTCAACCAGGTCATCGCGGGCAACCACGACGACCAGTTGGGCGCCGAGACGGGCCCCACGTCCCGGTTCAGCCGGACCTTCAGCGCGGACCGGTACTACGGGACGGCGAAGGGCTGGCCGAAGGGCACCGAATACCACGCCTGGGATGAGAAGACGAACGCCGACGGGTCGGTCACGCCGGGCAAGGACAACCAGAACAACTACCTGCTCTTCTCGGCAGGTGGCCTGGACTTCGTGGCGGTCGGCCTGTCGTACGGCGTGACGCCGGCCGAGGCCAAGTGGGCTGACTCGATCTTCAAGCGGTACAAGGACCGCAACGGGATCCTGCTCTCCCACGACTATCTGAAGCCGTCGGCCAACCCGGATGGGCGGGGTGCGGACTTTTCCGCTCCGGACGGCTCTCCGCTGTTCAGGCAGGTCGTCGAGGTCAACCCGAACGTCTTTCTGGTCCTCGCCGGTCACGAGCACGGCGTCGGCACCAACCTGAAGTCGAAGATCGGCGTGACGGTCAGCCACGACGTCGTCGAGCTGCTGGCGGACTACCAGTTCTATACGGTCACCGCCGCCGAGCTGTGGCCGACGCGGGTCGCTCCCGACGGCACCATCGACGTCAACGGCGACGGCAAGCCGGACCACAAGGCCACCGACCGGCTGCAGTTCGGCGCGAGTTTCCTGCGCCTGCTCCAGTTCGACGTGGACCGGGCCGAGATGCACATCGACACGTACTCGCCGTTCCTGAAGAACTTCGGTGCGACCGAGTACGACATCCGCCAGGACGGTAGCCAGCCCAAGCCGCGCTACAACGGCTCGGAGGACAACCTGACCCTGCCGGTGGATCTCAGCACCCGCAAGACGTCCTTCGGCACCGACTCGCTCGCCGCGTACGTGCCGGCCGGCACGATCGGCACCGACGAGGTGACCTCGAACGGCGTCGCCACGGCGACCTGGGACACGCTCCTGCCGGGCACCTCGTACGGCTGGATCGTCTCCGCGAAGAGCGCCGACGGCGGCGAGGCGGTGGCCCAGCCGGCCGTGTTCACGATCGCCAAGCAGGTCCCGACGATGACAGTCACCGTCGCCCCGACCAACTGGGGTACGGCGGCGACGGTGACCGTGCAGGTCGCGGCCGGCAGCACGCCGGTCACCGGCGCGGTGGAGTTGCGCGAGGGCACGACCGTCCGCGGTTCGGCCGCGCTGACCAACGGCACGGCGACGTTCACCCTGCCGGCGGGCCTCGCGGGTGGCCAGCACACGCTCACCGCGTCGTACGCGGGCGACGACCACCTCGCTCCGGTGCAGGCCACCGCCGTCCTGACGGTGAACCTGCCGGCCCAGTGGAGCTCGTCGACCGTCTACAACGACGGCGACCGGGTCACCTACCAGGGCCGGGTCTTCGTGGCCTCCTGGTACACGAAGAACCAGAAGCCGGGCGCCGACGCCAACGGCGCGTGGCAGGAAATCGCCATGACCGAGGACGGCACGGCGATCTGGACCGCGTCGCGGATCTTCAACGCGGGTGACTTCGCGATGTACGACGGTAGGAAGTGGCGGGCCCAGTGGTACACCCGCAACCAGAAGCCGGGTGACCGCAACGGGTCCTGGGAGGAGATCGCCCCGACCCCCCCGGACAACAGCCCGGCGGCCTGGACGCTCACGAAGGTCTACGACGCCGGCGACCGGGTGACGTTCAAGGGGCACGTCTACGAGGCGAAGTGGTGGACGCGCGGCCAGGAGCCCGGTGACAGGTCCGGTCCCTGGAAGCTGATCAAGTAGGCAGGTTCGCGTGAGGCCGGCCTGGGACCGATTCTGGTCCCGGGCCGGTGCGCGTCCCGTCACTCGTCAGGTGGAGCGGCAGCCTTCCGCCGGCTCTCACGTTTTTCCTGCTCATACGCTGCGCCGAAAGCAGGTGGACTCTCACCCGGCGGAGGGCAGATGGCGTCGAGGCGTACCCATCGGATGGTGGTGTCGGCCGTTGCCGGCGGCCTGTTCGCCCTCGGCGTGGTCGCGCCGGGTCCGGCGGCGGCGCCGCTGCCCCGCGCGGTCCGGGCGGACGGTCCTCCGGCCCCTGACACGCGCGAGCCGCGGCCGCCGCTGCTGCCGGCGGACTTCCGCGGCACCGGCCGGTACATCGTGCGGGACCTCGGCATCGACGTCCCGTTCAGCTGGCAGGGCCGCGACGGCAACAGCCAGATGGTCGCCGGCGGGCCGCAGCACCCGATCTGGTTCACGAACCTGATCTACGAGAACACCCTCTACACGCTCACCTACAAGTGGCCGAACATCCCGCTGTTCCCGCCGCGTCCGTGCAGCAAGGTGCCGGGGTTCTTCAACCGGCAGATCTTCAACGACAAGCTGAAGACCGCCCGCTATGTCGGCCCGGAGATCCTGCAGGGAGAGAAGGACCGGCACGTGGACCACTGGCGGGTGGGCGTGGTCGGGGGTTCCACAGTGCCGGGGGAGTTCTTCCGGTTCCCGCTCGCACTCGGCGACATCTACGTCGACCAGCACGACTCGGCCCGGTGGTGGCAGGTGTTGCAGTTCGGCCTGCAGAACCTCTTCGACCCGGAACTCGACGAGTGGTTCACGATGGACAGCTTCGACCTGCGCCCCGGCGAGGTCAACCTCCCCGACCGCTGTCCACCCCCCACCCCCTGACCTCCGGCCCCCGGCCCCGGCTGCGGTGATCAAGAGGTTTGCGTCACCGATCGGCCCGTCGGTGACGCAAACCTCTTGATCAACCCCGGGAAGGGTAGGGGTTGGTTACAGGGCGAACAGCAGGACTGCGTCGAGGAGGACTACCGCGGCCGTCGCGAAGTGGATGCCGAAGGCCACGGCCTTCGTTCCGCCGTTGCGCAGCACGATGAGGGTGTCGCCCAGCGGGACGAGCGCGACGACCAGCATGAACCACGCGACCGCGTCTGCAGTGGTGAAGGCGATCAGGGCGAGTCCGATCAGCCCGAAGGTGAGGTCCTTGAGCCCTTTGACCGTCAGGTAGGCGGGATCGCCGTCCGGCCGGGCCGGCACGCCGTACCCGGCGGCTGCGGCCTGCGGCACCAGCAGGAACCGCGCACCGATGAAGACGACGAAGAGGCTGAGCACGACGGCGAGTCCGTAGGCGAGGGGTGACAACATGATCCGCTCCAATTGCTAGCGCCGCTAGATGCAAGAGCGACGCTAGCAGAGCGACGACAGCAACGCTAGCAGTGCTAGGGTTTTGTCATGTCGACTCAGACGCGCCGGGAGCGCGAGCGGGCGGAACGGGAACGGGCCATCGTCGCCGCCGCACGCGACCTGGCCCTGGCCGAGGGCTGGGACGCGGTGACCACCCGGCGGCTCGCCGCTGAGATCGAATACAGTCAGCCCGTCCTCTACAGCCACTTCAAGGGCAAGGACGCCATCATGGCGGCGGTCGCCGTCGAGGGCTTCGCCGAGCTGGCCACCGCCCTGGCCGCGGCCCGGACCTCGGCCGCCGACCCCCGGCAGGCGATCGCCGACGTCGCCGCGGCGTACACCACCTTCGCCGAACAGCGGCCCGCCCTCTACGACGCGATGTTCACCCTCGCCGTGGACCTGCCGTTCGCCAGCCAGGACGTTCCGACCGACCTGGCCCGGGGGTTCGCCGAGCTGGCCGACGCGGTGCGTCCGATCGCCGGTGACGACGACCTGGAGGCGGTCACCGAGACGTTCTGGAGTGGCCTGCACGGTCTGGTCACGCTGATGCGCAGCGGCCGGCTCCGCCGCGCCGACCACGACCGGCGACTGGCGGTGCTGGTGAACCGCTTCTCTCGCTGAGCGTCGCCGCGCACGGCTGGCAGGGCCGTTGACCGGGTGGGTTGGTTGGTGCCGGGGGGCTCAGAGCTGGTTTGCCCGCTCCGGGCTCACCGGGGCCCCGAAGAATGCTGCGATCGGCTCGATGATCCTGCTCGGCGCCCGGTTCAGGCCGTCGTGGCCGCTGCGCGGGATCGGCAGGACCCTCGCTCGTGGGAGGGCGCGAGCCAGCTTCCCGTTGAGGTCGGCGTAGTAGGGCGGCCCCGCGGCCCCGTAGGCCAGCAGCACGTCCGCGCTCACCCCCGACCACGCCTCGGCCGGGCCGCCACGCAGTCGGATCTGGTTCGTCTCGTCGAGGGTCATCGGCAGCAGGTCGGCCATCGTCCGGCCGATCGGCGTACGCAGGAACGCCCGGACCAGCGCGACGCGGACCCGCAGCGGAAGTCTGGTGGCCGGGTTGTGGGTGTTGATGCCGGCGTCGGTGATGGCCATCGCGCGGGCGATGTCACCGTCGCGCGCCGCCTGTCGTGCCTCGTCGAGCCATGCCGTGGGGAAGCCACCGTCGATGTCGATCGCGATGTCGTAGAGCGCGAGCCGGTCGATCGGCAGCCGCACCGCGGCCTGCAGGGCGATGAAACCGCCGGAACTCTGCCCGATGACGTTGCGGGTGCCGGTGTGCTTCAGCACCGCGGCGAGGTCGTCGATGTCCTGGTCGAAGGTGTACGGCTGAGCGCGGGGGGTGGCGTCCGCCCGCCCTCGCCGGTTGTAGAGGTGCACCGTGAAGCGGTCGGCCAGCCGTTGGGCGAGCCGCCGGTAGACGTCGATGGTGATCCCGCCGCCGTGCACCACCACGATGCCCGGTCCGGCTCCTGTCGAGTGCAGCACGATCGACGCGCCGTCGTGTGCCGTGATCCGTTCCATGCGTGCCCACCCCCGATGGATGAAACTGCGAACACTGTACGCAGTTTACAGTGGATCGGTGAGCGACGCACCTACGAATTCCGACCCGGGCGGCGCCGACCGGCAGTCGATCTGGGCCCGCCCCGTACGCGGCAGCCGCGGCCCCACCCCGACCCACAACCGGGGCGCCATCGTCACCGCCGCCATCGCCCTGGCTGACGCCGAAGGAATCGCGGCGGTGTCGATGCGCGCCGTCGCCACCGCGCTGGGTGCCAGCGCCGGCGCGCTCTACCGCCACCTGTCGTCCCGCGACGACCTGCTGGACCTGATGACCGACCGGGTCGTCGGCGAACTACGGCCGTACCCGGAGCCGAACGCCGACTGGCTCGACGGCATGCTCCTGCTGGCTGGCCGGCAACGGGCGCTCTTCCGGCACCACCCTTGGCTGCTCGACACGATCAACCGGATGTCCGCGCCCGGCCCGGAGAGCCTGGCCTGGTTCGACGCCTGCCTGGGGGTTCTGGAGCCGGTCGACAGCGCGGTGACCGCCAAGTTCGAGGCCATCGGCATGATGACCGGCGTGGTGAGCCTCTTCGCCCGCAGCGAGGCCAGCTCCCGCTCGGTCAGCTTCGCCGAGGTGGACGTCGCGGCCTACCCGCACCTCGCCGCGGCGTTCAGTCGACCCGCGCGGCCGCCCGCCGAGCGCGATCTCTTCGACACGACCCTGCGGATCCTGCTGACCGGACTGCTCGACGCCGACCCGCCGGCCCGACCCTGAAACCCGCCCCGGCTTACCGCAGCCGCCCGCGTTCAGTCGACAGTCGGCAGCTTCGGGCCGAGGACGTCGTCGGCGTCGACGATCGTGTACGCGTACCCCTGCTCAGCCAGGAAGCGCTGGCGGTGCGCCGCGTACTCGGTGTCGATCGTGTCCCGGGAGACCACCGTGTAGAAGTGCGCCTGCCGGCCGTCGGCCTTCGGGCGGAGCACCCGACCCAGCCGCTGCGCCTCCTCCTGGCGCGACCCGAACGTGCCGGACACCTGGATCGCCACCGCCGCCTCGGGCAGGTCGATGGAGAAGTTGCCGACCTTCGAGATCACCAGTGTGCGGATCTCCCCGGTGCGGAACGCGTCGAACAGCCGCTCCCGCTCCTTGTTCGTGGTCGAGCCCTGCACGATCGGCGCGTCGAGGTACTCGCCGATCTGGTGCAACTGGTCGATGTACGCGCCGATCACCAGGACCTGGTCCTCCGGGTGCCGGTCGACGAGCGCCTTGACCACCGGCAGCTTGGTGCGGGCGGTCGCCGCCATCCGGTACCGCTCCTCGGCCTCCGCCGTCGCGTACGACATCCGCTCCGCGTCGGTCAGGGTCACGCGGACCTCGACGCACTCGGCCGGGGCGATCCAGCCCTGCGACTCGATGTCCTTCCACGGCGCGTCGTACCGCTTGGGGCCGATCAGGCTGAACACGTCGCCCTCCCGGCCGTCCTCGCGTACCAGAGTGGCAGTGAGGCCCAGCCGACGGCGGGCCTGGAGGTCCGCGGTGAACCGGAAGATCGGCGCGGGCAGCAGGTGCACCTCGTCGTAGACGACCAGGCCCCAGTCGCGGGCGCCGAACAGGTCCAGGTGGGTGAACGCGCCACCGCGCCGCGAGGTGAGCACCTGGTACGTGGCGATGGTGACCGGGCGGATCTCCTTGCGCTCGCCGGAGTACTCGCCGATCTCCTCCTCGGTCAGCGACGTGCGGGCGATCAGCTCCCGCTTCCACTGCCGGCCGGCGACCGTGTTGGTGACGAGGATCAGCGTGGTCGCCTTCGCCTCGGCCATCGCCGCCGCCCCGACCAGGGTCTTGCCGGCCCCACACGGCAGCACCACCACGCCCGACCCGCCGGCCCAGAACGCCTCGACGGCCTCCCGCTGGTACGACCGCAGCGTCCACGGCTTGCGCCCGTCCTTGCCGGCCTCGGCCAGCTCGATCGGGTGCGCCTCACCGTCGACGTAACCGGCCAGGTCCTCCGCCGGCCAGCCCAGCTTGAGCAGCGCCTGCTTGAGCCGGCCCCGCTCGGACGGGTGGACCCGGATCGTGTCGTCGTCGATCTTGTCGCCGAGCATCCCGGCGAGCTTCTTGCTCTTGGCCACCTCGATCAGCACCAGCCGGTCGAGCGCGCGCAGCACCAGCCCGTGCGCCGGGTCGTTGGCGAGCTGGAGCCGGCCGTACCGGTCCATCGTCTCGGCCACGTCCACCAGCAGGGCGTGCGGCACCGGGTAGCGGGAGTACTTGATCAGCGAGTCGACGACACCCTCGGCGTCGTGCCCCGCGGCGCGGGCGTTCCACAGACCCAGCGGGGTCAGGCGGTAGGTGTGCACGTGCTCCGGCGAGCGTTCCAGCTCCGCGAACGGCGCGATCGCCATCCGGCAGGCCTGCGCGTCGGGGTGGTCGATCTCCAGCAGCAGGGTCTTGTCCGACTGCACGATCAGGGGTCCACCACTCACGCCAGCGTCCTCTCCTCGGTTGGCCGTCCGGCCGGAACGGGTCGCATACCCGCCGCTGGCCGACCATCCAGTGTTGCACGGCGGAGAACGTCGAAAGAAAGATGAGCACCGGGTGCAACCAGGACGGCACTCACGAACGTCTAGCAAAGGGACGACTGTCCAGGGGAGGTGCCATGAGGCGTGTCCGGAGCACTTCCCGGCTGGTTGCCCTGGCGGTGGTCGTGCTGGTCGGTGCCGGCGCGTGCACGTTCGATCCGCAGTCCGGTGGGAGTGGTGGCGGGGGAGCCGCCCCGGTCGGTGCGGCGGAACAGGCAACGGGGGCGAGCGGCACGTCCGGGCCGGGCCAGCGCGGCCGGCCCACGCCGGCCGCGCCCACCCCGAAACCCTCCCGGAAACCCACGCCGAAGCCGACCCGCACGGCGTCGACCCCGACCCCGACCCCGAGCACCGGTACGCCGACAGTCGCCGGTTGTCCGCAGGGCCAGCACCAGCGAGCCGTGGAGACGTACCTCGCCCGGCTGGGCGGGTTCGGGGCCGTCACGGTCGACGGTCGGCAGTCCGCCGCCGACTGCGCCGCCATCAAGAAGTTCCAGAAGAGGTACGGCATTCGCCCCGTCGAGGGACGCGCCGGACCGACCACCCTGGACGTGGCCCAGCGACTCGCCACCACCGACACGAAAAGCTGCAAGGCCGGCACCGGCACCACCTTCTGCGTGGACCTGACCCGGCAGACCGTGTGGGCGGTCCGGGGCGGCAAGGTGATCATGGCGCCGACGGTGACGCGCACCGGCATGTCCGGCTACCGCACCCCGTCCGGCACCTACACCGTCAACTACCGCAATCCGAAGGAGTGGTCCAACCCGTACGAGGTGTGGCTGCCGTACTGGCAGCACTTCACCCAGGGCATGGGGTTCCACGAGACCACTACCTACCTGCACGACAAGTCGATCGGCTCGCACGGCTGCGTCAACCTGCTGCACGCCGACGCCGTCCGGATGTGGGAGCTGGGCAAGATCGGCACCCGGGTGGTGCTGATCGGCCGCCGCCCCGGCACCTGAACATCCCGCCCGACTCGGGGTTTATCCCCTGTCACAGCCGTCCCGGGAGTGACACTCTTGGGAGTCCAGGGCCGCACCGGGCGGGGAGGCTGGGCATGACGGTCGACCGTGACGTGATCGCAGAGCATGAACACGCGCCACCCGACGAGGTGTCCCGCGCGACAGTGGTCGCGTACGCCCTCGCCGCGGCGCTCCTCGTCGGGTGGTTCCTCTTCGGCTGGCTGGTGCTGCGGCAGGGCTTCGTCGACTCGGTCGGTGAGTCCGCCGGCGCCGGCTTCGCCCTGTTGCTGGCCGTCTCGGTGGTCGGCACCTTTCGGCGCAGCCGCCGCTGAGCTGGCACACCAGCGGCGGCTGAGCCCTGTTCAGTCCGCCAGCACCGCCGCCGTGATCCGGTGCAGCGCGAAGGTGTGCAGCATCTCGGTCCGCTCGTCCTCGGCCCGCAGGTAGCCGGCGCCGATCGACACCGGCTTGACCAGCCGGGACGCGGTCGCCCCGTGTGCGTCGACGTACCCGACCCAGACCAGCGCCTTGTCGCGGACCGCCTGCTGGAGCACGGCAAGTGCCTCGCTGTGCGTGTGCGCGGGCACCGGGCCACCGCCCAGCCCTGCTGCCCCGCCCCGGACGACGGCAGGCGCCCGGCGGGCCGCCCGCGCCGCAGCGTCGCCCCGCCGGATGTGCTCCACCACCCCGAGCAGCCGGGGCATCGGCAGCTTCGGGGCGGCCAGCGGATCGAGCGTCCTGGTGGTCACCGCGACCCGTGCCGGAGCACGCCAGATCCGGGGTCGGGACAACATCGTGCCGCCCGTGCCGTCCTCCTGCACCGGCGCGTACCCGGCGTCCCGCAGCGCGCCCAGCAGCCGGCTGACCTGGTACGGGGTGCTCAGCACCGTCGGCGCCAGCCGCCGCAGCGTCAACGACTCCAACCGCCGGTCGGCCAGCACCTCGGTGAGCAGCGCCTCGTCATCGCTGCGCAGGTACGCCCCGGCCGACCCGACCCGCAGCCCACCGTGCTTACGGGCCACGTCGTCCACCAGGTAGCTGAGCCCCTGCGGCACCGGGGTACGCGACCGTCGCCGGAACAGCTCGTGCAGGTCGTCGGCCGTGTAACCGGCGTCCAGCGCCCTCCGCACGCTCGCCGTGGTGACCCGGTGCACACTCGCCCCACCGGCCGACTCGGGTTCGGTGGTCGCCTCCAACTCGGCGGCCAGCGCCGGCTCGGGCGGCCCCGGCACCACCACGGTCAGGTCGGCCTGCACCAGGAAGTGATCGACCGGGGCGGGCAGCAGCGCGTCCAACGCCCGCGCGGCACTGGACGGATCGCCACTCTCCGCGTCCATGTGCAACCCCAGGGGGTCGCCGCCCGGCTCGTCGGCCGACGTCAGCTCGCCCAGCAACAACCGCCCGTACGAGGTGAGCGCCCCCAGGCCGGTCACGCCGAGCTGCGCCGCCTCGGCCAGCACCTCCCGGTGGGCGGCCTCCCGACCCCGGCTGCGCCGCGGCGCCCGCCAGTCCAGCAGGGCCTGCACCTCCTCGGCGGTGGGCGCGGTCGCCGGCTCCAGGTCGGCGAGCACACCGAGCACCGCTCGCCGGGTGGCCGGAGCACCGGCCCGCTCGGCTTCGGCGGACAGCGCGGTGATCGGCCGGTCCCGGTCGTCACGCCTACCGACCAGGCCGACCTGCCGGGTCATCGTCAGCCAGGCGTGGGCCAGGTGCTCCCACCGTTGGGCCAGCGAGGCGGCCCGCCACACCTCGTACCCGCCGGTCGGCAGCACCTGCTGATCCGCCCCGTACCGGCCGGTGGTCGAGCCGGGCATCTCCAGCTCACCGGCGAGCCCCGCCGCGTACGCCACCTCCAGCAGCAGCGCGGTGGTCGGCTCGTCCAGGCCGGCGGTACGCGCCAGTCGGCGCAGGTCCCGGACGCCGATGCCGCCGGAGCGCAGCACCGGCGCGGGTTCGGCCGCGAGCTGCTCCAAGAGCCCCTCGGTGTGCCGGACCACCTCCATCGTCTGCCCGGCGCCGGCCGAGTCGACCGCCTTGGGCTCGCGGGGCGCGGTGGCCACCGGCGGCGGGCTGGTGCGCAGCGGCCCGAGCGGGCCACTGTCGCGGCGCAGCAGGAGCCCCACCTCGCGGGGCAGCTCGACCGTGCCGCTGGCCGTCGACGAGCCGGCCGAGACGCTGACCAGCAGCCGGTTGTCGACCAGCCAGCGCACCGGCGAGCCGGTCGGCGCACCACCGTTGGTCGGGTCGGCGAGGACGGCGTCCTGCCCGCCGATCGGCGGTGCCTGCAACGCGCCCGGGGGCACGCTGCCCACGGGTGGTCCGGCCGCCAACCGGTCCAGGATCGCCCGGGCCGACGGGGGTGCCGCGAGCAGCGTCCGGCGCAGTTTCGCCGGGTCCGCGCAGAGCGCGGCCGTGCGCGGGTCCAGCTCCGCGGCGGGTCGGCCGAGGCCAGCGGGGTACGGGGAGACCTCGTCGACGGCCGGCACCACGTGCAGGGCGTGTTCGGGGCCGTACAGCAGGAAGAGCGCCCTCAGCCGGTTGACGGCGGCGCGGACGGCCGTCGGCGCCGGCGGGTGCGGCCCGGTGGTCGCCATGGCGAGCACGGCGTCGGTGGCCGTGGTGCCCTCGTCCGGGTGCCGGGTGAGCCGGGCGGCGTCGAGGATTCCGAGGGTGAACTGGTCCAGCCCGTCCAGGGCCCGGGCCACCGAGACCCGGGACTGGGCGCGGATGGCCAGGGCGGAGACGTCGGCCGGCACGGGCACGACGAGGTCCGGCCGGAGCTGGAGGAGCGCGGCCAGCGACTCGTCGGGCAGCGACCGCAGGTGGTCGGCGAGTGAGGTGGTCATCGTCTTTCCACGCTAGCCCGGGGTGGGGCTGTCGCGCCCCTCGGACGTCCGGCCGGTAGGCGGTCGCCCGGTAGGTTTCTCGACATGCGCGCGCTGACCGTCGGATTCGATCTCGACATGACCCTGGTTGACTCCCGGCCCGGCATCGCCGCGGCCTATCGCGCGCTCACCGCCAGGACGGGCGTACCGGTGGACGCTGACCTGGCCGTGTCCCGGCTCGGCCCGCCGCTGCGCACCGAGATCGCGCACTGGTTCCCGCCGGAGCAGGTCGAGGCGGCCGTGCTGGTGTACCGGGAGCTGTATCCGGCGTACGCCATCACACCGACGGTGCCGCTGCCCGGCGCGCGGGAGGCGATCGACGCGATCCGTGCCCGGGGCGGAAGGGTGCTCGTCGTCACGTCCAAGATCGGCCGACTGGCCCGGTTGCACCTGGACCACCTCGGCCTCGTGGTGGACGAGCTGGCCGGTGACCTGTTCGCCGAGCAGAAGGCGACCGCGCTGCGCGAGCACGGCGCGACCCACTACGTCGGTGACCACGTGGCGGACATGGTGGCGGCGGGTGTGGCGGGGGTGCCGGGAATCGCTGTCGCGACCGGGCCGTGCTCCCCGGATGAGCTGCGTGCGGCGGGGGCGAGCGTGGTGCTGGACGATCTCACCGGATTCCCAGCGGCGCTCGACGGCATGATCCAGCTAGCCTGGGAGCAGTAGCGGCTCAAGTGAAGCAGGGGTTTTCAGGTGCCTACGGGTCGAGTGAAGTGGTACGACACGGCCAAGGGATACGGCTTCGTCACCAGTGACGAGGGCGGCGACGTGTTTTTGCCCAAGGGTGCTCTGCCGGCGGGCGTCACCGACCTCAAGGGTGGTCAGCGGGTCGACTTCAGCGTGGTGGACAGCCGCCGGGGCGCGCAGGCCATGGGCGTAAAGCTGCTGGACGTGCCGCCGTCGATGGCGGAGCTGCGACGTCGGCCGGCCGAGGAGCTGCATGGTCTCGTCGAGGACATGATCAAGGTGCTGGAGGCGAAGGTCCAGCCGGACCTGCGCCGGGGCCGTTACCCGGACAAGAAGACGGCGCAGAAGATCGCTCAGCTGGTCCACGCGGTGGCGCGCGAGCTGGAGGTCTGAGGCACCAGGCCGGCGGTGGCGGCGCGGTCGAGGAGCGCCGTCACCGCGGCGAAGCCGGCCTCGCCCAGGTCGGCGGTGAACTCGTTGACGTAGAGGCCGATGTGCCGGTCCACCACGTCGAGTTCCATCTCCTGGGCGTGCGCGAGCACGTACTCCCGGCTGGCCGCCGGATCCGCCCAGGCCTGCTGGACGGACTCGCGAATCCATCGGGCCGCTTCCACCGGGTCCACGGCGCCGCGCCGGGCCAGGATCGCGCCGAGGGGGATGGGCAGCCCGGTGTCGGCCTCCCACCATTCGCCGAGGTCGACGAGCGCGGTCAGGCCGTGCCGGTGGTAGGTGAACCGCGCCTCGTGGATGACCAGCCCAGCGTCGTAGCGACCGGCCGCGACGCCCGGCATGATCTCGTGGAACGGCACCACCTCGATCCGAGCCGGTGCCTGCCCGGCTGACCAGAGCCGGAACAGCAGGTACGCGGTCGTCCGATCACCGGGCACCGCCACCGTGGCACCGGTCAGGTCGGCGCGGTCACCCCTGGTGAGGACCAGCGGCCCACACCCGCGACCGAGCGCGCCCCCGCAGGGCAGCAGGTGGTAGTCGTCGAGCAGCCAGGGCAGCGCCGCGTAGCTGACCTTCACCAGGTCGAACGCGCCCCGCTCGGCCGCCGTGTTGGTGACGTCCACGTCGGCGTACGTCACCTCGACCGGCGGCGCACCGGGCACCCGCCCGTGCACCAGGGCGTCGAAGACGAACGTGTCGTTGGGGCAGGGCGAGATCGCAAGGGAGAGCGCCACGCCCTCACGTTAGCCCCGCCCCCGGCCAGCAGCCCGCGCGCACCCCGCCCACTGTGATCCACGACGGCCCGCCCCGCCCGGGCCCGCCCCGCCCGGGCCCGGCCGCCCGGGCCCGGCCCGGCCCGGAGCCGGCCTTCCGGCCTCTCGGGCTTTTGGCCTCGGGCTCTCTGCCTCCCGGCGTCCCGGCCTTCCGGCGTCCTGGTCTTCCGGCGTCCCGGCCTTCCGGCGTCCTGGTCTTCCGGCGTCCTGGCCTCTCGGCCTCCCGGCGGGCGCCGGCAGTGTCCCCGTCGGGCTGGGCGGGGTGCTTCCGTTCAGCTCAGGCGGGGTGCTCGGCCGGCCTCCGGTCGAGGTGGGTGAGGTCACGTCGCGCCCTGTCGAGCTGCCCCACACATGGGGCGAGGTGACCGCCTGCGGCGAGCGGTGGCGGCGGTGGCGCGGGCGGTGAGCGGGCGCCGAGGGGCGATCTTGGTGGCTCGTCCCGCCCCATTCATGGGGCAGCTCGACAGGGCCCGACGGACTCGACAGGGCCCGACCGACCCGATCCACGAGGGCACCCACGGCATCCAGGCGCTTGGCTCGGCAGGGCCCGACCCGCTCGGCAGGGCCCCGATGGACTCGGCAGGGCCCGACCTGCTCGGCAGGGCCCCGACGGACTCGGCAGGGCCCCGACCGACTCGGCAGGGCCCCGACCGACTCGGCAGGGCCTGATGGATTCGGCAGCAGCCCGACCGAGGGGATACCCACAGCAGGGGTGACGTTGTCCACATGGTTATCCACAGGCGGAAGGAGGCCTGTTGACGGCGTTCGCCGGGCAGAAAACCATGGGTGGGTGGCAGTCGGAGGGGATGCGATCGATGTGGGCGCGGCGCTTCGTGATCTTCGTCGGCGTGCCGATCTGAGCCAGCGGGAGTTGGCTGAGCGGGCCGGCGTCCCGAAGAGCACGCTGGCGCGGATCGAGGCCGGTCAGGGTGGCGGGCCAGCCTTTCGGACGGTGGCGCGGCTGGTCGCGGCCGCGGGGGGCGAGCTCGCGCTCCGTCTGCCCGGCGACGAGCCCTCCACCGCGGGCGGCGGGCTGCTGGGTCTGCCGGCCGACGAGCCACGGGACGAGGCTGACCGTCGGTACCCGGCCCACCTCGACGTCCGGCGGGTCCGCACCCTCAGGGACTGGCCGGGCGCCTGGTGGGCGCACTCGTACACGCTCCCGGAGAAGTTGTGGCCGGTGCGGGTTCCGGAGTTGACGTACGACCTGGACCGGAAGCGGCGGGACTTGCGGCGGTGGCGGTCGGAGGCGCGTGCGCGGGTGGTCTTCCGGCGCGCGTCCGACGGGCTGCCGGCCACGTCCTGGCGGTTCCTCGCCGAGGTGCCCGGCGGCGGGCCGGTCGGTGAGCTGCGGGCCCATGAGCGGAGCGTCGACCTGCTCCTGGGCGAGGATCTGGACGACCGGCGTGAGTTGGTGCTGGAAGGTGTGGTCGTTGCCCCGGGCCTGCGGTTGCTTGGCATCGGGCGGCGGCTTGTCGAGCTGTTGGCGGAGGAGATGACACGGGCCGGCATTCGCGCCGCGCACGCGGTCGCCGAGTTGTTCGTCGACCGCGAGTTCCTTCGCGCCTGTGGGTTCGCGCTGCAGGCGACCAGACCGTCGGCGCTGATGCTCGAGGTGTCCGGGGTGCCCGCGGTCAGCGCAGCGCCGGAGCTGCCGTCGTCAGCGCGGTGAGGGCCTCGCGCAGCCGCCAGGCGTCGCGGTCACGGGGGCCGATGGGGTTGGAGATGGTGCGCAGCTCGACGAAGGGCACCCCGGCCTGCGCGGCGGCGACCGCGACCCCGTACCCCTCCATGGCCTCCGCGACCGCCTCCGGATGCCGACGGCGCAGCTCATCGGTGCTGGCGGCGGTGCCGGTGACCGTGCTGACGGTGAGCACCGGGCCGGCCGTAGCCGACGGCAGGGCCGCCCGGAGTGCCGCGAGCAGGCCCGGGTCCGCGGGCACCACGCTGCCTCCGCCGAGGAGCGCGGGCGGCATGCCCAGCTCGTCGATTCCGATGAAGCCGTCGGGTGACTCGGCGCCCAGGTCGGCGGCGACGCTGGCGGTGCCGAGCACCGTGTCGCCGACCGAGGCCCGCCCGGTGAAGCCGCCGGCCACGCCGGCGCTGACCACCGCGCGGTACGGGCGACCGGCCGCCTCGGCCAGGGCCAGCAGCCGTGCGGTGGCGGCACCCGCGACCGCCGGGCCCACCCCGACCGGGGCGACGGTGACGCTGGGGTCGGTCAGCCCGGCCCGTACGGCGTCCGCCTCGGCCGGCACCGCCGTCACCACCAGCAGGCCGGTCACGAGAGTGAGCCGGGGGACTCCCGGCGGGTCTCGTCGTCCGCTCCGCCGCCCGGGCCGCCGACGGACGAGGAGGGGCGGTAGATGTGGTAGCCCGGTGGCGCCAGCCCCGGCTCGTCGTGCTGCGGCGACTGGGCCTGGGTGGGAGCCGGCGAGGTGGGGGCGACATCCGCGGGCTCGGTCACCGGCTCGTCCTCGGCCAGCTCGTCGTCAGCCAGCGGCCGGCCGGCGAGCTTCTCGGCGCGTAGCCGAGCGGCGACCAGCACCCCCCGGACGGCGGCCAGGATGCCCACGCCGGCGGCGACAGCGATGCCGGTGCGGCCGTCGAACGGGACCAGCCCGAGCCCACCACCGACGACGAAGGCGAGCATCAGGACCGTCTCGGAGTGGGCGAAGGAACTGGCCCGCAGCCGCTCCGGGATGCGCTCCTGGATCGAGGCGTCCACGGCGAGTTTGGCCACCCCACTGACCAGCGCGGTCACCAGACAGAGCAGGGCCACCATCAGCAGCGAGAACTGGATGACGGCGAGCACCGCCACCCCCGCCACGATGATCATGCTGCTGGACTGGATGGCGGTCGGGCGGTGGATGCGCAACCGGGTGCCGACGGCGGTCGCCAGGAAGCTGCCGACGGCCAGCGCGCCGCCCACCAGTCCCAGCGCCCACTCCGCGCCCAGATCCCGGCCGAACACGTCGGTGGTCAGGTCGCCCTTCTTGATGGCGAAGGCGAGGAACAGCAGCAGGAAGCCGTACACCGCGCGCAGCGTCGCGGCGCCGATCAGGGTGGCGATCACCAACCGACCGGCAGGTCGGCCCCGGCCCAGCGGCCGGTCTCCGCGGCGGCTCAGCGCGCGCAGCGCGCGGGGGACCCGCTCCGGTGGCTCCGAGTCCGCCTTTGGCGGCAGCCGCAGGGAGATCACCATGCCGATCAGGAAGATCACCGATGCGACGCGCAGCGGCCACTGCGGCCCGAACCAGAAGGCCGCCAACCCGATCGGGGCCACCAGCGCCCCCGCCACCGTGCCGTAGACGCTGGCCCGTGCTCCGACCTGGGAGAGGCCCAGCCCTTCCGGCAGCAGCCGGGGCACCGCCGCGGACCGGGCCACGCCGTACGCACGCGACAGCGCGAGCACACCGAACGCGGCCGGATAGAGCCCGAAGCCGTGGATGTAGTCGGAGATCAGCCAGGCCAGGAACGCCCGGCCGAGCATGGTCGCGGCCAGCGCGTACCGCCGGCCGTGCCGGAAGTGGTCCAGCAGCGGGCCCACCACGGGGGCGAGCATCGCGAACGGCACCATGGTCACGAGCAGGTAGAGCGCGACCTTGCTGCGGGCCTCGCCGAGCGGCACGTTGAAGAAGATCGTCCCGGCCAGACCGATGGCGATTAGCGTGTCGCCCGCGCACGAGACGGCGTGCAGATCGAACAGGCGGATCATGCCGACCTCGCCGCCGGCGCCCCGCGTCCGGGCCCGACCGGCCCGGCGGGTCACCCAGCGGCCGCTGCCCACCGAACCACGCAGGAGCAGTCGGACGGCCCGGATGCCGGTGCCGACGGTCCGCCCGAGGACGGATCGCCCGGAGCGGGAGTACGGCGGCATGTGCACCATCCTCGCCCATCTGATCCAGGTACGCCGCACCACTGCGGTGAAAGGTTCCCCGGGAGTCCCTGTCACCCCTGCGGGGAGCATGGGGAACAATGGTCGGGTGACCAGGCCCGCCTCCACCCGTGCCGCCCGTCTCGACCAGGTCTGCGCCGACGCCGTCGAGGTGGCCCGCGCTGGCATCACCGAGGTGGACGCCGACGACGTCGGCGACCACCTGCAGGTCGTGGCCGAGGGTGAACGGCTGGTCACCCACTACTTCGAATGCCGTCTCGCCGGCTACCGCGGCTGGCGCTGGGCGGTCACCGTCACCCGTGTGGCGCGCAGCCGGACGGTGACCATCTGCGAGACGGTGCTGCTGCCCGGCCCGGATGCGCTGCTCGCGCCCGGCTGGCTGCCCTGGCAGGAGCGGCTCAAGCCGGGTGACCTCGGCCCTGGTGACCTGCTGCCGACGTCTCCGGAGGACGAGCGGCTGGTCCCCGGCTATCTGCTCTCCGACGATCCCGCGGTCGAGGAGACGGCCTGGGAGCTGGGTCTCGGCCGGGCGCGGGTCCTCTCCCGGGAGGGCCGTGCCGACGCGGCGCAGCGCTGGTACGACGGCGATCACGGCCCTTCGGCGGCCATCTCCACCGCCGCTCCGGCCGCCGCCCGCTGCGGCACCTGTGGCTTCTACCTGCCGCTGGCGGGTGCGATGCGCCAGGCGTTCGGGGCGTGCGGCAACTTCTACGCCCCGGACGACGGCCGGGTGGTCAGCGCCGACCATGGTTGCGGCGCCCACTCCGAGACGTTGATCGAGGCCGCCGAGACCGCGGTGGAGGATCTCCCGACGGTGTACGACGACAGCGCGGTCGAGGCCATGTCGGTCAGCCGTGCGCCGGGCTCGGTGGAGTCGGCCGAGCCGGCGGAGCCGTACGGGCACCCCTGAGCGTTCGCGCCGGCGTAGCCCGGTGCGCTCAGTTCGCGCGGCGGCGGCGGCGTCGGTTGGCGTCGTGACGCAGCATGACGGCGAGGCCGGGGAATCCCCACAGGAAACCGGCCAGGCAGGTCCAGAGCCAGTTCTCGTGGTGGTGCTCGGTCAGCCAGCCCCGGAAGAAGACCAGCAGCACCAGCCCGACGACCGCCCATGCGATCAGCCCGGCGACGGCGAACGGCACCATCGGTGGGTCCAGCGGCGCGGGGCGCGGTGGCTGGTCGTTCGGCATCGGGCAAGCGTACGCGATCCGCTTCCCCTGCCCGTCGGTGATCTGGGACGATGCGCGCGACAACCGGAAGATCACCTGCGAGGACCTGATGGCAGTATTGCCGCCCGAGAACGGCACACCTCCCGACCCCGCTCACCCGCGTAACGGCTTCGACCGGTTCTTCGAGATCTCCGCCCGCGGCTCGACGTTGAGCCGTGAGGTACGCGGTGGCCTGGCGACCTTCTTCACGATGGCGTACATCGTGGTGCTCAATCCTTTGATCCTGGGCGGTGCCGTCGACGGTGACGGCAAGTCCCTCCCGATTCCGGCGCTGGCCGCGGCGACCGCGCTGGTCGCCGGCCTGATGACCATCCTGATGGGTGTGGTTGGCCGGTTCCCGCTGGCGCTCGCCGCCGGCCTGGGCGTCAACGCCCTGGTGGCGTACGAGATCGCCCCCGAGATGACCTGGGCCGACGCGATGGGCCTGGTGGTGATCGAGGGTGTGATCATCGCGGTGCTGGTGCTCACCGGTCTGCGTACCGCGGTGTTCCGCGCGGTGCCCACGCAGATGAAGACGGCGATCGGCGTCGGTATCGGCCTCTTCTTGACCATCATCGGTCTGGTGGACGCCGGCTTCGTCCGGCGGATCCCGGACGTCGCGAACACCACAGTGCCGGTCGGCCTGGGCATCGGCGGCAAGCTGGTGAGCTGGCCGCTGCTGGTCTTCGTGGTGGGCCTGCTGCTCACGTTGGTGCTGGTGGTGCGCCGGGTCAAGGGCGCGATCCTGATCGGGATCCTGACCTCCACGGTGCTTGCCGTCATCGTCGAGGCGATCGCCAACATCGGCCCGTCGTTCGTCGACGGGAAGCCCAACCCGAAGGGCTGGGCGCTGAACGTGCCGGAGCTGCCCAAGACGGTGGTGGACGTGCCGGACCTGTCGCTGCTCGGCAAGTTCAACGTGCTCGACTCGTGGGGCCGGGCCGGCTGGGTGGTCGTGCTGATGTTCGTCTTCACCCTGTTGATCACGGACTTCTTCGACACCATGGGCACGATGGTGGCGGTCGGTCAGGAGGGTGGCCTGCTCGACGAGCGGGGCACCCCGCCGAAGGCCAAGGAGATCCTGCTTGTCGACTCGATCGCGGCGGCGGCCGGTGGTGCGGCCAGCACCTCCAGCAACACGTCGTACATCGAGAGTGCCGCAGGTGTCGGGGAGGGTGCCCGGACCGGCGTGGCCAGCCTGGTCACCGGCGTTCTCTTCCTGCTGGCGATGTTCCTGGCGCCGCTGGTGGTGATCGTGCCGTTCGAGGCGGCGTCGACGGCCCTGGTGGTGGTCGGTTTCCTGATGATGACCGCGGTGCGGACGATCGACTGGTCCGACTACGAGATCGCCATTCCGGCGTTCCTCACCATCGTGCTGATGCCGTTCACCTACTCGATCTCCAACGGGATCGGCGCCGGTCTGATCACCTTCGTGGTGGTCAAGCTGGCGCGGGGTAAGGCCCGCGAGATCCACCCGCTGCTGTACGGGGTGGCCGTGCTCTTCGTGCTGTACTTCCTGCGCGGGCCCATCGAGTCGCTGGTGCTCTGAGGCCGTCCGGGCGGGGGGTCGATCGTGATTCCCCGCCCGGAGCAGCACAAACATCCTCGTGAGCCTGGTCATAACGGATGTCGTTAGCCAGGCTCATTAGTTAAGCTAACTAACGTGATGGAGCGGACGGTGACGGCGGAACGCGTGCCACCGGCGCAGCTGGCTCCCCAGTTGCGAGATGCGATCACCCGACTCAACCGGCGGGTCCGACGGGCCCGGCCGGTCGGCGACCTCACGGTCACCCAGGTCTCCGCGCTCACCAGCCTGCGGCTGGCGGGCGCGATGACGCCCCGGGAACTGGCCGAGGTCGAACGGGTGCAGCCACCGACGATGACCAAGATCGTCGCGAAGTTGGAGGACCGCGGCCTCGTGCGGCGGACCCCCCATCCGACCGACGGTCGGCAGGTCATCCTCGCGGCGACCGAAGGAGGGCAGGCCGTGCTCGACCAGTTCGAGCGGGCCCGCGACGAATGGCTGGCCCACCGGCTGGCCGCGCTCGACGAGGACCAACGGGAGACCCTGCACAGGGCCGCCGAGATTCTCCAGCAGCTCGCTCGCGCCTGAGCCCGCGCGCGCCACTCCGGCCGTGCCGTCACCTGTCGATGACGCGTACGTCCGAGGAGGCGCACCAAGAGTGCAGGCCAAGCTGAGCACGATGTTCCAGTCCCTACAGGTCCGCAACTACCGGCTCTTCGCAACCGGACAACTGATCAAACTGATCGGTGTCTGGATGATGTTCATCGCCCAGGACTGGCTCGTCCTCGACCTCTCCGACAACTCGGCGACCGCGCTCGGCGTGGTGACCGCGTGTCAGTTCACCCCGGTGCTGCTGCTCACCCTGTTCTCCGGCCGGCTCGCCGACCGCTACGACAAGCGGGTGCTGCTGTTCGCCGCCAACGCCTTCTGGACGGTGCTGGCGCTCGGTATGTCCGTGCTGGTCCTCACCGACCTGGTGCAGCTCTGGCACGTCTTCGCGTTCGCCGCGCTGCTCGGCACCGCCAACGCCGTGGAGACCCCGGTCCGTCAGGCGTTCGTCTCCGAACTGGTCGGCACGCCGCTGCTGCCCAACGCGTTGTCGCTGAACGCCGCCGTGTTCAACTCGGCGCGGATCGTCGGCCCGGCGGTCGCCGGCCTGGCGATCGCCGCCTTCGACGTGGGCCCGGTGTTCCTCTTCACCGCGCTCAGCTCGGTCGCGCCGCTGGTCAACGTGGTCCGGATGCGGACGAGCGAACTGCACCGCGACGCGCTCCCACCGCGCGACGAGCGGGCGTCCGCGAAGGTCGTCGACGGGCTGCGGTACGTGTGGCGCCGCCCGGACCTGCTGTTGCCGATGGCGGTCATGTCGGTGATCGGCATGTCGCTGTTCAACTTCCAGCTCACCCTCGCCGCGCTTGCCAAGACGGTCTTCCACACCGGTGCCGCCTCGTTCGGCCTGTTCAGCACGGCGCTGGCGGTCGGCGCGCTCGGCGGGGCTCTCAGCGGCACCGGCCGACGCAGTCGGCCCTCGGTGTGGCTGGTGCTCGGCGCCGCGGTCGCATGCGCCAGCTTCGGCACCCTGGTCGGCTTCGCGGGGACGTACTGGCTGGTCGTGGCCCTGCTCGTGCCCACCGGCTTCTTCATGGTCTTCTTCGCCCAGGCCGCCAACCAGCGCGTGCAGCTCGGGGTGGACGCCGCCTTCCGGGGACGGGTGATGGCCCTGTGGGTGCTGGTGTTCCTGGGCACCAACCCGGTCGGCGCACCGCTCATCGGCTGGATCGCCGAGCGCTTCGGCGCCGGGGCGAGCATCTGGATGGGCGGGCTGGTCTCGCTGGCCACCGCGCTGATCGCGCTCACCTGGCAACTGCGCCGCTCCGGTGCGCGACTGCGCTTCCGGGTGCTGCCCATGCCCCGCTTCTACGTGACCTCCGCCGACTGCTGAGCTACCTGAAGGGCCCCTTCCGGTCGGAACGGGGCCCTTCGTGCACGCTCGGCAAACCTGGGGAAGTCCCGATCGGCGGATAGCGCGGATGCAGCCAAATCGCTGGCGAGGTGGCACGACGGGGCTTAGCGTCGATATGTGGGAGTCGAACGCGCGCTGATGCTTGCCCTGGCGTTCCTCGCCGTGGCCAGCCTCCCGGCGGCGTTCGCCCTGCTCTTCTGCGCCGACGAGATCATCGACCGGGTCGTCTGCGGCTGGTCCGAGTGGCGCGAGAGCCGGCGGGAGCGCCGCACCATCGCCCGCCTAGACCGGGCCATCGAAGCCGACGCGCTGACCCGCGACATCGACCTCAGCGAGTTCGACCGCACCGACCGTCGCCCGTTGGAACAGCTCGCCGCCGACCTGCGTCGCCTCGGCGGGCAGCGGCTCGGCGGCACCGGCCGGTCGATGGTCTGGCACGGCGCTGTCGTCCAGGCGTACGACGACCGGCTCCGGCTGGCCTGCCGCGCCCTCGGGATCACCGAGCACCTCACCGAGTTGTCCGGCGTCGACCAGGAGATCGAACGGGTACGGGTGGAGGGCGTCCTGCACGCCGCCGGTCTGACCCTGCCGGCGGCCCGGGCCGGGCACCGGCAACGGCACCGCTGACCGGCCGGTCGGTGCGGCTCTTCGTCGCGGTCTACCCGCCCATGGAGGCGGTCACCCACCTCGGCGCACGGGTGGCCCGTCTGGGCGTCGCGGCGGCGGCCGCCGCGGGCGTCCGGGTCCGGCTCGCCGACCCGGTGAACCTGCACCTCACCCTGGCCTTCCTCGGTGACGTCGAGGCCGCCCGGCTGGTCGAGGTGCAGGGCGCGCTCGGGCTCGCCGCGCTGTGGTTCCGCGACGGCCGGGACGCCCCGCCCCGGCTGAGTCTCGGCGGCGGCGGGGTGTTCGGCGACGGCCGGCACACAGTGCTCTGGGTGGATGCTCGCGGCGACGTCGAGGCGCTGCACGATCTGGCCCGACTGATCCGGGATCGGCTGCGCCGCGCCGGGCTGGCGTACGACGACAAGCCGTTCCGCCCGCACCTGACCGTGGCCCGGCCCGGCGACCGGGTCGAGCCGGCAGCCGTCGACGCCGATCGGGCTGCCCTGGACGACTATCAGGGACCCCAGTGGTCGGCCGACGAACTGGTGCTGGTCCGCAGTCACCAGGGGCCGGAGCCGCGCTACGAGCGTCTGGCCGCCTGGGCGCTGTGACGATCCACTCCGGATCGCCGATGTCGGGGCGTCAACCGCACGGGACACCGCGACATCGACGATCTCGGGAGCGGACCACCGTGAGTCGGCGGGGCCGTCCGCCGCCCTCCGACGTCGAGCGTCAGGAGGACTCGCGGGCGGCCGGGCCGCTGCCGAAGAGCACGTCGTCCCAGCTCGGCAGGCGCTTGCGCGGCTTGCCGCTGGCGTCGGTGGACTCGCCACCGGCCGCCGCCGCGGCCGTGCCGGTCCGGCGGGGCCGCAGCACCGCCAGCGACGGAACGGCCGGGACCTCCTTGGGCGCGTCCGAATCGTCGTCGAAGGCCGAGCCCTGGCCACCACCGAGCAGCGCGGCGGCACCGCCGCCGACCGGCCGCTGCCGGGGCGCGTCCGACCCGGCCAGAGCAGCCGGGGTACGCGGTTCCAGCCCACGCCCCGACGACGCGCCGAGGGGACGGTCCAGCGAGGCGAGCAGGGCGTCCCGACCGGCCCGGATCGGGTCCCGACCCGGACGCGGGTGCTCGGACGCGGCCGGCAACCCGTGCCCACCACGACTCGGCTCACCACGCGACGGGCCGGGCAGGCCGTGCCCACCCCGCTCCGGCGCCGGCTCCTGGCCGAGGATCGGCGTGGGTCGCTCGGCGCACAGGTACTGCGCCATGTCGTCGTGCGGCGTGACCGCCTGCCGGGTCTTGTCGAGATCCCAGATGGCCTGCGCGGTGGCCTTGCCGGACGGCCAGGTGGCGATGATCCGCCAGGTGCCGTCCTCACGCCGGTACGCGTCCCAGGAGATCTTCTCGGTGTCGATGCCGTGCTGGCTCAGCCGGCCGTTGACCACCTCGGCGAGGGGGGTCGGCTTCTCCGCGCCCTTGAGCCGGGTGCGACGGGCGTGCTGGGCGAGCATCGCCCGCTCCTGAAGCACCGGGCCGGCGTAACGCAGGACCCGGTCGACGGGCACCCCGGCGATCCGGGCGACGTCCTCGGCGGACTCACCGGAACGGATGCGGGCCTGGATGTCGCGAGGGGACAGCGAGGGAATCGGGTCGGCGGCCGTGGGCGCCACCGCGAGCGGCGGAGCGCCGGGCTCCGCGTGCAACGCGCCGGCGATCCGCTCGTCGATCGGAAGGGCGAGCAGGCGCCCGACCTCGTCGGCGAGCACAAGAGCATGGCCGTCCTCGGAGAGGGCGACGAAGCGTACTGGGCGCATAGCGTTGCCTCCGTCCCGCTTCGCTGGCCGCACGCCACGAGTCGGCCACCCAGGCGTCTCGGACCACCGTACGCGCATCTGTCTCGGGGTGGGGGAAGCGACACCCCGCATGTCGCGACTGAGCTGCGGCGATGATCACGGTGGGTGTCCATCGAGGCCCCGACGGACACCCACCGTGACGATGCTCAGAGGCGCTCGACGACGTAGTCGATCGACGCGGTCAGCGCCTCGACATCGGCCGGCTCGACGGCCGGGAACAGGGCCACCCGCAACTGGTTGCGGCCGAGCTTGCGGTACGGCTCGGTGTCGACGATGCCGTTGGCGCGCAGCGCCTTGGCGATCGCGGTGGCGTCCACCCCGTCGGCGAAGTCGATTGTCGCGACCACGTTGGACCGCAGCGCCGGGTCGGTGACGAACGGGGTGGCCACCGTGGACCGCTCCGCCCAGCCGTACACCGTGGCGGCGCTCTCCGCCGTGCGCTTGGCTGCCCAGGACAGACCGCCCTGCGCGTTCATCCAGTCGGTCTGCTCGGCCGCGAGGAAGATGGTGGCCAGCGCCGGGGTGTTGTACGTCTGCTCCAGCCGCGAGTTGTCGATCGCGGTCACCAGGTCCAGGAAGGCCGGGATGTAGCGCCCCGACGCCTTGATCTCGGCGGCCCGGTCCAGCGCGGCCGGCGACATCAGGGCCAGCCAGAGGCCGCCGTCGGAGCCGAAGCACTTCTGCGGCGCGAAGTAGTAGACGTCGGTCTCGCCGACGTTGACCTCCAGGCCACCGGCGCCCGAGGTGGCGTCGACCAGGAGCAGCGAGCCCTCGTCCGCACCGGCCACCCGGCTGATCGGCACGGCCACGCCGGTCGAGGTCTCGTTGTGCGGCGTCGCGTACACGTCCACGCCGGCCTCGGCGACCAGGGCCGGCGCGCTGCCCGCAGCGGCCTTGCGGACGGTCGGCTCACCCAGGAACGGAGCGTCGGAGACCGACTTGGCGAACTTCGCGCCGAACTCGCCGAAGCTGGCGAACTGGGCACGGTCGCGGACGAGGCCGAAGGTGGCGACCTCCCAGAACGCCGTGGTGCCGCCGTTGCCGATCACGACCTCGTAGCCCTCGGGCAGCGAGAAGAACTCGGCGATGCCGGAGCGCAGCCGGGCCACCTGGTCGCGGACCGTCTTCTGCCGGTGCGACGTGCCCAGGTAGCTGGTCGCCACCTCGGCGAGCGCGGACACGGCCGCCGGACGGACCTTGGACGGGCCGCAGCCGAAACGTCCGTCGGCGGGCTTGATCTCGTCGGGAATCCGGATGATCGGTGCGTCAGCCACGGTCTTGAAGGTCCTTCCGCATGGGCGAGGGCGGGCTCGGCGCGGACCGGCGGCGGGCGCGTACGCGGGCGCACGGCGGCCGGGATCCGTACCGGCGATCCGGCGACACTGCCGACCCTCATCCTCGCACCCGGTCCGGGCCGGGGAAGTCGGGGTCCCGAGGGCCGGCCTGAGTCCTTCGCCACACCGGGGCGTCGATCGCCCGGCGCGGCGTAAGGAAAGGGCCCCTCCGGACGTGGGGACGTCCGGAGGGGCCCTCGATGCCGGTCAGACGCCGTGCGGGATGGCGCTCCAGCCCTCGACGTCGCTGGGCTTGCGGGTGTTCGGGCCGACGTAGCGGGCGGACGGGCGGACCAGCCGCTGCAGGCGCTTCTGCTCCAGGATGTGCGCGCTCCAGCCGCCCATCCGGGCGCAGGTGAACATCGAGGTGAACATGTGCGCCGGCACCTCGGCGAAGTCCAGCACCACTGCCGACCAGAACTCGACGTTGGTGGCCAGCACCCGGTCCGGGCGGCGGGCCTGAAGCTCGGCGAGGGCGGCCTTCTCCAGCGCCTCGGCGATCTCGAAGCGCGGTGCGCCCAGCTCCTTGGCGGTGCGCCGGAGCACACGGGCGCGCGGGTCCTCGGCGCGGTAGACGCGGTGGCCGAAGCCCATCAGCCGCTCGCCGCGGTCCAGGACACCCTTGACGTAGCCCTCCGCGTCGCCGCTGCGCTCCACGGCCTCCAGCATGCTGAGCACGCGGGACGGAGCGCCGCCGTGCAGCGGCCCGGAGAGGGCGCCGATGCCCGACGAGATGCAGGCCGCCGCGTCCGCCCCGGTGGAGGCGACGATGCGGGCGGTGAAGGTGGAGGCGTTCAGGCCGTGCTCGGCGGCCGAGATGAAGTACGCGTCGACGGCCTTGACGTGCCGCGGGTCGGGCTCGCCCCGCCAGCGCTTCATGAACCGCTCGACGATGGTCTGCGCCTTGTCGATCTCCTTCTGCGGCACCGCCGGCAGGCCGAGACCACGGGCGGACTGCGCGACGAACGAGAGCGCGGTCACCGACACCCGGGCGAGGTCCTCGCGGGCCTGCTCGTCGGAGATGTCCAACAGCTGGCTGAGCCCCCAGTACGGCGCCAGCATCGCGACCGCCGACTGCACGTCGACCCGGATGTCGCCGGAGTGCACCGGCACCGGGAACGGCTCCGCCGGCGGCAGGCCCGGCCCGAACCGGCCGTCGACCAGGAGCGCCCACACGTTGCCGAACGAGACCTGGCCGATCAGATCCTCGATGTCGACCCCGCGATAGCGCAGCGCGCCACCCTCGCGGTCGGGTTCGGCGATCTCGGTCTCGAAGGCTACGACGCCCTCCAGACCGGGTTTGAAATCGGCCATGTCGCTCTCCTGGATCTGGTCGGTGCGCCTGATCAGCTGAGCCGGCCCGGTCGGCCGGGCGCCTTAGGCGACCCTCAGGGATGTGTTCGGAACATCTTGCCTGCTGCGTAACCGGATATGCGACCCGCTGCGACTGTGCTGCACACGACATCCCCGGACGCGCATTCTCCGCGCCACTCGGTGAGACTGGGCGATGCGGACTGGCCAGCGCGGAAGGGTGCTCGTCGGATCGCTGAAAAGGAGTGGGGACGTGACGGGCGACACACCTGCCCCGGCCGCGATGCGTAACGAGTACGCCGCGGACCTGGGCCTGACCGAAGCTGACCTGGCCGCCGACTGGCACCGCCAGTTCGACAGCTGGTTCGCCGACGCGGTGGCCTTCGGGCTGCCCGAGCCGAACGCGATGGTGGTGGGCACCGCCGACGCCGCCGGCCGGCCCAGCGGGCGGACGGTGCTGCTCAAGGGGTACGACCCCGAGGGCTTCGTCTTCTTCACCAACCACCTCTCCCGCAAGGGCGTCGAGGCGTCCGCCAACCCGTACGCCAGCCTGGTCTTTCCGTGGTTTGCCATGCAGCGGCAGGTGGTGGTCGCCGGGTCGATCGCCCCGGTCGACCAGGCGGTGACCGAGTCGTACTTCGCGAGCCGTCCACGCGGCTCGCAGGTGGGCGCCTGGGCCAGCCCGCAGTCGCAGGTGGTGCCGGACCGGGCCGCGCTGGAAGAGCGCTACCGGGAGGTGGCCGAGCGGTTCGGCGAGGCGACGGTCATCCCGCCTCCGCCGCACTGGGGTGGTCTGCGCGTCCGGCCGGAATCGGTGGAGTTCTGGCAGGGGCGGGCGGGTCGGCTGCACGACCGCCTGCGCTTTCGTCGTGTCGACGGAAGCGACTGGATCGTCGAGCGGCTGGCGCCGTGACGGGTGTGCAGGAGGCCCGGCCGCGCGGAGCGCGCCGCTGGGCGATCGACGTTCGTCCGCTGCGGGTTCCGGCGTACCGCCGGTTGTGGCTCGGCAACACGGTGGCGATGTTCGGCTTCCAGTTCACCGCCGTCGCGGTGCCGGTGGAGATGTACGCCCTGACCCGGGACTCGTTCTGGGTCGGTCTGCTGGGTGTGGCTGCCTTCGTACCCCTGCTGATCTTCGGGCTCTGGGGTGGCGCGGTCGCCGACGCCCGCGACCGCCGCGCGGTGCTGCTCGGCGGCTCATTGTTGCTCTGGGCATCCACTCTCGGTCTGCTGGTCCAGGCGCTGCTGAACGTGGGCAGCCCGGTGCTGTTGCTGGCGTTGATGGCGGTGCAGTCGGTGGCCTTCGCGATCACCTCGCCGGCCCGCAGCGCCATGCTGCCCCGGCTGGTGCCCGACGATCTGGTCGCGTCCGCCACCACCCTGAACTACACGACCTTCACCGCCGCCTCGGTAGCCGGCCCGCTCGCCGCCGGTCTGATCCTCTCCGCCTCGCCGGACACCACTGTGGTGCTGCCGATCGCGTACGGGTTGGACGCGGTGCTGTTCACCGCCATGCTCTGGGCCGCGCTGCGGCTGCCCTCGCTCCCACCCGAGCCGACCGCGGACGGCCAGGCCCGGCGTGCCGGCCTGGCCAGCGTGATCGACGGATTCCGGTACCTCGCCACCACGCCGGTGCTGCTGCTCTCCTTCGGCGTGGACCTGATCGCGATGATCCTGGCCATGCCGAGGGCGCTGTTCCCGGAGATCGCCCACGAGCGGTTCGGCGGCGGCGGCTCGGTCGGCCTGCTCTACAGCGCCATCGCCATCGGCTCCATGATCGGCGGGCTGACCTCCGGCTGGATCGGTCGACTCCGCCGGCAGGGGGTCGGCCTGGTGGTCGCGGTCGTCGGCTGGGGACTGGCGATCGCCGCGGCCGGGCTGGCCCACCAGCTCTGGCTGATGGTCCTGCTGCTCGCCGTGGCCGGCGCCGCCGACCTGGTCAGCGCCGTACTGCGCCAGTCCATGCTGCTGGTGTACGCGCCGGACCGGATGCGCGGCCGACTCCAGGGCGTCAACACGGTGGTGGTGGCCGGTGGTCCGCGCCTGGGTGACCTGCGGGCCGGCACCATGGCCGCCGGGCTCGGCGGAGGGGTGGCCTGGGTCGCCGGCGGGCTCGCCTCGGCGGTGCTCGTGGTGGTGCTCGCGGTCGCCTTCCCGGCGCTGCTGCGCTACCGGGCCACGACGGCGTCGAGCGGCGACCGGCCGTGACCGGTTAGGGTCGCCGGCATGGAAAGCCCCGACCAGCGCCCCTTCTCCGGCGCACAGTGGACCATCGCCGCCGCGGGCCACGAGGCAGTCATCGTGGAGGTGGGCGGCGGGCTGCGGACGTACCGGCACGACGGCGTCGACCTGCTCGACGGCTACCGCACCGACGAGGTCTGCCCCGGCTGCGCCGGGCAGGTGCTCGCGCCCTGGCCGAACCGGATCCGCGACGGTCGCTACCCGTTCGCCGACCGGACGCACCAGCTCGCGCTGACCGAGCCGGAGCGGCACGTCGCCATCCACGGGCTGGTCAACTGGGTGCCGTGGCGGCTGCTGGAGCAGTCCGCGGACGCGGTGACCCTCGGCTACGACCTGCCGCCGCAGCCCGGCTACGAGTGGCCGCTGCGGCTGGTCAGCCGGTGGAGTGTGAGCGCGGACGGTCTTCGGGCCGAGCACGAGGTGACAAACATCGGCGCCGAGGTGGCCCCGTTCGGCTTCTCGGTGCACCCGTACCTGCAACTGCCGGGTGTCGCGGTGGACGACCTGGTCATGCGGCTGCCGGCGCGTACGCGTGTGCTGGTGGACGGTCGGCTGCTGCCGGTCGGGGTGACCCCGGTGGCCGGCACCGAGTACGACTGGACCAGCCCGCGTCGGATCGGCGGCGCGGAGCTGGACCTCTGCTTCGGCGAGGTGATCCGCGACGCCGACGGCGGTTCCTCGGTGAGCCTGGCCGCGCCGGACTCCTCGTCCGGGGTGAGCATCTGGGCGGACGCGGAGTTCGGCTGGTGGCAGGTGTTCACCGGGGACGCGCTGACCGGCGAGCGGCACCGGCGTTCGGTGGCGATCGAGCCGATGACCTGCCCGCCGGACGCGTTCCGCTCGGGCAAGGACCTGCTCACGCTCAAGCCCGGCACGACCTGGCGTGGTGCCTGGGGCATCCGTCCCGGGGCCTGATGGAGTTCGCCGAGGTCGTCCGCCGCCGGCGGATGGTGCGCAACTACGACCCGGACCGCCAGGTCCCGCCCGACGTGGTGGATCGGCTGCTCGACCACGCCGTGCGCGCCCCGTCGGCCGGCTTCGCCCAGGGCTGGGGTTTCCTGGTGTTGGAGGAGGCGGCCGACCGGGAGCGGTTCTGGGCCGCCACCACGCCCGAGGGTGGCGGGCGGGAGCGCTGGCTGGCCGGTATGCGCCGCGCTCCCCTCATCGTGGTGCCGCACGCCAACGAGTCGGCCTACCTGCAGCGGTACGCGGAGCCGGACAAGGGCTGGACGGACCGGTCGACCGACCGCTGGCCGGTGCCCTACTGGTACGTGGACACCGGCTTCGCCGCGCTCCTGATGCTGCTCACCGCCGTCGACGAGGGGCTGGGGGCGTGCTTCTTCGGGATTCCGCCGCAGCGGCTCGCCGCCTACCGGGACGCGTTCGGCGTGCCGGCGGAGTACCACCCCATCGGTGCCGTCACAATCGGTTACCGCGCGCCCGGCCATCGGTCACCATCGCTGCGCCGAGGGCGGCGCGAAATGGACGAGGTGGTGCGGCGCGGGCGGTGGAGTTGAGTGCGGCGTCCCGTTCGTCGGAGTTGAGGATCGGGCGAGCGATAGCGAAACTGACATCAGGGAGCAGAACGTCGCGTGCGCTGGGCCGCTAGGCTGGCACGGTCATCGGTGCCGCGCCGCGCGGTGCCCGCCGCGGCCCGGCTCGGCGTCGTCGGTCGGCCCGGCCACGGGGAGGGGAGCGTGCCGTCGTGATCTTCAGAGCGGTCCGGGACGGGCGTCCCTATCCGGAGCACAACCTCACGCTCAAGCAGTGGGCGGAGATCCCGCCCCGTCCCCTGCGCCTGGACCAGTTGATCACCACCAAGCGTGAGCTGGCGCTCGACAAGCTCCTCGCCGAGGATTCGACCTTCTACGGCGACCTGTTTCCGCACGTGGTCCAGTGGAACGGCGGGCTCTACCTGGAGGACGGGCTGCACCGCGCCCTGCGTGCCGCCCTGCAGCAGCGCAACCAGATCCACGCCCGCGTGCTGGTGCTCTCGGGTGCGGGCGATCCCGCCTGAGGCTTCGTTAAGGTGACGGCATGACTGCCCTCGATCTGCTCGACCTGGACCCGTCGCTCAGCGAGGAGGAGCGGCAGATCCGCGACGTCGTCCGCCAGCTCGTCGACGAACGGGTCCGCCCACACGTCGCCGAGTGGTACGAGCAGGGTCGCGTCCCGGCCCGCGAGCTGGCCCGGGAGTTCGGCAAACTCGGCCTGCTCGGCATGCACCTGACCGGCTACGGCTGCGCCGGCGCCTCCGCCGTCGCGTACGGGCTGGCCTGCCAGGAGCTGGAGGCCGGCGACTCCGGGCTCCGCTCACTGGTCTCGGTGCAGGGCTCCCTGGCCATGTACGCCATCTGGCGCTACGGCAGCGAGGAGCAGAAGCAGCGCTGGCTGCCGGCGATGGCGACCGGCGAGGCGATCGGCTGCTTCGGCCTCACCGAACCCGACCACGGCTCCGACCCGGCGTCCATGACCACCCGGGCCCGCCGCGACGGCGACGACTGGATGCTCACCGGCGCCAAGATGTGGATCACCAACGCCCCGATCGCCGACGTGGCGGTCATCTGGGCGCGCACCGACGAGGGCGTCCGCGGTTTCGCCGTACCCATGGACACGCCCGGCGTCACGGCCCGCGAGATCAGCCGCAAGATGTCGCTGCGCGCGTCGGTGACCGGCGAGATCGTGCTCGACGACGTCCGGCTCCCCGCCGACGCCCAACTGCCCGAGGCGGTCGGGCTCAAGGCCCCGCTGAGCTGCCTGACCGAGGCCCGGTACGGCATCGTCTGGGGCTCGCTCGGCGCGGCACGGGACTGCCTGGAGACCGCCCTGTCGTACGCCACCAGCCGCACCCAGTTCGGTCGGCCGCTGGCCGGGTTCCAGCTCACCCAGGCCAAGCTCGCCGACATGGCCGTCGAACTGGTCAAGGGTCAACTGCTCGCGCTGCACCTCGGCCGGCTCGCCGACGACGGCCGGCTGCGCCCCGAGCAGGTCTCCGTGGGCAAGCTGAACAACGTGCGGGAGGCCCTGGCCATCGCCCGGCAGTGCCGCACCATCCTCGGCGCCAACGGCGTCTCCGGGGAGTACCCGGTGATGCGGCACGCGAACAACCTGGAGAGCGTCCTGACGTACGAGGGCACGTCCGAGATCCACCAGCTCGTCGTCGGGCAGCGGCTCACCGGGCTCTCTGCCTTCGCCTGACCTGCCCGTTTACGCATTCCGGCCGCTCGCCGCGCGCCTGTCGTACGGGGGCCGTACCGTCATTGACAGACGACGTGTCTGACGAGGACGGTGAGTGTGATGGCCCGCGACGCTGGCATCAACGAGCCCACGAGGGAGTTCCCCGGTTACCCGACCGGCGACGACCTCAAGGAGCGCTCGGCCGCGACACCCGACCCGACTCCGGACGGGCCGGGCGGCACCGACGGCCCCCCGAGCGGTGGTGCCGGCCCAGGCGGTGGGTCCGGTGGTGCGGCCCGCGGGCTGCTCCTGCTGCTCGGCGCCGCCGCGCTGGCAGTGGTGGTGCTGCTCGGTGTGCAGGTGACCGGTTTCCTGCCCGATTTCCGTAACCCGTTCGCCAAGGAGCAGACCGACCGCAGCCAGCCGCCGCTGCTGAAGTCGATCCAGGATCTCAGTCGCTACGTCGCCGCCGAGGGCAACTTCCAGGTCGTCGTCGACACCCAGAACGACCGGCGCAACGTCCCGGACTTCCTGCTCAACGAACGCACCCTGTTCGTCGGGGCCGGCAGCGTCGAGGCGTACGTCGACTTCGCCAAGATCGGTGAGGGTGCGATCGTGCAGTCCGCCGACGGCAAGTCGGTCGAGATCAAGCTGCCCGCGCCGCAGCTCGGCGAGACCAACCTCGACATGGAGAAGAGCTACGTCTTCGCCGAGCAGCGCGGCCTGCTCAACCGGCTCGGCGACCTGGTCGGCAACGACCCCAACCGGCAGCAGCAGGTCTACCAGCTGGCCGAGGAACGGATCACCGCCGCCGCCCGGGACAGCGGGCTCTCCGCCCGCGCCGAGGAGAACACCCGCAAGATGCTGGAGGGGCTGCTGCGCTCGCTGGGCTTCCAGCAGGTGACGGTCACCTACACGGCCCCCTGACCCCGGCGCTTCGGCTCTCGGGCATCGTCAGCACCTCGACACCGGGTGCCTCGATGCCCGGGAGCCCGGCTGGCGGTGCCCGGCTGGCGGCGGCCGGCTGGCGGTGCTCGGCTAACGGCGCCCGGCTAACGGTGCCCGGCTAACGGTGCCCGGCGAACGGCGGCCGGCGCTTTGGAATTGCAGCCGCGCCCGCCCCGACCACCGTCGGGGCGGGCGCCGTCTTCGGGCCGTCCTCGGCAGGTGCTCACCCGCCCGGGCCGCGCGTGCAGCGGCTCCCGCACCCCCCGGCGGCCCGTGCTCGTCATCCGTCCCCGCCGGCGGCCCGCCGCCGTCTGGGTGCGCGATGCGCAGATCTTGGACAGTTTCCGTCAGCTGCTGACGGAAACTGTCCAAGATCTGGAAGTGGAATGCCGGTTTGCCGTGCCGTGCCGTGGCCGGGAGGCCGGGAGGCCGGGAGGCCACCACATCGTTTGACGTGGTGGCCTCCGGACTGCGCTGTCGTGGTGGGTCAGTGGCCCGTGGAGGCGAGGTAGCGGTCCTCGTTGGGCATGAGGACCCAGAGGATCAGGTACACGATCACCTGGGTGCCGGGCAGCAGCAGCGACAGCAGGAACAGCAACCGGACCATCCCGGCGGACATGCCGAACCGCTGACCGAGGCCGGCGCAGACACCGGCGAGCATGCGCCCCTGGCGGGGCCGAACCAGTTTGCGACTCATCGTCGTACTCCCACTCTGCGGCTGTGCGCCGCGTCTGCAATCCACGGTACGAAGGGGTGGCCATCCCGCCCTCGGTCCCGAGGAGGATCGGCGACCCGTGGACCCGTAGGTGCATTACCCGGGCCAACCCTCCCCAACTCCTCCCACACCGCCCCGCGATCTTGCACTTTCTGTCGCGACAGAAGGTTCATACCCACCCGTATCGACGACCGAAAATGCAAGATCGGCGCGAGGGTCTGGCGGGGTCGGGGCTGGGGGTGGGCGGGTAGGCTCGCTGGTTGGGCACCCATACCCCGGGTGACCGACGGCCCCCCGACCGGGCGGCCACGAGCGGGGCCGCCTGACCGGTGGCCACGAACCGGGCAGATCCCGTACGACGGGAAACGCCGAGGAAGCGCAGCCATGATCAGTGTTTTCGACCTCTTCAGCGTCGGCATCGGGCCGTCCAGCTCGCACACGGTGGGGCCGATGCGGGCCGCCCGTACGTTCGTGCTCGGGCTCAAGGCCGACGGGCTGCTCACCGAGACGGCGCGGGTGCAGGCCGAGCTGTTCGGTTCGCTGGGCGCGACCGGCCACGGGCACGGCAGCGACCGGGCGGTGCTGCTGGGGCTGGCCGGTGAGGCGCCGGAGACGGTCGATACCGACACCGTCGGTCCGCGCGTCGAACGGATCCGCGCCGAGCGGCGGATCAGCCTGCTGGACGCGCACGAGATCGACTTCGACCCGGACCGGGACCTCACGCTGCACCGTCGCCGGTCGCTGCCGTACCACCCGAACGGGATGACCTTCGTGGCCTTCGACGCGGCCGGGGAGCAGATCAGGGCCCGCAGCTACTACTCCGTCGGCGGTGGCTTCGTGGTGGACGAGGCGGCGGCGGGCGCGGACCGCATCAAGCCGGACACGACGCGGGTGCGGTACCCGTTCCTGACCGGGGCGCAACTGCTGGAGGTCACCACCCGCACCGGCCTGTCGATCAGCGAGGTGATGCTCGCCAACGAGCGCTCGTGGCGCAGCGAGGCGGAGATCCGGGCCGGCCTGCTGGAGATCTGGCGGGTGATGCGGGAGTGCGTGCAGCGCGGCTGCGAGCGGGACGGCGTACTCCCTGGGGGTTTGAAGGTTCGGCGGCGCGCGGCGGAGCTGCGGCGCGGCCTGGAGGCGGACGCCGGGACTGCCGACCCGCTGCACGCGATGGACTGGGTGACGCTGTTCGCGCTCGCGGTCAACGAGGAGAACGCGGCGGGCGGCCGGGTGGTCACCGCGCCGACGAACGGCGCGGCGGGGATCATCCCGGCGGTGCTGCACTACTACGCCCGGTTCATTCCGGACGCCGATGACGACGGTGTGGTGCGGTTCCTGCTGACGGCCGGTGCGATCGGCGTGCTGTTCAAGGAGAACGCGTCGATCTCCGGCGCGGAGGTCGGCTGTCAGGGTGAGGTCGGCTCGGCCTGCTCGATGGCGGCGGCGGGGCTGGCCGAGGCACTCGGCGGCACTCCCGAACAGGTCGAGAACGCCGCCGAGATCGGGATGGAGCACAACCTCGGGTTGACCTGTGACCCGGTGGGTGGCCTGGTGCAGATCCCCTGCATCGAGCGGAACGCGGTGGCTAGCATCAAGGCGATCACGGCCGCCCGGTTGGCCCTGCGCGGCGACGGCGTGCACAAGGTGTCGCTGGACAAGGTCATCAAGACCATGCGGGAGACGGGCGCCGACATGAAGGTCAAGTACAAGGAGACGGCGCGTGGCGGTCTGGCCGTCAACGTGATCGAGTGCTGAACCCGTAGATTCGGGGCATTCGTTCACCGACTGCTAGCCTGGCGTCCGTTTCAGGAGGCGGGAGGCTGCGGTGACCTCTGGCGTCGCGGCCCTGTGGTCGCACCGCAACTCGCTGCGCATCCTGGTCCGACGGGACCTGGCGGTCAAGTACCAGCAGTCGGTGCTGGGCTACTTCTGGTCGCTGATCGAGCCACTCGGCATGGGCGCCATCTACTGGTTCGTCTTCGGGGTGCTCTACTCCCGGGACACCGGTCGGCACCTCGGCGAGGCGGCCGGGTCGTACCCGCTGTTCCTGATCACCGGGATCTTCGCCTGGATGTGGACCAGTTCGGCGCTGAGCGAGGCCACCAACGCGCTGACCGGCCAGTCCCGGCTGATCACCACGATGAACGTGCCACGGCAGGTCTTCCCGATCGGCCGGGTCACCGGGCGGTTCGCCGAGTACGCGGCCGGCCTGCCGATCCTGATCGCCATCGCGGTGATCTACGCGGCGCACGGCCGGATCCATCCCGGCTGGTCGCTGCTCGCCCTGCCGCTCGCGGTGGCGGTGCAGGCGGTGCTGCTGACCGGGCTGGCCCTGCTGCTGTCCGCGTGGAACGTGCTGATGCGCGACGTGGAGCGGTTCCTGCGACTGATCATCCGGGTGCTGTTCTACGCCACGCCGATCATCTATCCGTTCAGCCTGGTCCGGGAGTCCAACCTGCCGGGCTGGCTGAAGGTGGTGTACGAGCTGAACCCGCTGGTCGGGATCTTCCAACTGCACCACGCGATCTGGTACCCGGACGAGTTCCCGGACGCTCGGCTGCTCACCACCACTGTCGTCGGCAGCCTGCTGGTGCTGGCCGCCGGCTGGTGGTCGTTCCGCCGGTTGGAACCCGCTGTGCTCAAGGAACTCTGAGATGGCCACGCCGATCATCGAGGCGGACGGTCTGGGCATCCGGTTCGTCCGCAACCGTCGCCGCCAACTGCGGCTGCGCGAGCTGTTCATCCACCGGGGCGGGCGCGGCGCCCTACCCGGTCAGTTCTGGCCGCTGCGTGACGTGTCGTTCACCGTGGCGCCCGGTGAGACCGTCGGGGTCATCGGCCGCAACGGCACCGGCAAGAGCACCCTGCTGCGGTTGATCGCCGGGGTGCTCATCCCCGATGAGGGCGACATCCGGGTGCACGGCGCGGTGGCGCCGCTGTTGGAGTTGTCCGCCGGTTTCTCCAACGACCTGACCGGGCGGGAGAATCTGCACCTGGTCGGTGGGCTGCACGGACTGTCGACGGGCTACCTGAAGCGGCACTTCGACGAGATCGTCGAGTTCGCGGGTGAGCAGGTGGAACGAGCCATCGACACGTCGGTGCGGCACTACTCGTCGGGGATGAAGGTGCGGCTCGGCTTCGCGATCATCTCGCGCCTGCCGCACCCGATCCTGCTGATGGACGAGGTGACCGCGGTCGGGGACGCGGAGTTCCGCGAGAAGTGTTACGCGACGATTGATCGTCTGCTCGGAGAGGGGCGCACGCTGGTGCTGGTGTCACACAACGAAAAGGACCTGACCCGGTTCTGCCGTCGGGGGTTGTACCTCGACGCGGGCCGGTTGACGCTCGACGGCACCATCGCCGAGGCGCTCGACGCGTACAACGCCGCGGTTCCGCGGTGACGCTCGCGATCGTGCTCGCAGCCGGGACGCCCGCGGCGGGCCTGACCACCGCGTCCGGCGAGCCGCTGGCCGACCGGCTCGCCGTCCAGCTGCGCCGGGCCGGGGCGACCGAGGTGCGCTTCGCCGCCACCCTCGACGAACTGGCCGCGCTTGCCGATGACGCCGACGGGCCACTGCTGATCAGTGGCACCGACCTGGTGGCGCACACCGCAGTGCTGAGGCACCTCGCCACCAGTCCGGTGGGACCGACAGTGGCGCTGGTGCTGACCGACCCGCCGGTGCCCGGACGGACGGCCGTGCGCGAGGAGCGCGGCCAGATCGTCGACGCCGGCCCCCTGGATGCCCTCGACGGCGACGCCACAGGCGTGTTCGGTGGCGCGCTCCGGGTCGGCGTGGACGACCTGCCGAATCTCGCCGCCGCCGCCCGCGCCGCAGCGTCCGAGATGCTGCCCGTCGCCGCCCCGATCGGCCCGGCCGGTGACGTGTCGCCGCTGCCGGTGGCCGGCGGTGTGGGCTCGGCGGGCTCGGCCGCCGCCGGTGGTCCCGGGTCCGCCGTGGACCGGCTCGTCGCGGGTCTCGCGGCGCTCGGCACCCTGATCTTCGCCCAGCGGGTACGCCTGCTCGTGGCGCACCGCGTCGAGGACTCGGCCGGGTTGGTCGCCGCCGAGGCGGCGGTGACGGCTGTCGACGAGGACCGCGCCGAGCTGCGGCTGTCGGTGAAGGAGAAGGACGACTTCTTCTCCACGTACTTCGTCAGCACCTGGTCGCCGTACGTCGTGCGGCTCGCCGCCCGGCTGCGGCTCACCCCGACCGGGGTCACGGTGATCTCGGTGCTGTTCGCGCTGGCAGCCGCCGTGCTGTTCGGAGTCGGCGGGCGGCCCGCGCTGGTGGGCGGCGCGGTGCTGCTCTACCTCGGCTTCGTGCTCGACTGCGTGGACGGCCAGTTGGCCCGCTACACCCGGCACTTCAGCGCGTGGGGCGGCTGGTTGGACACGATGGCCGACCGGGCGAAGGAGTACCTGGTCTACGCCGGTCTGGGCTTCGGAGTCAGTCACGCCGGGCTGGGCAACGGCTGGGCCCTCGCCATCGCCGCGATGACGTTGCAGACCGTCCGGCACATGACCGACACCTGGTACGGGGTACTGCACGACGAGGCGGCACGCCGGCCCCGGACGGCGGCGGGTGCCAGCGGCGGCATCGGCGACCGGCTGAACGCCGCGTCGACGCGGGTGCAGGCGGACACCGGCTCGCTGTCGTACTGGCTGAAGCGGACCGTGGTGTTCCCGATCGGTGAGCGGTGGGCGCTGATCGCGCTGACCGTGGCGCTGTTCAACCCGCTGGTCAGCCTCATCGCGGTGCTGGTCTGGGGTGGGTTGGCTTTCGCGTACACCGGTGCCCTGCGCACGTTGCGGGCCCGCTGGATGCGGGTGCCGGTGCTGGACACGGTCGACGCGACCCTGCACCGCGACGACGGCCCGCTGGCCCGCCGGCTGCCGGTGGTCCGCCCGATGGGGCCGCTCACCCTGGCGGTGATCGCCGCGCTCGCCCCGGCGGTGCTGCTGGTCGCCGCCCTGCTGGACGACTCGCCGACGGGACTGCGGTGGGCGGTGCCGGTGGCGTTGCTGGTGCTGCTGGCCGGTGGCCTCGGCGCCAGGGCCGCGCACAACGGCCCCCTGGACTGGCTGGTGCCGGCGGCGCTGCGGGCCGCCGAGTACCTGTTCGCGATCGCCGTCGGGGTGGTCGGCGACGCGCCGGGCTGGCTGATCTTCGGCTACGTCTTCGTGCTCGCCGTGCACCACTACGACCTGACGGCCCGACTGGAGAAGCGGCAGACGGCGCCGCCGCTGCACCTCGCCACCCTGGGCTGGGACGGACGTTCGGTGCTGCTGGCCCTCGCGGCGATTGCCGGCATCGTGAGTATCGGCATGGCTACACTCGGTGCGTACCTTCTCGTGGTTTTCGTGGCGAGCGTCGTCCTGGCCTGGTTTGTCCGGCCGGCCCGTAGCGCGCGGGCGTCGGCCGCGCCGGTGGGCGCGGGAGGTGTCGCGCCGCGCTGACGAAGGGACGGCCGGATGACCCTGATCAGTTTCGTGGTGCCGGCCTTCCGGGTGCAGGGATATCTGCGCGAGTGCCTGGACTCGATCCTCGGCCAGCCGGAGACCGACCTTGAGGTGATCGCCGTCGACGACTGCTCGCCCGACGCCAGCGGCGAGATCATCGACGAGTACGCGGCCCGCGACCAGCGCGTCCGGTCGGTCCGGCTGTCGGAGAACGTCGGCCTCGGTCCAGCCCGCAACATCGGGCTGGACCGGGCTGTCGGCGAGTACGTGTGGTTCATCGACGGGGACGACTGGCTGGCGCCGGACTGCCTGCGGGAGGTGGCCGACCGGCTGCGCGCGACCCGGCCGGACGTGCTGCTGGTGGACCACGTCCGGACGCACTGGAACGACACCGCCACCCGCAGCGCGATGGCCGAGGTGTTCCCGGAGTCGCCCCCAGTTGCCACCTTCCGGCTGCGGGACCGGCCGGAGGCGATGCGGCTGCTGCACACCGCCTGGAACCGGCTGGTCCGCCGGGAGTTTCTGGTCGAGCTGGGACTGCGCTTCTCGGACGGCTGGTACGAGGACGTCTCGTTCAGCTACCCCGTGCTGATGGCGGCGCAGCGGATCGGCGTACTGGACCGGGTCTGCGTCAACTACCGGCAACGTCGGGCGGGCGCGATCACGAAGACCAGAGGGGACCGGCACTTCGAGGTGTTCCCGCAGTGGCACCGGGTCTTCCATCTGATGGACGCCTGGTCGCCGGCGGTGGACGAGCTGCGCCCGGCGGTCTTCGAACGGATGATCTGGCACTACCTGACCGTGCTCGGGAACGGTCAACGGATCGCCCCGGAACTGCGGCCGGCGTTCTTCGCGCAGATCACCGCCGACTACGCGCGGTGGCTGCCGGACGGCGGGTACCCGGTGCCGGAGGGCGTCGAGGGAATCAAGCACCGGCTGGTGGCGACCGGCCGGTGGCGGACGTTCAGCGCGCTGCGGGCCGCCAGCCGGGCCCGCGACACGGCACGGAGGCAGGCACGTACCGCCCGCCGTCGGGTCGGGCCGGTGGCCCGGCGCGGCGCGCGGCTGACCCGAGACGGGCTGCTGCGCGAGTACTACCGGGCCGAGCTGCGCCGGCCGGTGGACCCGACGCTCGCCGTGTACGCGGCCTACTGGTACCGCGGGTACTCCTGCAATCCGGCCGCGATCTACGAGGCGGCCCGCCGGCTGGCCCCCGAGGTGCGGGGCGTGTGGATCGTGCGCCGCGACCGGGTGGACGCCGTACCGGCCGGGGTGGAGTACGTCGTCGCCGGCACCCCGGCGTACTACCGGGTCCTCGCGCGGGCCCGGTGGTTGGTCAACAACGTCAACTACCCGGACTTCGTGCGCAAGCGGCCGGAACAGGTGCATGTGCAGACCCACCACGGCACTCCGGTCAAGGTGATGGGGCTCGACCAGCAGCGTTACCCGATCGGCGCGGGCCGGATGGACTTCGCCGGCCTGCTGCGCCGGGTGGACCGCTGGGACTACAGCGTCAGCGCCAACAGCTTCTCCACCCAGATGTGGGACCGGGCCTATCCGGCCACCTACACGACGCTGGAGGTGGGCTATCCGCGCAACGACCGGCTGGCCACGGCCAGTCCGGACGAGGTACGCCGGCTACGCGCCGAGTTCGGCATCGGGCCCGACGAGCAGGTGGTCCTGTACGCCCCGACGCACCGCGAGCACCTGCCCGGCTACCGGCCGCCCTTCGACCCGGACCGGCTCGTCGCCGCGCTCGGTGACTCGGGGCGGCTGCTGATGCGCAGCCACTACTTCCACGACCGGGAACGCCGGCCCGGCCGGCCGCTGGACTTCCAGCGGGTGCGCGACGTGAGCGGCTACCAGCGGGTGGAGGACCTCTATCTGGTCGCCGACGTGCTGGTCACCGACTACTCCTCGGCGATGTTCGACTATGCGGTGCTGGACCGGCCCATCGTGCTCTACACCCCGGACTGGGAGGCGTACCGCCTGGCGCGGGGTGTCTACTTCGACGTCACCGCGGAGCCACCGGGGGCGGTGGCCGCCACGTTCGCCGACCTGCTCGACCTGTTCCGCACGGACGCGGTGCGCTCCGACGCGGCGCACAAGGCCCGCCAGCACTTCCGGGGCCGGTTCTGCCGGCTGGACGACGGGCAGGCGGCCGAACGGGTGGTGCGCCGGGTGTTCCTCGGCGAGCAGCCCGAACCGTCGCCGGGCTGCTGACCGCAACGACGTCGCGTGCCGCGTAATAGCGGTGTCATGGGCCGAACATGAGACGTTTACCCGATGTGCGAAACGAATGATCCTGGTCACAGTCTTCTGGGGGTTCGGCCGACGACCTGGGGGAGGTGACGGTGAGCACCGTCGCGCTCAAAGATGTGAGCAAGGTTTTCAAGGACGGCACGTTGGCCGTCGACAGCATAAATCTGGATGTGAACGACGGCGAGTTCATGGTGTTGCTGGGGCCTTCCGGCTGCGGCAAGTCCACAGTGCTGCGCATGATCGCCGGTCTGGAGGATCCGACACAGGGCGCGGTGCTGCTGGACGGGGAACTGGCGAACGACCTGCCGCCACGCGACCGCAAGATCGCGATGGTCTTCCAGGATTTCGCGCTGTATCCGCACATGACAGTTGGCGACAACATCGCCTTTCCGTTGCGGCTTGCCGGTATCGAACCGGAGCCGCGCGGTGAGCGGGTCACCGACGTGGCGAGTGCCCTGGGCATCAATGACGTCCTCGCCCGCAAACCGGGCCAGCTCTCCGGCGGCCAGCGTCAGCGGGTCGCCATGGGCCGCGCAATCGTCCGACGACCGGGGCTGTTCCTGATGGACGAGCCCCTGTCGAATCTGGACAGTGGGCTGCGCGCCGAGCTGCGCGCGGAGATCTCCGGGCTGACCCGCGAGCTGGGTGTCACCACCGTCTACGTCACCCACGATCAGGCCGAGGCGCTGACCATGGCCGACCGGGTGGCCATCATGCGCCGCGGCGTGCTCCAGGACGTGGGCACACCCACCCAGGTGTACGGCCGTCCGGCGACGCTCTACGTGGCCGCCTTCCTGGGCAGCCCTCGGATGAACCTGCTGGAGGCGTCGGTCTACGTCCACCTCGACCGGTACGTCACGCTCAACCTCGGTGAGCAGTCGCTCTACCTGCCGTGGAACGACATCCGCAGCCGCGCTGTGGCGCACTACCACGGTGAGCGGATCGTGGTCGGGATGCGTGCCGAGGCGCTCACCCCGGTCGCCCCGGACAGCCCCGGTGACGTCCTGCGTGGCCGGATCCGCTACCTGGAGCACCACGGGCACGAGTCGCTGGCGTTCCTCGACATCGGGGCGACCGCGATCATGGTGGACGAGATGGGTGCGCCACTGGACCCGCCGCCCGTGGGCCAGCGGGGCCTGCGCCGGTTCGGTGCGGTGATGCAGCGGCTCACCGGCAAGCCGGTGGAGGCCGAGGACGTGCCGAACGGCGCCGCGCGCAGCACCAGCGTCCTTCCCGACCCGGGCCGGCACCACCGCCGCCCGGCGGAGTTGGCGGTGCGGCTCGCGCCCTACCCGGCGGTCACCGCCGGTCATCCGCTCGCCGTGTCGGTTCGGATGGACGCGCTGCACTTCTTCGACGAGCGCGGTGCCCGGATCGACGTGGGTTGGCGGTGACGCCACGCCGTAGCGGGGTGGCGGGAGGTCCGTCCGGTGTCCTACCGTCTGCCCACCTAGTCCAGTATGTGACACACCGAGAGGGGAACACCCGTGTCGGGTGACCGTCCCAGTCCGCTCGTCATCGAGCGCATCCTGCGCGACCGGCAGGGCATCTGGCAGCAGATCGTGGCCGAGGGCGACCTCAACGCGCTGACCGGGCGGATGCTGGCCAGCTCCGCCATCGCGCTCGCCTGCTACGGGGCGGTGCTCGGGGCGTTCCACAGCCCGCTGATGGCGCTCACGTCCGCGCTGAAGCTGCCGCTGCTGTTCCTGGTCACGCTGGCCATCTGCCTGCCCACGCTCTACCTGTTCAACCTGGTGTTCGGCGCCCGACTGTCGGTGCGCCAGTCGCTGGCGCTGGTGATGGTCGCGATCACGGTCACCTCGATGCTCGCGGTGGCGTTCGCGCCGATCAGCCTGTTCTTTCTGATCACCGCGCCCGACTACGGCTTCTTCAAGCTGCTCAACGTCGCGATCCTGACGCTGTCGGCGCTGGTCGGGCTGCGCTTTCTGACCGGCGGGATGCAGGTGCTCAACGACCACGGCCTGCTCGCCCCGGCGGTCCCCACGGCCGCGACCGCGGGCGAGGTCAACGCCCAGACGCCGGCGGTGCCGGCTGCGGTGCCCGCCGGTGCGGTGCCGGTCAGCGTGCCCGCCGGTGCGGCCCCGACCGCCGATGCGGGTGCCGAGCCGGTCGCCGTGTCGGCGGGAGCCGCGGTGGCGGGTTCGGCCGCGAACGGTGCCACGCCCGCCGCGACGCCGACCGCGCAGCCCGCGGCCCAGCCGCCGGCGCACGTCCCGGCCCAGTGGGGCGGCCAACCGGCCCCCGGCTCGTTCCCGCCCGGCTACCCGGCGGCGCAGCGCCCGTGGGCCACCCCGCCGGCCCGGCGCGGCGAGCCGACGCAGCGGCCGGCCAGCATGACGCTGCTCTACATCTGGATCCTGCTCTTCGGGTTCGTCGGCACCCAGTTGGCGTGGACGCTGCGGCCGTTCTTCGGTGACCCGGGTCAGGACTTCTCGCTCTTCCGTAGCATCGACGGCAACTTCTACGCGGAGATCCTGCGGACGATCGCCAACCTCTGACCCAAACGACTGCCGGGAAAACCCTGGTTGCCGCCCTTGGTTACCGACAAGTAACGTCGGGCTATGACCATCGACTCCCGCCAGGTGGCGGCCGGCATCCTGGAAGCGGTGCCGTTCGCCCGGACGCTCGGCATCGAATTCGTCGAGGTGGCACCGGAGGCGGACGGCGGGGTGCGGGCCGTCGTCCGGCTTCCCGACGCGCCGGCCACCCACAACCACATCGGCGGCCCGCACGCCGGGGCGATGTTCACGCTCGGCGAGACGGCCTCCGGCACGGTCGTGCTGGCCGCCTTCGGGCAGCTGCTCGACCGTTGCGTGCCGCTCGCCGTCCGGGCCGAGATCGCCTACCGCAAGGTGGCCCGGGGGCCGGTGCTGGCCACCGCGCGGCTCGCGCGCCCCGCCCCGGAGGTGATCGCCGAGCTGGAGTCCGGTCGGCGGCCCGAGTTCGCCGTCGAGGTGGAGATCGCCACCGAGGACGGCACGCCCACCTCCGCACTGACGGTGATCTGGACGTTACGGCCGAACTGAGCCACGCCACGGGCGGCCGAAAACGGGTTTGCGGGCCCGGCCGGGTGGTTAGATTCGTACCGTGCTGGGCCTACCTGCTCATGTGACCGCCTGTCTCTTCGATCTGGACGGTGTGCTGACGCAGACCGCCCGGGTGCACAACGCCGCCTGGACGAAGACGTTCGACGAGTTCCTGCGGCAGCGCGCCACGACGACCGGAGAACCCTTTCAGCCGTTCGACCCCGGCCCGGACTACAACCGCTACGTCGACGGCCGGCCCCGCGCCGACGGCGTCCGGTCGTTCCTCGCCTCCCGGGGCATCGTGCTTCCCGAGGGCAGCCCCGACGACCCGCCGGACGCCGACACCGTCAACGGTGTCGGCAACCGCAAGAACGTCCTGCTGCTGGAACAACTGCGCACCTCCGGTGTCGAGGTCTACCCGGGTTCGGTGCGCTATCTGCGGGCGGCGACCGCCGCCGGGCTGCGTCGGGCGGTGGTCACCGCGAGCGCGAACGGGCGCGAGGTGGTCGCCGCGGCCGGCCTGGAGGACCTGTTGGAGGCGCGGGTCGACGGGATTGTGGCCCGCGAGCAGAAGCTGCGTGGCAAGCCGCAGCCCGACACCTTCCTGGCCGGGGCCAGGATCCTCGGAGTGGACCCCACCCAGGCCGCCGTCTTCGAGGACGCGCTCTCCGGGGTGGCCGCCGGCCGGGCCGGCGGTTTCGGGTACGTGATCGGTGTGGACCGGGTCGGACAGGCCGACGAACTGCTCGCACACGGCGCCGACATCGTGGTGAAGGATCTCGCCGACCTGCTCGACGCGGGCGACGCCGAGCCGCCGGCACCACGTCCCGCCGGCGACACCGCTGGCCGGACGCCAACCGGCGACCGGGGTCTCGCGTGATCCGGGAACGGGCCTATCCCGTCGAGCCCTGGCACATCCGGGAGACCCGGCTGGACATGGACGTGCTCGCCCAGTCGGAGTCGGTCTTCGCGCTCTCCAACGGGCACGTAGGTCTGCGCGGCAACCTCGACGAGGGCGAGCCGCACGGCCTGCCCGGCACCTACCTCAATTCGTTCTACGAGCTGCGTCCGCTGCCGTACGCGGAGGCCGGCTACGGGTTCCCCGAGTCCGGGCAAACCATCGTCAACGTCACCAACGGCAAGCTGATCCGGCTGCTCGTCGACGACGAACCGCTCGACGTCCGCTACGGCGAGCTGCTGTCGCACGAGCGGGTCCTCGACATGCGGGCCGGCACCCTGCACCGGGAGCTGCACTGGCGCTCGCCGGCCGGCCGCGAGGTCAAGGTTCGCAGCACCCGGCTCGTGTCGTTCACCCAGCGGTCGGTCGCCGCGATCAGCTACGAGGTGGAGGCCGTCGACGGCCCGCTGCGGCTGATCGTCCAGTCCGAACTGGTCGCCAACGAGTCACTCCCGGCGCAGAGCAAGGACCCCCGGGTAGCGGCCGTGCTGGAATCGCCGCTGCAGGCCGAGGAGGAGCTGACCACCCCGGACGGCGGGCAGCTGATCCACCGCACCAAGGTCTCCGGGCTGCGGGTGGCCGCCGCCATGGAGCACGAGGTGCACGGCCCGGACCACACCACAATCGAGTCCGAGGGGTACGAGGACTGGGTACGCACCACCATCGGTTGCGTGCTCCGGCCCGGCGAGAAGCTGCGGGTGGTCAAGTACCTGACGTACAGCTGGTCCAGCCGCCGTTCGCTGCCCGCGCTCCGCGACCAGGTCGGCGCGGCGCTCGCCGGGGCCCGGCTGGACGGCTGGGACGGCCTGCACCGGGAGCAGCGCAACTACCTCGACCGGTTCTGGGACGCGGCCGACGTGCTGGTCGAGGGCGATCCGGAGATCCAGCAGGCCGTACGGTTCGGTCTGTTCCACGTGCTCCAGGCCGGTGCCCGAGCCGAGCAGCGGCCGATCTCGGCGAAGGGGTTGACCGGTCCCGGCTACGACGGGCACGCCTTCTGGGACACCGAGATGTTCGTCCTGCCGGTGCTCACGTACACCCAGCCGAGCGCGGTGCGCAGCGCGTTGCAGTGGCGGCACAGCACGCTGGAGCAGGCCCGGGAACGGGCCGAGACGCTCGGCTTCAAGGGCGCCGCCTTTCCCTGGCGGACCATCGAGGGGCCGGAGTCCTCCGGGTACTGGCCGGCCGGCACCGCGGCGTTCCACATCGCCGCCGACATCGCCGACGCGGTCCGCCGGTACGTGCTGGTCACCGGGGACACCGTCATGGAGCGGGAGATCGGGCTGGAGCTGCTGGTGGAGACCGCCCGGCTGTGGCGCTCGATCGGGCACCACGACCGGCACGGCCAGTTCCACATCGACGGTGTCACCGGCCCCGACGAGTACACGGCGGTGAAGAACGACAACGTCTACACCAACCTGATGGCCCAGCGGAACCTGCTCACCGCCGCCGAGGTCGTGATGCGCTACCGCGACGAGGCGTTCCACCTCGGGGTCACCGACGAGGAGGCGGCGAGCTGGCGGGACGCGGCGACCTCGATGCACGTGCCGTACGACCACGAGCTGGACGTGCACCAGCAGGTGGAGGGGTTCACCCGGCTGCAGGAGTGGGACTTCCCGCACACGCCCGCCGAGAAGTACCCGCTGCTGCTGCACTACCCGTACTTCGATCTGTACCGCAAACAGGTGGTCAAGCAGGCCGACCTGGTCCTGGCCATGCACTGGCGGGGGGACGCGTTCACCCCCGAGCAGAAGGTGCGCAACTTCCTCTACTACGAACGACGGACCGTCCGGGACTCGTCGCTGTCGGCCTGCACCCAGTCCGTGCTGGCAGCCGAGGTGGGCCATCCCGACCTGGCGCACATCTACCTGCGCGAGGCCGCGCTGATGGACCTGCACGACCTCAACGAGAACACGCGCGACGGCGTGCACATGGCGTCGCTGGCCGGCGCGTGGCTCGCCCTGGTCGGCGGGCTCGGCGGGCTGCGCGATCACGACGACGAGCTGTCGTTCGCGCCCCGGCTCTCCAGCCGGCTCACCCGCCTGGAGTTCTCCCTCCAGTGGCGCGGGCTGGCGCTGCGGGTGGACGTCCGGCCGCACCAGACGACGTACTCGCTGCGCCACGGTGGCCCGGACGACGTCGTGGAGCTACGCCACCACGACCAGATGCTGCGCGTCACCTGCGACGAGCCGGTGACCGTGCCGGTGCCGCCGGCCAAACCCTCGGGACCGCCGCCGGAGCAGCCACCGGGTCGGTCGCCGCTGTTGCGGCTGCCCGAGCACGAGCAGTGACGGCCGGGGCGGGAGTGTTCCCGCCCCGGCCGCCACGCGCGTACGTCAGACCGGCTCGCCGGTCGAGGGCCGTCCGATGGCGTCCCGCGGCGCGGCCGCCTTGGGATCGTCGGGCAGCCGGGCCGAGGCGGCCTGGTCCCCGAAGTCCTGGTTGCGCTCCGCGTCCTGTTCACGCTGGGCGCGCTCGGCCATCTGCTGCTGCCGGGAGATCTGCTGCTTGGCCATGGTGATCCTCGCGATCCGTCGGGGCGCGGGTGCGCCGACACGGTCTGCGGTCGGTCGTCGCGTACCCGGCGGCCCACCCGGCAAACGCCGTCCCTGTGGTGCGACGCGGCGGCCTGCGTGCGCGTGCGACGCGGCGGCCTGCGTGCGCGTGCGACGCGGCGGCCTGCGGGCGCTGCGGCGTGGCGGGCGCGGGCTGCGTGCGCGCGCGATGCGGCGGGCCGCAGGCGCGCGTGCGACGCGGCGGGCGGGGTAAGCGGGCCCAGAGGCGAGCACGCGGAGGTGCGGCATGGACGAAGAGCGCAGCACGGTGAGCATTCCGGTCCGGGGCGTCGAGCTTCCCGCCGATCTGATGCTGCCCGCACGGCCCGTCGGCGTGGTGCTGTTCGCGCACGGCAGCGGCAGCTCGCGGCACAGCCCGCGCAACGTCGCGGTGGCCCGGACGCTGACCGGTCGGGGCCTCGCCACAGTGCTCGTGGATCTGCTCACCCCGGCCGAGGACGAGTTGGACACCCGCACCGCCGAACTACGGTTCGACATCGGGATGTTGGCCAGCCGGCTGGCCGGGATCGTCGACTGGTTGGCTGCCGAACGCCCCGCAGGTGACGTGCCGATCGGTCTCTTCGGTGCCAGTACCGGCGCCGCCGCCGCGCTGGTCGCGGCCGCGTCCCGGGCCGACCGGGTGGGCGCGGTGGTCTCCCGGGGAGGCCGACCCGACCTGGCCGGCGCCGCCCTGGCCCAGGTGCGTACCCCGACGTTGCTGCTGGTCGGCGGCCTCGACGAGGAAGTGATCACGCTCAACGAGCAGGCGCTCACCGAGCTGGGGGAGGTCGGCAAGCTGTGGGTGGTGCCGGGTGCCACCCACCTCTTCGAGGAGCCCGGCGCGCTCGACCAGGTCGCCGAACACGCCGGGACCTGGTTCACCACCCATCTCGCCCGGACGACAGCCGCGCCGCGCCGCTCATGAGAGTGCCGGCGCGTCCGGGGTGGAGCGGTGGCGCAGGACGGTGTCGATGACCCGCCAGAGGACAGCGGTGATCGGAACGCTGACGAAGGCGCCGGCGATGCCCGCGATCAGGGTGCCGGCGGTGACCGCCACCAGGATCACGGCCGGGTGCAGGCGCACCTGGCGCTTCATGACCAGCGGCTCCAACAGGTTGCCCTCGATCTGCTGCACCGCGACCACAGCGGCGAGGGTGAGCAGGGCCGTCGTCGGCCCGTTGGCCGCCAGCGCCACGAGCACCGCCACCGCGCCGGCCACCGTCGCCCCGATGATCGGTACGAAGCCGCCGAGGAAGGTGATCAGCGCCAGCGGCAGGGCAAGCGGCACCCCCAGCAGCACCAGGGCCAGCCCGATGCCTATCGCGTCGATCGCGGCGATCAGCATGGTGCCCCGGCTGTACGCGCCAAGCGTCTGCCAGCCACCCCGGCCGGCCTCGGCCACCAGCGACCGGTTGGGACCGGTCATCCGGGACAGCACCCAGTGCCACATCGACCGGCCATCCTTGAGCAGGAAGAAGAGCAGCACCAGGGCGAGCAGCGCGGAACCCAGCACCTCGGTGGCCGTCCGGGCCCCCGACACCGGGTCCGGCGAACTGCCGCTGAGACCCTCGCGAGCCTGGTCGATCAGCTTGTCGAGTTGGGCGTCGCTGACCGGCAGGGTGGACGTGACGAAGTCGCGGCTGCGGTCCAGCCCCTGGGTCAGCTCCTGACTGAGCTGATCGAACTGGCTGGCGGTCAGGTTCCACACCAGCGCGCCGACCCCCACCAGGATGCCGAGCAGCAGCAGGACGGTGAGCAGCGCGGCAGGTGCCGCCGGCAGACGCAGGCGACGCAGCCGGAGCAGCACCGGGTCGAGCAGCGCGGTGAGGAAGATGGTGGCGGCCAGGGCGATGGCCAGCGGGGCCAGCAGGACGGCGATCCGACCCAGCAGGTAGAGCCCGGCGATGATCACCACCAGGCAGGCGCTCCACAGCACCGCGGTCCGGACCAGCCAGGGCAGGGTGGCCCACGCCTGGCGCGGCCCGGTGCCGCCGGTCGTCGCGGCGGTGCCCGTTGCGGACGCGGTGCCCGTTGTGGACGCGGCGCCGGTCGTGGACGCGGTGCCGGTTGTCGGCGCGGCGTCCGCCCCGGGTTCGTCTGCCGTCATGTCGGCCCTCCTCGATCTCGGCGAGGTCGGTACCCGGCCGGCGCTGCGCCGACACCCGAATCGCGCCAACGCTCGGCTCGCCCTCGGAAGTGACGGGCGCGTTCCGGACGGTCCGGGGCGTCCCGCCCGCGCGGATCGTACGTCGGCGCGGGCCGATCGGCCGGGCCTTCACCATCCCCGTCCGGACCGTCGGTGTTTGCGCCGACAGGCCTAGGGAACGCGAATGGGAACGACCCGAGGAGGAGGAGCGCCGTGGGTGACTTCATGGACAAGGCCAAGGACGTCGCGGACAAGCACGACAAGCAGGTCGACCAGGGCATGGAGAAGGCCGGCGACATGGCCGACAAGCGCACTGGCGGCAAGTACGACGACCAGATCGACAAGGGCGTGGACCAGGCGCAGGCGCGGACCGGTGAGGGTGACCAGGTCCGCTGACGAACCGGACGTCTCCCGGGCCGCCGAGGTGTCGGCGGCCCGGGATCGTCCCTGTCGGACGGTACGTCGGTCAGCGCTGCTGCTTCTCGCGTAGCTCGTCCATCGACGTCGGCCGGTCGCGCAGTGCGTCACGCATCCGGTCGATCATGCCGGTGCCGGGGGCGAGCAGCTTGTTCGCCGGGGGGTGGTCCGGCGCGTTCGGGTGGGGCCGGGTCGGCGCGATCTTCTTGAACGCCGTCACCTTCCCGGCCAGCTCGACCAGCTCCTCCCGAGCCGTGGCGGCGCGCAGCCGGGGGAAGAGGTCGTTCTCCTCGTCCTGCACGTGGTGGCGGATGGTGCTGGTCAGATGGGCGAGAAGCTCGTCGAAGCGGCTGTCGGACGGGTCGACCGATTCCAGGTCCTTCATCGTCCGTTCGGCGTCGGCGTGCTCGTCGATCTCGTGGTCCGCGATCTGGTCGCCGTCGGGCAGTGCCTTGCGCGCCGTCGGATAGACGTACGCCTCCTCGGCCACCGCGTGCCGGACCAGCTCGGCGATCACCACGTCGGTGAGCTGGCGGCGGTACTCGGGCGTGCCCTGGCGCGTCTCCAGCTCGACGAAGAGGGTCTCGACCTCGCGGTGGTCGGCGATGAGGATGTCGACGACATCCTCGTCGCCGGTGGTCTGTGGATTGTTCATCTGGGCCCCTTACCGGTTGCGGTCGGTGGGTGTGTGGCCCCTGGTACCCCGCAGCGGTCGGGCAAACCTACGGTCGCCGATGGATTTGACGGCGCGATCCGTGGTCGGTGGTCGCCCTGACGGCTGGTGCCGGCGGTGTCCTCTGGTGCGCGCGGGACGGAGGGGCACGATTGGTCGGACGTCCTCGGGGTAACCGCCGCCATGGCCGACGACCGCCCACCAGCCGACCGGGACCGGTCGCGGCTCGGCGAGGCCGCCGAGCGGAGCGGGCAGGTGGTCCAGCGGGTACGCCACCGCGGCGGGCAGGCCGGGCAGGTCCGTGCCCGGCAGTGGGAGATCACCCTGATCATCTCGATCCAGGCCGGGCTGGCCGCCACGCTCGCCGCCCTGATCGCCCAGCACTTCCTCGGCCCCGGCGCACACGTCTTCGCCCCTGCCGCCGCCGTCGGTACGATCGCGACCGCCATCGGTCAGCGCGCCCGCCGTACCTTCGAGCTGCTGTTCGGCGTGGGCCTCGGCATCACCATCGGTGACACGCTGCGTTTCTTCCTCGGCTCCGGGCCGTGGCAGACGGGTGTGGTGGTCGCCCTGGCCATCGCCAGCGCGCTGCTGGTGGCCGGCAGGGGCGGCGCGCTTGTCGGTCAGGCCGGTGGTACGGCGGTGCTGATCGCCACGCTGGCCCCGATGCAGCGTGGCCTGGAGCTGCCGAGGATCTTCGACGCGCTCGTCGGCGGCGCGGTAGGTCTCGTGGTGGTGGCGCTGCTGCTGCCGATCAATCCCCTTCGGGTGCTGGACCGCGCCGCCGCGCCGATCTTCGCCGTTCTCTGCGAACAGCTCGCCGAGCTGGCACAGGCCGTACGGCAACGCGACGGCGACCGGTCGCAGCGCGTCCTGGAGCGGCTGCGGGGTACCGAGGGTGACGTGGGACGTCTGCACGACTCGCTGAGCGGGGCCGAGGAGGTCGTCACCATCGCGCCGGCACGCTGGCACCGCCGCCAACAGTTCCACAGGTACGCCCGCAGCGCGTCGCACCTGGAGCGGCTCCTGCTGGACAGCACCGTCATGGCCCGCTGGTCGACGACCGCCCTGCAGTACGACGAACCGCTCCCGTCGGAGCTGGCGGACGCGATCGCCCGGCTGGGACGGGCGGTGGCGGAGATGCGGACGGAGTGCCGGGTCGGCGAGATCCCGCAGTGCACCCGGAAGCTGGTCGAGGAGACTGCCGAGCTGGCCGGACGGGCATCCGCCATCGGGGTCAGGTCGTTCGGCGACGCCCTCGTCACCGCCCTGCGCACCGCGGCCAGCGACCTGCTCCGGGCGGCAGGATGCGACCCCGACGACGCCAACCGGATCGTGCGCAGGGCGGCAGGTGCCGGCGAGGCGGCCATCTCCCCACCGCCCCGGCGTCATCTGCACCGCGCCCGGGCGACTCGGGCCACCCGGGCGCGTCGGCGAGCGAACCAGGCGGCCCGCAGGCGCGACGACAGGGCCGGCCTCTCCGCGAGGAAGAGACCGGCCCGGTGAACCGTCAGGATCAGGAGGAGTAGCCGCGCTCGGCGATCCAGTTGGCGACCTTCGGCAGGCTCATCCAGTACTCGCCGAGCGCCGGGTCGGCCGGGTCGGCGACGCGGATGTCGTCCCCGCCGTCGCGGTAGCCGACGAGCGTCAGGTAGTGGCCGCCCTCGTACGAGTGCGGGTTGCCGTCGGTGTCCACGGTCGTGCCCTTGATGTTGGCCACCACCGGCCGGCCGGCGTCGATCGCGGCCAGGACGTCCCGGCGCAGCTGCTCGACCTGGTCGGGTCGGGCCACCGAATCACGGATCTCGGTGGTCCGATAGCGACCGCCGGTCAGCTCGTTGAGCACGCGGGTGGTGTCCAGGGCCGACGGTGTGCCCGCCTCCGTGGTGCCGAGCCGCTTGGCCACCTCGTCCTGGGACAGCGCCTTGCCCTGCGCGGAGAGCGCGATCCGGGTCGCGGCGGGGCCGCAGTAGAAGAAGTTCGGCTGGGCCTGGTAGTCGACGTCGAGAATGCGCTCCGCGCTCCGGTTGGACTGGCTCGACGAGGCCGGGGCGACCTGCGCGGGGGCCGCCTGCGCGGCGACGGCGGGGCCGAGGGCGCAACCGCCGGCGACCAGCAGGCCGACGACTGACAGACCGCTCTTCTGCACGATCGGGTTCATGGTCGAGTCTCCGTTCGGGGGTGTGCCGCCTCCGTGGCGGTCTCGGCCGTGCGTACCGGGGACGTAACGGCCCTGCTTCGGCCGGCATTCCGTCGCCGGCTGCCGCTGGGGCGTCGTGACCAGGTGTAACGGCTACCGGCGGTGCGGGATTCCGCGAGACGGCATGCGACAGCGAGCCGGCCCGAAACGGGCATGGCGTCGCAAAGCGGACAGTGTGCCGGTGTGGCTCAGAGGCTCCCGAGCAGCCCGGTCACGGTGATCTCGATGACCACGCGCTCCGGATTCGGGCGCGGGGTCCGATACCGCTCGGCGTAGCGTCGTTCGGCCTCCGCGACTGCGGCTCGATCCGACCGGAGCACCGCCCGGCCCTCGATCGTCAACCAGCGGCGCCCGTCCACGTGGCAGACCGCCACCGGAGTGCCGTCGGCGCCGGCGGCGGCCACCTGGCGGGCCTTGCGGGACGTACCCGAGGTGATCACCCGGGCCAGCCCGGCCGCCGCGTCGAGTGTGACCCCGACGGGCACCACGTGCGGGGTGCCGTCGGCGCGCAGGGTGGTAAGTGTCGCCAGGTGCCGTTCCGCACAGAAGGCGGCCACCCGGTCGTCGCGGATGTCCAGCCGATGATCGCCCGCCACGCGTCCCCCGTCCTGCGCACCAACCTCGATCATCGTACGGAGCGGGCGCGGTCCGGATCCGGCGGTGCGTCCGGCTGCCCGGGCAGTCGACGGCCGGCCGCCCGGCGCTTGTGCACGAGCCGCGTGAGATAGATCAGCGCGCCGGCCAGAACGCCCATGTCGTCCAGGTAGATCGGGTCCGGGAGGATGTCCACCGGGAAGATCGTGTAGATCAGCGCCCCGTAGAAGGCGACCTTTCCGCCCGCGCCCAGCCCGGTCAGCAGCCGCCTCGTCCGCACCAGCCGTACCGCCAGCACCACCGCGCCGACAAGTGTGGCGAGGGCCAGGATGCCGGCGATCACCACGAGGACCCACGCCTGTCGGGACATGCCGTCACGCTAACCCACAAGCGCCGGCCCGGCCCGGTTCGCCGTGTCGCGGCGAACCGGAACCACCCGGCCGCCGAGTCAGAACGCGGGCACCGCCGCCCGACCCCGGGCGACCACCGCGTTCTCCCGGGTCTGCTCGGTCGATGGCCGGAGCACCTCGCTGAGTGGCAGCACCGACGCCGACTCCGCCACCCGCCGCCCGGTCGCCGCGTGAGCCTCCTCGCGGAGGCTGCGAGCCGCCGCCACGGCCAGCTCAGCGGCCCGCCAGGCCGCCTGCTCCCGCTCCTGGGCGGCGACGTGCCGGGCCGCCAGGTTGTCGCGGATCGCCCGCTGCAGCACGAGTTCCTGCTCGACGGGGTGCAGCCGCGGGTCCCAGCCGTCGCGGTGCGCGAAGACGTCGCTGAGTTGCTCCACCGACAGCTCCCGCCGCCAGTACGCGTCCAGCGCGGCCCGGTGCAGGTAGCGCTCGCGGTCGGCGTACTCGGCGGGGGTCCGGACGGTCTGCGGAAGCGGCATCGCGGCTGCCCCACCGAGCCGCCGTACGCCCGCCTCGGCCGCCTCCAGCGCCTGCCAGGCGGCTTCGACGGTCTCCTGCGCGGCCACCCACTCGGCCCGCCGACGCTGGGCGCTGGTGGTGGCGCGTTCGGCGGCCACCGTGACCTCCTGCGCGTAGCGGCTCTGCTCCCGCTCCTGGAGCGCCTGTTCGAGTTGGCTGGGCATGGCGGCGTTGCGGATCCGGACGGCCGGGTCGAGTCGGAGCCGGCCGGGGCGCAGCAGGAGCGCGGCGACGGCGACGACCACCACCCCGAGCAGGCTCAGCCAGATGGCGGCGGCCCGGGGCACGTCGGGCAGGACGGCGGAGAGGACGGTCTGCATGATCAGCACCTCGCGGTCGAACGACGGTATCGACGGATGGGTCCTGACGGCACCGGGCCGGTCGCTCGACTGGTGTCGACGCGCCGGGCTCCGAGTGGTCGGGGTGAGCTGCGGATGGCCGCCCCAGGCTCGGGCCGATCCCCGCTGGGCGGGAGGTCGGGAGCCGGATCGGGTCTGGCTGCGGGTAGCGCCGGTCGGCGGCGACCCGGGCACCCGGACGCACGACCCGGAGCCGGGTCGCGGGGAGCGTCGGGTGGCCTGACGGCCTGGTTCAGCTGGCGGGAGGGCCGCGTCGGGGCGGGGTGCCGCGGCCGGGCTCAACGGCCGGCGCGTGCTGCGCGCCCGCGAGGACCGGCCGGGTCGGCGCGGCGACGACTGCTTCGCTGCCCGGCCGGGGCGCGGCCGGCTGGCTCGTACGCTCGGTGGCCGCGACGGCCTCGGGTCGAACGGCGTCCACGCGGCTGCTCACGGCGCTGGGCCGCAGCTGGGCCTGGGCGGACGGCGGGGTCGCGGCGAGCGCGCCGCCGAGACCGACAGCGAGCACCAGTGCGGTGACCGCCAGCCGGGTCAGCTCCCGCAGTGACCACAGCACTGCCCACCGGGCTGGGCGGACCAGGGCTGCGGACGACACACGACCAACCTATCGCCCGAGCCGCCGTGGCGCAGCACGACAGCGGGCGCAACGGTGGTGACCGCCACCACCGTGAACACTGTGGACGGTGGTGACCTGCGGCGACACCGCCTCCGGGCACGACGGCCGGGGGCCGGAACACGGTGACCCCCGCCGCGACAGGCGGCAGGGGTCACTCGGGTGTCTCGTGCGGCGTTGGGCGCCGTCGGCGGGTCAGCCGGCGGTGCCGAGCACCGGTGGCGCGGCGTCCCCGCCGTCCTGCCACACCATCTCGTCCTCGGTCAGCCAGGTCAGCCGCTCGTCGGACTCGTCGTCCTCGGGGCGACCGTGCCCGCCGAGCACCCCGGGGCGGTTGCCACCCCGGCCGTTGCCCGTCAGACCCTGCCGCCCACCCGCTGCCGCCCGACCGGTCTCACCGCGGCGGCCGTCGATGCTCCGCCCGACGCCACTGGCGGAACGGTTCTCGGCGGCGGCAGCGCCGCCGGTCGGCCGGGCCGCCGTGGTGGGCGTGCTGCTCGACCCGGCGAGCGCGGAGGTGCGCAGGACGCCACCGGCCGGCGCCCCGCCCGGTGCCCCGAAGAGCAGGCTCGGCCCGCCCGAGGCGCTGGCAGCCACGGTGGTGGCCGGCCCGGACAGCCCGGCCAGGCCGGCCGCCCCGCCGGTGAGCAGGGCCCCGCCGAGCAGCGGGTCCGCGCCGGCGAGGGAGGTGGTGCCGCCGGGGTCGCTGCCGGAGCCCTCCGGCCCGATGACGACAACCGAGGTGCCGCCGTCGTGGCCGGGGACGGAACCGCCCCCGCCGGCCGGCGGAGGTGCCACCCCGTCGGGCGTCGTGACCGTGGCGCCGCCCGTGTGCGCGGTCAGGCCGGTGGCGGTCGGAGCGGCCGACGGCGTCGTGGTGGCCGGGCCGCTGCGCGGCGTCGGCCGGTCCTGGTTGGTCGTCCGCGGAGTCTCCGGGTGGGGGTGGGGCGGGTCGACCACGCGGTCGTAGGCGGAGAGGTCGTAGCCGGCGGCCAGTTCGGCCACCACGTTCACCATCCGCTGGTGGGCCTTCTCCTGCTCTTCCTTGTCCTGCTGGTGGCCCATGATGCCCCCGACCACGGCACCGGGCAGGCCGAAGGCGGCACCCTTGAGCGCGCCCGAGACGGCCTTGTCGTTGTCGTCGGTCTCCTCCGGGCTCTCGGCCTGCTTGTGCGCGGTGCGCAGCTGGCCGGCCATCATGGTGAGGCCCTGCTTGACGCCGGCCATGCCTTCGCCCAGCGCGTCGGAGTGGTCGACGATCAGCGTCAGCCGGCGCTGGAACTCCCGACCTGCCGAGCCCGTCCAGGTGTGGCCGAGCTTTTCGAGGTCGCCGCTCAGCTCCCGGCCGAGACCGTCCAGGATGCCCTTGAGGGCGGCCCACTGGGCGGCGATCCCGTCGATCTGCTCCGGCTTGCCGGCCATCACCGCGTCGTACAACTCGCGGTGGCTCTTGTCCTGGTAGCGCTGGGTGTACTCAGACACTGCCGTCCCCCTTCGGCTGCAACGCCCGGTCGACACCGGTCAGCGCAGCCGTGATGTCGGTGGCGTTGGCCGCGTTACGCGCCTCGGCGGTGCGGTAGTTGGCCAGGATGGTGCTGGTCGCCTGCTGCGCGGCCACCACCGCCTGCCGGAGCCGCTCGGCCTGCTCCACGTACGACTGGTGGACCTCGCTGTAGCGGCGCGAATTCTGGGTGGCGTCGGTGAACGATCCCAACGCCGGTGGGCTGCACTGCATCTCGGTGTTGAGCTTGCGCAGCACCGACTCGGCCTGGCTCAGCCGCGACGTCAGGTGTTGGTGGAAGTCCTCAAGGGACAGCAGGTCGACTTCCGTACGCCCGGTCATGGCAACATCCCCGTCGTTCTGGTTGACAACCGTCAGCGAACCAAGGTTAGTCCACTGCTGCGACACGGGGCGACCCGTCCGAACGGGTCAGTCGTCGGCGCCGGTCGATGCCCCGGGCGACCCGCCGCCCGTGCCCCCGCTCGTCGGGGCGACAGTGGCCGGCGTGGACGACGTCGGCTGCGGCACTGACGCGGACGCCGACGCGTCACCCGGTGCGAACTGCACGAGCGCGTCCTCCCGGTTGAGCGTGGGCCCGGTCGGGATCAACGCGAGCAGCGAGCCGGGAACCGCCAGCGGAGTGACCCCTTCGTAGCCGAGCGCCCCCAGCGTCTCGGCGGAACCGAGCGGGTACCGGACACCCTGCGGGCTGATCAGGTAGACCGTCGCGCCGGCGGCGCCGGATCCGCTGGTGCCGGCGCCGGGCGCGGCCTGGGCCAGTACGCCCTTGCCGCCGGGCAGCAGCACCGATTCGGCCGTACGCACCGTGTCCCGGTTGGTCTGGCGCACCGGCACGGAGCCGGGCTCGTCCGCCGTCAACTCCGCCGGAGCCCGGTCGAAGACCTCAAGCGTGGTGGTCGGGGGACCACCGGCGGCGCCGGCCCGGTACGTCGCGCAGAGCAGCGTCTGCCCGGCCCGGGCCTGGTACAGGGTGGGCAGGGTCCGGGGCATGCCGTCCGCGTCGAGCCGCTGCTCGGTCAACAGTCGACCGGCCTGGTCCGGCGTGATGTCGGTGATCTGACCGCCGCCACTGATGAGCAGCAGGGCGGTGATCTCACTGATCGAGACGAGACCCTCCCGCGCGAGCACGTAGTGCTGCCCCGCCGCCTGGAAGACCTGACCGATGGTCGCGGGTCGGCCGGCCACGCTCAGCCCGCTGCGCTCGCCCATGTCGGCCAGGGACGGCTTGCGCAGCGGTGGCCCGGCCGGTATGGCGTTGAGCAGTTGCTGCCCGACCGGCAGCGGCGCCGTGCCGGTCATCCGCAGCGCCGCGACCGCCTGGTCACCGCCGCGCACCTCCAACCGGGAGTTGCCGGTGAGCAGGTGCCGCTGACCGTCCACGGTGACCAGCACCGCCCGGTCACCGAGCGGCGCACCGCCGGGCAACGCACGGTCGATCACGACGCGGGTGGTGGAGTGGCGCGGGTCGGCCGGGTCGGGCACGTCGCAGACGGACCACGGCAGGCCGGTCAACGACTTGCGGTCCGGCAACGCGTCGGGTGCGCCGACGATGCCGACGGTGTGCCCCCGTGGCCGGTCGCGCAGCGCGGCCTGGGACATGGTGCGCACCGCGGGGTCGGGCTCGTTGAGGATCAGCCGTGCGGAGGCGTAGTTCAGCGTGGGATGCAGCTCGCCCTCGGCGAACACGTACGTCGCGCCGGTTTCCCGCTCGATGACCAGGGTGTTCTCTTCCAGCGGCGCGGCATTCCCGGTCAACTGGCCGTACGCGCCGACGCCACCGAGCACCACCGCCGCGGCGATCACACTGCCGAAGACCGCCATGCCGAGCCGTCGCATCGGCAGGTTGGTCGTCTCCGGATCGCCCGACACGAGCGCGGAGACGATCCGACGGGTGACGAAGCGGTACGCCTGCACCTGATCGCGGCGGGTCCGCATGACTTACCTCCGGCGGGGTGGATCCGCGACGATGTCCTCGGGGTGCCGTCGCGGGCTTCCCTACGATAAGGGGCCGACGGCGGGTCCTCGGGGCCGCCGCCGGATCGGTGCCGGGCCGACCCGGCGCAGAGTCGTACCGTCCAGGAGGGACTGTCAGCGATGACGCAGGTTCAGGCGCCACCCGCCCGAGCGGTCACGAGGCCGTCCGACGTCCCGGCGCGGGTCACCCCGGCGGCCGACCGGCCGGTCCGGGGTCGCATCGGTCCGGTGCTGGTCGGCCAGCTCGTCGTACTCGAGGTGTGCGCCATCGCCGTCTGGGCCGCGACGGCCGGGCCGAGCTGGCTGCTCGCCACGGTCGCCGCCCTGGCGGTGGCGGTCGTGGTGGCCGCGTTCGCCCGCCGTGGCGGTCGCTGGTGGTTCGACGACGTGCTGCTGCGTCGCCGGCTGCGCCACCGCCGTGAGCGGGCGGCGGTCGCGCTGGCCGACGGCACCGCCGTGGACCCCCGGCTGGCCGCGCTCGCACCCGAGCTGGGCGTCATCGAGTTGACCGACCGGGGCACCCGGCTCGGCATCGGGCAGGACGACCAGGGCTGGTTCGCCGCGGTCGCGCTGCAACCGGCCACCGGTGACGCGGTCGGTTCGGTGGACGCGGCGACCGTGGACCGCGCCCTGCGGGTGCTCGCCGACTTCTCGGCCCCGGTGTCCAGGGCCCAGGTGGTCGCGCACACCCTGGTCTGGTATCCGGCCCCCGGTGCGCCGCCGGCGGCGCACCGGACCGTCTGGGTGGCGCTGCGGCTCACGGTCCACGACGCACGGATCGAGACGGTGAGCCGAGGCGGCGGACTGGCCGGTGTCCACCGCACGCTGGCCGCCGGCATCGGCCGCTTGGGCAAGGCGCTGACGGCAGCCGGATTGGCCCACCGGCCGCTGGGTCGCGACGAGCTGCGCGCCGCAGTGGTGTCGGCCGCCGGGCTGGACCTGGTGCCCGAGCCGCCGACGGAGAGCTGGCGGGGGCTGGGCGGCGGCGGCTGGACGCACCGCTGCCTGACCCTGCGGGGCCGCCCGGACGCGCCGTTGGGTCCGCTGGTGGACGCGATCACCGCAACGTCGGCCCCCTCGCACACGGTGGCCGCCGCGGTGGCGCCCGGCGGGCGCATGGCGACGCCGCTGCTCCGGGTCGCGGCCATGGACAACCACGTCGAGGCGCTGGTCAAGGTCGTCCGGGAGGTCGCGCACCGCGCGGGCACGCCGGCCCGGCCGTTGGACGGGCAGCACGGCCCGGGCGTCTACGCCAGCGCGCCTGTCGCGTCGGCGCCCGTGGGCGCCGGCCGGCGGCAGTCCCGCTGACGGCGAGCTGACTGCTCCCCGGTCAGGGCCGCAGGTTGACGATCCAGCCGTACAGGCCGCAGACCCAGACGGCCAGCGGCACCAGCGCGATGATCAGCATGATCTCGACGATGTCGAGCAGCCGACCCCACACCGGCGAGATGCGCTTGCCGGCGACGGTCAGGCCATAGATCAGGCTGACCACTGCCGCCAGCAGCAGCCCACCGAGGACCAGGCCGAGCCGGACCGCGAGCGACCCACCGGCGAAGGTCGCCGCGGCGGCCAGGCCCAGCCCGACGGTGCCGGCGAGCAGCACCGGAACGCGCTGGGCCCGACCCAGGAGCGGTCGCGCCCGCAGCAACGACAGCAGGGCCAGCACCAGGCACAGCAGCACCGCCGGCAGGCGGCCGTCCAGGGCCAGCACCAGCTGCGCGCCCAGCACGAGCACCGCCACCGTCCACAGCAGACCGGTGAGGAACTGGTCCGCCCGGTCGCTGCGCTCGAGCACCTGCCGCCCGTTCACCGACTCGCTGTCGGTCTTCAGATCGTCCGGACCGGTCGGGATCGACGGCACCGGCAGCCGGGCCAGCCGGTAGGCCACCATCGGCAGCGCCGGCACCACGCCGAACGCGACAGCCGCCACGATCGCGGCCCCGGCGGCGGCGTCGAGGTCGAGGGTCAGGCAGAGCAGCGCGCCCAGACCCGTCCCCGCGCCCACCCCGATCGCGGCGAAGAAGAGGGGGTACCGGTCACCGACGGCCACCACGGCCACCGCCCCGGCGACCACCACGGCCGTGGCCGCGAGCAGGACGTGCGGACTGGCCAGCTCGGTCAGCTTGCGGTCACCGGCGAGCAGCAGCAGGCCACCGGTGCCCGCGTACACCAGCCCGACCATCGCCAGCACCGAGCCCGTCCCGCTGTCACCCGCCGCCCGGGCGAGCACCGCGGCGCCGACCAGCAGCGCCACCGCGACCAGCACGGCGGCCAGCGCGCCGGGCAGGTGGGGAGGGCCGGTGAACAGAGCGGCCAGGGCGCCGGCGCCGAACGCCGCCGCGGCGAACAGCACCGCGAACGACCTGGTCGCCCCGACCTGCCAGGAACCCGGCCGCTGGGTGGTCGCGGTGGCGACCGCGTCCACCACGTCGTCGAAGACGACCTCCGGAGCGGAGGCGGACCGGGGGTTGAAGTACAACACCTCGCCGTCGCGGACACCGAGCTGCGCCGCCGTACGACCACCGTCCAGAGGTGCACCACCCAGGCGGGACAACGCCCAGCCGCCGTGCCGCACCCCGTCGTCGGCCAGGTCCTCACCGGCGTAGCGCAGCAGGGTCGGCAGAAGGTCCGCCATCGGCACGTCCGACGGCAGGGCCAGATCCATCCGCGTACGAGGGGCCACAATGGTGATCCGGCTCAGACCACCGGTCGCCGTCTTCGTCGCCACAGTGGCCTCCTGGTGTCCATCTACGATCGGCGGGCCGGGATCCCGCGGTGCGGGTGCACCGCGCCCACGGGAGATTACCTACGATGACGGGCACGTACAGTGCCCACCCGCGGGCTTCGGGCCGCGCCGGCACGACAGCAGGGCCGCTTCTGGGGAGGAAACAGCCGTGAGCACGGTCGTGTTCCGCCGACCTCCGCGCCAGCCGGGGCCGGCCCTGCCGCGCGGTGAGGTGGTGCTGGAGTCCCCGCCCGAGCTGCCCGAGCCGACGCCCCGCGGGATGGGGCAACTGCTCATGATCCTGCCGATGGTCTGCGGTGTCGGTGCGATGGCGTTCCTCTACGCCGGCCGGGGCGGCGGCATGATGACGTACGTCGCGGGTGGCCTGTTCGGCGTCTCGATGCTCGGCATGGCCATCGGTTCGCTCAGCAACGGCGGCAACGACAAGGCCGAGCTGAACGCCGACCGCCGCGACTACATGCGCTACCTGGCGCAGATGCGCAAGCGCACCCGGCGAGCGGCGGCCCAGCAGCGGGACGCGATGAACTGGCGGCACCCCGAGCCCGACGCGCTCTGGTCGATCGCGGCGTCACGCCGGCTGTGGGAGCGGCGGATCACCGAGCCCGACTTCGGTGAGACCAGGATCGCGCTCGGCCCGCAGCGGCTGGCCGTGGAGATCGTCCCCCCGGAGACCAAGCCGGTCGAGGACCTGGAACCGATGAGCGCCATCGCGCTGCGTCGGTTCGTCCGCGCACACACCACTGTGCCCGAACTGCCCACCGCGTTGTCGGTGCGCGCGTTCAGCCGGGTGGTGCTGCGCGGCGACCGCGAGCCCGTGCTCGACCTGACCCGGGCGGCCCTGGGCCAACTGGCGACGTTCCACGCCCCGGACGACCTGGTCGTCGCCGTGGTCGCCGCGCCCGACCGGCAGCCCGCCTGGAACTGGGTGAAGTGGCTTCCCCACGCCCACCACAGCGGCCGCACGGACGCGGCCGGCGCACGTCGGCTGGTCTTCGCGAGCCTGGCCGAGGCCGAGGAGTCCCTCGCGGGCGAGCTGGCCGGGCGACCCCGGTTCGCCGCCGAGGCCAAGGCGCTGACCACCGCGCCACACGTGGTCGTGGTGGTCGACGGTGGCGAGATCTCCCCGACCTGCCAGCTGGTGGGCCAGGGGCTGCTCGGTGTCACCCTGATCGACCTCTCCGGGACGGTGCCGCGCGACGCCGGCCGCTGGCTGCTCTGCCTGGACGTGGGCGACGGCACCACCCTCGACCTGATCCGGGGCAGCTCGTCCTCGCGGCTCGGCCGGCCCGACCGGCTCACCGCCGAGGCCGCCGAGGGGCTGGCCCGGCAGATCGCGCCGTACCGGCTGTCGCAGCAGCAGACCAGCAACGAGGAGCCGCTGGCCCGCAGCACGGAACTGCCCGACCTGCTCGGCGTCGGCGACGCCGCGGCCGTGGACGTGCACCAGACCTGGCGGCCGCGCGGTCACCGGGACCGGCTGCGCATCCCGCTCGGCGTCGGCCCGGACGGCAACGTCGTCGAACTCGACTTCAAGGAGTCGGCGCACGAGGGTATGGGCCCGCACGGCCTCGTCATCGGCGCGACCGGCTCCGGCAAGAGCGAGCTGCTCCGTACGGTGGTGGCGGCGCTGGCGGTGACCCACTCGTCCGAGGAGCTGAACTTCGTCCTGGTGGACTTCAAGGGTGGCGCGACGTTCGCCTCCCTGGAGGCGTTGCCGCACACCAGCGCGGTGATCACGAACCTGGCCGACGAGTTGCCGTTGGTCGACCGGATGCGTGACGCGCTGGCCGGTGAGATGGTGCGCCGGCAGGAGTTGTTGCGGGCGGCGGGCAACTACGTGTCCCGGTTCGAGTACGAGAAGGCGCGGGCGGCCGGTGAGCCGTTGGCGCCGATGCCGAGCTTGTTGATCATTTGTGACGAGTTCAGTGAGTTGTTGGCGGCGAAGCCGGACTTCATCGACCTGTTCGTGATGATCGGCCGGTTGGGTCGGTCGCTCGGTGTGCATCTGTTGTTGGCGTCGCAGCGGCTGGAGGAGGGCAAGCTGCGTGGTCTGGACACGCACCTGTCGTACCGGATCGGGTTGCGGACGTTCTCGGCGGTGGAGAGCCGGATCGTGCTCGGCGTGCCGGACGCGTACGAGCTGCCGAACGCGCCCGGGCACGGCTACCTGAAGACGGACACCAGCACCATGCTGCGATTCCGGGCCGCGTACGTCTCGGGGCCGTACCGGGCGCCCGGCCAGCAGGCCTCCGCGTCGCAGGCCCTGGTGCAGCGCCGGATCGTGCCGTACGGCGTCAATTTCATCCCGGCGCAGGCCACGCAGGTGTCGGTGGACGCCATGCCGGAGCCGGAGCAGCCGGCCGACGGCAAGGCCGTCGCGATGCTCGACGTCCTGATCGACCAGCTCAAGGGCCGGGGCCGTCCCGCGCACCAGGTGTGGCTGCCGCCGCTGGCGGAACCGCCGGGCCTGGGCGAGCTGCTCGGCCCGCTGGCCGTCGACCCGACCTACGGGTTGTGCACGGCGTCCTGGCCGGGCCGGGGTCGCCTCACCGTGCCGGTGGGCGTGGTCGACCGCCCGTACGAGCAGCGCCGCGACCCGATGATGGTCGAGCTGGCCGGCGCCGGCGGCAACGTGGTCATCGTCGGCAGTTCGCTCAGCGGCAAGAGCACCATGCTGCGGTCGCTGCTGGCCTCGCTGGCGCTCACCCACACGCCGCGTGAGGTGCAGTTCTTCTGCCTGGACTTCGGCGGTGGCGCGCTGCGCAGCCTGGAACGCCTGCCGCACATGGCCGGGGTGGCCGGCCGGCGCGACATCGAGGCGGTGCGGCGCACGGTGGCCGAGGTCGTCGCGGTGCTTGACGAACGGGAGACGCGCTTTGCCCAGTACGGCATCGACTCGGTGGCGAGCTACCGCCGTCGCCGGGCGGCCGGCGAGTTCGCCGACGACCCGTTCGGCGACGTGTTCCTGGTGGTGGACGGCTGGAACACCCTGCGCCAGGACTACGAGGAGCTGGAGCAGACCATCACGACGCTCGCCAACCGGGGCCTCGGCTTCGGGGTGCACGTGGTGCTCACGGCGGTGCGCTGGGCGGAGATCCGGATCAACATGCGTGATCTGCTCGGCACCAAGCTGGAGTTGCGTCTGGGCGACGCGGCGGAGTCCGAGATCGACCGGCGCTCGGCGATGAACGTGCCGGAGAAGTCGCCCGGTCGCGGTCTGACCCGGGACAAGCTGCACTTCCTCACCGCGATCTCGCGGATCGACGGTCGGCGCGACATCGAGGACCTGAGCGAGGCGTCGGTCGCGCTCGCCGGGCACGTGGCGGCGAACTGGCCGGGGCGCCCGGCGCCGAAGGTGCGGCTGCTGCCCCGCCGGCTGCCGGTGTCCGAGCTGGCCCGGATCATCGACCGGTCGGCCCCCGGCCTGCCGATCGGCGTCAACGAGTCGGCGCTCGCGCCGGTCTACCTGGATCTGGCGAACGAGCCGCACCTGACGGTCTTCGGCGACGCCGAGTGCGGCAAGACCAACCTGCTGCGGCTGATCGCCCGGGGCATCACCGAGCGGTACACGCCGGCCCAGGCGCGGCTGGTGATCGCCGACTACCGCCGTGGGCTGCTGGGCGCGGTGGAGGGCGATCACCTGCTCGACTACGCGCCGTCCAACCAGGCGTTCGCGCAGGGGCTCGGCTCGATCCGTAGCGCGCTGTCCAACCGGCTGCCGGGCCCGGACGTGACCACCGCCCAGCTGCGGGACCGCAGCTGGTGGAAGGGCCCCGACCTCTACATCCTGGTGGACGACTACGACCTGGTGGCCTCCGGTGGCAGCAACCCGCTGAGTGCCCTGCACGAGCTGCTGCCGCAGGCCCGGGACATCGGTCTGCATCTGATCGTCACGCGTCGGGTCGGCGGGGTGTCCCGGGCGCTCTACGAACCCGTGCTGCAACGACTGCGCGAGCTGGACTCGCCGGGCCTGCTCATGTCCGGCAACCGGGAGGAGGGCGCGGTCTTCGGCACGTTGCGTCCGAGTCCGCAGCCGCCCGGGCGGGGCACGCTCGTCCGTCGACGCGACGGCCAGCAGTTGATCCAGACCGCCTGGTCCGAGCCGGCCTGACCGAGCCGTCAGACAGGGGTTGGCGGAGTCGGGCGGTCCAGTGTCGACGGCGGCGACGCGCGGTCGCGGGGCCGTTCGGGTCGGATTCCCGTCCGAACGGCTCGCAGGTGCGACGCGATTCACCGCCATCCATCGAACACGACCAGCCAGGGCTGCGGTGGCTGGACGGATTCCGCTACGGTCTTAGTTGGAGTGTCCGTCGGTGGGGTGTTGCTGCCTTGCCGCGGGGGAGGGGCGCGGCAAAGCCGCCGCCACAACATGACGGAAGGGTGTGAAGCATGGCGTTCGAGGTCGAAGCTGCGACTCTGCATACCGCCGCGAGTGACGTGCGGTCCACGCGCAGCGAGGTCGACGGCGAGCTGAAGAAGCTGTGGAACGTAGTCGACGACCTGGCCATGGCGTGGAAGGGTCAGGCGTCCACGGGGTTCCAGTCGTTGATGACGCGCTGGAACGAGGACACCGTCAACCTGCTGACCGCGATGGACAACATCGCGGACCTGCTCGACAAGTCGGGTACGACGCACCAGGTCAACGACGAGGAGCAGCAGCAGATGCTGGACAAGTTCCACTCTGCTCTCAACCCGTGATCCGTAGCCAGCAGAGGAGGAAGTCGTGACGATCAAGGTTGACTACGCGGTCCTCGAGAGCAGCAACCAGCAGATGCAGGCCATCTCGAAGACCATCGACGAGAAGCTCGACACGCTGCGGTCGATGCTGTCCAAGCTGCAGTGGGAGGGCGAGGACCGGACCGCCTACGAGCAGCACCAGGCGAAGTGGGACTCGTCGGTCCGGGACATCAACCGGATCCTGAACGAGATCGGCGGCGCCGTCGGTATCGCCCGCGAGAACTACGTCTCCACCGAGATGAGCAACTCCAAGGTGTGGGGCTGACACAATCACCGGTGCGGCTCCGGTCCGGCTTCGACCGGGCCGGAGCCGCACTGCGTTGGCGTCGGCGAGGTACTGGGAGAGCGATGCGTACGGGGAAGCCTTTCCGATCGACACGGGCCATGGGCGCGGCAGTGCTGGCGTTGTGCGCCGCGCTGGCGCCCGCGGTGACTGTCGCGCCGGCGCCGGCCCAGGCCGCCGACACGGTCCGGGGCATTCAGCAGTGGTACCTGGACTACCTCAAGATCTCTGCCGCCCACAAGATCACCAAGGGTGCTGGCGTCGTGGTCGCCGTCGTCGACACCGGCGTCGAGGCCAGCCATCCCGACCTGCGCGGGCAGGTGCTCGCGGGGCACGGCACCAACGCCATGGCTCCCCCGGACGGGCGGCGTGACGACGACAAGGTGAAGGGGCACGGCACCGCGATGGCCGGCATCATCGCCGGGCGCGGCGGGGGCGAGATGCATGTGTTGGGCATCGCCCCGGCCGCGAAGATCCTGCCCGTTGCGATGGGCGCGAACTTCAACGAACAGGACATGGTCCTGGGTATCCGGTGGGCCGCGGACAACGGCGCTGACGTCATCAACCTCTCGCTCGGCAGTGGCAACAGGGCGGCTTCCCCGGATGTGGTGGACGCCGTCAACTACGCGTTGAGCAAGGATGCCGTCGTGGTCGCCTCCGCGGGCAACGTCGAGCAGGGCGACCGACAGGTCACCTCGCCCGCCAACATCCCCGGCGTTGTCGCCGTCTCCGGGTTCGGCAAGCAGGGTGGCTTCTTCGCCGGGTCGGTGCAGGGGCCGGAGACCGTCATCGCCAGTCCGATGGACAGCATCATCGCGCCGGCGCCCGAAGGCGTCTCGCCGAACGGCTATGGGCTGGGCAGCGGCACCAGTTCGGCGGCCGCCCTCATCTCCGGGGTGGTGGCGCTGGTCCGCTCGGAGTATCCGAAGCTCGACGCGGCCAACGTCGTCAACCGGCTGATCAGAACCGCCCGCGACGCCGGGCGGGCCGGGCGGGACCCGCAGTTCGGCTTCGGCAGGGTCGATCCGGTCGCCGCGCTGACCCGATCGGTGCCCGCCGTCACGGCGAACCCGCTCCTGGAGGGCGCGGGCCGCCCGGCCGGCCCGACCCGCACCGGCAGCGCCGCGCGCCCCGGTGACGACGACGGGCCGGCGGTCGAGTTCGGGGTCTCGAACAAGGCCGGCGCGATCGTCCAGGTGGGGCTCTGCCTCGGCGTTCCGATCATCGGGCTGATCGTGCTGCTGGTGGTGCTGCGACGCCGCAGGCGGCGCCCATCGCCGGCCGCTGTCGGCCCGTACCCAGGCGCACCCGGCATGCCGCCACCAGGCTGGCCCGCCACCCAGCCGACACCGGCCGGGTACGGTCCGCCGCCGCAGCCCGTTCCGGGCTACGGTCCGCCGCCGGGCCAGCCGGGGCAGGGGTACCCGCCGGGCCATCCCGCGCCTGGTTACCCGCCGGCACCGACCGCTCCGGCGTCACCGCCGGGCGCGTCCGGCTGGCCGGGCTCGGGCCCGCCGCCACCCGGCCACCAGCAGCAGTGAACGCAGGCCACCAGTCAGGGTTTCGGGGAGGGGACCGATGACGGACGACAGAACCACCCAGCCGGAACGGTACGTGAACGACGACCTCTACATCCCGGTCCCGGTCGGCGGGGTGCCGACGGCGGGTCTGGCCGTGACCGGCTTGGAGATCGACAACGTCAACCACGCCGCAACGCCGAAGGGCCTGGTCACCGCGCCGGGTGAGGCCGGCGTCAAGACCGAGTGGGACGCGACAAGCCTGGACTCGGCCATCACCTGGCTGGAGACCCACGCCGCGTACCTGAACAAGCTGTCCTACGACATGGTCGACATCCAGGACCTGATGGGTGGCGCGGCCAGCGGCGTGGCAGGTGGGGCCGGAGGCCAGCCGAGCCCGCTCGGCGGGTTCGACTGGGCGGCCCGGTTGGCCGCCAAGCACCAGGGGCTCTACCAGGGCACCGAGTCAGGTGTCCGGAGGCTCTCGCAGAACCTGTACGACGCGGCGGAGGCGCTGCGCCAGGTCAAGCAGAACTACGAGACGGCGGAGGAACAGAACAGGATGTCCGCCGCCGACATGCAGCGTGTCTTCGGCGACGTGGCCGGCAACGGCGACGGCCGCTAGGACGGGGGAGGACGAAGGTGGGCCTGAGCTGGGAAGAGATGTGCCAGAAGGTCGTCATCGACGGCCGGCCTGGTGACGTGGAGAGCGCCGCCCTCGGCTGGGAACAGCTGATCAAGAATCTCAACAACGTCAAGCAGAGCCTCGACACCAACATCAAGGACCTGGGCACGACCTGGAAGGGTCCTGCGTACGAAGCGTTCAAGGGCCACATCGAGCAGATCTCCAAGGACACCGGGCAGATCGTGGCGGACGCGGAGAAGGGCACCGGCATCGTCCAGTCGCTCAAGACCGCCGCCGACAAGCTCACCGCGGCCCAGCGGGACTTCCCGATCCCGGCGACCTGCGTCAACGACGTCCTGGAGGCGCGCAACGCGAAGCTGACCCTCGGGGTCGGCTTCTTCGAGGCGAAGGTCTCGCCGGACTTCCTGGGCTGGCTCGACCCGGTGACCGCGATCGCCGACTGGATCAACGACCAGTCGGACGACGCGGCCCGCGTCTACGAGCAGGTGAGCGGCGACTACCAGGCCATCGCGCCTGGCACCCCGGGCGATGCTGGCCCGCTTGGCACGAAGGAACCGACGCACGAGATCCCCAAGCTGGACAACGGCGGCGGTGGCGGTGGCGGTGGTGGTGGTGTGCCGAAGCTCGGCGGCAGCCCGTCCACCGGGAGCCTCGGTGCCACGCCCTCGATCGGCGCCACAGGCATGCCGGACACCGGCAACCTGCCGGGCGGTTCCAGCGCCCACCCCGACCTGTCGAGTGGTTACGACCCCGGCACCGGTAACTACCCGGGCACCGGCGGCGTCCCGGGCGTCGGCGGTGCGGACGACCAGTTCAGCAGTGGCCTCGCCGGTGCGGGTGGCGGCGGTTCGCCAGGTCTCGGCTCCGGCCTCGGAGGCGGCGGCCTGGGCTCGGGCGGCCTGGGCTCGTCCGGCGGGGTCGGCGGCGGCGGTGGCGGCCTGGGCAGCGCCGGTGCTCTCGCGGGTGGCGGCGCGCTCGGCCGGGCGGTCTCGCCGGGCATGGGCCCGATGATGGGCGGCGGCGCGGCGGGTGCCGGTCGTGGCGGTGGCCGGGGCGCCGGTGGCCGACTCGGCGCGGGCGGCAAGCTGGGCGGCGGCATGGCACCCGGGATGGGTGGTGCCGCCGGTGGCGCCGGCGCCGGTCGGGGTGGCGCCGGGCGTGGCGCGGCGGGTGCCGGCGGTCGGGGCGCTGGCGCTCGCGGTGCCGGTGGCGTGGCCGGGACGGGCGGCGGTGCCGGCTACGGCGAGGAGGACACCGCCCGCAACACCTGGCTGGAGGAGGACGAGGACGTGTGGGGTGCCGACGGCGGTGGCACCTCCGGCATCCTGCGCTGAGCCTTTCGCGTCACGGCGCTGCTGCGGTCGACCGCAGCAGCGCCGTGACGTGTCTCAGGGGCCGACCGTTGCGGCGGCGGAGCCGACGCTCAGCCGGTGACCGGTTCGTCGGTACGTCGGCCGGGCCGCCAGCCGCGTCGGCGGCCACGCGCCATGATCGGTCGCGTGATCAGCAGCAGCACGGCGAGCAGAGCCCCCACCGCGGCGGCCCAGATCGCGACGGAGCGCTGCCAGCTCAGCGGATCGGCCGCCGGGGCCGGTGCGGCAAGCACGTCAACCGGCGGATTGGTGCGGGTGCCCAGCAGGCTCGACACCGCCCGGTACGGGTTGACCACGCCGTAGCCGACTTCGGCGTTGCGCCCCTGCGGCGGGTTGTCCGCCGTCCGCTCCAACCGGTCGGCGACCTGCTCCGGCGTGAGATCCGGGTAGGCGGCCCGAACCAGCGCGGCCACCCCCGAGACGTACGCGGCGGCGAAGCTGGTGCCACCCGTCGGTTCGGCGCGGTAGCCGGATCCACCCGGCGCCGGGCCGACGATGTTCAGTCCCGGCGCGGCGACGTCGACGAAGGTGCCGCTGACCGAGGTGCCCACGTGCCCGCCCTGCTCGTCCACGCCGCCCACGGCGATCACCCCGGGGTACGCCGCCGGGTAGGCGGGCCTGTCCTCCTGGGTCTCCTGCCGGTTGCCGGCGGCGGCGACCAGCACCACCCGCTTGGCGAGGGCGCGTTCGACGGCCTGTGCCAGTTCGGGGCGGGGCAGGGTCACCAGGGACAGGTTGATCACGTCGGCGCCGTTGTCGACAGCCCAGTCGATGGCTGCGGCGATCTGCCCGGGTAGCCCCTCGTCGTTGGTGCCCTTGGCGTCCGGCAGGACCCGGATGGGCAGGATGCGCGCCGCCGGGGCGATACCGCTGAACGGCACCCCCGTGCCGTCCTTGCCGGCGATGATGCCGGCGACCATCGTGCCGTGACCGGCCAGGTCACACTGCCCCCGGTTGGCCGGCAGGTTGTTGAAGTCGCGGCCCTCGAGCACCTGACCCTTCAGGGTCGGGTGGATGGCGGAGACCCCGGAGTCGATGACCGCTACCGTCACCCCGGCGCCCCGGGACAGCGGCCACGCCGAGGCCGGATCCACCCTCCGCAGCGCCCACGGCATCTGCACCAGGCCGTCCTCGCCGGCCGGGCCGCAGGTGGGCGCCGCCGCTAGCGCCGGAGAGGAGGGAACCACCAGGCCGGCGCCGAGCAGGACCGCTAGCGTTCCACTGAGGACAGCTCGGACGCCACGGCGGGACGGATGGGTCGCGCTCGGCGGCAGGCATTCGCGCACCCGCAGAGATTACCGCTGCACCGCGTCGGGCAGCGCCCGGCGACCGCCGTTCGGGGCGGGATCGGTGACCTCGCTCAGCTTCGGGCGCGACGACGCCGGCCGGGCGGGTACGGCTCGCCGTTCGAGGCCGGCGTGGAACGACGGTCAGGGCTCGCCGTTCGGGGCCGGCGTGCGACGCGGGTCCGGGCTCGCCGTTCGACGCGGGCGTGCGACGACGACGGTCAGGGTCGGGAGGAGACGTCGTCGGCGGGTGTTTCGGCGAACAGGGCGAGCAGGTCGCCGACCTGACGGTCGGCCTCGGCGGGGTGCCGGAAGTGGCCGGCGGGGTTCAGGGTGTACTCGTTGCGGCGCCCCACCCGGGTGCGGTGCAGGTAACCGCCGGCCTCCAGGTCGGCGACGATGGCCTGGGCGGCCCGTTCGGTGACGCCCACCTCGGCCGCCACGTCGCGCAGTCGTGCTGTGGGATCGCGGGCGATGGCCAGCAGCACATGCCCGTGGTTGGTGAGGAACGTCCAGTTCCGGCCGCCTCCGGCCGTCGCCGCGCTCGTCATCGTGGAGCCGCCTCTCCGGTTGTCCGCTTCACCCGCGTGCCCGCCAGAGGGGTCGGGCCAGGTGCCGACGGGCCGGCCCGGTCCCAACGACCGAAGGGCCGGTTCGGGGTCTACGTATGAAATCTAAATCACGCATATCTTGACGCATCTTGCGGTGCGTGTGACCGTTGAGCCCGAGCCAGCGCCCACCGCCGGCCCGGCTGAAGAGCCTCTTGAGCAGGTAAAACGCGTGGAGACGAGGTGCGGGAATGAGCCGTTCCGGTACGCCTGGAGGGCAGCCCGGTCCGCAGCGGGCCGCCGATCGAGCGTCGACGCCGACCGAGCCGGCCCGAGCGTACGCCGAGCTGGCCGCCGGCAACCGGCGCTTCGTCAGCGGGGCGCCGCGCCACCCCAACCAGGACGCCGGGCACCGGGCCGCCGTGGCCGACGGGCAGCACCCGTTCGCGGTGGTCGTGGGCTGCTCCGACTCCCGACTGGCCGCTGAGATCATCTTCGACCGGGGGCTTGGCGACCTCTTCGTGGTCCGGACGGCCGGCCACACCGCGGGCCCGGAGGTGCTGGGCAGCGTGGAGTACGCCGTGACCGTGCTCCGCACTCCACTGGTGGTGGTCCTCGGCCACGACTCGTGCGGTGCCGTGCAGGCAGCCCGCGAGGCGGCCGCCACCGGTGTCGCGCCCCCGGGGCACCTTCCCGCGGTCGTCGACGCGGTGGTGCCCAGCCTGCGACGTGCCGCCGCCGAGGGCGTGGACGACATCGACGGCATCGTCGACATCCACATCGCGCAGACCGTCGAGACGCTGCTCGGGCAGTCGCCCGTGCTGGCCGGCGAGGTGGCGCAGGGGCGGTGTGCGGTGGTGGGCATGTCGTACCGGCTCGCCGCCGGCGTGGTGCGCCCGGTGACCCCCGTACCGGCCGATGCGGCGACCTCGGACGACCCGGCAGCCTCCGCCGCCGCCTGACCCGACAACTGCCGCCCGGCGGCTTTCGCCGCGCCTGACCCGACGAGGGCCGTCCCGCCTGATGCGGGACGGCCCTCGGACTTCGTCGGGTGGATCAGAGCATCGACATGTGGACGTGGTCGGTGTGGTTCGACGGCCCGCTGTACGACTTCCAGCCGGTCGCCGGGAACCAGATCTGCCGGTTCCAGATCACGTAGTAGATGCCGAGGCGGTCGGCGTTGCGGATGAGGAACGCGGCGACGTTGTTGCCGTACATGCGGGTGTCGTTGTTGTGCCACGGGCTGAAGCCGCTCTTCTGCAACGACCAGTCACAGGCGCGGCCCTTCGGGTGCTCGTACGGGCCACCGTTGCGGTGGCAGCCGACGAACCGGTTGAAGCCGGCCCGCTTGACCTCCTTGTACGCGTGCAGGGTGCGCGGGGTGACGCAACCGGAGGTGGTGGGGTCGTCCTCGCTGCACGACTGCGGCTTCCAGTCACCGTCGGCGGTGCGACCCGGGCCGATCCGGGCGACCGGCGAGACGGCGTCGACCAGACCGCCGGTGAAACCCTGACCGCCGACCAGCGCGAGCGCCTTGTCCGCGTCGCGCTTGTCCTTCGCCATCAGGGCGGTCTGCTTCTGCTGCTCGCGGATCTCCGCGTCGAGGGCCAGCTTGGCCTGCTCGGCGCGGGACTTGACCGCGTTGACCTCGGCGAGCTTCTTCTCGTTGACCATGTTCATCTCGTCGAGCGCCGCGGCTCGGCGGACGAACGAGTCCGGGGCGTCGCTCTCCAGCAGCATCGCGATCGCGCCGACCCGTCCGGTCCGGTACGACTGGGCGGCGATCTGCGCGACCTGCGGGGCCAGCGCGTCCAGGTCGGCCTTGGCCCGCTGGACCTCCACCGCCAGCTCAAGCTGCCGCTTCTTGGACTTGTCCAGTTTGGACTTGGCCGCCACGTAGTCCCGGTTGGTCTGCTCGATGACGTCGGTGAGGAGCTTGGGTTCGTCTTCCTCTTCGTGCCCGGACGGTGTGGGGGTCGTCGGGGCGGCGTGGGCCGGGAGGGGGCCGGCGAACACGGTCAGCGCAGCGAGCACGGCCACCACGGGTGTCAACCAGCGGCGTAGGGGTGCCGTCACAATGTTCCCTTCCGTCGACCGCCGACCGGGTTAGCTGACGGGTTCGGGGCGGAAGTGGCCCCTACCGCTGTCGCGGATTCACCCCACGTACCTGGGTCCCCGGCTCGCCGGTTGGCGATTGGGCGGTGGCACCGCAGGCGCCGCTGCGCGCCTTCGTCGGTGGCCGGCAGCGAGGTTACCCGAGAATCCACCGCCTGAGCTACGTCCTGATGCCGACTAAAAGTGTCATTTCGCCATGGCGTTGAGTGACCAGTGACGCGGTTCTCAGGGCGAGTGCCCGATCCGGTCACGCTGAGGAGTGTCACCATGCCGTATCAGTGCTCCTGTTCGGCTCTGGCCACCCGGTGGTGGCGGTGGATGGGGGTGCGTTCCGCTCCGGGTCGGGTCCGTCGGGCCGACCCCCTGGCGGGGAGCTGAGAGCGGCCAGTGTCTCCGTCCGGTCCCGACGGGGGCGCGGTGTCAGGACGTCGGCGTCCGTGTCCTGCGTCGGCGTCGCCCCGGCCGCGGTCACCACGGCGGCCAGCCCGGTGGTGAGGGGTACGGCGGCGATCAGGCCGAGTGTGGCGACCGCGCTGCGGACGATCTCCTGGGCGAGGAATTCGCTGGTCAGGATCTGCCCGAGGGGGCGGGTGTCGGCGGTGAGCAGGAGCAGCAGCGGTAGTGAGGCGCCCGCGTACGCCAGGACGATGGTGTTGACCGTGGAGGCGATGTGCGCCCGGCCGACCCGGGTGGCCGCCCGGTAGAGCTGTAGCCGGCTCAGACCGGGGTTGGCGTTCGCCAGTTCGGTGACGGTGGCGGCCTGGGTGACTGTCACGTCGTCGAGCACCCCGAGTGAGCCGATGATGATCCCGGCGAGCAGCAGGCCGCGCAGGTCCACGTGGGCCTGGAACATCGACAGCGTGGTGGCGTCCTCGCTGCCGAAGCCGGTGAGCCGGGTGGCGGCCGTGGCGATGGTCGCGAGCACTCCGGTGAGCACCAGGCTGCCGAGGGTGCCGAGCACCGCGACCGAGGTCTGCGCGGTCACTCCGTGTGTCAGGTAGAGCACCACGAACATGATCAGGGCGGCGCCGACCACCGCCACCAGCAGCGGTGGCCGACCGGCGCTGATGCCCGGCAACACGAAGGTGAGCAGGATGGCGAAGCTGGCGGCCAGCCCCGCCAGCGCGGCCAGGCCCCGCCACCGGCCGAACGCGACGATCGCGGCGGCGAAGACCACCGCGAGCCACACCAGCGGCGTTCCGCGCTGATGCTCGGCGATGTTCCAGCTGCTGGTGGTGGGATCGGTCGGGTCGGTCAGCTCGACCAGGACGACGTCGTCGCCGACCTCGACGCGTGGAGCGCCGGGTCCGGCGGGGACGGGCGTCCGTACCTGCTGGCCGGCGCTCGGCCCGTCCTCGACCCGTACGTCCACCGTGCCGCACGGCCCGGTGGCCGGTGTGCCCTCCGGGCTGGCCGACGGCGGGCAGGGTTCGGTCACCACCCGGGTCACCGTGCCGTGGTGGCGCGGCGCGTCAGTGCCACCGCCGGCCTGCGGCGCCCCGTCCCGTGGCCAGAGCACCACGGCGGCGACGACGGTGGCCACGAAGAGCGGCACCACCGTCGCGACGAGGATCCGCCGGACCCGGGGCGGGGCGGGGCGGGCGGTATGGCTGTGGTCGGAACCCAATGCGAGAACTCCCAACGATCCGGTGCGGGGTACGTGCGGACGGGCCGGGCGGTTCACCTCCGCCGGACGAACGCGGTGACGAGCGCATCGAATTGCTGGTTGACGACCCGTTGGTTACCCAGGGTGATCCACTGGGCCGGCCGGTCGGCGCAGGCGCCGCGCCGTGGCGGCGCCGGTGCCCGACTGGGCGGCGGAGTCCGGTAGGCCATCGCCGGAGATGCTAGCCAGCCCAACTGGGTGTCGCAGGTCGTGGCGGAGTGTCGGATGGTCGAACCGCTCGCGCGGCCTGGGCCGGAGCGGCATGTTGGAGTCATGTCCGAGCCCGTCCCCGAGCAGGCCGCCGACCGGAACCGGCACGCGACGCCGGCCGCCCACGATCAGCACGCCGCCCACGATCAGCACGCCGGCCCGGAGAAGCGCGCTGGCCCGGAGAAGCACGCCGGCCCGGAGAAGCACGCCGGCCACGACAAGCACGCCGGCCACGACCCGGCGATGTTCCGCCGCCGGTTCTGGGTCTGCCTGGTGCTCACCGTGCCGGTGGTGCTGACCAGTCACCTGGTGATGGACCGGCTCGGGCTCCGATGGGACGTTCCCGGTCGCTCCTGGATCGGGCCGGTGTTCGGATCGGTGGTCTTCCTCTGGGGTGGCTGGCCGTTCCTGGTCGGCGCGGTGCGCGAGATCCGGGACCGGGCGCCGGGAATGATGCTGCTGGTCGCGATGGCGATCACGGTCGCCTACACGGCGTCGTTGGCCACCAGCCTGGGCGCCTTCGACCTGGATTTCTGGTGGGAGCTGGCCGCGCTGGTCACCATCATGCTGCTCGGGCACTGGCAGGAGATGAAGGCCATCGGGCAGGCCCGGGGGGCGTTGGCGGCGTTGGCCGCGCTGCTGCCGGACGAGGCCGAGCGTGTGGCGCCGGACGGGCGGCCCGAGCCGGTGCCGCTCAGCGCGTTGCGGGTGGGCGACGTGGTGCTCGTCCGGCCCGGGGGTCGGGTGCCGGCGGACGGCCGGATCGTCGACGGCGACGCCGAACTGGACGAGTCGATGATCACCGGTGAGTCGCGGCCGGTGGCCCGGTCGACGGGCGAGCGGGTGGTGGCCGGCACTGTCGCCACCGACTCGGCGATCCGGGTCCGGGTCGAGGCGCTGGGTGACGAGACAGCGCTCGCCGGCATCCAGCGCATGGTCGCGCAGGCGCAGCGCTCGGGTGGGCAGGCCCAACTGCTTGCCGACCGGTTCGCCGCCGCGCTGTTCTACGTGGCCGCCGGCACCGCAGTGGTGACGCTGGCGGTCTGGACCGCGCTCGGTGAGCCCGACCAGGCGGTGGTCCGTACGGTCACGGTCCTGGTGATCGCCTGCCCGCACGCGCTCGGCCTGGCCATCCCGCTGGTCGTGGCACTGTCCACGGCCCTGGCGGCGCGGCGCGGGATCCTGGTCAAGGACCGGTTGGCGCTGGAGCGCATGCGGACCGTCGACGCGGTGCTCTTTGACAAGACCGGCACGCTGACCCGCGGTGAGCACGCGGTGAGTGACCTGGTGACGACTCCGGGCCTGAAGCGGGAGGAGGCGCTGCGGATCGCCGCCGGCGTCGAGTCCGACAGCGAGCATCCGCTGGCCCGGGCGATCGTGACGGCGGCCGGGTCCGCCGGCCCGGCGCGTGGCACCGGCTTCCGGTCGCTGCCGGGCCGCGGCGTGCGGGCCACCGTCGACGGTACGGAGTACGCGGTGGGCGGCCCGGCGTTGCTGCGGGAGTTGGGTCGGCCGCTCCCGGACGACCTGGAGGTGGCGACCGGCCGGTGGTCGGCGCGCGGGGCCGTGGTGTTGTACCTGGTGCGGCTGCCGGGCACCGTGCTCGGGGCGTTCGCGCTCACCGACGAGGTGCGCCCGGAGGCCCGGCAGGCCATCGCCGAGCTCCGTGCCGAAGGCGTCCGCACCATCGCCATGATCACCGGCGACGCGCGGTCGGTGGCCGAGTCGGTGGCCGCCGATCTCGGCTTCCAGCCGGGGGTGGACGAGGTCTTCGCCGAGGTGCTGCCGGCCGAGAAGGACGGCCGGGTCGCGGACCTCCAGCGGCGAGGGCTGACCGTGGCGATGGTCGGCGACGGGGTGAACGACGCGCCGGCGCTGGCCCGCGCCGACGTCGGCATCGCCATCGGGGCGGGGACCGACGTGGCGATCGAGTCCGCCGGGGTGGTGCTGGCGTCGTCCGACCCGCGCGGTGTCGGTGCCGTGGTCCGGCTCTCGCGGGCGTCGTACCGCAAGATGCGGCAGAACCTGGCCTGGGCCGCCGGTTACAACGTGGTGGCGCTGCCGCTGGCGGCCGGCGTGCTCGCCTGGGCCGGGGTGGCGTTGAGCCCGGCGGTGGCGGCGGTGCTGATGTCGGCGTCCACCATCGTGGTGGCGCTCAACGCCCAGTTGCTCCGCCGGGTACGCCTCGACGCGGAGCCCGACTGACCGGCTCAGCCGCGCTTCATGAGCCGGCCGACGGCAGCCATCATCTCGGTGGCCATCTCGTCGGCCCGACCTTCGGCCGCCCCCTCGTGCATGCAGTGGCGGGCGTGCCCGTCGAGCAGGCCCAGGGCCACCTTGTCGAGCGCGGCCTGGATCGCGGAGATCTGGGTGAGCACGTCGATGCAGTAACGGTCCTCGTCGACCATCTTCTCGATGCCCCGGACCTGCCCCTCGACGCGGCGGAGCCGCGCGAGCAGTTGGTCCTTGCTGGCGGTGTAGCCGCGGATCGGTGTGGGTGTGGTCATGGCGACGAGAATAGCGTACCCCTGGGGGGTATGGTAACGTCCCTCGTGTCCGATACCCCCACCGGGTACCGGTACCTGACGGAGTACGAGTCTGCCTCGGCCTTACCCCTGGGGGGTATAGGCTGGCAGAAGACGAAGGGAGCGGTTCGATGGTCGACACGACGTACCAGGTGCGGGGCATGACCTGCGGGCACTGCGTCAGCGCGGTCAGCGCCGAGGTGGGCGCCATCGCCGGGGTGCGCGACGTGCAGGTGGATCTCGCCACCGGCCGGGTCACCGTCACCAGCGAGCAGCCCGTGGACACCGATTCCATCCGGGCCGCGGTCGACGAGGCCGGTTACGACCTCGTCGAGGCGTGAGCGGGAGGCCCGGGATGAACACCGTGACCAGAATGGGCGGGTTCGCCCTCGGTCTCGCGGCGGTCTTCGGCGCGGCGTACGGGGTCGGCCGGGTGGTCGATCCGATCGACCCGGTCGCCGAGAGCCGGCCCGGCGGCGGCGCCGCCCACGGCCCGGGCCCCACCGTGCACGACGAGGCGGCCGAGCGGGTTCCCGGCGGCCTGCTCGTCTCCGATCGTGGCTACACGCTCGTTCCGGTCGCTGCCCCGGCCGGCGAGTTCGCCTTCCAGATCGGCGGGCCGGACGGCCGCCCGGTGACCAGGTACGACGTGGCGCACGACAAGCGGATGCACCTGATCGTCGCCCGGCGGGACCTGTCCGGCTTCCACCACGTGCACCCGGACCTCGCCCCGGACGGCACCTGGCGGGTCGACACCCCGCTGGACGGCCCGGGGCAGTGGCGGGCGTTCGCCGACTTCACGCCCACCGGGGGTGAGGCGCTGACCCTCGGCGTGGACGTGACAGTCCCCGGTGAGCTGACCGAACGGCCGCTGCCCGCCCCGGCGACCAGCACCACGGTCGACGGCTACACAGTCACGCTGGCCGGCGTGCCGCAGCCCGGCCGCACCTCGTCACTGGCCCTGAGCGTCAGCCGCGACGGGCGACCGGTCACCGACCTGGAGCCCTACCTGGGGGCGTACGGGCACCTGGTGGCGCTGCGCCGGGGCGATCTCGCGTACCTGCATGTACACCCGGACGGAACACCCGGCGACGGACGCACCCGGCCCGGTCCGGAGATCTCCTTCTCCGCCGAGGTGCCGTCGGCCGGCAGCTACCGGCTCTACCTCGACTTCCGGCACGGCGGGCGGGTGCACACCGCCGAGTTCACAGTCGTCGCCGGCACCGCCCCGACCGGGGGCGACCCCACCCCGAGCGGGCCGGCGCCGACCGAGCACGGCACCCCCGGCCACGGGCACAACTGACGGGACCAGACGATGACCACCACCAGCAGACCACTGCCCGAGGCGCCGAACCGGATCGAACTGGCCATCGGGGGGATGACCTGCGCCGCCTGCGCCGCCCGGATCGAGAAGAAGCTGAACCGGATGGACGGGGTGAGCGCCACCGTCAACTACGCCACCGAGAAGGCCACCGTCCGGTACGTCGACAGCGTCACGCCTGACGACCTGATCGACACGGTGCAGAAGACCGGCTACACGGCGGCCCTGCCGGCTCCGCCGACGACCGAGCAGCCGGTCGACCCGCTGCGTGGGCCGCGTACCCGTCTGTGGGTGTCGGCGGTGCTCAGCGTGCCGGTGGTCCTGCTGGCCATGGTGCCGCCGTGGCAGTTCGACTACTGGCAGTGGCTCTCGCTGACCCTCGCCGCCCCGGTGGTGGTCTGGGGCGGGCTGCCGTTCCACCGGGCCGCGTGGACCAACCTGCGGCACGGCGCCGCGACAATGGACACCCTGGTCTCGCTGGGCACCCTGGCCGCGTTCGGCTGGTCGCTCTGGGCGCTCTTTCTGGGCGACGCCGGGATGCCCGGGATGACGCACCCCTTCCGCTTCGACATCACCCGCACCGACGGCGCCGGCAACATCTATCTGGAGGCGGCCGCCGGGGTGACGGTGTTCATCCTGGCCGGGCGCTACTTCGAGGCCCGATCCAAGCGGACCGCCGGGGCGGCCCTGCGCGCCCTTCTCGAACTCGGCGCCCGGGACGTGGCGGTGCTGCGCGACGGCGTGGAGACCCGGATCCCGGTGGACCAGCTCGCCGTCGGTGACCGGTTCGTGGTCCGCCCCGGCGAGAAGATCGCCACCGACGGGGTCGTCGACGAGGGCACGTCCGCAGTCGACGCCAGCATGCTGACCGGCGAGTCGGTGCCAGTCGAGGTCGGCCCGGGCGACGGGGTGGTCGGGGCGACGATCAACGCGGGCGGCCGGCTGGTCGTCACCGCCACCCGGGTCGGCGCGGACACCCAGCTCGCCCGGATGGCCGACCTCGTCGAGCAGGCGCAGAGCGGCAAGGCGGCCGTGCAGCGACTGGCCGACCGGATCTCCGGCGTCTTCGTTCCGATCGTCATCACCCTCGCGGTGGGCACCCTCGGCTGGTGGCTGGGCACCGGCGCTGGTCCGACCACCGCGTTCACCGCCGCCGTGGCCGTGCTGATCATCGCCTGCCCGTGTGCGCTCGGCCTGGCCACGCCGACCGCACTGCTGGTCGGCACCGGTCGGGGCGCTCAGCTCGGCGTGCTGATCAAGGGCCCGGAGGTGCTGGAGTCGACCCGCCGCGTCGACACGGTCGTGCTGGACAAGACCGGCACCGTGACGACCGGCCGGATGACGTTGGTGGACGTGGTGCCGGCCAACGGCGAGGACCGGGCCGAGTTGCTTCGACTCGCCGGTGCGCTGGAGGCCGCCTCCGAGCACCCGATCGCCCGGGCGGTCGCCGCCGGCGCCGCCGAGGCCGCAGCGTTGCCCCCGGTGACCGACTTCGCCAACCTCGAAGGGTTGGGCGTCACCGGCACGGTCGACGGTCGGAGCGTGCTGGTCGGCCGGCTCCGGCTGCTGCGCGAGCGCGGTGTCGACGTACCGCCGGAGGTCGATCTGGCCGTGCGGGACGCGGAGGCCGCGGGGCGTACGGCGATCGTCGCCGGCTGGGACGCACGGGCGCGGGGCGTGCTCGCGGTCGCCGACGTGGTCCGGCCGACGAGCCGGACGGCCGTGGCCCGGTTGCGCGCCCTGGGGCTCACCCCGGTCCTGCTGACCGGCGACAACCCCACCGTGGCCGCTGCGGTCGCGGCCGAGGTGGGCATCGACGAGGTGATCGCCGAGGTGCTGCCCGCCGGCAAGGTCGACGTCGTCCGGCGGCTTCAGGCGCAGGGGCGGTCGGTGGCGATGGTCGGTGACGGGGTGAACGACGCGCCGGCGTTGGCCCAGGCCGATCTGGGGTTGGCGATGGGCACCGGCACCGACGTGGCGATCGAGGCGTCCGATCTCACCCTCGTCCGGGGTGACCTGGACGCGGCGGTGGACGCCATCCGGCTGTCCCGGCGCACGCTCGGGATCATCCGGGGCAACCTGTTCTGGGCCTTCGGTTACAACGTGGCGGCCCTGCCGCTGGCCGCCGCCGGCCTGCTCAACCCGATGATCGCCGGTGCCACGATGGCGCTGTCCTCGGTCTTCGTGGTGGCCAACAGTCTGCGCCTGCGCCGGTTCCGTTCGGCAGCCGATCTCGGATTGTGACGACGGCGATGGTTGGGCGGCGGACGGCGGGGGTACTGCTGAGGTCGTAGCGACGCTCGCAATGGAGGTTGGCACATGGGTATCGATGACAAGATCAACAACGCCAGCGAGGACGCGGCCGGCAAGCTCAAGGAAGGCGCCGGTCGCGCCACCGACAACGAGCAGCTCGAGGCCGAGGGTCGCGCAGACCAGTCCACGGCCAAGCTCAAGCAGGCGGGCGAGAAGATCAAGGACGCTTTCAAGAGCTGACGTACGACGTAACCCGCACGCCGGGCCGGTGATCACTCACCGGCCCGGCGTGCTGTGTGTCCGGGGTCGTGAACCCTGAGATCCCCCTGATTCCCCTCGTCGTCCACACCGCCGTGCGGCCACACCTGCTAACTTCTGTTGGCATGTGCAAGGGCTGGTTATGAGTGCCGCTCCACCGCCGACCGGCGACGACCTGGTCCGGATGCTGGCCACCCTGGCCAACCCGCACCGACTGCGGGTCGTCGCCGCGCTGGCGCGGGAACGTGCCTATGTCAGCGGGCTGGCCCGGCAACTGGGCATCAGCCGAGCGCTGTTGCAGGTCCACCTGAGGAAGCTGGCGGCGGCCGGGCTGGTCACCGCCCGCCTGGAGTTGTCGGAGGACGGGAAGGCCATGAACTACTACGAGGTGGAGCCGTTCGCGCTCACACTCACCCCCCAGGTCATCGCGGCGGCGGTCGAGACGCTGACCGTGCCCGACTCGACCGAGCAGCCCGGAGCGGACCGATGAGCGAGCACGACTGGACCGAGGTCGTCGGCGCGATCGGCATCTTCGGCTTTCTGATCAGCGTGGTCACGGTGACAGTCGTCCAACTCGCCAAGACCCGGCGGGCCCGGTACGAGACGGCCCGGGCGGACGACTACCGCCGGCTCGCCGAGACGGCAGCCCAGGCCCAGGCCGAGAACGCCCGCCTGCTCACGGCCATGGACGGCCGGCTGGGCGGGATGGAAACCCGGATGGCCACGCTCGAACGCGTCCTGCGCGAGGTCGACTGACCGCACCGGACGAAGGTCCCGGGCCGTCGAGCGGCCACTCGACGGCCCGGGTGGAAGCAGCATCACCTCGCCCAGTGGGCGAGTTTCACCGGTAACGCTCCTTCGGGGAGAGGACAGCACCCCATGCCGCACGTACGCAAATCCGCCCTCGCCTGGGCGGTGGCCCTGGCCCTCACGACCGCCGGCCTGACCCCGGCGAGCCCGGCCGCCGCGCGACAGGCCATCGACTGGCAGCCCTGCCCCACGGACGCCACGGCCGACTGCGGCACCCTGTCGCTGCCCGTCGACTGGAACCAGCCCCGGGGCGAGCGCTTCGACCTGGCGTTGGCCCGCCGTGCCGCCACCGACCCGGCCGCCCGCACGGGTGCGCTGGTGTTCGGTCCCGGTGGACCCGGCGACAGCGGGGTCGACCGGGTGGTGACCGGAAGTTCCCGGTTCAGCGCCGAGCTGCGCCGCCGGTTCGACGTCGTCAGCTTCGACCCGCGCGGCACCGGCCGCAGCCATCCGGTGCTCTGCGCCCGGGAGTTGCTCGCCCGGCAACCGCAGCTGATCGCCGACCAGGCCCAGTTCGACGCCACGCTTGCCGGCAACGCGCTGCTGCGCGCCGACTGTCGGGCTCGCACCGGCCCGCTCTACGACCACGTCGACACGACGAGCGCCGCCCGCGACCTCGATGCCGTCCGCGCCGCCCTCGGCGAACGGCGGCTGACGTTCCACGGCAGCTCGTACGGCACCCTGCTCGGTCAGCGCTACGCGGAGCTGTTCCCCGACAAGGTCCGGGCCGTGATGCTGGAGGCCGCCGTGGACCACAGCCTCGGCGTCCGCGCGTTCGTCGACACCCAGGCGGTCACCGCCGAGGACGCGTTCGACGAGTTCGTCGCCTGGTGCGACAGGTCCGCCGACTGCGTCCTGCACGGTCGGGACGTCCGGGCGATCTGGGCCGGGCTGCACGACCGGGCCCAGCGTGGCCTGCTGACCGATCCGGACCGCGCCGGGGCCGCACTGCCCCCGTTCGAGCTGAGCCGGCTCGCGCACAAGCAGCTCTACGACACGGGGCGGTGGCCGGGCCTGGCCGAGTGGATCGGGAAGCTCCAGGGCGCCGCGACACCGGGCGTCAGCGCGCGTACGGCGGATGCCGTGGCGCCGTACCCCTTCGCGGTCTTCTGTCAGGACTGGGACCTGCCGGTCCGCGACTACCGCGAGTACGCCGCACACGTGCGCCGGGCGGCCCGGCTCGCGCCCGACCTGCGCTACCCGCCGGCGCTGTTCGCCCTGGTGACCTGCCTGGGCTCGCCGACCCCGGTCGCCGACCCGCAGCACCGCCTGCGGGTCCGCAGCGACGTGCCGCTGCTGCTCGCCGCCACCGTGCACGACCCGGCCAGCGGCTACACCTGGGCCACGAACGTGGCGCGGCAGCTGGGTCGGCACGGAGTGCTGCTGACGTACGAGGGTTGGGGCCACGGCAGCTACACCACCAGCCCCTGCGTGGGCCGAGCCGTCGACGCGTACCTGATCGACCAGGTGGTGCCCGCCCGGGGCGCCCGCTGCCCGGCGGTCGACGTGTCGAGCTGACCGACACCCCGGTCGCCGCGCGGCAGCGCCGTGCGGCGACCGGGCCGTGCCGTGGTCAGCGCAGGACGCGGTACGTCAGGCGCGGGACGGTCGGCCCGCCAGCCGGGCGGCTCTCCGCTCCAGATAGCGCTGCTCGGGAAGGCTCGTCGTGCCACGTGCCGCCGCCAGGTACGCCTCCCGCGCGGCGCCCGGCTCCCCGGCCAGCTCCAGCAGGTGCGCCCGGACCGCGGCGAGCCGGTGGTGCCCGGCCATCCGCTCGTCGGCGTCCAGCGGCGCGAGCAGGGCGAGTCCCGCCCGCGGACCGTCCACCATGGACACAGCCACCGCCTGGTTGAGGGTGACCATCGGGTTCGGGGCGAGCCGGGCCAGCAGCCGGTAGAGCGCCACGATCTGCGGCCAGTCCGTCTCCGCCGCCGTCGGCGCCTCGGCGTGCACCGCCGCGATCGCCGCCTGGAGCTGGTACGGGCCGGGTGGCGACCAGGTCAGCGCCTCGGTGACCAGGGCGACTCCCTCCGCGATGGCGCCGCCGTCCCACCGGGTGCGGTCCTGCTCGGTAAGCGGCACCAGCTCGCCGTCCGCGCCGACCCGGGCCGCCCGGTGCGCGTCGGTGAGCAGCATCAGCGCCAGCAGACCTGTCACCTCACCGTCGTCGGGCAGCAGCCCGTGCAGGACGCGGGCCAGCCGGATCGCCTCGCCGGTCAGCTCGGCCCGTCGCAGGTCCGGTCCGCTGGACGCGGTGTACCCCTCGTTGAAGATCAGGTAGAGCACCCGGAGCACGGTCCGCAGCCGCTCGGCACGCTCACCCGGCCCGGGCATCAGGAACCGGGCACCGGCCGCCTCGATCCGCTGCTTGGCCCGCCGGATCCGCTGACTCATCGTCGCCTCGGGCAGCAGGTGCGCCCGGGCGATCTGGGCGGTGCTGAGCCCGCCGACCGCCCGCAGCGTCAGCGCCACCTGCGCCGAGGGTGCCAGCGCCGGATGGCAGCAGAGAAAGAGCAGGGTGAGGGTGTCGTCGGCGTCCGCCACCGCCGGCTCCGCGTCGGCCGCCGGCGCCACCTGGGCGTACGCCGGCTCGCGCCGCGTCACCGCCACCTCGCGGTCCCGGCGGGCGCTCTCGCTGCGCCACTCGTCGGTGAGCCGGCGGGTGGCCACGGTGAGCAACCACGCGCGCGGGTTGTCCGGTACGCCCTGTCCGGGCCACTGCGTCGCGGCGGCGAGCAACGCCTCCTGGACGGCGTCCTCGCACCTGTCGAACTGGCCGTGCCGGCGGACCAGCAGGCCGAGGACCTGCGGCGCGAGCGTGCGCAGCAGATCCTCGACCGTCCGGTCGTCGGTCACATCTCCGTCCCGGCCTGTTCCATGACCGGGCGGACCTCCATCGCCCCGCCGAAGCGCACGTCCGGCCACCGGGCGGCGATCTCGGCGGCCCGCTGCGGGCTGTCGCAGTCGACTGTCAGGTAGCCGGCGAACTGCTCCTTGCTCTCCATGAACGGCCCGTCGACGATCTCCGGGTGACCGCCGGCGAGCCGGACCGTCTGCGTCTGCGACGGATCGGCCAGCGCCTGGCCGTCGACCAGCTCGCCGCTCTCGGTCAGCTCCTTCATGATCGTGTCCACCTCGCCGAACAGGGCGTTACGGTCCTTCTCGGGCAGCCCCTCGGTGAAGCCGGGCCGGTTCCAGATCAGCAGCATGTACTTCACGGCGATGCTCCTCGCTTGGCTGGTCGCTCCCCGGGCGGGGTGCGGCTCACCGGAGGGTCGGAGCCGACGCCCCGTTCCCTACCGCGTACCGAAGAAAATCGCAGAAATACTCTCCGGCGGTGGTCCCACGCCGTGCGGATCAGGGCCGGCCCGGCACCTGTCGGGGCCGCTGGCCGCCGCCGACGTCCAGCGCGGCCCGGTCGGCCGCCGAGGTGCCGGACGACCAGCCCTCGGCGTCGCGGACGCTGAGCCGGTGCCGGGTGACGCCCGGAAAGAGGGCGCCCAGCCGCTCCTGGACCGCCTCGCCGCGTGCGGCGAGCACCGGCAGCAGGCGTTCCGGCCCGGCCGTCTCGGCAGCCGCCTGGTCGGCCGCCTCGGTGGCGGCGCGCAGCCGCTCACCGATCCGCAGCGCGAACGCGTTGAGGAAGGACTCGTCCCACACCTTCGTCCGCCGGCCGGACCCCGGCCGGCGTTCGGCGCGACCGCGCAGCATGGCGGCGGTGGCCTGCACCAGCAGCGAGGTGTAGAGCAGCTCCACCGCCACGAGATCCGCCGGCCACCCCAGCACCGTGGTGAAACCGAGGTCGTCGGACCAGACCGCCTCGCACCGGTTCGCCGCCGCCACCTCCTGCACCAGCAGCGCCTTCGCCCCCGCGTACGGGGTCTCGGTGCCCAGCCGCACCCCGCCCGGCAGGTCGCCGCGCTCCGCCCCGGCCGCCAGCAGCGCCTCGTCGATGCTGTGCCGGGCGATCAGCTCCTGCGCCTTCCCGGTCAACGCCTCCGCCTCGGCCGGGAAGGTGGTCGACTCGGCCTTGGCGAGCAGCGCGCGTACCCGGTCCAGCATCGGCGACCCGCTGCGGCCCGTACCGGCGGTGCGGGGGACCGCAGCCCCGGTCGAGCCGGGCGGCGGGCGCAGCACCGCGATCGGCGGCAGGCTCTCCACCAGGGCGAGCACGTCGACCGCGGCGCGGAGTGCGTCGACCCGGTCCAGTCCCTCCGCGGCGGTCCAGGCGGCCAGCAGGTCGTGGCCGTCGTCCCGGCCCTCGGCGGCCAGCGCGCGCAGCTGGTCGTCCCACCAGTCGGGGACCGGCCCGGCCTGCTCGCGTCGCTGGGCGGCCAGCGCGTCCCGGACCAGCCGGGCCGCCCGCGCGTCGAGCCGCCGGGCGGTGATCCGGTGCACGTCGACCGGCTGCCAGCCGCGGGGCCAGAGCTGCCCGAGGCCACGGACCAGCCGACGCCGCAGGGCAGCGTCCACCACAGTGGCGCTGTCCGTCGCGCCGGTGCCGACCATCAGTCGGTCCAGCTGCCGTTCGGCCTGTCGTACGTCGGTGCCGCGCACCGCCGCGAGCGCGTCGGCGACGAGTTCGTCCGCGTCCGGCACAGGCACCTCCTCCGGTCTCCGTTGCCGGCGAGGCATCCGGCCCGCCCACCCAATGATCATGCCGGCAGGGCTCCGGCGGGCATGACTCGGCCAGTTTGGGGTAGTTCGGCCCTGACCCGGGTGGATGCGAGGTGTGTGGTGGTCGACAGCAGCCTGCCGCGGGAGCGTCCGGTCGCCGTGCCGGACGGCCGGTCGTCCACGCTAGCGGGCGTCCTGATCGGCGTCGCGATCATGGCCGCCGTGGACGAGATCGTCTTCCACCAGGTGCTGGCCTGGCACCACTTCTACGACCGGTCCACCCCGTCGGTGGCGCTGCTCTCGGACGGGCTGCTGCACGCCGCCGAGGTGATCGCCTTGGTCGGCGGGTTCTTCTGGTTCGCCGATCTGCGCCGACGGCTGGTCCTGTCACCACGGCTGGCCTGGGGTGGTTTCCTGCTCGGCGCCGGGGGATTCCAGCTCTTCGACGGGCTTGTCGACCACAAGGTGCTCCGGGTGCACCAGATCCGCTACGGCGTACACCTGCTGCCGTACGACGTGGTGTGGAACGTGGGCGGCGCGGTACTGCTGCTGGCCGGCGCGGCCCTGGTCTGGTGGACGCGGTCCCGCCGACCGGGTGACGGCCCCCGGTGACGGCAGCAGCTCCGGGCCCGGCGGCATGGGCGCACGGAGGCCACCCGGCGGACGGGCCGGGCTGGTTGCCGCTGTTCCCGGTCGCGGTGCTGGCCGTCGGCTACCTGCTGGCCGCCGTACGCGACACGCGCGGCTGGGACCATCGGCGAACCGCCGCCTGGCTGGCCGGCTGTGCCGTGCTGGCGGTCGCGGTCGGGCCGCTGGCCCACCTCCCGGACGACCCGCGCGGGCACATGGCGCAGCACCTGCTGCTCGGCATGCTGGCGCCGCTCGGGCTGGTCCTCGGCGCACCGGTGACGCTGCTGCTGCACGTCGCGCCCACCTCGACGCGTCGGCGGGTGGGCCGGCTGCTGCGCGCCCGAGGGCTGCACCTGATCGCCCACCCGGTCACCGCGGCGCTGCTGAGCACGGGCGGGCTGGCGCTGGTGCTGCTCACCCCGCTGTACGCGGCGGCGGAACGCCACCCGGCCCTGCACCACGGCGTGCACCTGCACTACCTGGCCGCGGGCTACCTGTTCGCCTGGTCGCTGGCCGGGCCGGACCCGGCGCCCCGCCGCCCCGGGCTCGCCGTGCGGGTCGGCGCGCTGCTCGGCGCGTCAGCCGGTCACGCCGCGCTCGCCAAGTATCTCTACGCGCGGGCCGGCAGCCTGCCCCCGGGGCTGACCGACCCGGACGCCGCGGCGTTCCGGTCGGCCGCCCAACTCATGTACTACGGCGGTGACATCGCGGAGCTGCTGCTGGCGGTGGCACTCTTCGCGACCTGGTACCGCCGCCGCCCACCCCTGGTGAGCAGGAGGTTCGCGTCACGACAGGATGCTGCCGTGACGCGAACCTCTTGATCAACTCTGCGCGGACGGGGCCGCCAGGGCGGCGGTGAGCCGCCGGAAGAACGCGCGGATGTCGTCCTCGCTGTGCGGCGTCTCGGCCTGGTCGTTCAGCGGGCCCGAGTAGCGCAGCGCCTGCTCCAGCGCGTCCCGCGTCACGGCCCGGTCACCCGGGTAGAGCCCGGCGGCCACCCCGTCGGCGACCCGGGTCACCACCGAATCGTCGAGCGTCCTGTCGAACTGGACCCCGTACAGGATCCCGTTGACGTGGCCCTTCCAACTGTCCGTACCCATGCTCGTCGACTCCCCTAGAAGATCCGGCCGCCATCCCAGCCCAGAATCGGAACCCCGTTGACGCCGTTGCGTTTGAACTCGGCGTCGAGATTGGCCATGTGGCTGGGCTCGGGCTGGTAATGACCGCTGCGCGCCGTGGCGTACTGGACCCTACCGTCCTTCACGACCAGCTCGCCGGCCGCGGCGACCGGGTTTCCGCCGCCCAGAGTGGAGTGGTGGAAGTCGCCGACCCGCTGGTAATTGGACGCGTAGAGATTGCCGTTGCGGTCCATCACGAAGATCGCCTGACCGTTTCCGCTGAACACGGTCTGCGCGCTCGACGTGTCGAACGGCTCGCCGTTGCGTGCGCTGCGCAGCACTCCGTCGCTGTCGAAGAAGACCCGGTGCTGTTCCAGCTCCTCGGGGCTGAGCCGGCGTACGGCCGTCGGAAAGTGTCCTCCGGGCAGATGCTCGTTGCGGTACTTGTCGAGCATTCCCTTGGTGTTGGAGTAGCGCGGGGTGGTGTGCGGGCCGGGCACGCCGGGCCGCTTCGGACCGCCCCGCTTCGCGCCCTTGCGGGCGAAACGGCGCAGCAGCGTCTTCGCGCGCTTCAACAGCTGCGGAATGATCTCCTTGACGACCCGTTCGATGACCTCCTTGATGACCCGCTGGATCGCCATCCGGGCCAGGCCGATCGAGACGGGGATCTGGGCCAGCGACGCGCCGAAGCTGGGTGCCGCCGCCGCCAACGCGATCGCCACCTGAATGACCAGGATCGTCAACTGGACGATCACGATGATCTTCTGCGTCAGGGTGATGATGGCCATCACCAGCAACGCCATGCCGATCAGTTCGGCCGCCTGCGCGCCGTCCTCGATGCGGCGCGGCGCACCCTCCTCGCCCTGCCACGCCTGCTCGAACGCGCGGATGTCGTCGCCGCTGTTGGTGGTGCTGACCTGCGCCGCGCCCGCCTGGGCCTCCCCGGCGGCCGTGCGCAGCCGGCCGGCGAACGCGAACCACAGTTGGGACGCCTCGAACAGCAACTCTTCGTCGGCGGTCGGCCAGGTGAAGCCGACCCAGCCCAGCGCCTCGGCGAGTTCAGGAGGTAGCTGCATACCCACTGGGCAGCTCCATCCTCGTGAAGAGTTCCGCGTTGGCGAGGTCGGTCGCCTCGTGCGCGTCGGCACCGAGGTCGAGGTTCTCGGCGGCCTCCAACAACTGGTCGGCCATCGACCGGTACACGTCGAGCGCGTGCGTCAGGACCTCGACGTACACGGCTCCGAAGAGGGAGCCCGCCTCGTCGGCGCCCCAGGGGTTACCCGACCCGTTCACCGTCGACTCGAGGCCGCTGACCGCCTCGCCGAGCTGCTGGCCGGTTGTCGCGATCGACGCGGCGGCGGCGTGCAGAGCGTCGACGTCCACCTGGATTCCGTCGGACATGGCTCAGCGACGATCCATCCGGCGGGTGGCCGCGTCCAGGTCACCGATCATCTGGTGGAAGCCGCGGAACGCCTCCGCCGAGACCCGTTCGAGCTGCTGGGTGAGGGCGGCGCTGTCGACCTGGGCCCCGGCCGTCAGGTCGGCCCGGCGAGCGCGCTCGTCGGCCTGCGCCGCCTGGACCGCCTCCAGGACGTACTCGGCGATCGTGCTGGTGCCGGCCCGGGACAGGCTCGGGTCGATCACCAGCGTCTGGAGCGCACCGAACGCGGAGACCTCCGCCTCGACGAGACCGTCACCGCCGGTGCCCCGCCCCACCATCTGCTCGGCGTCCGGCACCTGCCCGTCGGCGTCGCCCGGCTGCGCCGTGACAGCACCCGATGCCTGGCTCAGCAGGCGCATCGCCTCTTCGAGCGAGCCGCTCAGGCCGGACGGATCAATACCGCTCGCCATGCTCGTCCCCCCACGTCCGCAGTCCACCGTCGGTGCACGACGGTACCAATGCGAAACGCGTACGCGTGTCCCGGAAGTCGGCTGTGGATCAGTCCCAGGTGGACAGAACCGCGTCGACCGGAGCGACGTCGCGCTCCGGGGTGGGCGGGCCCGCCGGAGTACGGTCGAAGCGAGGTGCCGGAGCCGGTTGGATCCCGCCGTCCACCTCGACGAACGTCCCCCGGGCCGCGTTGTGCGGATGCCGGTGCGCCTCGCCCGGGGCCAGCACGGGGGCGACACAGGCGTCCAGGTCGGCGAAGACCGCCGTCCACTCGTCCCGCGTCCGCTCGGCGAACCGTTCGGTGAACCGCCTCCGCAGCTCGTCCCAGCCGCTCGGGTCGTACTGGTCGGGCAGGTCCGCCTCGTCGGCCAGGCCGAGACCCGCCAGCAGTACGGCGTAGAACGCCGGCTCCAGCGCCCCGACGGCCATGAAGCCGCCGTCGGCGGTGGCGTACGTGTCGTAGAAGGGCGCTCCTCCGTCGAGCAGGTTCCGCCCGCGCGGGGCGGCCCACAGGCCGGTGCCGAGCAGCCCGTGCAGGAACGAGGTGAGCAGCGCCGATCCGTCCACCATTGCCGCGTCGACGACCTGACCGAGGCCGGAGCGTTCCCGTTCCAGCAGCGCGGCAAGCACGCCAACGGCGAGCAGCATGCCGCCGCCGGCGAAGTCACCGATCAGGTTCAGTGGCGCGTGTGGACGCGCGTCGGCTCGACCCAGGGGCTCCAGCGCCCCGGCGACAGCTATGTAGTCGATGTCGTGGCCGGCCCGAGCCGCCAGCGGGCCGTCCTGGCCCCAGCCGGTCATCCGCGCGTACACCAGCCGGGGGTTGCGGGCCCGGCAGACGTCCGGGCCGAAGCCGAGCCGCTCGGCGACCCCCGGCCGGTACGCCTCGACGAGCACGTCCGCCCGCTCGACGAGGCGCAGCAGGTCGGCCACGCCGGCCGGGGACTTCAGGTCCAGCGCGGTGACCCGCCGGCCGCGCTGCAAGGGTCCACCGGTCGGCGCAGCGAGGCGTCCGGCGCCCGGGCCGCCCGGCCGGTCGACGCGTACCACGTCGGCCCCGAGGTCGGCGAGCACCATGCAGCCGAACGGGGCCGGCGCGAGGCTCGCCAACTCGACGACCCGCACCCCGGCCAGCGGTCCGCCGCGCGCGGCCGTCACGCGACGCCGGCCGGTTCGGCGGTACGGGCGGCGAGCCGGTCGGCCAGGTCGGCGGGAGGCGTGAACCGGTCGCCGTACCGTTCGGCCAGCTCGGCGGCGCGGGCCGCGAAGCCGGCCGGGCCGCCCGCGTACTGCCGGACGTAGCGGATCACGCCGCCGGTCCAGGCGGGGAAGCCGATGCCGAAGATCGAGCCGATGTTGGCGTCGGTCTCGGTACGCAGCATGCCCTCGTCGAGGCAGCGCAGCGCGTCCAGCGCCTCGGCGAAGAGCATCCGCTCCTGAAGGTCGGTGAACGGCACCGCCCGACCGGCGTCGGTGACCAGGTCGGCGAGGCCGGTCCACAACCGACCCCGGACGCCGTCGTCGTAGGAGTAGAAGCCGCGTCCGGCCGCGCGGCCCGGCCGGTCGTACGCGTCGACCAGCTCGTCGACGAGCCGGTGCGCGGGCAGCGGCAGGTATTCCGCGCTGGCCGCCTCGAACTGACGCCGGATCCGCTGGATCAGCGTGAGGCTCACCTCGTCGGCCAGCGCGAGGGGCCCGGTCGGGTAGCCGGCCTGCAACGCGGCCTGCTCCACCGACGCGGCCGGTACGCCGTCGGCGACCATGCCTACCGCCTCGTCGATGAACCGGCCGATGACGCGGCTGGTGAAGAAGCCCCGCCCGTCGTTGACCACGATGGGGGTCTTGCCGATCCGCCGGCCGAGGTCGAACGCGCGGGCCAGGGCCGGGTCCCCGGTCTGCTCGCCGACCACGATCTCCAGCAACGGCATCCGGTCCACGGGGGAGAAGAAGTGCATGCCGATGAAGTCGGCCGGCCGGTCCACGCCGGCGGCCAGCTGAGTGATCGGCAGGGTGGAGGTGTTGGAGGCGAGCAGCGCGCCCGGCGCGAGCACCGGCAGCACCTCGGCGAAGACTGCCTTCTTCAGGGCCGGGTCCTCGAAGACCGCCTCGATGACGGCGTCGCAGCCGGCGAGGGCGTCCACCTGGTCGGTGGTGGTGATCCGGTCCAGCACCGCCCGCGCGTCGGCCTCGGTGGCGCGGCCCTTGCGGACCCGGCGGGCCAGCAGTCGTTCGGCGTGCTCCCGGGCCCGCCCCGCGGCCTCCGGTGACACGTCCCGGACCACCACGTCGAGGCCGGCGCTGGCGCAGGCGTACGCGATGCCGGCGCCCATCATGCCGGCGCCGAGCACCGCCACCCGCCGCACCGGCGCAACGTCCACGGACGGTCGGGCGGCGCCGCCGTTGACGGCCTTCAGGTCGAAGAAGAACGCGCCGATCATGTTCTTGGCGACCTGCCCGGTGAGCAGGCCGATCAGGTGCCGGGTCTCCACGGTGAACGCGGTGTCCAGGTCGACCTGCGCGCCCTCCACGGCCGTGGCCAGGATCGCCTCCGGCGCGGGCAGCCGGGCGCCCTTGAGCTGCTTGCGCAGCGTGGCCGGGAAGGCGGGCAGCTGAGCGGCCAGGGAACGGCTGGCCGGGGTGCCACCGGGCATCCGGTAGTCCGGCCGGTCCCACGGCTGCAACGGGCGCGGGTTGGCGGCGATCCAGGCCCGCGCGCGATCCAGCATTTCCGCCTCGGTGGCGACGACCTCGTCGACCAGACCGGCCGCCAGGGCGTCGGCCGGGCGCATCCGCCGGCCGGTGAGCAGCACGGTGGTCAGCGCGCCGGCCAGGCCGAGCATCCGTACGGTCCGGGTGACGCCGCCGGCCCCGGGGAGCAGACCCAGGGTCACCTCGGGCAGGCCGAGCCGTGAGTCGGGCGCGTCCAGCGCGACGCGGTGGTGGCAGGCGAGGGCGATCTCCAGGCCGCCGCCGAGCGCGGAGCCGTTGACCGCCGCGACGACCGGGCGGCCCAGGGTCTCCAGCCGGCGCAGGTCCCGCTTGATGGTGCCGAGCAGCTCCGCCAGCGCGGGCGCGTCCTCGCGGGTCGCCCGGATCATCTCGGGCAGGTCGCCGCCGGCGAAGAACGTCGACTTCGCGCTTGTCACGATGACGCCGGTGAGATCGGGCTCGGCCTCCAGCCGGTCGAGCACCTCGCTCATCGAGGCCACGTACGCCCGGTTCATGGTGTTGGCGGATTGGTCGGGGTCGTCCAGGGTGAGCGTGACGATGCCGTCGGCGCCGCGGTCGTACCGGATGGTGGTGGTCATTGGTCTTTTCCCCCGGGTCAGCAGCGCTCGAGAACGGTGGCGACGCCCATGCCGCCGCCGATGCAGAGGGTCACCACGGCGCGGCGCAGGTCGCGGCGCTCCAACTCGTCCAACGCCGTGCCGAGCAACATGGCTCCGGTGGCGCCCAGCGGGTGGCCGAGAGCGATCGCGCCGCCGTTGACGTTCACCCGGTCCGGGTCGAGGCCCAGGTCGCGGACGTACTTGAGCACCACCGCCGCGAACGCCTCGTTGATCTCGAACAGGTCGATGTCGTCGACTGTCAGCCCGGCGGCGGCGAGTGCCTTGTGGGTGGCCGGGATCGGGCCGGTCAACATCAGCGTCGGATCGGCGCCGGTGACCGCCGCGCCGGCGATCCGGGCGCGCGGGGTGAGGCCGAGGTCCCGGCCGACCTGCTCCGAGCCGATCAGCACCAGCGCCGCGCCGTCCACGATGCCTGACGAGTTGCCGGCGTGGTGGACGTGGTCGATCGCCTCCAGCCAGTGGAACTTCTGCAACGCCACCGCGTCGAAGCCGGCCGCCTCACCCATCGTGGCGAAGGACGGGGTGAGTCGGGCCAGCGCCTCCCTGGTGGTCTCCGGGCGCGGGTGCTCGTCGACGGTGAGGATGTCCAGCCCGTTGCCGTCGCGCACCGGCACCACCGAGCGGGCGAAGTACCCGCCGGCCATCGCCTTGGCGGCCCGCTCCTGCGACCGCAGCGCGTAGCCGTCCACGTCGTCGCGGGTGAAGCCCTCCATGGTCGCGATCAGGTCGGCGCTGACGCCCTGCGGCACGAACGACGTGGCCAGCGCGGTCTGCGGGTCGGTGGCCCAGGCCGCGCCGTCGGAGCCCATCGGCACCCGGGACATCGACTCGACCCCGCCGGCCAGCAGCAGGTGCTCCCAGCCCGAGCGGATGCGCGCGGCGGCCGAGTTGACGGCCTCCAGCCCGGAGGCGCAGAACCGGTTGAGCTGCACCCCGCCCACCTCGTCGGGCAGCCCGGCCAGCAGCGCGGCGGCCCGCGCCAGGTCGCCGCCCTGCTCGCCGACCGGGGTGACGATGCCGAGCAGCAGATCCTCCAAGCGGCCCACGTCCAGGCCGGGATTGCGCTCGCGCAGCGCGTCGATCAGGCCGACCACCAGCGAGATCGGCTTGACCCCGTGCAGTGCGCCGGTGTCCCGGCCGCGTCCGCGCGGGGTGCGGACCGCGTCATAGACGTACGCCTCAGAGGGCACGGGCGATCAACTCCTTCATGATCTCGTTGGTGCCGCCGTAGATCTTCTGGACGCGGGCGTCGGCGTACATCCGGGCGATCGGGTACTCAGTCGTGTAGCCGTAACCGCCGAACAGTTGCAGGCACCTGTCGATGACCTCGCACTGCCCTTCGGTCAGCCACGACTTCGCCATCGCCGCCGTGGCGACGTCCAGGTCGCCACGGGTGTGCCGGACGATGCAGTCGTCCAGGAAGACCCGGCTGACCCGGGTGCGGGTGGCGCACTCGGCGAGCACCATCCGGGTGTTCTGGTGCCCCATCAGGGTCTTGCCGAAGGCGGTGCGTTCCTTGGCGTACGCCACGGTCAGCTCGACCGCGCGTTCCATCGCGGCCACCGCGCCGACGCCGATGACCAGCCGTTCCTGCGGAAGCTGCTGCATGAGCTGGATGAAGCCCAGCCCTTCGGCGCCGCCGAGCAGGTTGGCCGCCGGCACCCGCAGCTCGTCGAAGAACAGCTCGGCGGTGTCGTTGGCGTGCAGCCCGATCTTGGACAGCAGCCGACCCCGGCGGAAGCCCTCCGGGTCGTCGCCCACCTCGCAGACCAGCAGGGAGACGCCTGCCGCCCGCTGCTCGGGGTCGGTCTTCACCGCCACGATGATCAGATCGGCCACGCCGCCGTTGGTGATGAACGTCTTCGCGCCGGTGACCAGGTAGTCGTCGCCGTCGCGGACCGCCCGCGTGCGCATCGCCTGGAGGTCCGAGCCGCCGTCGGGCTCGGTCATCGCGATCGCGCCGACCAGCTCACCGCTGCACAGGCCGGGCAGCCACCGTCGCTTCTGCTCCTCGCTGCCGTACGCGACGAGATAGCCCGTGACGATGCCACTGTGGACGGCCAGCCCGAGGCTGCTCTCCCCGGTGTACGCCTGCTCGTGCAACAGCACGGCCTCGTGGGTGAAGCCGCCGCCCCCGCCGCCGTACTCCTCGGGGACGGACAGGCCGAGCAACCCCAGCTCACCGGCCCGCCGGTAGTGCTCGCGGTCCGGGTGACCCTGGGCCAGCAGGCGGTCCGCGTGCGGCAGCACCTCCTTGGTGAAGAAGGTGCGGGCCAGGTCGGCGAGGTCGTCGTGCTCAGGTTCGCGCCAGGGCGAGGGGGAGCCATCGGGCGTCGGCATGTGCACCACCCTCGCGCGCTGTTGGCGGCATGTCAATAAGTCTGGATCAGCAGCCGGGCACAGGCTTGCGGGTCGTCCGCGAAGGGCAGATGTCCGCAGCCCGCCAGCGGCACGTGCCGGGCCGCCGGCAGCGCCGCGCGGGCCCGCCGGGCCTGAGTGGGGTACGGCAACACGAGATCGCGCGTACCCCAGGCGACAGTCACGGGGATGTCGTCGAGCGCGCCGGCCGTCTCTCGACGGACCTGCCAGCCGGCGAACGCGGCGCGTGCCACCGTGAAGCCCTGCGCGTCGGCCAGCGCCGCCGCCGAGTCGACGCACTCGTCGGGGTCGAGGTGACCCGGGTGGCCGTAGAAGAGGCCGCAGAACGCCACCCGCCCGGCCCGGCTCGCCAGCAGCCGGGGCAGCGCCGGCCGCAGCCCGCCGGCCGCCGACCGGGCCCCGCCGACCGCCAGTTGACACCAGCGCCGCCCGACCGACCCCCAGAACCCAATCGGCGAGAACGCGGTCACCGAGGAGGCCAGCCCGCGTCGCCCCAACTCCAACGCGATGCCGCCCCCGAGCGAGTTGCCGGCAACGGCGGGCCGGCGCACGCCCAGCGCGTCCAGGAACGCGGCGACCCGATCCGCCAGGTGTTCCACCGACCCGGGGGCCGCCCGCGCCAGCGCCTCGGGTGGCGTCGGTGGCTCCGACGGCTCCGGTGGCTCGGGCCACGGTGGGGAGGCGCCGAAGCCGGGCAGGTCCAGCGCGATCACGTCGTGGTGCCGGGCCACCTCGTCGAGCACCGGCTCCCACACCTGCCACCGACTACCGATGCCGTGGATGAGCACCAGCGGCGGCCCGTCACCACGCCGCGAGTGAGCGAGCCAGTCCGGGTCCCCACGGTGCATCCACCCACCCTCACACGCCGGATAGTCACCTCGGCAACCCCGATCACGTCGCGGTCGTGCCCCCAGTCGCGTCGATCATGAAGTTGTGGTGCCCGACGAAAGGGAAGCGCGCCACCATATCGCCCACCATTAGTCCATGATCGACGCAGGCTGGCGAGGCGGGGAGGGGAACTACTCGGGCTCGTCGCCGTCGGTGGGGCGCGGTGGGCGGTGCTCGGCGATCCACGCCTCCACGTCGGCACGCAGCCAGACCGTGGTGCCGTGCAGCCGTTGAAACGGCGCGGGGAAGGTCGGATAGCGGATGAGCTGGCGCATCCGCGTCCGGCTCACGCCGCCGAGCAACTCCTGCAGCTCGTGCGGGCCGACCAGCGGACCCGGTACCTCACTCATTGCGTCATCGAGAAGTTGAGTGTGCTACTCGGGCTCGTCGCCGTCGGTGGGGCGCGGTGGGCGATGCTCGGCGATCCACGCCTCCACGTCGGCACGCAGCCAGACCTTCATGCCGCGTAACTCTTGGTAGGGCTTCGGGAAACTCGGCCGCATAGCGATCTGCTGAAACCGGCTCCGGGAAACGTTCAGCCGTTGACCGATCTCGTACGGCCCCATCAGCTCGCCCGGCCCCTCGTCACCCACACCCGGAGACTAGGCACGTTCGCGTATCCCCAATCGGGGGTCCCCGAAAGGGGGTCCCCGTCTTGACAGGGGGCCGGTTCTCACTGAGAGTGGTCAGAGCATTGCTCTCGCTGTCGAGCCGAGCAGTGGGGGCGTCGTTCAACGAAGGGCTGGCCGATGGATCAGGCGACGGAGTTGGCGTGGCTTCGGGAGCGGGTCGGCGGATTGGAGACGGCGCTGCACTGCGCACGGAGAGAGTTGTTCGATCTCCGTTGTCGGCTGACGTTGATCGGCCGGGTCGTGCAGGACGTCGACCGGGTGCAGCGCGCTCCCGGGGTCGCGGTTGGTGCGATCAATGCGGCGCTCTACGCCGAGACGTCCAACCTGCGGCATCTCGGCCGGCACCTGATCCGGCGTCGGCGCGGAATTCAGTGATCACTTGATGCTCAGCAGCTCAGGAGCGGCACCGACAACTCGTGAGCATCAAGTGATCACGGTGAGGGTGGCGGCTTGCTAGTTGCGGGCCGACTCACGTCGTGCCGAGGCCGCCAGTCGCTCGGCGAGTGCGACGACGCGGTCGCGGAGTTCGTCCGGGCGTTCGATGACGAACGGCAGGTCGAGCGTGGCGAGCACGCCGGGCAACCAGTCGAGGCTCCCCGCCCGGATCTCCACGTCCTGCCAGCCTTCGTCCGCGCCCTCTCGCACCTCGGCGATGCTGGCCGGTAGCCGCCTGCGGATCTGCTCGACTGTTCCTTGTATCCGCAGCGATACCGCGTGCGGGTACGGCGCTCGTGCCATCGAGCTGAGAAGGTGCCCGGCCGGATCGTTTCCGGCGGGCGGCTCGAACGAGCCCGGCAGCGGTCTCGCGTCCGCGATGCGGTCGAGTCGAAGGGTTCGTTCCTCGCCGATCTCCGGATCGACCCCGGTGACGTACCACCGGCCGGCATGGTTGACCAGCCCGAACGGATGCAGCACGCGGACGCTGCGCCGGCCGTCGCCCGAGGTGTACTGCACCGAGATCGGCCGGTGATGGCGGACCGCCTCGGCGACGGCGAGCAGTACCTCGGTCTGCGGCGCGGGGAAGTCACCGGGTTCGGCGGTGAAGGCGAGGGACTGGAGTGCGGCGTCCAGTCGGTCCGCCGTCCGTGGCGGCAGGACGCGACGGATCTTCGCGGCGGCTGTCTCGCCCGCTGTGCCCGTTGCCGTCGCCAACCCGGCGCGGCGGCCGGCGATCAGGCCGAGGAGGACGGCCAGGGCCTCGTCGTCGTTGAACATCAGCGGCGGCAGGCGATAACCGGCGGCGAGCCGATACCCGCCGTAGCGACCGCGCACCGACTCGACCGGCAGGTCCAGGTCGACCAGGTGGCTCACGTAGCGCCGCACCGTGCGCGGTTCGACACCGAGGCGCTCGGCAAGCTCGGCCATCGTGCGGACGCCGCCGGACTGCAGGAGCTCCAACAGTGCGAGCACCTGCGCTGTCGGTCGTGCCACGGTCCGAACTTTATCAAGATACTGGCCCAAATCTGTCCAGTATTCGCTCTAGCGTGATCTCGACGGACCGTTAGCGACCGCTTTGAGCAGGGAGAAGACATGGACTTCGTCTCGATCCGCATCATCACCGACGAGATCAACCGCCTGGTCGGCTTCTACGAGAAGATCACCGGCGTGCAGGCGACCTGGGGCAACGAGGACTTCGCCGAATTGCGCACCGCCCACGGCACGCTGGCGATCGGCAGCACCCGCACCGTCCCACTGTTCGCGCCCGGCTCGGCCCGCCCGGCCGACAACCACAGCGTGATCATCGAGTTCCTCGTGGAGGACGTGGACGCGCTCTACGAGAAGCTGAAGAGCGTGGTGGACGACTTCGTGAACGAGCCCACGACCATGCCCTGGGGTAACCGGGCCCTGCTCTTTCGCGACCCCGACGGCAACCTGGTCAACTTCTTCACTCCGGTGACCCCGGGCGCGATCGCGAGGTTCCGCCGTTGACCGGTCGGCGGCGGCGAGGAGGTACGGGAGACCTCGATGCCGAAGCTGGCGGTGTGAGCTGCCGATAGGGTCGGGCAGATGAGTGTCGAGACGGCTCCGCGCCGCCGCAGGTTGGAGCCGGACGCCCGGCGCGGCCAGATCCTGGCCTGCGCGGTCCGGCTGTTCGGCGAGCGGCCGTACGCGGATGTGTCGACCACCGATGTCGCGCGGGAGGCGGGCGTCGCCCGGGGCCTGGTCAACCACTACTTCGGCACCAAGAAGGACCTTTACCTGGAGGTCGTCCGGGTCATGGTGACGATCCCCGAGGTTGCCCTGGAACGGCTGCCCAAGGGTGACCTGCGGACCCGTGTCGATGCCAGCGTCACCTGGTTCCTCGACGTGGTGTCCCGGCACAGCACCTCGTGGCTGGCGGCGGTCACCGCCCGGGGGATGGGCGGCGACGCCGACGTGGAGCGGGTGCTCGCCGAGGCGGAGGAGGTGGCGGCCGACCGGATGCTCGTCGCCGTCGGGCTGGCCGAGAAGGCCAAGGACCACGAGGAGCTGCGGGGGATGGTCCGGGCGTACTGCGGCCTGGCGACGTCCACCGCCCGGGAGTGGCTCCAGCGCGACGCGTTGACCCGCGCCCAGGTGCACCTGCTGCTCACCACCACCCTGCTGACCATCGTGGAGCAGGTCGTCCCGCAGGTCATCGCGGCCGGCGACCCGTCCTGACCACGGACGCCGGAGGCGCTTTCAGCGACGCCAGAACTGGCGGGGCGCGAACCCTTCCCGTCGCAGCCAGTGCTCGGTGTAGACGATCCGCTCCGCCTCGACGACCACGAGGGTGTCCTCGGGTGGCTCGGACAGCGGTCGCCCCCGCTCGGCGTGTTCGTTCTCCCAGCGGAACGCCGACCAGTAGTGCGCTCGGTCCGGATCCTTAGGACCGAGCACCCGGGCCGTGCCGAACAGTTGGGCCCCGCGGCTGCTCGCCAGCCCGACCAGGGGCGCGAAGATGCCGACGGACACGCGTGGATCGGCAGCGATGTTGCGCATCTTCGGCGAACGGGGTGCGGCGGTGAAGAGCACCGCGAAGTCGAGCGGGTAGTACCGCACCGGCGTGGCCAGCGGCCCGTCCGGACCCGTGGTCGCGAGCACGCACATGTTCTGCGACGACAGCAGGTTGCGGATGCGCTCCTCGAGCCGCTCGCGGTCGAGCCGCTTCGCCGGCGTGGGCCCGGCAAGCCACGGATTCGTCACCGGCAGGAAACCGTCGCGACCATGGCGAGCACCCTACCCACGTGGGCCGCGTGGACGGCCGCGGGCTCGGCGGGTGCGGGCGCATCGTTGGCGGGCCGCCAACAAGCTGTTACGGTCGGCCGCACCGCCGAGGGAGCCCGCCATGACCGACAGCGCAGCGACCGCCCGACCTCCCCGTCGGGTGCGGGTGGCGATCATCGGCTCCGGGTTCGGCGGGGTGGCGGTGGCCGCCGCGCTGCGTCGCGCCGGCGACGCGGACGTGGTCCTGCTGGAACGGGCCGACCGGATCGGCGGCGTCTGGCGGGACAACACCTACCCGGGCTGCGCCTGTGACATCCCGGCGCCGCTCTACTCGTACTCCTTCGCGCTGAACCCGGACTGGTCGCGGCGCTTCCCGCCGCACTCGGAGATCCTGGACTACCTGCACCGCTGCGTGGCCGAGCTGGGGCTGGCCGACAGTGTGCGGTTGCGTACCGAGGTCACCGACGCGTCGTGGGACGAGGCCGGCGCGTGCTGGCGGCTGCGTACCGCCGATGGCGCGGAACTGACGGCGGACGTCCTGATCCCGGCGGTCGGGCAGCTCTCGCGGCCGGTGGTGCCGGCGCTGCCGGGCGCGCAGCGGTTCGCCGGGCGGGCGATGCACACGGCCCGGTGGGACCCGGCGGTACGGCTGGACGGCGCCCGGGTCGCGGTGATCGGCGCCGGTGCCAGCGCGGTGCAGCTGGTGCCGGCCATCGCTGACCGGGCGGCCCGGGTCACCGTCTTCCAGCGCACTCCGCCCTGGACGCTGCCCAAGCCGGACCGCCGGCACGGGCGGCTGGGTCGGGCGCTCTACCGGCGGGTGCCGGCGCTGATGCGGGTGCCCCGGGCCGCGTTCTGGTCGGTCACCGTGCTCACCGGGCTGGCGGTGACCGGCAACCGGGCCGCCGCGGCGGTGCTGCGGGGTGTCTCGCGGGCGCAGCGGTGGTGGCAGGTACGCGACCCGGAGCTGCGCGCCCGCGTCACGCCTGTCGAGCCGATGGGCTGCAAGCGGGTGTTGTTCACCAACGACTGGCTGCCGGCCCTGGGCCGCGACGACGTCGAGCTGGTCACCGAGGCGATCATCGAGGTGACTGAGGACGGCATCCGCACCGCCGACGGCCGCGCCCACCCGTGCGACGTGCTGGTCTACGGCACCGGCTTCGCGGCCACCGACTTCCTGGTGCCGATCCGGGTCACCGGACGCGCCCGCCGTCAGCTCAGTGCGGAGTGGCGTGACGGCGCGTACGCGTACCTCGGGATGGCCGTGCCCGGCTTTCCCAACCTCTTCCTCATGTACGGCCCGAACACCAACACCGGCAACACGTCGGTGATCTACTTTCACGAGGCGCAGGCCCGGCACATCGCGCAGGCGGTCAGCCTGCTCGCGGCCGGTGGCGAACCTCTGGAGGTGCGCCCCGAGGTGGCCGCCGACTACGACGCGGAGCTGCAAAGCCGGCTCGGCGCGAGCGTGTGGACCGCCTGCCGGAGCTGGTACCGCACGGCCACCGGCCGGATCGTCACCAACTGGCCGGGGATGGCCGCCGAGTACCGCCGCCGTACCGCCCGGCTGGATCCGGCCGACTACGGCCGCACCCGTTGAAGGCTGCTGCTCAGGCGGCTCGCCGGTCGGTGCGCGCGGCCGGGGCGGCGTTGCGGTCGGCTGCCTGCGCCGGGTACGCCCCGGAGTGCACCACCCGCAGTGGCCGTTCGGTCTCGTCCGCGCCGAACCGCCAGCGCGACGGCGTCGGTTGCCGCTGCGGCGCGGGCCCCCCGGGACGCAGTCCGGGCCGCGACAGCAGCACGGTGATCAGGTAGCCGAACACCAGGAAGCCGTGGCTGACCAGGCGCTCCCCACTCACCGAGCCGGTGGCGAGGTCGTTGACCGACAGCAGCAGGAGCGTGCCGACGAACGCGCTGAGCATCGGCAGGAGACCCGCCGGAGGGCTGCGGCGTACCGCCACGAAGAGGAAGCCGGCCCCGACCGCCACGTTCCATGCGGCCGACTCGTGCCACAGGTGCTGCCCGGAGGCGTGCAGATGGTCGGCGGTCGCTCCCCGGCCCACCTGGGCCAGGCCGAGCACCAGCTGAACAGCCCCGAGCAGGCCGAGCGCCGCGCGCAGCCCGACGACCAGCCGGCCGCGGCCGGGCAGGCGGGGCCGCCAGCGCGACCGGCGGGCCGGCGGCGTGTCACAGGCGTCGGCGACCGCGTCGCCGGTGGCGCTGCCACCGACGGCGGCCAGGATCGCGTCGGTCCGGTCGGGCACATCGGTGACCAGTCGGGTACGAACCCGGCGCGTCACCGCGACCGCCGCCGCGAACCAGGCCCGGCACTTGGCGCACTCGTCCAGGTGCCCCTGCGCCGCCGCCCCCTCGGCGGCGGTCTCCTCCCCGTCCAACTGCGCGGACAGGACCTCCCGCCACTGCTCACACCCCATGTGTGGGTAGTCGGTCCGCAGGCCGCTCCGGTTCCCGGCGACCGTCACCCGTTGTGGAATACTCGCCGGATCATGACGCGCTACGGCCTGCTGATCCTGCCCGCCACCAACCGGGTGTACGCCCGCTCCGCCATCGACCTCACCCGGGCCGAGCTGGAGATCTTCGGCCGGTCGGCGCTCGACGGCCGGATCGGCGAGCTGGACACGGAGGTCGTCGGCGGGGCGACCTACGTCACGTTCAGCGGTGACGGGCTGACCGAACGGGACCTGGCCGTCCTGGGCAACCTCTCCGCCGGGTACGCGCTGTTCGAGATCGTCGGCGACCTGCTGCGCCCGGTCGAGTGGAGCCGGCTGGACCGCTACGACGACGACCTGCTCACCATCCAGAAGTACCCCGGCAAGACCAACGAGCAGTTCACCAAGCTGCTGCTCAACGTCACCCTGCTCGCGTCGGACTGGGCCGGCGAGTTGACCAGCCGCCGGTTCCGGGTGCTCGACCCGCTCTGCGGTCGGGGCACCACCCTCAACCAGGCGCTGATGTACGGCTTCGACGCCGCCGGGATCGAGCGCGACCAGAAGGACGTCGAGGCGTACCGCGCGTTCGTCACGACCTGGCTGAAGCAGAAGCGGGTCAAGCACCGGGTGCTGGAGTCGGGGCCGGTGCGGCGGGAGCGCAAGGTGGTCGGCCGCCGGGTGCGCATCGAACTGGCGCCGACCCGCGAGGAGCACAAGGCGGGTCGTACGCAGTTGCTCGACGTCGTCAACGCCGACACCACCCGCGCGGCGGAGTTCTTCCGCCCCGAGACCGTCGACCTGGTGGTCGCCGACGCGCCGTACGGCGTGCAGCACGGCAGTCGTACCGCCGATCAGGGTCTGACGCGTGACCCGCTGGCGCTGCTCGCGGACGCCGCGCCGGTCTGGGCGCGGCTGCTGCGCCCGGGCGGGGCGCTGGGCATCTCGTGGAACACCCACGTCGCCAGCCGCGAGGACGCGGCGGCGGCACTTGCCGACGCCGGCCTGACAGTTGTCGACGCGGAGCCCTACCGCGCGCTGCGGCACCGGGTCGACCAGTCGATCATGCGCGACGTGCTGGTGGCCCGCCGCCTGGCCTGACCCGCCTGGCCTGGCCTGACCCGCCTGGCCTGACCCGCCGCCCATCCCCTTCGGGCCCTTTGCTCTGCTTCAACCGGCGCAACAGTGTCGGTGCCTCGCTGTCGCCTCCGCTGAAGCAGAGCAAAGGATGGACAGCCAGCCCGCGTCTCCCCGGGCTGACGCGCCTTTGTGCCGCATTTCACCTGTTCAGTGGGCAGGTGTGAAAACCGCGTCAAGAAAAGGTTCGCCACCGTCATGGTCGCGTTATGACCCCTGCCGTCCGGCGGGTGGTGGGGCTTTGCTTGCCCCGGCGCGACCGGAAGGCGGTCGCGACGAACCTTTCCGGTAAGAGGAGTCAGCGTGTCTGACGTGGTGTTCGTGGTCCTCACGGTGGCGCTGTTCGCAGTGCTCGCCCTGGTGGTCCGGGCGGTGGAGAAGCTGTGAACGCGGTAAACGCCGTCGGTCTGGTGCTCGCGATCGTCCTGGGCGCGTTCCTGGTGTTCGCCCTGCTGTTCCCGGAGCGCTTCTGATGACCATGACAACAGCGGGCGTCATCTTCGTGCTGACGCTGGTGGCGGCCCTGGTCGCCGTCTACAAGCCGTTCGGCGACTACATGTTCCGGGCGGTCTCCGGTACCAGGCAGTCGCGGGTCGAGCGGGGGATCTACCGACTGGTCGGGGTCAACCCGGCCGCCGAGCAGACCTGGGGCGTGTACGCCCGCAGCGTGCTCGCGTTCTCGGCCGTCTCGCTCCTGTTCCTGTACCTGTTCCAGCGGGTGCAGAACCACCTGTGGCTGTCGCTGGGTTTCGACCCGGTGGTGCCGCACGGCGCGTGGAACACTGCCGTGTCGTTCGTGACCAACACGAACTGGCAGTCGTACTCGGGTGAGTCGACGATGGGCCACCTGGTGCAGATGGCCGGCCTGGCCGTGCAGAACTTCGTCTCGGCGGCGGTCGGCATCGCGGTGGCGGTCGCGCTGGTCCGCGGCTTCGCCCGCAGCCGCACCGGGCAACTCGGCAACTTCTGGGTCGACCTGACCCGGATCGTGCTGCGCATCCTGCTGCCGATCGCGGTCCTCGGGGCCATCGCGTTGATGATCGGCGGGGTGGTGCAGAACCTCTCCGCCGGCACCGACGTGAGCACGCTGACCGGCGGCACCCAGACCATCACCGGCGGCCCGGTCGCGAGCCAGGAAGTGATCAAGGAGCTGGGCACCAACGGTGGCGGCTTCTACAACGTCAACAGCGCCCACCCGTTCGAGAACCCCACGACCTGGACGAACTGGTTGGAGATCTTCCTGATCCTCCTGATCCCGTTCAGCCTGCCCCGGGTGTTCGGCCGGATGGTCGGGCAGAACCGGCAGGGCTACGCGATCGCCGCGGTGATGGGCATCCTCGCGTTCCTCAGCGTCGCCATCACCAACATCTTCGAGCTGGCCGGCCACGGCACCGTCCCGCAGGCGGTCGGCGCGGCGATGGAGGGCAAGGAGGTGCGGTTCGACGTGTCGAACTCGGCCACCTTCGCCGCCGCCACCACGCTCACCTCGACCGGCGCGGTGAACTCCTTCCACGACTCGTTCACCTCGCTCGGCGGCATGATGACGATGGTCAACATGATGCTCGGCGAGGTCGCGCCGGGGGGCACCGGTTCGGGCCTCTACGGCCTGCTCATCCTCGCGGTGATCACGGTGTTCATCGCCGGCCTGATGGTCGGCCGCACCCCCGAGTACCTGGGCAAGAAGATCGGGTCGCGGGAGATCAAGTTTGCCTCGCTGTACTTCCTGATCACGCCGATCCTGGTGCTGGTCGGCACGGCGGCGGCGTTCGCGACCGGCAACAACTCGACGGCGCTCAACGTCGGCCCGCACGGCCTCTCCGAGGTGCTGTACGCGTTCACCTCGGCCAGCAACAACAACGGTTCCGCCTTCGCCGGCATCACGGTGAACACCACCTGGTGGGACACCGCGTTGGGGCTGTGCATGCTGCTGGGCCGGTTCCTGCCGCTCATCTTCGTGCTCGCGCTGGCCGGCTCGCTGGCCCGCCAGGCACCCACCCCCGCGTCCGAGGGCACCCTGCCGACCCACCGACCGCTGTTCATCGGCATGGTCGTCGGCGTCACTGTCGTCCTCGTCGCGCTGACCTTCCTGCCCGCGCTCGCGCTCGGCCCGCTGGCAGAAGGGCTCTGACCATCATGAGGAACGAGGACATGTCCGTCACGTCCGCCCCGACAGAGCAACTGCCAGGCACCCCGGCGACGCAGGGCAACCGGGTCGGCGGGGGCCTGCTCGACCCCCAGCAACTCATCCGGTCCCTGCCGGACGCCGTACGCAAGCTCAACCCCACCACGTTGTGGCGCAACCCGGTGATGCTGATCGTGGAGATCGGCGCGGCGTTCACCACGGTCCTGGCGGTGACCGACCCGTCGGTGTTCGCCTGGGCGATCACCATCTGGCTCTGGCTGACCGTGATCTTCGCGAACCTGGCCGAGGCGGTCGCCGAGGGCCGGGGCAAGGCCCAGGCCGCCGCGCTGCGACAGGCCAAGCAGGACACCATCGCCACCCGGCTGGTCGACTGGAAGCCGGGCGCTCGGGCCAACACCTACCGCGACGAGGCGGTGCCCGCTCCGCAGCTGCGCCAGGGCGACATCGTGCTGGTCGAGGCGGGCGGCATCATTCCCGGCGACGGCGACATCGTGGAGGGCATCGCGAGCGTCGACGAGTCGGCAATCACCGGCGAGTCGGCCCCGGTCATCCGGGAGTCCGGCGGGGACCGCAGCGCGGTCACCGGCGGCACCAAGGTGCTCTCCGACCGGATCATCGTGAAGATCACCCAGAAGCCCGGGGAGAGCTTCATCGACCGGATGATCGCCCTGGTCGAGGGCGCCAACCGGCAGAAGACGCCGAACGAGATCGCGCTGAACATCCTGCTCGCCGCTCTCACGATCATCTTCCTGCTGGCCGTGGTCACCCTCCAGCCCTTGGCGATCTTCTCCAAGGCGTACCAGGCCGCCGCGCCGGACAGCGGGGCGATCACCGGTTCCGGTGTCACAGGTGTCGTCCTGGTCTCGCTGCTGGTCTGCCTGATCCCCACCACCATCGGCGCGCTGCTGTCGGCCATCGGCATCGCCGGCATGGACCGCCTCGTGCAGCGCAACGTGCTGGCCATGAGCGGCCGGGCCGTCGAGGCGGCCGGCGACGTCAACACCCTGCTGCTGGACAAGACCGGCACCATCACGCTGGGCAACCGGCAGGCCGCCGAGTTCGTACCGGTCGAGGGGGTCGACGCCGCCACAGTGGCCGACGCCGCCCAGCTCTCCAGCCTGGCCGACGAGACCCCGGAGGGGCGCTCGGTCGTCGTCCTGGCGAAGAACGAGTTCGGGCTGCGCGAACGCGAGCCCGGGGTGATGCCGCACGCCACCTTCGTGCCGTTCACCGCGCAGACCCGGATGAGCGGCGTCGACCTGACCCCGGACGCCACCGTCGACGGCGGCGCGTCGGGCACGGCCCGTCGGGTCCGCAAGGGCGCCGCCGCCGCGGTCATGAAGTGGGTACGGGAGAACGGCGGCCACCCGACCGAGCAGGTCGGCGAGATCGTCGACGCGATAAGTGGCACCGGCGGCACGCCGCTGGTCGTCGCCGAGCACGTCGACGGCGAGCCCGCCCGCGCCCTGGGCGTCATCCACCTCAAGGACGTCGTCAAGTCCGGCATGCGGGAGCGGTTCGACGAGATGCGCCGGATGGGCATCCGCACCGTGATGATCACCGGCGACAACCCGCGTACCGCGAAGGCGATCGCCGACGAGGCCGGGGTGGACGACTTCCTGGCCGAGGCGACGCCGGAGGACAAGCTCGCGCTGATCAAGCGGGAGCAGGAGGGTGGCCGGCTGGTCGCGATGACCGGTGACGGCACCAACGACGCGCCGGCGCTCGCCCAGGCCGACGTCGGGGTGGCCATGAACACCGGCACGTCGGCCGCGAAGGAGGCCGGCAACATGGTCGACCTCGACTCCGACCCGACCAAACTGATCGAGATCGTGGAGATCGGCAAGCAGTTGCTGATCACCCGCGGTGCGCTGACCACGTTCAGCATCTCGAACGACATCGCGAAGTACTTCGCGATCATCCCGGCCATGTTCGCCGGCCTCTACCCGAGCCTGGACACCCTGAACATCATGCGGCTGGCCAGCCCGGAGTCGGCGATCCTGTCCGCGGTCATCTTCAACGCCCTGGTGATCATCGCGCTGATCCCGCTCGCCCTGCGCGGCGTGCGGTACCGGCCGGCGGCCGCGTCGAAGCTGCTCAGCCGCAACCTGCTGGTGTACGGACTGGGCGGCATCATCGTGCCGTTCATCGGGATCAAGCTCATCGACCTGCTCATCCAGTTCATTCCGGGGATTTCGTGATGCGCATACCCACCTGGATCGCCCAACACCTCGCCGCCCTGCGCGCCGTGCTCGTCTTCACGGTGCTGCTCGGGCTGGTCTACCCGCTGGCTCTGGTCGCGCTCGGTCACCTGCCCGGCCTCGACCACAAGGCCGACGGCTCGCTGATCACCTCGGGCGGGACGACTGTCGGCAGCTCGCTCATCGGCCAGTCCTTCACCGACGCGGACGGCAACCCCGTCCCGCGTTACTTCCAGTCCCGCCCGTCGGCCGCCGGCGACGGCTACGACCCGACGTCCACCTCGGCCAGCAACCTCGGCCCGGAGAGCGTTGTCGACACCATCGCCACCGACCCGGAAGAGTCCAGCGAGAGCCTGCTCACCCAGGTCTGTGGGCGCAGCAAGGCCGTCGGCGAGCTGAACGGCGTCGACGGCCGCCGCCCCTACTGCACCGACGACGGGGTGGGCGCCGTGCTCGCGGTCTTCCGCGCCGACGGTCTGACCGGCCCGGTGACCCGGGTGGTAAGCGTCAACCAGGTCGCCCCGGCCACCCCGTTCGTGTCCTCGTACCAGGGGGTGACAGTGGAGCTGGCCCAGCCCGGCGTGGACTACGTCGCGGACGGTGGGGTCATCACCCCGATCCGGGGCGACGCGCCGGCCGACCCGGCGGTGCCCGCCGACGCGGTCACCGCCAGCGGCAGCGGGCTCGACCCGCAGATCAGCCCCGCGTACGCCGATCTGCAGGTGAACCGGGTCGCGCGGGAGCGCGGCGCGGACCCGGCGGCCGTCCGCAAGCTGGTCGAGGAGCACACCGACGGCCGTGGGTTGGGGTTCATGGGTGCGCCCGGCGTCAACGTGCTGGAGCTCAACCTCGCCCTCGACAAGCAGTTCGCCGCACGCTGAGTGCACCTCGGGCGGGGCCGTGCCGACCGGGCACGGCCCCGCCCGCCGATCTGACCAGGGAGGATGGTTCCCGTGCCACGCGGAGAACTGCGCATCTATCTCGGGGCCGCTCCCGGCGTCGGCAAGACGTACGCCATGTTGGAGGAGGCCCAGCGGCGGGCCGCGCGGGGCTCCGACGTGGTGATCGGCTTCGTGGAGACCCACGGCCGCCCGCACACCGCCGCGATGCTCGGCGACCTGGAGCAGGTGCCCCGCCGTGCGATGACCTACCGGGGCGCCGAGTTCACCGAGATGGACGTGGACGGCGTCCTGGCCCGCCGGCCGGAGATCGCGGTGGTCGACGAGCTGGCGCACACCAACGTGCCCGGCTCCCGGCACGACAAGCGCTGGCAGGACGTCCAGGAGCTGCTCGACGCGGGGATCGACGTGCTGTCCACGGTGAACGTGCAGCACCTGGAGTCGGTGAACGACGTCGTCGCCCAGATCACCGGCACCACCCAGCGGGAGACCGTGCCGGACGAGATCGTCCGCGCCGCCGAGCAGGTCGAACTCGTCGACATGACCCCGGAGGCGTTGCGCCGCCGGATGGCGCACGGCAACATCTACCGACCCGACAAGATCGACGCGGCGCTCGGCAACTACTTCCGGGTCGGCAACCTCACGGCGCTGCGCGAGCTGGCGCTGCTCTGGCTGGCCGACAAGGTCGACGAGCAGCTCGACAGGTACCGCAGCCAGCAGGGCATCGCCGCCACCTGGGAGGCCCGCGAACGCGTCGTGGTGGCACTGACCGGCGGCCCGGAGGGCGAGACGCTGATCCGCCGGGCGGCCCGGGTCGCGGCCCGCAGCAAGGGCGCCGACCTGCTCGCCGTGCACGTGGCCCGCAGCGACGGTCTGGCCGGCGCCGATCCCGCCCAGCTCGCCCGCCAGCGGGTGCTCGTCGAGAGCCTGGGCGGCACGTACCACCAGGTGCTCGGCACCGACGTGCCGGCCGCGCTGCTCGACTTCGCCCAGGGCGTGAACGCCACCCAGCTGGTGCTCGGGGCCAGCCGGCGGGGCCGCCTCGCGCAGATCTTCGCCCGGGGCGTCGGGGTGACCACCACCGCGCTCTCCGGCTCGATCGACGTGCACCTGGTCAGCCACAAGCAGGCCGGCAAGGGACGCCGGGCGGCGGCCGTGCCGGCGGCGCTGTCCCGCCGCCGCCGGCTGCTCGGCTTCGGCCTGGCGGTGCTCGGCATGCCGCTGCTCACCCTGCTGCTGAGGACCCTGCCCGACCTGACGCTGACCAACGACATCCTGCTGTTCCTCGCCGGGGTCGTCGGGGTCGCGCTGGTCGGCGGGGTGTGGCCGGCGCTGATCGCCGCGCTCGGCGGGTCGCTGCTGCTCAACTGGTTCTTCACCCCGCCGTACCGCACGCTGACCATCGCCGAGGCCGACAACCTGCTCGCCCTGGCCGTCTTCGTCGGTGTGGCGCTCGCCGTGAGCTGGATCGTCGACGTGGCCGCCCGACGTACGCGCGAGGCCGCGCGCGCCGCCGCCGACGCGCAGACCCTCGCCGCCGTCGCCGGTGGTGTGCTGCGCGGCGAACGTCCCCTGCCCGCCCTGCTGGACCAGCTCCGGGAGACCTTCGGGCTGCGCGCGGTGAGCGTGCTGGAGCTGGCCGAGGAGGCCAGCGGCCGCCCCGACCGGGCCCGCGAGGAGCACGCCTGGTGCGTCGTGGCGAGCGTCGGCGAACAGCCCGCCTGCACACCAGACGGCGGCGAGACCGCGGTACCCGTCGACGACCGGATCACCGTCGTGCTCAGCGGCCGGCGTCTGGAGGCCGCCGACCGGCGGATCGTGGAGGCGTTCGCCGCCCAGGCCGCCGTCGCGCTGCGCCAGGAACGGCTCGCCGAGGAAGCCGCCACCGCCCGGCCCCTCGCCGCCGCCGACCGGATGCGCACCGCACTGCTCGCCGCGGTCAGCCACGACCTGCGTACGCCACTGGCCTCGGCGAAGGCGGCCGTGACCAGCCTGCGCAGCCACGACATCGAGTTCGACGAGGCCGACCGCGAGGAGTTGCTGGAGACCGCCGAGGAGTCGCTGGACCGGCTCGCCCGGCTGGTCGGCAACCTGCTGGACATGAGCCGCCTCCAGGCCGGTGTGCTGGGCATCTCCGCGACCGCGATCGGCCTGGAGGACGCCGTACCCCTGGCGTTGGACGAACTTGGCCCGGCGGCCGCGACGGTCGCCACGGACATCCCGGCCGACCTGCCGGCGGCCACCGCCGACCCGGGCCTGCTGGAACGGGTGCTGGTCAACGTCATCGCCAACGCGCTGCGCTACAGCCCGCCCGACCAGCCCCCCACAGTCACCGCGAGCGCGCACGCCGGCCAGGTGGAGCTGCGGGTCATCGACCGGGGGCCGGGCATCCCGGAGGACCAGTGGGAGCACGTCTTCCTGCCATTCCAACGCCTCGGCGACCGGGACAACCAGACCGGCGTCGGCCTCGGGCTCGCCCTGTCCCGGGGGTTGGCCGAGGCGATGGGTGGCAGCATCACCCCGGAGACCACGCCCGGCGGTGGGCTCACCATGGTGCTGCGGCTGCCCGCCGCCGCGCAGACCAGCCCGGAGGAGCCGCAGGAATGACCCGCATCCTGGTCGTCGACGACGAACCGCAGATCCTGCGGGCCCTGCGGATCAACCTGCGCGCCCGCCGGTACGACGTGGACGTCGCCGCGACCGGGGCCGCCGCGTTGAAGGCCGCCGCCAGCCACCCGCCCGACCTGGTGGTCCTGGACCTCGGCCTGCCCGACATCGACGGCGTCGAGGTGATCCGTGGCCTACGCGGCTGGACCGCCGTGCCGATCATCGTGCTCTCCGGCCGGGCCGGCAGCGAGGACAAGGTCGCCGCGCTGGACGCGGGCGCGGACGACTACGTCACCAAGCCGTTCGGGGTGGAGGAGCTGCTGGCCCGCATCCGCGCGGTGACCCGGCGACTCGGCGGCCCCACCGAGGCCGTGCCGGCGCTGCGGATCGGCCGGCACACCGTCGACCTGGCCGACCACCGCGTCTGGCGTGACGACGACACCGAGGTCAAGCTGACCCCGACGCAGTGGGCCGTGCTGGAGAAGCTCCTGCGCCACCCCGGCAAGCTGGTCAGCCAACGTCAGCTCCTGCAGGAGGTGTGGGGCCCCGAATACCAGAACGAGACCAACTACCTGCGGCAGTACCTGGCCCAGCTGCGACGCAAGCTGGAGGACGACCCCGCCCGCCCCCGCCACCTCATCACCGAGCCGGGGATGGGCTACCGCTACCGCCCCTGACCCGTCGACACCCGCCGGCGGAGATTGAAGAATTTCGTACCGCAGCGGCAGCGGCGTGCTTCTGTAACCGTCCTCCTCCGGTTACCCCTGATGGAGCCCGCCTGGGTGCCGCTGGGGACGTACCCGTTCACGGCGGGCAGCGACGGGAGCGTGCTCATCCGTACGGAGAACACCGACGGCTACGTGGTCGCCGACGCGGTGCGCTTCGTGCCGGCCTGAGCGGGAAGTGCGGTCGGGTCCTCCCCGGGCGGCGTGCCGACGAGGACCGCCGGCGCGGTGGGTGCCGCCCGGTCGCCGACCCCGGGGTCGAGCGCCGGTGCCACCAGCAGCGGGTCGACCTGGATCCGGTCGATGCCGAGCGGGCGCAGCATGCCGCGTAGTGCCGACTCGCAGAGCGTCTCCCACGGCTGGTCCGCTCCCATCGCGGCGACCAGCAGCTCGGGCCGGGTGAACGCGATGCCCACCCGCTGTCCCTGTGGCGACCGGCCGGTCCGCACCGTGCCGATCATCCGTCCCGGCAGCTCCCGTACCGGAACGGCGTAGGTTCTCGGCACCGCGTGCCCGGTCGCGGTGATCTCTTCCACTCGTGCGCCCGGCACGGCTCGTCGGGCAACGGCGTCGCGGCTCATGCGGCGGATGCGATCCACGCCGGGGCGTCGTCCGGGGTACTTCGACCCGGCGGCGCGGCCAGGTCGAGCGCGCGCAGGATGGAGTGCGCCACCACCACCTCGACCCCGGCGCGGCGGCGCAGGTCGGCCACCGCGCGGTGCAGCACCGTCATGCTGTCCGCCGAGAGCCGCACCACCGCGTCGACGTCGGCGGCGATCCACCAGGCGGCGACGGCGCACGGCTCGTGCCGCAGGTACTCCACCAGGTGACTGCCGGGGGCGGACGGGCCGAGTCGGACGCTGACCAGCGCTTCGTGTCGTCGTTCGGGCTCGGCCGGCCCGGTCGCGGGCTCAGCGAAGCTGTCGTCGGTGCGGGGTGGCAGGTTCCCGCGTTCCCAGCGTGTCATCCGCCAAGGACTCATGGGCCCATCGTGTCCGCCGGACCGTGGCGCAGCGCCCGTCGATACGCCGTTTCGACGGGCCACCGCCAATTCTTGACGCCGCCTTCACACGCCCGGACCCCGTTCAGTTGGCGGGGAACCGCACGCCCACCAGCTGTTCGGAGACGGCCCAGAGGCGGGCCGCGTCCTGCGTGCTGCGCGCCGAGCGGTAGACGGCCAACTCGGTCGGCGCACCGGTGAACTGCCCCAGGCCGTCCGGACCGTAGAACCGGCCACCCTGCGCCAGCGGACTGGTCGCCGCGTAGAGGGCGGGCCGCAGCCCCGCGTCCACCGAGTGCACCAGGAGACCCCAACGGTTCAACCGTTTCATGACGGCGTGGTGCGGTGAGGGCCTGCTGCGGCCCAGGTTGGGGCCGGACGCGTACAGGTTGGTCATGGTGGTGCCGGGGTGGGCGACGTTGCTGACGATGCCCCAGCCACCGGCTCGACCGCGCCGGTCGAGTTCCAGCCCGAAGTGCAGCGCCGCCAGCTTGGAGGCGTTGTACGAGCGGACCGCGCCGTAACGGTGGGTGCTCTGCAGGTCGTCCCAGTCCAGGCGACCGGAGCGGGCGGCGCTGCTCGACATGGTGGTGACCCGCGCCCGCCCGGCCGTCAGCAGCGGCATGAGCCGCCCGGTCAACGCGAAGTGGCCGAGATGATTGGTGCCGAACTGCAGCTCGAAGCCGTCCGCCGTGGTGTGTCGGGTGGGCGGCGCCATGACACCCGCGTTGTTGATCAGAATGTGGATCGGCCGCCCCTCGCCGAGCAGCGCGTCGGCCAGCGCGGCCACCGAGTCCAGTGAGGCGAGGTCCAGCTTCCGGGTCGACACGGTGGCGTCCGGCACGGCGGCCCGTACGGCCTCCAGTGCGGCGTCGCCCTTGGCCGGGTTGCGGACCGGCAGCACCACCTCCGCACCGGCTCGGGCCAGCCGGGTGGCCAGGCCGAGGCCCAGCCCGTCACTGCCGCCGGTCACCACGGCGAGCTTCCCGGTCAGGTCCCCAACTGTCTCGTCGAGCACGACAACCTCCAGGTCGACGGTGTCCCTCATCGGTCACGCACAACCCTGGGCCGACCGTCGCCCGGCGCCCAGGGTGACCTTGTCCAGGGATCGGCGGTCCCTGGCTGGCGGACCGGTGTCGGGCACGCCCGCGTGGCGAGTAACGTTCCGAACGGACCAAGATCGGCGTACGAGGAGGCTCGATGCAGACGACGACGGTGGACATCTCGACCGGCGACGGGATCGCGGACGCAAGCCTCACCCGCCCGGACGGGGACGGCCCGTTCCCGGCGGTGCTGCTGTTCATGGACGCCTTCGGGCCTCGGCCCCGCCTCGTGGAGATGGCCGAGCGGATCGCCGAACGCGGCTACCTGGTGCTGACGCCCCACCTGTTCTACCGGGCCGGCCGGGCACCCCTGTTCGACCTGTCCCGACTCGGCGATGCCGACCAGCGCGGCGCGATCTTCGAGAAGATCATGCCGCTGATCGGCGCGTTGACCCCCGAGGTGATCAGCCGGGACAGCGCCGCGTACCTCGACTTCCTGGCGGCCCGCGACGACGTTCGGCCGGGCCCGGTCGCGATCACCGGCTACTGCATGGGCGGCACCAACGCGCTCCGGGCCATCGAGGCGCAACCGGACCGGATCGCCGCGATGGCCAGCTTCCACGGCGGGCGGATCGTCACCGACGCGCCGGACAGCCCCCACCGTGGCGTCGGCTCGATCACCGGCGAGGTGTACTTCGGCCACGCGGACGCCGACCAGTCGATGACGCCCGAGCAGATCGCCACGCTGGAGAAGGCGCTCGACGCCGCCGGGGTGCGCTACCGCTCCGAGGTGTACGCGGGCGCGCACCACGGCTACACCATGGCCGACACCCCGGCGTACGACGAGCAGGCCACCGAGCGCCACTGGGCGGCCCTGTTCGACCTGCTGGACCGCAGCCTGCCGGCGAGCTGACGCAGACGTCGCGCTGCGCCCCGGTCAGCCGCGCCCGTCGAGGTCGTCGCGCGGCCGGCCGGGCGTACGCGTCGTGACGCTGAACCGGCCGTCGGGCTCCATCCGCACCTCGCGGACGTGGGAGAGGTCGGTGACACCCTGCTGTCGCAGCAGGGTGTGCAGCTCCTCGTTGGTGATCAGCTCGCGGCGCATGTTGGCCCGGACCACCTCCCCGTCCCGCACCAGCACCAGCGACCCGGGCCGGATCAGCCGGGCGGCGGCCTGCCAGCGGTAGGCGACGGCGTTCAGCAGGTACGACCAACCGATGATCACGCCGACCAGCAGCACCCCGTCGGTGACCGAGTGGTAGCCGCCGGACATGCCGTTCTGCGCGGCGTCCGCGAGCAGCACGATGACCAGCAGGTCGGTGACGCCTGTGGTGCCGCTCTCCCGCTTGAGGATGACCCGCAGGAGGATGAACAGCGCGAGGTACATGACGCTGCCGCGGACCACGATCTCCAACAGCGGGGTGTCCGGGACGAACACCTCTTGCCAGTCGGCCACCAGGCGGCCTACCCGCCGCCCGGGCGGGCATGCCTACCCGCGGCGCAGCAGCACCGGGCCGGCGTCGATGCGGGTGCGGAACAGGGCGTACGGCTTGCGTCGCAGGTCCTGGCCGCGCTGGTACTGCGGCTGCCGGTGCAGCTGGTTGGCGGTGACGTAGAGGTACCCGTCGGTGGCCACCGACATGGTGTCCGGCCAGAGCAGTCGCGGGTCGTGCACCAGCGTCTCGTACGCGCCGTCCGGCAGTCGACGCAGCACCGCGTTCTGCTCGTACGCGGTGAGGTAGAGCCGCCCCGCGTCGTCGCTCTCCAACCCGTCCGAGGCGCTGCCCTTGTCGCCCTCGTCGACAACAGTCGCGGCGACCGCCTCCTGGGTGGCGCTCGGGTCGGCCAGCGCCTCGGTGGAGACGCTGTGCAGGCGCCGGGACGCCAACGGGCAGTAGTAGAGCCGGGTGCCGTCGGCGGAGATGGCGATGCCGTCGGAGCCCATGCCCACCGGCTTCGGCGGCCCGTCGGCCGGCCGCTCCAGGAACGGCCGGCCCTCGACCACCGGGCGGAACGACGTCAGCGGCTCCGCCTTGGTGGACGGGTGGTCGTGCAGCCTCCGCCAGGAGGCCCCGCTGGCCAGGTCCACCACGATGATCCCGTTCGGCCCGGCGAACGCGGAGTCGGTGATGTAGGCGACCCCCGCCTCGCCCCGGCGCAGGTCGAAGCGGACGTCGTTGAGGTACGTCGTCGGCAGCGCCACGTCCGCCGGGAAGGTGATCACCTGGGCGACCGTGTCGGTGTCCAGGTCGATCCGGACCAGCTTCGGCCCGCCCGGCTTGGTCGGCTGCAACATCGGGCTGCCGGTGTCCAGCACCCAGAGCCGGTCGGCCGGGTCCACCACGATGCTCTGCACCGAGACGAACGCGCCCGCGTCGTCGTCGCCGGACGGGTCGTTCCACGCCTGGTCGGGGTAGGGCGCCTCCCGGCCGTCGCGCAGCTCGACGACGGTGGCCGGCACCTCGTCACCCCACTTCGGGAAGTTGACGAAGATCCGACCCCGGTGCGAGACGCTCACCCCGGTCGGCATCGGGCCGGTGAACGTGTGCACCAGCTCCAGCTCGCCGAGCGGCTCGTCGCCGACCGGCCCGTTCATGACGTCCACCCAGCGCTGCTCATCGGCTCGCTCCCCACCCGTCGGCTGTTACCGCACTCGGGTGCGGTTCTTCCCGCCCGGGCGTCCGATATGCCTCCGATCAGCTCACTGGTGCGCCGGCCCTCGCGGCGGGCAGACCGGGGACCTCGACGTCCACCGCGAGCAGCGCGCCGTCCTGCGGGCCCGCCGCGTCCAGCCCCACCCGGGCGGTGCCGATGAAGAGTCGCCGCAGGTCGGGGCCGCCCAGGCAGATGCCGGCCGGCTGCCGGGCCGGCAGTCGGATCTCCGTGTCGAGGGTGCCGTCGGGCCGGTAGCGGCGTACCGCCGAGCCGCCCCACAGCGCGATCCAGAGGTGGCCGGCCGCGTCGAGCGTCATGCCGTCCGGGCCGCCGTCGGCGGAGGACAGCCGCAGGAACGGCTCTCGCCCGTGCAGGGCACCGGTGGCCGGGTCGACGGTGAACCTGTCGATCTCGCCGCGCGGGGTGTCGGCCAGGTACATGGTGGTGCCGGCCGCGTCGAACGCCGGTCCGTTCGGGATGGTCAGCCCGGTCACCGCGGGGACCGGCGCGGCGCCCGGGGTGAGGCGGAACAACGTGCCACCGCCGGGCACCATCGCGTACGTCATGCTCCCGGCCCAGAAGCGGCCGTGCGGGTCGGCGACCGCGTCGTTCATCCGGGTCGGCTCGGGCGCGTCGTCCACCAGCTCGGCCACCGGTCGGGGGTCGCCGCTGGCGGGCAGCACTGTGACGCCGGTCCCGGCGGCGGCCAGCCATTCGCCAGGTCGGTCGACCACCGGGGCGACCGCGCCGAGCGGCACGTCGAGGCGGCGCAGCTCCCGCAGCGGGGTCGGAGCGTCGCCGTCAGTCTCCAACAGTCGTCCGGCCAGCAGGTCGACCAGGACCAGCCGGTCGTCGACCCAGCGCAGGCCCTCACCCAACTCCAGCCGGTCGGTGCTCCAGACGGTCGGCTCGGTCAGCTCCATGGTGCTCCTTAACGGGGATCGTCAGCGGACCGTACCGCCGGGGCCGTGGTCGAGCAGCCCCAGCTCGGCCCGGTCGGGCAGGCCCTCCCAGTCGCCCCTGGTGGCGACGGCGAACGCGCCGGTGGTGACCGCCCGGTCCAGCCGGGCCGAGGCGTCCGCGCCGTCCAGCCAACCGGAGAGCAGGCCCGCCACGAAGGCGTCGCCCGCGCCGACGGTGTCCACCACCGGCACCGTCCGGGCCGGCCGGTGGATCGAGCCGGTCGCGCGGTGGCTTGTCGCTCCGTCGCCGCCGTGCTTGACGACGACCTCGCTCACGCCGGCCGAGAGTAGCGCCGGGACCGGGTCGGACGCGTCGGTCAACACCGGCAGTTCGTCGTCGGAGGCGACGACCAGGTCGATCGAGGGCAGCAGCTGTCGCAGCGCCGCCGCGGCCTCACCTGTGGACCAGAGCCGGCTGCGATGGTTGACGTCCAGGCAGACGGTGCTGCCCGCCGCGCGTGCCAGGCGTACGGCCGCCACGACCGCCTGGTACGGCCCGGCGCCCAGCGCGCAGGTGATGCCTGTGACGTGCAGCAGCCGGGGCGGCGGCCCCGGCGCGTCGAAGGCGCGCGTGACGTCGGCCGGGCCCAGCCGGGAGCCGGCCGAGCCGGCGCGGTGGTAGGTGACCCGGTTGATGTCGGCGACGCGGTTCTCGAAGAGGATCAGCCCGGTCGGCGCGGCCGGGTCGACGCGGGACCAGGTCAGGTCGACGCCCTCGGCGCGCAGCGTCCGGCGGACCAGCTCGCCCGGTTCGTCGGCGCCGGTGACACCGATCCAGGCGGCTCGGTGACCGAGCCGGGCCAGCCCGATGGCCACCGTCGACTCACTCCCGGCGACGGAGATCCCGGCGGTGCCGCCCAGCCGCAGCGGGCCGGTGGTGCGAAAGGCCGCCATCGTCTCGCCGAGCGTGAGCAGGTCGGTCATTGCCGTACCGCCGCGAGGAATGCGGCGGCGCGCTCGCACAGCGCCGCCGGGTCACCGCCGCGGACGGCGTCGCCGAGCAGCGGCGAGCCGACGCCCACCGCCACGGCCCCCCGGTCGAGGTAGCGTCGCGCGCCGTCGGCGTCGACCCCACCGACCGGCACGAACGCGGTGCCGGGGAACGGGTCGCGCAGCGCGCCCAGGTAGTCGGGCCCACCGAGGGACGCCGGGAAGAGCTTGACGGCTGTGGCGCCGGCGCTGTCGGCCTGCACGACCTCGGTGGGGGTGAGCGCCCCGGCGAGCACCGGCAGCCCGAGTCGGGCGGCCTCGGCGACGCTCGGTGCCACCGCAGGGGTGACGAGGAAGCCGGCGCCGGCCTCGGCGGCCGCCCGGGCGTCGTCCGCGCTGAGCACGGTGCCCGCGCCCAGGCCGAAGTCGGGCCCGAGGGCGGCCCGGGCGCGTCGGATGATGCCGAGCGCGTCGGCGCCGGTCAGCGAGACCTCGACCAGGGCGACGCCGCTCTCGGCCAGGGTGAGCACGGCGGTCAGCGCCGCGGCCGGGTCCGGGCCGCGCACGATGGCCAGCAACCGGTGGGTACGCAGCTCGTCGAGCAGGTTCATCGCGAATGTCCTCAGTGGGTGCGGTGGGCGGAGATGGTGAGTCGCCAGGCGACCTCGCCAGCGGGTGGGACGACCGCCGCGTCGGCCGGACCGGCGTCGGCCAGGTCGAAGGCGCTGCCGAGCATCGGCTCGACGCCGATGCTGCGGTAGGGGCAGTCCTGCGGCCAGCCGCCCAGGTTGCGCCAGAGCGCGGTGCTGCGGGGCTGGCCGTCGCACTCCAGCTCCATCCTCAGCCGGTCGTCGCCGTCGATCACCTGGACCCGTGGGCAGTCGAGCAGCACCGCGCCGACGGCCGTGCCGTCGTCCGCGCCGAAGGTGTCCAGCGTCAGCCCGGCGGGGGAGGGCCACGCCCCGGTGAGCCAGGGGGCGTCGGTGGGCCAGGTGCCCGGCGACAGGAGTGCGGCGGCCTCCGGGTGCAGCCGGGTGGGCGTGCCGGCGGGCGCGTCGAGGTAGGCGTCGGGGGAGAGGCCGAGCAGGGCGTGCGCGGCCCACACGAAGCGGTAACCGGGGTCGGCGGTCAGGCGGTAGTCGGCCACCACCACGCCACCGTCGTCGGTGAGCCGCCGGCTCAGCGTGAACGTCGGCCGCTCGATGACCACGGTGTCGGGGCCGACGGTTCGCCACGGGCGGGACCAGACCTCGCCGTGGTCGGGCTCGCCGCGCACGGTGGGCAGGCACTCCTCCAGCCCACCGGCGTCGACGAACGCGTCGCCGGGGCGGACCTCGTGGCGGCCCGGCTCCGGGCCCCGCCACAGCCACTGCCGGTCGCCGCCGCGCAGGCTGGTCCACCGGCCGCCGTGCGCCGCGTCGTACTCCACGCGCAGCGGGACCGACCGGGTCACCATTCCGCGAACGATCCGTCGGCGTGCTGCCAGACCGGGTTGCGCCAGGTGTGCGGGGTCTGCGCGGCCTTGCGGACCGCCGCCTCGTCCACGGTGATGCCCAGGCCGGGCCGGTCGAAGCGGGCGATGTGCCCGTCGACGAACCGGAACGGCTCCCGGTCGACGAGGTAGTCCAGCAGTTCGGAACCCACGTTGTAGTGGATGCCGATGCTCTGTTCCTGGATGAGGAAGTTCGGTGTCGCGAAGGCCACCTGGAGGCTGGCCGCCAGCGAGATCGGGCCGAGCGGACAGTGCGGGGCGAGCAGCGCGCCGTACGTCTCGGCCAGCGCGGCGATCCGGCGGACCTCGGAGATCCCACCGGCGTGCGACAGGTCCGGCTGGACCACGGCGACCCCGGCCTGCAACGGCGTGAGGAACTCGGATCGGCCGTAGAGGCGTTCACCGGTGGCCACCGGGATCGGCGTGCCGGCCACGATGTCGCGCAGGTGGTGGGCCTGGTCGGGCAGGACCGGCTCCTCCACGAACATCGGGCGCAGGGGGGCCAGTTCGGGCAGGACGCGACGTACGGCGGCCATCCCGGCGCGGCCGTGGAAGTCGAGGGCGATGTCCCGGTCCGGGCCGAGCACCTCCCGGGCGGCGGCGACCCGGTTGACGATCGCGTCGACGTCGGCGGAGGTGGGGATGGCCGAGAGCCGCCCGCAGGCGTTCATCTTGACCCCGGTGAGGCCGGCGGCGACCTGCGCGGCGGCGTGGTCGGCGACCTCGTCGGGCTCGTCCCCGCCGATCCAGGAGTAGATCCGCACCTTCTCCCGGACGGGGCCGCCGAGCAGGGCGTGCACCGGAGCGCCGTACGCCTGCCCGGCGATGTCCCACAGCGCCTGGTCGAGGCCGGCGACCGCGCTGGAGAGGATCGGGCCGCCCCGGTAGAAGCCACCCTTGGTGAGCACCTGCCAGTGCTGCTCGATGCGCAGGGGATCCGCACCGATCAGGTATTCGGAGAGCACCTCGACCGCGCTGCGCACCACCTCGGCGCGGCCCTCGACGACAGGTTCACCCCAGCCGACGAGCCCGTCGTCGGTCTCCACCCGGCAGAACAACCACCGTGGCGCGACCAGGAACGTCTCGATCCGCTCGATCTTCACTGACTGCCCCTTCGTCCCCGTGCCTTCTCGACGTCGCGGACGGCCTTGTCCAGCAACTCACGCATGGCGGTCTCGGCCGCCGACTCGTCCCGCTCGCGCAGCGCGTCGACCACGGCCCGGTGACTCGGCACCGGGTCGTCGTGCGCGGCGCCGCCGTGCACCAGCCGGTCCCGTTCGGCGAGACCCGTCTCCATCACGACCTCCATGCGTTCCAGCAGCTCGTTGTGGGTGGCGGCGAGCAGCGCGCGGTGGAAGGCGAGGTCGGCGGCGACGGCGGCGGCGGGGTCGCCGTCGGCCTCGGCCATCTCGGTCAGCGCCCGGTCGAGGGCTGCCACGTCGTCCTCGGTCGCGCGGCTGGCGGCGAGCCGGGCGGCGGCGGGCTCGATGATGGCGCGTACCTCGTGGAGCTGGTCGAGCAACCGCTGGTCGGCGCCCTCGGCGAACTGCCAGCGGATCACGTCGCCGTCGAGCAGGTTCCAGTCCGCCCGAGGCCGGACGAAGGTGCCGCGCTTCTGTCGGGCGTCGACGATGCCCTTGGCGGAGAGGACCTTCAGCGCCTCGCGCAGGGCCGTCAGGCTGACGTCGAACTCCTCCTGGAGCGCGACGATGTTCAGGGTCGCGCCGGCGGCGATCTCGCCGGTGAGGATGCGACGGGCGATCGCCTCGACGGTCTGTCCGTGGACACCGCGGCGTGCGTACTGTGCCAATGCTCTCCTGGCCTTCTCGCTGGTCGGTATCGATCTCTCAGGCCGAGGCTTTCACCGCGGTCCATCCACCGTCCACCACGAGGCTCGCGCCGGTGACGTAGGCGGCGTCCGGCGAGGCGAGGAAGGCGACGGTCGCGGCCACCTCGTCCGGGGTGCCGAAGCGTTTCGCCACAGTCTCGGCGATGCTGCGCGCACGGTCCTCTTCGGACACGTCGGCCCAGGCGGCGGTGAGGATCGGGCCGGGCAGCACCGTGTTGACCCGCACCTGCGGGCCGTACTCGACGGCGAGCTGGCGGCCGAGCGCGACCAGGCCACCCTTGGCGGCGGCGTACGCGGGCCGGCCGGGCAACCCGACCAGCGCGTGCACCGAGGAGATCAGCACCACCGCGCCCGCGCGTGCCCGCAGGTCGTCCAGGCAGGCGCGGACGCCGAGGAACGAGCCGGTGAGGCTGACGCCGAGCTGGTGGTCCCAGGACTGCCGGCTGGTCTCGTGGGCCGGGGCGACCCGCACGGCGTAGGCGGTGCTGACGAGGATGTCGACCGGGCCGAGGTCGGCCCGCACGGCGGTCACCGCAGCTGCCCAGTCGGCCTCGTCGCTGACATCGCCCACTACGGACAGTGCGCGGTCGCCACGGGCGGCCAGTTCCTCGGCCAGCGGGGTCGGGTCGGCCACGTCGAGCAGTGCGACAGCCGCCCCCTCGCTGGCGAGCCGTCGGGCGATGGCCGCGCCGATCCCACCCATCGCACCGGTGACCAGCGCGTTCTTGCCCTCAAGCCGGCGCATAGGCTGAACCACCTGACCCTCGCCTTGGTCTCGTCTAATCATTAATTACGAAGATATCTTGACAGCCGGCGACGGCCGATGCAACCTTCTGGTCACACACATTCACCTGGCCGACACATCGCGTCGTAACGCTGCGTGTCGTAGAGGAAGGACACCACCGTGAGCGACTTCGACCCCGGTCGCCGGCGATTCCTTGGCCACCTCGGGCTCGCCGGCCTGGGTGCGCTCGGCGCGAGCTCGTTCCTCAGCGCGTGCGCCAGCTCCGCCAGCGGGCCGGCGGCGGGCAACGGCTCGGGCGCGGTCACCATCCAGTCGAACCTCTCCTCGCCGCAGGCCAAGGCGGCGATGGAGAAGCTGATCGCGAACTTCAACGCGCAGGGCAAGGGCACGGCGAGCCTCAACACGATCGCCTCGGAGACCTTCCGGACCCAGCTCCCGACGTACCTCACCTCGGCGAACCCGCCGGACCTCTACACCTGGTACGCCGGTTCGGTAGCCAACGACTACGCGAGCCGCAACCTGCTGCTGGACGTCTCCGACGTCTGGAAGTCACTGGGCGACTACCCGCAGTCGCTGCGTACGCTCTCCACCGACGCCAGCGGCAAGCAGATCTTCGTGCCGATGAACAACTACTGGTGGGGCTTCTTCTACCGCAAGTCCAACTTCGCCAAGTGGGGCGTGCAGGAGCCGAAGACCTGGACCGATTTCCTGGCTCTCTGCGAGACGTTGAAGAGCAAGGGCGTCCCCCCGATCGGCATCGGTCTCGGCGACACCCCGTGGGTCGCCTCGGCCTGGTTCGACTACCTCAACATCCGTATCAACGGCGCCCAGTTCCACCGCGAGCTGCTCGCCGGCAAGCAGCGCTTCGACGACGCGAAGGTCAAGGCGGTCTTCACCCGCTGGCGCGAGGCCCTGCCCTACTTCGACCCCAAGGGCAAGGCGTACCCGTTCCAGGAGGCGACCACAGCCCTGCTGGCCGGCAAGACGGGGATGTTCCTGATCGGCACGTTCTTCGCCGACGCCGCCCCCAAGGACGCCCTCGGCGACCTGGACTTCTTCCGGTTCCCGATCATCGACCCGGCGGTCCCACTGGCCGAGGAGGCGCCGACGGACGGCTTCTTCGCCAGCGCGAAGACCGCCAACCCGACCGGCACCAGGGCCCTGCTCACCTACCTGGCCTCGACCGAGGCGCAGGAGGCCTACGTCAAGGCCAGCTCCGGCATCGTCCTGCCGGCCAACCCGAAGGCCAAGGCGTCCGACTCGCCGCTGGTGGTCAAGGGCAAGGCGATGCTCGACGAGGCCAAGGAGCTGACCCAGTTCTTCAACCGCGACTCCAGCGACGCGCTCCAGCCGACCGCGGACACCGCGCTGACCAAGTTCATCGACAAGCCGGACCAGATCGACGCGATCCTGCGGGAGTGGCAGGCCGGCGCCGAGAAGGTCTTCAAGGGCTGACGTGACAGCAACGATCTCCACGACTTCGGTCACCCCCATCCGGCGGCGGCGGCGGTCGGCGCGACTGTCGCCGCTGCTGGTGGCGTTCGTCCTGGTGCCGTTCCTGGTCGAGAGCATCTGGGTGTTCTGGCCGGCGCTCCAGGGCTTCTGGTTCTCGCTCACCCGCTGGGACGGCATGTCGCCGCCCTCCTTCGTGGGCACCGACAACTACGTCGAGCTGGCCGGCGACGCCACCTTCCGGGGCGCGCTGGTCAACACGGTGATCTGGCTGGTGCTCTTCGGCGGCCTGTCCGTGCTCGGCGGCTTCGGCATGGCGCTGGTCCTGCAGAAGGAGCGGCGCGGGGTCGGCTTCTACCGGGCCGCGCTGTTCACTCCCGTGGTGTTCTCGCTGGTGGTGACCGCGCTGGTCTGGCGGGTCTTCTACCAGCCCGACGGCATCGCCGACACGCTGCTGCGGGCCGTCGGGCTGGAGAGCCTGATCCGGCCCTGGCTCGCCGACCCGCAGACCGCCCTGTACGCGGTGATCCTGCCCGCCCTGTGGCGGCAGATCGGGTACGTCATGGTGCTGTTCCTGGCCGGGCTCAAGGCCATCGACCCGGCGCTGCACGAGGCGGCCCGGATGGACGGCGCCAACTCCTGGCAGCGGCTGCGGCACGTGACAATTCCCCAGCTCAAGGGGGTCAACGCGGTGGTGCTCTCGGTCATCGTGATCGACTCGCTGCGGTCCTTCGACATCGTCTGGTCGCTCACCAAGGGCGGCCCGTACCACTCGTCGGAGTTGCTGAGCACCTACATGTACTCGACCGCGTTCCAGAGCCTGCGGCTGGGCTACGCCTCCGCGATCGCCGTCGTGATCTTCGTGCTCGCGCTGGCGGTCATCCTCGGCTACCTGGTCCGCGCGTTCCGGGAGGAAGCGTGATGAACAAGCTGCGCACCGGGGCCTTCCACACCGGCATGATCCTGCTGTCGCTGCTCTGGCTCGGGCCGGTGCTCTGGGTCGTGGTGATGTCCACCCGCTCGTTCGACGACATCGCCGCGCACGGGGTGGGCAGTCTGCCCCGGTCGTTCACCCTGGACACCTATCGGCAGGCGTGGACCGACGGCGGCGAGTTGCGGGCCCTGATCAACAGCATGGTGGTCACCGTCCCGTCGGTGCTGTTGAGCCTCGGCCTCGCGGCGATGGCCGCGTTCGCGCTGAGTCGGTTCCGGATCCCCGGCCGGCGGACGATCCTGCTGTTGATGCTCGCCGGCAACCTGCTGCCACCGCAGATCCTGCTGATCCCGGTGGCCAAGTTCAGCGAGCTGACCGGCCTTTACGACACGCTCTGGGCGCTGATCGCGGTGCAGGTCGGCTTCGGGCTCGGCTTCTACACGTTCGTCCTGCACGGGTTCATGCGGGACCTGCCGGGCGAGATCCAGGAGGCGGCCACGATCGACGGTGCCGGCACCGCGCAGATCTTCACGAAGGTGATGCTGCCGCTGACCCGGCCCGCGCTGGCCGCTCTCGGCGCGCTCTCCTTCACGTGGATCTTCAACGACCTGCTCTGGGCGATCACCGTGCTGCGTACCGACGACAACATGCCGGTCACCCCGGCGCTGCTCGGCCTCCAGGGCCAGTTCGTCTCGTCCTGGAACGTCATCGCCGCCGGCACGGTCATCGCGGCCGTCCCCACCGTCGCGGTGTTCCTGCGCTTCCAGCGGCACTTCGTCTCCGGTCTGGCGCTCGGAGCGGTCAAGTGACCGCCGCGACCGGGCAGCGCTGGACGTTGCGCGGCACGCACACCGAGTACACAGTCGCCGTGCCCGCGCACGGCCGTTGGCTGGAGCTTGTCGCGTGGGGGCCGCACGGCGTCTCCGACGGCCCGTCGCCGGTCGCCTACGACGGCCCGGTGCCGTTCCTCACCGCCGGGGACGCCGCAGCCATCGAGTACGCCACCGACGCCGACCGCCCGTTCACGGGCGCCGACCTGGTGGTGGAGACCTCCGCCGGGGCTCGTCGGGTGGCCTTTCGCCACACCGAAGCGGTGGCCGACGCCGACCAGCGGGAGCTGGCCGTCGGATTCGCCGACCCGGTCACCGGGCTGCGCGCCACGGTGCACTACCGGGTGCCCTCCGGCACCGACGTGGTGCAGCGGTGGGTCGAGCTGAGCAACGACGGCACCAACCCGCTGCGGGTCATCCGCGCCGGGTCGGGCGGCTTCTGCGTACCCACGCCGCACGGCGCGCTGCTCAGCCACCAGTGGGGGCAGTGGGCGCAGGAGTTCCAGCTCTCCCACGTCGAGCTGGGCCACGGCACCTTCACCATCGGCAGCTCCCAGGGCGTGCCGGGGCACCTGCACGTGCCCTGGCTGGCCGTGCGGGACACCGCCGAGCCGGCCGGCCCGGCCTGGGGGATGGCACTGGCCTGGACCGGGTCGTGGGAGATCAGCGCCGAGCGGGACACCGGAGGGCTGACCCGGGTGCGGGCCGGCCGCCAGCTGGTCGACGGCCCGCTGGAGCTGGCCGCCGGCGAGTCGCTGACGCTGCCGGTGGTCACCGGCGCGTACAGCCCGGACGGCCTGGACGGGCTGGCCCGGGTCTGGCACACCCACCAGCGGTTGCTCGCCGCCGACCGGCTCACCCCGCGCCCGGTGCTCTACAACTCGTGGGAGGCCACCTACTTCGCCGTCGAGGCGCAGAGCCAGTTGGCGCTCGCCCGGATCGCCGCCGAGCTGGGCGTGGAGACGTTCGTGGTGGACGACGGCTGGTTCGTCGGCCGCAACGACGACACGGCCGGGCTGGGCGACTGGACGCCCGACCCGGCGAAGTTCCCGGCCGGGTTCGACGCGTTCATCGCCGAGGTCCGGGCGCTCGGGCTGAACTTCGGGCTCTGGGTCGAGCCGGAGTGCGTCAACCCGAAGTCCGCGCTCTACGCCCAGCACCCCGACTGGGTGTACGCCGTCGACGGTCGTCCGCTCACCCCGGTCCGCAACCAGTACCTGCTCGACCTGGGCCGGCCGGAGGTCGCCGAGTTCGTGCACTCCACTGTGGATGGTCTGCTGCGCCGGTACGACATCGACTACCTGAAGTGGGACTTCAACCGTCCGCGTACCGAGCCGGGACGGCCGGGCGGGGTGGGCCCGCTCGACCTGGACGGCGCGCACGTCGCCAACCTGCACCGGATCTACGAGCGGCTGCGCCGGGACCATCCCGGCGTGCTGATCGAGGCGTGCGCTGGTGGCGGCGGGCGGACCGACCTGGCGATGGCCGCCCGGGCCGACGTCTTCTGGCCCAGCGACAACACCGGCCCACTCGACCGGCTGGCCATCCAGTACGGCTTCCTGCACGCCAACGCCCCGCACCTGCTCAGCTCCTGGGTCACCGACGCGCCCGGCCTGTTCGATCCCCGGCCGCGCACGCTCGCGTTCCGGTTCGTGCTGGCGATGGCCGGGGTGCTCGGCATCGGCGCGGACATCCGGGCGTGGACCCCCGCCGAGCGGGTCGAGGCGGCCGGCTGGATCGCCCGGTACAAGGAGATCCGGGACGTCGTCACGACCGGCGAGGTGCACCTGATCGGCGGCCCCGACCAGGCCCGCTGCGCCGTGCAGTACACCGCGCCGGACCAGCGGCGGGTGGTCGTCCTCGCCTGGCACACCGGCCGGCTCGACGGCGCCGGCCTGCTGCCGTCGCGCCCGGTGCGGCTGCCGCTGCGCGGCCTCGATTCGGCGGCCCGCTACTCCGACGGCGAGCGGCACTACTCGGGCAGCCACCTCGACGCGGTCGGCCTGCCCGTGCAGTGGAGCGCGACCCACGACGCCGACCTCATCGTGCTGACCCGCGACTGAGCTCGGAGCACCACCACCCCCACCCCCGAGGGACAGGAGTACCTCCATGCGCCTGAACCGACAGCTGACCGCGGCCCTGGCCGTGCTCGGCCTGGGCCTGGCCAGCCCCATGCCGGCCATGGCCGGCCCACCGCAGGCCGGCTCTTCGCTCGCTACCTCTCCGCTGGCCGGCCCACCGCAGGCCGGCCCACCGCAGGCCGGCCCACCGCAGACTGGTCACGGTCCCGGTCGCCCCGGCCACACGCCGGCCAGCGCCGGGACCGAGGACCAGGGCGCACCCACGTTCTTCGACAGTGGGCTCGCCCCGACGCCCTACCAGGGCTGGAACACCTACTTCGGCCTCGGTGGCGATCCCACCGAGGCCGAAGTCAGGTCGGTCACCGACCACATGGTCAACAGCGGCCTGCGCGACGCCGGGTACACGTACGTCTGGATCGACGGGAACTGGGCCGCGCCCACCCCGCGCGACGGGGCCGGCAAACTGGTCGCCGACCAGGCCCGCTTCCCGGGCGGGATGGCCGCGCTGGCCGCGTACATCCACAGCAGGGGCATGAAGGCCGGCATCTACACCGACGCCGGGCCGTACCTGCCGGGGCAGTGTGGGCTCGGCAGCAACGGCCACTACCAGGCCGACGTCGCCCAGTTCGCCGGCTGGGGCTTCGACGCCCTCAAGGCCGACTGGCTCTGTGGCCGGGCCGCCGGTCTCGACCCGGAGGCCACGTTCCGCGAGCTGGCCGACGCGGTACGCCAGTCGCCCCGGCCGATGCTGCTCAACATCTGCAACCCGGTCAGCTCGGACTGGGGCGGCGGCCCCTACACCCCGGAGCAGCTCTCCACCTGGAGCTACACGTACGCGCCGACCATCGCCGACTCCTGGCGGACGTACACGGACGTGGGGCTCACCGACCCGACGCCGCAGTGGGCGTTCCCGTGGGTGCTGCGCAACATGGACGTCAACGCGTACCACCCGGCGGCCACCGGGCCGGGGCACTACAACGACCCGGACTACCTGCTGCCGATGCGCCCGCTGCCCGACGGCGGGTACGAGCTGAGCCTCCAGGAGTCCAAGACGCAGCTCGGCATGTGGGCCATCATGGCCGCGCCGCTGGTGATCGGCTCCGACCCGCGTGGCCTGCCGAACGAGATGATCTCGGCGTTGACCAACCCGGAGATCGTCGCGGTGGACCAGGACCCGCTGGTCCGACAGGGCGTCAAGGTCGCCGACACCGGCACCGACGCGCAGGTGTGGAGCAAGGTGCTCACCGGGCCAGGCAAGCGGGCGGTCGCGCTGCTCAACCGGCACGACACCGCCCAGAAGATCACGGTGACCTTCGCGGATGTCGCGCTCGGCGGCGCCGTCCGGGTCCGTGACCTGTGGGCCCGCGCCGACGTGGACGCCCAGCCCGGCACCGCTGGCGTCCAGCCGTTCACCGGCTCGTACACCGTCGACGTCCCGGCGCACGGGGTGGCCATGCTCGGCCTCGCCGGCACCGAGCAGGTCGCCGGCGCCAACCTCGGCGGCACCGCCAGCGCCAGCCCCGCGCTGGTGCGGGTGGACGACACGCACGCCACCGCCTTCGTCCGCGACGCGCAGGGCGCGTTGGCCGTCAACACCCGCTCCGGTACGACGTGGGGGACCGCGTGGACGTCGCTCGGCGGCCCGGTCGGTGGCCGGATCCTCGGCCAGCCGGCCGCGTACGCCTCGGCCAACGGTCGGATCGACGTGTTCGTCCGCGGCACGGACAACGCCGCCTGGCAGCGTAGTTACGTCGGCGGCTCGTGGGGGCCGTGGCAGAGCCTCGGCGGCACGCTTACCGACGGGCCGACGGTGGCGTGGACCAGCCCGACACAGTGGACGCTCGTCGTCCGTGGCGCCGACGGCAAGCTGTGGACGCGTACCCCGACCAGCGGCTGGACCGGCGTCGGCGCTCCCGACGACCGGCCGGTCTACGGCCGGCCGAGCGCTGTCGTCGACGACGCGAGCGTGCTGCACGTGGCCGTGCGCAGCCGTACCGACGAGGTGTGGTGGCGCAGCCGGACCGGCGCCACCTGGTCGGCCTGGACCAACCTCGGCGGCACCACCAGCGGCAGCCCGACGCTGCTCGCCACCTCCGGGCGGGTCTATCTGTTCGCGCTGGCCGCCGACAACCGGCTCTGGCAGCGCAACCTGACCGACGGGGCGTGGGGCGGCTGGTTCCGTCGTGGCGAGTTCGCCACCGACGCGTTCCGGGGCGCCCCGGGGGCCGCCGCGGGCGCCAACGGCAGCGCCTGGCTGGCGGTGCGCGGCGGGGACGACCGGGTGCACCAGATCGTCCTCTGATCCGACGGTGGCGGGCCGCCGACCGGCGGCCCGCCACCTCCTACGGCCACGATTACAGTTTCGCCATGGACGACACCACCCGTGGCGTACGAATCAGACGCGGTGGCCCGGCGGACGCCGCCGCCGTACTGGCCATGCTCGATTCCGCGGTGGTCTGGATGAACGCGCGGGGCAACACCGAGCAGTGGGGCACGACCCCGTTCTCGGAGAAGCCCGGCGGGGTCGAGTTGGTCGACCGGTACCTGACCGAGAACCTTCCGTACATCGCGGAACTGGACGGAACGCCTGCCGGCGCCCTGGTGTTGGACTCCGGGCCTCCTGCGCGGTCACCGATCACGCCCGCCGAGGAGCCCGAGCGGTACGTCCGTCTCCTGGTCTCCGACCGACGATTCGCGGGTCGGCACCTCGGGTCGGCCCTGCTGGCACACGCCGTGCAGGAAACCCGGCGGGCCGGCGTGCGGTTGCTACGGGTCGACTGCTGGGCGGGCGGCGGTGGCGAGTTGGTGGCCTTCTACGAACGTCAGGGGTTCACCCGCACCGAGACCTTCCGCTCGGGAACCTGGCCGGGGCAGGTGCTGGCCCAGCGGGTCGGCTGACCGGTACCCGCTGGCCGGCGGCCTGGCCGGGGTGTCAGGTGCGGCGGATCAGGCCCGGCCCGGCGGTGATGTCGATGTCCCCGCTTCCGACCTCGTGCCCGGCTGCGCAGCGGAGCACCGCACGGACCGGTTCGCCGCAGTCGTGGTGGGTGGCGAGGACGCCGGGGCCGGCCTCGTCGGCGCTCCAGGTGTCGCCCCAGTTGCGCAGCGCGGTGATGACCGGCAGCAGTTCCTGACCCTTGCGGGTGAGTTGGTACTCGTGGCGGGTGCGCTGTCCCGGCTCCCGGTACGGGATCCGTTCGAGCAGACCGGCGGCGACCATCTCCTTGAGGCGGGCCGCCATCGCGGGCTCGCCGATCCCGACGCGGCGGACGAAGTCGTCGAAACGGCGCGTGCCGAGCAGTGCCTCGCGCATGATCAGGATCGTCGAACGGCTGCCCACGATGTCCATCGCCCGGGCGACGGAGCAGTTCTCCATCGACCAGGATTCGCGGTCGTCCCGAAGGTCCTCCATGCACCCAGCCTACCTGGCTTGCGCCGAAGCTAGCCAGGTGATTCACTGGGGCACCGCTGACTTTTGCATAAGCAAGTCAGCGGGACTCCAACCCGAGGACGCCTTGTGACCACCAGCAGCACGGCCCCGCCCGGGCCGGCCGTCACCACCCGTACGTCCGTTCGCGGTTCCCGACCGGTGACCCTGATCGCCATGTGCCTGGGCGCGATGATCACCTTCCTGCAGATCACCGCGACGGTCTCCGCCCTGACCACCATCCAGGCCGACCTCCGGGTCGATCCGACCACCGTGATCTGGATCCCCAGCGCCTACACCCTGGTCGTGGCGAGCCTGGTGATGTCCGCCGCCACGCTCGGCAACCGGTACGGACGCAGGCGCATGTTCGGCGCCGGAGTCGTCGCGATGATCGCCGGCGGCGCCGTGGTGGCCAGCGCCCCGACCGTGGCCTGGGTGATCGCCGGTCAGTTGGTAGCGGGCCTCGGCGGTGCCCTGATCCTGCCGAACAGCCTGGCGATCCTCGGTGCCACCTTCACCGACCCGCACCGCCGCACCGAGGTCATCACCGCCTGGTCGGCCGCCTCCGGCATCGGGCTGGCGATCGGCCCGCTCATCGCCGGTACGCTGCTGCGCCAGCACTCCTGGCACAGCGTCTACCTGTCGGTGATCGTGCTGGGCGTGGTCACCCTCGTCGTCGCCGCGATCGGGGTGGCCGAGTCCCGGCCCAGCGCCGGACGGCTCGACCTGCCCGGTCTGCTGCTCGGCACCGTCGCCATCGCCGCCGCCGTCTACGCCATGATCCAGGGCGGGCGCGACGGCTACGCCAGCGGTGTCGTGGCGACCGCGTGGGTCGTCTCGGCCGTCGCGCTTGTCACGTTCGTGCTGGTCGAGCTGCGCACCAGCACACCGATGCTGGACGTACGCCTGTTCCGCTCGCCGTCGTTCAGCGCCGTCATGGTCGTCGCCGCGGTGTCACTGTTCGGGTTCACCGGCGTGGCGATCCTGCTCGTCCTCTTCCACGAGCGTGCCCAGTCGCTCAGCCCGCTGGACACCGGCTGGCGCATGCTGGTGCTCTTCGGCGCGTACGTGCTGGTGGCCTTCGCCGCCGGTCGGACCATCCGGCGCACCGGGTTCAAGGCGCCACTCACAGTCGGTCTGGTGCTCGGCGCGGTGGCCAGCTTCGGGCTCGCGACGCAGGGGCCGACGACGGCGTTCGGGCACCGCTGGGCGTTGTTCGCGTTGTTCGGCGCCGCGAGCGGGCTGGTGGTGGCCCCCGCGACGGCGGCGGCGCTGGCCAGCGTGGCGCCCGCCCAGGCCGGCATGGCCTCCGGCGCGGTCAACGCCTCCCGTCAGGTCGGCTCGGTGCTGGGCTCGTCCCTGCTGGGCACGCTGCTCACCACCACGATGGTGGCCGACCTGCCCGACCGCCTAGCCGCCCACCAGGTCGGCGAACCCGTCCGCAGCGCCGTGCAGGCGGCGGTGGCCTCCGGCGCGACAGGCGACCAGCCGCTGCCCGCTCCGGTCCGGTCGGCGCTCGCCGAGGCGATGACCTCCGGGGTCCAGGCCGGTTTGCGGGTCAGCGGCATCGTCTTCCTCGTCACCGCCGTCCTCGCGCTCACCCTCATCCGTAACCGCCCCCACCAGCACTAGCGAGGCCCGGGGCCGGCGAGCGTCCGACTCCGTAATCAGGCGCCGATTGTGTTCAGATCCTCGATTGCGTCGGCCGGCAGCGTCAGGTCGGCCGCGGCGAGGTTCTCCCGCAGGTGTGCCAGCGTCGACGTGCCCGGGATCAACGCCATGGTGGGGGAGCGTTGCAGCAGCCAGGCCAGGGCGACCTGCTGTGGCGAGGCGCCCACCCGGGCGGCCACGGCGTTGAGGGTGTCGGACTGCAACGGGGTGAACCCGCCGAGCGGGAAGAACGCCGCGAACGCGATGTTCTCCGCCGCGCAGCGGTCGACGAGCGCGTCGTCCTGCCGATTGGCGAGGTTGTAGAGGTTCTGCACCGTGACCACCGGCGCGATGGCCTGGGCCTCGGTGAGCTGGTCGAGCGTGACGTTGCTGAGCCCGAGATGCCGGATCAGTCCCTGCTGCCGCAGCTCCGCGAGGGTGCCGAACTGCTCGGAGAGGGGATCGTCGCCGGTGCCCTCCGCCACGCCGACCCGCAGGTTGACCACGTCGAGGACCTCCAGGCCGAGGTGCCGGAGGTTGTCGTGGACCTGGGCCTTCAGCTCGTCCGGCTGGAGCGCGGGGAGCCAGGAGGCGTCGTCGCCGCGGCGCGCGCCGACCTTGGTGACCAGGTGCAGATCCTCGGGGTACGGGTGCAGCGCCTCGCGGATCAGCTCGTTCACCACCTTGGGGCCGTAGAAGTCGCTGGTGTCGATGTGGCGCACGCCCCGGTCGACCGCCTCGCGGAGCACCGCGAGGGCCTGCGCACGATCGCGCGGGGGGCCGAAGACGTGCGGGCCGGCGAGCTGCATCGCGCCGTAGCCCATCCGACTCAGGGTGAGGCCGTCGGCGGGGGTCAGGGCGCCGCCAGGAAGGTTGTCGCTCATGTCATTCCTCTATCCGTTGTCGTCGTGGATATGCGGACGGTCCGGAGATCGGCCTGCGACGACTGTCCGTCGGCGTCCGTCCGGGCGGCAGGGCGAGGTGTTCCTGGTAGTGACACAGCCAGTCACCGGGTCGTGGGGCGATCTACCGTCGACGGTATGGACGCCACCAACCAGCTCGGCGACTTTCTGCGCGCCTGTCGGGAACGGATCCGGCCCGAGGACGTCGGTCTCGGGCCGGGCGTCGGCCTGCGCCGGGTGCCCGGCCTGCGGCGCGAGGAGGTGGCGATGTTGGCCGGCATCAGCGCCGACTACTACCTGCGGTTGGAGCAGGGTCGTGAGCGGCATCCCTCGGTGCAGGTCCTCGACGCGCTCGCCGGGGTGCTGCGGCTGGACCCGGAGGCGACCGCGTACATGATCGGGTTGACCCGGCCGCGGTCGCGCCGGGCGGTCCGGCCGGCCGTCGAGCGGGTGCCGGCCAGTGTCCTGCACCTGGTGCGGGAGCTCCCGATGCCGGCCTTCGTGCAGAACCGCTACCTCGACATCCTGGCGTCGAACCGGATGGCGAGGGCACTGTCGCCGAATCTCGCTCCGGGCGCCAACCGGCTGCGCGCGGTGTTCCTGGACGCGGCGGAGCGGGAGTTGTTCCGCGACTGGCGGCAGGCGATGCAGAGCGTGGTGGGCCAGCTGCGCGCCGATTCGGCCGCGGACGCCGACGACCCGCGACTGACGGCGCTGGTGGGGGAGTTGTCGCTCAAGAGCGACTGTTTCCGCCAGTTGTGGGCCCGGCACGAGGTGCGGCGGCGCGAGGGTGTGGTGAGCCGGCTGCACCACCCCGAGGTGGGCGATCTCGACCTGTACTGCGACAAGCTCGCGGTCGCGGGCGCCGAGGGGCAGCTCCTGGTGATCTACCACGCCGAGCCCGATACGGAGTCGGCACGTTCGTTGGCGCTGCTCGGCTCGGTTGCGGCAAGCACGCCTGACGGCGGCGTGGACAGCCTGCGGCCCGGCGATCCGGCACGCCTGTACCCCGGCCCTTGAGGAACATCGAACGGCCGCCAGGGCATACCCGCGGGGTGGCGCCCGTTACGCGTTCCGCGGTGTCGTGGCCCCGCGATGACAGGCCCGGAACTCGACGCGACCAGGCGGTCGGAAGGTTACTTACGCACTTCAAGGTGCCTACTTCCCGACGGAGAGCTACCGAGCCACGATAGAGAAACACCCGGCCAGGGAGCCGATTTACCTGGCCTTTTACGAGAACGAGGTACGACATGTCGACTGCTTCCCTCCCCGGTGGTACGTGGAAGCTGGGAGACTCGACGGTGACCCGATTCGGTTACGGCGCCATGCAGCTGGCCGGCCCCTGGGTCATGGGACCTCCCGCGGACCATGACGGCGCTGTGGCCGTACTCCGCGAGGTGGTCGAGCGCGGTATCAACCACATCGACACCAGCGGCGCCTACGGGCCGCGAGTGACAAACGAGCTGATCCGGGAGGCGTTGCACCCCTACCCGGAAGGGCTGTTCATCGCCACCAAGGTCGGAGCTACCCGCGACGCTCAGGGTGGCTGGCCCGTCGCCCGGCAGCCCGAAGACCTCCGTAAGCAGGTCCACGAGGACCTCGAAGTCCTCGGTGTCGAGACGCTCGACCTGGTGAACATGCGTATGGGCAACGCCGAAGGCCCCCAGCCCGGATCGCTGGCCGACGCGTTCGGCACGCTCGTCGAACTGCAGCGGGAAGGCCTGATCCGCCACTTGGGCGTCAGCAACGTCACCGCCGAGCAGGTCGCCGAGGCGCAGGCCATCGCGCCGATCGTGGGCGTGCAGAACATGTACAACCTCGCTCACCGCCACGACGACGAGCTCATCGACCGGCTCGCGGCCGAGAACATCGCATACGTGCCGTTCTTCCCGCTGGGCGGCTTCTCGCCGCTGCAGTCCGAGGCGCTCTCGGCGGTGGCGGAGCGGTTGCGGAGCACGCCCATGTCCGTCGCGCTCGCCTGGCTGCTGCAGAGATCGCCCAACATCCTGCTGATCGCGGGTACCTCGAAGGTCGCCCACCTGCGGGACAACGTCGCGGGCGCCGGCCTCTCCCTGTCCGCCGCGGACCTCGCCGAACTGGATCGGATCAACCGATGAGGAAGAGCGTCTCCGGCTGACCGCGGGACCCGCTCCATCGGGGGGCAACTTCCCGATGGGAAGCTAGGACTACAAGGGGATGTGACGCACCCTGCGGTCCGAGGAGGGCGTGATGGCAGCACCGACGACGGCGGCCCAGCAACGAACCCAGAACAGGGACAACTACAACGCCTTCCTGGCCGCCTGCCCGAGCCACAAGATGCTGGAACGCATCTCCGGCAAATGGGTCACGCTGATCCTCTCCGCACTCGGCAGCGGCCCCGACTGCACCGGTGAGCCCAGACCGATGCGCTACTCGGAGCTGTCTCGCCTCCTGGCCGGCGTCAGCCAGAAAATGCTCACCCAGACCCTGCGCTCCCTCGAACGCGATGGCCTCGTCAGCCGCACCGTGACACCAACAGTGCCCGTCACGGTCTCCTACGAGCTGACCGAGCTGGGCCTCTCCCTGCACCACATGATGCGTGGCCTCAAGGTGTGGGCTGAAGCACACATGGACGACGTCGACACCAGTCGCGCGGCATATGACCACGCCACTGCCGTGAACTGAACAGGGACCCACGGGGGCAGCCGAGCACCGAGCCCCGCCAGGGCGTTGCCGCGAGACGCGGCCACGGTCGGCCCAGCGGGGTTGACGGGGCTTGTTTGTGAGTGCACACTTACAAACATGCGATCCACCGCCGAGGCCCGCCGGGCCACAGTTCTGAACGCCGCCGTGTCGGCGTTCGCGCGCACCGGCTTCCACGCCACCCCGGTCACCGCCGTGGCAGCCGCCGCCGGCATCTCCGAGGCGTACGTTTTCCGGCTCTTCGCCGGAAAGCTCGGGTTGTTCGTGGCCGCCGCCGGGGCGTGCTTCGAGCGGATCGTCGTGGCGCTGGAGGCCGGGGCGGAGCGTGCCGGCGACGTCGGCCCGGAGGGGGTCCTGGAGGCGATGGGCGACGCCTACGCCGAGCTGATCGCCGACCGTGATCTCCTGCTGTTCCAGGTGCAGGCGCAGGCCGTCACTGACGTCCCGGAGATCGCCGAGGCGGTGCGCGCCGGCTACCGGCGGGTCGCCACCTTCGTGGCGAGTCGGTCCGGCGCCAGCGACGCGCAGGTCCAGCAGTTCTTCGCGTACGGCCAGCTCTGCCATTTGATCGTGACCGCCGGCCTGGAGCAGGTGCCCGAGCCGTGGGCCCGCGCGCTGACCGCAGGCATCCGTCACCCCTGATCCCGACGTCCGCACCACCGGGCCGCTTCCGGGCGGCCCACTTTTTCGACCTGATAGGTGTGTGAGTGCACACTTACAAACAAGAGGAGACCGCGATGACAACCGACAGGATGATCACCGAAGTGGTCCTGCCCGGCGTGGTGGAGCCGGACGGGCTCCAGGTCAGCCGACGCGCGATGCCCGTTCCCGCCGCAGGTCAGGCGCTCGTCGAGGTCGAGGCCACCGGCATCTCGTACGCCGAACAGAGCATGCGCCGCGACCTCTACCCGGGCCAGCCGGCCTTTCCGTTCGTGCCCGGCTACGACCTCGTCGGCACCGTCCGGGCGGTGGGACCGGGAGGCGACGGCTCGCTGGTCGGCACCCGGGTCGCGGCGGTCACCAAGACCGGCGCCTGGACCACGCACGCAGTGGTGGGCGTCGACGACCTCACCCCGGTGCCGCCCGGTCTGGACCCGGCCGCGGCCGAGACAGTAGTCGTCAACGGGGTGACCGCCTGGCAGATGCTGCACGGCGCCCGCCTGCGGGCCGGGCAGACGATCCTGGTGCACGGCGCGAACGGCGGCGTCGGAACCGTGCTCGTCCAACTCGGACGCCACCTCGGGCTGCGGGTCATCGGCACCGCCGCTCCGCGACACCACGCGGCGCTGCGCGAACTCGGCGTCGAACCGCTGGACTACCGAGACCCCGACCTGGCCGCGCGGGTGCGCGCACTGTCTCCCGGAGGCGTCGACGCCGTCTTCGACCCGGTCGCCGGCCCGGGCGTCCGCACCTCGTACCGGCTGCTCGCCCCCGGCGGCACGCTTGTCGTCTACGGCACCGCCTCGGCCACGGGCTCCGCGCGCTCGATCGTCTGGGTCTTCGTGAAGCTGCTGGCCCGGCTCTACACCTGGAACGCCCTGCCGAACGGTCACCGGGTCCGGTTCTACAACTTCTGGGCCGGCCGTCGCACCCGGGCCGCGGCGTTCCGGCGTCGGCTGCGTACCGACCTCGGCATCGTGCTCGACCTGCTCCGTCAGGGCGTGATCGTGCCGCAGATCGCCGCCCGCTACCCGCTCACCGAGGTCTCCGCCGCGCTGCTCTTCGCCGAGGCCCGCAGCCGGCCGGGCAAGGTCGTGCTGGAGCCCTGACCGGGTATCACGTCGCCGAGGGACCCGGACGCGGGGCGGTGGCCAGGATGTCCGGCGCTCGCCTGCGGTTGGCCGGATCCGCGGCGGCGGTCATCGCCCGCGCGGCTGCCTCCGGCTCGGTGTCGGGTGGCACCACGAGCAGGTCGACCTGGTCGTCCCTGCCCGTCGTGGCGACCAGCACGGCAGGGTCGAGGGTGCGAACCAGCCGATGCGTACCACGTGCGGTCCGACGGCCAACCGATGTGAGCCGAGAGGCGGTCGGGGCCGGGACGGAGATCGTGGCGGCGGTTCGCGCGGTGGCGGGCATGACTCAGCCGTCCTGGCGGGGCGCCGGCGGAGCCGGGGCGACGCCGGTCCTCGACAGGGGGACCGAACTGGACGAGGGCCATCCCGGCGGGGGCGTCGAGGAACGGCGGCTGCGCATCCTGAGCTGGAGGATCCGGGCAGTGCCGGGAAGGGCGACGAGAAGGACGCCGATCACCGCCGCCAGCAGCAGCGCCACGCCGGTGGGAAGGGCCGCGTGCGTCCCGAAGAAGGACACCTCGGCCTGCTGCCCATTCTGAAGTACGAAGATCAGGAGCAGCAGGAGCATGACCGCGAACACCACTGCGACGATCCACAGATCCCCGATTCGCGATCGCTTCACCACCGGCGGCAGGGGAGCCGGGCGAGAATCGACGGGACCCTCGTGACCGTTGATGGTGGAGGGTTGGATGTGCCTGTTCGGGGGTGCGGTCATGACGATCCGCCGCCTTCCGATGGGTGCCCGGCACGGCTGACTGCCAGCGTGGCGGGCTGAGGGCGGGCCGTCGACAAACCGTCGCGGCCCGGCGAGCCGGTGCGGGGGGAGGGGCCGGCCATCGGTGCCACGGGAAGTCGGCGACCGGGTCGAATGGGTGTGCGGCGGCGAGTACTCCGAGCGTACGCCGCAGCGGCCGGGACCGCCGCGGCAGCGACCTCCGCCGGGTGGCACGGCCGGTGCGCGTGCAGCCGCACTGGCCGGGGCGTACGCTGGGCATGTCGCCCGGGGCCCCCGGTGGCCGCCGGATGTCGCCGCCACCAGCCCGTCAGGGCATTACCGATCGTCATCCCAACCGCTGCCGCGTGCTGATCGTCCTCGACCTTCGGCCCGCCAGTCGGATGCACCGGATACCGCACATTCGGTCTCCGATGACGGCAGCGGATGGCATCCCACCCGCGCTCGCACACCGCCGTCCAGGCACGATTCGGACGGCTCAACCAGGGGAGCACCAGATGAGGATCGCCAAGCACAGGATCGTCAGCGCGTTGCGCGATCGGGGTCAGCAGGCCCGGGCCGACTGGGTCGAGCGTGAGCTGCCGGAGCGGGTCGACCCGGCCAAGCACTCCGGGCTGCTCGCCACCCTGAACCTCGACCCCGCCGACCTCGCCGACGCGCCATCGGTGTGAAGGTTGCGCTGCTCGGGCCGATCGCCTGGCGCACACCCCCGCACCACTACGGTCCCTGGGAACAGGTGACCGGCCTGCTCGCCGAGGGACTGGCCAGACGAGGCGTGGACGTGACGCTCTTCGCGACGCTGGACTCGGCCACCTCCGCCCGCCTCGACGGCATCGCCCCGCGGGGGTACGCGGACGACCCGGACCTGGACGGCCGGGTGTGGGAGGCGATGCACGTCTCCCACGCGTTCGCCAGATCGGCGGAGTTCGACCTGGTGCACAGCCACCTCGACTGGCTGCCGCTGGCGTTCGCGGAGCACTGCCACGCCCCACTGCTCACCACCGTGCACGGCTTCTCCGGGGCGGGGATCCTGCCCGCCTACGCCCGAGCGGCATCGTCGTACGTGTCGATCTCGGACGCCGACCGGGCCCCGGAGCTCGACTACGTCGCCACGGTCCACCACGGCGTGGACCTCACCGGTCTGCCGTTCACCCGGGACGCCGGCCCCGGCCTGGCCGCGTTCGGTCGGATCCACCCGGACAAGGGCATCCACACCGCCATCGAGATCGCCCGCCGCGCCGGCCGGACGCTGACCATCTGCGGCATCGTGCAGGACGAGCGGTACTTCGCCGAGCAGGTGGCCCCGCACATCGACGACGACCGGGTCGTCTTCCTCGGTTCGGTCGGCCCCCGACGACGCGCGGAGGTGCTGGGCTCCAGCACCGCCCTGCTGCACCCGATCGCGTTCGACGAACCGTTCGGCCTGTCGGTGGTGGAGTCGATGGTCTGCGGCACGCCGGTCATCGCGTACGCGCGGGGCTCCATGCCGGAGGTCGTCGACGAAGGGGTGACGGGTCGCCTCGTCCACACCGTCGAGCAGGCCGTCGACGCGGTGACCCAGGTCGCCGGCCTCGACCGGGCCGCCTGCCGGGAACGGGCCCGGCAACGCTTCGGCGCGGACCGGATGGTCACCGACTATCTCGCCGTCTACGAGCGCCTCATCCGCCGTGGTGCCGCCGCACCCGTGGAGCGACAGGTCGTTCCCGACCGGGCGACACTTGTCTGATTCCCACCCGTAGCTGACCACCCCCTCCCGAACACGTTCCGCCGGTCACACACGCTGACCGGCGTACGCCGTCACCGCGTGAGGCTGCCCCCGTACCCGGGTGGCGGCCGACAACCGGAAGGCCCGACGTTCATGCCCAGCTACGGATTCCTCAGCACTCACCCGCCGACGCGGTGTGGACTGGCCACCTTCAACTCCGCCCTCGCCGCCCAGCTCACCGCGGACGGCACGCGCGGTGGCATCGTGCGGGTCACCGACCACGGCGACGACCAGCGGCCCGGGCCCGGCGTGGTGCACACCTGGTCGGCGCGGACCCCGGCCGGGTGGCGGGACGCCGCAGCCGTCCTGAACACCTTCGACGTGGCAATCGTCCAGCACGAGTACGGCATCTACCCGGGCACCGACGGCGAGGACGTCCTGCCGTTGCTGCGCCGGCTCACCGTGCCGAGCATCGTGGTCCTGCACACCGTGCTGCGCGAGCCCTCCGGCCGGCAGAAGTCCCTGCTGGAACAGATCGTCGCCACCGCCGGGGCGGTCGTCACGATGACCGACACCGCCCGCGACCGGCTGCTCATCGGCTACGACGTGCCGGCGGAGAAGGTGACGGTCATCCCGCACGGCGCCGCCGAACTCGCCGGCGTGCCCGTCGACAGGCGTACCCGTCCGCACCTGCTCACCTGGGGACTGATCGGCCCCGGTAAGGGCATCGAGTGGTCACTGCGCGCCCTCGCCCGGTTGCAGGACCTGGAACCGACGCCCACCTACACCGTCGCGGGCCGGACCCACCCGAAGGTGATCGAGCACCACGGCGAGACGTACCGGGCGGGGCTGCACCGGCTCGGCGCCCAACTGGGAATCGCGCACGCCGTGGACTACCAGGACGTCTACCACGACCAGCAGGCCCTCGGCCGCCTGATCCGCTCCGCCGACGTCGTCGTGCTGCCGTACGACTCCCGCGAACAGGTCACCTCCGGCGTGCTCATCGAGGCGGTGGCCGCCGGAGTGCCAGTCGTGGCCACGGCGTTCCCGCACGCCGTCGAGCTGCTCACCGGCGGGCCGGGCCTGGTCGTACCCCATCAGAACCCGGCGGCGCTCGCCCTGGCGGTCCGGCGGATCCTGACCGAGCCGGGCCTCGCGGCCCGGCTGGCCGGCCGGGTGCGGCCACTGGCCGCGGATCTGCGCTGGCCGGCGGTGGCAGCCCGCTACGGCACCCTCGCCGAGCGGCTCACCGCCGTCCGCCCGCCCGCAGTGAGCGTGGCGTCCGCATGACCGCGACCGCCGGCCGCTCCCGGGCAACCTCCGGCAGGCGGTGGATGACGGCGCCCGTGCCGAGCTTCGCGCACCTGGTCCGGCTGAGCGACGACACCGGCCTGTTCGAGCACGCCCGGCACGCCATCGTCCGCCGCGAGCACGGCTACTGCACCGACGACGTGGCCCGTGGCCTGGTTGTCCTGTGTCGCGAGCCGGAGCCGACCGAGGAGTTGCTGCGACTCGCGGAACGGTACCTCGCCTTCCTGACCCACGCGCAGGACGCCACCGGCGCCTTTCGCAACCGGCTCGGGCACGACAGGCGCTGGGCCGACGAACCCGGGCTCGGCGACTGGTGGGGCCGAGCGCTGTGGGGGCTTGGCACAGCCGTCGCCCGCAGTCCGGCCGCCTGGGTACGGGAGGAGGCGCTGGTCGCCTTCAGCCGTGGTGCGGCGCGGCGCTCCCCCGCGCCGCACGCGATGGCGTTCGCCGGGCTCGGCGCGGCCGAGGTGCTGCGTCGCCACCCGGGCCACGTGGCCGCGGCGGCGTTGCTGGCGGACGCGGCCAGCGCTGTCGGCCCACCGGACCCCGACTCGCGGTGGCCCTGGCCGCAGCAGCGGTTGACCTACGCCAACGCGGCCCTCGCCGAGGTCGTCATCGTCGCCAGTCAGCTGCGCCACGGTGGCCCGCCCCTCGACGAGGGTCTGCGGATGCTGGCCTGGTTGCGGGACGTCCAACTGCGCGACGGGCACCTGTCCGTCGTACCCGCCGCCGGGTGGCGACGTGGCGCCGTACGGTTTCACCACGACCAGCAGCCGATCGAGGTCGCAGCCCTCGCGGACGCCTGCGCCACGGCCGCCACGGTCACCGGCGACCCGGCCTGGGATGACGGGCTCCGGCAGGCGATCGGTTGGTTCCTCGGTGACAACGACCTCGGCACGCCGATGTGGGATCCGGGCACCGGCGGCGGCTACGACGGGCTGACCGCGCACGGTCCCAACCTCAACCAGGGCGCCGAATCCACCCTCGCGCTCATCTCCACCCTCCAGCACGCCCGGCGGTGGTCGTGACCGACGTCCTGGCCGTCCGGCAGGACGTCACCCTCACCCCCGATCCCCGCCGGGTCGTCGTCAAGCTCTTCGTCCCGGGCGAGGACGCGGCTGTGGTACGTACCCGCGCGCGGGCGCTCATCGAGCGTGTCGCGCACCTCGACGACGAAGAGACGGCCCGCCTGCTGCGGGACACCCTCGAACGGTTCGGTGCCCGGCACCGCGACCTCGCCGCGACGTTCCAGCATCATTACGACCTCGTGCGGCACCGCGCCGCCCGGACCGGGCACCTCTCGCCCACCAGCCGACTCCTGGTCGGCGCCTACTTCAGCCACGAGTACGCGGTCGAGGCCGCCGCCCTGTGCAACCCGTCGATGGTGGCCCACCCCGACCAGAGCGGGTTGAGCGCCGGGCAGCTGCGCGTGGCGGTCAGTCTCCGCCAGATCGGCGAGGGTCACCTGTCGTCAGTCGGATTCGCCAGTGCGGTTCTCGGGCCGGGCCGCCAGCTCACCGTCGCCGACCGGTCCGGCCCGCTGGTGGTCGGACAGCGCACGGGAGTGCGGCACCGCCGGGACCTGCTCGTGGCGGGTCTGGCCGAGAAGGACTGTGACAACGAGGTCACCGCCACGGTGCTGGACGCGCTGCCCGACCGGTACGACGAGGCGACGTTCGAGCGGGTCCTCGGTGATCTGCCGCCGGACCTGCTGTCCCGCAGCACCGGGCTGGACACGTTGGAACACCTGCGGCGCACCAACGCCGGCAGCTACGCCACTGCCTTTCCCGCCGGGACGGCTCTGCACGAACGTGTGCTCTGGCCGGCCACCCCGGCGGAGAGCAACGGCATGGAGGACGCCCGGTTCGTCCTGTTCACCGGTGGGTCGCGGCCGGTGTACCGGGCCACCTACACCGCCTACGACGGCCGGAGCATCGCCACCCGGGCGCTGGTGAGCCCCGATCTGCGCCACTTCGAGATGACCCCGATGCGGGGGCCGGGAGCCCGCAACAAGGGGATCGCACTGTTCCCCCGTACCGTCGGCGGTCGGCACCTGGCGCTGTGCCGCGCCGACGGCGAGACCATCGGTCTGACCGTCCTGGACGCCGACAACCGCTGGCAACACCCGGTCCCGTTGCACGGGCCCCGGGACAGCTGGGAGCTGATCCAGGTCGGCAACTGCGGCTCTCCGATCGAGACCGAGGCGGGCTGGCTCGTGCTCACCCACGGCGTCGGCCCGATGCGCCGGTACGCGATCGGCGCGCTCCTGCTCGACCTGCGCCGACCGGATCGGGTGATCGCACATCTTCCCGGTGTGCTCCTGGCCCCCGAACGGTCCGAGCGGGACGGCTACGTGCCGAACGTCGTCTACTCCTGCGGCGGACTCATCCACGACGGCGAGCTGTGGCTGCCGTACGGCGCCAGCGACGCGCGGGTCGGCTTCGCCACCGTGCCGGTGTCGGCCCTGCTCACCGCGATGGCGCACGCTCCGCCCGAACACTGAGGGAGGGACTGAACGCCGACGGGCGGACGCGCCGCGGCGGTCGGATGGATCAGGCGAAGTCGGCGGCGAGGTGCCCGCGCAGCGTGGCCAACGATCGGGTGATCAACCGGGAGACGTGCATCTGGGAGACGCCGATCTGCTCGGCGATCTGGGCCTGGGTCAGGTTGCCGTGGAACCGCAGGCTGAGGATCCGGCGTTCCCGTTCGGGCAGCGTGGCGAGCGCCGGACCGAGAGCGACGCGGAGGTCGACGAGGTCGAACTCGTGGTCCCGCTCCCCGAGGGTGTCGCCGAGTTCCATGCTTCCGTCGATGCCGGTGGGTGTGGACAGAGAGGTCGCCCGGTACGCCCGGGCTCCCTCCAGCCCTTCCAGCACGGTCTCCTCGGAGACGTCGAGGTAGCTCGCGATGTCGGCGACCGTCGGCGAGCGGCCCAGGGTGTGCGTCAGCGTGCTGTTGGCGGCGCTGATCGACAGCCGAAGCTCCTGGAGGCGGCGCGGCACCCGCACCGACCAGGTGCGATCCCGGAAGTATCGCTTGATCTCCCCGACGATGGTCGGGATGGCGTACCCGCTGAAGTCGACGCCCCGCGTCGCGTCGAAGTGGTCGACCGCTTTGATGAGGCCGACCATCGCGGTCTGCGTCAGGTCCTCGTCGGGGGCGCCGCGCCCCGAGTAGCGCCGGGCCAGGTGGCGGGCGAGCGGCAACCACGCCTCGATGGCGCGGTCCCGCAGGGCCGGTCGGCGCGGGTCGTCGGCCGCGGTGGTGGCCAGCTCGACAATCAGTTCGTCCGTGCCGGCGTTCCGTCGGCTGGCAGCGGTGCTGACCGTGGGTTCGACAGTCGTGAGCATGGGCTGGTCCTCTCCGTGTCCGCCCGTCGACCAGGACGACCGGAGAGAATCCGATGTGCTGTCGACAGGACCACGACCACGGGCCTCGCCGCCGCGTCATGTCGTTTCAGGTGGTGCGGTGTGCACGTTACCCGAAAGTGCGGTCCATTACTAGCCGAAAGTATGAGATTGAGCAGCTGGATGCGCTGCAGCGGCGCGTCCTGGGGGTGCCCCGGCGGTCGGTCATCCGGCCGCCGGGGCACCTCGGTCAGGACTCGAGCTGTCGGCGTCGACGCAGAAGGAGCAGCAGGGCTGCGCCGCTGGCGATGGCGATACTGCCGACCGCGGTCAGGGCGGGCAGCAGGCCGCCGCCACCCCTACCGCCGGTGACGGGCAACTCGGTGCGAGTGGGGACCACTGTCGGCTGGCCGGTCGGCGTCCCGGTGGGCTGGCCGGTCGGCGTCCCGGTGGGCTGCCCGGTCGGCGTGCCGGTCGGGGTGCCGGTTGGCGTCCCGGTCGGGGTGCTGGTGGGCGTGCCGGTCGGTGTCCCGGTCGGGGTCGACGTGGGGGTTCCCGTCGGCTGGAGGCAGACGGGCGCGTTGATCGTGTTGGTGTCGAGGGTGACCGCCCCGGTCTGCGCCAGGGCGCGGCCCTGGAGGGTGGCGCCGGTGTTCATGGTGATCGACGTCTGGGCCAGGATGTTGCCCATGAAGCGGGTGCCGGTGCCGATCGTGGCCGAGCTGCCCACCTGCCAGTAGACGTTGCAGGGCGAGGCGCCGTTGATGAACACCACGCTGCTGTTCGAGGCGGTGATGAGGGTGGAGTCGATCTGAAAGATGAATACCGCCGCCGGGTCGTTCTGACTGTTGAGCGTCAACGTCCCGGTCAGCTGTGCGGCGCCGATCCGGTAGACGCCCGGAGTCAGTGTGGCGCCGCCCAGCTCCGCGGGCAGGTTGGTGAACGGCGTTCGACCGGCGGCGTCGTTGTACGCCGTGGTCAGGTCATTCTTGGCCTGCAGTGCCACGGCGTCGCCGAGGTGGATCTCCCCGCCGACGATGCCGGGCGGAAAGCCGGGTGCGGTGTTGCCGGGGCTGACGCCGAGGCTCTGCGCCAGGAAGCTCGGCCCGGTGTTGGTGGCCGTTGAGCCGGCCAGTACGGAGAAGTTCGCCGCCGTTCCGAGATTGACCGGCGCCTCGGCCGCGCTCGCGCCGGTGCCGCTGAAGATGAGGACGGCGACGGCCGCGCCGCCGGCGGCGACGGCCGTCAACGCGGACATGACCGCGCGCCGAGGTCGGCGCAATAGTGTGGTTGTCACGATGTGCCCTTTCACGAATGCGTCTCACCGGACGTCGGCCGAGTCGGCAGGTGGCACCCGCACTCCGAACCGCAGATGGGACGTAATCGGACTTTTTCATATCTAATACCTCAAAACTGACCTAAACCCAATATCGCTTTAGCTGACCGGTATTCGCCTTTCGGCGGGCAGGGGCCGCCGGCAGCAGGGAGTCCCTCGTCTCCTGCACCCTTCGTACGTTGGCAGTTCGCCGTCGGGCTTCTACGGTGGTCAGGACACGGGAGGTGGAGCTTGGTCGACGCCGGCGATGCGTCGCGTTGGTTGCAGCTCAACGCACCCCGGGGCGGGCCGGACGAGTTGTCGCTTCTGGTCACCCGGGCCGCGCCGGCAGTCGGCGCCACCGAGATCGTGATCTATCTGGCCGACTACAACCAGTCCTGTCTCGTGCCACTGCTGGGCGCCGGTATCGCCCGGGACGAGCTGACTATCGAGACGACCCTGGCCGGTCGGGCGTTCACCACCCTCGACGTGCAGCGTGCCGCCGACAATCCGGACCGCCTCTGGGTGCCCCTGCTGCTCGGCTGCGAGCGGCTGGGCGTGCTGGAGGTCGTGTCGCCGGCCGCCGCCGACACGGCGTTGGACGGGCCGGCCTGGGAGTTGGCGGTCAATGTCGCCCAGGTCCTGGTGAACCGTCGGCTCTACGGCGATGTCGTCGAGCGGATGCGGCGGCGCCTGCCGATGCAGGTCGCCGCCGAGATCGTCTGGGGGCTGTTGCCGCCGCTGACCTTCGCGACCGACGACCTGGTGATCACCGCGATCCTCGAACCGTGCTACGACGTCGGCGGCGACATCTTCGACTACGCGCTGAACGGCGACGTGCTCAGCCTCGGGCTCTTCGACACCTGCGGGCACGGCATCAAGGCGAGCACCCTGGCCTCGCTGGTGGTCAGCGCGTACCGCAACGCCCGCCGGTCCGGCCTCGACCTCGTCGACACGGCCATCAGCATCGACCGGTGGGTGCGCTCCGAGCACCCCAGCTACTTCGCGACAGCGCTGCTCGCCGAACTGGACCGGCGCACCGGTCAGCTCCGGATCATCAACGCGGGTCACCCCGGCGCCATGTTGCTGCGCGACGGCAAGGCCATCCGGGAGCTGCCGGGGCCTACCGCGCTGCCGCTCGGTCTGGGTCACCTCTCCGAGGCAAGACCCCAGGTGTACGAGGAGGAGCTGCACCCGGGTGATCGCATCCTCGCCTACACCGACGGCATCACCGACGCGAGGAGTGCCGACGGTGAGCGGTTCGGGCGGGACCGCCTCGTCGACTTCGTCAACCGCGCCCTCAACGACGGGCTGCCCAGCCCGGAGACGATGCGCCGCCTGGTGCGCGCCGTCCTCGCGTACCAGGACGAGCAACTCGACGACGACGCCACGGCCCTGTTCCTGGAGTGGCAGCCTCCGCACCTGCCGTTGGGGCATCTGCGGCACATCACCGCGCCCCAGCCCTGACCGCCGAGTGGGATTTTGCACTCCCAGTGCACTTGTCTCCTCATTCGAGGCTGTCTAGCGTCACACCATGGCTGACTCGTGGACCTTCGCCGTGGCCCGTGCCGACCTGCGCCACACCACCATCGCCGACTCCGGGGAGCCCGCGCCGCCCGACGGTGCGGCGCTGCTGCGCGTGGATCGCGTCGGCCTCACCGCCAACAACGTGACCTACGCGGTGCTCGGCGATGCGATGCGCTACTGGGAGTTCTTCCCGCCCGGCCCGCGAGGGCTCGGGCCGCAGTGGGGTCTTCCGCCGCTGTGGGGCTTCGCCGACGTGGTCGCCTCGACGGTCACCGGGGTCGAGGTCGGCCAACGGGTCTACGGTTACCTGCCGCCCGCCGGCCACCTGGTGGTCCGCCCGGACCGGGTGGACGCGTCCGGCTTTCGCGACGCGAGCCCGCACCGGGCCGAACTGCCCTCGCCGTACAACGCGTACCGGGCGACGGCCGGAGACCCGGTCTACCAGGCCGATCAGGAGGACCTGCTGATCCTGTTCCGGCCGCTGTTCTTCACCTCGTTCATGTTGGCCGACCAGGTCGTCGACAACGACTTCTACGGCGCGCGGTCGATAGTCCTGTCGTCGGCGTCCAGCAAGACGGCGTACGCCGCAGCGTCCGAGCTGTACGGTCGCGGCCCGCGACTGGTCGGGCTCACCTCGCCCGGCAACGTGGCGTTCACGCGGTCACTCGGGTGCTACGACGACGTCATCGCGTACGACGACATCGACGCCCTCGACGCGGTCGCCACCGTGTACCTCGACCTGTCCGGAGCGCCCGCCACCCGGGCCGCGCTGCGCGCCCACCTCGGCGACCGGCTCGTCCGGGACATCGCTGTGGGGCTCACCAACCAGACGCCCAACGCGGAAGCCGCCGGGGAGGTCTTCTTCGCGCCGGTGCAGATGCGCAAGCGCGGCCGGGACTGGGGCCGCGACGGGCTCGACAGGCGGTTCACCGAAGCCTGGCAGCGGTTCGTCCCGGCGGCGAGCGGGTGGCTCGACGTGCGGGTCGGCAACGGTCCCGAGGCCCTGCGGGACGCGTGGCTCGACGTCCTCGCCGGTCGTACGCCGCCCCGGGTCGGTCACGTCGTCCAGCTGTGAGCCGGCCGCTACGGGACGATCGCGTCCACGTAGCCGCCGTCGACCCGGACCGCCGCGCCGGTGGTGGCGGAGGCGAGCGGAGAGGCGAGGTAGGTGACCATGTTGGCGATCTCCTCGGGCTCGATGAGCCGCTGGAGCAGCGACTGCGGCCGGTGCAGCCGCATGAACTCCCGCTGCGCCTCCTCCCAGGGCAGACTGTCGCCGACGAGTTCGGCCACGAAGTCCTCCACGCCCCCGGTGTGGGTCGGCCCGGCCAGCACCGAGTTGACTGTCACTCCGGTGCCGGCGGCGGCCTTCGCGAACCCGCGTGACACGCCGAGCAGAGCCGTCTTCGAGACGCCATAGTGGATCATCTCGGCGGGGATGGCGACCGCCGAGTCACTGGCGATGTACTGCACCCGACCCCAACCGCGTTCCATCATCTGAGGCAGGTAGGCGCGGGTCAGCCGGACGCCGGCCAGCACGTTCACCTCGAAGTAGCGACGCCACTCGTCGTCCGAGATCTCCAACGCCGGGGTGGGGCCGAAGACGCCGAGGTTGTTGACCAGGATGTCGACGTCGGGCAGGAGGTCGAGGGCGCGGGCCGTACCCTCGTCGGTCGACACGTCGGCGTCCACCTCGACGACCTCGGCGCCGGGGACCTCGTCGCGCAGCGCCGTGGCCGCGCGCCCGACCGAGGCGGCGGTACGGCCGTTCACTGCCACCCGGGCCCCCGCGCGGGCGAGCCCGACCGTGATGGCGGCGCCGATGCCCTGGGTCGAGCCGGTCACCAGCGCGGTCCTGCCGGCGAGATCGATCTGAACCGTCATGTCTGTCCTGTCCGTTCGCACCACACCGAACCCTGGTCGGGGGGACGGCTTCCGCAGCCTCGACCGTAGCCGCGCCGACCCGACCCGGCAGGACGAGTCGGTCAGCTCAGCGTCACGAGTCCCACGATCCGGGTCGGGGCGGAGGAACCGCCCGCGGGTTCGTTCGACACCCCGAACGTGCCGGCGGCAGCGACCGGACCGATGACCGTCGTCGACTCCCGGGCACCGGCGGTCAGCAGGCCGACCGAGCGGGCCGGCTCGGCACCCCGGATGAGCCACAGTTGGTAGGCCCGTCCCGCACCGGGGTCGGGCAGGTCACGCAGCAGGATTCGTCGCCGGCGCCCGGCCGGATTGGTGCCGGCCAGAAATGTTTCCGCGCAGCTCTGACCTGCCTCGGTGACCGCAGGTCCGCTTCGCCGCGCCCTGACGACGCCTGGGGCGCTAGGCTGTGGGTGCGGGCACCGATGGCCCATCGCCGGGCCCGCCCCTCCGCCTCCCCACGGCTTCGAAGCTGCCGATGACTGAGTCGAGCGCTGCCGTGCACATCTCCTGGAGCACCTTGTGCCCGATATGACCTCCGCCCGGAACCCCTTCACCATCGAGGGGGGAAGGGTCGTCGACGACGAGCGCAGTCCGGCCGCGGACGTCAGCGCAGCGTCCATGACCCGCCTGCGTACTCCGTTCGCGGCCGGGACCGAGGCCGGCGCGTCGGCCGACCGGCCCGACGGACCGGAGGAGAAAACCGTAATCTGACCCGCCGCCGCTCGTCTCCGATTCAGGAGGCGGTCAGCGCTCACGCGCGCCGACCGGACCGAGCGCACAAGGAGTGGGATCCATGTCGTCAACCGGTCGGGCAGCACCCGAACCCGGGCTGGTCGTCGCGGCTCGACAGGGCGACCGGCGCGCTCTCGACGACGTCGTGGCGGCCTCGCTTCCGCTGGTCTACAACATCGTCGGGCGGGCGCTGCGCGGCCATGCCGACGTCGACGACGTGGTCCAGGAGACCCTGGTACGGGTGATCCGGCACCTGCCCGCGCTCAACGATCCGACGGCGTACCGGTCCTGGCTCGTGGCGATCACCATCCGCCAGGTGCGCGACTGGGATCAGCGTCGCCGTGTCGCCCTCAACCGCGACGCCGGGCTCGACGCGATCCATAACGTGCCCGATCCCGCCTCCGACTTCGCCGGGATGACGATCCTCCGGCTCGGCCTCACCGACCAACGACGTGAGGTCGCCGAGGCGACCCGCTGGCTCGACCCGGACGACCAGGAACTGCTCTCGCTCTGGTGGCTGGAGGAGACCGGTGAGCTGACGCGGGCCGAGATCGCCGAGGCCGCGAGCCTGTCGCCGGGGCACGTCGCGGTGCGCATCCACCGGATGAAGGAGCAGATCCAGAGCGCCCGGGGCGTCGTCCGCGCCCTGCATGCCCGCCCCGGCTGCCCGGACCTGGGCGCGGTGGCGGCCGAGTGGGACGGCACTCCCAGCCCGCTGTGGCGCAAGCGGCTGGCCCGACACATCCGGGACTGCGCGTTCTGCGAGCGCCCGGGCGCCACGTTCCTGCCGATCGACAGGCTGCTCGCCGGGATGCCGATGCTGCCGCTGCCGGCCGGCCTCAGCGCCCACGTCCCGAGTGCGACGGTGCCCCCGGCCGCCGCCGCGCCGGCCGTCGGACCGCATCCCCCGGGCGTCGCCGAGCTCGCGGGGCACGCGCCCCGTGCTGTGGTTCCCTACCTGGCCGCCGCAGTGGTTGCCGCGGTCCTCGCGATCACCACGTTGGTGGTGGCGCTGCCGGACGATCCGGCCGCCGAGCCCTCCTGGGCCGTCCCGCCGCCCGTCGCGCCCACCACTGTCGCCTCCGCGTCCGCCTCCCCGAGCAGCGCGCCGTCACCGAGCGCGCGCCTGACGTCGAAGGCGCCTGTCGCACCGGCGGTCAGCTCCGCGCGCAAGGGCGTCGGGGTGTGGAACTTCGCCGGAGCGAGCCAGGCGTTGGCCAGCTCGAAGGCCGGTTGGTACTACACCTGGGGCACCCAGCACCCGGGGATCAGCACTCCGCGCGGCGCGACATTCGTACCCATGATCCGCAGCGCGGAGAACGTCACCGCAGCGGAGCTGGCCCGGGCCCGGGCCGCCGGGCCGCACCTGCTCACCTTCAACGAGCCTGACCTGCCCGAACAGGCGAACATGACAGTCGAGCAGGCACTGGACCTGTGGCCGCAACTGATGGCGACGGGCAGCAGGCTGGGCAGCCCCGCGGTCGCCTGGGGCGGCGCGGACCCGCGGGGTTGGCTGGACCGGTTCATGACCGGCGCAAAGGCCCGGGGTCACCGGGTGGACTTCATCACCCTGCACTGGTACGGCGCCGACTTCACGACCGCCGCGGCGGTCAACCAGCTTCGGCAGTACCTGCAGGCCGTCCACCAGCGGTACCGCAAGCCGATCTGGCTGACCGAGTTCGCTCTGATCCGCTACGACGGCGGGCGTCAACAGTTTCCGAGCCAGGAGCAGCAGGCGGCCTTCCTCACCGCGGCGGCGGACATGCTCGGCCAACTCTCCTACGTGCAGCGCTACGCCTGGTTCGGCCTCCCCGCCACGGACAAGGACCGGTCCGGGTTGTTCAGCGACGGCACCAGCGCGACGGTGATCGGCCGCGCGTTCCAGGCCGCGCGGTGAACGGGCGGGCCGGGCGGATCGTCGGCGTCGTCGCGACGCTGGCCGCGACGGCGCTGGCCGTCGGCCTGACCCGGGATGCGGGCCGCACGGACCGGGCCGCCGCGCCCGCGTCAGTCGCTCCCGCGCCGACTCCGTCCGTGCTGCTCAACGGCACCGACGACGCCTTCATCCAGCTGCTGCTCCCGATGAACGAGGGTGCGCTCTCGGTGATCGACGCCCTCGACGCCAGTCCGTCGGCCGCCGACCCCGCGCTGCGCGCCGTCCTCGGTGACATCCGGGCTGCGCACCGGGCCGAATCGGTGGAACTGCGCAGGCTGCTGGCTGCCGGCAACATTCCGGAACAGAACATCCACGCGGGGCATCAGATGCCCGGCATGGTCACCGACGCCGCTCTCGCCGAGCTGCGCGCCGCTCCCGAGCCCGAGGTGCGGTCCCGGGCGGTCGGTCTGATCCGGGCGCACCTCGCGCAGTCCGTCGTGCTGTGCCGGGGCGAACAGACCGCAGGGGGCAGCCCGGAGCTGAAGATGCTCGCCGGCCGGATCCAGGCGTCGCGAGCTGCCGAACTGGACGCTCTGGCAGGTCAGCCCGGCGGGACTGCTGCCCCGCCGGCCGACTGAGCCGGCGCTGCCCCGGTCAGATCGACGCCGGGTGGTCCGACTCGAACCGGGAGCGGGTGAGGAACGCCAGTTGGGCGCGCTTGCCCGGCATGTCGATCTCGGCATCGAAGGTGAAGCCCTCGATCTCCAGTCGGCGCAGCGCGAGGCGGTTACGAACGTCCGGCTCGACGACGATCCGCTGGGCGGCCGGGTCGCGGAACAGGAAACGGGCGAGGGCCGGGCCGACGGCGTCGGTCAGGCCGCGGGCCAGCTGCCGAGGAGGGTTGAGCAGCAGGTGCATCCCGACGTCCCCGGACTGCACGGCGTACCGCTCGCCGACCGGGTCCGCCTCGGGCTGGTAGCTCTGGAACAGACCGACCGGCTCCCCGTCGATCATGATCAGGTACGCGTGGTGCGTGGGCAGGCCGTCGACGAAGGCGTAGATCTCGCGGACCTCATCGAGGGTGTGTGACCCCATTCCCCAGAACGAGTTGCGGGGCAGGGTGACCCAGCCGTGCAACAGCGCGGCGTCGCGGTCGGGCGCGACGGGTGTCAGCGTCAGCTCGCCGAGTCCGGTGATCTTCTCCTGGTGTGTCATGTCGCGGGTCCTTTGCTGGTTGGGGTGATCGCGGCCGAGGTGACGTGAGGAGGACACGCGTTCCGCCGGCGAGGGAGTTAGGTTACCCTCCCCTAACAAAGGCTTGCCTTACCTGGAGGGGTGCGTGAAACGGAACTGGGAAGCCCTGGTCCTCAAGGCCATGGGAGGTCGGGACTTTCAGTTGACGGTGCGGGCCACCGAGTCGGTGGACGGGCACTACCAGCGGCTGCTCCTCGACGACGGCGGCCTGCTCGAGGCGTGCGGAGTCCACCCCACGATGTGGGTACGCCTGTGGTTCGACAACGACGGCCGGGCGCACCAGCGGGCGTACACGCTTGTCGACCCCGACCCGGCCAACGGCCGGTTCAGCCTCGAATTCGCCATCCACGACGGCTGCGCGGCCCGCTGGGCCACCACCGCGCAGGTCGGCGACACCATCGTCGCCACCGTCCAGGGCAGCGCCTTCCAACTGCCCGACCCGGCGCCCGAGCACCTCTACCTCGTCGGCGACGCGGCGTCCCTGCCGGCGGTGAACAGCCTGCTCGACGCCGGCGCCGACATCCCGGCGACCGTCTGGCTGGAGTACGCCCACGAGGGCGAGAAGGCCCTCGCGCCGCGCGCCCGGGCGCACCACGACGTCACCTGGGTGCCCCGCGACGCCGACCGTCAACACCTCGTCGAACGAATCCGCACCGACCTGCCCGCCAACGACGCCGCCCACTACTGGGTGGCCTGCGAGGCGGCCACCACGCGCGGCATCACCCGGCACATCCGCCGGACGCTGGGCGTCGACAAGGACCGGCTGACGTCGCTCGGCTACTGGCGAGCCCCGTGAGAGGCCGACTCGGCACCCTGACCGCGCTGTACGTCACCCAGTACCTCGGCATCGGCTTCATCACCGTCGGGCTGACCGCCATCCTGCGCGACGGTGGCACGTCCCTGGACACCCTCGCGCTGTTGCAGGTCGTCGGCCTGATCTGGCCCATCAAGTTCCTCTGGGCGCCGATCCTCGACAGGTACGGCTCCCCGCGCCGCGGCCACTACCGGTCCTGGCTCCTCATCCTGCAGAGCGCACTGGTGCTGGCCCTGCTGGCGCTGCTGCCGTTTCCCCGTCCGGCCGACGCGCTCGGCCCGGTCATCGCCATCTGCTCCGCGTACGTCTTCTTCTCCGCCACCCAGGACATCGCCGTGGACGCCGTCGCCGTGCGGATGCTCGGCGAGACGGACCGGGGGACCGGCAACGGCATCCAGGTGGCCGCGAGTTACCTCGGCAACCTGCTCGGCGGCGGCGCCTGCGTGCTGGTCTACGACCGGTTCGGCTGGGTGCCGGCGGTCGGCCTGCTGGCCGCGTTGACAGCTGCCGGGCTGCTGGTGGTGTGGCGGTTCTCCGAGCCCGCGCGGACCGATCGGGTGGACCGCGTCGGCACTGCCTACCGGGCTCTGCTGTCGGTGTTCGGCCAGCCCGGCTGCCGGTGGTGGACCTTCGGCGTCGTGCCACTTGTCTACGTCGGCGCGGGCATGGCGTACGCGCTGGTGACGCCCGCCCTGGTGGACGCGGGGTGGTCGCTGGGCCGGATCGGCGTGGTGACCGGCGTGGTGACGAGTGCGCCGGCCATCGTGGCGGGTCTGGTCGCCGGGGTGGGCATCGGCCGGTTCGGGCGCGGCCGGGTGCTCGTGGCGGGCGGCGTGGCCCTCGCGGTGTCGACGGCGATGCTGCTGCCGTTGCTGAACGGCCGCGCGTCGCTGGGCGGGACTGTCGTCGCTCTCTGCTGCTTCATGGTGGCCTACACGATCGCCAACGTCGTGCTCTACACGGTCAACATGGACTACTCGCGACCAGTTACCTGCGGCACGGACTTCACCGTCCTGTCGTCGTTCGGCCTGGTCTGTTCGTTCGTGGCCGCCTCGGTGGGCCTGGCGGCGGCCGACCGGTTCGGCTACCCGTCGGTCGCGATCGCCGCCATCGTGCTGGTGGCCGCCGGGGTCGCGGTCGGCCTCGCGCACCAGCGGCGCTTCCCCCGTACGCCAGCTGCCGTTCCCGGTTCGGCCGCCGAGCCCCTGCCCGCCGACGGCGTACGGACAGCGGTGTGACAGTCGTCCAGCCGGTCGCCGTCCAGGCGGCGGCCCGAGCGCCACACCGCTGGCTCATCCTGGCCGTGCTCTGCGTCGCCCAACTCGTCGTCGTGCTGGACAACACGATCCTGACCGTGGCGGTGCCGGTGCTCACCACCGAGTTGGGCGCCAGCACCGCCGACGTGCAGTGGATGATCAACGCGTACGCCCTGGTCCTGTCCGGGCTGCTGCTCACCGCGGGTGCCGCCGCCGACCGGTACGGCCGGCGGCGGATGCTGCTCGCCGGCCTCGTCCTTTTCGGACTCGGCTCGCTGGTGGCGGGTCTCGCGAGCACCAGCGGTCAGCTGATCGCCGCCCGGGCGGGGATGGGCGTCGGCGGGGCGCTGCTGGTCACCTCGACGCTCGCGGTGGCGATGCAGGTCTTCGACGGCCCCGAACGGTCCCGCGCGATAGGCATCTGGGCGGCCACCAGCGCGTTGGGCTTCGCGGTCGGACCGCCGATCGGCGGCACCATCCTGGCCCACCTGCCGTGGGGCGCGATCTTCCTGCTGAACGTCCCCATCGTGCTGGCCTGCCTGCTCGTGGGCCGGGCGCTCGTGCCGGAGTCCCGTGGCCCGGCCCATGGCCGACTCGACGTGTGGGGCGCCATGCTCTCCACCGCGGGGCTGACCGCTGTCGTCTTCTCGATCATCGCCGGGCCGGAGCGGGGCTGGGCCTCGACCGAGGTGCTCGGCACGGCTGTCGTCGGCGTGGTCCTGCTCGGGTTGTTCGTCCGCTGGGAGCGGCGGATCAGCCACCCCATGCTGGACATGCACTTCTTCCGGGACCGCCGGTTCGTCGGTGCGGTGTCCGGCGTCGTCCTGATCACCTTCGGGGCCACCGGCGCGCTGTTCCTGCTGACCCAGCACCTGCAGTTCGTCCGCGGCTACCCGGCCTGGGAGGCCGGCCTGCGCATGGCGCCCTTCGCCCTGTCCATCGTGCTGCTCAACGTCAGCGGCGTCGCCGCCGCCGTGATCCGCCGTCTCGGCCTGGCCGCCGCCATCGCCGTCGGCATGGCGTTGCTCGCGACCGGCCTCGCGGCGGTGACCCTCCTGTCCTCCGACGGGTACGGGGTGCTGCTGGGCGGCCTGCTCGTGATGGGAATCGGGTGCGCCCTGGCCAACCCGGCGATCGTGGAGGCGGTGATGAGCGCGATCCCGGCCGAGAAGGCAGGTGCGGGTGCCGGGGTGGACGGGACCATGACCGAGGTCGGCAGCAGTCTCGGCATCGCCGTCCTCGGTGCCGTGTTGAACGCCCGGTTCGCAGCGCTCCTTCCCCCCGCGCTGGCCGGCGCGGAATCGTTCCCCGCAGCCCTCGCCGCCGCCGACGAGGGGCCGCAACGGCAGGCGGTGACAGGTGCTTTCGCCTCCGCGTTGGAGACCGGGCAGTTGGTGGGCGCCGTTGCGGTCCTGGCCGGCGGCCTGCTCGCCGCCGCGCTGCTGCGCCGCGCGGGCTCCTCGCCGGCCCGGCGACGGTGACCCGCTAGGCCGGTGGCTCGACCGCCTCGACGAGCACCTGGAGCACGTGCCGGTACGGCTGCCCGGTGGCCCGGCTCATGCCCATCTCGCAGGTGCGGTTGCAGGAGGCGTACGCGTCGTGGTCGCGTTGGTTGACCTCGGCGGCCTGGGCGGCGGTGGCGCCGCTGGTGACCTCGGGATGCAGCAGCCCCCGGTCACCGGCGAACGCACAGCATCCCCAGCTGTCCGGCACGGTGACGGTGTCGGCGACCGCCCGGGCCACGGTGTGCAGGTCGTCGATGCCGCCGAGGTGGACTGTGGAGCACGTGGGGTGCAGGGCCAGCGAGCCCAGCCGCCGGGGTTCGGGCAGCTCCGGCAGGAGGTGTACGGCGGTGAAGGTCACGCTGTCGACGAAGCGCAGCGCGGCGTACCGTGCCCGGTCCTTCTCGGCCAGCGCGGCGGTCAGCTGGGTCAGCCCGTGGGTGCAGGAGGACGCGTCGCACACGATGGGCAGCCGGCCGTGGTTGCTGGCCGTCCACAGCGCCGCCAGGGTCCGCTCGGCCATCTCCCGGTGGCCGGCGGGGTAGCCCTTGGACTGCCAGGGCGTCCCGCAGCACAGGCCCGCCGTCCCGGCCGGCACGACGACAGGCACCCGCGCCAGCTCGCACAGGCGCAGGAACGCCGCCGCCGAGCCGCCGGACGGGCCGTCCTCCGGCGCGAAGACGCTGCCGATGCACGCCGCGAAGAACACCGCCCGTGCGTCCGGCGCGCTGCGCGGCTCGGGCCGAGGCCCGCCGCCGCGCGGCATGCCGTCGCTCCACTGTGGGACGAGTTCGGTGGCGCCGAGGGAACGGATCACCCCGGTGGCGGCGCGGGTCAGCGGTGTCGGCACGGCGTGCGCGGCGTTCAGCCCGACCCGGACGCCGGCCACGGCGCCCTTCCAGTGCCGGGCGACACCGCGGGCGGTGCGCTGGGCGAGTGGGCTGTGCCGCTCGGCGCGCAGCCGCTTCATCGCCGCGCCGGTGTCGATGCCGACCGGGCAGGCGGTGACGCAGAGGCTGTCGGCGGCGCAGCTGTCCACCGCGGCGTACTCGTAGTCGGCGGTCAGCTCCCGGCGGCGTTCCTCGTCTCCGGCAGCAGTGGCGAGGGCGATCTGTCGTTGCAGGACGATGCGCTGTCGGGGAGTGGTGGTGACGTCGGCGGTGGGGCAGACCGGCTCGCAGTAGCCGCACTCCACGCACGCGTCCAGCTCCGCGTCGACGGTCGGGACGGCCTTGAGCTGCCGCAGGTGCACCGTCGGGTCGTCGTTGAGCAGCACGCCGGGGTTGAGCAGGTCGCTCGGGTCGCACAGCCGCTTCAGCTCGCGCATCACGTCGTACAGCTCGTCGCCGTACTGTCGCCGGACGAAGGGCGCCATGGCGCGACCGGTGCCGTGCTCGGCCTTGAGTGTGCCCCCCTCGGCGAGCACGAGGTCGACCATGTCCTCGGTGAACCGGGCGTAGCGGTCGATCTCGGCCGGTGTGTCGAAGGACTGGGTCAACATGAAGTGCAGGTTGCCGTCGCGGGCGTGTCCGAAGATCACCGCGTCGGGATAGCCGTGCCGCTCGAACAGGCCGATCAGGCCGTCGCAGGTGCCGGTCAGGCGCGGCATCGGCACGGCGACGTCCTCCAGCAGGGCCGTGGTGCCGGGCGGGCGAGCGCCGGCGACCGCCGTGTAGAGGCCCTTGCGCAGGTGCCAGAGCCGGGCCCGCTCGCGCGGGTCGTGGGTCAGTTCGGTGCCGGCGACGGCGGGCAGCCGGTCGAGCACGGGCTGGGCGTCGGCAAGCGTCGCGGCCAGCCGCTCCGCGCTGTCCTCGGCGAACTCCACGAGCAACGCGGCGTGCCCGACGACAGTCAGCCCGCGCAGGGCCGGGCTCGCGTCGGGGTCGCGCTGGCTGACCCGCAGCGCGGCGGCGTCGAGCAGTTCGGCGGTACGCGCGCCGGCGGCGAGCAGGGCCGGCAACGCGTCGGTGGCGGCGCTGAGACCGGGCAGGATCAGCAGGCCGGTGGCGGCGTGTTGGTGGATCTCGACGGTCCGGAAGACGGCCTCGGCCACGAACCCGAGCGTGCCCTCGCTGCCGATCATCAGGTGGGCCAGCATGTCGACCGGGCTGTCGTGGTCGAGCAGCGAGTTCAGTCCGTACCCCATGGTGTTCTTCATGGCGAACAGCCGCTCGATCGTGGCGCGCGACGCCGGGGTCGCGCGCACCCGGTCGCGCAGGCGCAGCAGCCCGGCGTGCAGTTCGGGCTCGGCGGCGCGCAGCCGGTCGTCGGCGTCGCGGGCGGCGGAGTCGACGACGGTGCCGGACGGGAGGACGAAGCGCAGCGACTCCATGGTGCGGTACGCGTTGTCGGTGGTGCCGCAGGTCATCCCGCTGGAGTTGTTGGCCACCATGCCGCCGACCGTGCAGGCGGCCTCGCTGGCCGGGTCCGGTCCGAGCCGGCGGCCGTAGCGGGCCAGCCGGGCGTTGGCCTGCCGGATCGTCAGGCCCGGCTGGAGCCGGATGCGGCGGCCGTCGTCGAGCACCTCGGCGTGCCGCCAGTCGGTGCGTACGTCGACAAGCACGCCCGCACCGCCGGCCTGCCCGGCGAGGCTGGTGCCGCCACCGCGCAGGGTCAGCGGCACGCCGGCCTCCCGGGCGCCGACCATCAGCGCGCCCACCTCGGCCGCCGAGGCCGCGCGGACCACTGCCTGCGGCTCGAACAGGTACGGCGAGGCGTCGTGCGCCGCCGCCAGCCTCCGGGGCAGCTCGGCGCTGACCCGGGTCGGATCGTCGAGGTGCGGGCGCAGCAGGTCGGCCACCTCGCGGGCACGGACGCCGGCGGCGTTCGGCGCGGGAACGACGGTGCTCATGGGCGGATCCTCCCGGGAAAGGTGGTCAGTCGGCGATGATCAGCATCCGCTCGGGTGCGGTGTCGACAGGCGCCGGCAGCCGCAGCGGTTGGCGGCCGGGGGTGATGCTGCCGAGCACCGAGGCGTGCCGCGCGCCGGTGCCCGAGGGCAGGGCGCCCGGCAGCCCGTGCACGGTCAGGTAGCCCAGCAGCGCGAAGGCCAGCGCCTCCTTGGCGTCCGAGGCGACACCGACCTCGTCGCTCGACGTCAGGTCGACGTCGGGCAGCTCGTCGACGAGCAGGCCCATCAGGGTCGGGTTGTGTGCCCCGCCGCCGGAGACGACGAGCCGGGTGACGCCGTGCGTCCGGCAGGCGTCGGCCACCGTGACCGCCGTCAGCCGGGTGAGGGTGGCCAGCACGTCGTTCGGCTCCGGCGTGGGGGCGTCGGCGAGGGCGGCGAGCAGGTACGGCAGGTGGAACAGCTCCTTGCCGGTGCTCTTCGGGCCGGCCTGCCGGTAGTACGGCTCGTCGAGCAGCCGCCGCAGCAGGTCCGGGTTCACCTGCCCGGCTGCCGCGCCGCGCCCGTCCCGGTCGTACTCCTCGGTGCCGCCGCTGAAGTGGCGGACGGCGGCGTCGAGGAGCGCGTTGGCCGGCCCGGTGTCGAACGCGAGGGGATCCGCGTCCGGCGCGACGACTGTGATGTTGGCGATGCCGCCCAGGTTGAGTGCGGCGGGGACGCCGGGCAGGCCCCGCAGCAGCAACGCGTCGAACAGGGCGACCAGGGGAGCGCCCTGGCCACCGGCGGCGACGTCGCGGCTGCGCAGGTCGGCCACGACCGGAAGGCCGGTGGCCTCCGCGATCCAGGCCGGCTGACCCAGCTGGAGGGTGCCGCGGACCGTACCCGCCTCGACCCAGTGGTGCATCGTCTGGCCGTGCGAGACGACCAGGTCGGCGTGACCGTCGCACAGTTCCGCGACCGCCCGCACGCCCGCCTCGGCGAAGGTCTGACCGATGCCGGTGTCCAGCACGCAGATCGCCTCGGTGGTGGTCGCCGCGGGTGGCAGGGCCGCGGCGATCCGGGCGCGCAACCACTCGGGGTACGGGTGGCTGAGCCGGCCCAGCGGTCGCATCCGCAGGGTGTCGCCGCTCCTGTCGAACTCGGCTGCGGCGGCTTCGATGCCGTCGTAGGAGGTTCCGGACATCAGGCCGATCACGCGCATCGCGTCCTCCTTCACGCCCGGCCGGCGGGCGTCGCCGCGGCGTCGTCGTCGATGTCGTCGTCGCGCCGTCCATGGTCGTACGGCGTCTCCGGGGCCGGGTGGAACCGGCTCGACACCGCGCCGACGACCAGGGTGATCAGGACGCCGATCGGCACCAGCCACTGCGCGGCGATGGCGGTGGCGGTGGTGGTGCCGGCCGTCGTCACGTCGATCTTGACGAAGCGGACGATGTAGGTCATCACCGCCACGGTGACGAGGAAGGCGATGAACGCGTCGACCTGGTTGGCCCGCTTGACCAGGCGGCCGAGCAGGAACGCACCGAGCAGCGCGCCGTAGGTGTAGCCGGCGATGGTCAGACCGGTCAGGTAGACGTTTCCGGTGCTGGAGCTGAACGCGCAGGCGAAGACCGCCATCAACACGGCCCAGACCAGGGTCATCACCCGGGCGAGCCGGAGCATCGCGTCGTCGGACGGGACCTTGCGGAAGAAGCTGTGGATGAAGTCGGCGACCGTGGAGTTCGACATCGAGTTCAGCGCCGACGACAGCGAACCCATCGCGGCGCCGAGGATGCCGGCCACCAGCAGGCCCGAGATGCCGACCGGCAGGGCGTGCAGGATGAAGCTCGGGTAGAGGTTGTCGCTGCTGGCCAGACCGAGTTCCTTGAACGTCTGACCCTTGTTGTACGACCACAGCAGCGCGCCGACCAGGGAGAACGCGGCGAACTGGATGACCACGAAGACGCCCGAGGAGATCATCGCCTTCTGCCCGTCGCGCAGCGTGCGGGTGGACAGGATGCGCTGGACGATCAGCTGGTCCGAGCCGTGGCTGGCCATCGCGAAGATCGCACCACCGATGATGGCGGTGGGCAGGGCGAACGGGCTGGTGAGCACGTGCGCCAGATCGAAGTTGGTGTCGAAGAGCTGGAACTTGCCGGCGTCCAGCGCCTGCGAGTAGCCGTCGAAGCCGACGGCGTGGCTGAGCACCGCGATGGCCAGGATGGCTCCGCCCAGGTACAACCCCATCTGGATGGCGTCGGTCCAGATGACCGCCTTGATGCCACCGAGGTAGGTGTAGACCACGGTGATGAGCGTGAGGACCACGATGATGGCCTGGTAGCCGACGTGCAGGCCGAACTCGTCGAGGAGCAGCTTGATGGGGATGGCCGAGGCGAACAGGCGTACGCCCTCGGCGAGCAGGCGGGTGAAGACGAACGTGACCGACGCCAGACCCTGAAGTTTCAGGCCAAACCGCTCACCGAGGTACTGGTAGGCGCTGACGAACCCACCCCGTTTGTAGAGCGGGATGAGCACCGTGGCCACGACCACGCGACCGATGACGTAACCCAGGGCCAGCTCGACGTTGCCGAACCCCTGACCGCTGTAGGCGCCACCGGGCACGCTGATCACGGTCAGGACGCTGGTCTCGGTGGCCACCACGGAGAACGAGACGGTCCACCACGGCAGGCGGCCCTCGCCCACGAAGTAGTCCTTGGCGGATTTCTGCTTGCCGGACAGGCGTAGACCGACGAAGGCGATCACCACGAGGTACAGCACGATCACGACAAGGTCGAGTTGGCGCACGGTTCACTCCCCACGCAGCGGGTTGTCAATAAGTGACGTTGGCCCACAGTAACGCGAAACTTTTTGCCAGCGCCCGTCCGGGCTGGTTACGCTGTGGTTTCAGCCTGCTGATAGAGGGCGCGTCGGCCCAGCAGGACGCGCCCGTCGGCGCTCGGCGGCTGAACATCAGCGAGAGGAACGAACACCTGATGGACCTCAGCACCCTCGGCACCGAGACCCGCAACGACAAGACCAGCGACCTCGACCGGATGTCTCCCACCGAGTTGCTTCTCGCGATGAACGACGAGGACCGCTCCGTCGCGGACGCCGTTCGTCGGGCCGTGCCGGACATCGCCGCCGCCGTCGACGTCATCGTGGCCTCACTCCGCCAGGGCGGACGGCTGATCTACGTCGGCGCGGGCACCAGCGGCCGGATCGGGATGCTCGACGCCGTCGAGATCCCACCCACCTTCGGTACGACGCCCGACCGGGTCGTCGGTCTGCTCGCCGGCGGGGCACGAGCCTTCGGCGTCGCCGTCGAGGGCGCTGAGGACGACCCGAACCGCGCCGTCGCCGACCTCGACGCGGTAGGCCTGACCGCCCGCGACACGGTGGTCGGGCTCGCCGCCAGCGGCCGTACCCCGTACGTGGTCGGCGGGTTGGATCACGCCCGCGCGCGCGGCGCGGCGACCGTCTCCGTGGCCTGCAACACCGACGCCGTGATCAGCCGGCACGCCGACGTCGCCATCGAGGTGCCGACCGGCCCCGAGGTGCTCACCGGCTCCACCCGACTCAAGGCCGGCACCGCCGAGAAGCTCGTCTGCAACATGCTCTCGACCGCCGCGATGGCCCGGCTCGGCAAGGTCTACGGCAACCTCATGGTGGACATGAACGCCACCAACGCCAAGCTCGTCGACCGGGCACGCCGGATCGTCGCCGAGGCCGCCGACACCGACCTCGACACGGCCGAGCGGGCGCTCGCGGCGGCGCACGGGCACGCCAAGACGGCAATCGTGCTGCTGCTGGCCCACTGCACCGCCGAGGAGGCCGCCGCCCGGCTGCGCGCCGCCGACGACGACGTCCGGGCGGCCGTCGCGGCCTGACCACAAGGCGTCGCCAGTCGACGCTGCGGTGCTCCGGTAAGTCAGCGGTTGACGTAGGCGGCCAGGCCGCCGAGCTCCTCGCTCGCGATGAACACCGACCGCACGTTGAGGATGGCCTCCTCGACGTGGGACTCACAGCCCCACGCCGCATCACCCCACGAGTCGGCGATCTTGACCTTCGCCGGTGCGGCGCACCCCTGGGCGCCGCCGAGCTGGCAGTGCTCGGGATGCGGTCGGGCGGCCTGTGCGGCCGCCGCGGCGCGCATCCGGTCGGCGAGTTCCGCCGCCGCGGCGGCGCGCTGCTCTGCCTCGGCGCGCAGCTGCCGCTCGGCGCGTACCGCCTTGGCCAGCTCCTCGTGCGCGGCCTTGGCGCGGGCTTCAGCGGCGACCTTCGCCTGCTCGACGTGGTGGCGTTCGATGGCCAGGGCCGCGGTGTCGGCGAAGACCCGGGCCAGGGCGAGGTCGGTGTCCTGCGGGACGCGCGGGGTGCGGTGGTACATGGCGAAGGTGCCCAACAGGCTGCCGTCGCGGGCCAGGACCGGCATCGACCAGCAGGCGGCGAGCCCGGCCCGCTCGGCCAGGTCGCGGAAGTCGTCCCAGAACGGGTCGGTGGCGATGTCGGTGACGATCACCGGTTCGCGCCGGTGCGCGGCGGTGCCGCACGAGCCGACACCCTCGCCGGTGGCGATCCCGTCGATGGCCTGGTTGTAGAACTCGGGCAGGCTCGGTGCCGCGCCGTGACGCAGGTGCCGGCCGTCCGGGTCGGCGAGCAGCACGGAGACGAGCACCTGCTCCGGCGCCAGATTCTCGATGCAGCGGGCCATCCCGTCGAGCACCTCGGCCAAAGGCGCCTGGCGGGCGATCTGCTCCAGCATGGCGCGGTGCTCGACCATGAGCCGCTGGGCGTGCTTGACCTGTGTGGTCTCCACACCGATCACGCGGATCCCCGTCACGGTGCCACTGGCGTCACGGCGGGGCTCGTAGGTGAAGTCGAAGAACACCTCCCGCGCCTGCGGGCCGGTCCCCAGCACGATCCGGGCGTCCCGACCGGTGTAGGGCTCACCCGTGCGGTAGACCTCGTCCAGCAGGGCGACGAAGCCCTGACCGGCCAACTCCGGCATCAGCTCGGAGAGCGGGACCCCGGTGCGCGCCCGATCCTCACCGATGGTGGCGAAGAACGCCGGGTTCGCCGTCTCCACCACGTGCGTGGGCCCCACGAGCGACGCGAAAACGGCGATGGACTGCCCGAACAGCGCCCGCAGGTCCTCCTCGGCCGACTCCCCGGCACTCACCGCAGTCGACCGCTGGTCCGATACCGCCGTCATGCCGTGGTCGCCCCTCTCACGTACGACTTCGTCGGATGGCTCATGGTTCGCCGCCCGCTGACCGTCGCCAGAGTACGGGGGAGACCGCGACGCCGCCGTGCAGCGTACCGATGGCTGTCGTACCGGGGCGGTGGCGGCTCAGCCGCTCTCGTCCACGAATTTGTAGTAGCTCATCCGGAAGCGTTGCAGCAGGGCGCGCATGAAGTCGGGGCCGGCCTCCGGCGGCACCCGCTCCGCGCCGACCGGCACACCGTTGTCGTAGAAGTCCTGTGCGAGCGCACCCCACTCGGGGTCGAGGATGGTCAGCGACACCGCCTGGCCCGGCTGCCAACGGAACTCGGCCACCCGCCGGTTCGTGTGCTGGGCGAACGTGTACAGCGCCACGCGAGTCGCCGCCTGCTCGGTCATGCCTGCCTGCTCGGTCATGCCTGTCTCCTGGTTCACCACGGCTCCTTCGCTCACCACGGGCTCGGCGGACGGAACGCGTTCCACGCCTCGCCCGTGATCGTGCCTCGGCTGCGGATCTCGTTGAAACGGTCCATCGCACCGGACAGCGCCTGCTCGCTCAGGCCGGTGCCGCGCAGCCGGTCGGCCAGCACGGCCGGGTCGGTGGCCTGGATCCGGGCCATCGTGTCCGGACTGAGCGGCTGGTTCATCTGCTGCGCAACGAAGTCCGACCGCAGCGACTCGCCGTTCGACTCGGGGAACGAGTAGCCGTGATCGATGGCGACCAGGCGGCCGTCCGGGCCGGTCAGGTAGTTACCCATGTGCCGGTCGGTGTTGCCGCTGACGTAGTCGAGCACCGCCATCCGCTCGCGCTCCGCGACGGGGTAGTCGCTTGCGGGACGACCAGGGCTCGCGTTCTCCACGAACTCCTGCATCGACCCGGCCCCGTGCGGACCGTCCCACCGTGCCGTCGTGGGCACCAGGCCGAAGCCCAGATCCTCGTCCAGGCGCGAGGCGGCGACCTCCCGGGCGGCCAGTTGATTCTCCGGGATGGTGGAGCGCACCTGGACGAACTCGTTCTCCGGCACATTCGGCTTGTAGACACCGTGCGTGCCGTCGGTGAACGTCACGTCGTACGCGTCGTTGACGTGCCCACCGGGGTCGAGCTCGGTCATGCTGTGCACCTCCCTGCCGAGCAGCCGCAACTCGGCCTCGCTCGCATGATCGGGCACCAGCGGATCGGCTGTGGACCCGGGCTCCGCCGCGTCGGACCCGTCGGTGTCCGGTGGATCGTCGGCGCCGTGCGCCGTACCGCCGTCGTGCGGTGGCCCGGCGTCGTGCGGTGGCCCTCCGGCCGGCCCGGGCGGGCCGCCGTGCGCCGGGCCGCCGCCGGCCGGTCCCGGCCCGTGGCCCGCACCGGCCGGCCCGGGCCCGTCCTGCCAGGCCCACGGCGGCGCCTGCCCGCCCCCGCCCGCGGGATCGGTGTAACCCCGCGCGCCCGGGCCGGGAGCCGGCATGTCGGAAGGACTCGACCCGCCCGGGGTACGCCGCAGACCGCGCAGCGCCGTACGCAGGGTGTCGAGCAGTTCGCCGAGCTTGGACAGGATCGGCCGGAGCCGGCTGACGCTGCGGGCCAGCGCCGTGAGTAGCCCGGCGACCTTGGCGGCCCACTTGGCGACCAGCGTGGAGACCTGCGCCGCGACCAGTGGGGTGGCCGCTCCCAGGGTCAGCCCGGCCTCGGCGAGCCACTCCCACAGCCGGACGGCGAGGACCGAGACGAAGTCGGCGATCAGGTCCCGGACCAACTCCCGGACCAGCGCCACCAGCAGGCCCGCGCCCTCGACGACGGTGCCGATCAGCCCGGTGGCGTCCGCCAGGCCGGCGAGGTGGCGCACGTGCTGGTCGCTGTAACGGCGGTACGCCTCGGACGCGGGGCCCGTCCAGGTGGCGATCTCGGTGCGTACCGCCTCGGACAGGGCGGTGACCTGACCGGTGACCTGCCGCGAGACGTTGTGCCACGTCTGCGCGTACGCGGTGATCTGGTCGGGGTCGCCGGCCAGCCAGTCGAGGGCGTCGGAGAGCGGCTTGACGTGCTCGATGAGCCAGGCGACCCCCCACGAGACGATCGACCCGATCGGGTCGACGCAGGTCGCCAGCACCTCCATCGACGTACCGAAACCGCCGATGGTCGTGTCGATCCAGGACCCGCTCTCGATGCCGTGGCGCAGGTCCACCAGGCTCTCGACGAGGCCGACGCCGCTGTACGCGGCGGTGGTGTCCTGCCGGGCGGCGATCAGCGGGTTCGCCACGTCGGTGCTCATCGGTGCATCCGCCCGAGGGCAGCGGAGATCGTCCCGTCCGTCTGGTGGTAGGCGTCCACCGTCCCGTCGAGCGCCCCGGCCGCGCTGTGCAACGCCTCCTGCGCCGCGGCGAGCGCCTCCACCGCCGGCCCCTGCAGGAAGTCCAACAGGAAGGGGATCGCCTGGCAGACGGGCAGATGCCCGTACGCGCCGGCGCCCATCCGCACGTACGCCCCCGCGTCGTGCGCGGTGCCGATCGCCTCGGCGATCCGGTCGACGGAGCGGGCGTGCCCGGTCACCGCCGCAGTGGTGACCTCGAACCCGGCTGCCTCAGCGCCCACGGTCACCCCAGCCGGCGTACCTCTGCTCGTCCTCCTCCTCGGGCACCTCCGGGAAGCGCCGCTCGTAGCTGCCGACGACGGCGCGGGCGGTCTCGGAGTCGGCGCCCACGGTCTCCGCCGCGGCGTCCGCGACCTGCGGGGCCAACCGCCCCTGCGCCCGGCGCATGACCGCCAGCACCTCGGCGGCGATCTCGTCCGCCCGCCACCGCGACACCCGGTCGTCGAGTCGAAGGTCGGTCATGGCGCCGGACGCGGCGACGGTCACCTGGACCGCGCCGTCCGCGCCTTCGGCGGTCGCCGACAGCGCCGCGACCCGCTCCGACAACTCCTGCGCCCGGGCGGCCCGCTCGGAGATGTCCGCCGACCAGGAGGCGACGAACCGCTCGGTCGCCGCGCCGAAGTCGCCGCTGGGAAACTGCGCCATCAGACCTCCCCGTGTGACGGCTGCCGGCCGGCCGGGATGAGCCCGTGCGGCGCGGCCAGCACACGATACGCCCTGATCCTCCGACGTGGAGTCCGCCGACGACTGTGGTCAGGGGACGGTGGCCGATCGGGGCTTCCGCGTCCGGGTCGTGGTCGGAGGCCGTTCCGGCAAGCCGGAGGTCACCGTGATCATGTATGCGACCACGATCAGCGCCCGGTTCCCGGACGACCCGGGTTTCCTCGACCCTGACCCCGGCGGTCTGACGTCCACCGCAGCCGTGGGGATCCCTGGCGACGTCGGCCGCCCGCACGGACGGCGGCCGGCCGCTCAGTTGAGCGGCCGGCCGTCGCGAATCGGGTAAGCGTCAGGTCAGCTACGAATCCACTGCTGGTTGCTGCCGCCGGTGCAGGTCCAGATCTGCACGGCGGTGCCGTTGGCGGTGCCCGCGCCGTTGACGTCGAGGCAGAGCCCCGATCCGACGCCGGTGATCGTGCCGTCGGCGTTGACCCGCCACTGCTGGCCGCTACCGCCGTTGCAGGACATGATCCGCGCGCGGCTCCCCGCGGCGGTGCCCGGCACGTCGAGGCACTTGTTGCCGTAGACGGTCAGCTGGTTGCTCGCGGTGAGCGTCCACTGCTGGTTGGCGCCGCCGTTGCAGTCCCAGATCTGCACGACCGACCCGTCGGCCTGGCTGGCCCCGTTGACGTCCAGGCACCGGTTGGAGCCCGCGCCCCGGATCGCCCCGGTCGCGCCCGGCTCACCGGAGTTGCCGACCGGCGTGATGGAGAGGTTGTCGAACTGGGCGGTGACCCCCTGACCCGTGCCGTACCCGATCTGGCCGGCGACCCAGGTCGAGTCGGAGACCGTCCCGACGGTGTTGCCGTCGATGGCCCCGGTGAGGGTGCTCCCGTTGAGCGTCAGCGACAGGGTGTGCCAGCGCCCGGTGCCCAGCGCCGAGGTGTTCCCGCTGGCCAGCGTGCGCCAGTTGCCGCTGGTGTTGTTGCTCCGGATGGACCACGCGCCACCGTCGGTCACCCGGAAGTAGTAACCGTTGAGGTTCTGCGGCCCCTGGTGGTTGTACGTGTTGGCGCGTCCGATGAGCTGCGCGTAGCCGGACTTCTCCAGCATCACGTCCGAGGAGACCGTGTAGTTGCGCCACGACAGGTCACCCAACAGCGTGTACGGCTCGGCCTGACCGGACGTCCAGAAGATCGGCGTCTGCTCGGACATCTGGCGTACGCACTGGCCTGCGCGACCGCCCCCGCAGCCGGCGATCTCGAACGAGCCCTGCTGGTCCATCAGGTACTTCGCCTCGCGCCCGACGGCGTAGCTGTCGAAGGTGTCGCTGTACGGCAGCTTCAGGTTGCCCGCCGCCGGGCTGGTCGCCGTGCTCTTACCCTGCCCGGTGGTGGTGGTGATGCTGTAGACGTAGCCGGGCTGGACGGTGAGCGAGAAACGACCGCCGCTCGGCGTGATGTCGCTGCCCCTGACGAAGTGGTCGGCGGTGTTGTTCGACCGGACGTTCGTCGACCAGACGTGCACGGCGCCGGTGGACAACCCGCCGGTGACGGTGAAGTCGAGGGTCTGCGCGGAGCCGGCGTCCATCGTCTCGATGATGGTGCTGTAGTCACTGTTGTTGGTGGACTTCAGCGAGACGTAGCTGCCGTTGTTGCGGTTACCGCCGAGGTAGCCGGTCGACCCGTCGAGGTAGCGCCAGCCGGGAGCGGTGAACTGCGTGGTCTGCGCCATCACCCACGTGCTCTTGCCGATCGAGTACGCACCGGACCAGGGCTGCTGGGCCACCGCCACGCCCGTGGTCGCCCACGGGATGTTGGGCGTGATGGCGGCGATGGCGGGCCAGTTGATGTAGCCGGTCATCTTGCCGTCGATGTAGCCACGGTTGATGCCCCGGGCGAGGGCCTGCGCGCCGGCGTTGTAGTCGTCGGAGCCGTTCTCGCTGGCCCAGAGCGACTTGCCGGTGGATATCGCGTTGTTCGAGCTGGGGCAGCTGGTCTGTGCGCTGCGGTAGCCGCAGACGTAGTGGCTGCCGAAGACCTGCACGGCGTTGGCGAACGCCGGGTCGCGCAGCGATTCGTCGGCGGCGCCCCACCCGAAGTCGTCCGAGGCGACGATCTTCACGCTGCTGTAGCCGTGGGAGTTGAGGGCCGAGCGCAGGTTCTTGTACCAGGTGGCGTTGTAGCCCTTCTCGTTCCACCCGCCGAGGTAGTTGATGGTGAGCCCGTGGGTGGCCGCGCAGTCCAGCCAGGCCACCAGGTAGTCGATCGAGTCGTTGGACCAGAAGTTGCCGTTCCCGATCCAGCCGGGCGCTCCCCAGGCCAGGCCCGCCAGGGCGATGTTGGCGTTGCGCGACCGCGCCTGCTCCATCAGCCACCACTCGTAGCCCCGGTTGCAGTTGATGTTGCCCCGGGTGTGCTCGTGGCTGGGCTCCGCGCCGGAGGTCGAGTTGGTGTCCCCGCCGATCTCCGTCTTCAGCAGCTGCATGGCGGCGCCGCGGCCCGGCTTGAACAGGTAGTCCAGGATGTCACTGCGCTGAGGCTCGGGGTAGTCGATCAGCAACCTGCTGTTGCCGCCGCCGCCACTGACCGCGCCGATCCCGTCGAGCGCCCGTCCACCGGATCCGCCGTTGATGGTGATGGCGGTCGCCGCCTGGGCGGGGGAGGCGAATCCGGTGAGCACGGCTGCCGCCAGGACCACCCCTCCCAGCACCGAAGCGGTCAGCCGACGCGGAGGTCGCGTGCTTCGCCATGCCCAGCGGCGCGGCCCGCCCTCGCCAGTACTGCGCCGATGACTCCCTCTACCGAACATCTGACTCGCCTCCCCAACCGCTTCCGACCCCAGAAGCCGTACGGCAGGTGTCGAGCTGTCGTACCGCAGAAGGCCGTTAATCGAAGATCATTAATAACTAGACGTCATATGTTAGGCACCGCATGGATCGGCGGTCAACGGGTTCGACCAACCACAAATGCCGCGATCTTGGGCGGCGGGATCACCGGGCGCCCTCGAAAGATTTGATGAATGCCGCGAGCACGCACCGGCAGGGCGGGCCGGCTCGGCTGCGGAACCGGGTGGTTCCGCAGCCGAGCCGGCCCCGTGGTGGGCTCAGCGATCCCGATCGGTGCGCCCCTAGGTGTTCGCCGGGTTCAGCTCCGACTCCATCGCTGGTTGGCCCCGCCGTTGCAGTCCCAGATCTGGATGCGCGTGCCGTTGGCCGTACCGTTGCCGACCACGTCCAGGCACCGGCCCGAGCCAACTCCGGTGATCGAGCCGTCGGCGTTGAGCCGCCACCGCTGGTTCGACTGGCCGTTGCAGTCCCAGATGATCACCGAGCTGCCGTTCGCGGTGGCGGCGCCGTTGACGTCGAGACACTTGTCGCCGAAGACGCGCAGCTCCTGAGCGGCGGTCGAGGTCCAGCTCTGGTTGCTCTGGCCGTGGCAGTCCCAGATGATCGCCGCCGTGCCGTTGGCCTGCGAGGCGCCGTTGACATCCAGGCACCGCCCGGAGGCCGTGTTGCGCAGGGCCGACGTGCCGCTCGGAGGCGGGGTGGTCGGAGCGCCGGTGGGTGACACGGTCGGGGTCGGCGTCGGATCGGTGCTGCCGAACTGGGTGAAGAACCGCCACACCTCGCCCTTGGTCCAGGTCCGGGCTCCGCTGTCCCCGCCGCCGTCCACCGGGCCGGGGGTGTGCCCGCCGTCGAAGGCGGCCCACACCACGGGATAGCCGGCACGGCATCCGGAGTAGGTGGTGGTGATGTGGGTCAGGCTGCCCGCTCTCGGCTCGGGCGGACTCTGTGGGGTACAGCCGTTGTTCCGCACGAACGTGTCCCGCAGGGACCGTCCGGCCGAGATGTTGAGCACCGGGTCCCCGATGCCGTGGATTCCCATGTACGCGATCGGTTGGGTGCCGCCGCCGCACCCGCTGAGCTGCCCGCCGGAGTAGACCGCGACCGCGCGGAAGACACCCGCGCGCGAACAGGCCAGCGAATAGCTCATGCCTCCGCCGTAGCTGAAGCCGAGGGCGAAGAGCTGCGTCGTGTCGACGCAGAGGTCCGCCTCGATCAGGCTGATCATGTTGTCGACGAAGGTGACGTCCTGGCCGCCGGGGTTGGCCCAGCCGTTGCCGTTGCCCTGCGGGGCCACGAAGATGGTGCTGTTGTTCGCCTGCTGCCGCAGTCCGTAGTAGGACCAGGCCGCGCCGTCCGAGCCGCCGCCGTCGACGTCGTTGGCGGTGCCGCCGTTCCAGTGGAATCCGAAGATCAACCGGTACGGGTGGTTCCGGTCGTAGTTGTCGGGGATCCTCAGGATGAAGCTGCGGTTCTGGCCGCTGCTCTGGATGGACCGTGAACCGCTGGTCAACGTGGGCGCCTTGCCGCATCCGGCGGTCGCCGCGGCCGCTGTGACGTTCGCGGTCGACGCGTTGGCGCTCAGGCCACCGGTCATTCCCGCCACGCCCACGGTCGCGACGACGAGTGCGGCCGTCGCAAGAGAACCAAGGAGGGGTCTACGTCTTGTCATGAGGGGGCTCCCGCCATTCGGCACGAACTGATTCAGGTCAAGGGGTGCGGGACGACCACCCTCGGTCACCCCGCCGACTCCGCTCGTCGTCGAGGAACGTGGAAGACGCGATCTGCCCACGACGACGGCCGGCTCATCGCCACAGGTTTCCGCCCCTGGCCTCGCCGCCCATGCGGGACCAGGTGGTCGTCGAATCGTCGGTGGCCACGTCGTTCGCCCGAACACCACACGACCGGCCGCCGAAGGACGCCGGAGGTGTTCGGCAGGTGGCCGAACCGATTCGACCCGACGCTAGATCGCACAGTGAAATATGTCAATGCCGTGTCCGGCGGGTTGCGATTCGGTCAGCCGGGGCGTCCGCACTGCGGTACGGGGCCACTCGTCGGTCGGCGAGGCGCCTGGCGATGCGGAGCGGCGCCGGCCCCGGTGCGTCGGGAGGAAAGGCGACCACGTCGGCGAGTGCGCTGGTCAGCGGCAGTCCGCGGCCGGCGATGGCCGACGGCGGTTCACCCCTCGGCGAATTAGGGTAAGGGTGAGGTCAACGGCGTGGGGAGGCTGTAGTGGATCTAGGGTTGTCGGTCCGGCCGGGCCGCGGCTGCACCGTTCTCGAGGTGCGCGGCGAGCTGGACATGGCGACGTCCCCACAGTTGCGCGAAGGCCTGCAACGGCTGGTTGAAGCCGGGGAGCGTCTGGTGGTGGTGGACCTGGCCGAGGTGGGGTTCATGGATTCCAGCGGGCTGGGCGCGCTGGTGGTGATGTTCAAGGCGTTGCGCGAGGCCGGGGGCCGACTGTGCCTGGCCACTGTGCAGCCCGCCGTCCGCAGCGTCCTGTCGGTCACCTCGGTGGACCGGGTCATCGGCGTCTACGACGACGTGCCGGCGGCTGAGGCGGATCTCCGCCCCGCCGACGCGACCGGCCGCTAGTCACCCCAGAGAGCTGGCGCGTTCCTGGTCGGCGCCGGCGCTGGTCCGCCGGTCCTCGCTGTGCCCGCCGTGCCAGTCGACGACGAACAGGGTGGCGTCGTCAGCGAGGGTCGGCCCGCTGACCTCCAGCACGGCGTCGGCCAACGCCCGGACGGCCTCGCGGGGGTGCAGACCGGCGATCGACCGCAGCATGGATGGCAGATCCAGGCTGGCCGCGTTGCGCTCGCGCACCCCGTCGGTGACCACCACCAGACGGTCGCCGGGGCGCAGCGTGACCTCGCCGGCGCTGTACGTGGCCTCGGTGAACATTCCCAGCGGGAAGTTGCCCGGCAGGGACAACGCCCGGGTGTCCCCGTTGCGTACCAGCATCGGCGGGACGTGCCCGGCGTTGAGCAGCGTGCACACCCCGGTGCGCAGGTCGAGACGGCCCAGTAGCGCGGTGACGAAACTGCCGGGCACGGCTGTGTGCCCGGCCACGTCGGCGTTCGCGGCCTCGGCCTGCTCCACCAGGCTCACCCCGCGACGTCGACCGTTGCGCAGACTGCCCACCCCCAGAGTGGCCGTCAGCGCGCTGGCCACCCCGTGGCCCATCGCGTCGGTGACGCTGAAGTGCAGCACGTCGCGGGCGAGGCTGTAGTCGAAGGTGTCCCCGCCGACGCTCGCGGCGGGCTCCAGCCAACCGGACAGGGTGAACGCGCTGGCCTCACACGTGAACGAGCCGGGCAGCAGGCGGCGTTGGATCTCTCCCGACAGGGTGAACGGGGTCGTGCGTTGCCCCCACTCGAAAAGGTCGGTGTGCCGCCGGTTGGCGATCACCACGAACGCCAGCACGTGCGCCGTGCGGCCGATCTCCTCCAGCTCCCGTGAATCCGGGTCCCTCGGCAGGACCATCTCGAGCAGGCCGATCGCCTCACCACGGTCGGTCACCGGTGCCAACACCGTCCAACCATCGGGCTGCCCGAAGACCCGCACCGTCTGGCTCCGCAACGCCTGCTCCACTGGGCCGCTGTCGAACGGCAGGACCGTGGCGAACTCAGCGCCGTCCCGGCGTCCGCCACCGGCGTCGGCCCCGGCGAACGGCACATGGGCCAACCGGACCAGGGCCCGGCCGCTGAGGTCGGCGATCAGAAACGCGACGCTACGTGCTCCCAGCGCCGCACCGAGTTCCCGGGTGACCGCCTCGACCGCGTCGACAGGCGAGGCGTTCTCCGCCGCATCCAACATGTGAGCCATTATCTGGCTCCGACTGCTCTCCACCATCCGAGCCTACGAGAGGCCCGAGCTGCGGCGCACAGGCGGCGAAGGTCCGCGCTGAGCCGCGCCGTCACGGTCGGTGCGCGAACAACTACTTCTTTCGGCGTGCAACTTCCCGGGCGACCGGCTCCGTTCTACCTCCGTCACGAGGAGGCAGTGGACTTGAGAGCCGAAGACGAGCAGGCATTCCGCGAGTTCGTGACGTCCGAGATGGCGTCGCTGCGCAAGCTGGCGTACGTGACCTGCGGCGACTGGCACACGGCGGAGGACGCAGTGGCCAACGCGTTGGTCAAGCTCTACCCCCGCTGGCGCAAGCTGGACCGACCCGATCTCTACGTCAAGACGATGGTCTATCGGGCAGCGGTCGACGAGACCCGCCGGCCCTGGCGGCGTGAGCGGGCGGCCGGCGACGCCATGCCGGACGTCGCGCTGCGGGACCCGACCGGTGCGACCGACGAGCGGATGCGCCTGCGGGCGGCGCTCGACGCCGTACCGCCCCGACAGCGGGCCGCGGTCGTGCTCCGGCACTACCTGGGTCTGAGCCTGGAGGACACGGCCGGCGTCCTCGACTGCACGGTCGGCACCGCCAAGAGTCAGGTCTCCCGGGGCCTGGCGAAGCTGCGCGTGTCACTGGCCGCCGAACGCATCAATCTCACCGGAAAGCCGATCGAGGAGTGGACAAATGCAGTTGCATGAGTTCGTGGACGCCGTGACGGGCGAGGAGCCACCGATGGCCCGCACCGCGGACGACATCATCGCGGCAGGGCGGCGGGCCGAGCGGCGTCGCCGGGCCGGGTTCGCGTCGGCCGGCGCGGCCGGTCTCGTCGTGGTCGCGGTCGCGGGCGCGTTCGTGCTGCCCACCCTGGGCGCCGAGCGGAACACGCCGGCCCCGGTCGGCGCGGCGACGTCCAAGCTCGCCGCGGCCACGTGGTCCGACGCCGCGCCGTTCACCTTCACCTTCCAGGGGTACGACGCCGGCACCCTGCACGTGCAGGACCCGATCGTCGCGTCCACCGCCTACCAGATCGCCTCCGTCTACTCCGACGGTCACACCTCGAACGACAAGCCCCTCACGGAGGAAGAGGCCGCGGCGCTGGGCGGCGCCACCGAGCAGGACAAGAAGAAGGCCGCCGGGGGAAAGCCGAGCCTGTGGGCGTACCTGACCGTCTACCGGCCGGGCGTCTTCGACCCCGCGAAGATCAAGGACGGCACGGACGTCACAGTTGCCGGGCGCAGGGCCGTGCAGGCGCTGCTGCCGGTCGGCCTCGACCCGCGGAACGATGCCGACGCAGGCAACAAGCTGTTCGCCTGGGAGTACGCCGACAACGCCTGGGCGGCTGTCACGTCGATCTCCAGCGACGAGGCCACGCCGAGCTTCGAGAATCTGGGCGGCCTGGTCGAAGGTCTGAAGCCCACCAAGCCGACGCCGGCTCTGGTGCCGTTCACTCTGGGCTACGTGCCGGGCGGCTACGCGCCGTTGCAGATCGGCAGCCACGCGATGCCCGGCCTCAGCGGCATCGCCGCGGCCCGTGCCGGTGACTACGGCGGCGCGACGTACACCAAACCAGCCGCGCCCACGACGGGCCTTTCCGCGCCGTACGACACCGTGGAGGGCGCCATCAAGGACGGGTTCCACATCTTCGTCACGCCGAGCACCAGCTCGAACCAGTCGCCGGAGGCCGGCGCGACGACGTGCCACAACGTGTCCGATCAGCGCGGCCAGGACGCCGGCACCGGAGACGGCGGCTTCTGCAACGTCTGGAGCGCCGACGGGAAGGTCGTCGTCCAGGTGAGCACCAGTGGCCTCGGCAACGGCCTGCCCCGGGCGGAATTGGAGAAGATCGCCAAGGGGATCACGGTCGCCGACGTCGGGAACGAGTCGACCTGGACCCCGGCCGCGGACGCTCTGCAGCCGTAACGATCAGCCTCTGACCGACCGCGCACCACCACGGCGGTGATCGCACAGACAGGTGCGGTCACCGCCGTCGCGCGTTCGAGGGTCGTCCAGCGACAGCGGGCCAGCCCGCCGCCGCCCACCCCCAGGCCGCTGCGCGAACCTGCAACGCCCGCGGCCGCCGCCGCAACGACGAGCCCGCACGTCTTGGCAGCGACGCCCGCCTCCGCTACCGTCTTGGGAACGCTCCCATGAACTTAGATACATCAATGTGATCAGGAGGAAACACGTCGTGGCTATCCTCTCCCCCCGGCGCCGTAGATCGGTGGCCCTCAGTGTGGCGGCCATCGCGGGCACCGCCGCCGCCAGCATCTGCTACGCCGTCGGCGGCGCGTCCGCCGGCACGGTGTCCGGGTCGCTCTACCGCGATCCGAGTTCGGCAGTCGTCCGCTGGGTCGCCGCCAACCCCGGCGACTCGCGTGCCGGCGTCATCCGCGACAAGATCGCGAGTCAGCCGCAGGCCCGCTGGTTCGCCAACTTCAACCCGTCAACCATCCAGTCCGAGGTCTCCGGGTTCGTCGGCGCTGCCAACGCGGCGCAGCAGATCCCGGTGCTTGCGGTGTACGAGATCACCAACCGGGACTGCGGCGGGGCCAGCGCCGGTGGCGCCCCGGACCTCAACCAGTACCAGACGTGGGTGTCGAACTTCGCCCGAGGTCTGGGCAACCAGACGGTCCTGATCATCCTGGAGACCGACTCGCTCGCCCTGCAGACATGCCTGAGCAGCAGCGAACTCAACGCCCGCAACCAGGCGATCTCGACTGCCACCCGGACCATCAAGTCGGGCAACCCCAACGCCAAGGTGTACCTCGACGCCGGCCACTCCACCTGGAACAGCGCGGGTGAGACGGCCAACCGGCTCCGGGCAGCGGGCGTGCAGTACGCCGACGGCTTCTTCAGCAACGTGTCGAACTTCAACTCGACGTCCAGCGAGGCGAACTTCGGCCGGGCGGTCATCTCCGCCCTCAACGGCATGGGCCTCTCGGGCAAGCGCCAGGTCATCGACACCAGCCGCAACGGGGGTGCCAGCGGAGACTGGTGCGGCGACGACAACACCGACCGGCGTATCGGGCAGTACCCGACGACGAACACCGGCGACAGCAACATCGACGCGTACCTCTGGGTGAAGCCGCCGGGCGAGGCCGACGGCTGCCGCTACACGGCTGGTTCGTTCCAGCCCGACCTGGCCTACAGCCTGGCCAACGGGGTGCCGAACCCGCCGACGACCGCGCCGCCGACGACGGCCCCGCCGACCACGGCTCCGCCGACCACCGCGCCGCCGACGACGGCCCCGCCGACGACCGCTCCGCCGACCACCGCGCCCCCCACCACTCCGCCGCCGACCGGTAACGGCTGCTCCGCGTCGGTGGCGGTCAACCAGTGGTCCGGCGGATTCACCGCCAGCGTGACGGTCACCGCCGGCTCCGCGGACATCAACGGCTGGACCGCGACCATCACGCTGCCCAGCGGCACCGCGATCACCGGTACCTGGAACGCCCAGGCCAGCGGCACCAGCGGAACCGTCCGGTTCACCAACGTGGGCTACAACGGACACGTCGGCGCGGGACAGTCGACCAACTTCGGCTTCCAGGGCACCGGCACCGGCCCGGCATCGGTCATCTGCGCAGCCAGCTGACCCCCCGAGGCGACGGCCCGGCGTGGAGGACCACCCTCCACGCCGGGCCCGACCTCGTGCTCAGTGGCGGCCACATCGACGCTGGCACACCGGCCATCGTGGCCCGGCGAGCGGCCGCACCGGTGCGACCTTCGGCGACACGTCGTGGACCGTGCCCGGCGGGGTGGTCGTGATCCAGGAGCCCGATGGAACAAGGGGATCAAGCGTGAGCTGCGCGATGTCCGGCCGGTGGTAGCTGGGCATCGATCCGGGCAGCCTCATCGCCGCGCCTTCTCCTGCGGGACATCTCGTGGCAGGCGAGCAGGGCGAACGCCGCGGCCGTCAGCAGGCCACCGAACAGCGGGATGACTCGTATCCCGGCCGTCGCCAGCAGGCCCGCGCCGATGAGCGAGCCGGCCGCGAGGCCGACGTTGAACGCGACGCTGAGACCGGCCGACGCCATGTCGGTGGTCGACGGGGCCACCTGCATGATGCGGTGTTGGATTCCCGCGATCAGCGAACTGAACGACATGCCCGCCACGGCGAGCAACGGGATCGTCAAGGCCTTGCTCGTGCCGAGCCCGTAGAGGCCGAGCATCGCTGCGGTGATCAGCCCGAGCAGACCCAGCACGACACCGAGCGGGAACTGGTCCAGCGCCCGGCCGACCGCCCAGGTGCCGACGACGCCGAACGAGCCCTGCACGAAGAGCAGCACGCCGAGAGACGCCGCGGCGAACCCGCTGACGTCGAGGAGGAAGACGGTCATGTAGGTGAACGCCCCCATGGCGCCGGTGACCGCGAGAATGGTGGCGACGAGGAGCACCACGAAGCGGTGCCGGTCCGGCATCGGCCCGACGTCGCCCGCACTCTCTTGCGGTGTGACTCTCGGCAGGAGCAGCGCGACCGCGATGCACGTGACGAAGCCGAGGACGGCCATGGCGACGAAGGCGGCCCGCCACCCGGCCTGCCCGCCCAACCAGGTGCCCACCGGCACGCCGAGCACCGGCCCCAAGGCGCTGCCGATCGACAGCCGCGCCACGATGCGGCCTCGGATGTTCGCGGGGAACATCGAGATCGCCACGGGAAACACCACCGCCCAGAAGACACCGTTGGTGGTCGCGGCCAGCAACCGCGCGGCGAGCAACACCTCGTAGGAGGTGGCGAAGGCCGACACCGCCGTCGCCGCCGCGAACACGCCGAGGGCGCCGGCGAGCAGTGGGCGTCGGGGCACTCGCCGGGTGACCCGGGTCAGCGGGAGCGCCACGATCATGACCACCACGGCGTACCCGGTCACCAGCAGGCCGGCCTCCGACCTGGACCGGCCCAGGTCTGGCGCGATCAGCGTGAGCAGCCCGATCGGAAGCACCTCGGTGGTGACGTAGCAGAACGTGGCGGCGGACAACGCGGCGAGGGCATAGACCGCGCGTCGGTGGTGCGCCATTGGCTACCTCCAAACCTCGAAGCCGCTACGCGGGCGCTGTGCAGTGAACGCCCGACCACGCTGCCGAGCAGTGATTGCAAGCCCGTCCGTGTGATGCCGGCTAACTGATTTTTGACGGTAGCATGTGATCGTCGAAACATCTCACCGTTTCCCATGTGGAAACTGTCCTGCGCTCATGCCGTGTCGGCCTCGGTGAACACACCGGCCACGATGGAGCAACCGCCTTCGGCAGGTTGGATGGTAGCCTTGCTCGCATGCCACCCGATGTGTGCCAGTTGCCGTTGGTCGGCGGGCACCCTGCACTCGATCTGGCCAACACCCTCGAACGAGGGGGCTCGTCGCCGCACGACTTCCTGTCCGACAGCTCCGCCCTGCTGCGCTGGTCGGTTCTGGCGGGCGTGATCAGCGACGCGGAGGCGGACCAGGTCGGCCGGGCGTGGGGCGACGAGCCCGCGGCGGCACAAGCGGGCCTGGTCGCCGTGCGGGACATCCGTGAAGGGCTGTACCTCGTGATGCTTGCGGTGATCACCGACGCGGACGGTGGTACGGCGGGCGATCCTGTCGCCGCCCGCGCCGCGCTGGTCGCCCTACACCAGCGCTGGTCCAGCGCCGCCGCCCGCGCAAGATTCGTGCTCGACCCGTCGCGGGTACGGCTGGCGTACGGCACGGTGCCGGCCATGCTGGTGCCCGACCGGATCGCCGAAGCCGCCCGCGACGTCATGCTGAACGCCGACCTGACCCGGGTGCGCCGCTGCCCGGTGCGCGAAGGTGGCTGTGGCTGGCTGTTCCTCGATCAGACTCGCAACGGCTCCCGTCGCTGGTGCCGCATGGCCGACTGCGGTAACGCGGTGAAGGCACGACGGCTCACCGAGCGTCGCCGCGCCGCCCGACCCTCGCTCGGTTGACGCGGACCGGCATCGATACGCGCCGGTACCATTCGGGAACTACCCCTATCGAACGGGATTGCCGATGTCCTGTCGGGACGCGTCGTGAGCGGTGCGGTGGTCGGGCAGGTCGCCGTGTGTGTGGCAGTTGCGGTGTTTTCCGGCGGGATGTATCACCTGGGTTCGGGGCTTCGGCCGATTGCGGTTGCCGCGTGGGTGGCGCCGGTGCCGCTGCTCGTGCTCGCGCCGAGGGTCCCGTGGTTCGCGGCGGTCAGCGTGGCGGCTGGTGCCTGGCTCATCGGTCAGCTCCGGCTCTGGTCGTACTACACGCGCGATGTGAAAATGCCCAGCCCGCTTGTCGCGGTGCAGTTCGTCGGCGGCGCCGCAGGGGTCGCGTCCATCGTGGGGCTCGCGCGGGCGCACCTCGTCGGCGGTCACGTCGCGATGGCCGCGCTGGCCCTGCCCGTGGCGTGGGTGGCAATGGAGTTTCTCGTGGCGCGCGGATCGCCGCATGGTGCGTGGTGGAGCCTGGCCTATTCGCAGGCGGACGTTCCGACCATCACCCAGGTGGCCTCGCTGACCGGGGTCTGGGGCATCACCGCGTTGCTCGTGCTGCCGGCCAGCATGGCCGCTGCGGTGACCGCGCCAGTGGGCGCGGACGGCGAACGGGTGGTGGTGCTCTTCCTCGCCGCGGCCCTGGTCGCCGCACTCATCGGGTACGCCGCCCGGCGCGGCAGACGTGCCGTGGCCGGAGAGCCCACGCACGTTGGACTGGCCGCGGTTGAACAGCCCGGTGGGCCGGTGCCGATCGACTCGCCGGACGGCGTGGTACTGCTGGCACGGTATCTCGAGCGGGTGCGGCTGCTCGCGGGTCGGGGGGCCAGGGTCATCGTCCTGCCCGAGCTGACGTTCAGCGTCGACGAAGCCCGGATGGTTGAACAGATGCGGCCCCTCGCGCGGGCGGCGGTCGACCTGAACGTGGACGTCGTGGTCGGCGTGGCCCGCCTAGCTGAGACCGGGGCGGCCAACGTCGCGGCGGTGTTCGGCGCCGGCGGCGACCCACCGAGCATGTACGAGAAGCATCACCTCGTGCCGGGGTTGGAGGCCGCCTACCGACCAGGTCGGGACCTGCTCCACCTGCCCAGTGACCGGCGCATAGGTGTGCTCATCTGTAAGGATCTTGATTTCCCCGGACTGGTTCGCGCCTACCGGCGAGGTGGCGCGCAGATGCTGCTCGCGCCGGCGTGGGACTTCGCCCGTGATGGTTGGTTGCACAGCCGGATGGCGGTGGTGCGAGGTGTGGAGTCGGGTGTCGCAGTGGCACGCGTTGCCCGCACTGGCCGAGCCACGATAAGCGACGCGTTCGGCAGAGTCCTCGTCGATGTCGACACCTCCGAGGACGGGACCGTTGACGCCACATTCGCGCTGGCCGCGACCCCGACCATCTACAGCCGAGTCGGAGACTGGTTCGGGTGGTGCTGCGTTACAGCTGCGGTCCTGACCACGGTGACGCTGATCTGACGCAGACGGCCACCGACCTTATCCGTTTCGATCGATCTCTACGTGTGGCCTGTTACCACCGCCGCCGTACCCGCCGATGGTCGGCTCTTGATGTATCGCGCGACACCGCGCACCGGCTTGGCGTTCATGCCGCTGCTGGATCGGCACCGCAGCCCGGACTCCACCGGCGCCGCCGGTCTCGGGAGGCGACGCTGCGTTAACAGGCGGCCGTCCGACGAAACGACGTCGGCTTCCGGATCTGGCGGGAAGCGGATGTTGGGCAGGTGGGCGCTTGGTGCAGACCGCTACGCTTCGCACCTGAGAGGTGAACTCGACTCTCGACCTCCCAGGCTTTGGGGGTGGTGGTGCCGGTCGTACTTGGGCCATACCCGCTGTGTTTGCTGTGCCAAAAGACCAACGGCGGTCTGATCGCCGTCAGACACCGCCAGATTCACCTCCGAGCTCACGGCAAGGAGGCGTGTGTAGATGGTGGCCTTGCCGGACTCTTGGCCAGCCTGTGGGCGGTCTGCGACACGCGGAGCTGTTGCGAGAACGGCGGCGGGCGCGCGTACGTCGTGCCGACCGCGGATACCTGTGACGCGGCAGTACGTCTGCTGACCAAGCTTGGACTGCACCCGACGGTCCTCGACGGGACCATCTATTTCCAGACGCCCAGCTCATTGCGGTTGGACGACGTTGACCAGGTACGACGAGTGCTCGAACAACCAGGCGGTGCGCGCTCGCGCTGGCGGGTGAACGAGAACGGGGTGTTCGAACCCCTCCGACCTGTCGACGGGTCTGCCGTCCCTGACGCCTGAACATGAGGAGCGTCTGCCGCGTTCCGGGCGCGGATGTGTCTGCGATGGGCTAACCGGGCGTAGTCGGACAGAGTGCTCCGCCTGAGTGGCGAGGGGCCGGTCATGAGGCGGTCGAGGCCTCAGTCGTAGGCAAGGTCCATCCTCGCGCACTACGACCGCGTGTCATGCCGGCGTCGTCCATTGTCCGGGCCACAAACCGACACCCGTGACTGATCTCGAAGTGCCGCAGCCAGCAATGCATTGGGTATCGCCCCGGACCGGCGTCCGTCGGATGTCCTCGACAGCACCCGCCCACTGGCCCTACTCAACATCACCTGACGACTGTGCCAGGGCCCTGACTGGCATACATGTCGCCGGGGCTACTGCAGCCGGTGGGGGTCCGGTGCCGATCGTGCGGGCCGCACGATCGCGATTGCCGCTTCGAGGACGCTGTCCACCTCCAGGTCGGGACGGCAGGAATGTTCGTTCCACCGCCGCCCACGTCGCACCCAGGCAGTCCGCAGACCCGCCCGCACGGCCCCACAGATGTCTTCGACAGGCGCATCGCCGATCATCCATCCATCCAGCGCGACGCCGCAGCGGCGCGCAACCTCGACGAATATGCGCCGGTCCGGCTTGCGGATTCCAAATTCCTCAGCTACGCATAGTGCGTCGATTAAGGGCTCTAGGCCGACCCTTGCCAGCTTTTCCGCCGTCCGGACCTTGGATCCGTTAGTCACCACACCGATCCTCCACCTTGCGTCACGTAGAAGGGTTAGTGCGTGGATAGAGTTGGCGTCCGGAAGGTAGCAAGAGGCGTAGTTGGCCATGTACCAGTCCTGGAGTTCCTTAAGGCTCATCCGCATGCCCGGCAAAGCCTGCACAACTGCGAGGAATTCGCGGCGTGGCATCTCTCCTTCGCCGTCCGCGTCGACGATTGCCTCCACCGCACTTTCGGACAAGCCCTCGTGCCGGGCGAGCAGCTGCGCCCAGCGCCGCATTGCCGCGGAGCGGTCGACCAGCGTGTTGTCCAAATCGAATAGCGCGAGCATCAGAGCCCTCTTGGCGCTTTCCGTAGCGACCCAGAGACCTCAAGCACGGAGTTGGCAACAAAGCGGCGCTGTCCGAACAGCCGGATCACTGCGGGATTCTCCAGCTGGCTGAGCTCATCAGAACTACGGCATGCAAAGACCGCGCTGCGCCGCGAGTGGCTAGTCATGTTGCGTCCGACGCTGTGAAAGCACAAGCAGTTGAGCAATAGCACCCCTCCGGCAGGCATCTCCAGCGGAAGCTCCTGCCCTCTGAGGTGGCGGTATTCGTCATGTTCATCGGCCCAGTTGCCGCCGCCATCGTTCGACTGTGGGCCGACGTAAGGCAGCCGGTGGGTGGCCGGAACCACGTGGGTACATCCGTTCATGACGGTCGCCGGCTCTAGGTAGAAGAAAACGGCCACGAGTGGCTGGGACCATTGTTGGATGTCGCGGTGGAGCCGGAATGGGATATCGTCGGCGTTGTTCAAGGTCGCGTGATTGTGCCGGTTCAGCACGACGTCCACGGCCGGGCCGAGGACTTGTCCCAACGGGCCTGCGACATGCTCGTGGCGGAGGGCTTCGAGGAAGACCTCGTGGCGTTCGAGCAGTGCATCCAGCCGGCACGGCTCTCCCCGGTGGTTCACTCGGTACGGCGGCACGGCACGGGCGAAGTGGTCGTCTATCACAGACCGCATCCGGTCGACCAGCGAAGCCGGCAGGCCGGTGGGTAGCCGTGCGTAGCCTGCGGCGTCGAAGAAGCGTGCGAGATCGTTCATGGCTGGCCTCCGCCCGTAATCTCCTGGGTGTCGTCGTCGTCCCACATGGCTTGGAACTGGCTCCTGAAGCGCTCGTACCACAGAGGGTCGCTCGACCGCGCAAGGAGGAATCCGGGACGCCACGAGGACGGCTGCCGCCATGACCAAAACCAGATGTAGGCGTGCGCGGTTTCATCGTCGGGGTTGAAGAAGTACGCGGTGAAGGGCGGCATGATGTCGTACGCCCGTAGCTGGAGGCTGTCTGCGGTGGCGTCTGAAGCCGAGCGGATCGCATGGAATGTCGCGATTCCGCTGCGATGCTGATGCCGCACCGATCCCGGAGATGCCTTTGGGGTGGAGCTGCGCCGGTTCGCATCCAGGACAGCCAGGCCCTCTGGGTCCTGCATTAGCACCCGGACGCGACCGCCCGACTTGAGGATCCGGCCAATCTCCGCCGAGTAGGCGACCGCCATCCGGTTGTGACCAAAGCCGCACATGTCGACGGCATGCGCCGCCTCCCACGACGCCGCAAAACGCGGGCTGTTGCGGACGTAGTCCTCGGCGAAGAACGTCAGGGCGCTCACCGAATTGCCGCGGGAGCCTCCAACGTTCTTGCCGTCCAAGGCGGAGAATGGTTCGAGCTCGGCGGCCGGGCGGGTGCGCATCAGTAGCTGCAAAAGAGCGAGATCCGCGCGATGGCGGACGTTGCGCGAGCTGCCGATCCACTCGTGGTCGATCGTGAAGTTCTCGGCGCGTTCCAGCCAGTTGAAGTTGCCAAAAGCGCGATCGATGTTGAAACACAGCAGTAGCAGTTCCCGCTCGTGCGGAGGTGACTTGTCGATGAGCTGCCTGAGGTTGTCCAGGCCGCGTCGGAGTTCGCTCTCTGTGTCTCTCTCGATACGCAGCATCCGCTGTTTGACGTACGCGGATAGATAAGAGAGGTCATCGGGCCCAGTGATGCCTCTACCTCTGCGCAGGCGTTGAAGACTGTCGAAGTCCTCCCCGAAGCCCTGCGCCTTGGCCAGCACGGCCACATTGACCCTCATTCGGCCACGATACGGCAGTTCGCTCGTGTCCAGTGGTGTCCAGCGGGCGCCATGGAACCGCCATGACGGGCTGGTGCCGCGTCCGGTGGCTTGGGCAGGGTTTGGCTAACAACAACCGATGGGAGGTCTGTCATGACGCCATCGCCCGGCCCGCTCATGACCGTCCGCACCGCCCTCATCCTGCTCCTGACGCTCATCACCGGTCTGCTCGCTGGCGGCATGTCCTACCTCGTGGACCACTCGGTCCCGTCGGCGGTGCTCGTAGGTGGCGGCACCGCCGGCAGCGCCCTCCTGCTGTTCCACTCCGTCATCGAACCGTGAGCATCGAGGGTGTCAGGGCTGACAGGTCTCCGCCCCGTGAGTGGCTGAGCCGTCGGGAGCAGCTCTAGGAGAGCGGGACCTGCCGCCGAAGGCCGCGCACGAGATGCCGCGGCAGGTCCTCGATTCTGTGCACGGTGGAGACGTCAGCGTCAGGGGCCGAGTCAGCGGGTGCGTCCATCGGCTCGTGCTCGACCACGGTGATGGCCACACCACAGCAGCCCGGCTCGCCGGTGGCGCGGATCGGTCCGATGACGAGCTGCGCTCGCCTCAGGGATCGGCAGCGATCTTGAGCTGGTCAGCTATGACGTCTGCAGGGCAGAGATGGACGGGCGTCCCTTGTTCCAGGCCGAAGACGAACTGGAGCACTGCTATGCGGGCCCGGACCCCGCCTTAGCTCGGTCGCTAGGTCACCGGTGTTTCGGCGGCGTGAACCAGATGCCAGCCCTTGGGCACGTGCCCGCCAGACCGCAAAGCATGGATCAGCCGATGCCAGGCCGCCCTCACCTCTTCAGGCGGATCCAGAACCTGCACAATCCCTTTCGCCTCCGGCGAACCGGGGGAATCTCAGGGGCGGATGCCAGTTGCCGACCGCCTCGCCGTGTCTGGTGGCCCCGCAAGAGACCCGGTAGTTTCAGCTGTCGGGCACTTTAGCTTTCGTCCATGGGGGATGTCGGTCACGTGTCGCAGCTCGAGAAGCTCGCCGGTGAACTCCGCGCGTTGATGGCCGGGGTCGAACGCGCGCAGGGGTTGGCAGCCGCCGCGGACAGCCAGGCGCAGGAGGTGGCGCTGCGGGCTGCGGGCGCGGGCTTCGTCGCCGTCGCGGCGGGTGTGGCGCGGTTGCGCAACGCGATCACGGGCATCCAGGGCGGCCTGGGGAGTCTCGCCGGTTCGATCAGTGAGGCGACGAAGGCCACCGCGGCGGTGCCGAACGAAGCCACCCCCCAGGAGACGATCGCCGGGCTGGCGCCCGTGCAGAGCGCCGTGGACGCCGCTCGTGACGCTGCGACCGGGGCCATCACCGGAGTCGGTGAGGCGCAGCAACTCGTCGCCATGGTCCTGCAGGGTGGGCAGCCTGGGCCGCTGTTGCAGGCGTTGGAGGCCATCAAGCAGGTCCTGGTGCTGATGGTTCAGCGCACTGGCGGGGCCCGGCAGGCCGTCGAAGCGGCGATCGCGCAGGCCCGGCAGTTGGGGTCGTCGGGAAACTGACAGGGGCTGGCGGTCATCCACCGGCCAGCCCTACCCCTTTCGAGCACGGTGACCCGCCGTCGACACCTCATGCCGCCGGCGACGCCACATCTGCTGACCGCGGCCACGGCACGCCCTGGACCAGACAGCCAACCGGTGTCCCGGGCGGGACGCCGACCGGTCCGAAAACCAGAATTCCACCCCGGTTGGACGACGAAGGCCGGCGTCCGTTGGAGCTCGAGAACGAATGCGCCGATATAGTCGCCAGCAAGAGCTACCGGGTCCACCAGAACCCCACCAGGCAGGAGATCGCCGACGCCCGGCTCCGTACCGGCGACTCGGGCAACCCGAACAAAGACCCGGATTACTTGATCGAAGGTCACGTGTTCGACTGCTATTCGCCCACTCTCGGCAAGCCAGTGCGGGGCGTCTGGAGCGAGGTCCGCGCCAAGGTCGACAAGGAGCAGACCCAACGCGTGGTGCTGAACCTGCACGACTGGCACGGAGACCTCGCGGCCCTGCGGACACAGTTCGACACCTGGCCCGTCGAGAGGCTGAAAGAACTCGTCGCGGTAACGACGAGTGGCGCGATCGTGCAGATCGTCCGTCGAGACTGAGGAGAGGCGCAGAGATGGCTGTCGAGTTCAGGTTGACCCTCGCCGGTGACCTGCCCCTGGACCACGTGGCTGATCTCGTGGCGGCGGACGCCGCCGAGAAGCCCAAGCCGAGCGGCACCAACCCGCGGCTGTTCAGCGCTCGCCTCTACGACACCCGCGGGTACGCGCTGACCGTCTCCTCAGGGAGCCAGGGTTATTTCGATGCCGAGGCCGACGACGGTGCCCGCTGGGAGTGGGAGCCGGAGACGTACGTCGACATCGACTTCTCCATGCGGGCAGACGACGTGGTCGACAAGGGGATCCCAAACATGATGAAGGCCGTGGCCCGGGTGTTGGCCGCCCGGCAGGAGGACGCGGCGCTGGTCCAGAACGGCAACTGGCTCCTGCTGACCCGCGTCGGAGGCAAACTCCGCAGACACCGGCCTACCTGGTGGAGCCACTACGGCATAGACGACCTCATCACCCAATGAACCAGCCCAGCGCCGGTGACCCGCTGACGAACGAAGCCGCTTCGACCCCGCCGTCCGTGCGCGACGTCGACGTCGCCTCTCTCGACTCGACGGACCTGACCCGTTACAAGGACGACCAGTCACCGCGCGGCTGACTGCGACCTGGCCAGAATCCCCCTTGGGAGGCGGTGCCTAGCCGGCGGAGCGGGCAGTCCAGATCATCTTCCATGATGCGCGCGCTGTGTGCTCTCCAGCGGATGGCAACCCGGGTGAACCGGTGCCAACGCGGGTCACCGCAGCTGGTCGCCGGTCGCAGACCGGGGTTCGTGTGCTCAGAGGTGGCCTTGGGCTGGGAGAACGGCCGCCCGGGGAACGCGGTGAACCCGGGCCACTCCCTGCCGTCCCTGGTGAACCCCAGGTCGCTAGACTGGGCCCTCGCGCCCTCGTAGCTCAGGGGATAGAGCATCGGTTTCCTAAACCGTGTGTCGCAGGTTCGAATCCTGCCGGGGGCACCTCGAAGATCAGCCAAAGCGCCACCTGACCTGCGGATACGCTCGCACGTCGATCGGTTTGGCACGCGCAGCCCTCCACGCAGATGCTGCATTGATGGATCAACCGCAAGTGCGAAGCGACAGGTTGTGGCAGCGCGCTGACCGGTCGGGAGCAGGTCAGGGCGTGTAGGTGGTCTCGGCGACGGTCTCGGCGATGCGGGTCAGCCAGTGCCTGTCGTTGGCCTGGGATTCCGGACTGGAGTGGCGGCTGAGGACGCTGGACAGAAATGCGGCGACGTCGTCGAGCTGCCGCTCGGCGCGGTAGTAGCTCAGCATGGTCTGGTCTGGTTCCAGCGGCCCGTAGCCTCGGCGGAAGAGCTCCGCCCGGTGGGCGTTGACCGGGTGGTCGCCGAAGTCCTGGCTGTAGACGAACATCAGGTCCCGCTCGCGCGGTGCCAGGATCGGCGCATCCCAGTCCACGACGTGCAGCGGACCGTCGCCGTCAGCGAGCAGGTTGCCGGGGTGGATGTCGGCGTGGCAGATCACGTGGTGCGCGTGCGTCACTCGGGAGGCGAGCTCATCGACCGTTGCCGACAACCGGTGCAGCGCCGCACCGTACCGGTCCCAGAAGGCGCCGAGGGCCTCGCTCGCCGCAGCCTGCTTCCCGAGGACGCGTAGCCGCTCGCCCGCGTTCGATCGGTAGGTCTCGACCGGCAGGACCCCGGCGAGGTCGGCGCTCGGCCTGACCGCGTGCAGCCGACCCAGGAACTCGCCGTACTCGACCCACTGACGGTCGGTGAGACCGCGATCCCACAGACTGCCGCCGTCGTGGAACGGATAGAGCAGCAGCTGGTAGTGCCCGAACCCGCGACCGGCTCCGCCCTCGGGAAGGTCGATCGGCGCTACGACCTGCCGGACGCCCTGCGCTCGGAGAAAGCGGGGCAACAGGACTGCCGCCTCGGTGAACTCACCGCGGCGCATCTTCAGGAAGTAGCGGTCGCCGGCAGACGTGTCGACCCGGTACGCCCACGCACTCTCGTCGAGCCCGACCGGCAGAAAGACGAGGTCGGTGACGTCCACGGCCCAGGCGGCGGCCACCTCAGCGGCCAGCAACCGCTGGTCGACGCGAGGCTTGTCGAACATCGACGGAGCGTCGCAGAGTGCAGTCCGCCCGGCAACAGATTTGCCATCGGTAGGCGGACTCAGCGGAAAGCGTCCGGCTCGCGGCCGGAACGGCTGTCGACAGCAACGTCATGGGACGGCGGCGCTCTGACGAGCGTTGGGACGGTAGTGCTGGCCCGGCCGCTGGGCCAGCATTACCGTCGGCCGCATGCCCGAACTGATCCTGCCGACCATCGACCTGCATGCTGCCTTCCTGCGGTGCCGCGACGACTGGGGCCCCGGCGTGCACGAGGACGGCTTCGGTCTGGGCGCTGACGACGACGTGGATTCGCCGGATGGCTTCGCCGACTGGGTGCGTCAGCGGACCCGGCTGGTCCATCCCGCCGGAACTCCGTGCCCGGACGAGGAGCACGGCTCGCCCCGGTGGATCGTCGCAAACGGTCAGGTTCTCGGTGGAATCGCGCTGCGGCACACGTTCGACGACGCCCTCGGGCAGATCGGCTACGGCGTACGCCCGTCCGCGCGTGGACGCGGCGTGGCGAGTTGGGCGCTGGGCGAGATGCTCAAGGAGGCCCGGGCTGCGCTGGGCCTGGACCGTGTCCTTGTCATCTGCCTCGCGGACAACCTTGCCTCGGCGCGAACCGTCGAACGCAACGGCGGTGTTCTTGACGGCATCCGCGACACCGGACATGGCCCGGTGAGGCGCTACTGGATCAACCTGGTGGGGTGATTCCGCCGGTCAGGGGATGATGACCACGCCGCCGCGTACGCCGCCCTGGGCGAGCCGTTCGTGGGCGGTGGCCGCGGCGGCGAAGGGGTACACGCCGGCGACCCGCAGCGGGATGTCGCCGCTGGTGACGAGCTTGACCAGTTCTGCCAGCCGGGATCCGTCCGACTCCACCTCCAGCGCGAAGGTTTGGATGCCCCGCACCGGCTCCGGGCGCAGCGGAGGTGACGCGGCCACGTAGCCGCCGCCGTCCCGGACGCGGTCCAGCAGCGAGGAACCGATCACCGCCAGGTCGATGACCGCGTCGTACGTCCCGGTCGGTTCGTCGGAGCGCGACAGGAACGCCGCGCCCAGCGATTCGACGAACTCGCGGTCGTCGGGGCCGGCGAGGCCGGTGGCCCGCAGGCCGGCCGCCCGCGCCAGGGCCAGGACGAACCCGCCGACCTGCCCGGCGGCGCCGGTGACGAGCACTGTCGAGCCCGCCGGGAGCGCGAGCAGGTCGAGAGCCTGGGCGGCGGCGAGGCCGTTGGTCGGCAGGGTCGCCGCCTCGGTGGCGGGGACGCCGGTGGGTGCGGGGGTCAGCGAGGTGGCGTCGAGCACCACGTACTCCGCGTGGGCGCCGGTGGTGGTTTGCAGCCACGGCGAGAAGCCGATGACCTCATCGCCGATCGTGTGCTCGTCGACCGATGGCCCGACGGCGTCGACGGTGCCGACCACGTCCCACCCGGGCGTGTACGGCAGGCCGGTCGGCAGCGGCGCCGGGAACCCGCCGGAGCGGACGATGAGGTCGACCGGGTGGACGACGGACGCGGCGACGCGCACCCGCACCTGTCCCGGGCCGGCTTCGGGCGTCGGTACGTCGGCCACGTGCAGGACCTCCGGGCCTCCGAACTCTTCGTAGCGGACTGCGCGCATCGTCGTCTCCTTCGTAGCTGTCGTGATCACCTCGACCGTACGAAGTGGCGGGCACCATAAGGAAGTAGGTACCTTGGAGTGCCTAGGGCACCGCAGGAGGGCAAGATGGCGACGACAACGGCGGCGCAACGCCGCGAGCAGGCAAAACGTGATTACGACGCGTTCCTGGAGCGCTGCCCGACGCGGGAGCTGCTGAGCAGGCTCACCGACAAGTGGGTGGCGCTGGTGATCCCGGCGCTTGCCAACGGCCCGCAACGGCACGGCGAGCTCGCCCGCCGCATCGCCGGCATCAGTCAGAAGATGCTCACGCAGACCCTGCGGACGCTGGAGCGCGACGGCCTGGTCACCCGCACGGTCACGGCGTCGGTGCCGGTCCGCGTCGACTACGAGCTCACCCCGCTGGGCCATGAACTGTTCCCGGTCATGATCTCCATCAAGGACTGGGCGGAATCACACATGGACCGGGTGTTCGAAGCCCGAGCCCGATTCGACGCACTCCCCTGAGGAGTCGCGGTCCAGCGGCGACCGTGGGGCGTCCGGGCAGTCACCAGCGGTAGGCCAGGTGAACGGCGAGCGCGGCCAGCACGGTGACGAAGAAGACGGCCCATCCCACGAGATCGCGTGATCCCACCCGGAGGTGGGCGATGAGCGCGCCGACGAAGTAGAGCACCAGCCCCGCCGCGGCGAGCGTCCCCAGCAGCGGTACGGCGAAACCGGCAAGGAGCCCCACGGAGCCGGCCGCCAACAGCAGGCCCAGCACCGGTAGCCAGGACCGTGGCACCCGCTTCATGTCCGCCTGGGCCTTGGGATAGTCGTGGCCGATGAGGTAGGTGACCGCGGCGGTGCCGGTGAACACCGAGGCGATGATGGTGACTGTCACGTAAGCGGCGAACATGCACCCTCCCTGTGGTTGTCACCTCAGGGACGGGGCAGCTCCGCGAAACGTTACGGGCGCGCGCTCAGCAGAAAGCGGTGCCCTCCGGGTCATCCCGGAGGGCACCGCTTCGTCGCAGGGTCAGAGGAACTTGTACATGTCCGCGGAGGCGGGCTCGGTGTCGCCGGCGGGCGGCGCGGTCACCGAGACCTTCTCGCCGAAGCCGCTCATCTTCATGTCGGTGACGAGATCACCGAGGCTCTTCGTGGCGACCGTGTAGGAGAGCGCGGTGAGCCGGCCGTCGGCGTCGACTGTCGCCTCGAAGGGGACCGCCGCCGGGTCCTTCGCCAGCTTGGCGGTGGACTTGAGGCCGTCGCGCATCCCACCGTCGGTGCCGGCGGCCTCCGCGGCCTTGTTCAGGTCGGCGGTGCCGCTGTAGCGGCCGGGGCTCACCTCCTGGGCGGTCACGATGCCGCCGATGATGCCGGTCTGCGCCTTGAGGTCGAACGACTGGCGCAGCGAGCTGGTCGGCCGGAGCTTGTTGAGGTCGATCTTCATCCAGGGCTTCTCGCCCTCGAGCGAGTCCGACTTGATGTAGGCGGCATCGCCGATCAGCCGGGCCTCGATCGGCTCCGGGGCGTTCCCGGTGACGTGGATCGCCTTGGCGGCGGGGTCCATCTTGCCGCTGAGGGTGATCGACTGGTTGCCGGCCTTGACCGAGGCGTCCATGGTGACCGTGCCAGCGAGACTGCGGTCCATGGCCTGTCGCACGGCGGCGACCGGTTCGACCTTGGACGTGGCGGGGGCCGCGGAGGGCCCGGCCCCTCCGGTGCTGTCACCGGAGCTGGTGCCGCAGCCGGCCACGAGGGCGGCGGCGAGGGCAATCGAAAGGGTAGGGATCAGTCGACGCATAGACGTGACCCTAACCGCCCACCGCTACCCGATTTTCACGAGTGGCGGACGCCGCGCGAACAGGCCGAGGCGACAGGTGCAGGAGCCGGACGGTTTTCAGCTGTCCCGCTCGGCTGAGAACCTGGTCGACGAGGCCGTTGTCCCTCGTGCGAGCTACCCGCAAGTGTCCACCGCGCGGTGACGATTCCTGACCGGCGGCTCCATAGCGTTTGACGTGGCCGCGGCGCTACCGCCGGGGACCTCGTTGAAGGAGTCATCATGCGCCTGTTGAAGCAGCTCGTGACCGTTGCGGCGGTCGCCTTCGTCGGTGGCCAGGCCATCGCCGCGGTCGAGGGAAACGACTTGCTCACCCTGCTCCTCGGTCTGTCGACGGCCGTGGTCGCCGTCCTCGTCTACGGGTGGGTGGTACGGCGTACCGAACGTCGCCCGGTCACCGAGTTGGAGCGGTCCGGGGCAGGCGCTCGGATCACCCGAGGACTTCTGATCGGGTTCGCGATGTTCGCGGCGGTGATCGTCAACATCGCCTTCGTTGCCGACTACGACATCGACGGACTGGGGTCGGTGACCGGCGCGGTGGCGCTGCTCGGGTTCATGGCCGCCGCCGCCGTGACCGAGGAGTTGATGTTCCGGGGTGTGCTGTTCCGGATCGTCGAGGAGCGTACGGGCACCTGGATCGCGCTGGCGCTCACCGGCGCGGTGTTCGGCCTGATGCACCTGTTCAACCCCGACGCCAGCGTGTGGGGTGCGATCTGCATCGCGGTCGAGGCCGGGTTCATGCTCGCGGCCTGCTACGCCGCCACCCGCAACCTGTGGGTGCCGATCGGCCTGCACTTCGCTTGGAACTTCGCCGCCGGCGGTATTTTCAGCGTGGTGGTGTCCGGGAACGGCGAGTCCGAGGGCCTGCTGGACACCTCGCTGTCGGGCCCGGCCCTGGTCACCGGCGGCGACTTCGGACCGGAGGGCAGCCTGTACACGGTGGCGGCGGGTGTGGCGCTGACCGTGGTGTTCATGTGGCTGGCTCGCCGCCGGGGTCACATCGTTCCGCGTCGCCGCAAGGCGGTCGTCGCCGAGCCGGCGCCGGTTACGGTTTCCTGATGATCGACCTTCGGATGGTCCCGGGCTCGTGGCGGCGGTGGCCCGTCACGGTCCGGGATCTACCGTTGGCGCTGCTGCTCGCTCTGGCGTCGGTGGTGCCGCCGCTCCGCAATCACGGTACGCAGCTCGGCGACCTGCCGGGGCGTCCCTTCGACGCGCTGACCGTCGCGGTGATCGCCCTGGAGTGCCTCCCACTCGCCGTCCGCCGGCGCTGGCCTGCCCTCTGCCTCGCCCTGGTGTCGGTCGGTTTCGTGATCGACCAGCTGCGCGCCTATCACACGGTGGCGGGCTCCGCGTTGGCGATCGCGCTGCTGAGCGCAGGGGCACACGTGCAACGTCATCGACGTGCCACCATGGTGCTGGGCTCCGCCGCGTACGTGGCGCTGGCCGTCGCTCTCGACCGACAGGGGTCGACCGAGGGCGTGCTCGGCTTCGCCACGTTCTACCTGTTGCTGGTCCTCGCGTGGGGCGTCGGCGCGTGGTTGCGGGAGGCCCGGGCCGTCGAAGCCGAACGCCGTCGCCATGTCGCGGCGACCGCCCGCGCCGCCGAACGCACCCGCATCGCGAGCGAACTCCACGACATCGTGACCCACCATGTGACGGCGATGGTCGTGCAGGCCGAGGCGGCCCGCTACCTGACCGCCGCCCCGGAGCGCCTCGACACGACCCTGACCGCCATCACCGACACCGGCCGCCGGGCCATCACCGATCTGCGGCACCTGCTCGACCTGCTCAACCCCGACCACAGCACCGACCCGCGTACGCCGGCCGTGGGCGAGCTGCACGCCCTCGTGGCGCAGACGCGGCAGGCGGGTCAGCCGGTGGATTTCACCGAGGACGGCAGCCCCGCGGAGACGACAGGCGGTGCCGAGGTGGTTGCCTACCGGGTGGTGCAGGAGGCGCTGACGAACGCCCTCAAGTACGCGCGCGGCAGCCGCACCACTGTTCACGTACAGCACGGCGAGATGGAGACCACTGTGCAGGTCAGCACCGAGGGTTCGGGTTCGTACTCCGAGGGTCCCGGCGGGAGCGGGCGTGGCCTCGCGGGACTGCGCGAACGGGTCGACGTGCTCGGTGGCGACTTCAGCGCGGGACGGCAGGCGGACGGCAGCTTCGTCGTGCGTGCCCGCATTCCCACCGGCAGCCCGTCATGACGACGCCGATCCGGGTGCTGGTCTGCGACGATCAGGCGTTGATCCGCACCGGCTTCGCGACGATCATCGGCGCTCAGCCCGATCTCGAGGTGGTGGGTGAGTGCGGCGACGGGCGTGCCGCGGTCGACCTCGCCCAGCGCCTGCATCCGGACGTGGTCGTGATGGACGTACGGATGCCGGTGCTCGACGGCATCAAGGCGACGCGCCTGCTGGCCGGTGCCGGGGTGGCCCAGCCCGTGAAGGTGCTGGTGGTGACGACGTTCAACCTCGACGAGTACGTGTACGAGGCGCTGCGCGCGGGAGCGAGCGGGTTCCTGCTGAAGGACGCCCCGCCGACCCAACTGCTGCACGGTATCCGCACCGTCGCGAGCGGTGCGGCACTGCTGGCGCCCGAGGTGACCCGACAGCTCGTTGGCAGGTACGCGGCGCGGATCCGCCCCGCCGAGGGCACGCCGGACGACGTCGGGCTGACCCCACGTGAGCTGGAGGTGTTGCGCCTCATCGCGGATGGCCTGTCCAACAGCGAGATCGCCGCGACGTTGGTGATCAGCCAGGAGACCGTCAAGACGTACGTGTCACGCATCCTCACCAAGCTCGACCTGCGCGACCGGGTACAGGCGGTGGTCTACGCCTACCGCGCGGGCCTGGTGACGTAGGAGTCCGACGTCAGTCCGCCGGCAGTTGATCGGCGCGGGTGAGCACCCGGTCGACGAGGCCGTACTCCCGGGCCTGCTCGGCGGTGAACCAGCGGTCCCGGTCCCAGTCCCGCTGGATCTCGTCGAGCGTCCGTCCACTGTGCTCGGCGATCAGCTCCTGCATGGTCCGCTTCACGTGCAGCATGTTCTCGGCCTGGATGGTGATGTCCGAGGCGGTGCCGCCCATCCCGCCGGAGGGCTGGTGCATCATGATCCGCGAGTGCGGCAGCGCGTACCGCTTGCCGGCCGCGCCCGCGCACAGCAGGAACTGCCCCATCGAGCCCGCGAACCCGAGCGCCAGCGTGGCCACGTCGTTGCGGACGTAGCGCATCGTGTCGTAGACCGCCATTCCGGCGCTCACCGAGCCACCCGGCGAGTTGATGTAGAGGTAGATGTCCCGCTCGGCGTCCTCGGCCGCGAGCAGCAGGATCTGCCCGCAGATCTGGTTGGCCGACTCCTCGGTCACCTCGGTGCCGAGAAAGACGATCCGCTCCCGCAGCAGCCGCTCGAACACCTGGTCACCGAATGTCGGTTGCCCACTGTCCCGCATCTGTACGCCGTACCCGATCATCTGTCGCCGCCCTCCGCCGTGCCGGCGGGCGGGGAAACCACCCGGGGGACCGGCACCTCCAGCCTGCGGCGGTGACCGGCGGCCAGCCAGGGATTCTGCCGCCGGCAGATCCGCCGACGGCAGAACCCGGCGGGCCTACACCAGGGTCAGCCGCCGCCGGCCCGTCAGGGCCCGGCGGCAGGCCAGCATCTTGGAGGTACGCGGGCCGGGGCGCCCGGTCGGCGCGGAGGCGATCAGCCGGACCCGCAGCCCCGCCCCGCCGACTGTCGACCCGACCGGCGATGCCGGACCGCCGACGTGCAGGATCGGCCCGCCCAGCCGCAGCACCGGCCCGGCCGGCTGCCGAACGGGGGCCGGGACGGCGGCCACGGGTGGCGTGGACCCACCCGGCTGGAAGCCGATCCGGAAGGTTGAACCGGTCTCGGTGCGCGCCGAGGGCACCCGCTCCAGCCGGGCCAGCGCGGCCCGGGGTGCGGCGGGGAGGCGACGTTCGACGCGGCGCAGGTCGTCGCGGGCCGCTTCGAGCAGGTCGGAGAGTTGGATGCCGAGCGCCCGGCAGATCGCCGCGAGCACCTCCGAGGATGCCTCCTTGCGGCCGCGCTCGACCTCGGACAGGTAGGGCACCGAGACCCCGGCGGACGCGGCCACCTCGCGCAGTGTGCGGCCCTGGCTCTGGCGCAGCCGGCGCAGCACCCCGCCGATCACTCGTCGCAGCAACGACATGCGGACCTCACTCTCGCGGTCGTCGGAGGAACACCTCCATCATGCCGGTTGTCGGACCGGTCGGCGGTCCCGTGCGGTCGCGCGCCGCAGCCGTCCGCCGCTCGTCACGGATCCCGGCTGCCGGCCCGCACCGGGCTCGGTGGTGTCGTCCGACAGTGGCGTGCCGGGGGCGGTGCGGTGTCCGCTGCGCGACCCGGGCGTGCGGCGTGCGGCGTACCCGCTATGTTGTGCTCGTGCAGGCGACGGCGGCGGAGCAGGTTCGACGGTGATCCATTTTCCCGCGCAGCGCCGGGGCCCGCTGAGCGCGCTGAGCCTTCGGCTCGCGGCCGCCCTGGGTCTGGTCTTCGCCGTGGTGGCGGCGGTCTATCTGGACCGGGACGGCTACCGCGACGTCAACGAGGACGGCCTCACCCTGCTCGACTGCTTCTACTACGCGGTCGTCTCGCTCTCCACGACCGGTTACGGGGACATCACCCCGGCCGCGCCGTCGGCCCGGCTGGTCAACGTCCTGTTCGTCACCCCGGCCCGGGTGCTCTTCCTGATCATCCTGGTCGGCACCACCCTGGAAGTCCTGACCGAGCAGTACCGGACCGGCCGTCGCCTGTCGCGGTGGAGGAGAGTCGTGAAGGACCACGTCATCATCTGCGGCTACGGCACCAAGGGCCGCAGTGCGGTCAACGCCCTGATGGAGAACGGCCTGGACAAGTCGAGGATCGTGGTGGTGGAGCGCAGCAGCGCCGCCCTGCGGCAGGCCACGTCGGCCGGGCTGGTGGCGATCGAGGGGTCGGCGACGCGGTCGTCGGTGCTGAACGAGGCGCACGTGCGCAACGCGAAGGCAGTGATCATCGCGACCGACAGTGACGATGCCTCGGTGCTGGTGGCGCTGACCGTACGGCAGCTCACCGCCGGGCAGGTCCGGATCATCGCGGCGGCGCGGGAGGCGGAGAACGCCCCGCTGCTCAAGCAGAGCGGCGCGCACCACGTCATCGTCTCCTCGGCGACCGCCGGCCGGCTGCTCGGCCTGTCCACCTCGGCGCCGCCGTTGATCGACGTGGTGGAGGACCTGCTCACGCCCGGGCAGGGCATGGCGCTGGCGATGCGCTCGGCGGAGCGGGACGAGGTGGGTCGCTCGCCGCGCGAGCTGGATTCCCTCGTGATCGCCCTGGTGCGACGCGGCAAGGTGGTCACCCTGGCCGACCGGGCCGGTGCGGTGATCGAGACCGGCGACATGCTGGTGCACGTCCGCGACGACCGCCCGCAGTCCACGGCGACTGTCTGACGCTGGCACGTCAGCAGGCGTCGGGCTCCTCGATGAGCGCTTCGCCGCAGCTGATCGGTGTCGTGGTGGCGGCCCGCCTGAGCAGCTCGTAGAGCGTTTCCCGCTCGGCCGGCTCCAGCGCCCCGAACACCTCGTCCTCGGCGCCCGCGAGGGCGCATTCCGCCTCTTTGAGGCGTTTCGCACCATCTTCGGTGAGTTCGACGACGTGTCGGCGGCGGTCCTGGGGTGACCGTCGCCGCTCGACCAGGTCTTTCGCCTCGAGATCGTTGAGCAGCCCGACGATGTTGGTGCTGTCCATCTCCAGGGTGCTGGCGAGCGCCTGCTGGCTGGTGCCGCCGCCCGCGCGCAGCACCGTGAGCGCGACCAGGTGTCGGGGCCGCAGGCCCAGTGGCGCGAGCACCGACTCGGCCCGCAGTCGCATCCGCCGCGCCAGGTGATCCAGCAGGGCTCCTGAGCGGTGCTCCGAGGGATCCAGCGGTAGGGCGGACATGTGACCCAGTCTACCGAGCCGTCGGAACATCTGCCTGCTATAAATAGTTGGCGCTACACAGACGATCCTTGGAGGAGAAATCATGAACCTGCTGCATATCGATTCGAGCATCCGGGGTGACTGGTCGGTCAGTCGGCGGCTCACCGCCCGTGCCGCCGCGGCCTGGCGCGCGGCACACCCCGACGGCACGGTGACCTACCGTGACCTGGGCGCCGAGCCGCTGCCGCACCTGGACTCGGAGGGCGGGCTGGCGCGGATGACGCCGCCGGAGCAGCACACTCCGGCCCAGCGCGAGTCCTGGGAGCTCAGCGTGCGGTTGGTCGACGAGGTGAAGCAGGCCGACGTGGTGCTGCTCGGGCTGCCGCTCTACAACTACGGGGCGCCGAGCAGCGTGAAGTCCTGGGTCGACCACCTGATCGTCGCCGGCCTCACCTACGACCCGACGACGCAGGAGGGCCTGCTCAGCGGCCGCGAGTTCGTGGTGCTGGCCACCCGGGGTGGCGGCTACGGCGAGGGCACCCCGCGACACGGCTGGGACCACGCGGAGCAGTGGCTCCCGCACGGCCTGTCGATGACCGGCCTGGAGCCGCGTTTCATCAGCACCGAGCTGACCCTGGCCCCGTCGGTGCCGGCGATGGCCGAGCTGATCCCGCTGCACGAGGCGAGCCTCGCGGCGACCGAGAAGGAGATCGACAACCTCTGGCTGCCGGCCTCCGCCCAGCGCTGAAGCAACGCCGGAACGACGAGAGCGGCCGCCCCCGAACTGGGGACGGCCGCTCTCGTCAGGTACGCCGAATCAGAGGATCGTCCAGGTGTCGCCACTGCCCAGCAGGCCGGCGAGCTGCTGCTCGGGGGTCTCGGTGACAGTCGCCTTCGCCGCCGCGAGCTGGCCCTGGACCACGCTGTCGTAGGACGGCCGGTCCACCGACCGGAACACCCCGATCGGGGTGTTGCGCAGGTCCAGGCCGGGCAGCCGGGACAGCGCGAAGGCGTACGCGGGGTCGGTCACCGTCGCGTCGTGCACGACGATCTCCTCCGGGCGGACCGAGGCGGTCTCCCGGACCTCCAGGCCGAACGCGCCCGGCGGGTGCACCACGCAGAACCGCCCGTCCGCGCCGAAGGTGATCGGCTGCCCGTGTTCGAGGCGGATCAGGTAGTCGTCCCGGGTGGACGGGTCCTTGAGCTGTTCGAACGCCCCATCGTTGAAGATGTTGCAGTTCTGGTAGATCTCCACGAAGGCCGAACCCTCGTGCTCGGCGGCGGCCCGCAGCACCGACTGCAGGTGCTTGCGGTCCGAGTCGATGGTCCGACCGACGAAGCTGGCCTCCGCGCCGAGCGCGAGCGAGAGCGGGTTGAACGGTGCGTCGGCCGAGCCGGCCGGGGTCGACTTGGTGACCTTGCCGACCTCGGAGGTGGGCGAGTACTGACCCTTCGTCAGGCCGTAGATCCGGTTGTTGAACAGCAGGATCTTGAGGTTGACGTTGCGGCGCAGCGCGTGGATCAGGTGGTTGCCGCCGATGGACAGCGCGTCGCCGTCACCGGTGACCACCCAGACCGACAGGTCCGGCCGGGACACCGACAGGCCGGTCGCGATCGCCGGGGCGCGGCCGTGGATCGAGTGCATCCCGTACGTGTTCATGTAGTACGGGAAGCGGGACGAGCAGCCGATCCCGGAGACGAACACCGTCCGCTCGCGGGGGATGTTCAGCTCCGGCATGAACTGCTGGATGGCCGCCAGGATCGCGTAGTCACCGCAGCCGGGGCACCAGCGCACCTCCTGGTCGGACTTGAAGTCCTTCGCGGTGAGCTTGAGGGCGACGGGCTCAGACATTCTTCAGGACCTCTTCCAGCGTCGTCTCCAGCTCGGCGGCCGTGAACGGCAGGCCGCGGACCTGGTTGTAGCTGATCGCGTCGACCAGGTAGCGGGCCCGGATGACGTGGGCCAGCTGGCCCAGGTTCATCTCCGGGATGACCACCTTGTCGTAGGAGCGCAGCACCTCACCGAGGTTGGCCGGCATCGGGGCCAGGTGCCGCAGGTGCGCCTGGGCGATGGACAGCCCGCGCTGGCGGACGCCACGGCAGGCGGCGCCGATCGGCCCGTACGTCGAGCCCCAGCCGAGCACCAGCACCCGCGCGTCGCCGTCCGGGTCCTCCACCTCGATGTCCGGCACCGGGATCGTCTCGATCCGGGCCGCCCGGGTGCGGACCATGAAGTCGTGGTTCGCCGGGTCGTACGAGATGTCACCGGTCTTGTCGGCCTTCTCCAGCCCACCGATGCGGTGCTCCAGCCCCGGGGTGCCGGGGATCGCCCACGGCCGGGCCAGGGTCTCCGGGTCACGCAGGTACGGCAGGAAGGTCGTGCCGTCGTCGCCGTTGGGCCTGGTGGCGAACTCGACCCGCAGGTCGGGCAGCGACTCCACGTCGGGCAGCAGCCACGGCTCGGAACCGTTGGCCACGTAGTTGTCCGACAGCAGGATCACCGGCGTGCGGTAGGTCAACGCGATCCGCGCCGCCTCCAACGCCGCGAAGAAACAGTCCGACGGCGACTTGGGCGCGATCACCGCGACCGGCGCCTCGCCGTGCCTGCCGTACAGCGCCATGTTGAGATCGGCCTGCTCGGTCTTGGTCGGCATGCCCGTCGACGGCCCGGCCCGCTGCACGTCCACGATCACCAACGGCAACTCCAACGCCACCGCCAGGGAGATCGTCTCGCTCTTGAGCGCCACACCCGGCCCGCTGGTGGTGGTCACCCCGAGCGACCCGCCATAGGACGCGCCCAGCGCCGCGCCGACCGCGGCGATCTCGTCCTCGGCCTGCATGGTCAGCACGCCGAAGCGCTTGTGCTTGCTCAGCTCGTGCAGGATGTCCGACGCCGGAGTGATCGGGTACGCCCCGAGGAAGACCGGCAACCCCGAGCGCACCCCGGCGGCGACCAGGCCCAGCGAGAGCGCGGCGTTGCCGGTGATGTTGCGGTAGGTGCCGGGATGCATCTTCGCCGGCTTGACCTCGTAGCGGACCGCGAAGTCCTCGGTGGTCTCGCCGAAGTTCCAGCCGGCCTTGAAGGCGGCCACGTTCGCGGCGACCAGCTCGGGACGGGCCGCGAACTTGCGCTCCAGAAAGCGCAGGGTCGACTCGTACGGCCGGGAGTACATCCAGGAGAGCAGACCGAGGGCGAACATGTTCTTCGACCGCTCGGCGTCCTTCTTGGACACCTCGTACGCGGCGAGCGCCCCGACCGTCATCGACGTCAGCGCCACCGGGTGCACGACATAGCCGGCCAACGAGTCGTCGTCCAGCGGGCTGGTCTGGTAGCCGACCTTGGCCAGGTTGCGCCGGGTGAACTCGTCGGTGTTGACGATGATGTCCGCGCCGCGCGGCAGGTCGGCCAGGTTGGCCTTGAGCGCGGCCGGGTTCATCGCCACCAGCACGTTCGGCGCGTCGCCCGGCGTGAGGATGTCGTAGTCGGCGAAGTGCACCTGGAAGCTCGACACACCGGGCAGGGTGCCGGCGGGAGCCCGGATCTCAGCGGGGAAGTTCGGCAGCGTGGAGATGTCGTTGCCGAGCTGCGCCGTCTCGGAGGTGAACCGGTCGCCGGTCAACTGCATGCCGTCGCCGGAGTCGCCGGCGAACCGGATGACCACCCGGTCGAGTTGACGGATCTGCTTGGTCACTGTGCCACCTTCGTTCGCGACTGCGGGCCCGCAAGCGCTGTCGTTCCTCCCCCAGAGCCTACGTCGAACGGACCCCCGACCCTCCCCGGAGGTCCGCCGACTGAGACCCGATCGACCCGATATTTGCCCAAGTTTGCGGGGTTTCGCCCTGGCCGCCGTAATTCAGATCACCGTCCCCGGCCGGCCGCGACCCCGGCCGGGGACGGCCAGGGTCGTCGATCGGTCATTCGGTGGGCGGAGCCGTGGGCTCTGCCGGCGGCCCGCCGAGGCGGCGGCGCAGCGAGGTGGTCGCCAGCGTGAGGGCCAGCACCACCAGCAGCGCGGAGACCGCGATCAGGATGACCGCGGTCCGCTGCACCGAGGACATGCCGCCGTCGTCGTCGGTGGTCGCGCCCGCCGGGAGTACGCCCTGCGAGCCGGTCGGCGCGGGCGGCGAGACGACAGGCGTGGCCATCGCGGCGGCCGCGGTGATGCGGAAGCTCATCTGCACCCGCCGGGTCGCGCCGTTGCGCGGGTCGAGTTGACCGATCACCGCTCCGGACAGCGGCGCCTCCCGCTGGGCCTGCGGAGTCGCCTCCACCGGCAGCCGCAGCTCGCGGGTCTCGCCGGCCGACAGCAGGCCCGCGTCGCACCGGGTGCGGGACGCCTCGACCGGCAGGCAACCCGCCGGTGGGGTCGGCACGTTCACCCCGGCCGGCAGGATCACCTCCACCAGGCCGGCGGCGTCCACCGTGCCGGTGTTGACCAGCCGCACCGCGAGGGTGCTCGCCGCGCCGCTGATGTCGAACGCGACCTCGTCGGCGGCCAGCGAGATGCCGGGCACCGGCGGGCCGGGTGGGAACAGCACCGCGAAGCCCTGGTCGTCGGCCACCTCGCCGGACACCCCCGGCGCGTCCGCGACGACCCGCACGGAGCCACTGAGCGGCATCCGCTCCCAGGCGTCGCCGGCGACCCGCAGCCGGATCAGGCTGCTGAACCGGACGCCCGCCTCGGCCGTCCAGGCACCGCACTGGTACGCGTCGCCGCCCGCTGCGGCGCACCCCTTCGTCCCGGCGTCGCTCAGCCCGGCCGGCAGGGTGTACGAGAGCCGGACGCGCTGCGCTGCGGTGCCGGTGTTCGCCACGGTGACCCGCAGCGTGGTGGTGGTGCTGGCCGCGTTCCAGTACGCCTCGGGCAGGGTGACGTCCTCGGTGGTCACCTGCACGCCGAGCGGGCTCGGCACCGGCGCCGGCGTGCCACCCGGCGCGGGCGGCTGAACCGGGGGAGGCGGCGGCCCGGGCGTCGGTGGTCGCGTGCTGCCCCCCGGTGCGGGAGCGGTGGTGGTGGGCGGCGGCACGTTCGGCGGGGTGGTCGGCGGAGGCGCCGGGGGCGTCGTCTCCGGCGGCGGCGCGGTGGTCTCCGGGGCCGGGTCGGTAGGTGCGGGATCACCGCCCGGATCCTCGGTGGGGGTGGGCTCCTGGGCCGGGGTGGTCTCCGGGTCCGGATCGGGATCGGGCGCCGACTCCGTCACGGCGGCGATCGGGTGGGTGTGCGGCACCGCCGCGCTGGCGAGGGCCGGAGCGCCCGCGAGCGCCGCGAGCAGCCCGAGCGCGAGCGACGCCGCCAGCAGGGGCGCGGGATGTCGCCCCGCAGCCCGGCGTTCGGGCGATACCTTCACGCGGGCCATCTGTCCTCCGGTGCCATGGGTGGAAGTCCAATGTTCGTAACAGTTGTCTCAGTGCACTAGTCCCACGCGGAAACAAATCCGTAACGTGTTTGGGACGGCCTGTCCGTCTGGGCGGTAGGCTCCCGATGTGACCGGTTACCTGGGCTCGTACGCGACGCTCGGGCTCTTGCTGCTCGCCAGTGTCCTGTTCTTTGTGACGGCGTTCTCGGCCAACCGGGTGTTACGTCCCGCCCGTCCGGCCGACCCGTTCGGCAAGCGGACCAGCTACGAGTGCGGGCTCGACCCGGTCGGCGCCGACTGGGCGCAGATGCAGATCCGCTACTACGTGTACGCGTACCTGTACGTGCTGTTCGCGGTCGAGGCGGTGTTCCTCTTCCCGTGGGCGGTGGTCTTCGACCGGCCGGGCTTCGGCCTGGTCACGGTGGTGGAGATGGCGGTGTTCGTGGCGGTGCTCGCCCTCGGCATCCTCTACGCCTGGCGTAGGAACATCCTGCGCTGGACCTGAGCGCCCCGTCCTCCGGCGATCGTGCCGCTCCGCCGACCGTTCACGGTGGTCGCCGCACCGACCGGACGACTCAGGCCAGACCCCGCCGGGTCGCCGCGGGCGGTCGGTCGCCGCGGATCGAGGCGACCATGTCCAGCACCCGACGGGTGGGCCCGACCTGGTGGGCCCGGAACACCCGAGCGCCCAACCAGGCGGAGACCGCCGTCGCGGCGAGCGTGCCCTCCAGCCGCTCGGCCACCGGCAGGTCCAGCGTCTCGCCGACGAAGTCCTTGTTGGAGAGCGCCACCAGCACCGGCCAGCCGGTCGCGGTCAGCTCGTCCAACCGGCGGGTGATCTCCAGGGAGTGCCGGGTGTTCTTGCCGAAGTCGTGCGCCGGGTCGATGAGGATGCCGTCGGGGCGTACCCCCGCCGCCACCGCGCGCTCGGCGAGCCCGGTAACCGTCTCGACCACGTCGGCGACCACGTCGTCGAAGGCGGCCCGGTGCGGCCGGGTCCGGGGGACCAGCCCGCCGGCGTGCGAGCAGACCAGGCCGGCGCCGGTGCTCGCCGCGACCCGGGCGAGCGCCGGGTCGGCGCCCGACCAGGTGTCGTTGAGCAGGTCCGCGCCGGCTGCCACGGCCTCCGTCGCCACCTCGGCACGCCAGGTGTCGATGGAGATCACCACCTCCGGGAACGCGGCCCGTACAGCGGCGATGGTGTCCACGGTGCGGCGGATCTCCTCCGCCACGTCCACCTCGGCGCCCGGTCCCGCCTTGACCCCGCCGATGTCGATGATCGCCGCGCCCTCGTCGACCGCCCGCTCGACGGCACGCAGCGCGCTGTCGGCGGCGAAGGTGGCGCCCCGGTCGAAGAACGAGTCCGGTGTGCGGTTGACGATGGCCATCACCACCAGCTCACCCGGGGCGAACGTCCGCCCACCAAGCCGAAGTGCCCCGGCCATCACGCCTCCCGACTGTCCGCACCGTCGCCGCCGCTCCGGCCGCCACCGACGCTAGCCGGTCGGCCGGCCGGCGCGCGGGGCGGGCGTGGGCGTCGATCGCGATCGGGGTGGTGGGGTCGCTCCCAGCCGCCTGTCGTGCCACGATCAGTGCATGGGTCAGCTTCTGCTCCTCCTGGTCGTGGCATTGACGGTCGCGGCGGTCGTTTTCGGCGTGACGGTGTTGGTCAGTGGCCGGGATCCCGGCCTCGCGCCGACCGAACCGGATTCGCAGGCCATCCCGCTGCCCGGCACCCGACCACTGCGGGAATCCGATGTGGGCGCGGTCCGGTTCGACACCGGTTTGCGCGGGTACCGGATGGCCCAGGTCGACCAGGCGATGCGCCGTGCCGCCTACGACATCGGCTACAAGTCCGAGCTGATCGGCGTGCTGGAGTCGGAGGTCATCGCGTTGCGTGAGGGCCGCATCGACGACGCGGACGCGCTGCGCCAGGCCCGCGAGCAGGCCGCGACGGTGGTGCCGGCCGCGGCCACCGCGGAGTCGGATGCGGACGGATCGCCGGCCGACGCCGTGCCCGCTCCCACCTCCTCGGCTGCCGATTCGGACGGCGTCGCACCGGGGGACAGCGAGCCGACCGACCGCACGCGTACCGACAGCGGGCCAACCGCCCACAAGCCGGCGGACGGCGAACCGACTGACCGCGAGCCGGCCGCTGACGAGCCGGCCGCTGACCAGCGGGCCGGTGGCGCCGGGCAGCACGGCGCGGTGGTCCGGTCGGAGTCGGCGTGACCGGTCCGGAGGGCGCCGACGATCTTCAGGAGGCGGCGCAACCCGGTGCCGGTGAGGTGACCGCCACCGTCATCGTCAACGCTCCGGCGGCCCGGGTCTTCGCCGCGTTGCTCGCCTGGGAACGACAGTCGGACTGGATCCCGTTCACGCAGGTCCGGGTCGTCGAGGGCGACGGGCGCGAGGGCAGCCGGATCGAGGCGGTGACCGCGCTCGGCCGGGCGACACTGCGCGACGAGATGCGGGTGGTCCGGGTCGACGAGCCGTACGAGATCGGCGTCGTGCACCACGGCCAGGTGCTACGCGGGCCGGGTGTCCTGCGGTGCACCGCACTCGGCGAGGCCCGCACCCAGGTCGTCTGGCACGAGTGGTTCCACCTGCCGGGCGGCCGGGCCGGCCGGCTGGCGTGGCCGGTGCTCTGGCCCGGCTCCAAGCTGGGCCTCACCCAGGCGCTGAAGAGGTTCGCCCGTCTGGTCGAGCAGGGCCGACTGCCCTGACCACGCCCGGCGCCGGCTGCCAGCCCGGCGCGCGGAGGAGATGCCCCAGGCGGTGCCGCCACGTCCCGGCGGCGCGCAGGTCCCGGGCGATCGAGACGTACTCGTGGAAGGCCACGCGCACCGGGTTGTAACTGCCCACGTTCTTGGTCAGGCCGTAGACGCAGCGCTCCCGCTCCGCCGCGAAGGAGCCGAACAGCCGGTCCCAGGCGATCAGGATGCCGCCGAAGTTGCGGTCCAGGTAGCCGCCCTGGGAGGCGTGGTGGACGCGATGGTGCGACGGGGTGTTGAAGACGAACTCGTACCAGCGTGGCATCTTCTCGATGCGCTCGGTGTGGATCCAGAACTGGTAGAGCAGGTTGACCGAACCGCAGAACGCGACGACCGCCGGGTGTACGCCGGCCAGGATCAGCGGGACGTAGAAGACCCAACTGGTCAGCCCGGTCCACGGCTGCCGCAGCGCGGTGGAGAGGTTGAACCGCTGCGACGAGTGGTGCACCACGTGCGAGGCCCAGAGGATCCGGATGACGTGGTGGCCCCGGTGTGACCAGTAGTAGCAGAAGTCCTGCGCCAGCAGGATCAGCGGCCAACTCCACCAGATGTCGGCGATCCGCAGCGGGGTGAGCGCGTAGAGCAGCGCGTACGCGGCGGCGATCGGCACCTTCCAGAGCAGGTCCGTGAAGACGCTGCCGAGCCCCATCGCCAGGCTCGTCGCGGTGTCCGCGCCGCCGTAGCCGACCTCGTCGTCGTCGCGGTGCAGCAGGTAGGAGACCCGTTCCAGCACGATGAGCAGCAGGAAGGCCGGGATCGACCAGGCGATGACGTCCGGAAATTCCTTCATCGCGCCGCCTCCACTCGCCGTCGTCGGCCGGGGACGCCCCGCTGGGTGACCCCGACCTACCGGTCGGTAACAAGCACGATAGGCAGTGGAGCGGCAGGTGGCAATGGGCTGTCGGTGCGATGGCCTAGCGTGTGCGACGTGAGTGACCTGGTGATCGGCGCCGACGGGCTGGCCCGCTGCGCCTGGGGGGCGAGCACCCCGGACTACGCCGTCTACCACGACACCGAGTGGGGGCGGCCGCTGCGCGGTGACGACGCGCTCTACGAGCGGATGACCCTGGAGGCGTTCCAGTCCGGCCTGTCCTGGCTGACCATCCTGCGCAAACGCCCGGCGTTCCGGTTGGCCTTCGACGAGTTCCACCTCGCGACGGTGGCCGGCTACGGCGAGGCCGACGTGACCCGGCTGCTCGCCGACGCCGGCATCGTCCGCAACCGGGCCAAGATCGAGGCGGCGATCGCCAACGCCCGTGCCGCCCTGGAACTGCCCGACGGGCTGTCCACGCTGCTCTGGTCGTTCGCTCCGGAGCGCCGGCCGGCCCGCCCCGCCTCGTTCGCCGAGCTGGCGCCGATCACCCCGGAGTCGACGGCGATGGCCAAGGCGCTCAAGAAGCGCGGCTTCCGGTTCGTCGGCCCCACCACCGCGTACGCCCTCATGCAGGCCACCGGGATGGTCGACGATCACATCGTCGGCTGTCACGTCACCCGCTGACCGGCGGCGTGATGGGATGGCAGGCATGACGACCGAGACCGCGTACCGGGCCGGTGCGGCCGGCAACACCGACGGGCCGGGCACCTGGGCCGTGCTGCTGCCCCCGGAGCGCTACGAGGCCGAGCGGCTCGTGCACCACGACTCGCTGGAGCTGACCGGGCTGACCGACGTCGGTCGTCCCGGCCCCGGTGACCGGGTGGCGGTGCTGGCCGACGCGCCGCCGCGACTGGTGGCCCTCGGCCGGGTCACCGCGCCGACGCAGCGGCACTCCGAGGACCCGGACGATCCGCAGTCCGACATCGAGCCGGGGACGCTCGTCGTGACGTACACCCGCAGGGCCTTCGACGAGCCGGTGCCGACCGACCTGCTCACCCTCGACGGGCCGGTCACCGCACTGGAGCCGGCCGCCTTCCGGGCGTTGGCCGACCGGCTCGGCCCGCCCCCGGCGCGGCGCACCTGGCTGGTCAGCCTCGACCTGCCGATCGAGGCCGGCACGCCGGCCGAGGCGGTGCGTCTGTTCTGGTCGTACGTGCAGGAGTTGGGGCCGCGCGAGCTGCCGGCGTTCGTGTCACCGGCCGGCGACGAACTCGCCATGCAGGCGTTCGTGCTGGGCGCGGAGGCCAACCAGGACCCGGAAGAGGACGACTAGAACAGCTTGTCGAGGCGTCCCCGCCAGTCGGCCAGCACCGGCCCCGGGTCGGTGTCCAGGACCCGTTCCAGCAGCGTGGCGTAGACGTCCCGGAAGTCCGTGGTGTATTTCAGGTCGCCATCGTCGAGGTCGGTGAGGCTGGGCGCGTCCCCGTGCCAGCCGCCGCGCACTCCCGCGCCGAGCAGCAGCATGTCGGAGGCGGTGCCGTGGTCGGTGCCGTCCGAGGCGTTGGCCTTCACCCGGCGGCCGAACTCGGAGTAGACCGCCACCACCACCTTGCGGCCCGCCTCGGTGCGACTCATCCGGTCGGCGAACGCGGTCAACGCCCGGTCCACCTGCCCCAGCAGGACGGCCTGCAACTGCTTCTCGTCGGCGTGCGTGTCGAAGCCGCCCAGCGACACCGAGAAGACCCGCGTGGACACGTTCGCCTCGACACACTGCGCGACCAGGTCCAGTTGGGCGTCCAGCGGGGTTCGTGCCCCGCCGGTGGCCGTGGCGGGCGCCTGCTCGCCGTCCGGGTCGTCCGCCTCCGTGGCGGCGGAGTCGCGTACCTGGTGGATCATCTCGTCCACCGACCGCAGGTCGGCGAAGCAGGCGGCGGCTCTCGCCCGTGCGGCTGACTCACCCGGCTCGGCCGCTTCGAACGCGGTGAGCGTCTCCGCCGGCAGGCCCTTGGTGGCCTTGCGGTCGGTCACCGGCACGGCAGCGCCCGCGCTGCGCGCCCCGGCCAGCAGCGGCGGCAACGCCGGCTCGAACGACACGGCCAGCCGGGGGTCGCCGCCCGTCCCGTCCAGCCAGCGGCCGAGCCAGCCGGTGTTGCCCGGCCGGTCGGGCTGCGCCGTGTGCCAGATGTCCATCGACCGGAAGTGGCTGCGGTCCGGCTTCGGGTAGCCGACCCCGCGCACGATCGCGAGCCCACCGCCCGACCAGCGCTGGTGCAGCCCGGCCAGCGCCGGGTTGAGGGCGAAGTCGTCGTCGAGCCGCCGCACCTCGCCGTCGGGGTACGCCAGCTCCGGGCGGGCCGCCCGGTAGGCCGGGTCGCCGTACGGGATGACGGTGTTCAGGCCGTCGTTGCCGCCGTAGAGGGTGACCAGCACCAGCGTGCGGGACTGCGGATCACGGTCTCCGGCGGTGTCCAGGAGGTCCCGCAGGCCGTACGCGCCGGCACCGGCGGCCAGCGCGCCCGCGCCGACCACCCCGCTGGTGAGCAGGAACCTGCGTCGGGTCAGGGTGTCCACTTCTCGACTCCTCCGCTCAGCTGACGGTGTATTCGGGGCTGACCAGCCCGGCGGCCAGCAGCTTGCGCGGCTCGCCGGCCAACGGTGTGAGGGCGGCCCGGGTGCGGGCGCCCCAGCCGTAGACGACCAGCAGTCGGGCCAGCGCGTCCGGCCGGCCGGCGACGGGCGCGGCGGTCAGCCGGGCCAGCACCGCCGGGGTGGCCGCCGCGGCCAGCATCCCGGCCATCCGGAGCCGGGCCTGCAACGACGAGGTGGTCAGCCACGCGGCGCCGGCCGGCCAGCCGCCCACGCTGGGCGGCCGCAGCGGCACCTGGTCCAGCGCGTTCAGACCGGAGAGCAGTTGCTTGCGCTGCTGCTCGGGCAGGGCGGAGGGCCGGACGCCGAGCTGTCGCAGCGCACCGACCATCCACTCCACCGGCTGCTTCACGAGGGTGCCCCGGGTCTGGGCGAAGGCCGGCGACGAGAACAGCGCGCGCAGGGTGGCGACGCTGTCCGCGCCGGCCAGGCCGTCCGGCGCCGGGACGTCGGTGCCGGCGTAGCGGAACCAGAGCCGCCCGGCAACGAACGTCGCCGCCGTCGGCTGGGCGGCCAGCAGCCCGGCGTACGCCTCGGCGTCGAAGCGGCCGGTCTGTCCCAGGATCGTCTTCTCCCCCGGGTCGTGCCGTTTGGCCTCCAGACGGGCGACGCCGGTGCGCCGGTCCACCACCCAGCCGGTCAACGCCCGCGCGCCGGCCTTCACGTCGGCCTCGGTGTAGCCGCCGATGCCGAGAGTGAACAGCTCCATCAGCTCGCGCGCCAGGTTCTCGTTCGGCGCCTTGCGGGTGTTCTTCTGCCCGTCCAGCCAGATGATCAGGGCCGGGTCGCGCACCATCGCAGCGACCAGCGGGGCCAGCGGCCCGCGCCCGTGGCGGCGCAGGGTCTCCAACTGGCCCAGCATCACGCGCGCCGACTTGACTTTCTGCGCGCTTGTCGCCCAGTGCCCGTGCCAGAAGAAGAGCAGCTTCTCGGTCAGCCCGTCCTCGGCGGCGACCATCCGGTCCAGCCACCAGAGGGTCACCTGCTGGAGCTGCTCGCGGCGCTGGGCGTTGGCCTTCTGACGCTCTTCGCGGGTGGATTCCTTCGTCAGCGCGGCGTACGGGTCCGGGGGCAGCGTCGGCGCTGGGGTGGCCGCCGCGCCCCGGTCGGCCCCTTTCGGGGCGAGCAGGTTGTCCAGGGTCGCCGCCGGCCCAACCCGCTCGGCCGCGTCCACCTCGTCGGCGGTCGGCCCGAAGGTGGCCCGCCGCAGCAGGTGCGCCACCGCTTCACGATCGCTCATGCGGCCCGACGCTAGGCGGCCCGCGTACGAGGACGGTAAGGGCGGGGTGCGAATCGCGTTCAGTGTCCCTCGAAGACCGGTTTCTGCTTGGCGACGAACGCGAGGGTGGCCGCCCGGTGGTCGGCGGTGGCGCCGCAGATCGCCTGAGCCTGGGCCTCGGCCGAGAGGGCGTCGGCGAGCGTGCCGGCGTCGGCGATCGAGAGCTGCCGCTTGATGGCCCCGTACGCGACCGTGGGGCCGGCGGCGAGCCGGGCGGCCAGGTCCTGCGCGACAGGCAGCACCTGCTCGTCGTCGTCCGTCAGTCGGGTGATCAGCCCCAGCCGGCAGGCCTCCTCGGCGCGGACCGGCTCGGCCAGCATCAGCAGCTCCACGGCCTTGGCGTGACCGACCAGCCGGGGCAGCGTCCAGGAGGCGCCGGTGTCGGCGGCGAGGCCGACCTTGGCGAAGGCCATCAGGAAGCTGGTGCTCGGGCCGCCGATCCGGATGTCGGCGAGGAAGGCCAGCGACGCGCCGGCGCCGGCGGCCATTCCGCGGACCGCTGCGACCACCGGCTTGGGCAGGTTGGCCAGCCGGGCGGCGATCGGGTTGTAGTGCGCCCGCACGGTGTCCAGCGGCGGGCCGGAGGAGTTGCCCAGGGTCGCCACGTGCTCGCGCAGGTCCTGCCCGGCGCTGAACGCTCCACCGGCCCCGGCCAGCACGACCGCCCGGCAGGACCGGTCGGTCTCCAGCTCGGCCAGCGTGTCCCGCAGGGCCTCCTTGAGCGCCAGGTCGAGCGCGTTCATCGCCTGCGGCCGGTTGAGGGTGAGGGTGACGACGGCGTCGGTCCGGTCGACGAGCAACGGCTCGGTCACGTGTCTAACGACCCTTCTGTCGAACGATGCGGTTGCCGGCGTCGAGGCACTGCTCGACGTACCGGTCGGCGGCCGGACGCAGGCGGGCCGCGTGCCGGTCGAAGAAGCTGGCGGCGGCGGTGCCGGGCCAGCGCTCGGGCAGCAGCGCGGGGGGCAGTTGCGGGTCCCGGAACAGGAAGGTACGCCACGCGTGCACCAGCCGGAATCGGGCCGCGTACGCCTCCTCGTCGCTGCTGCGCACGGTGACCGCGCCGAGGAGGGGGCGCTGGTCGGCGACGAACCGCTCGTACGCGCGGCCGATCTCGGCCAGGTCCCAGGCACGGCGGACGACGCCCATCGCACCGGGGGTGCCGGAGAAGTGCGAGGCCGTGAACCGCTCGAACCGGATGCCGGCCTCGGCGAGCAACAGGTCGACGTCCTCGGCGGGCCGGGTGGCCACCCAGGTCTGCTCGTCGAGCGTGCCGTAGCCGAGGAAGCTGAGGGTGGCGGCGAGTCGCTGCCGGTCCCGCCGGGAACCCGGGGCGTCGAGCACGAGCAGATCGAAGCGGCCGTCCCAGGTGACCCGGCCGGTTCGGTAGATCCGGGCCGCCGCCTCGTCGAGTCGTCGGGCGGCTTTTGGTGTGATCGAATATCCCGGTCCGGAGGCCAACCGGAGCGGGTCGAGCCAGCCTTGACGCACCATCCGGGACACGGCGGTGCGAACGGCGGGCGGCGCGATTCCCAACGGCGCCAATAGCTTGACCAGGGCGGCGACCGGTGCCCGGCCACCCCTCGGCCGGAGGTGGTCGCCGTACAGGTCGAAGAGTGCCGACCGTGCCTGCATGACCGCACATTGTGACAGGCCTTCTCAAGATAAGCTAGATGCTGTTACATCAATGCTGCTCCGGTTTGGGTCCGGCGGTGTTCATCAGGGAAAATCGTCTGTCGACACCCCCGCGAGAGTTGCGGGAGGTCGTGACGAAGTGGCTGTGGGGCAACCCACCGACCCTGGTGTAGGTCTGAGGGGAGACAACATGGCGGCGATGAAGCCGCGGACGGGCGACGGTCCGCTGGAAGTCACCAAGGAGGGTCGGGGCATCGTCATGCGGGTCCCGCTGGAGGGCGGTGGCCGGCTCGTCGTCGAGATGACTCCCGACGAGGCCAACGCGCTCGGTGACGCGTTGAAGGCAGCCGCCGGCTGAGTGAGGAGCGACCCGGACGGCGTACGCCGCTCGGAGCGTTTCTTGGACCCTGAGCCACCGGGATCGCCGGTGGCTCAGGGTCTTCATCGGTGTGGGCGGGCGATGGCCCGGTCCCACTCTGCGACATTTCCTGGAGGTGCGGTTCCGCGTGCTCGCCATCCGTCCGCTTGCCGAGCCCGATCGGCTCGACGTCCTCGTCCTGCCCGTCCGCCCCACCGATCCGGCGGCGGGAGGTGACGCCCCGGCGGAGTTGGCGCCCACCGCCGTGACGCCGCCGGACGGCACCGCCGAGGAGGCTGCCGCGCTGGTGCCGGTGGCCCGAGTGAGCGGCCGGGCCGGTGAGATCGCCACCCACCTGCGCCCAGGGCGCAGCCCCGGTCGGCTGGTGCTGCTCGGTATCGGCGACGGCGGAGAGTCGTCCTGGCGGGCTGCCGGCGCTGCTCTGGCCCGCTCCGCGTCCGATGAGACGCAGATCACTATCGCGCTGCCGGCCGAGGTGACCTCCGAGGCGGTCCGTGGGTTGACCGAGGGGCTGCTGCTCGCCTCGTACCGGTTCCGGCTGACCGAGGCCGGCGACCCGCCCGCGCTCACCGGCGTCGACCTGCTTCTCGACGACCCGGAGGCGTACGAGAGCACCGTGGCCACCGCGCGGACCACCGCCGCGATGACCCGCCTCGCCCGCGACCTGACCAACACCCCCTCCTCGGTGAAGACCCCGCAGTGGTTCGCCGACCAGGTGGCCTCCGCCGCCGCCGACCTGCCGGACGTGCGCCTGACGGTGCGTGGCCCGGCCGAGCTGGCCGCGGAGGGCTTCGGTGGGATCCTCGCCGTCGGCGGTGGCTCGGCCAGCGGCCCACGGTTGGTCGAGGTGGACTGGCACCCCGCGAACGCGCGCACCCATGTGGTGCTGATCGGCAAGGGCATCACCTTCGACACCGGCGGCATCTCGATCAAACCGGTGCCGGCGATGAAGCTGATGCGCAAGGACATGGCCGGCGCGGCGGCCGTCGTCGCCGCCACCCTCGGCGCGGCGGCGCTGCGCCTGCCGGTCCGCGTCACCACCCTGGCCCCGCTCGCCGAGAACATGGTCAGCGGCTCGGCGTTCCGCCCGGGCGACGTGATCCGGCACTACGACGGGACGACAAGCGAGACGACCAACTCCGACGCGGAGGGCCGGCTGGTCCTCGCCGACGCGCTGGCGTACGCGGTGCGGCAGCTCAAGCCCGACCTGCTGATCGACCTGGCCACCCTCACCGGCGCCAACGCCGTGGCGCTGGGCAAGCGCACCGCGGCCCTCTACAGCGAGAACGACGATCTCGCCGCCGACCTGCTGACGGCGATCGAGGCGGCCGGCGAGGCGGCCTGGCGGATGCCGCTGCACACCGACTACGTCGAGTACCTGGGCAGCGAGATCGCCGATCTCTACAGCGCGCCCGCCCAGGGCGCCGGATCGGTGACTGCCGCGCTCTACCTGCGCGAGTTCACCGGCGACCTGCGGGACCGCTGGCTGCACCTGGACATGTCCGCCCCGTCCTGGGCGGACGGCGACCAGGCCGAGCTCACCCGCGGTGCGACGGGCTGGGGCGTCCGCTCGCTGCTGCGCTGGCTGGCCGCCGTCGACTGACCGTCAGCACTTCACGGCGGCGAGCACCCCGTGCCCGACCGGGAGCAGCGCGGGAATCCAGTGCTCCGACTCCCGGACCGCCTTGATCGTTTCGCGGACCGTCACCGTCTCCGCGTCCCGGGCGGCCGGGTCACCGATCCGACCGTGCGCGAGCATGCCGTTGAGCGCGAGCACGCCGCCCGGGCGCAGCAGTCGCAGCGCCGCTTCCACGCAGGCGTGGAAGCCGGTCGCCTCGGCGTCGACGAAGACCAGGTCGTACGCCCCGTCGGCGAGCCGCGGCAGCACGTCCAGCGCGCGACCGGTGATGATCCGGGTGCGGCCGGCGGCGAAGCCCGCCTCGGTGAAGATCCGCCGGGCGATCCGCTGGTGCTCCACCTCCACGTCGATGGTGGTGAGCACGCCGTCGGCGCGCATGCCTCGCAGCAGCCAGACGCCGCTCACGCCCGTGCCGGTGCCGATCTCCACCACCGCGCGGGCGTTGCCGGCCGCGGCCAGCAGCCGCAGCGCCGCCCCCGCTCCGGGGGTGACCGCGTCGAGGCCCACCTCGTGGGCCAGGCTGCGGGCGGTCCGTAGGACGAGATCCTCGGTCACGTACGACTCGGCGAACTGCTGAGCCTGGGTCGTCGAACTGCCGGAACCGGCGACCGTGGCGATGGGGCACCTCCGGGCGGTGCGTGGTGCGGGGGCGGGTTGGCACTGTGAGCGTAGAGGCGACCCGACCGAGGCGCAGCCGCGCCTCCGTCCCCTCGCGATCGCCGGGGGCAACCGCTGACTCCACCGCGCGCATCCGTGCAATCCTGGAAGCGGTATTCCGTCAGCCTCGACCGCGCCGAACCGTGGCCGGGCGACGCCGCGCGGGATCCGGGGACGGACTGGGAGGCACCGACGTGACCGACGGCTGGGATTGGCGCCGGGGCGGTGAGACTCCGGCTCCGGCGAGCCCGCCCGGGGCAGGGACCCCGCCGGCGGGGGCGCCGACCACGCCGGGGAGCGACGCCGCGCCTGCGGCTGCGGCCGGCGCGTCGCCCTGGTGGTCCGACGCGCTCGGTGATCCGTGGCGTGATCCGGCGACGCCCGCCGCAGTGGTGGTGCCGGGGGTGGTGGCGGCCGGCACCGAGCCCGAACCGGTCACCGACCCGGACGCGCCGGGTCGACCGACGCTGCGTCACCTGCTGCTCATACCGGTGATCACCGCGCTGCTGGCAGGCACCCTCGGTGGCGCGCTGGGCTACGCGTTCGCGGTCCGTGGTGGCGCCGCCGGCACGGTGCTCGGCGCGCAGGCCGCGGAGCCGCCCGTGCTGGCCCAGCGCAAGCCGGAGTCACTTGCCGGAGTCGCCGAACGTGTCCTGCCCAGCGTGGTCACCGTCCGGGTGAGCAGCCTGGGCGGGACCAGCGAGGGCTCCGGCTTCATCGCCAGCGCCGACGGTCATGTGATCACCAACGACCACGTGGTGTCCGGCAGCAGCGGCAAGGCCTCGGTGATCTTCAACGACGGCACCTCCGCCCCGGCGACAGTCGTCGGTCAGGACCCGGAGTCCGACATCGCGGTGATCAAGGTGAACCGGACAGGGCTGCGACCGGTGGAGTTCGGCGACTCCGACGCGCTGGCCGTCGGCGACCCGGTGCTCGCCATCGGCTCGCCCCTGTCGCTGGCCAACACGGTCACCGCCGGCATCGTGAGCGCCCTGGACCGGACGATGCAGGCCGGTGAGCCGGGTGGCCCGGTGCGCTACTACGCGGCCATCCAGACCGACGCCGCGGTCAACCACGGCAACTCCGGCGGCCCGCTTGTCGACGGCGCCGGGCGGGTGGTCGGGGTCAACTCCACGATCAAGTCGCTGGTGGCCGAGGGCCAGGAGGCCGGCAACATCGGGCTCGCCTTCGCCATCCCGATCAACCAGGCCAAGCGGGTCACCCAGGACATCATCGGCACCGGCAAGGCCCGGCGTACGGTCATCGGCGCCCAGGTGGGTGGCCCAGGCGCGGGTGCCAACGGCGGCGTACGGCTGGCCGCCGTGGAGCCCTCCGGGCCGGCGGCCGGTGCCGGGCTGAAGGTCGGCGACGTGATCCTGAAGCTGAACGGCCGGCCGATGACCGAGCCGACCGACCTGATCGCCCTGGTCCGCAAGTTCGCTCCGGGTTCGGTGGTGACTGTCGAGTTCCGGCGGGGGGCCGCTCGGCAGAACACGTCGGTGACCCTCGCCGCGGATGCCAAGTGAACAGCGGGTCACCCCCTGCCGGAAAGCCGTCCGACGTGCGTAGTCTTGCTGCTGACGCCGAGAGGAGGCCCACGGGATGTTCGAGAACCTGAACATGTGGGAAGTCGGGGCGCTGCTGCTCCTGGCGCTGTTGATCTTTGGTGACCGGCTGCCTGCCGTGATCAACGACGGCCTGCGGATGGTGCGCAATCTGCGCAACATGGCCCGCAACGCCACCGGCGACCTCAGTCGCGAGCTGGGCACCGACATCCAGCTCGAGGATCTGCACCCGAAGGCCTTCATCCGCAAGCACCTCCTCAGCGAGGAGGACGAGGCGGCGATCCGCAAGCCCATGCAGGGCGTCTACGACAACCTGCGCGCGGACGTCAGCGGCGTGCACAACGAGCTGAAGGACGTGGCCAACGCCGTGGACCCCCGCGCGAACGGCTCCCGGCCCGGCACGGCCACCGGCGCCTCGCCGGCACCGGCTCCCCGGCCCAGCTACGACGACGCCACCTGACTCGTACGGCACAGCGACGACAACGCCCCGCAGGCCCGAGTGGGCCGGCGGGGCGTCGTCGATCGGGGGGTCAGCGCCCGGCCGGCTTGAGGCCGAGCGGCTTGCCGAGCAGCGACTCGCGGCGCAGCGCGAGCCGGTCGGCGATCGTGCCGAGCGCCTGCGCGGCCGGGGACTCCGGCTCGGCCAGCACGATCGGGTTGCCGGCGTCGCCGGCCTCGCGGACACGGGTGTCCAGCGGGATCTGACCGAGCAGCGGCACCTGGGCGCCGATGGTCCGGCTCAGCGAATCGGCGACAGCCGCACCACCGCCGGCGCCGAAGACCTCCATCCGGGAGCCGTCCGGCAGCTCCAGCCAGGACATGTTCTCGATGACGCCGACCACCCGCTGGTGGGTCTGCAGGGCGATCGCACCCGCCCGCTCGGCCACCTCGGCGGCGGCGGTCTGCGGGGTGGTCACGATCAGGATCTCCGAGTTGGGCAGCAACTGGGCCAGCGAGATGGCCACGTCGCCGGTGCCCGGGGGCAGGTCGAGCAGGAGCACGTCCAGGTCGCCCCAGTAGACGTCGGCCAGGAACTGCTGCAACGCCCGGTGCAGCATCGGGCCGCGCCACACCACTGCCGCGTTGCCCGAGGTGAACATGCCGATCGAGATGACCTTCACGCCGTGCGACTGCGGCGGCATGATCATGTCTTCGACGCGGGTCGGCCGGCCGTCCGCGCCGAGCATCCGCGGCACCGAGTGCCCGTAGATGTCGGCGTCGACCACGCCCACGGAGAGCCCACGGGCGGCGAGCGCCGCCGCCAGGTTGACAGTCACGCTGGACTTGCCGACACCACCCTTGCCGCTGGCCACCGCGTACACCCGGGTGCGCGAGCCCGGCTGGGCGAACGGGATGACCGGCTCCTCGCTGGCGCCACCGCCGCGCAGCTGCGACTGCAGCGACTGCCGCTGCTCGGGGCTCATCACACCGAAGTCGATCTCCACGCCGGTCACGCTCGGCACCGCCGCCACGGCAGCGGTGATGTCCGTGCGCAGCTTGTCCTTGAGCGGGCAGCCGGCGACGGTGAGCAGCAGCTCGACCCGTACGACGCCGTCGGCGCCGATCGTGGCGGAGCGGACCATGCCCAGCTCGGTGATGGGCCGGCGGATCTCCGGGTCGTTGACGGTGGCCAGGGCGGCCTGGATCGCGTCCTCGACGGTGCTCACGGGTGCTGACATGCCCGCAATGCTACGTCGCGGGGCATCCGCTCCGACCGCTGGCCGACGGTGGTGTGAGCCATACGATTACCGAACCCGACCCGCTGATCAGCGGTCGGGCCGGGCGTCGCGGGCGAAATCCCCGTCCAGGTCGTCGCGGGGCTCGTCCAGACCCAGGCCGTCGGTCGCGCGCTGCGCGCGCCGCTCCTGCTGGCTGTCCTTCTCCTGCTGCCGGCGCTCCAGGCGTTGCCGGCGCTGCCCCGCCTCGTCCAGCTCCTCGGCCAGCCGGGTCAGCTCGGAACGCAGGAAGTCGCGGGTGGCCACCTCGCCGAGCGCGATCCGCAGCGCGGCGATCTCCCGGGCCAGGTACTCGGTGTCCGCCTTCTGGGCGGTGGCCCGCCGCCGGTCCTCCTCCAGCGCCAGGCGGTCCCGGTCGGCCTGCCGGTTCTGGGCCAGCAGGATCAGCGGCGCGGCGTAGCTGGCCTGCAACGACAACACCAGCGTGAGGAACGTGAAGGTGTACGGGTCGAAGCGCAGCTCGGCCGGGGCGAGAGTGTTCCAGCCGAACCAGATCGCGATCACCACGGTCATGACGACGATGAAGTTCGCGGTGCCCATGCCCCGGGCGATGCCCTCCGACCAGCGACCGAACGCCTCCGCGTCGAACCGGGGGAGTTTGATGCCCCGGGGCTCGCGGGGCTGGTCGAGCCGCTCCGTGCGCCGCTGCTCAGCCACCGTCGCCATCCAGCACCGCGTCGGAGGTGCCCGGGGCGGCCAGGGCGTCCCGGTCGCGCCAGTCCCGGGGCAGCGAGTGGTCCAGTACGTCGTCGACGGTCACGGCGCCGACCAGCCGGTTGCTCCGGTCGATCACCGGCATGGCGACGAGGTCGTAGGTGGCCATCCGGCGGGTGATCTCCGGCAGTGGGGTGGTGGGACGCAGCGGGTCGATGTCGTTGACCACCACCTTGCCCAGCAGGTCGGCCGGCGGTTCACGCAGCAACGCCTGGAAGTGCACCATGCCCAGGTAGCGGCCGGTCGGGGTGTTCTGCGGGGCCCGGGTCACGAAGACCTGGGCGGCGATGGCGGGGGAGAGCTGCGGCTCCCGGATCCGTGCCAGCGCCTCGGCGACCGTGGCGTCCGGCGGCAGGATGACCGGCTCCGAGGTCATCACGCTGCCCGCCGTGCCCGGGGTGTACTTGAGCAGCTGCCGGACCGGGTCGGCCTCGTCCGGCTCCATCAGGTCCAGCAGCACGTCCTGCTCCGGTGGGGGCAGCTCGTTGAGCAGGTCCGCCGCGTCGTCCGGGTCCATCTCCTCCAGCACGTCCGCGGCCCGTTCCCGGTCCAGGGCGGCGAGGATCTCCACCTGGTCGTGCTCCGGCAGTTCGCTGAGCACGTCGGCCAGCCGCTCGTCGTTCAACGCCGCCGCGACCTCGTTGCGCCGCGCGTCGGGCAGGTCCTGCAGCGCGTTGGCCAGGTCGGCCGGGCGCATGTCCTCCAGGACGGCGAGCAGGTTCGCCGTACCCCGGTTGTCGGCGATGCCGCTGAGCCCGCGTACCCGGTCCCAGTCGACCTGGTGCAGGTGGCCGCGGCGGCTGAGCCGGCCGGTCTGCTCGCGGACCGCGACCCGGCTGAGCGACCATTCGCCGCCGCGCGTGCACTCCATCGCGACGTCCACCACCGCGCCGGGCTGGCCGCCCGGTTCGAGCTGTACGCGCCGGTCCAGCAGCTCCTGGAGCACCAGCAGCTCGTTCGGGCGCTTCTCGAAGCGCCGCAGGTTGAGGGTGCCGGAGCCGAGGACCACCGCGTCCGCGTCGATCGAGGTGATGCGGTTGATGGACAGGAAGATCCGTCGGCGCATCGGCATCTCGGCGACCAGACCCACCACCTCGGGGGGTCGCTTGGTCGCCCGCAGCCGTGCCACGGCGTCACGAACCCGCCCCACCTGGTCGCCGTTCGGATCGAAGACGGCGACTCCGGCGAGACGGGCGATGTAGACCCGGGTCGGCGTGCTCACGGGCACCAGCCTAAGCGCCTAGTGTTTATCAACATGTCGACCTTGGCCTACGAGATCGTTGACGTCTTCACCGACCGCCCGTTCGCCGGCAACCCGCTGGCCGTGGTGTTCGGTGCGGAGGCGTTGGCCACCGAGCAGATGCAGGCGCTCGCGCTGGAGTTCAACCTCTCCGAGACGGTGTTCGTGCTGCCGCCGACCCAGGTGGGGGCCACCTACCGGGCCCGCATCTTCACGCCGGCCGAGGAGTTGCCGTTCGCCGGGCACCCGAGTGTCGGCGCGGCGGTCACCGCGAGTCGGCGCGGGATGTTCGGTGTGGGGCAGGTCACCCAGGAATGCGGCGCGGGTGTGCTGCCGATCGAGGTGACCGCGACCGGCGCGACGCTCACCGGAGGCAGCCCCACCCTCGGTCCCGAGCTGGATCCGGAGCCGTTGCTGGAGATCGCCGGGCTGGTCGCGGACGACCATGACCAGGCTGGGCCCGCCCCTCGGGTGGCCGGCTGCGGGCTGGAGTTCCCCTACCTGCCGGTCCGTCCGGAAGCGGTGGCCAGGGCGCGGGTGAACCCGGCGGCGGCGGAACGGTACGGGGTGGCGCACGTCAGCGTCTTCTCCTGGGACGCCGGCACGCAAACCGCGCACGCCCGGGTCTTCGTGCCGGGGCTCGGCGTTCCGGAGGACCCGGCGACCGGCTCGGCGGCGCTCGGGCTCGGCGTCTGGCTGGTGGCGACCGGCCTGCTGCCGGGCGACGGCCTGGCGCACTACGCGGTGCGCCAGGGCATCGAGATGAACCGCCCCTCCGCGCTGGCCTGCACGGTGACCGCGGCGAACGGTGTGGCAGTCGGCGCGACAGTCGCCGGTCAGGTGATGCCGGTGGCCCGGGGCGAGATCGCCGTGCCGCCGTTCGTGGGCTGAGCGACGGTGCCGATGCGGGAGAATGCCTGTGTGACGGACGAGAATGCCTCCGCTGGCACGCCGCTGGTCGACGAGGCGATGAAGAAGGCCGCGGTGGCCTGGGTCAGCGTGTCCGGTGGCCCGGCGCTCGCGCTCTGGTGCGCGCCGCTGGAGGGTGCGCTCCTCGTGGTGAGCGGGCCGGGCGAGCAGGCGGCGCCGGGGCTGGCCGACGCGACCGAGGCGCAGGTCACCCTGCGCGGTGACCACGGAGGGCGGATCGTCACCTGGCCGGCCCGGGTGACCCGGCTGGCACCGGGCACCGACGAGTGGGACACCACCGCGCCGCTGGTGGCTGCCAAGCGCCTGAACGCGCCCGGCCCGACCGCCGATCTGGTGGCCCGCTGGGCCGCCGAGGGTTGCGCGGTGAACCGACTCGTCCCGGCCGGTGAGCCGCTGACCGGCGCCGGCCTGCCGTCCGACGCGCAGGCCGAGCAGCCTCGGGAGACGCCGGCGGTCCGCGCCACCCGCAAGCCGTTCCGCCTGCACCGGGTCCGCCGCCGCTGACCACGGGCCCGGCTCGGTCAGGCCGCCGGACCGCCCGCGCCGACGGCAGCGACTCCGGCGGCGGTGCCCACCAGGTCGAGCACCTCGCGCAGGGTGCCCAGCGTGCGGCCGCGCCACTCCCGGTCCGCGTTGAACACCATGTGCTCGGCCAGGTCGGGCGCGGCCAGCCGGACGGCGGTCATCCCGGCCCGTTCGGCGCCGGTCAACTCCTGGCTGCCGCCGTCGCCCACGTACAGGCACTCGTGCGGCGCGAGCCCGAGCCGACCACACGCGGTCAGGTAGAGCGCCGCGTCCGGCTTGCAGCGTCCGACCTGCACGGAGAAGACCCGCACGTCGAGCAGGGGCGCGATCGGGAGCTGCGGCAGGAACGCCGGCAGTTCGTGCGTACAGTCGCTGACCACGCCGGTGCGCAGGCCGCGCTGCCGCAGCGCCGCCAGCACGGGCACGGCGTCGGCCCGCAGCCGGGTGTCCGCGCGGATCGCGCGGTGCCGGGACGCCACCGCCGCCCGCAGCGCACTGTCACTCGGGTGTACGCCCGCCTGGCCGCACACCCACCGCAGGGTCGCCTCGGCGTTGCCGAGCCGGCCGGTGGCCCGCTCGTAGTAGGTGCGATTGAGCACCTCGGTAAGTGTCTCGGTGGGGCAGCCGAGCAGTTCCGCGGTGCCGAGGTGCGCGGCGCCGCGCTGGACCGAACGGGTCAGCGTGCCGAAGAAGTCGAACAGCACCGCCTGGAAGTCGGGCATGGGGGAGCGCCTCCGCGCGGTCGAGGGTCGTCGGCGCGAACGCGCGTGATCGTAACGGAGTGCTGACGGTCCGTGTTGCCCGCGATTCGTGTGACCATTGCTTCCCGTGCCCCCTGGATCTCCCCGCCCGCCGCTGGATCCGCTGACCACCGGCGCGGTCGGCCTGGCAGTTGTCGCCGTGTCGTCGTCCGCGCCGCTGATCGCGTACGCCGCCGCTCCCGCGCTGGCCATCGCCTTCTGGCGCAACCTGCTCGCGGTGGCCGTGCTGAGCCCGTTCTCGCTGGCCCGGCGCCGCGCCGAGTTCCGCGCGTTGGCGAGCCGGGCCGGCCGGCGGGAGGGCCTGTTCTGCGTACTCTCCGGGGTCGCGTTGGCCGGGCACTTCGCGACCTGGGTGCCGAGCGCCCAGCTCACCTCGGTCGCCGCGGCCACCGCGCTGGGCGCCACCCAGCCGGTCTGGCAGGGGCTGATCGCCCGGGCCCAGGGGCGGCGGCTGCCCACTGTGGTGTGGGTCGGCATCGCGGTGGCCGTCGGCGGCGCGGTGATCGCCACCGGGGCGGACGTGGGCATCTCCGGCCGAGCCGTCGTCGGTGACCTGCTGGCGGTGACCGGCGGCATGTTCGCCGCCGTCTACACCGCCTTCGGTGAACGGGCCCGCGCCAGCATCAGCACCACCACCTACACGACCATCTGCTACGGCATCTGCGCGTCGATCCTGCTGGTGATCTGCCTGGTCGGCGGGGTCCGGATGACCGGCTTCGACACTCGGACCTGGCTGGCGATCCTGGCCCTGGTGGCGGGCGCCCAACTGCTCGGGCACTCGATGTTCAACTACGCCCTGAAGAAGATCGCCGCGACCACTGTGAGCGTGCTGATCCTGCTGGAGGCCCCCGGGGCGGCCCTTCTCGGTTGGGCCTGGCTGCACCAGGTGCCCCGCCCGTACGCGCTGCTGGGCATGGCGGTGCTGCTGGTCGGGGTCGTCGTGGTGGTGGTTGGCGGTGCCCGCGCGGGCCGCCGCGCCACGCCGCCCACCCCGCTCCCGGCCGACGCCGCCCCGCTGGAGAGCTGACCGCTCTCACAGGTACGGCGCGAAGTGCTCCTGCACCACGTCGGTCAGCTCCTCGCCGCCGAGCGTGCCGTCGACCCGGATCACCCGTACGCCCAGCCGTTCCGCCTGCGCCGCCGCGTCGTCCGCCACCAGTTCGTCGCGTGCCCACCGGTTGCGCAGCGCCCGTTCCGGGTCGCTGACCCCGGCGGGGACCGCCCGCGCCCGCGGCAGTCGGGCGATTTGCTGGGCACGGAACTCGGCGGTGGGCACCAGCACCACCATCTGCCGTACCGATTCGACGACAGGTGCCACCAGTTCGGGGCGCAGTCCCCAGCCCTCGGCCACCATTCGGCGGCCGGGAACGAGGGCGCTCAGGTCGTCCATGACCCAGTCGAAGCGGCGGGAAAAACTCGCGAGCGTGTCGGCGGCCATCCGGGCCGGGTCGGTGCGCACCCAGGTGGTGTCCGGGTCGGGCCCGGCGGGCGGTTCGCCCCGCCGGACCCGGTCGGCGACCCGCCGGTCGTCGTGGCCGCGGGCGTCGTGTCGGTCGTAGAGGTACGTGGTCAGTCCGTGTCGCAGGCTCAGGTTCACGGCGACCGTGGACTTGCCGGCCCACTGTCCACCGCCGATCCAGAGGGCCTGCCGGGCGGTGGCTGTCGCATCGAAATCCATGCCTCGACCCTGGCCCTCGAACAGTCCAAGATCAAGTCTTGTTCCGGCCCACCACCACGTGATGAAGTAGGGGAAGAGGCGGATCTCTGCCTCCGCGCGGCGCTCAGCTGGTTGCCCTCCGCCCAACCCGGCCGCCCTTCCCCGGCGCCTGCTTCACGCGGCCCGCGCGGTCCGCTTCGCGCGGCCCGGCCGCGAAGCGCGCGCTGAAGAGATCTTGGAGTTGGCCGCCAACGGAAACTGTCCAAGATTGCGAAGAAGCGCCGGGTGCCGCGTCCGCGCCCGGCACTTTGCCCATGCTCGGCTGGCCGGGCGGCGGTCACACCTCGTGGACCTCGATGACCCGGGTGTTCGGGGCGGTCTCGCCGAGAGCGGTGCGCAGCGCCGCCCGCTCCGGGTCGACGAGGAACGACTCGTACCCGGCCCGGTCGTCGAAGGTGATCACGTGGACCTCGGCTCGCCCGTCGGTGCCGCGCAGCCGTCGCTCCAGCCGGCCACCGTGCCTGCCGAGCAGCGCCAGCACGGTGTCCTCGTAGCGCTGCCCAACGGCCTCGGCTCCGGTCGGATACTCGACGACTGCGACAAGGGTCAGCATGACGGCCACGCTACCCATCGATGCCGACGGCCGTGGCGCTGGCTTCCCAGAGCCGGGCCGCGAGCCGCGGATCGGCTGCCTTGCGGTACGGCCGGCGTGGCCGGCGGTTGTAGTAGTACCCCCCGTTGATGAGCCGGGCCGGATCCCGGTTGGCCAGCCAGACCAGCGTCTCGGCGCCCTTGGAGGGGCTGCGGAAGGGCAGGAACCGCATGCCGAACGCGACGATCGCACTGTCGTTGGCGAACCGCGTACGCACCACGCCGGGGTGGAAGCTGTGCGTGGGGATGTGCGGCCAGCGGCGGGCCGCCTCGGCGGCGAACAGGATGTTGGCCTGCTTGCTGGTGCCGTACGCGCCCATCGCCCGGTAACGGCGCAGCGGTTTGTTGAGGTCGGCCGGGTCGAGCCCGCCGTAGCGGTGCGCGCCCGAGGCGGTCACCACTATCCGGCCCACCCGGTCGGCGAGCAGGTTGGTCAGCAGGAAGGGGGCCAGGTGGTTGGCCTGGATCGACAGCTCGAAGCCGTCGACAGTGGTGAGTGGTTGGAGCGCGATGGCCCCGGCGTTGTTGGCCAGCACGTCGATCCGGTCGTACCTGTCGCGCAGCCGCTCGGCGAGCCCGCGTACGTCGTCGAGCACCGCGAAGTCGGCCCGGAACAACTCGGGCCGCGCGCCCGAGGTCTCCCGTACCCGTTCCGCCGCGGCCTGTAGGCGGGCCGGATCCCGCCCGACCAGCACCACCTGGTCGCCGCGGCACGCGAAGCTCACCGCGGCGGCCAACCCGATGCCGGAGCTGGCCCCGGTCACCACCACCAGCCGACGCCCAGTGAGATCTTCCACAGGTCCATTCACCCCGGTCATGGCGCGAGGTTACCGTGACGTCACCACGCCCTTTGGGATCGTTAAGTTTTCTTCGGAGTCACGTGGCGTCGGCGTGTCCGCCGGTCGCTGGAAGGAGCACATTCATGGCCGCAGTCGGTCGTCCCCGCCGGTCCTGCCTGGCCGTGCCGGGTTCCAGCGTCAAGATGCTCGGCAAGGCGCAGGGTCTCCCCGCCGACCAGGTCTTCCTCGATCTGGAGGACGCCGTGGCCCCGCTGGCCAAGCCGGATGCGCGCAAGAACATCGTGGCCGCCCTCAACGACGGTGACTGGGCCGGCAAGACCCGGGTGGTGCGGGTCAACGACCTGACGACCCCGTGGACCTACCGGGATGTCATCGAGGTGGTTGAGGGCGCCGGCGCGAACCTGGACTGCATCATGCTGCCGAAGGTGCAGAACGCCGCGCAGGTGCAGTGGCTGGACCTGACGCTCACCCAGATCGAGAAGACGATCGGCCTCGAGGTCGGCCGGATCGGCATCGAGGCGCAGATCGAGAACGCGGCGGGTCTGGTCAACGTGGACGCCATCGCGGCCGCCTCGCCGCGCGTGGAGACCATCATCTTCGGCCCGGCCGACTTCATGGCGTCGATCAACATGAGGTCGCTGGTGGTCGGCGGCCTGATCCCGGACTACCCGGGCGACCCGTACCACTACATCCTCATGCGGATCCTGATGGCCGCGCGGATGCACGACAAGCAGGCGATCGACGGCCCGTTCCTGCAGATCCGCGACGTCGACGGGTTCCGCGAGGTGGCCAAGCGCTCGGCGGCGCTGGGCTTCGACGGCAAGTGGGTGCTGCACCCGGGCCAGATCGACGCCGCCAACGAGGTGTACCAGCCCGCCCAGGCCGACTACGACCACGCCGAGCTGATCCTCGACGCGTACGAGCACTACACCTCGGAGGCCGGCGGCAAGCTCGGCGCGGTGATGCTCGGCGACGAGATGATCGACGAAGCGTCCCGCAAGATGGCTCTCGTGATCGCCGCCAAGGGCCGCGCCGCCGGAATGAGCCGTACCTCGTCGTTCACCCCGCCGGCCCAGTGACGCCTCGGGCCGGGTCGGTCGCCGCCGGCTGCCGACCCGGCCCAGCAGTCGGCGGTACGCGACCCGCCGGCCGGCTCAGTAGCTGCTGCCGCTGTCGTTGCCGGTCGTGACCGCGAGGACGATCGCGACGACGTAGAACGCGATCCCCAGCACCATCAGCGCGGTGATGATCCAGCCGACGATGATGCCGGCCTTCGCCATTCCCTCGCCGCCCTCGCCGCTGACCCGGATCTGCTTCTGCGCCACGTGGCCGAGGATCGCCCCGATCGGCCCGGTGATGCCGCAGGTGGTCAGGCCGGCCAGGGCCAGTACGAGCGCCGCGATGGCCAGCCCGTTGGTCTTCGGCGGTGGCGGGTAGCCGTAACCGGGGTGCGGCGGATAGCCGGGTGGCGGGTACGCCCCCGGCGGCAGCTGTCCACCCGCGTACGGGTCGACGGGCGCGTACGGGTTCGTGGGGCCGGGTTGGGTCGGTACGGGCTGGCCGGCCACCAGGGTCGGGTCCGGGGGTGCGCTCGACGGTTGAGCCGACCAGGTGGGGTCGGTCCAACCGCCGGGGGGCGGGGGATTGGTCATGCGAACTCTCCGTCGGCTCGGGTGCGCCGACAGAGTAGCCAGGGGTGCCTAAACCCGATGCCCCCGCTCCCGGGTGCCGCGTTGCTCGGGCCGGTCGTAACGGGCAGGATCCCTGGCATGGCAATAGACGCGCGCGCCGCGGACCGTTCCGGCAGCCGACCGCGACGGGACGTGAGCCGCCCGGGTACGGGCCGCCGCGGTCGGGCGGCCACGCCGGCCGGCGCTCCCGGCCCGGACGAACCGGTCGCACTCGCCGATCCGGTGACCATGCGGCTCGACGGCCGGGTGGCCCTGGTGACCGGGGCCGGCAGCCCGGACGGCATCGGTTACGCCACCGCCCGGCGGCTCGCCGACCTGGGGGCGCGGGTGGCCATCGTCAGCACCACCCGGCGCATCCACGAGCGGGCCGGTGAGCTGGGGGCGACCGGGTTCGTCGCGGACCTGACCGACGAGTCCGAGGTCGGCGCGCTGGCGGACGCGGTGGCCGAGCAGCTGGGTGACGTCGAGGTGCTGGTCAACAACGCCGGTCTGGCGAGCCGGGCCAGTCAGGGGGTGCTGCGTCCCGTCGCGCAGCTGACCTACGACGAGTGGCGCGGCGAGATCGACCGCAACCTGTCCACCGCGTTCTTGTGCAGTCGCGCGTTCATCGGCGGGATGGCCGAGCGGGGCTGGGGGCGGATCGTCAACCTGGCGGCCACCGCCGGGCCGGTCAACGCCCTGCCCACCGAGGCCGCGTACGCCGCCGCGAAGGCCGGCGTCGTCGGGCTGACCCGTGCCCTGGCCATGGAGATGATCGCCGACGGGGTGACGGTGAACGCGGTCGCGCCGGGCACGATCTACACGGCGGCGTCCACGATGGCCGAGATCAAGCAGGGCCTGGGCACGCCTGTCGGTCGACCGGGCACCCCGGACGAGGTGGCCGCCGCGATCAGCTTCCTCTGCTCGCCGGCCGCCTCGTACATCACCGGCCAGATGCTGGTGGTGGACGGCGGCAACAGTGTCCGGGAGGCGCGTTTCCGCTGACCGGCCCGGCGGGTCAGTAGCCGCTGCTGTCGCCGGTGTTGCTGAAGATGACCAGCGCCAGCCAGCCGCAGCAGGCCAGCAGGGTCAGCGCGGTGAAGGCGTAGCCGAGGATCAGCCCCCAGGTGGCGAGCTGGTCGCCGTCCTCGCCGCTGGTACGGATCTGTCGCTTGGCCACGTGGCCGAGGACGGCGCCCGCCGGTGGGAACACGAAGGCGAACACCAGCGACAGGATCGCCAGCACGTTGGTGCCCCGACCCGGGCCGGACGGCGGTGGGCCGTACTGGCCGTAGGGGCCCTGCGGCGGGTACGGCGGCTGCTGCCCCCAGTGCGCCGGCTGGTGCGGCTTCTGCTGCTCGTACGGCGACGGCTCGTCGGCGGGGGGCCCGTACGGTGAGCGTTCCGGCGACCCGAACGACGACTGGTCCGGCGGCGGCGGGTACGGCGACTGGCCGGCCGGCGGTGGCGCGTACGGCGACTGGTCCCGGGGTGGCTCGTAGGGTGACGGCGGCGGCTCGTCCCCCGGGGGGCCCGACGGTGGCGGGTAGCTCACAGCTGTCCTCCTCCTGCCGGTGCCGGAAAAGTCCTTCTTGCCGGACGGTACCCGCAGCGGTGAACCTTTTCACAGCGGTTGTGTGGACTGGTCACCTTGGCCTTGCCGGCCGGGAGGCCGATACTGACCGAGCGTTCAGTTACCCATGAGTAGTGCGCTGATCCCCGGAGGCTGAGATGGCCCGACTCGCCCAGACGCCCGGCCTGACCGATGTGCAGCGATCGATCCTGGAGACCGTCCGGGAGTTCGCCGACAAGGAGATCATTCCGCACGCCCAGCGGCTGGAGCACGCCGACGAGTACCCCACCGACATCCTCGACGGGATGCGCGAAATGGGGCTGTTCGGCCTCACCATCGACGAGGAGTACGGCGGGCTCGGCGAGTCGCTGCTCACCTACGCCCTCGTGGTGGAGCAGCTGTCCCGGGGCTGGATGTCGATCTCCGGGATCGTCAACACCCACTTCATCGTGGCGTACCTGATCTCCCAGCACGGCTCCGCCGAGCAGAAGGCCCGCCTCCTGCCGAAGATGGCCACCGGCGAGGTGCGCGGCGCGTTCTCGATGTCCGAGCCGGAGACCGGCTCCGACGTCTCGGCGATCAAGTCCCGGGCCGTCCGCGAAGGCGACAGCTACGTGCTCAACGGGCAGAAGATGTGGCTGACCAACGGCGCGTACTCCTCGGTGGTGGCCACCCTGGTCAAGACCGACACCGGTGCCGAGTCGGTGTACGGCAACATGAGCACCTTCCTGCTGGAGAAGGAGCCGGGCTTCGGCGAGACCGCCCCCGGCCTCACCATTCCCGGCAAGATCGAAAAGATGGGTTACAAGGGCGTCGAGACCACCGAGATGGTGCTCGACGGGGTGACCGTGCCCGACTCGGCCATCCTCGGCGGCGCCGACAAGGTGGGCCGCGGCTTCTACCAGATGATGGACGGCATCGAGGTGGGCCGCGTCAACGTGGCCGCCCGCGCCTGCGGCATCTCCATCCGCGCCTTCGAGCTTGCCGTCGCGTACGCCCAGCAGCGCAAGACCTTCGGCCAGCCGCTCGCCCGGCACCAGGCGATCGCGTTCAAGCTCGCCGAGATGGGCACGAAGATCGAGGCCGCGCACGCCCTCATGGTCAACGCCGCCCGCCTCAAGGACGCCGGCCAGCGCAACGACGTCGAGGCCGGGATGGCCAAGCTGCTCGCCTCGGAGTACTGCGCGGAGGTCGTCCAGGAGGCGTTCCGCATCCACGGCGGCTACGGCTACTCCAAGGAGTACGAGATCGAGCGGCTGATGCGCGAGGCCCCGTTCCTGCTCATCGGCGAGGGCACCTCCGAGATCCAGAAGACAATCATCTCCCGCGGCCTGCTCAAGGAGTACAAGCTCTGAGCTGCCCCTGGTCCTGCTCCGGCCCCGCCCCCGCCCTCGTCGATCAAGAAGTTGTGGTGGGTGACAAGAGCGGCCTATGACCACAAGTCCGGCACCACAACCCCATGATCGATGGGGCGGGGTGGGGGTTAGCTGAGGCGGGTCAGGCCGGCGGCGGCGCGCTCGACGATGAGGCAGCGGTCCTCGACGTAGTCCATCCCGGCCTCCTCGGCGATCCGTCGCGCCTCGGCCGAGACGATGCCCAGTTGCAGCCAGACGGCGGGAGCGCCGATCGCCGCCGCGTCCCGGACCACCTGCACGGCGTCGGCCGCCGGCCGGAACACGTCCACCAGATCCACCGGGTGCGGAATGTCGGCCAGCGTCGGGTACGCCCGCTCGCCGAAGAGCTCGTCGACGGTCGGGTTGACCGGGATGATCCGCCAGCCGTACTGCTGCATCTGCAACGGCACGCCGTGCGCGGCCTTGCGGGGGTCGCGCGACGCGCCCACGACGGCGATGACTGCGGAGTCGGCGAGGATCTGCTGAGCGGTACGCACCCGCCGACTGTAACGCCGCCTGCTGGCTAGAGCAGGGTCAGCTGCTCGGCTGCCGGCGGTGGGGGCGGCTCGGGCAGCCGGCGGTTGTCACCCAGCTCGCCCCGGTGCAGCCCGTGGCGGCGGGCCGCGATCCGCACCCGGGCGGTCAGCTCCCGCTGGTACGCCTGCGGGGCGTACGCGCCGGCCCGGTAGAGCTCGCGGTAGCGGGGCGCCAGGTGCGGGTGCTCCCGAGCGAGCCACTGCGCGTACCACTCCCGGGCACCTGGGCGCAGGTGCAGCGCCAGTGGGGTCACGCTTGTCGCCCCGGCCGCCGCGATCGCCGACACGGTGGCGTCGATTGACTCGTCGCCGTCGCTGAGCCCGGGCAGGATCGGCGCCATCAGCACCCCGACCTCGAAGCCGGCGTCGGTGAGCCGGCGGACGGCGTCCAGGCGGCGGCTCGGGTGCGGCGTGCCCGGCTCGACGCCACGCCAGAGCTGCTCGTCGACGAAGCCCACCGAGTAGGAGATGCCGACCCGGGTCACCTCGGCGGCCTGGCGCAGCAGCGGCAGGTCCCGCAGGATCAGCGTGCCCTTGGTCAGGATCGAGAACGGGTTGGCGAAGTCGCGCAGCGCCGCGATGATCTGCGGCATCAGCCGGTAACGCCCCTCGGCCCGCTGGTAGCAGTCCACGTTGGTGCCCATCGCCACGTGCGCGCCCCGCCACTTCGGCGCGGCCAGCTCCCGCCGTACCAGCTCACCGGCGTTGACCTTGACGATCACCTGCCGGTCGAAGTCCGCCCCGGCATCGAGGTCGAGGTACGTGTGAGTGTTTCTTGCGAAGCAGTTGTGGCTCACCACGCCGTCGGCGATGAAGTCGCCAGTGCCGGTGGTGATGTCCCAGAGCGGCAACTCCAGCCCGAGCGCTTGAACGCCCGCAATCCTGAGGTTGGCCTGGCACTTCAGTGCGGTGCCCTCGATCGAGCGCTTCCTGGTGATGGCCGGGTCGGTCAGGTGGAAGAACCGAAGCCGGGCGGGAAGGCCACCGGTCAATCTGATCTGCCGCACGCGGTTGGGTTTACCGGGGTCTTCGAGCACGCAGCTGAACCCGAACCGGCGCAGTGCCTCAGTTGTCTGGTCGAGGATCGCATCGTCGCTGTTGCAGATGCGCAGGATGCCCCTACCACAGCTGCCCTCGGCGTCGAAGATGCCGGCCAGGAAGCCAAGCCGCCACTCGTCGCTGGGGTTGACCGGCCACTCGATCAGCTTGGTAATGCTCTCGATGTCGCGCTGTTTGGAGGTGCGGATTGCAGAAAGAGCCTGGCGGGTGGCGCTGGCGGGCATGAACGAGAAACGCCGTGTCTGGATGCCCTCCTGGGCAAGGTAGCGCTCGCTCCGGCTCAACGCCTCGTCGTCGATCAGCGCCAGCCGGAACCGGTGCACGACGCCGTAGGAGTACGAGAAGGTGCCGAGATGCGCGTCACCGCGGATCATCCCGCAGAGGTAGCCTCGGCGGTAGTCGGGCGATTCCTTGGGTCCGGCTGCGAAACGGCCCGTGCCGATCAGGCGATTGTTGGTGGTCAGGTAGGGGCGTTGGCCGACACCCTGCATGGCGCCGGTGACGTACTTCCAGCCACGGTCCGAGAGAAACCTGTGGTCACCGCTAGCGATGAGCGTGGTGCCGTCCGTCAAGGTGACGCGGTACGCGGGCTTCACGGTGGACCACTTGTCCAGCACGGTGGTGACGACGTAGCGGCGGTAGGCGCCGCGCCGTTCCGTCCCGTAGATCCGGTCCCCTGGTTCCAGCTCACTGATCGGTTTCGTGCGACCGTCCGCCATCAGGATCGGGGTGTCCGCTCCCAGGCAGTACACACACGCATGAGAGCAGCCACGGTACGGGTTGATGGTCCACTCGAAGGGCACGCGGGACTGGCCGGGCACCCGGTTGAGGATGGACTTGGCCTGCACCTCGTGAAAGGTCATCCCGGCGAACTCGGGGGTGTCGAAGGTGCGCACGACGGCGCCGGGCAGCGCCAGCGGCAGGGGTGGCGTCGCTGGCGCTGCCCGCTCGGGGTCTCCCTCAGCCGGGGGAGCGGTGAGGTTGTCCCAGCGCATGGCCACTATTCGAACACGTGTACGAGATGCGCGCAAGTGACCCGCCGGACACCGGAGCCCACCCGGCGGTCGCGCGGGGGAGGATGGACACCATGGAGAGGTCGACCTTCGTCTACGACGGGGACTGCGCGTTCTGCACGACGTGCGCGGAGTTCATCGAGCGCCGCATCCCCACCGCCGCCCGGGTGGTGCCCTGGCAGTTCGCCGATCTGGACGCGCTCGGCCTCACGGTCGCCCAGTGCGAGGAGGCCGTGCAGTGGGTCGGCGCGGACGGCTCCCGCGCCGCCGGGCCGGACGCCATCGCGAAGCTGCTCGCCGCGAGCGGTCCGCTCTGGCGGGTCGCCGGAGCGGGGCTGCGGTTCCCGCCGGCCCGCGCAGTCGCCTGGCCCGCGTACCGCTGGGTGGCGCGCAACCGGCACCGGCTCCCGGGTGGCACGGCGGCGTGCTCGCTGCCCCAGGAGGCCCGGGAGCGGCTCTACGGGCCGGCCGGCCGCCCGAGCGCCGGGGCCTGATCCCCGGGCGGCACCGGCTCCGCACCGGCTCCCACCGGAGCTGGGTCGGGAGCCGTCGGCTCGGTCTCGACGCGCGCCGGGGTGTCCGTCGCCGACCCGCGAGTCCCCCGGCCGGCCAGCCGGCGGGCCCAGACCAGCGGGCGGAACCGCTCCAGCGGCAGGAAGCTCGTCATCGCGGCGAGGTGCGGCGCGAACGAGATCGTGATGGTCGCGATGGTCACCACGTGGAACGAGTAGAAGAAGCCGACCATGGCCAGGCGCCAGCGGGCCGGGAGCAGGAACACCACGGGGCTGAACAGTTCGAACGCCACGATGCCGAACTGGGCGACGATCAGCAGGTACGGCACCTGGGCGACGAGGTCCGCCAGGTCGGTGCCGCGCCGGATGATGGCCCGCGCCAGCACCGAGCCGGTCAGCCAGTCCAGGCCGCCGAAGCGCAGCTTGGCCCAGGCCGCCAGGAAGTACGTGCAGATCACCGCGATCTGGGTGACCCGCAGCGCCCAGCCGCCGGCCTCGGTGCGGGTGGTGTCGCCGTGGCGGGCCCGACCGGCGGTGGGCAGCACGGCCAGTGCGACGAGGAGCCCGAACCGGTCGTGGTCGACCTTTCCGTAGCTCATCGCGATGATCATCCACTCGAGGTAGAGCGCGCAGACCGACCAGCCGAGCAGCCGGGGCGCCCGGCCGGTCGCGGCGAGCAGGGCGAGCAGCAGCAGCGCCCAGAAGATCACGGCCACCAGCGTCGGCGTCGGCGTCGGCAGGGGGAGCAGCCGGCCGATCAGCAGGGGTTGGTACAGCTCGCCGGGCACGCTGGCCCGGGTGCGTACCCACGGGGTGAAGACCACCAGGTCGGCGGCGACGAACAGGTAGATCAGGGTGCGGAAGGCGGCGATCCGGCCGCGCGGCACCGCCTCGGTCAGCCAGCCGCTCATCGGGCGACCTGCCAGCGGACCACCGTCTCGTCGGTGTGCTGCCCGGTGGGCCGGCCGGCGCGGATGCCGTGCCAGCGGATGACGATGCGGACCTCGACCAGCGCCGGGGCGGCCGGGTGGCGTTCGGCGTACGCGTCGGCCACCTCGGCGAGCAGCGTCGGGTCGGCGGCGTACCGGTCCTGCTGGCCCTCGATCTCGGCGCGGCGGATGCCCGTGGCGCCCTGGTCGAGGTCGACCACGGCCCCGGTGCTGTTCACGCCCTCGACCCGGGTGTCCGGGGCGGGGGCGTTCGGCGGGTTGGAGGTGGCGTACATCCGGAACGGGCCGAACGGGAAGTCGTCGTCGCTGCCCCAGAAGGTGCCGAGCAGCAGCAGGACGAGGCCGAGAGCGGTCGCGCCCAGCCGGGTCGCGCGCCCGCGGGTGGTGAGGGTCTCCATCGGGTCGTGACGATACGGGATGTACCGGCCGTGTCGGGTCCCTCCGACGGTCAGTTCCGCCTGCCCAGGTCGGTGATCATGAGGGTGTGCCCGGGTACGACGAAGGGCCGGACCCGAACCGGGCCCGGCCCTCGCGCGCCGTCGCGGGGACGGCTCAGTGGTTGTGCTCGGCCAGCTGCTTGCGGACGTCGTCCATGTCCAGCGCCTCGACCTGCTCGATCAGGTTCTCCAGCGCGGACTCGGGAAGCGCGCCCGGCTGGGCGAAGACGATGACGCCGTCACGGATCGCCATGATCGTCGGGATCGACCGGATGTCGAACTTCGCCCCCAGCTCCTGCTGGGCCTCGGTGTCGACCTTGCCGAAGACGATGTTCTGGTGCTTCTCCGAGGAGCGCTCGTAGACCGGGGCGAACCGCTTGCACGGGCCACACCAGTCGGCCCAGAAGTCGACCAGGACGATGCCGTCGTTGCCGGTCACCTCGTCGAAGTTCGCCGAGGTCAGCTCAACGGTTGCCATTGCACTCTCCGATCACCGCGGTTTGTCTGCGTCCCGTAGAACCAGGGCTGACCGTATCGAATTCCCGGGCCGTCCAGCACGAAACGTGCGCAGGGCTGCCCGGGGTCCTCGTCGGCCATCGAACTATGTCAGTTCATCCCGTCCTGCGGAACGCAAGTGCATGACGCACTTGCGTGACCTGGGGTGATGGGAGCGATTCCAAGGAGATCCACCCGATCGAGCGCTACGAATCGGTAACTTGAGCCCTGACGAGGAGGTATCCGGCCTGCGGAGATCGCTGATCAACCCGCTCTCCGTCACGGAGAGTAGTGTTACAAAAAGATAAATGTGACCTCGATCTCTGTCGTACCTACGCCGCCGTAGGGCAGAATTCCTCGCATCAGAGCGTGGGCGGCGGGTGCCGGGGAGGGCCCCGCCGCTCATTGCGTCTCCCCTCGGGTGAGTGACCGGTGTGACATTTCCGCCGGGGTCGCGCCCCGGCCGTCGCCTTAACCACCGGTAAGGCATGCTGTGCCGAACTCCATCGCCGCCCGTCGAAGGGGACCAGGATGCAGTTCGGCCGCTACTACGAGGAGTTCGAGGTCGGCGCGGTCTACCGGCACTGGCCGGGCAAGACCGTCACCGAGTACGACGACCACCTCTTCTGCCTGCTCACCATGAACCACCACCCGCTGCACATGGACGCGCACTACGCCGCGACCGCCAGCCAGTTCAAGCGCAACGTGGTGGTCGGCAACTACATCTACTCGCTGCTGCTCGGCATGTCGGTGCCGGACGTCAGCGGCAAGGCCATCGCCAACCTGGAGGTCGAGTCGCTGCGGCACGTGGCGCCCACCTTCCACGGCGACACCATCTACGGCGAGACGACGGTGCTGGACAAGCGCGAGTCGGGCTCCAAGCCCGACCGGGGCGTCGTGTCCGTGGAGACCCGGGGCTACAACCAGGACGGCACCATGGTCTGCGTCTTCCGCCGCAAGGTCATGGTCCCCAAGCGGGAGTACGCGGCCGACGCCGTAGCCGAGGGAGTGGACCCGGAGCGGCCCAGCTTCCCGAGCCCGCGCTGACCCTCCGGGCGGCGCTGAGCAGCAGTCGTCGCCGCCCTGGCACGGGCCTCCATCCCCACCGCAGGTTCTGCCGGGGAGGGGGCCCACCGCCCGTTTCGGGGCTTATGCTGGCGCCGGAGGTTCCGATGAGCCACTCCGTCGCCGGAGAGCCGCCCTCTGCCGGCCGCCGCGCCGCACCCTTGACCACCGCCGTCTACTCCGCCGCCGAGTGGGACCTGCTCACCAGCCTGCCCGCCCGGGTGCTCGTGGCCGCCACAGCGCCCGGCGCCGGCCGCCCGGAGCGGGGGGTGATGGCGGGCCTCGCGGGTCTGGACGCGGTGGCTGCCGGCCGCGGGTTCGACAGTGATCTGGTCCGTGCCGTGGTCGCCGCGATCTACGCCCGCCACGACGGCGCCCCGGCGCCCGCCGAGCGGCTCACCGACCTGGTGGACCTCCTGGTCGCGTGCCGGGCGGCGGTGCGGGTCCTGCACCGGCGCGCTGATCCCGCCGACTCGGCCGCGTACCGCCAGTGGGTGCAGTCGGTCGCGGCCCGCGTCTGCCGGGCGGTGCCCGGCCCCGGCGGACGTCCGGCCAGCCCCGCCGACCGACGCTTCCTGGACCGGCTGGGTGACGCGCTCGGCCTCGGCTGAGGTCGGCGGGCCGTCGCGGCGGACGCCGAGGTGGCCCGTACCCTCTGATGACCGTGACCGACGACCAGCTTGAGGTGGGCGTGGGCCCCTGGCCGGGGGACCCGCCCGAGGACCCGCGCTACGACCCGGCGTTGCTGGCCGAGGGGGACCGGCGCAACGTGGTCGACCGCTACCGCTACTGGCGGCTCGACGCGATCGTCGCCGACCTGGACCGGCGCCGGCACGGCTTCCACGTCGCCGTCGAGAACTGGCAGCACGATTTCAACATCGGCACGGTCGTGCGCAACGCCAACGCCTTCAATGCCGCCGAGGTGCACATCGTCGGACGGCGGCGGTGGAACCGGCGGGGCGCGATGGTGACCGACCGGTACCAGCACGTGCGGCACCACGAGACGATCGAGGAGTTCGTCGACTGGGCGGCGGGGCGGCGGCTGCCCGTGCTCGGCATCGACAACCTGCCCGGCTCCCGCCCGCTGGAGACCGGCACCCTGCCGCGGGACTGCGTGCTGCTCTTCGGCCAGGAGGGACCCGGTCTGTCCGAGCCGGCGCGGGCCGCCTGCGCCGCGCTCTACTCCATCGCCCAGTACGGCTCGACCCGGTCCATCAACGCCGGCGTGGCCAGCGGCATCGCCATGCACGCGTGGATCCGTACGCACGCCGGGCCGCCACCGGACTGACCCTCGCCCCGCCGGCGCAATCGGCGTTCCGGCTTGACGTGCCAGCGATGCCGGGTGACGGTGGGGTTGTGAGTGTCGCGGTGAGTTGTCCGAGATGCGGGGGCCCGGTACGGGCGCCGGATCTGATGCACACCGAGTCGAGGTGCCTGCGCTGCGGTCCCGTACCGCCGCTGCACGTGCCCGAACACATCGGAGCGGAGATCGTCGCGAGCGTGGTGGAGCGGATCGCCGCGACCGGCGGTCCACCGGGGACGCCGCTGTGGTGCCCGTGGCCGCTGCCGCCAGGGTGGACCCTCACCGGCGTGGCGTACGCCGGTGACGACCGCACCGGCGTACGGGCGACTGCGGTGGCCTGCGCGGGGCCCGCGCCGCTCGACGACGGCCCGGCGGATCTGGTCTTCGTGGCCGAGGAGCCGGGCGTCGGCCTGGGCACCCGACTCGCCGGCCTGGCCGGCCCGGATCCCGGACCGGAACTCGCCGACGCGCTGACCGACCCCGGCCCGGGGCACCCCGAGCACGTGGGGCAGGCCAGGATCCGGGTCGGCGGGCACCCGACTCCACTGTGGTTGGTGAATTCTCCGACGGATCGAAGCGCGTACGCCGGCGAGGCTCGGGGAATGTGGCTGCATGCGATAGCCTGGCCGGCGAGTGCGGGTCACCTCCTCGCGGAAGACGTCGTTTTGCACGACCTGACCGAGTGGACTCCGCCCGAACTCGTGTACGGCGCACCATCCCCGTACCTGTCCGGGAGGGCTTGACAGCCTTCCGGGTTTGACGGAGAACGGACGCAGATCTTCACTGTACGACACCACACTGATACTCTGGGTGCCGCTGCGGTAATGGGACCCGGCGCCGCGCGAGAGGATGGCCCGCCATGGTCAAGAAGGTCCTCACCTGGGCCGGAATCGCATTCTTGATCTTCTTCGTCGCCTATCGGCCAAACTCTGCGGCTGATGTGTTCAAGTCGCTGGGCGGCGGGATCATGGACATCGCCCAGGGGTTCGGCGACTTCTTCACCAGCCTCGTCGCCTAACCGTCGATGGGCAGCCCCTCCGGTCCACCCTTCGACCCGGACGACCCCGACCGGGACCGGCGCGACACCGAGCCGATACCGCGGATCGGGCCGGATGACGGCCCGGGCTACGGAGCCGGTCCCGGCCTGTCCGACGGGCCGTCCCTTTCGGACGACGTCGGCTATGGCGAAGGGCCCGGCTATGCCGGCGAAGGGCGGTCCGGCCGGGGCTGGATCCGCGACCCCGAGGCCGCCTACCAGCCACCGCAGATCTCCGAGGACGAGCTCGCGGGGCTGCGTGCCGACGCGACGGGGGCGACTCCCCGGCGGGTGCTTCCGCTGGAGGACGAGCCCAGCTCGCTGGTCGCCCGCTACCTCTTCCCCACCGAGCGCTACCGGGGCGAGTGGAAGCGGCACTGGATCCACCTCACCAACCCGCTCCTGATCGGCATCGCGGCGACGTTCGTGCTCGGCTACCTGTCCGGCTTCCTCGCCGGCAACAACGTGGGCGCGTTGACGACCATCGCGGTGCTGCTCTGGTTCGCCGTCATGGGCTGGGTCGCCTGGAAGGTCGCCGACTGGTGGTATGACCGGTTCATCCTGACCAATAAGCGGGTCATGGTGGTCAACGGCATCGTCACCCGCAAGGTGGCCATGATGCCGCTGGTCCGGGTCACCGACATGAAGTACGAGCAGACGCCGACCGGCCGCGCACTCAACTACGGCACCTTCGTCCTGGAGTCCGCCGGCCAGGAGCAGGCGCTGCGGGAGATCAAGAACCTGCCCAACCCGAACGAGCTGTACCTGCGCGTCGTGGAAGAGATGTACGAGCCGCAGGCGGTCGAGGCGCGGTTGGGCAAGGAGGCCGACGAGGCCAAGGCCGACGACGGGGCGTGAAAGTTTTCGTCCGAACATCGGAGCAAGTGCGCACCTTTCGTCATGGACCGGAACGCCTCTGACGTGGCACTCTGCCAGGACGGTGTGGGTGCGGAGGTGTGTGGTGGCGAGCAGGGACCCGTTGGAGGAGGAGTTTCGCGAGTTCGTCGCGGCTCGCTCCGCCGCCCTGCTCCGTACCGCCTATCTGCTCGCCGGCGACTGGGCGACGGCCGAGGATCTGCTCCAGACGGCGCTGACCAAGACCTACCTCGCCTGGAAGCGGCTCGGCGGGATCGAGGCCGTCGAGCCGTACGCCCGTCGGGTGATGGTCAACACCTCGACGAGCTGGTGGCGGCGACGCTGGCACGGCGAACGCCCCACCGAAGTGCTGCCCGAACGGCCCGGTGTCGACGAGATTGAGCAGCAGCTCGACCGTGACCTGCTCTGGCGACACCTCCGGGAGCTGCCGAGCCGGCAGCGGGCGGTGCTGGTCCTGCGCTACTACGAGGACATGTCGGAAGCACAGACGGCCGCGCTGCTGGACATCTCGCCGGGCACGGTGAAGAGCCAGGCCTCCCGGGCACTGGCCACGCTGCGCCGACGGATGGGCACCGCCACCCCGGACCTGGCCGACGTCCCCGGCCCGGACCGGAGCGCCAACACCACTTCCTCCGGCCGGGGCCGCGACGCCGGTCTCCCGGGTCGCGCTTCCTCCTCCGGCCGTGGGGAGGCTCTCGCCGGCCGGACCGATGCCGCGCGAGCCGGCCGAGGTGCCGACGCTGCTCGACCCGGGCGGGCCGGGAGTGATCCGGGAGGCCGTGCCGAGGCGACGCCCCGTCCGGCGGCCGGCCGTGCCGGGCCGGGAGCTGTCGCACCACGCCCGTCCGAGCCCCGCCCGATCGCACCGGCGGTCGAGCTACCCACCGCTCCGGCGGCCGTGCCCGTCGGCACCGGCGCCGGAGACCAGCAGTGAGCGCATTCCCGCCGCGGCCCGACAACCTGACGGGCGGTCCGCAGCGTCCTAACCAGGTGCGACGTGACCAGCTGGAAGGTGCGGTGCGGGAGACTCTCTCGCACCAGGTCGCCGTCACCCGTCCGCTGACCGCCGACCCGGCCGGTCAGGCCATCCGCCGGGCCAACCGGATCCGACGGCGCCGTACCGGTGTCGGTGTCGCGCTCGGAATGGTCACCACCGTGCTGATCGGCGCCGGCATGACGCAGCTCGCCGACGAGACCGGCCGGCAGGGCCCGCCCATCGTCGTGATCGGCGATCCGGATCTGTCGGCCCGGCCGCTTCCCTCGGCGCCCGTTGCCCCACCCGCGTCATCGCCCGGGGCGCCAGCCGGCCTGCTCCTCGACGGCACCCTGATCAACCCCGACGGCAAGCGGCTGGCGCTGCCCAGCGTCGGGCCCGCCGAACGCGCCCACAGCCTGCCCAGCGGCGCCGGCCTGCTGGTGGTCGGTGCCCCGACCACCGCCGGCCGTTCCCTCTGGGTCGCGCGGGACGACGGCCTGGTGCAGGTGCTGCTGGCCGGTGCGGGCAAGATCGTTCTCGCGCCCGACGCCAGCCAGGTCGCCTGGCGCGACGGCAAGGACCTGCTCGTGGCGGGAGTTGTCGGGAGCCAGCTCATCGGCACGGTGCGCATTCCGGTGCCGGACGGCGCGGAACCCGTCCGGTTCGTCGGAAACAGCGTGCTGGTCCGGCTCGACCGGAACGGGCCGACCCATGCCCTGTGGCGGCCGGGCACGGGGGAGCTGACCGCGGTGTCCGAGCGGGGCACCCTGAACGTCTACGGTGCGCTGCCCGACGGGCGGCTGATCGGTCAGGTGTCCGCGAGCGGGTCCGGTGGGACCTGCCTGGCGGCGCTCGACCCGAAGCGGGCCCTGAAGCCGGTACGCACCGCCTGCGGCACCCAGTTGAGCCGGGACGGCGCAGGCGGCGTGTCCGACGACGGGCGGTGGCTTCTGGTGAACGGGAAGGTCGGCCCGACCGATCAGGCCCTCCTGGTCGATCTGCAGCGACTCGGAGCGACGGTGAACGCCATGCCGGCCGGTCCGGCGCTGAGTGGCGCGGTCGCCTGGACGACCGGGACGGACGTCTCCTACGTCGACAGCGCCGGCAAGCTGGTTCAGGTCGACGTCGAACGGGTGCGTGCCGGGCAACCGGCCGAGCCGGTGCCCGTGGACGGCCTCGCGCCCGGTGACCGGCCGGTCCTGGTCACCGGCTCCTGATCCGCACCCGGCCCCCCGTCGGGCGTGGCGTCCCGCGCTGCGGCAACCGGCTCGGCTCGCTGTGCGCGTTCCGGTGCCCTGCGCCGGGAGTGGTCCGTGGCCCGGCGTGCGCTGAGGGGCACGCCCCTGGGCTGGCCGGCACCTACGCGAGCCGGATTCGGGTCCGCTGGGTAGCGTCGGGAGGTGACCTCGCGTACCGGCCCCGCGCCGCGGATCGACCTGCACGCCCACTCGACCGCCAGCGACGGCACGCTCAGCCCCGCCGACCTGGTCCGCGCCGGTGCCGACGCGGGCCTCGACGTGCTGGCCATCACCGACCACGACACCACCGCCGGTTGGGCGCCGGCCGTGCGGGCGCTGCCGCCCGGTCTGCGCCTGATCCGCGGCGCCGAGCTGTCCTGCCACTGGTCGGGTGCGCAGCCGCCGGTGCCCCTGCACCTGCTGGCGTACCTGTTCGACCCCGACCACCCGGAGTTGGTCGCCGAGCTGACCCGGGTGCGGGCCGCCCGCGAGGAGCGCGGCGAGCGGATCGTGGCGCTGCTGCGCGCCGACGGCATCGACGTGAACTGGCCGGACATCCTCACCGGGGCGGGCGGCGGCACGGTGGGTCGCCCGCACATCGCGCAGGCGCTGATCCGCGCCGGTCTGGTAGCCAGCACCAGCGAGGCGTTCGGGCCGGACTGGCTGGGTGAGCGGTACCGGCTGCCGAAGGAGGACATCGACGTCTTCCGTGCCGTCCGGCTGGTCCGGGCCGCCGGCGGTGTACCGGTCTTCGCCCATCCCCGCGCCACCCGACGTGGCCGGGTGGTGCCCGACGAGCTGATCGCCGAGCTGGCCGCCGCCGGGCTGGCCGGCCTGGAGGCCGATCACGAGGACCACAGCCCGGCCGAGCAGGCGCACGTACGCGCGCTCGCCGCCGACTTGGGCCTCCTGGTCACCGGCTCCTCCGACTTTCACGGCACCCACAAGAGCGTCCAGCTCGGCGCGTTCACCACAGGAGTCGAGGCGTACGAGCGGATCGTCGCCGCCGGGGTGACCGAGGTCGCTTCGGGCTGATCCGCGTATTTCGCCCACCACGGCGCGGCTAGGTTTCTTCCGTGGATCTGAAGCTGTTCGGCGAGGTTTTCGTGACCCTGCTGGTGATCACCGACCCGCCGGGCATGATGCCGATCTTCCTGGCGCTGACCGGGCCGTTGCCCGCGCGCGACCGTAACCGGGCAGCGTGGCAGGCGGTCGCGCTGGCTCTCGGCGTAATCGTGATCTTCGCGGTGGCCGGGCAGACCCTGCTCGACTACCTGCACGTGGACCTGCCCGCGTTGCAGGCCGCCGGTGGGCTGCTGCTCGTCCTGGTGGCCCTGGAACTGCTGACCGGCAAGGCCGACGATCCCAGCCAGCAGGTCACCTCGAACATCGCGCTGGTGCCGCTGGGCACCCCGTTGCTGGCCGGACCGGGCGCCATCGTGGCGACAATGCTCTTCGTCCAGCAGGCCGACGGGTTCGGCGACTTCACCGCCATCGCCGCGGCCATCCTCGCCGTCATGGTCGCGGTCTGGATCGTGCTGCGCTTCTCCGGCGGAATCGTGAAGATCCTGCGCCCCGGTGGCATCGAGGTGCTGACCCGGATCGCCGGCCTGCTCCTGGCCGCGATCGCCGTACAGCTCATCGCCGACGCGGTGGCGGCCTTCGTGACGCAGTACGTCAACATGGCCTGACCGCACACCCGCAATGTCGGCGGTGGATGGCAGGATCGCAGGCGTGCGACGAGCCTCTTCAGCCGGACGACCCGCCGCAGGCGGTCGAGCCCCCCAGCAGCGCCCCGGTGGCGCCGAGCAGCTCGGCTTCGAGGGGATGCCGGAACGGCTGTTCGTCTGCACCCCGAGCAAGCTCGGCGCGTACGCGGACTGCCCCCGCCGCTACCGCTACTCCTACGTCGACCGGCCCGCGCCGCCGAAGGGGCCGCCGTGGGCGCACAACTCGCTCGGCGCCAGCGTGCACACCGCCCTCAAGAACTGGTACGCGCTGCCCGCCGACCGGCGGCACCCGAAGGCGCTGGCCCTCCTGCTCAAGGGCACCTGGGTCCGTGAGGGTTACCGCGACGACGCGCAGGAGCGGGCCGCCTACCGGCGGGCGCTGGCCTGGCTGGAGGCATACGTCGAGACGCTGGATCCGGAGTCCGACCCGCTCGGTGTCGAGCGGGTGGTGGCGGTCAAGACCGCCGTGCTGGCCTTCAACGGCCGCGCCGACCGCATCGACTCCCGCCCCGGACCGGAGGGCCCGGAGCTGGTCATCGTCGACTACAAGACGGGCCGCACCGGGCTGGACTCCGACGACGCCCGGGGCTCGCAGGCGCTGGCCCTCTACGCGTACGCGGCCGAGCGGGTGTTCCGCCGGCCGTGTCGCCGGGTGGAGCTGCACCACCTGCCGACGGGCACGGTCGCCGGCCACGACCACACCGTCGAGTCGCTGACCCGCCAGCTGACCCGGGCCGAGGACACGGCCCGCGACATCATGGCCGCCGAGCGGGCGGTCGCCGAGGGCGGCGACGCCGACGAAGCGTTCCCGGTGGCGCCCGGCCCGCGATGCGGTTGGTGCGACTTCCGGCGGCACTGCCCGACCGGGGCGCAGACGCCGGGCAAGGAGCCGTGGGCGGCCGTCGACCGGCCCGCCGACGGCTGACCGTCAGCGCCCTGCCCGCACCTGACCCCGATCGGGTCCGGCTGTCAGCCGGCCAGCGAGGTCGCGGTGTGCCGCTCGGCCCGCTCCTTGGCGGCCTGTATCAACGGCCCCTCCAGGTAGCGGCGCGGCACCGCGGCGAGCGCCAGGCGCAGGGCGCGCACCGTGAGGTCCGCCGACAGTTCGGTGGTGGGCAGCCCCAATCCGCCGTACATCCGCCGGGCCCACGGAGGCAGCAGCGCGAGCGCGGTACCGGCGATTCCCAGGTACGCCCAGCGCGGCGGGCCGAGGGTGAGGCCCAGCCGGGCGGGCAGGCTGAGTTTCCACGGCAGCGGTGGGGCGGTGAGGAAGATCGCCGTCTCGGCGGCCTCCCGGGTCATCCGCAGCTCCGGCCGCACGGCGCGGTAGTACGCCGCCACCTCGGCGGCGGTGCCCGGCACCGTGGCCGGATCCAGCCCGACGAGAGCTGCCGACCGACGCTGCTCGGTGTAGTAGCCGTCCACCTCGTCGTCGGTGAGCGGCAGGCCCGCCCGCCGGGCCGTGGTGAGGAACGATTCGACCTCGGTGACGTGCACCCAGCGCAGCAGGGCCGGGTCGTCGATCCGGAACTCCTCGCCGGTGGTGGTGTCGGTGGCCCGCAGCCGGTCGTGCAGGCGACGCAGCCGCGCCCCGGCCTGCTCCGCTTCAGCCGTGGTGCCGTAGACGGTGGTCGCCACGTAGGTGGCGGTGCGCACCAGTCGACCCCACGCGTCGGTGCGGTAGTTGCTGTTCTGCGCGACCCCGGCCATGGCCCGGGGGTGCAACGCCTGGAGGTAGAGCGAGCGCAGGCCCGCGACGATCAGGATCGGCTCCTCGTGCACCTTCCACGTGACCGAACCCGGACCGAAGAGGCCGAGGTCATCGGAGTCCACCGACCAAGCGTGCCACGGGCCGCCGGTCGGTGCCGGTGGAGCGGGGTCAGCTGTCGGCGGCGCGTCGCGACTGGCAGCTCGGGCAGAGACCCCAGAAGGTCACCTCTGCCTCCTCCACCTCGAAGCCGTGCGCGGTGCCCGGCTCCAGGCAGGGAGCGCTGCCGACGGTGCAGTCGACGTCGGCGATCTCGCCGCAGCCCCGGCAGACCACGTGGTGGTGGTTGTCGCCGGCGCGCGCCTCGTACCGGGCGGGACTGCCGGCCGGCTCGATCCGGCGGGACAATCCGGCCCGGCTCAGCGCCCCCAGCACGTCGTAGACCGCCTGCGTGGAGACCGAGTCGAGGCGTTCGCGGACCCGCCGGGTGATCTCGTCGACCTCCAGGTGACCGCCGTCGGCGAGAACGTCGAGCACCGCGAGGCGCGGTCGGGTGACGCGGAGGCCCCTCGATCGCAACAGCTCCTCGCCACCGGACATGCGCCAATGACAGCACGTACGACAGGCAGCGACAACCGTCGCTTGCCCGGGGTGGCCACGGACACAGCCCGCCGGACCGACCAGCGGGGTCGCGCCGTGCTGAACCTGATCGCCGCCGCGCGCGTGTCTCCGGGCGAGAGCTCGGGGACGACCGGCGGTCCGTAGGCTGGCGCTCCCCGCACCGTGATCCACCTGGAGGTGTCGATGTTCGAGGAGATCCTGGGTCTACCGGTACACGTCCTCGTGGTCCACGCGGTGGTCGTCATCGTCCCGCTGCTGGCGGTGCTGGCCATCGGATACGTGGGGCTGCCGCGCTGGCGGCACCGACTGGACTGGGCGCTGGGCATCCTGGCCGTGGCCGCGCCGGTGACCGCGTTCGTGGCCGTCGAGTCCGGTGAAGCCTTCACCGACGCCCTGGTCGCCCGCGGCTACCAGGGCCAGATACTCGACCAGATCTTCGAGCACTCCCGCTACGGCGACATTCTGTTCCGGATCGTGGTGCCCCTGGGGATCGTGGCCATCGCGCTGCTCGTGGCGACCAGTGGGCACCCGCGCGTGCCCAGGCTGCCGGCGCTGGTGACGCCGGTGCTGGCGGTGGTTACCGTCGCGCTGGCCATCGCCGCCCTGGTCTACGTCTACCTGACGGGTCACTCCGGCGCCGAGGCCGTCTGGGGCACCACTCTCTGACCAGCGGTCGGACGCCGCCTCAGAAGATGAGCCGCGAGCAGAGCAGGCAGACAAGAGCCACCAGCACCACGGCGGCTGCGGCGCCGAAGCCGTAGGTGACCCGCTGGGAACGCTGCTCGGCTGCATCCAGGACGGCCATGTCCTGCGGCGGGAGCTGTCGGGGCGGGGCCGGCTCCAGGTGCACCGGGGGACGCCAGCCGGCCGGCGGCGGCACGCTCGGGGGCGGTCCCGCGTACCCGCTCGTGGGCGTGGTGGCGGGTGGGGGTCGGTCCGCCATCGGGCCGTCGCCGGTCCCGGGCCGGCGCCAGTAGTCGTCGTCCGGGGTGCTGCCACCGCTGGGGGTCGTCACGGCGTTCGACGCTACCAACGGAGCCGGCGGCCCGGTCGCTTCTGGTCGATGTGCTGACCGCGGCGAGCGGCCGCCCGCTGTCGCCTGCGCTAGTCTTGCCGCTCGTGAGCACCGAGGACCCCGGCCCGCAGGGCGCGCGCGGCGATGACGACCGCACCGTCGACCTGAGCGACGACTTCGTGGTGCTGCCCGAGCAGACCTCGGACGACACCGACCAGGGCTGGGGCGAGCGGAGCAGCGGCAACGACGACTGGCTCCTCTCCCAACGCCCCCCACACTGGGACTGACCCCGACGCCGCGCCCGCAGGGCGGGCGACCGTCGGCACGGCGGGTCGGGTGAGCCGGGCCCACCGCCCGACCGCGACCCCGGGGCGGGCCACCGTCGGCACGGCGGGTTGGGTGAGCCGGACCCACACCCCGGCCGCGATCCTGGGCAGGGCGACTGTCCGCAGGGCGGGTTGGAGGAGCCGGACCCGCCGCCCGGCCGCGGCCCGGGGCTGGGCGACCGTCGGCACGGCGGCGGGCTGGGTGAGCCGGGCCGGTGCCCTGACTGCGCCGTTGGCCGCCGGGCAGCCGGTCGCGGTGCGACCGCCGGTCGGGGTGTCCATGCCGGTGGGGGTGTGCAGGATCGCGGCGGCGAGGCCGAGCAGCGCGGCGACCAACCCGGCCCGCAACAGGGTGCGACCGCCGGGTAGGGCCGGCCGGCGCAGCGGGCGCAACGCCCGAGCGGAGTCCAACGTGCGGGTGATCATCTGCCGCCTCCGTCCCGGGTGCCGTCGTGGTGACACCCGTAGAGCGGCACGGTAGGCCGGCAACGGCCCGCCCTGCGGACCCCTCGTCCCCGCCTGTGGACAACTGGCCGGCCTGTGGATAACGCCCATTTACCGGCCGGATCTGCTATCGCGAGGGGCGCGGCCGCGCTGGCACGGGGGCCGCGCTGGCATGCGGGCCGATCAACTCGGGTTCCTGGAATCCGGGCGATCAACACCGCCGGGACAGGCCGACTTTCGGGAACCCGAGTGGATCAAGACTGGAGCAGCGCCGCCCGGTCGATCGCGGGCGGCGCTGTCGGCGAGGGTGAGGTTGGGAAGGCTGGGTCAGGAGGCGGAACTGGCCGCCGGAGCCTTGCCGCCGCCCGACCCACCGGACGACGACCCACCAGACGACGATCCGGAGGACGATCCACCGGACGACGACCCGGACGACGAGGACGAGGACGACGACCCGGAATCCCCACCCGAGGACGAGGACGACGAGGACGACTCGGACTTGGCCGGCTTGCTCGGCGTGCCGCCGGCGGAGGTCTCGGAGCCGGACGCGCGGGAGTCGGTGCGGTAGAAGCCCGAGCCCTTGAAGACGATGCCGACCGAGTTGAAGACCTTGCGCAGCCGCCCCTGACACGCCGGGCACTCGGTCAGCGGCTCGTCCGAGAAGGACTGCACCGCCTCGAGCTGGTGACCGCACGCGGTGCAGGCGTACTGGTACGTGGGCACGTTCTCCTCCGGTATCTGAGCTCGGCCAGTTGGCACTCGACGTATTCGAGTGCCAATGGTGCGTCATTCGCCCCGGGTTCGTCCAGCGGACGTGTGGGGCGCGACACCCTGCGCCGTACCCGGGCCGTCGTCAAGCGTACGCATCCCGTCGGTGGGGGTGACGACCGCGCGGACCGGACGGTCGTGCGGCTCCGCCGGCAGCGCCTCGACCAGCTCCCCGTCGTGCAGCGGGACCACGGTCAGGACCGCCCGGGGCACCCGTGCCAGCGCCCGGTCGTACGAGCCGCCGCCGCGCCCCAGCCGTCGGCCGCGCCGGTCGACGGCGAGCGCCGGCACGACGACCAGCTCCGCGCCGGTGACCGCGGCTACGCCGAGGCGGGGGCCGATCGGCTCCCGGATGCCCCGGCCGGCCGCCGCCAACGCGTCGGGTCCGGAGTACGCCGCCCAGTCCAGGTCCAGGTCGGCAAGGAGCACCGGCAGCAGCAACTCGGCGTCGGGCGGCAGCGCCGACCGCAACACCTCCGGCAGGTCGGCCCCGCCCGGCTCGGAGCCGACCGGGACGTACGCCGTCATCCGGGCCGGGCGCAGCCGGCGTACCAGGGCGACCAGCTCGGCCTGGACGCGCCCGGCGGCCTCGGCCCGCGCCGGGGCAGTCAGGGCCCGGCGGCGGGCGAGCAGGTCGACACGGGTTTCCCGCTTCGCCACTCGGGCCACTTCCGCTTCATAAGAAAATTCCGGCACGCAACACTCCTGACGCAACGCCACTCCCACGGTTGCTCTGTGTCAGCATCGCAAGCAACGGAGGCGGAACTTCCGGGGGGACCGAGTGACGCTACGCGGGCGGTTGACTGCAGCCTTCCTCGTGGTGGTGCTCGGCCCGGTCGTGCTCGGCGCGTTCTTCGTCGCCTCCACCGTCGCGGCAGTCGACCGCAGCCGGTCCACCGAGCGCCTCGCGGTGGCGGCCTCGACGGTGCGTACCTCGGTCGACGCGCTCTGCCAGCAGCTGCGCGCCGCCGCCGACACGGTCGCCCTCACCGGTGACCCGGCCATCGCCGCCGGCCAGCTCGTCGGCCGTGGGTTGGCGGCAGCGGTGCAGGTCACCGACGTGAACGGACGCGTCACGTACGCCTCGCCCGGCGCTCCGCCGACGCCCTGGCGGGACTGCTCCGAGCCGGCCGCCGCGCCGTCCGGCCCGGTCCGCGCGCTGGCCGCCCGGGTCGACCGCCGCGACCCGGCCGGCGCGCTGCTGGGCACGGTGGCCGCCGCGCACCTGGTCGACCCGGCCTTCGTGGCCCGGCTGGCGGCGGTGACCGGGGTCGCGGTCACCCTGCTCGACGGCGGTGCGAGCGCCGCCCGCTTCACGCACACCACCGAGTCCCAGCAGGAACGCGACGCGGTGCTGGCCGCCGCCGGGTCCGCCAGCGGTGAGCGGGTCACCGAGAGCACCAGGGGTCGGTACGTGCGCCGGATCGGGCCGTCCGCCGGCCAGCCGCTGCCGCTGGTGTTGTCGGTGCCGAGCGAGCGGCCGCCCGGGCTGCACGTCACGCTGGCCGGCGTGGTCGTGCTGGCCGGGCTGCTCGCCGTGTTCACCGCCTGGCGTCTGGCCCGGGTGACCACCCGGCCACTGGTGGAGTTGGCCGGAGCGGTCGACCGGGTGGCGCACGGTGACCTGACCGCGCGGGTGCCGGTGCGCAGCCGCGACGAGCTGGGACGGCTGGCGGCAGCGTTCAACCGGATGACCCGCGAGACCGGGTCGTACGTCGCGGCGCTGACCAGCAGCCGCGACCAGCTACGTGGGCACCTCGCGGTGCTCGGCGACACCCTGGCCAGCACCCACGACCTGCAACGCATCCTGCGGGTGATCCTGCACAGCGCCATCGCGGCCACCGGGGCGCGGGCCGGCGCGGTGCTGCTGGTCGAGGCCGGCGGGGTGCTCGTCGCGCAGTGCAGCGAGGGGTTGGACGGGCGCTGGCCGGCGGGGGACCCGGACGGGTCGCAGGGACTGCGGGTGCCCGTGGGCGTCGGCGTGGTCGGCGCGGTGGCCGCGACCGGCGAGCCGCAGCGGGGCCGGCTGGAACCGACGGAGGCTCCGACCGGCGAGCCCCGCTGCCGCACCTACGTCGCGGTCCCCTTCTCGACCCCGGGCGGAGCGACCACACCGGGCGGCCCGACAACGACAGTCCCGGGCGGCGAGCGGTGTCTCGACGAGGCCGGCGCCGCGGCGGCGCTCGGTGTGCTGGCCCTCTACGACCGGGTGGGCGCGGACGAGTTCGACGACGACGACCTGGACACCCTGCGCACCTTCGCCGGCCACGCGGCAGTGGCGGTGGAGAACGTCCGGGTGCACGAGGAGGCCCAGCGGCTGTCGCTCACCGACCCGCTCACCGGCCTCTGGAACTACCGCTACCTGCGCGAGTCGATCCGGCGGGAGGTGGAGCGGGCCAGCCGGTTCGGCCGGATGCTCAGCGTCCTCGCCCTCGACCTGGACCGCTTCAAGGACGTCAACGACACGTACGGGCACGCGGCGGGGGACACCGTGCTGGCCGAGTTCGCCCGGCGGGTACGCGGTGAGATCCGCGAGGTCGACCTGGCCTTCCGGCAGGGCGGCGAGGAGTTCGTGCTGCTCCTACCGGAGACCGACGCCCGGGGTGCCGCGATCGTCGCGGAGCGCCTCGGCGCGGCGGTGCGCGAGACGCCGATCGCCGTCGAGGCGTACGCGGGGCCGATCGTGGTCACCGTGTCGGTGGGCATCGCCGTCTACCCGGACCACGGCAGCACCGGACGGGAGGTGCTGGAAGCCGCCGACGACGCCCTGTACGCGGCCAAGGCGGCCGGCCGGGACACCTATCGCGTCGCCGAGGCCCGCCCCGACGTGCCGACGTGGGAGATACCGGTGCCCGCCGGCGCCGTCAGCCCACCCGACGGGCTGCCGCGGGCCGGCCGGCAGGTGCAGGTCCCGCGGGAGCCGGGCGGGCACGCCCGGTCGGAGTCGACAGCTGGCGTACCGGAGTCGAACCGGTCGGGGCCCGCGCACGCCCGCCCGGATCCGGCGGACGAGCCGGCGGCCACCGCCGCGGACGCCGCGCGGGCCGGCCCCGACGTCGGCCGGCCGGGGCCGGGCGGCGGCGCGTCTTCTGGGCCACACCCGCCGCGGCAGAGCCGTGGCCGATAGTCTCGCGGCATGTCGGAGCACTCAGCGAACCCCTCATCGACGGTCGCCGCAACCGGCCGTCCCCTGGCGGTCAAGGCAGTTATCCCGGCCGCCGGACTGGCCACCCGCTTCCTGCCGGCCACCAAGGCGGTGCCGAAGGAACTGTTGCCGGTGGTCGACCGGCCGGTGCTGCAGTACATCGTCGAGGAGGCCACCCAGGCCGGCATCGGCGACGTGTTGCTGATCACCGGTCGGGGTAAGACGTCGATGGTGGACCACTTCGATCGACGCCCCGACCTGGAGACCAGGCTGGAGGAGAAGGGCGACGCCGAGCGGCTGGCCGCCGTGCGCCGGCCCAGTGAGCTGGCCGAGATCTACACCGTCCGGCAGCCGGAGCAGCTCGGGCTGGGCCACGCCGTCGGGTACGCCGAGTCGCACGTCGGTGACCAGCCCTTCGCGGTGCTGCTCGGCGACGAGTTCGTCAAGCCGTCCGAGCCGCTGCTGCCGGCGATGCTGGAGCTGCAGGCCCGCACCGGCGGCGTGGTGCTCGCCTTCTTCGAGGTCGACCCGGCCGACACCAAGCGGTACGGCATCGCCTCCGTCGAGCCGGCCGAGGCGGAGCTGACCGACATCGGCGAGGTCGTCAAGGTCACCGGCATGGTGGAGAAGCCGCAGCCGGAGGACGCGCCGAGCAACCTGGCGGTGCTGGGTCGGTACGTGCTGCCCGGCAAGATCTTCGACGCGATCCGCCGCACCAAGCCGGGCAGCGGCGGCGAGATCCAGCTGACCGACGCCATGGAGCTGCTGCGCACCGAGGGCACACCGGTGCACGCGATCGTCTACCGGGGCACCCGCTACGACACCGGCATGCCGCTGGGGTACCTCCAGACCGTCGTGCAGATCGCCGCCGAGCGCGAGGACCTCGGCGCCGAGTTCCGCTCCTGGCTGGCCGAGTTCGTCAAGGCCGACGCGGCAGGCGGATCTGGTACATGACAGCGACGGCCGACGCCGAGGCGGCCGCGAACGAGTTGACGCCGCTCGCCGACTACCTGGGCAGCGTGCTGCGCAGGTTACGAGCGCTGCCGCCACTCGACCTCGACCTCACCCAGGCGCACGGCAACGTCCTCGCCGAGGACGTCGTCGCGCCGCACGCCTTCCCGGCCTTCGACCAGGCGGCCGTGGACGGGTACGCGGCCCGGTGGGAGGACATTTCCGGAGGGGGCCGGGGCCCGAGCTACGTCCCGGCCCCCTCCGGCACGCCCGGCGGCCGGACCATCCGGCTCAACGTGGTCGGCGACCTTGGCGCGGCGAGCTGGCGGCCGGTGCGGCTCACCCCGGGCTCGTGCTTCTCGGTGGCCGCCGGGGCGCCGCTGCCGGTCGCCGCGGACGTGGTGGTCCCGGTGGAGTGGACCGACCAGGGCATGGCCGCCGTCGAGATCTTCCGCACCCCCAAACGGGGGTACGGGGTACGCCGCGCCGGTGAGGAACTGCCCGCCGGCACCCTGCTCGCCCGCGCCGGCACGTACGTCTCTCCGGCCCTCGTCGCCGTCTTCGCCGCGACAGGCATCGGTCACGTGGTGGTCCGGCCCAGCCCCCGGGTGGTCATCGTGGCCACCGGCGACGAGTTGGTCGACGTGGGCCGGGGCAGCCAGCCCGGTCAGGTGGTGGACGCGAACTCGCACGCGTTGACCGCCGCCGCCGCCGAGGTCGGCGCACTGGCGTACCGGGTGGGCATCTGCGACGACGACCCGGAGGGGCTGCGCGGGCTGCTGGAGGACCAGACCCTGCGCGCCGACCTGATCATCACCACCGGGGGGACCGGCACCGGCCCCGGGGACATGGTCCGGCGGATCCTGTCCCGCCGCGAGGGTGGCCGCGCCGGCCCGGTGACCTTCACCGACGTGGCGCTCTATCCCGGCACCGCCCTCGGGTTCGGCACCGTCGGCGCCGAGGAGGTGCCGGTGGTCTGCCTGCCCGGCGACCCGGGCGCCGCGCTGATCGGTTTCGAGGTGCTGGCCCGCCCCGCGATCCAACTGCTCGCCGGCGCCGAGCCGGTGTTCCGGCCCAGCGTCCGGGCGCACCTGCTGGAGACCGTGTCGTCCCCCGGCGGGCTGCGGGAGTTCCGCCCCGCGCACGTCGCGGAGCGTCGCGGTGGCGGCTATACGGTGCAGCCGCTGCGCGGCGGCCCGTTCACCCTCTCCGGACTGGCCGAGGCGAACGGGCTGCTGGTGCTCGGCGAGCGGGTCACCACCGCCGCGGCCGGCTCCACCGTGGACGTCCTGCTGCTCGACAGGCGCCGGTGACGTTTCCGCGCGCCCAGCGGTCCATCGCGGGTCCACTTGCGCGCTTTACGGTCCCGCGCGGGAGACTGTGGGAGTGAGTCTTTTTGGACCGGCCCGAGCACCCGGTTGGCCGGCGGTGCTGGTCGACGGTCCAGTGCTGCTGCGGCCCTACCGGCGCTCCGACGCGGCGGCGTGGTCGGAGGTACGCCGGGCCAACCGGGCCTGGCTGGCACCGTGGGAGTCGTCGCTGCCGGGCAGTTGGGACGAGTTGAACTCGCCTGCCGCGTTCCGCTGGGTGCACCGTGACCAGCGCCGTTCCGCCCGGGAGGGTGAGGGGATGCCGTTCGCGGTCTGCCTGCGCGAGGCCGACCGGGACCGGCTGGTCGGGCATCTCAACGTCGGCAGCATCGTGCGCCGCGCCTTCTGCTCCGGCTACGTCGGCTACTGGGTGGACGCCCGGGTCGCCGGGCAGGGAGTGATCCCGACGGCGCTCGCACTCGCCGTTGACCACGCGTTCGGCCCGGGTGGGCTGCACCGGGTGGAGGTCAACATTCGGCCGGAGAACCGGCCGTCGCGGCGGGTGGTGGAGAAGCTGGGCTTCCGCGAGGAGTCGTACCACGTGCGCTACATGCACATCGACGGCGCCTGGCGGGACCACATCGGATACGCGATGACGAGCGAAGAGGTCGCCGCCGAGGGCGGTCTGCTGGCCCGCTGGCACCGGCTACGCGCCACCGCGCGGTGAGCCGTCCCACGGACGGGATCGGCGCGGCGCGGCGGCATCGCGGTCGGTGCGCCGTAACCTCAAGTAACTGCAAGCTGCGGCAAGCGCTCAACGCCCGGACGATCTACGCACCCAGGCACGATCGGTGGAAGATCCTGCGGTCGGGGAGTGGTTGCTCCGAATTCGGTGACGGGAGGGGTGAGGGTGCCGACCTCGGTGCTCCTCGCCGTCCTCGCCGCCGCCGGCCTGCTCGCCCTGGCCCCGGCGCTGGTCCGCCGGTACGACGCCACCGAGCGGCTGGTGGCGGAGCGGGCGCAGTCGACGGCGCGGGTGCTCCAACGCCGTCGACGGCGCCGCACTGTGCCAGGACGGCAGCCCGTGCACCCGCCACGCTCCCTCGTCGTCACTCTGAGTGAAGATGCGACTACGGGTAGGTTGGCTGCGCCGGTCTCCGCGCCCCCTGCGGCACGCCGCTCCGGCCGCCTGCGGGCCGTACCGCCGGCACCCAAGCGTTCCCGCCGCCGTCCGCCGCACCGGCAGCACACCCCCGCCGTGTACCGCCGACGCCGGGTGCTCGCCGCGCTGCTGCTGCTCAACGTCGTCGAGCTGATCGGCGTGCTCTTCGTCAGCCCCGGCTTCTGGATCGGCTTCTCGGTCACCTTCCTGCTGCTGGCCCTGTACGTCGTACACCTGCGCGGGCGTGCCCTCGCCGGCCGCCGTCGCCGCCGCGCCCGCGCCCGGGAGGCGGCGTGGCTGGCCGCCCGCCAGGCCGAGGTCCGCCGCGAACAGGCCCGCCGCGCGGCGGCCCGCCGGGAGGCGCAGCGCCGCCTGGCAGCCCAGCGCGAGGGGGTACGCCGAGCAGCCATGGGCCTCGACCGGCCCGGCGACCTGCCGGCGGCCGTCAACGGCGGCTCGGTCTCGTACCGTCGCTCGGGCGGACTGCGTGGCCGCCCCTACGAGGCCGGCCGCGGCGCCTGACGTCGCCCGACCCGGCTGCGGCGCCTGACGTCGCGCTGCCCGGTGTCGCGCTGCCCGGCGTGTGGCGGCGCTTGATCGACTCCGGTTCGCCGAGGTGGCGGTATCGCCGGGAGATGATGCCGCCACATCGGCGATGTCGAGTCGATCAAGGATGTGCGGGCGCTTGATCGACTCGGTTTCCTGGAAGTCGGGGTGTCGGGGCGTCCGGGATGCCCCGGTTTCCGGGAAGTCGAGTCGATCTCCGTACTGCTGTCAGCGCCGCACCGGGGGCGGATTCGCGGTGGAGGCCGGCGACCTGTTAGCCTTGCTGCCGGCCCGCCCGGTGTAAGCCGGGTGGGACCGAAGCCGGTTCGCCGGTGGGGGGCTGTGGCGCAGACTGGTAGCGCACCTCGTTCGCATCGAGGGGGTCAGGGGTTCAAATCCCCTCAGCTCCACCAGCACGACGGTTTACCTGGGGAAACCCGCCGACCAAGATCGGCGGGCACAGATCCGGCACAAATCAGCGAGATTCCGGGGCCTTCGGGCCCCGTTTTCGTTTGGCGCTCGCGTCTCGGAGCGCGCCGCTGATGATGTTGCGGCGACGATCCTTCTTGGGCCACCAGTGGACGTAGGTTTCCAGCGTGATCCGCAGGCTGGAGTGCCGTAGCGCGTTCTGCACGTCGGTGGGATCGGCACCCGAGGTGATCAAGCGGGTGGCGAAGTAGTGCCGCAGGGAGTGGAAGGTGCCCTCATCGGGCCAGCCGGCCGCATTGCGCCAGGTCCGCCACATCTGCGACCACCGTTGGTCATGAATCGGCCGCCCCTGGCCGTCGGTGAACAGCAGCGGCACCATCCGACGCTTGGGCTCCCTACCCGGGTCCGGGGTGCCGGCAGTGATGTCGGGCAGCTCGACCAGAGCGGGCGGGTACACGCGGACGTGCTGGGCGAAGACGGCAGCTACGTGGTCGTCCAGGTCGACATCGCCGACTGAGCCTGCCTTCGGCGGGGCGAGGTAGAAGCCGCCGTAGGCGACCTTGTGAAACCGCAGTTGCTGAACGACGTGCAGTTCCTGACGCCCCGGGTCAATGCACCGGGTGCTGTCCTCCAGGCCGAGCACTTCCCCGAGTCGCATTCCCTCACCGCCGCCGGCCCAGATGGCGGCCTGATACTCGTCGGGCACCACGTCCACCAGGGCGAGCACGTCGTCATCGGTCGGTACCCACTTCGGTGCGCGGGAGAAGCCCCGCAGGATCGCGAGCAGCCGGATCGACTTGCAAGGGTTGTCGGGGATCACCTTGTCGGCGACAGCGGAGTTCATGATGTTGTTCAGCAGGTCGAAGTACGTCTTCACCGATGATTGGGCGACGTTGTTCCGCAGCAGCGTGGCGACCCACTCCAGGACGTCCGTGACGGTGATCGCGCGGATGGCCCGGTCCCCGAAGTGCGGGTAGAGGTGGTGGCGTAACCGGGATTCGGTGTGCCGCTGGTAGTCGAGGGCCTGACTGATCTGGCGGGACAGTCGCCATCGTTCGCCGTAGTCCTGGAAGGTCAGCCGGCGCTCTCCCTGGTCGATCCTGGTCTCCTCGGCGATTCCGGCTCGTGCTTTGGCGTCCCAGTCTTCTGCGTCGGCCTTGCGGTCGAAGAGTCGTTCCCGAGTTTCGCCGTTGCGGTCCACGTACCGGCAGCGCCACCGTTTACCGCGCCCGTAGCGCTTGGACTTCAAGCGCTCCTTGTTGGGGCCACGCTTGGTCAGATACCAGAGATCATCGATTGCCATTTCAGGCCGCCTGATCTTCCAGCCAGGCCCGGACATCGGCGGGGTCGTAGCGCAGGTGCCGGCCGACCTTGAAGGCACGCGGGCCGGTCCGGCGGTGCCGCCATTGGTAGAGGGTGCCGACGGGAATGCGCAGGAATGCGGCTGTTTCGCTGATGGACCAGAGGTCCGGCAGCGGGAGTGGGGTAGGTGCGGTCATCGTGGCTCCTTCCGGGTGATGTGATGTAGGTGCGGCTTTCGCCGCTGTAGCCGGCGGGTCGGGTGCTGGTGCGGCAGGTGACCCGGTCGCGGCCGTAGTGGGCGGTGAGTTGAGCCGCGATGGTCGCGGCGTGGGCGGTGACGGTGGCGGTCGGGCCGATGAGTCGGACCGCGACCAGCGGGCGAGGGCATGTGGGCATGGCGCTCCTTCCGGGTCAGGCGGGCAGGGCGGTAGTTGCTTGCGCTGTGGAGTTGTCAAGGAACGGCTTCACTGGTGTTGACACGTACGTGTCAAGCGGCCAGGGGTTGGACCGCGCGAGCGGCGGCGAGTTCGTCGGCCAGGGCGTCGATGCCGGCGAGGTGTTGTGCGCGGGCCATGGCGGCGGCGGTGTTGGCGAGCAGGGCGTCGCCGGTGGTGATCCAGCCGGTGGCTTGGTAGCCGAGTTCGTAGATGACGCGTTCGGTTTGCTCGTCGTCCCAGGTGTGCGGGTGCCCCTCGGTGCGTCGCCAGATGGTGCGCTGCAAGCGGAGGAAGCCGAGGGTGACGGAGAAGGCGCGGCTCTTGGTGGCGATGTGTCCGCCGTAGCCGAACTGGTGCGCCCAGCGGCGAAGCCGGGCGTAGTCGGGGTGCTCTCCGATGTCCCAGCACGCCCGGATCAGCCGGCCGAGGTGCGTGGCCGAGTCGCCGTGGATTTCGACGGAGAGGTCATCGACGCGGCGCAGGCTCAGGCCGGTTACCTCGGTGCTCTTGGTGACGTACTTGGCGATGTACCCGGTGATCTGGGCGAGGTTGACTTCGTGGCCGGGTGCGTTGACGTGCTTGAGGTCTAGGCCCTTGTCGCCCCAGGCGATGTGCCAGCCCTGCCCGCCGTTGGCGGGGTGCGACGCGGAGGTGTAGGCCGTTTTGAGGAAGGCGGCTTCCACGGCGTCGGCGAACATCTGCCGGGTGATGGCCGCCGGCGGCGGGACGATCGCCTCAGGGCAGTCGGGGTTGTAGCCGTCGAGGCGGATGAGGGCGTGGTAGTGGATGACGCCGCGCACCTGGAACTCGTAGACCTTGATGTAGCGGCGGCGCAGGTCGGCACCATGGGTCCGGCCGAGGCGGCGTAGTTCCCGGTCGGCTTGTTGGATGGTGCGGCGCCACAACTCGGGTGCTTCGTGGTTCCACACGACCTGGCCGACGTGGTCGTAGCAGTTCAAGCACAACGGCTGCCCGAGCTTGGTATCTGCGGCCTTGTGGCGCTGCCCGCAGCGCAGCTCCTGGCCGTGAGGGCAGGTCCGCCCGAACGGGTGGCAGACGGAGGATCGGCAGGTGCAGCCGTCCTTCTTGCGGCAGTCGGCAGCGTGGACCTTCACGACCCGGTGGTGCACCGGCCCGAACGATGGGGCGGTGGCGGTGAGGAAGATGGCGATGTGCTCGTTGAGCGGGGGTAGTCCCCATCGGTCGCCTTGCAGGCCGGCTTTGATGAGGTGGTAGGTGTCGCGGCGATACAGCTCGGCGCAGGACGGGCAGACGGCGGCGCGGCGGTTGCCGCAGGGGGTGTAGATCGCGCCGTCGGGCATGTCCTCGGTGTCGACGGTGGCCATGCGGTTGCCGTCGGCGTCGTTGACGTGGATCTGCCCGGCCAGGCGGATCGGGTGCTTGCATGCCGAGGCGGCGCGGACGTGACCGAGCCATTCGGGGTAGTCGGGGTCTTGAGCGCGGGCGCGCCCGGAGGCGACGGTGCGGGGGTCGTGCCCGCGTACCCACCCATCGGCGGTGGGGTTGCGGGAGCCGGTGGTGGGTGTAGCCCAGGGCCAATAGCCGGCGGACTCAGCGGAGGCTCCCGTGCCCGAAACCGTGGTGGTTTCGGGCGCGAGAGGCAGCGTCGAGGACGTCACGCGGTGGCTCCAACGGCGGTGCCGTTGTGGGTCTTGTCGTTGATAATGCTCGGTTGGTTGGTCAGGGCCGTCAGGATGTCGGCGGCGGTGTGGGTGGGGACGCGCAGTCGGACGGCGAGTTGGCCGGGGGTGATGGGTTCACCGTGGGCTTTCTCGTGGGCCGTGGCGACGATGCGGGCGTTGGACAGCATTGCCGGGGCGGGCGTGACCGGCGTCGTCGTGTTCGTGGGTGCGGTCGTGTCCGGAACCGGAGTCGGCGCGGGTGCGGTCGGCTCAGGCGTGGTGCTGGTCGTCTTCGGTGCGGTGGTCGTCTTCTGTGCCGGGGTGGTGCGTTTGCGGGGTGCCGCTGTCTTCTTCGCCGGGGTGCGCTTCGATGCGGGTGCGGTGGCCGTGGTGGTTGTCGCGGCGGCCGGGCGGACCTTCACCGGGGCGGGGATGTCGGGTGACGACGCCGGGGTGGAGGTGGCCGGCACGGTTGCCGGGGCAGGGTTCGACGGCCGGGTGTTGGTGTGTTTGGTGGCGAGGAGAGCGGCGGTGGCCATGAGCATCAGGCCATCGACGGCGACGGGACCGAACCAGATGACGAGGGTTCCTTCGTCGTAGTGACGCAGGAGCCCGGACAGGTGTTGGTAGGAAACGAACGCGGCGACCAGGGCGACGGGCGGCATGCCGACCCAGCGCAGGACGTCCCAGCCCCAGCCGGTCGGCCAGGGGGTGCGGGCAAGGATTTCGATGGCGATGAACAGGAACAGCGGCCAGACGATCGCGGAGACAACCGCGCCCGGTTCCGGGTTCCAGTTCTGCGGTGCGCCCTTGGGGGCGATGAATGAGTGGGCGATGTTCGCGGCGACGGAGACGAGTCCGCCGAGGACGAGGCCGAGGTAGGCCCAGCGGGAGGGCCGGAGGTTGGTTGTGGTCATGACCGCCGTCCTCGGTTGGAGGGCCGAGGCGGGGTGTGGGGGTTGCGACGGGCGTCGCGGTTGGGGTTGGGGTTGGGGTTGCGGCGAGAGGTGTCGTCGTCGCGGGTCGGGTCGGCGTAGAGGGAGAACGCCAGGATCATGACGTTGGCGTAGCCCTGGCGGGTGATGTAGTCCCGGTGGAGGGCGAGGTCGTCGCAGGTGGCGATGGGCGTGGCGGTGTTGACTTGGACGTTGCCCATGTCGATGCCGTTCGGGATGCTGTAAGCGAAGGAGACGTAGTAGCGGTACATGGTGGTGTCCTTTCGGCTAGTTGCAGTCGAGGCAGGTGCCGGTTCGGCGGGGGATGTAGTAGGGCTGGACCTGGCCGCAGTCGGGGCAGGTGCGCCGGGCGGTAAGCGCCTTGTTGATGGCCGCCTGTTGGGCGGGGGTGGCGGTGCGCTTGGGCATCGCGAGGTCGAGGCGGTAGAGGTAGGCGACGCGCGTTCCGCGACGCCACATGATTTGGGCGGCGGGGTCTTGGCCGCCGGGGCGCAGGTTGCGGGTGCGCAGTTGCCGGCGGGTGAGTAGCCCGTCGGGGGCGAATTTGAAGGGGTAGGTGGGCAGGCCGTAGCGCTCGCCGGTCGGGTCGTAAAAGACCATCGGGTCCTCCGAGTCGTCGGCGTCGTCCTGGTCGTGGTCGTCGTCGGCAGGGGTGCTGCCGGTGGTGAAGGTGGGGTGTTCGTAGGTGTCGCGGTCGATGTCCTCGGGCAGGAACGCGGCCGAGCACAGGGCGCAGACGATCGGGCCTTCGTCGAAGGCGGCTTTGGAGATGCGCAGCTTGCGGGGGCATTCGCATTCGCACGAGACGCCGTTGTTGTTGTTCGTGCGGGTCTTGCCCTCGCCCGTGGGTTCGGGGTGGCGGTAGAAGCGCAGCGCCTCAGTCAGGCCGGTGATGGTGGCCTTGTAGCGGGCGCGGGTGAGGTCGGTGAGGGTGCAGGGGGAGTAGCCGAGCTTGTCGTCCTTGGTGGTGGACAGGCCGAGTTCGGCGGCGAGGGTGGCGAATTTCTTGTTGTGCCAGCGGCCCTGCCGGGAGGTGTCTTGGATGCCTCGCACGTCGGCGAGGGCGTGGGTTGCTTCGTGCAGGAGCGTGGTGAACACGGCTTCCGGGTCGCGGGACAGTCCCTCGCCGGAGATGAGGATTTCGGGGAGCTGGGTGTCGCCGGCTTGCCAGCGCAGGGCGGCGAAGTGGCCCCACTTCATGCCCTGGTTGGGTCTGGTGGGTGAGCCTGAGCCGACCACGAGGACGGCGGCCGGGACTTCGGTGTGCTGGTCGCGGATCGCGGCCCAGGCGGCTTCCAGGGCGGCGACGAGGCCGGCGGTGGAGATGTCGTTTTGACACGTACGTGTCACGTCGGGGGTGTGGGCGGCGGTGCTCATGCGGCCCTCCGGATGGCGTGTCGGCGGTAGGCGATGGCGGCGGCGCACAGCGCCTCGATGACGTCGGCCGGTTTGCGGCCGGGCAGGGTTTCCCAGTCGAAGACCGGGGCGTGCAGGCCGGCGTGGCCGATGGCGATGAGGTAGGTGTTGAACCACTCGACGGCGGCGCTGTAGGCGTGCTGGTCGGTGTCGGTGATGCCGGTCAGGTACCAGCGGGGGCGGCCGAAGGCGGCGGCCCGGATCGCGCCGAGGATCGACGCCGGGTAGGTGCCGGTGCGATGACAGGCGCACTTCGCGGGGCAGGCGTCGTGGGCGTCGTAGAGGCCAGTGGGGGTCCAGCCGTAGCGGCCCAGGTAGAGGGCGGCGCGGTCGAGGACGGCGTGAACGTTGCCGGTCGGCAGAGCGGAGACGGTGCTCATCGGGTGGCCCGCCAGACGAGGTAGCCGATACGGGTCGGCAGCCGTTCCTGGCTGTACTCGTGTTCGGCGTAGGTTTCGAGGTCGTCTTCGGTGGCGTGAGTCCAGTCGTAGTCGTCGGCGGCGTCCCGCAGGGTCGTGATGACCTGCTCGGCGGTGCGGGCCGGGTGGTCGTTCCAGGTGAAAGGCAGGATGTGATCGGCATCGGTGTCCGAGGCCGGCGTCTCGCGTAGGTCGAGGAAGTCGACCAGGACGGTGACGGCGTTGCGGTAAGCGACGACGTCCGGGGTTTGCTGGGCGTTGAGCAGGACCGGCGTGCAGTCACCGAAGACCGCCATGGCTATGGCGCTGCTGACGCAGGCGGGCGGGAACCACAGTTCGTCGGTGCGGTCGAAGTAGGTGCCCTGGGTCCAGCCTCGGATTTCGAGGTAGCGGGCGGCGCAGCGCAGGATGTCGGCCGGAGTCAGGTCGGCCAGCGCGCCGGAGGTGGTGGGCTGTTTTTGGGTAGGGTTCATGGCGGCCACGTCCTTTCGTGGGCGGTGGTTGGGTCGGCGGTCCGGGTTCGCTTTCCAGGGCTTGGTCCGGGCCGTCGGCCGCTTCTATCGGTGGTGCAGGTGGAGCCGGAGAATCACCCGCTGCCTGCCGTCGCTGACAAGAGCGGGTGCGGAGCGGAAGATCAGGGCGCCCGCGTGTCGGGCGATGGCGGTCAGGGCCGCGATGTCCTCGCCGCTCCCGACGAGCACGAGGTCGAGGACGCGGGTCGGGGTCGCGGTCGTGGTGCTCATGCCGCTGTCCGCAGATCGGCGGTGGCGGCGAGGCCGGAGCGACGGCGGGTCCAGGTGGCGTAGTCGGCGACGCGGATGATGTCAGCGTCGGTCATGTAGGCGGCCTTGACGCGGTTGGGGGTGCCGCCTTCGGCGATGAGGTAGCCCTCGCCCTGGTTGTTCGGGTCGATGCTGTTGGAGGAGAAGCCGCGGGCGTACCAGCCGTGTCCGAGCACGATGTCCGAAGACACGTCGTTGGTGCAGCGGCCGGCGAACCGCCACGCGAACAGGTCCCGCAGTGACGGCGGGATGATGTCCGAGGACGGGCGCTGCGTCGCGGCGGCGACGATGATGCCGACGGCGCGGCCCCGGGCGACGATGTCGCGCAGCAGCGCGGCGAACAGGTCCTGATCCTTCTTGTCTCCGGCGGTGGCGGAGAAGTAGGCGATCTCGTCGCAGGCCACGAGGATCTGACCGAACAGGTCGTTCGGGCCGATCTTCCGGCGACGCCGGGCCAGCAGGAACGAGTACCGGTTGTCCATCACCGTCTGGACCCGGCGCAGGGTGCGGATGGCGTGGTCCATGTCCGGGCCGACGAACACGTCGGCGGCGTCCTTCCACAGCCCCAGTTCGACCTGCTTGCCGTCGAGCAGGCAGAGCCGCACGTCCGGGCACAGAGCGGCGTGACCGACGATGGTGTTCAACAGGCTGGACTTGCCCGCGCCGGGCTCGCCGCCGATGAGGATGTTGCGGTAGATCATCGGCAGGTAGGCCGGGTGGCCGAACTCGTCGATGCCGAGGAAGATCGGGTCGAAGATGGACAGGCCCGCGCCGACCGGCACCGTCTGCGGCGCTTCCGAGTGCGGGGGCAGTTCGATGGTGTCCGTGAGGTCCATAGCGGGGCTCCCGGGGTCGGTTGACACATACGTGTCAGAGCGGGTGGGGGATTGGGTGGGGCGCGGACGCTTGACCCGTCAGGGGTGCGTGGTCCGCGCCGTCCCGGTGGTTAGGCGTAGTCGGAGGGGTCGAACCCGTTCGGGCTCGCGGTGTTGGTGGTGGGGTTGCGCGGCTTGCGCTGGCGGGGGGTGTCGGTCGGTGTGATGACCGGCTGGTCCGGCACGTCGGGCAGGTCCAGGCCGACGGGCGGCATGCCCGGTGAGGTGGGGGCGTTGGCCGGGATGTCCGTGGGGACGTAGTCCGGCAGCGGCGACACGATGGTGTGCGCCAGGGGTTCGCGGCGGGTGATGTCGATGCGGATCAGCGCCGCGTACTTGCGGCCGGCGCGCATGACGCGGACCTCGTTGGCCCAGCACGCCACGGCGAGCTTCTGCACCTGGCCGTCCTGCTCCAAATCCCGCAGGGACAGACCGGGGCGCAGCCACACCCAGACCCGCTCGCCGGCCGGGGTCGGCCGGGCGGGCAGGATCAGCGGCAGTGAACCGTGCCGGTTGGTGGCGATGAACGCCGCGAAGCACAACCGCAGCCGGTGCCGCACGATCAGGCACCACACCCAGGCCATCACCCGACGGCGCACAGGTGCGATCACGGCGGGGACGCCGACGACCAGGGCGACGATGAGCAGCGAACCCCACAGCGGGGTCGACTGCATCACCGTGGTCCAGCCGTAGACGCCGGCCAGGCCCAGCAGGATCTCCGGCAGCCAGTGCCAGAAGACCCGCAGCACCGGCCACGCCACGATCAGCGCGAACACCACCGCGCCGAGCACCGCGCCGAGGACGATGCCGAGCAGTCCACCCAGGATCGGGTGCATGTACTCAGAGGCCACCGTGGCGGCCAGGAGGCCGACCACACCGAGGGTGACCCAGAACGCGATAGTGGCCCGACGACGGTACGAGCGGGCAACCGGCGCTTCGATGACAGTGACTTGCCCCCCACGGTTCGACCAGCCGAACGGGGACCTCTGGCTAGACTTGGACACGACAAGTCCTCCCTAGGTAGGGACCTTGTTGGACAGGACGCGGGGTCGCAGACGACGCCAATCAACGGCGACCCCGTGTCCACCTCTTCGCTTCTGTGGAGCCGAACAGGAACACCCGCCGCTAGACGCCGGCGGTCTCCATCGCGGTCAGCGCCGACGCCCGGAACGCGACACCCGAGCGGACCTTGCCGTCCCGGTCGTTGACCCAGGGCAGCGCCTCCAGGTCCATCGGCACCACCGGCTGACGAACGGCCACCGCCGGCATCACCGGGCTGACCACCGTCACGTTGATGACCTCCGCGCTTCCCTCTGACAGGGCGTAGAGCTGCACCGCCCACATCGGCTGCTTCGTCTCCCGGTCGAACTTCTGCTGACCCGTCTGGTCCAGCTTCGGAACCGGGTTCACCGCGACCTCGTACGACACCCGCGAGGTGTCCAGCAGCAGACGTCCCATGACTGACTCCTTCCGACTGGGGCTCGCTCACCTTGAGCGATTGCCCGTGTTCGATGGGATCAGCCTAGCCCGTACAAAAATACGTGTCTAGTACTTCAGTACGTGTCATCGGTCGGAATCTTGGTACGAAGAAGGGCGCCCCGCTGTGGGACGCCCTTCGGTGCAGCTCGGAACGTGTGGCGATAGCTAGGCCACTCCTACGCGGCGAGCCAAGGCCGCCAGTCGGTCAGACGGGGCGGGCTCCATCCGTACAAGGTCGGAAACCATCGTCTCGACCACCGGGTGTCCCTTGACCTGCTCCGGGGTCAGCGCCTCGGCCTTCTCAAGCGCATCGACCGCCTCAGAGATCCTGCGACGCTGAGTCCAAGCGCGTGCCACGTACATGAGGAGCCGAGCCTGCCGCTCAGACGATAGGCCGGACGAGTCGATCCGCTCCGCCGTCCGGAGCGCAGAACCGGCGTCGCCGAGTTCGACTGCCACCGCGACCTCGTGTAGCTGGACATTCGTGGGGCCAAACTCGGTCTCGTAATCGTTGCGGTCGACCCCCAGGAGCTGAGCTGCGTCTCGCGCTACTCCGAGATACTCGTGAGCCCTCTGGTCATCTCCCATCCGCGCAGAGGCCACAGCCAGTTGCAGATTCAGCGCGCCGAACAGCGACACAGCCGCCGGCTTGTCCGCCGATACCTCGGACTCAAGCGCTGCCGCAGACGACGAGGCAGCGCTTATGACCTGCTCGAATTGCCGCCCACCCTGGAACACCAGCGCAAGGCGGAACGTTCCAGCGGCGACCAACAGCGGGTCTCCGACCTGCTCCGCAACAAGCAACGCCCGATCGATTGCGACCCAGGCCGCCTCATGCTGACCAAGCTTCGACAGTGCGGCCGAGAGGGCGTGATACACCGACGCTAGCTCGGTGAGGTACGTCTTTCGTGCCTCGCCTTTGGCGGATCGTGTTGCTCTCTCCAGATCCGGCAGTAGGCCCCGCAGCAGCTCGGCCAGGTCCTCGTAACGGGCGGCGTGTGCGTATGTCCAGCACAGATCGGCTCGCTCGGCTGTCTGCGGCAGGGGAAGCTCTCGGTCCTTGCCTAGGATCGCGGCCATGAGGTAGCTGGTACTTAGCACCGAGCGTAGGGCGGCAGCCGCGGAGGGAACCTCAGCGCTCTCCGTATCCACAGTGCCCGGGGCCAGTTCGGACATCGGGATACCGAGCGCACCCGCAATCCGCTCCAAGATGGAGACTCGGTCAATCGAACGTACCCCACGCTCAACCTGGGAAAGCCAAGCCTCAGACCGCCCGATCATCTCGGCAAACTCACGTTGAGAAAGTCCACGCTTTTGCCGCCGCGTAGCTATAAGCCGGCCTTGCTCGTTGCTGTCAGGCATTCAGTGAACCGAGGCCCTTGCTAGGTCCGACCGTTAGGAACTCAACCCGCGCGTCCTGCGTGTACGGTTCGCGCTCCTTATGAAAGCGGATTACGTGAGGTTGCACTTCGTGCGCCTCGAATGCTTCTCGGTCCGCGTAGCACTCGTAGAAGACTCGGGCAAGAGGTTCCCCCTCGACAGAGTGCGTCGCATAAATCAGCGTCCCTGGTTCGCGAGCACGGATCTCAATCCCTGTCTCTGCGACAAGCGCGTCAAACGCTTTCGCGCTCTCTTCGTCTTTCAGATCGAAGCGCACTACCAATGCGAACATGTAGCCACCCTTCCTGCTCAACCGAGAGTTACGGCTTGCGTACGCAACTCTAGCCGTACTCTGGTGCGGCCACCCGTATTCTATTACGGATCAGGCTCCACGGGCTAGTCGGTGACCAGTTGGCCTCGCTGCGTGGTGGTTCGGGCGGCACCTACTGACAGGCTTTAGCGATGGCTCACGGCGCACGAACCTGCCGGCTTCGGGGCATCCGGTAGCTGCGGTAGGCCGCATGGCTCAACTCCTGCGGCGCTCGATGGTCCTGACGGCTGAGGCTGGAGCCGCTGCGGTGCCGCGACGGGACCGGGCCGAACTAGCCGCAGCCTAGAGACCATCACTCGGGCCTAGCTGGCTCCCACTGCAAATCTGCGCCCGGTCAGTCCTGAATTCCGTACTGCGACTCCGCGAAGTATTCCGGATCGAAATCGTCACTCAGATCGCTCAGATGGATTTCATGTCTAGACGCTGGCAACTTTCCCTCGGCCAGCTCTTCAGGGCCATGGAGGGTCAGCTTGCATACGTTGCAAGCGAAGGTTTGCGGAGAGAGTTGCAACGCCCACCCGCCGACGATGAAGGAATCGTACTGGCCGTTGCCTAGCGGCTCCACGTCATAGTCGACTTCGTACTCCCCATCGACATGGCCAAACAGCTTGCCTCCCGAGCCGCACTCAGGGCAAACCGCATCGACCCCCCACAACCCATCACCGAAATCTTCTCCTACCAGCGCATCCGCTGCTAATCCTTCAAGGCGACTCGTGGTCTCCTTGAACATCTCTTCACCAAGCCGCTCTTCAAGTTCTGTTAGACGGCGACGTGCCCTAGCGAGCTTAGCTGCGACTCGATGCCCTATCTCCGTGCGCTTTTCGTCGAGGAGAGTGAGCACGTTAGCGCGATGGTCACCGTAGAATGCGCTGGCGTCCTCTCCCAAATACCCAAGCAGGGCGTCACAGACAGTCAGACAATCGGTCAGGACGTTCCTGGATTCCGCTGGCAAGCCAACATGCATCGCGCCATTCCGGACCTCCACCATGCGAGTTCGCCGCTTGCCCTCGACCGGGAGGCCGCCCCCAAGTAGCTGGTCTAGACGGCGAAGGACGATCGACAGACCAATCGTTCGGAGCTTCGGAGACGCGAGATCGGGCTGGGTTGCGAGGCTGAGAAGGGAGGCTTCGTGCTCGGGGGCTAGGGGCACGACAAGAACAGGGTTCTTCTGCCATAGGGCAGCCTTCCCTAGGTGCTCGACCGCGAGTGGTGCGAGAACGGCTACCTTTCCATAGTCGTCCGCCGTCCAGGCGTTCATCGCCTCCCTTATCCACCCGGCAGCCGACCTCACGAGTTGTGACTCTGCACCTCCGCCAGGGGGAGTGGGGTGGGTGGTGACCGGGGAGTGTATGGCTGCGGCTTGGTCTCGGGGCATGCGTAGATTCTCCCACCGTTTCCCTCAGCCGTTAAGGGCCGTCTGCGTATGCAAAGCAAAGGCAGCGCATCTAGCGGCATCATGCGAGGAGCATCCTCGGCACTAGCCCGGCGGCAAAGATCCGTAGGTGATCGTTGCCAGTGTGATGAATTTCTGTACGAGATCAAGGCGGCCCGCTTCGCAGGCCGCTCGCGCCGCCGACCAGGGGCCGACCCAAACCGGGTCGCCGCTCGGGGCCCCGCGCCCTTAGCGCAAGCGCACGGGCGCACCCCGAACGGTTGCAGCCCCGCCGGCGGCGCGACATACGAAGGAGCCCCGGGCCGCCATGATGAGTGGCAGATCCGGGGCTTCGATGTTGAAGGCGAGGACCAGGGCGTGCCTCCGGCGGGGCGCTCAGGCGCTCTGGGATGGTTGGCGCCATCCCGACAACCTCCGTCCGGGCAGAGCCGAGCAGGTGGGGCCTGCCCGGTCAAGGTCGTTCAGACAGTGGGGTGCTCCACCTTGACCGAGCAGGCCCCACCCACTCCACCAAGGTGCGGACGAAGGCCGACGGGATGGCAGGGAAGGCGAGGCGGCTATGTTGATGCTGAGTCTTCTGCCGGCTGCTGTTTAATCACGTCGCGTGACTTGAGTTGTTCGGCAATCGAACGACGCTGCCAGGCGCATGCCTTGATCCAGTCATTCATGTGAGCCTCCCACGAGCACCTTTTCAAGGTGCCGTCCTCAAGTCGTGACCAGCGCCTCCCGCTTGTATCACGGAACCGCACTGACGGCTGAGGTGGGCGATAGTTCCCGACCAGGCCAAATCCTTCCAAGAGTCGCCGAATCTGAATCTCTCCAAGGGGCTTTACGTATACGCGTTCGCTCTCCGGAGGAATCACGTCGTAGGCGACACTGTTGATTACCCCGTGGCAGTGAATGACCACTTCGTAGACTGGTAGCTCGCTGCCGTTCTTCACCACAAGCCGGAGGGCTTCGACAGGCTCCTCTGCTGGCTCGACCCAAGCTGCGACCGCTAGAGCTTGCGAACGGCGCGCTTCCTTCCTGCCGTGGCGATACGTAAGAGCGGCGATCAGGAGTGACGCAGCAGTGAGGATGGACCCGACCAAGGTGAGCGCTGGACCGGTCCAGATGCTCGTCAGTGTTTGTTGCTGTGTTGTTGATGCCAGCTGAGCCAGCCCCGATGTCGCCGACGCTTCAACCACGGCGTGCCATCCTCCAACCTCTAGGCAAGCATTGTTTCGAGCGAGTGATCACGCCCGGTTGCTCACCCGCCCCGTTGGCCGATCTCTGGGGCAAGCAGCCATCGTGTTCGAAGGCCGGGGTCGGTGGGGGAGTGGGTCGACCTGGGAAGCCGCCCCGACAGCGGCCTGAACCTTTAGCCATAGAGCGAATGTTCCGTCGCTCGGGCTGCCGCAACCTTTGGTCCGGCGGTCGTTACTCTTTTTGCAGCCACCAGTACGAGATCCGGACGCCGCCACGCGAAATTACTTCGCACTGCCCGCCTAATTTGGCCTAGCTCCCAGTCGGCCTTTGCTTCGAGACCGTTGGGAGCTGAATCTTCCGGCTGATCCGGTCTCCACGAGATTTTGAATGATGCGTCATCGAGGCCCAAATCGCCGATAAATACTGCTTCGGAGAAGATTAAGTGGGCGAGGCTGTGAGCACTCGAAAGTCCAACGTGCAGAGCGGTTCCGGTAAAATCAGCTGATTCGAAGAATGTTGTGCGCCCGAACCGTGTGCTGCAAAAGAGTAACGGGCTGCGATATACCTGAAAGGATGCCTCGGAGAAGGATGCCCGCTCACGGAAAACTGCCCCATAGAAGCTGGCTCCGCCCAGGAACCTGGCGCCATGAAAGTCGCATTCGTCCAGGAAGATTGCGTTGATAAACGACGCATGCTCTTCGAAGACAGCATCGCGAAATGAGACTCTGCCGTAAAATATTGCTTGGTCGAAGTCTGCCGTCCCGGTGAATGTGCAGCCTTCGAACGTCGCTTCATTAAGGCGGACGCCGGTCAGGTTGGCACCAGGTATGGGTGTGCCGGATAGGTTAAGTGTTGAGCCATCCCATCCGCTCGAACGGTACCGCCCACGTGCACTCTCCAGCACTCGGTGGAGTGCGGCGGTGTGGTCTAGGCCAGACATCAGGTCCTGCTGGACCGCTTGGCGAAGGTACTGGCAAATCACGTCAACACATCGTTGTCGACCCGATCTCCACACTGTTGCCAGCTCGATAAGTATGGACAAGCTGGAGCTTCGGACAATATCTGTCGGATCGTTCAGCTTTTGAGTCGATTCACTGAATCGCTCATGATAGGTCTCATCCTGTCCGCGCACCGCATTGACTTCTTCGGCCCGCTGTTTCCGGTAGGCGACGTAAATGCCTGTCCCGGCCCCGATTCCGGCGACAACCGTAAGGGACGTCTTGATGACTTCGAGTTGTGCGGTTGGAGTGAGAGTTTGAGTTCGGTTGCTCGTCTGCAGGACTCGGAGAATCACATTGTATGTAACCCAGGATCCGAGACCGCCTAAAGCGATAACTCCTAAATATGTTGGCAAGAAGTGCCGGGGCTTGTAGTCGAGGAGGCGTCGTTGTGCGGCCGCACGATATTGCCCGCGTCGCCTTGCGCTTAACGTGGCGATAGTGTTGCTTGTGAACTTGATTAGCTTTACTGCGAGGATGTAAGACATTGCCGACAAGGCGATCACGTTAAACTTGCTTGCGGCTCCCTGGTTCCAGATTTCTTGGACCCAGGAAATGAACGACGACAACAAGCTTCGCCTCCTAGCGCCGTAATGTCTGCCGCCCAGCGCCAGCCATGGGTGAGGGTAACGGTCCGCCGCAAGCGCCGGGCTTGGCCGTCTCGCTGTCAGTGGGGAGGGCCCGGCTCAAGTAGGTACAGCAGCGAAGTACAGCAACCGACGACACCGAGCGGAACCATGGTGACCACAACCCGACCGCCGGCCAGCGGTCAGCGCCGAACCGAACCACGTTGCCAATCTCTGGGGGTCAAAGGTCGCGCCGGGATCGAAGATCATCGGGCACAGATCCGGCACAACCGGGACCGAAAAGCCGTGTCAAACGTCGAGAGGTGTTGGCGACGGTTGCGCAGGCCAGCCCGACGATCCGTCCGATAGCAGATGATCTATCGAAGACGGAGGTGTAAGGGGTTCAAATCCCCTCAGCTCCACCAAGAAACAGCAGGTCAGGGCGGGTTCTCGGATGACGGGGAACTCGCCCTTGATCATTTGTCCGTCGTTTGTCCGCCGGGCAGAGCCCCATACCGCGGCACTGGGCGGCACAACTCGGCTATTAGGTGACAATTGCCGGATGGATCGGGTGCTCAACGTGTTGGTGGCGCTGCCACCCGTCCTGGTGCTCGTCCTGGCGTTCCTCCTCCCGGCGCTGGAGGCGTCGACCTTCCTCGGCCTGGTGGTGCCGGGGGAGGTGGCCGTGCTGGTCGGCGGAGTCGTCGCCCACTCCGGGAGGCTGCCGCTGTGGGCGGTGGTGGTTGTGGCACTGGCCGGGGCGGTGCTCGGTGACCAGGTGGGTTTTCTGGTTGGCCGTCGTTACGGCCGCCGGTTGCTGAACCGGGCGCCACGCCGGTTCGTTCGATCTGGTGAAGTGCGCCGTGCGTTCGACCTGATCCGTCGGCGGGGCGCCGCCGCGGTGGTGTTCGGCCGCTGGGCGGCCGCGCTGCGGGCGCTGGTGCCGGGTCTGGCGGGCATGAGCGGCATACCGCGGCGTACGTTCACGGTCGCCAACGTTGCCGGCGGGGCGCTGTGGGCAGCGGCGGTGGCGGTGCTCGGTTACCTGGCTGGCGCCTCGTACGGGCTGCTGGAGCGGCGGCTCGGCCTGGGCGGGGAGGTGCTGCTCGCGGTGGTGGCGCTGGTGATCGTGGCACGGATCTGGGGTGGCCGGCGGGCTGCGCGCCGCGAGCGGGCGGCGCGGGAACCGGCGAAGCCCAGTGACGGTCGCTGACGATCGAGGCTGTCGGCGGACAGGCTGTCCGTGACCGTGCCGCTGGCCATGGACACCAGGTTCGCCCGTCCCGCGGGCACCCGATCGTCGGTGCTCCACCTACGCTCTCGTCCGTGAACCTGCGCAAGCTCGTGATCGCGGCGGCCTGGACGATCCCGGTGGTGGCCATCGTGTGCGCCGGAGCCGGGTTCCTCCTGGTCCAGAAGGACGCGGCCGACCGACGTACCTGCCAGGAGTCGGTGAACGCTTCGCAGGCGAAGGTGCGCACCGATGCGTGGGACCCACCGGCGGACCTGCCGGGCGTCGGCACGGATCCGGAGATCCACTGGCAGGTGCGGCCGTTGAGCAACCCCTGTTCGTTTGGACCGGGGCCGACTGACTGGGCGTACCAGGGCGTGGTCAACCTGCGCCCGGAGGATGCGCGGGTGCTGGCGGACCAGTACGACTTCGTGCCCTACGCCACTCTGGACCCGGATGAGCTGCCTCTGTCCAACAGCCCGGCGGATGTATGGCCGGCGCTCGCGTCGTATCTGCCCGACAAGCCACGGTGGCAGTACAGCTCGTCGTACAGCGTGGGAAGTCACGTCGCGGAGCTGAGCGCCGTGTTCCTCGATGTGGAGCACCACACGCTCTTCTTCCACCTCTTGAACAGCTAGCAGAAGCGTTCGGTGGTCACGGCGATCAGGCCGTGCCGCCGCAGCAGGTGCGTCAGGTCGGTCAGGGTCGAGCGCACCGCCCCTGCCGCGCCGGTTCCCATCAGGACTGTCACGTCAAGAGCCCAGGCGAGGGTGTGGCCGACCCGTCGCAGGTCCCACGAGAACTGGTGGCCGCCTCTCTCGTGGTGGCCGCTGGCGGCGGACCCGGCAGTGCCGCCGTCCGTCGTCCGCCAGGCGGCCCTCAGGGTCGCCACCTGATCCGCGCGGAGGTCCTTGGCGAAGAGGACGCGGTACACGCGTCGCTCCTGGAAGCCCTCTGGTGGCTGCGTCGGGCCGAGCCGCAGGGGCGGGGCGGCCGCGAAGGCCTGATGGTCACGAAAGTGCGTGCGCAGGACCGCCTCGGCGGGCAGGTGCCCACCTCCGAGGCGACGGTAGGCGGCTGCGGCGTCGACGCGTGCGATGGGAACAACCCGGGCGAGCACTGCCGGATCGGTGCGCAGGCCGCGACTCAGCGGGGCGGAACTCCACCAACCGGCGTTCGGCGTCCAACCCACGCTGTGCAGCCCTGTCGTGGTGAAGTCGTCGTGCCGGGTGAACTCCTCGACGAGGAGGCCCTCCGCCCCATGGTCGCCCGGCGCGGGCAGGACCAGGTGATAGTCCAGCGAAGGCCCCGAGGGCGGCCGATCGGTCCTCACCAGCCTCATCCTCCAACCACGCCGCACCTCGGGCAAGATTCGTCGCCGGCGCCGCCCTGCGGGTCGGGGAGAACAACAACCAGTACCTGACGACCGGGTGACTCCGGTCCGCTAGACGGGCTGCTGAGCGCGCGACAAACGGGGGCGTGGGGCCGGTCCGATCAATCGGGCCGGCCCCACTGCACGTCACGGCTTCCAGGAGCCGGCGGTCGCAAACTTGTGCTGGTACTCCAGCACTCCCGCGGTGTCGTGCACGTCGAACACGACGCTGCCGGTGCGCCTGGTGCCGGCGGTCAGGTCGTTGGCGGCCGGCATCGGTTTGCCGCAGCCGGAGAAGGCGCCGGCGATCGCGTTGGTCTCCGTGCCGTCGGCGGCGACCCACTGGAAGTAGAGCGGGTTCGCCGAGGCGGTGCCCTTGGTGACCGCCACCGTCACGTCGGCGATCACGTACATGCCCTCGTCGGGCTTGAGGCCGTACGAGGTGCAGGGTTTGGTGGCGGTGCTGAACTTCGTCACGGTGATCTCGACGGTGCCGCCGTTGTCGTCGATGACCAGGGTCTCCCCGGCGGACATGTTCCGGGTTTCGCCGTCGGTGGACGCCCGGGGCGACGGCGCGGTGGCCGGTGGCTGCCCGACGCCACGGGTCACTCCCGGGGTGGGCAGCGCGTCGGTCACCTCGTTCGCGGCGCGGTTCGCGCCGATGACCACCGCCACGATGCCGCCCGCGCAGCACAGCAGGGTGAGCACGGCCGCGGTCACCGCGATGGCCACCACTGTCTTCTTCGATTTGTTCGTCTGCACGGGCGACGGCGGCATGAGCGGGTAGCCCGGCACACCCGGCGGTGGGTAGGCCCCAGCGCCGGCCTGCGGGTAGGCGCCGCCGGCCTGCGGGTACGCGCCGCCGGAGAACGGTGGCTGCGGCGGGTTCGCCGCTGCCGACCACGGGTTGGGCGGCATCGGCGCCTGCGGGACCGTCGGGTCGGCGGCGGACTGCTGCGGCTGCGGTGTCGCCGCGAACGGTTGCGTCGGCGGCTCCAGGTTCGGCTGCTGAGGGTCCTGCGGCCCGGCGGGGGGCTGGGGGTGGGTCACCGTACTCCTTGACGCGTCGTACGTGCGGTTCGGGAACCCGCCGACGCTACCGTGCGTCGCCGATCCGCCGGTCGCCGCGCCGGCTCGTGTCCCACCGTCCGCGAGTCGTCGACGGACCGGCCAGCATGGACGGTGCCGGGGTCAGCGGAGAGTGAGGACGGCGGCGGTGCGGATCAGGCCGTCGGCGACCACGAACCGGCCGGTGATCGTGCTCGGGGGATCGGCGACCTCCGCCGCGTCCACCCGCGCCGGTGCGATCCGGGCGGTGAACGTGCCGGCCTCCGGGTCGATGTCCAAACGGGCGTCGTGAAAGTCCAGCCAGCTTCCGACGACGGGGTGCCAGACCTTGTAGACGGTCTCCTTGGCGCTGAACAGCACCACGGGCCAGAAGGTGTCGGAGGGTAGCCGCGCGAGGCTCTCCTCCTCCTCGGGCAGCAGCACGAGTCGGCGTACCCCCGCATTGATCTCGCGGTGCCGTTCGGCGTCCATGCCTACCGATCGCAGGTCGGTGGCGCGCGCCGCGGCGGCGGCGCAGTAGCCGGTGGTGTGGGTGATGGTGCCGACCACCCCGGCGGGCCAGATCGGCGCGCGGTCGGCGGCGGCCGGCACGGCCACCGCCGGCAGGCCGAGGTCGGCCATCGCCCGACGGGCGCACACCCGGCCGGCGGTGAAGTCCCGTCGACGGGTCTGCACCGCCCGTTCACCGAGGCACGCCTGTTCGGCGGTGAGGAGTTCCCCGGTCCAGTCGTCGGGAGCGGCGACCGCCACGGCGACCGTCGGAGGCAGGAGGTCACGCACCGCCGTCACCTACCGTCCGGTAGCGAAGGGTCATCTGTTCGACCGTCAGATTTCCGACTCCCACGACGGGAGAAGGTACCGCAAAGATGTAACACCGGAGGGACGCGTCGCGCCCTCCAAGATGGCTCCGGGGGGACCACCATCAATAGCTGGCCAGTCCCGCGAACATCTGGAGAGGACCTGCGATGAGCGATGGCACCGAACCGCCGGGGGGTCGGGCCGACGACCACGCACCGACGACCCCGGGCTGGAGCTGCGGCTCCTGCGGCGACGAGTGGCCGTGCGCGACGAAGCGCAGCCGGCTGATCGCGGAGTACGGGGATGATCGGGCCATGCTCAGCGTCTACCTGGGCTCGTGTCTCGCCGCCGCCGCCGAGGACCTGCGAGCGGCCCCGGTGATGTCGTTGCAGGATCGGTTCATCGGCTGGCTGCCACGCGGCGCGAGACGTCGCTGAGCCCGCCGGTGGGCCCCCCCCCCCGGGGGGGGGGGGCCCCCGGGGGCCGGGGGGGTGGGGGTCGGC
>NZ_JBEZEA010000001.1:653223-701825 GCF_040648635.1 Micromonospora sp. NPDC049114 | reverse complement strand
GCGGCGGGGGGGCGCCGCGGGGGTGGGGGGGCCGCCGGGGCGCGGCGCGGCGCCCCGCCCGCGCCCGCCCCCCCCCCCCCCCCCGGCGCCCCCCCCCCCCCCGGGGGGGCGGGGCCACCGGGCGGCCGGGCGGGTTCAGGCTCGGCGGGGCCGGCGGGTCAGGGCGAACCCGAACACCCCGGCCACCGCGGCGAGCACGCCGCCGATGCCGGTCCAGATCCACCGCGAGCCGAGATCCGGCAGCCAGTCCGTCAGCGAGTCGCCCTCGTCGTCGGCCTCCGGGTCGGGCGTCGGTACGGCGTTGAGCACCGTGCCCGCCCTGGTGTTCGCCACCAGCGGCGCGGCCAGCTCCCCGTCGTCGGCCGAGGCGCCCCGGTCCGCGAGGACGCCGACCAGCAGGTCCACGTCGACGGGTGCGCCCAGGTCGGGCTCGGGCAGGTCGATGACGGAGAGCCGGACGACGTACGTGCCGGGCAGCGGGTCGGCCGACCACGGCTCCGCCCAGGGCCGCACCTCGCGCAGCGTGCAGCCCAGCGCCACGCTCGACGCCTTGCCGTCCACAGTCGGGGTCTGCGCCCCGGCGGTGCACGCCTGCCGTCGGCGCAGCCCGTCGAACACGTCGATCGTCCAGGTGGAGGCGCCGCTGCGTGCCTTCGGGAAGGTGACGGTGGCGCTGATCTCGTGCACCTGCCCGGCGGTCGCCGGGAACGACCAGTAGAGGTAATCGCCGACCGAGGCGTCCACCCGCACCGGTTGGCCGGCCGTGATCGGCGTGGCGGTGAGGAACGAGGTGCCGGCCCGGGTCACCGGCGTGGCGCCGGGAGACGGGGTGGGGGCGGCCACGGCAGCCCCGGGCAGCAGCGCGGCCCCACCGGCGGCGAGCAGCGCCGCCAGTGACCGGAACAGTGTGGTACGCATCAGTTCTCCCTCCAGGTGGCGACCCACCAGCGGGTGAGCAGGCCGGCGATCAGGCCGGTGAGCAGGCCAGCCACGGTGAGCAGGGCGAGCAGCACCCAGCCTCGGCCGAGGTCGGGCCCGTCCGGGGTCCCCGCGGCGGCGACCACGTCGATGGTCAGCTCCACCGGCATGCCGGGCGTCGCCGCAGTGCCCGGGCGTGCGGCGAAGGAGTTGCTCACCACCAGGCAGACGGTGGTGGGCTCGACGACGGGCGTCGAGGTCTCGGCGGTCTCGTTCTCGTCGTCGGCGGCGTCCTCGTCGTCGGCGGCGTCCTCGTCGTCGGCGGTGGCCGACCAGCGCAGGCCGGCGGAGAGCACGTCGGCCCGGCCGCTGCCGGCGTCCGCGCCACGGACCAGTTCCCGGCCATCCGCCGCGGTGGCCCGCAGCAGCACCCCGTAGTCCCGGTTCACCGGCCGGTCCAGCGCCATGCTCACCGACGCGCGCAGCTCCTGCCCGGGGCGTACGGGCACCCGGTAGTAGCGGTGCTCGGAGAACGCCTCCCGGTCGGCGTACACGCCCGGGGCGAGCAGCGGCGCGGAGTCACAGGCGTTCGCGCCGCCGACCACTGTCGGGGCCCGGGTGTGGGTGTCACCGGCCCGCTCGACGAGCTGTTTGATCCGGCCGGTCAGCTCGTCGGCGCTCTGGGCGGCGGTGTAGGTGCCTCCGGTCGCCCCGGCGATGCAGAGCAGCTGGCGGCGTACCTTCTCGTCGGGCGCGAGACCGAGCGTGTCGACGACCAGGCTGGTGCCCTGCGCGGCCAGTTCCCGGGCCACCTGGCACGGGTCCGGCGGTGCGCAGGTGTCCTCCCCGTCGGTGATCAGCACGATCCGCCGGGTGGTGGCGCCGGTGCCCAGGTCCTGCGCGGCGGAGCGCAGCGCGAGCCCGACCGGGGTGAACCCGGTCGGCCGGAGCGTCGCGACCGCCGCCTTGGCCCGGGTCCGGTCGACCGGCCCGACCGGAACGATCTGCTGGGTGTCCTGGCAGCCGACCTTCTTGTCCTTGCCCTTGTAGGTCGCGCCGAGCACCCGGATGCCGAGCTGGGTCTCCTCCGGCAGCGCGTCCACCACCTCGTTGAACGCCTGCTGGGCCACCGAGATCCGGCTGCGCCCGTCGATGTCCGCGGCCCGCATCGAGCCGCTGACGTCGAGCACCAGCTCGACCCGGGGCGGCTCGGCCGCCTGCTCCTCGTCGGCCGCCGCCGGGACCGGCCCGGTCAGCGCGGTGGTCGCCAGCAGTCCGAGGAGGACGGCCGCCGATCGTCTGAAGTTGATCACGGCCGGCAGTGTAGTGAAATCCACTTTGGATGATCATTGGGGTGGTTGGTCGTCCCGGATGACCGGTGACGCGCGGGACCGGCCGGGTCAGGCGGGCGAATCGAGCAGTGCGACAAGCCGCTTCGGCGCGATCTCCCGGTACGCGTCCCGGCACAACTCGTCGATCTCGGCCCAGTCGACGGTGCCGTCGAGCCGTACGCCGAGCCATCCCCGGCCGCCGACGTAGGGCGGGCGGAAGAAGCGGGCCGGATCGGCGGCGGTCAGCTCCGCCTGGGCGCCGGTCGGCGCGGCGCACCAGAGGTGGGGAAAGTCGTTCTGGTGGTGCCCGTCGGCGTGCAGGGTGACGAACACGCTCTTGTCCCGGACGAACCAGGTCGGTGACCCGTGGCTGGGGCGTTCGGTCACCTCGGGCAGCGCGAGGCAGATCGTCCGGACCCGCTCCAACAGCTCCACGGCATCCCGCCTCCCGTCACGATCGCGACGCCCACCACGGCGAGCCTAGTGCCTCGCGCCGCGTCGCCGGCAGCCCTCGCGGCGGCCTCCGTCGGCGTCGGGACGCCGGTTCGGGGCGCTGGGTCCACGCCAGGTCACCCTCGGTCAACGGTTGGAGGGGAGTAGTGGTGCCGGGCGGAATCCGTCGGAAATCTGACCCAAGTTGACCCGTTGTGCCGGTGGTGCGCGGTGGTTAAGCTCTTCATGCGCGCCCCAATCGCCCGCTTCCCCCGTGGCAGGCGATCGGGGCGCGCGTCTTTGTGTAAGAGGTCGGGCCCGCACGCGAGACGCGTGCGGGCCCGATTTCCGTCGCGCTGTGCGGCGCGTCGCCTGCCGGTGCTTATATCCAGCGGCCGTCGAGCCACATGCGGGACAGCCAGTCCGAGTACGGGATCACCCGCCCCACGAAAATCGGATAGAAGTACGCGAAGCACAACCCCACCAGCAGCACGTACGCCCCGGCCGCGACGCTGCCCACCAGCCGGCGTTCGTAGCCCGCGTCGCCGGGCACCAGGGCTGCCGTCTCACCCACGTCACCGCCGGGCGGAGCGATGAGCGCGCCCAGCACGTACACCACGGCCAGCACCAGGAACGGCAGCGCCGGCGCGACGTAGAACGAGAACATCGTCCGGCCGTCGAGAGCGAACCAGAACCAGGGCAGCAGCCCGGCGGCCACGGTGAGCAGGATCGCGCCGGCCCGCCAGTCCCGTCGGGCGATGCCCAGCCAGACCAGCGCCACCAGGGCGGGCAGGAACGACCACCACAGCAGCGGGGTGCCGAGCAGCAGGATCTCCGAGGCGCAGGTCGGCGCCCCGCAGGCGCCGTCGCCGGACCAGTGGAACGCCACCGGCCGCCCGAGCAGCAGCCACTGCCACGGCCACGACTGGTACTTGTGCGGATCGTCGAGCTGGGCGTGGAAGCCGTACGCGGCACGGTGGTACTCGAAGAGGTTGACCAGCGGGCCGATCACCGGGGTGTCGCTGAGGGAGCCGGTCGGGTACGCCGTCGACGACGCCAGCCGGTAGTAGCCGTCGTCGCTGAGCAGCCACCCCGACCAGGTCGCGAGGTAGGTGCCGACCATCAGCACGCCGGCCAGCACCAGCCAGGGGACCTCGTCGAGCAGAGTGTCCCGCCAGGGCCTGCGGACGCCCGCCGAGCGGCGGACCCCGACCTCCCAGAGGACCACGAACAGGGCGAACACCGGCACGAAGTAGAGCGCGCTCCACTTGACCGCGCAGGCGCAGCCGATCAGCACCCCGGCGGCGAGCCGCCACCACGGCCACGTGCGCCAGCCGGTCGGCGGTCGACCCGCGCGACCCGGCAGGCTCGGGTCGAGCCCGTCGTCCAGGGCGCGCGCCCAGCGCCGGCGGCGGGCGTCCCGGTCGAGCACCAGCGCGCCGAAGGCGGCCAGCACGAAGAACAGCAGGAAGATGTCGAGCAGCGCCGCGCGCGACAGCACCAGGTGGAAGCCGTCCAGCGCGAGCAGCAGGCCGGCCGCGCAGCCGAGCACCGTCGAGCGGAACAGCCGCCGGCCGATGCGGACCAGCAGCAGCACCGACAGCGTGCCGATCACGGCCGCCGAGAACCGCCAGCCGAACTCCGGCGCGGTGGTGAACAGGTGCCCACCGACGGAGACCTTCGACTCCGCGTCCTGGTAGCCGAAGGCCCACTCGCCGACGCCGATCAGCCACTTGCCCAGCGGTGGGTGCACCACGTACGACGGGACGTTGTCCTTGTAGTTCCACTCGACGCCCCGGCTGATCAGCCCGTACGCGTCCTTGGCGTAGTACGTCTCGTCGAAGATCTTGCCCTTGGGGCTGGACAGGCCCACGAAGCGCAGGATCCCCGCGATCACCACCACCACGGCGGTGGCGAGCCACGAATACGGGTCCATCCGGCTGTCGACGGTGGCGAACCGGCGACGGACCACGGCGGATATGCCCCCGCCGTCGGCACGTGGTGCCGCCGGTTCCTGGTGGGGGCTGGGCTCGCCGGACACCTCGACCGTGTCTGCCGGGTCGGCGCTCGGGCTCTGCGCTGTCGACGCACTCGTCACCCGGCGATCGTAGGCTGCCAGGGTGTCGTGTGGCGCCCGTCGTCCCTGATACCGGTATTCGCTGTCGATGAAGGAGACGAATTCGTGGGTGAAATGTCCGAAGCTGGGCGCCTGATCCTGCTCGGTGCCCCGCTCGGCAACCCCGCCGACGCCTCGGCCCGACTCCGGGAGGTGCTGAGCACCGCCGACGTGGTCGCGGCCGAGGACACTCGCCGACTGACCCGGCTGGCCCGCGACCTCGACGTCACGGTCGGCGGCCGGATCGTCTCCTACTTCGAGGGCAACGAGGAGCGGCGTACGCCCGAACTGGTCGAGGTCATCCTCGGCGGGTACGTGGTGGCACTGGTGACCGACGGAGGGATGCCGAGCGTCTCCGACCCCGGCTACCGGCTGGTCCGGGCCGCGCTGGACGTCGGAGCGCCGGTCACCGTCGCGCCCGGACCCAGCGCGGTGACCACCGCCCTCGCCGTCTCCGGGCTGCCCTGCGACCGGTTCTGCTTCGAGGGGTTCCTGCCCCGCAGCGGGGGTGCCCGCCGGTCCCGGCTGCGCGCGCTCGCCGCCGAGGAGCGCACCCTCGTCTTCTTCGAGGCGCCGCACCGGATCGGGGCGGCGCTCGCCGACCTGGCCGAGACGTTCGGCGCGGACCGGCCGGCCGCGCTCTGCCGGGAACTCACCAAGACCTACGAGGAGGTGCTCCGCCGCCCCCTCGGCGAGTTGGCCCGGTGGGCCGCCGAGAGCGATCCGCGCGGGGAGATCACCCTGGTGGTGGCCGGCTCGCCGGTGACCGCCCCGGAACGCCCCGACGACGACACCCTGCGCGCGGCCGTCGCCGAGCGGGAGGCCACCGGCCGGTCCCGCCGGGACGCCATCACCGACGTCGCCACCGAATACTCGCTGCGCCGACGCGAGGTCTACACGATCGTGCACAGCTGACTCCCGGCGCACTCACCACGCGGCGGCGAGGAAGCCGACTGTGATCAGCGCGGGGCCGGCGAGAGCGGCGGCCACCGCCCAGCGGCGGTGTCGCCGGCCGGGCAGCCGGGCCGACCCCGTCCACCGGACGATGCCGGCGGCGCAGCCGAGCACCGCCAGCAGCCCGGGCAGCCAGCGCAGGTGACGGCCCGCGCCGGTGTCGGCGTACGCGGTGCCGCTGTCCGGGCCGGTCATCCGCGCCCGCAGCGCCGCCCCGGGGGCGCCACCTCCGGCGGGTACGCCGCTGACCCGTACCCCGTGGGCCAGGAACCGTCCGTCGTCGGCGGTGAAGATGCCCCGGCACCGCTGGGTGAGACCGCCTCCGGTGCAGTTGTCGATCACCACAGTGCCGTCGCGCCCGTGCCCGACCGCGAGCCAGAACGGGCCGGCGCTGACCCAGGCGAAGAAGGCCGCGACCAGGCTCAGCAGCACCAGCGCGGTCAATCCGGGCAGCGGGTCCGGCAAGGTCCGCGAGGAGTCACGGCGAGCCCGCGTCGCGGCACGGCGCCGGGGGGCGACGTCCTCCCGGACGGGGGTGCCGTCCCAGTGCACCTGCTCGATCGGTGCCCAGAACGTGCCCTCGTCGTCCGGTGGCCGGTCCCCGTCGACCCGGTGCACATCCCGGCGACGGCTCTGCTGGCGTACCGGCACCCGACGTGGCACCGCGTCCACCGGCGCCCCGGTGGTCGGCTCCACCTCGACCGGGGCCCCGGTCGCCGGCTGCGCCTCGGCCGCCCTTCGGGCCGCTTCGCGCCCGGTCGCCGCGCCGTCGGCCGACGGGGCCGGCGGCTTCGGCGGGTTCGGGCGGGCCGGGCTGGGCACGGGCGCCTGCGGGCCGGGCCGGGCCGGGGTGGGGGCCGGCGCGGCAGGCGTGGGCCGGGCCGGGCTGGCCGCGAGCTCCGTCGAGGTGTCCCGCCGTGGCACGGCCGCCCGTCCGGCCGGCGTGGGCCGCTGGTGGCCGGGCCGGTCGGGTTCGGCGGCGGGGACCGGCCGGGGTTGCGGCGCGACCCCGGCCCGGGGTGCGCCGGGCTCGTCGTCGCCGGTCGGCCCGGTAGGACGCTCGTCGTGGTCCCGGGCCGCTCCTCTGCCAGTCACGACGTTCATTGCACACCGGTGGCGGAGGCAGATCGGGCAGTTGGACCGCGTGTCGACGACAAATCGGACCAATGGGCGGGGTGGTCGGTCCGGTCCGACGGCCCAGCACCCCCCATTGGTTCGCGGACGCCCCGGGCGGGTCACTAGGCTTGCTGCTCATGAGTCACGTTCTCGCGGCAGTGGCCTGGCCGTACGCCAACGGCCCCCGCCACATCGGCCACGTCTCCGGTTTCGGCGTTCCCTCCGACGTCTTCGCCCGGTACATGCGGATGGCCGGCCACGACGTGCTCATGGTCTCCGGCACCGACGAGCACGGCACCCCCATCCAGGTGCAGGCCGACGCCGACGGGGTGACCCCGCGCGAGCTGGCCGACAGGTACAACAGGGTGATCGTCGAGGACCTGCACGGCCTCGGGCTCTCCTACGACCTGTTCACCCGCACCACCACCCGCAACCACTACGCGGTGGTGCAGGAGCTGTTCGAGGGGATGTACCGCAACGGCTACATCGTGCCGAAGACCACCATGGGCGCGATCTCGCCGTCCACCGGGCGCACCCTGCCCGACCGGTACATCGAGGGCACCTGCCCGATCTGCGGGTACGACAGCGCGCGCGGCGACCAGTGCGACAACTGCGGCAACCAGCTCGACCCGATCGACCTGATCGACCCGAAGTCGCGGATCAACGGGGAGACCCCGAAGTTCGTCGAGACCGAGCACTTCTTCCTGGACCTGCCCGCCCTGGCCGACGTGCTCCGTCAGTGGCTGGACACCCGCGACGGGTGGCGGCCCAACGTGCTGCGGTTCTCCCGCAACCTGCTCGACGACCTCCAGCCCCGGGCGATCACCCGGGACCTGGAGTGGGGCGTGCCCATTCCGTTGGACGACTGGCGGGACCGGCCCGACAAGCGGATCTACGTCTGGTTCGACGCGGTGATCGGTTACCTGTCCGCCTCGATCGAGTGGGCCCGCCGCTCCGGCGACCCGGAGGCGTGGCGCAGGTGGTGGTCGACCGACGGCGAGGGCAAGGACGCCAGGTCCTACTACTTCATGGGCAAGGACAACATCGTCTTCCACTCGGTGATCTGGCCGGCGCTGCTCTCCGGCTACTCCGGCGAGGGCTCCCGCGACGGTGAGCCGGGCGAGCTGGGCCGGCTCAACCTGCCCACCGAGGTGGTCTCCAGCGAGTACCTGACCATGGAGGGGCGTAAGTTCTCCTCGTCCCGCAAGGTGGTCATCTACGTCCGCGACTTCCTGGAGCGCTACGACGCCGACGCGCTGCGCTACTTCATCGCCGCCGCCGGCCCGGAGAGCAACGACACCGACTTCACCTGGGCCGAGTTCCTGCGCCGCAACAACGACGAGCTGGTCGCCGGCTGGGGCAACCTGGTCAACAGGTGCGTCTCGATGGCCGCGAAGAACTTCGGGGCGATCCCGTCGATCGACCCGGCCGGCCTCACCGAGGCCGACGAGGCGCTGCTCGCCGTCGCCCGCGCCGGGTTCGACACGGTCGGCGACCTGATCGGCCGGCACCGGCAGAAGCAGGCCATCGGCGAGGCGATGAAGGTCGTCGCCGAGGCCAACAAGTACCTGTCCGAGCAGGCGCCGTGGAAGCTCAAGGCCGAGGCCGACAAGCCCCGCCAGGGCACCATCCTGCACGTCGCCCTCCAGGTGGTCAGCGACGCCAACACGCTGCTCACCCCGTTTCTGCCGCACTCCGCGCAGCAGGTGCACGAGCTGCTGGGCGGCACCGGCGTGCACGCGCCGATGCCGGTCATCGAGCAGGTCGACGACCTGGACGGCGGGCCGGCGTACCCGGTGCTGACCGGGGACTACACGGTGGGCGCGCGCTGGGAGTCGGTGCCACTGGAGGTCGGTCGGCCGCTGGCCGCGCCGAAGCCGGTGTTCCGCAAGCTCGACCCGTCGATCGTCGACGAGGAGCTGGCCCGACTGGCCGGCTGATCAGCGAACGGCGGGCGGTGGTGGGCGCTCCCACCGCCGCCCGCCGTCACATCACGTACCGGGTGTCCATGACCTGGTCGTTGCTCACCTCGGCGCCCGGCGCCCAGGTCTCGTAGACACCCCGGTCGTGGCACTGCGCGCCGGTGGCGACCACCGCTTCCGGGTCCGGGAAGCGCAGCCGGAGCCGCAGCCAGCCGGCCTCCTCGCGCAGCACCAGGCACGACACGCCCCGCCACTGCGCGAACCGCAGCCGCCGGGCCACCGCCTCCACCGGGTAGCGGGCCGCCCGGGTCATCGCCAGCACCCGGAACCCGCCGGGCAGGTCGGCGACCGCCTCGTACTCCGTATCGCCGTAGAGGCCTACCAGCTGGGTGGAGCGCGGGGCGTCGCCGGTCGGCACGTACTCCTGGTCGGGGGAGAGGCCCGGCACCGCGGCCAGCAGGTGCCGCCACTGCGGGCCCACCATCCGCAGCCACGCGCGCTGCTCGGCCTGGTAGCTGTAGAGCACCACCTCGACGCCCTCGGCGGGGTAGGCGACAAGCGTCGCGTTCGCCGGCATGGGCAGGTCCGCGAAGTCCCGGGTGATGAACTCGGGGATGAGCTGGCCGTTGCTCGGGACGAAACCGGTGCCCAGCACCGGAGGGCCCAGCCGGTCGCGGGACGCCAGCGCCGTCAGCCCCCGGTGCGCCTCGCCCACCGGCACGTCGTAGTCGCCGGGGTCGGCGGCCCGCCAGCGCAGCGCGTACGCCACGTCCGAGCCGTCCCGGCCGACGTCGCCGTCGGTGCGCAACACGGTGGTCGTCGACGGCGTACGCAGGTGCGCCACGTCGTGCTCGCGGTAGCAGAAGCCGTGCGGCAGCCAACCCCGCACGTACCCGGCGAGCTGCCGGGCGGAGAGCACCTTGACCATCCGGGTGCCGCGCCGGATGACCGCCGACGCACGCACCGCGGCCAACACCGGGTCACCCGCCGCCGACGGCTGCTGGCTCAACTGGTGTACGTGCGACCAGCCGTGCTCCCGGTGCGCCGGCATCATCAGCGGTGTCTCCGGCTCCTCGGCCGGCACGACGGCACCGTGCACCGCGCTCACCTCGGTGACGTGCACGAACCGGCGCCACGGCAGGGCGCTGCCCGGACGGGGCGCCCACTCGAAGCCGGCCACCTCCTCGGCGCTGAACAGCTCGTACGCGGCGCCCCGGGCGATCTCCTCGGCCGGGTACACGCCGCCGCCGAACGCCACGCGCAGCCCGGTGCGCTCACTGGCGGGACTGCTGAGCTCGCTCACCCGGCGACGGTAGAGTCGCGCGGCGTAGTCGAGGTGAACGCCGGGTGGCGGGCGGATGGACGGCCCCGGTGTGTGATGCTGTCGCTGATGAGCGAGCCGACTGAAACCCGCCGCGAGCGTGCCGCCCGGCGGGCCGGAGAGTTCCCGCCCGCCCCCGAGCCGCTGCCACGGCCGGTGCTGGACAGCCACACCCACCTGGACATCACCGTCAGCGAGGCCGGCGTACCCGGCGGCGGGCCGTCCGACGACCCGATCGGCACGGCGATCACGGTGGCCGCCAAGGTGGGCGTGGACCGGCTGGTCCAGGTGGGGGTGGACGTGGCGTCCTCGCGGTGGGGCGCGGACATCGCCGAGGCGTACCCGGCCGTGTTGGCCACCGTGGCGCTGCACCCCAACGAGGCCCCCCGGCTGGCCGACCTCGACGAGGCGCTGCGGGAGATCGAGTCGCTGGCCGCCCGCGACCGGGTCCGGGGGATCGGCGAGACCGGCATGGACTTCTTCCGCACCGGCGACGAGGGGCGCGCGGCGCAGGAGACGAGCTTCCGGGCGCACATCGCCATCGCCAAGCGGTACGGCAGGACGCTTGTCATCCACGACCGGGACGCGCACGCCGACGTGCTGCGGATCCTCGACGACGAGGGCGCACCGGACACGGTGGTGCTGCACTGCTTCTCCGGCGACGCCGAGTTCGCCCGCGAGTGCGTGCGCCGGGGCTACCTGCTCAGCTTCGCCGGCACTGTCACGTTCGGCAGCGCCACCGCCCTGCGTGCGGCCGCCGCGCTCACCCCGCTGGACCAGATCCTGGTGGAGACGGACGCCCCCTACCTCACCCCGACCCCGCACCGTGGCCGGCCGAACGCGTCGTACCTCATCCCGCTCACCGTCCGGGCGCTCGCCCAGACCACCGGCAGCGACCTGGACGAGCTGTGCGCGGCCATCTCCGCCACCGGCGACCGGGCCTTCGGCCCGTGGTGAGCCCGGCCCGGCGACCGGTCCCGACGACGCCGCTACGCTGCCAGGCATGACCGGTCTCCTCGGCCCGGCGGAGATCCGGGAGCTGGCCGCCCGGCTGGGCGTCGCGCCCACCAAGAAACTCGGCCAGAACTTCGTGCACGACCCGAACACGGTGCGGCGGATCGTCACCGCCGCCGGCCTGACCCCCGACGACGTGGCCCTGGAGGTGGGCCCCGGCCTCGGCTCGCTCACCCTGGGGCTGCTGCCGGTCGCCGGGCACCTGCACGCCGTGGAGATCGATCCGACGCTCGCCGGTGCGCTGCCGGAGACCGTCGCCCGGCACGCCGGTGCGGACGCCGCCCGGCTCTCCGTGCACCGCGCCGACGCGCTGCGGGTCAGCGCCGCCGACCTGGGTGACCCGCCGCCGACCGCGCTCGTCGCGAACCTGCCCTACAACGTCGCCGTGCCTGTGGTGCTGCACCTGCTCGCCGAGCTGCCCAGCCTCCGGCACGGCCTGGTGATGGTGCAGAAGGAGGTCGCCGACCGGCTCGTCGCCGGTCCCGGCTCCAAGGTGTACGGCATCCCGTCGGTCAAGCTCGCCTGGTACGCCCACGCCCGGGGCGCGGGCAAGGTGCCGCCGAACGTGTTCTGGCCGGTGCCCAACGTCGACTCCGGTCTGGTCGCCTTCACCTGCCACGAGCCGCCCCGCGCCGACGTGCCGCGGGAGCGGGTCTTCGCCGTCGTGGACGCGGCGTTCGCGCAGCGCCGCAAGACCCTGCGCGCCGCGCTGGCCGGCTGGGCCGGTGGCCCGGACCGGGCCGCCGCCGCGCTGACCGCCGCCGGCGTCGACCCCGGCGCCCGGGGGGAGTCCCTGACCGTCGAGCAGTTCGCCGCCATCGCCGCGTCGGCCCCGGCCGGTACGGTGGCCGCGAAGTAGGCTGACGCCGTGTCCGCCGACTCCGCCGAGGAGCTGATTTTGAGCAAGCCGTTCGACATTCGCCTGCGCACGCGGGACCTCACCCCGTGACCGAGGCCTGGCGACCGGACGACGAGGACGAGCGACGCGGGGCCGCCGGTCCGGTGAAGGTCCGGGTGCCCGCCAAGGTGAACCTGCACCTCGGGGTGGGCCCGCTGCGCCGCGACGGCTACCACGAGTTGAACACCGTCTATCACGCCATCTCCATCTACGACGAGCTGACCGCCCGGCGGGGCGACACGCTGGCGTTGACCATGGAGGGCGAGGGCACCGGCGAGCTGGCGCTTGACGACTCCAACCTGGTGATCCGTGCCGCGCACGCCCTGGCCGGCTACGCGGGGGTGCTGCCGCACGCCCGCCTGCACCTGCGTAAGCAGATTCCGCTCGCCGGTGGGCTGGCCGGCGGCAGCGCGGACGCGGCCGCCGCGCTGGTGGCCTGTGACGCGCTGTGGGGCACCGGGCTGTCCCGCGACGAACTGGCCGGGATCGCCGCCGACCTGGGCTCCGACGTGCCGTTCCTGATCTACGGCGGCACGGCGCTGGGCACCGGCCGGGGTGAGGCGGTCAGCCCGGTGCTGGCCCGGGCCACCTCGTGGCACTGGGTCGTGGCGATCGCCGATGTCGGCCTGTCCACCCCGGCCGCGTACCGCGAGCTGGACCGGCTGCGCGACTCCGGTGCCGCCGGGGCTCCGCTGGGCAGCACCGACGCGCTCCTGGGCGCGCTGCGTCAACGTGACCCCCGGGTCCTCGCCCGAACGCTGGGCAACGACCTGCAGGACGCTGCGCTGGCCATGCGGCCCGCGCTGGCCGACACTCTCAAGGCCGGCGAGGCAGCCGGCGCGCTCACCGGCATCGTCTCCGGGTCCGGCCCGACCTGCGTCTTCCTCGCGGCGGACGCCGCCGACGCCGAGCGGATCGCCGCCGAGCTGACCAGCGCCGGTGTGTGCCGGGAGGCGCGGGTCGCGCACGGGCCGGTGGCGGGTGCCCGGGTCGGCTGAGGTCGCGTCCCGGGCGGCCCGCGCGGCGCGGGTGGCCGGGACGTCCGCGTACCCTTGGGTTCAGGCGTCCCGAGGTGCCCGCCGGCACCCGGACGCCTTGATCTTGAAGGGTGGAACGTGGCCAACATCGTCAATCTGGACCGGGTGTCCAAGGGGTACGGCACCGCCGGGCGGCTGCTCACGGACGTCTCGCTCGGCCTGGACGACGCCGACCGGATCGGTGTGGTCGGCCTCAACGGCGCCGGCAAGTCCACCCTGCTGCGCCTGCTCACCAAGCAGGAGGACCCCGACGACGGCCGGGTCACCCACCGCCGTGACCTGCGTGTGCTCTGGCTGCCGCAGCAGCTCACCCTCGCCCCGGACGCCACAGTCCGGGACGTCGTGCTGGGCACCGCCTGGCTCGGTGAGGGCATGGGCGCCGAGCACGAGTGGGCCGGTGACGCCGGGGTCCGCAACATCCTCGACGGCCTCGGCATGCCGCACCTCGGTCTCGACCAGCCGGTCGGCCCGATGTCCGGTGGCGAACGGCGGCGGGTGGCGCTCGCCGCGCTGCTCGTCCGCGACTCGGACCTGCTGATCCTCGACGAGCCCACCAACCACCTGGACGTCGGCGGTGTCGACTGGCTGGCCCGGCACCTGGTCGGCCGCAAGGGCGCCCTCGTGGTGGTCACCCACGACAGGTGGTTCCTGGACGCCGTCTGCACCACCACGTGGGAGGTCGCCGACCAGACCGTCCGGGCGTACGAGGGTGGCTTCGCCGCCTGGACCCTCGCCCGCGCCGAGCGCGAACGTGTCGCCGCCGCCACCGAGGCCCGTCGGCAGAACCTGCTCCGCAAGGAGATCGCCTGGCTGCGCCGTGGCCCGCCGGCCCGGACCTCCAAGCCCCAGTTCCGCATCGACGCCGCGAACGCGCTGATCGCCGACGTGCCGCCGGCCCGCGACACCATGTCGTTGCAGCGCATGGCCGTGTCCCGGCTCGGCAAGCAGGTGTACGAGCTGGAGAACGTCGAGCTGCACGCCGGGCCGAAGGAGATCCTGCGGGACGCCACGTGGCTGGTCGGCCCGGGTGACCGGATCGCCATCCTCGGCGCCAACGGCGCCGGCAAGACCACTTTGCTGCGGATGCTCGCCGGCATCACCCGCCCCGACGGTGGCCGTCTCGGCACCGGCTCCACGGTGCGACCGGCGTTCCTCTCCCAGGAACTCGCCGAGCTGCCCGGGCACCTGCGGGTGCTGGAGGCCGTCGAGGAGGTCGCCCGCCGGGTCCAGCTCGGCGACCGCGAGGTCTCCGCCGCCCAGCTCGCCGAGGTCTTCGGGTTCGACGACCGCCGGCTCTGGACGCCGGTCAGCGACCTGTCCGGCGGTGAGCGTCGCCGGTTGCAGATGCTGCGGCTGCTCGCCGGCGAGCCCAACGTGCTGCTCTTCGACGAGCCCACCAACGACCTGGACACCGACACCCTGGCCGCGTTGGAGGACCTGCTCGACTCGTGGCCGGGCACGATCATCGTGGCCAGCCACGACCGTTACCTCATCGAACGGGTCACCGACACGGCGTACGGGATGTTCGGCGACGGCCGGCTCGTGCACCTGCCGGGTGGCGTCGACGAGTACCTCGCCCGGACCGCCGAGCGGGCCGGCGCCATCCGGGCGGGCGGCACCGGCCCGGTCGCGCCGGCCGGGCCCACCACGGGTGGCATGTCCGCCGCCGAGGTGCGCCAGGCCCGCAAGGAGCTGACCCGGCTGGAACGGCAGCTCGGTAAGCTCGACCAGCGCGAGGTCACCCTCCTCGACCAGCTCGCCGCCGACGCCACCGACTACGCCAAGGTCGCCGACCTGGACACCCAGCTCAAGGATCTGCGCGCCGAACGGGAGCGGATCGAGGAGACCTGGATGACCCTCGCCGAGGACCTGCCCGAGAGCTGAGCGGGTCGGGCACGCCGGCGCGGGGGCCGTGTGCGGCGTCACACCGACACATGCGGGACAATCGTCGGCGACACCTCACCCTTGGAGACCCAGACATGGCCCACACCCCCATCAACCACCCCGCGCGGCCGATCTACCGGGCGATCGGCGGGCTGACCGGTCTGTACCTGGTGGTCTTCGGCGTGCTCGGCATCATCGCGGGCGCCGGCAACGAGATCCTCGCCCAGGACGACACCCGCGTCCTCGGCCAGGGCACCAACCTCGGCTTCTCGCTGCTGTGCGTGCTGCTCGGGCTCGTCGTGCTGGCCGGCACCGCGCTCGGCCGCAACATCGACGTGGCGATCAACCAGTGGCTGGCGTACGCCCTGATGGTGATCAGCCTGGCCGGTCTGGCGTTCATCCGGACGGACGCCAACTACTTCAACTTCAGCATCTTCACCGTGATCGTCGTGATGACGGCCGCCCTGGTGCTGCTCATGGCCGGCATGTACGGCAAGGTCGGCACGGAGGATGAGGCGGAGGCGTTCCAGAAGGCTCGTCTCGTTCTCTGATCTTCTTCCGCGGTTACGGCCGTGGGTTTTCGCCGGAGCCCGAGCTGCTCCGGGCGGTCAGGCTTGATCCCTGCGCAGCTCGGGCTCCGGCGAAAACCCGACCTGGTCCAGCCCTTCGGCGGACCGTTCCGGCTTTGGTGTTCTTCGGACAGCTGGCTCTTGCTTGGGCGACAATCCTCCTGAAATGGTCTAACTCAGGTGGATGGGGTCTGGTATGCCGCACTTTCCGGTGAACCATCCGGCACGGCCGCTCTACCGGGTCCTCTCCGGCCTGATCGGCGTCTACATCCTGGTCTTCGGCGTCTGGGGTGTCGCCGAGACGATCGGCGACCCGCTCTTCGCGCGGAACAGCACCTGGGCCCTCGGCCTACGGACCAACCTGGCCTTCTCGCTCGCCTCGGTGGTCTTCGGCGTCGTCCTGATCATCGGGGCGTCCCGGCGCAGCAACCTCGGCCACTACATGAACCTCACCGCCGGGGTGGTGTTCCTGGTGACCAGCATCCTCATGATGTCCGTGCTGCAGACCGACGCGAACTTCCTCAACTTCTCGATGTCGACAGTGATCGTGTCGATGCTGTTCGGCCTGATCCTGCTCGGCACCGGCCTCTACGACAAGATCGGCCCGTCGGAGCACGCCGAGGCGGAGCTGGCCCGCCGCAAACATCCGGTGGCCGACGCGCACCGGAGCTGAACCGGGGTCAGCGGCGACGGGCGGTGATCAGCGTGGGCTTCGCCTCCAGGTGCGACAACCCGTTCCACGCCATGTTGACGAGGTGCGCCGCCACCGTCTCCTTGCGCGGCTTGCGCACCTCCAGCCACCAGCGGCCGGTCAACGCGACCATGCCCACCAACGCCTGCGAGTAGAGCTCGGCCAGCTTCGGGTCGTACCCGCGGCTCTTGAACTCGGCGCCCAGGATGTGCTCGACCTGGTGGGCCACGTCGTTCATCACGCTGCTGAAGGTGGCCGTGCCGGACATCAGCGGCGACTCGCGGACCAGCACCCGGAACCCGCTGGTCTCCTCCTCGATGTAGCCCAGCAGGGCCATCGCGGCCTGCTCCAGCAACTCACGCGGATGCCCCGCCGTCAGCGCCGTGGTGATCCGGTCCAGCAGGGCCCGGACCTCCCGGTCGACGACTACCGCGTACAGCCCTTCCTTGCCACCGAAGTGCTCGTACACCACGGGCTTGGAGACCTTGGCGCGGGCCGCCACCTCCTCGATGGAGGTGGCGTCGAACCCTCGCTCGGCGAACAGTTGTCGGCCGATCGCGATCAACTGCTCCCGCCGCTGCGCGGCGGACATGCGTACCCGTGAGGGGGGCTTGGGTTTCGCCGCCGCAGCCGGCACTGCGCGCCGGCTGCCGGCTTCGTCACTGACCTCGGGCATGTCGCCGCCTCGCTGGCGCTCGGTGACGCCCTGCCGTCCGATGGTGCTTCCGCTGTGCCCGCTCACGTCGTCGCCTCACTGGCGGGCGGCCGGGCCGCCCTGCCGTGCCGTCCGACCGTACCCGGATCGGGCCCGGCTCCCCGTGCGCCGAGCCGTCCGGTCCCCCCGCTCCGCTCGGTCACCCGGCCATCCTGCCAGGCGACCTCTCGTGGCACCGCCCGGTTTACCGGGGTGCGACAGGCTTCACGAGCTTGGCCGCGAGGCGTTCGGGCTTCGGCCAGCGCACCTGCGACGCCGCGCCGACCTTCTCGAACAGCCAGATCACCCGGGCCGAGATGTCCACCTGACCGCGCAGCACACCGTGTCGCGCGCTGGTCGGGTCGGCGTGGTGCAGGTTGTGCCAGCTCTCACCGAACGACAGGATCGCCAGCGGCCAGAAGTTCGACGCGCGGTCGCCCTGGCGCATCGCGAACGGGCGCTCGCCGTACACGTGGCACACCGAGTTGATCGCCCAGGTGACGTGGTGCAGGAGGCCGATCCGGACCAGTCCGGCCCAGAAGAACGCGGTGAGCGCGCCCTGCCACGACCAGGTCACCAGACCGCCGATCAGCGCCGGGCCGAGCAGCGAGACGGCCACCAGCACGGGGAACAGTCGGTCCACCCGGCTGATGTCGCGGTCGGCGATCAGATCCGGTGCGAACCGCTGCCGGTTGGACAGTTCGCGGCGGAACAGCCAGCCCACGTGTGCGTGGAACAGACCCCGTGTCAGCGCCCAGAAGCTGGTGCCGAAACGCCACGGCGAGTGCGGGTCACCCTCCAGGTCGGAGAAGGCGTGGTGCCGCCGGTGGTCGGCCACCCACTGGATGATCTCGCCCTGGACCGCCAGCGAACCCGCGACCGCCAGGGTCACCCGCAGCCACCGCTTGGCCTTGAACGAGCCGTGCGTGAAGTAGCGGTGGAAGCCCACGGTGATGCCGAGCCCGGAGACCACGTACCAGACCAGGCCGATGACCACGTCGGTCCAGCCCAGCCAGCCGCCCCAGGCGACCGGCACGGCGACCAGCAGGGCCACGAAGGGGATCACGACGAAGGCCCACAGGGCGGCCAGGATCCCGGAGGACTGGCTGCCGTCGGTGAGCGGTTTCGGGCCGGGGCCGGCAGTGTTGGGTTCGAGGACGGTAGTGGACATGGCACCTCGCAGAGGGGACGGAAACGATCACTAACCTACGCCTACGTCACCGTAACTTACGGCTCGGTAGATCGCACGGGGAAGTTTGGAAAAGCTGTCGTACGTAGGTCCTAAGGACCTGGTCATCGCGGTTTTGCCCAGCGCCGTGGTGTGCCGCCGGGGCGGCCGTTCGAGCGGGTTTTCGCCGGCACCAAGGTCATGAACCACGCGCGCTGGGCGGCCAGGTGGAGGGGATCATGAAGGGCGTGAGTGCTGGCGTCGCGGCCGTCGGGCGTTAAGGTGTAGCGGCAGGATGCTCGCCCCAGCGGCGACGGTGTTCTTGACGTTGCAATCGGCCGTGGTGTAATTGGCAACACCCGGGTCTTTGGTACCCGTATTTCAGGTTCGAACCCTGGCGGCCGAGCTGTCCCTACAAGTCCGTTTCGGGTTCTGCTGGGGGTAAGAGGACGCGCTGCCGGGCTGCGTGGTTAGCATGGCCGCGAGAGTGTCCGCCGTCCCGACGGGAGCCACGTCGTGCCCCAGCCCCACCTTCGTACCGTCGTCGTGCTCGCCGCGGGTGAGGGCAAGCGGATGAAGTCGACACTGCCCAAGGTGTTGCACCCCCTGCTCGGCCGTACGCTGCTCGGCCACGTGCTGAGCGCTGCCGGGCCGCTGGCCGCCGACCGCACAGTCGTCGTGGTGGGCCACGGCGCCGACCAGGTCCGGGCCCACCTGACCGAGATCGCCCCCGACGCCACGCCCGTGCTCCAGGCCGAGCAGCTCGGCACCGGGCACGCCGTGCGGATCGCGTTGGACGCCGTGCCGGAGGGCGCCGGCACGGTCGTGGTGATCAACGGGGACGTGCCGTTGCTGCGACCGGAGACGGTGGGCGCGCTGGTGACCGCGCACGAGGAGGCCGCAGCCGCGGCCACCGTGCTGGCTGCCGAGGTGCCCGACCCGACCGGGCTCGGGCGGATCGTCCGGGACGCCGACGGCCGGCTGGAGCAGATCGTCGAGGAACGCGACGCCGACGCGACCCAGCGCGCGATCCGGGAGATCAACGCCGGCATCTACGCGTTCGACGCGGTGCGGCTGCGCGACGCGCTGGGCAAGCTCTCCACCGACAACGACCAGGGCGAGGAGTACCTGACCGACGTGTTCGGCCTGCTCCGCTCCGTCGGCGAGCCGGTCGCGGTGCACGTGGCTGTCGACCACGTCGAGACGCTGGGCTGCAACGACCGGGTGGAGCTGGCGTCGCTGCGGCGGCTCCTGCGTGACCGGGTCAACGAGGCGTGGATGCGCACCGGGGTGAGCCTGCTCGACCCGGTGACCACCTGGATCGACGTGACGGTGGCGCTGGACCGCGACGCGGTCATCGACCAGAACACCCAGCTGCGCGGGGCCACCGTCGTCGGCGCGGGCGCGCTGGTCGGGCCGGACGTGACGCTCATCGACACGATCGTCGGCCCGGCCGCCTCGGTGGTGCGCAGCCACGCCGTGGGCGCCGAGGTGGGCGCGGGTGCCAGCGTGGGCCCGTACGCGTACCTGCGGCCGGAGGCCCGGCTGGGCGAGAAGGCGAAGGTCGGCACGTTCGTCGAGGTGAAGAAGTCCGAGATCGGGCCTGGCTCGAAGGTGCCGCACCTGACGTACGTGGGCGACGCGACGATCGGCGAGCAGACCAACATCGGCGCCGCGTCGGTCTTCGTCAACTACGACGGGGTCAACAAGCACCGCACGGTGATCGGCAGCCACGCCCGGACCGGGGCGGACAACATGTTCGTCGCGCCGGTCGAGGTGGGTGACGGCGCGTACACGGCGGCCGGCTCGGTGATCGTGGACGACGTGCCGGCGGGCGCGATGGGTGTCGCCCGCGCGCGTCAGCGCAACATCGAGGGCTGGGTGGTGAAGCGGCGGGCCGGTACGGCGGCGGCCGAGGCCGCGCAGCGCGCCGGCGACGCGAAGGGTGCGTCGGAGATGGCCGGGACCGCAAGCGACAGTGAGGCAATGCACGGGCGGGCCGAGACGGTGGGCGGTGCGTCCGGCGCGGGAGATACTGCAACCGAATAGTCCCCGACCCACCACCACCGGGCCGGGTACCGCCGACAAACGGGAGCAGACGGGCCCATGGGCAGCATCGTCGCCGAAAACCGCAAGAGCCTGATGCTCTTCTCCGGACGGGGTTTCCCGGAGCTGGCCAAGGAGATCGGCGAGGTGCTCGGTGTGGCACCGACGCCGGCCGACGCGTACGAGTTCGCCAACGGCGAGATCTTCGTACGATTCAAGGATTCGGTACGTGGTTCGGACGCCTTCGTGGTGCAGTCCGTGACACACGGGGTGAACACCTGGGTCATGGAGACCCTGATCATGGTGGACGCGTTGAAGCGGGGGTCGGCGAAGCGGATCACCGTCGTGCTGCCGTTCTACCCGTACGCGCGGCAGGACAAGAAGCACCGGGGTCGGGAGCCGATCTCGGCCCGGCTGGTGGCGGATCTGCTGAAGACCGCCGGTGCGAACCGGATCCTCACTGTCGACCTGCACACCGCGCAGATCCAGGGCTTCTTCGACGGGCCGGTGGACCACCTCTTCGCGATGGACATCCTCGCCGAGTACGTGGAGCACAAGTACGCGGGCCGGCCGATGACAGTGGTCGCGCCGGACTCGGGTCGGGTACGGGTGGCCGAGCGCTGGACCGACCGCCTCGGCGGGTGCCCGCTGGCGTTCATCCACAAGACCCGCGACCCGATGAAGCCGAACCAGGTGGTCGCGAACCGGGTGGTCGGTGAGGTGGAGGGCCGGGTCTGTCTGATCGTCGACGACATGATCGACACCGGTGGCACGATCTCCAAGGCCGCCGACATCCTCAAGGAGTCCGGTGCGGCGGAGATCGTGGTGGCCTCCACCCACGCGCTCCTGTCGGATCCGGCCACCGAGCGGTTGAAGAACAGCCCGATCAGCGAGGTGGTGGTCACCAACACGCTGCCGTTGCCGCCAGAGAAGCAGCTGGACAAGCTGACCGTGCTGTCGATCGCGCCGCTGCTGGCGCGGGCGATCCGGGAGGTGTTCGACGACGGCTCGGTGACCACCCTCTTCGGTGGCCTGAGCTGAAGGTGGCCGAGTCGGCCGGCAGGACCTGACAAACTGGTCGAAACGGGCTGGCGCGCTGGCGGGAAACACCGTCGGCGGGCCGGCCTGGAGCCGTGATCGGGGACTGCCGGAAACCCGGGAAACACCTCGGGTAGACTGGTGCGGTTGCCACGGCGAGGGTGCCCGGCGGGCCGCTGAGAAGCGCCGCACGGAGGCACCGTCATCGACGCGGTGCTCCGGGCAGTCGTTCATGACGCATGAGCCCCAGCGAGCCCCTCGCCCCAGCACCGCAAGACGACAAGCCGCCGCAGCGAAAAGCATCAGGAGTTTCCCCGTGTCCGAGGTAAAGATCAGCGCCGAGCCCCGTACCGAGTTCGGCAAGGGTGGTGCCCGCCGTACCCGCCGGGCCGGCAAGGTGCCCGCCGTGCTGTACGGCCACGGCGAGAAGCCCAAGCACATCGCGCTGCCGTCGCGGGAGTTCGCCGCCGCGATCCGCAAGGGTGGTGCCAACCAGCTCTTCGCGATCGACATCACCGACGGCACCCAGGTGCTGGCGCTGCCGAAGGCGATCCAGCGTGACCCGATCCGGGACACCTTCGAGCACGTGGACCTCATCCTGGTCCGCCGGGGCGAGAAGGTCACCGTCGAGGTGCCGGTCCAGCTGACCGGCGAGGCCGCGCGGGACACCCTGATCGTGCACGACCACGACACCCTCTCGGTGACCGCCGACGCCACCAAGGTGCCGGACCACCTCGAGGCGTCGATCGAGGGCCTGGAGGCCGGCTCCTCGGTGACCGCCGGCGACGTCCAGCTGCCCAACGGTGTCGAGCTGGCCGTCGACCCGACGCTGCCGGTCGCCGCGGTGACCGCCGCGCCGACCGCCGAGCAGCTCGAGGCGACGCTGCCCGAGGTCGAGGAGGCCACCGAGGAGGCCGAGGCCGAGACCGGCGAGGTCACCGAGGGCTCCGAAGGCGCGGACACCGCCGAGGGCGCCGAGAACACCGAGGCTCGTACCGAGGCCTGATCGGTTCGTACCGTGCGGCAGGCGTCCCCGATTTTCGGGGGCGCCTGCCGGCGTATCGGGAGTCGGTGAAGACGGCGGGAGGGGCGGGTCGTGACGGACGAGGCGGGGCCGTGGCTGGTTGTCGGCCTGGGCAATCCGGGCCGGGAGTACGCCGGAAACCGGCACAACGTCGGGTTCATGGTGGCGGATCTGCTGGCGGGGCGGTTGGGCGCGCGGTTCGGTAGGCACAAGCGGGCGGTGGCCGAGGTCGCGGAAGGGCGGCTGGGGTTCGGCGGTCCGAAGCTGGTGCTGGTGAAGCCACTGACGTACATGAACCTGTCCGGTGGGCCGGTCGCGGCGCTGTCGCAGTTCTACAAGGTGCCCCCGGCACAGGTGATCGCGGTGCACGACGAGCTGGACATCGGCTTCGGCCAGGTGCGGATCAAGTGTGGCGGCGGCGAGGGCGGGCACAACGGCCTGCGGTCGATGTCCAAGTCGTTGGGCACCAAGGACTACGTCCGGGTGCGGTTCGGCGTGGGTCGGCCGCCGGGGCGGCAGGATCCGGCGGACTACGTGCTGTCGGATTTCGGCGCGGCGGAACGCAAGGAGCTCGATTTCCTGGTGGACAGGGCCGCTGACGTGGTGGAGTCGGTGATCGTCAAGGGCGTGGAGCCGACCCAGAACCTGTATCACGGCGGTTGAGCCGGGCGGGGCGTACCGGATCGGAAACGGTTGGCCGGTAGTCTGCGCCTTTCGGCGTGCCGTGACCGGCGACGCGGGTCGCGGCCGATCGGTGCGTGCGGGCACGGGCCGCGGCGAGGCGACGGGAGCGGGCAGATGGGCAGTCCTCCGATGATCGACGGGGCGTTCGCCCGGTGGTTGGCCTCGCGGGCCGGTCAGGCGCTGCTCGACCTGCGGACGGAGTTGGGCTTCGCGGACACGGGCGCGCTGAAGTCGGCCGGGGACAAGGTGTCGCACGACCTGATCCGCACGGAGTTGGCGCGGTGGCGGCCGGGCGACGCGGTGCTCTCCGAGGAGGACGAGGGCTCGCGGTTGGCGTGGGCGGCCGAGGTGAACACCGGCGCGGTGTCCCGGCTGACCGCGGACCGCGTGTGGATCATCGATCCGTTGGACGGCACCCGGGAGTTCGCCGAGGAGGGCCGCTCGGACTGGGCGGTGCACGTCGCGCTCTGGGCGCGGAGCGCGCCGAGCCCGCACGGTCTGGTCGCCGGGGCCGTCGGGTTGCCGGCGCAGCACCGGGTGCTGGGCACCGACTACCCGCCCGCGTACCCGCCGATGACTGTCGAGGCGGCGACGGCCGGTGAGCGCAAGATCCGCCTGGCGGCGAGCCGGAGCCGACCGCCGGTGTTCCTCACCGACCTGGCCGAGGACGTCGGCGCGCACCTCGTGCCGATGGGTTCGGCCGGTGCGAAGATCGCCGCGGTGGTGACCGGCGAGGTGGACGCGTACATCCATGCGGGTGGGCAGTACGAGTGGGACTCGGCCGCCCCGGTTGCTGTGGCGACGGCCACCGGACTACACGCTTCCCGGATCGACGGTTCTGCGCTTCGATACAACGAGGCGGATCCGCGCCTGCCGGACCTGCTGGTCTGTCGCAAGGATCTCGCCAACCGGTTGCTTGCAGCGCTGCAGAGGCATTCCGGGTAGCCTGAGCGCACTTCTTGACATGTCCGACCGGAAAGGTCTGGAAATCGGATGAGCGAGCGAGTGTCATGACGTCCCCCGCGGCCTACCGGGTCTCTCACCTGGACGCCCTCGAGGCGGAGAGCATCTTCGTGATGCGCGAGGTTGTCGCCGAGATGGAACGCCCGGTGCTGCTCTTCTCCGGCGGCAAGGACTCGATCGTCATGCTGCGGTTGGCGCAGAAGGCGTTCGCTCCGGCCAACATTCCCTTCCCCGTCATGCACGTCGACACCGGGCACAACTTCCCCGAGGTGCTCGAATACCGCGACCAGCGGGTCGCCGAGCTGGGGTTGCAACTCGTGGTGGCGAGCGTGCCGGAGGCCCTGGCCAGCGGGCTGGTCCGCGAGTCGGGCGACGGGATGCGCAACCGGATCCAGACGCCGGTGCTGCTGGACGCGGTCGAGAAGCACCGCTTCGACGCGCTGTTCGGCGGCGCCCGCCGCGACGAGGAGAAGGCGCGGGCCAAGGAGCGGGTGTTCAGCTTCCGCGACGAGTTCGGCCAGTGGGATCCCAAGAACCAGCGCCCGGAGCTGTGGTCGCTCTACAACGGCCGGCACCACCCGGGCGAGTCGATCCGGGTCTTCCCGCTGTCCAACTGGACCGAGCTGGACGTGTGGCACTACATCGCCTCCGAGCGCATCCCGCTGCCGTCGATCTACTACGCGCACGAGCGCGAGGTGATCGAGCGGGACGGCATGTTCTACGCGGTCAACGAGTTCTTCCGTCCCCGCGCGGGTGAGGAACGGTTCAAGGCGCAGGTGCGCTACCGCACCGTCGGCGACGCCTCCTGCACCGCTGCGGTCCGCTCGGACGCGGACACGGTGGAGAAGGTCATCGAGGAGGTGGCGGCCACGCGGATCACCGAGCGGGGCGCGACCCGTGGTGACGACCGGGTCAGCGAGGCCGCCATGGAGGACCGCAAGCGGGAGGGGTACTTCTGATGACCACCGAGATCGTGGCCCCGGCCGCCGCCGGCACCGAGGCCACCGGTGAGGCGCGGCCGATGGACCTGCTGCGGTTCGCCACCGCCGGCAGCGTGGACGACGGCAAGTCGACACTGATCGGCCGGCTGCTCTACGACACCAAGTCGCTCTTCAGCGACCAGCTGGAGGCGGTGGAGGCGGTCAGCGCGGCCCGTGGCGACGAGTACACGAACCTGGCGCTGCTCACCGACGGCCTGCGCGCCGAGCGCGAGCAGGGCATCACCATCGACGTGGCGTACCGGTACTTCGCCACGCCCCGCCGCAAGTTCATCATCGCGGACACGCCCGGGCACATCCAGTACACCCGCAACATGGTCACCGGGGCCTCGACGGCCGACCTGGCGCTGATCCTGGTGGACGCGCGCAAGGGCCTCGTCGAGCAGTCCCGCCGGCACGCGTTCCTCTGCTCGCTGCTGCGGGTGCCGCACCTGGTCCTCTGCGTCAACAAGATGGACCTGGTCGACTGGTCGCAGGAGGTCTACGAGCGGATCGCCGACGAGTTCACCGCGTTCGCCGCGAAGCTCGACGTACCCGACCTGACCGTGGTGCCGATCTCGGCGCTGCGCGGCGACAACATCGTCGCCCGGTCGGAGAACATGCCGTGGTACGAGGGTCCGTCGCTGCTGCACCACCTGGAGCGCGTGCACATCGCCAGCGACCGCAACCTGGTCGACGTCCGGTTCCCCGTGCAGTACGTGATCCGCCCCCAGTCCACGACCGTCACCGACTACCGGGGCTACGCGGGTCAGGTCGCCTCCGGTGTGCTGAAGCCGGGGGACGAGGTAATGGTGCTGCCGTCCGGCTTCACCAGCCGGATCGCCGCCGTGGAGACCGCCGACGGGCCGGTCGCGGAGGCGTTCCCGCCGATGTCGGTGACGGTACGGCTGGCCGACGAGATCGACATCTCCCGGGGCGACATGATCTGCCGGCCGAACAACGCGCCGGCGGTGGCCCAGGACATCGAGGCGATGGTCTGCTGGATGGACGAGACCACCCCGCTGCGGGTCGGCGGCCGGTACGCGATCAAGCACACCACCCGGTCGGCCCGGGCGATCGTGCGGGGGCTGCACTACCGGTTGGACATCAACTCGCTGCACCGCGACGAGTCGGCCGACGAGCTGCGACTCAACGAGATCGGCCGGGTGCGGCTGCGCACGACGGTGCCGCTGCTGGCCGACGAGTACCGCCGTAACCGCACCACCGGCGGCTTCGTCATCATCGACGAGGCCACCAACCGCACGGTCGGCGCCGCCATGATCGTCGAAGCCAGCTAACCCACCCGCGCCCCGCGCCAACAAGATCACAACCGATCCACGAAGTAGTGGCCTCGCCCGTCGGGCGAGGCCACTACTTCCATGAACAAGCACGATCTCCCCGGCCTCCAGAGGCGCCGGCCCCGCCGCCCGCCGCCCGCCGCCTCGACCGGTGATCAAGAGGTTTGCGTCAGTCCGAGCCCGGATTCTGACGCAAACCTCTTGATCAACCCGGAGGTGCGGGGGTGGGGGTGCGGGCGGAGGTGCGGGTGGGTCAGGGCAGGCGGGTTGCGCCGGGGGCGGGGAGGACCGGGATCGTGGTGGGGGCGGTGAAGGCGCGTTCGGCGTACGCGGCCGTGACGGCTGCCGCCACCGCCTCGACGCGGTCGGTGTCCACCAGGGCGAGGACGCAGCCGCCGAACCCGCCGCCGGTCATCCGGGCACCGAGCGCGCCGGCCGACAGGGCCGCCTCGACCGCCGTGTCGATCTCCGGCACGGTGATCTCGAAGTCGTCGCGCATGGAGACGTGCGAGGCGGTGAGCAGCGGGCCGATGTCCCGGACCCGGCCGGCGCGCAGCAGCGCCACCGTGTCCAGCACACGCTGGTCCTCGGTGACCACGTGCCGGACGCGCCGTCGGGTCTCCTCGTCGTCGAGGCGGGCCAACGCGCCGTCGAGCTGATCGACTGCCACGTCACGCAGCGCGGCGACGCCGAGCGCCTTGGCGGCCGCCTCGCAGGACCGGCGGCGGGCGGCGTACTCCCCGTCGGCGTGCCGGTGCGGTGCGCGACTGTCGATGACCAGCACGGCCAGCCCGGCGGCGTCCAGGTCGAACGGGATGTGCTCGACGGACTCGTCGCGGCAGTCGAGGAAGAGCGCGTGCCCTTCGCGGCAGCGGATCACCGCGGACTGGTCCATGATGCCGGTCGGCGCACCCACGTAGACGTTCTCCGCCCGCTGCGCCAGCCGCGGCTGCCGCTCGGGGGACAGGTCCAGCCCGCCGAGGTCGAGCAGGGCGGCGAGCACCGACGACTCCAGCGCGGCCGACGAGGAGAGCCCGGAACCCAGCGGTACGTCGGAGGCGATCGCCAGCCGGGCGCCGGGCACCGCGTGGCCGGCGTCGCGCAGCGCCCAGACGACCCCGGCCACGTACGCGCCCCAGCCGGTCACCCGACCGGGCTCGGCCACGTCGTCCGCGCCGAAGGTGATCGTCTCGTCGGACAGCTCGGACCAGACCGTCCAGCGCTCGTCGTCCTGCCGGTCGGCGGCGACCACGGTACGCAGTGGCAGCGCGAAGGGCAGCACGAACCCGTCGTTGTAGTCGGTGTGCTCGCCGATCAGGTTGACCCGGCCGGGCGCGGCCCAGAGGCCGGTGGCCTGACCGCCGTACTGGTCGGTGAAGCCGGCGGCGGCCCGCTCGACGACGTCACCGGTGGGGCTGCTCATGACTGCTCCAGGACGTGCGTGCGGTAGAAGGCCCAGGCGTCGCCGACCATGTCGTGCAGGGTGGGCTTCTGCGGCACCCAGCCCAGCTCGTCCCGGGCCAGCGCGGAGGAGGCGACCAGCTCGGCGGGGTCGCCCTCGCGGCGCGGCGCCACCTCGACCGGCAGTTGGTGCCCGGTGACCTCGCGGACCACGTCGACCACCTGCCGGTTGGTGAAGCCGTTGCCGTTGCCGAGGTTGTAGATGCGGTGCTGGCCCGGAGTGGCGGCGTCCAGCGCCAACAGGTGGGCGCGGGCCAGGTCGGCGACGTGGATGTAGTCGCGGACGCAGGTGCCGTCCACAGTGGGGTAGTCGTCACCGAAGAGCTGGAGCTTCTCCCGCCGACCGGCGGCGACCTCCAGGGCGATCGGGATGAGGTGCGTCTCCGGGTCGTGCCGCTCGCCGAGCGCGATGTCGCCGGTGAGGTGCGCGCCGGCGACGTTGAAGTAGCGCAGCGAGACGGCGGCCAGCCCGTGCGCGATTGCCTCGGAGGTGAGCGCCATGTCGACGGCGAGCTTGGTGGCGCCGTACGTGTTGGTGGGCGCCTTGACCGCGGTCTCGGTGATCGGCAGTTCGGTGGGGTTGCCGTAGACGGCGGCGGTGGAGGAGAAGACCATCCGGGGCACCCCGGCGGCGCGGACGGCGTTGATCAGGGCGAGCGAGCCGACGGTGTTGGTCTGCCAGTACAGCTCCGGCTTCACCATCGACTCGCCGGCGGCGATGAGGGCGGCGAAGTGCAGCACGCCGTCGAAGCCGGCGTCGGGGGTGAGGATCTGGGCGGCGTCGTGAATGGACGCCTCGACGTGGGTCGCGTCGGGAGCGAGCGCCTCGCGGTGACCGGTGCGCAGGTCGTCCAGGACGACGACCTGGTGGCCCGCGTCGAGCAGCATCCGGGTCACCACGCTGCCGATGAACCCGGCGCCCCCGGTGACGAGCAGTTTCACGTCGTTGCCTCCTGCCTGGCCCGCCGGGACGTGGCCTTTGGTGATCACCCTACGGCGGCGGATGGGACCGGAGTCGAGCACGCCGCCAACCCATTCCATCATAATCTCTCACGTTTAAACAGAGCCGCACATCGCCGGTGACTCGGCGCGATCCCCGGTGCGGCGGGCACCCGGTGTCTACCATCTCTGTCATGCGGGAAGCGGCCCGTTCCGGGCTCCGGCGACGCGTGCGGGGGAAGCCCCGCCGCGACCCCGGCCCGCTCGCCCGAGCCCTCGCCCGGATCCTGGTCCGCACGGCCGACGGCGCCACCCGCCTCGTCACCGACCTGCTCGGGGCCGGCCCGGCGGCCGGGCGGGAACGCATCTCCGAGGCCGAGCTACGGGACCTGCTCGCGGTGAACACGGTGCTCGACCCGGACGAGCGGCGGATCATCGACGAGGTGCTGGTGGCCGGCGCGCGTCTCGTCCGCGAGGTGATGATGCCCCGCACCGAGGTGGTCTTCCTGCCGGCCCGGCTGACCATCGCCGAGGCCGCCCGGTTGGTGCGGGCCGAGACGCACACCCGTTACCCGGTGACCGACGGCACCCAGGACGACGTGGTCGGGTTCGTGCACCTGCGGGACGTCCTGCTGCGTCCGGACGCCGACCCGTGCGTCACGGTCGGTGAGCTGACCCGTGAGGTCAAGCAGGTGCCGGGCAGCAAGCCGGTCCTGGCCGCGCTGACCGAGATGCGCCGGGAGGGTCACCACCTGGCGGTCGTGATCGACGAGTACGGCGGGACCGCCGGCATCGTCACCCTGGAGGACCTGATCGAGGAACTCGTCGGCGAGATCCACGACGAGTACGACACGAACCCCGACCCGCCGTACGCCGGCCTGCCGGCGGTGGTCGACGGCCGGCTCAACCTCGCCGACTTCGCCGAGCGGACCGGCGTGACGCTGCCCGCCGGACCGTACGAGACGGTCGGCGGGTACGTGATGGCGGTGCTGGGTCGGCTGCCGCTGCCCGGGGACGAGGTGCCCGTGCCCGCCGAGCCGCCCGGCGACGGCGGTCCCGATCCGGTGGACCCGGCGGACGGGTGGCTGCTGCGGGTGCTGGCCCTGGACGGCCGCCGCGTCGCCCGGCTCGCGGTGTCGGCGCTCCGCGTGCCGGAGCAGCGGCGCGCGGGCTTGCCACTCGAGGTCAGCGCCCCGACACCGGCCGGCCGTGGCCGACGCGCCGGCCCGTCATGACGGCCCCGCCCGCTTGCTGACAGAATTATCGCCATGCCCGACGTTTCCGAGCGACCCCGCGTCTTCTCCGGCATCCAGCCGACGGCCGACTCGTTCCACCTCGGCAACTACCTGGGAGCCGTGCGGCACTGGGTGGCCCTGCAGGACACCCACGACGCGTTCTACTGCGTGGTGGACCTGCACGCCATCACCGCCGGTCACGATCCGGCGCTGCTGCGCCAGCGGACCAGGGTGGCGGCGGCCCAGCTCTTCGCGGTCGGTCTCGACCCGGAGCGCAGCACCCTGTTCGTGCAGTCGCAGGTGCCCGAGCATCCGCAGCTGGCCTGGGTGCTCGGCTGCATCACCGGCTTCGGCGAGGCCAGCCGGATGACCCAGTTCAAGGACAAGTCGCAGAAGCAGGGCAACGAGCGGGCCAGCGTCGGGCTCTTCACCTACCCCGTTCTGCAGGCCGCCGACATCCTGCTCTACCAGGCCAACGCGGTGCCGGTCGGCGAGGACCAGCGTCAGCACCTGGAGCTCTCCCGCGACCTGGCCCAGCGGTTCAACTCGCTGTTCGGCGCGACGTTCACGGTGCCCGCGCCGCACATCGTCAAGGACACCGCCAAGATCACCGACCTGCAGGACCCGACGGCGAAGATGTCCAAGTCGTCGTCCTCGCCGGCCGGCATCATCGACCTGCTGGACGATCCGGCCCGGTCGGCGAAGAAGATCCGCTCCGCGGTGACCGACACCGGTCGGGAGATCGTCTTCGACGCCGAGACCAAGCCGGGCGTGTCCAACCTGCTGACCATCTACTCGGCGCTCAGCGGCCGTGGCATCGACGAGCTGGTGGCAGCGTTCGCCGGCCGCGGCTACGGAGACCTGAAGAAGGAGCTGGCCGAGGTCGTGGCGGAGTTCGTCCGCCCCATCCAGGAGCGCACGCGCACCTACCTCGACGACCCGGCACAGCTGGACAAGCTGCTCGCCGCCGGCGCGGAGAAGGCCCGGTCGGTGGCCGGCACGACCCTGCGGTCCGCGTACGAGCGGATCGGTTTCTTCCCGCCGGTGCGCGGCGAATAGCGCTGCGGGACAGGTGGGCGGGTCGGTGGCCGACGTGGCGGCGCGGAGCGTGGATCGCAGTGGCGGGGTGCCGCCGTCCGGCGACACCGTCCAGATCGGCATAGCGGTGGACATCCCGGAGCCGTGGGGGGCCCAGCTCACCCGGCGACGGGTCGAGGCGGGCGATCCCCTCGCGGTGCCGGCACACGTGACGCTGCTCGGTCCGACCGAGATCCCGACCGCCGTCCTGCCGGGCGTCGAGCGGCATCTCGCCGCCGTGGCCGCCGCGCATCTGCCGTTCACGCTGCACCTGCGGGGCACCGGCACGTTCCGGCCGGTGACGCAGGTGGTGTTCGTCGCGGTGGCCGCCGGGATCAGCGAATGCGAACTGCTGGCCGCCGCGATCGCGACCGCGCCGGGCCTGCACCGCCAGACCCGCTTCCCGTACCATCCGCACGTCACCGTGGCGCAGGACGTCGCACCGGAGGCGTTGGACAAGGTGTACGAGGATCTGGCCGACTTCTCCGCGATGTTCGAGGTCGACGGGTTCACCCTCTTCTCGCACAGCGGGCAGGCCCGGTGGCAGCCCCGCCGGGACTTCCGCCTCGGCGACTGACGGTCGGCGACCCGCCGGGCGGCGAGCACTCTTGCGCCGGTTGCCACGGCGGCGGTGGGAGATCGGCGAGGATGATCGCGTGAACGTGATCGGCCGTATCGAGGCGGGCATCGACCGCTGGGTGGGTGCCGCGCGCAGCCGGTCGAACCTGTTCGACCACGTGTGGCGGGCCGGGGCGCTCTACGCCGAGGTGCTGGCCGGGCGGCTCGCCGCGGCGATCGCCTACTACGGCTTCTTCGCCGTCTTCGCGCTGGCTCTGGTCGCGTACTCCATCTTCGGCGCGATCCTGGAGGACAACGACGAGGTCTCCGCGGCGGCGGCCGGGTTCCTGAAGGAGAACCTGCCGTTCCTGGACGCGCAGCAGATCGCCAACTCCAGCGGCACGGTCGGCGTGGTCGGCCTGGTCATCCTGGTCTTCACCGGGATCGGCTGGGTGGAGGCGATCCGCTCCTCGCAGCGCCTCATGTACGCCCTCAACCAGCAGCCCGGCAACCTCGTGGTCCGGCGGCTCGTCGACCTGGGGGTGATGATCGGCGTCTTCGTGCTGCTCGGCCTCTCGGTGGCGGCGGTGGACGCGCTGGAGTCGCTGCTGCGCTTCCTGCTGCGCAGCACCGGGTCGGTCGGCCTGACCACGGTCAGCGCGGTGCTCAGTGTGCTGGTCAACGCGGTGCTCGCCACCGCGCTGCTGCTCGCGGTGCCCCGGCTGCGGATGAGCCGGTCCCGGCTGCGCCCGGTGGTGCTGCTGGTGGCGATCGGCATCACCCTGCTCAACACGGTCGGGCGGTACTACGTGGTGCGTACCGAGCGGAACCCGGCGTACACGGTGGTGGCCGGCGCGGTCGGTCTGCTGCTCTATCTCTACCTGCTCAACCAGCTGGTGCTGTTCGGGGCGGCGCTGCTCGCGACCAGCACGAGCGGGCGGGTGGTGGATCTGGCGGAGGGTGCCCCGCCGGTGGATCCCGACGAGGACACCGATCCCGGTGCGCCGGGGGGTGCGAGCTGATGGCGGAGGTGCCTGACGTGCTGATCACTGTCGACTCCGACTCGCCGGTGCCTCCGTACGAGCAGGTGCGGGTGCAGCTCGCCGAGTTGATCGGTGACGGCCGGTTGCCGGTGGGCAGCCGCCTGCCCACCGTCCGGCAGCTCGCCGCCGACCTGCGGCTGGCCGCGAACACGGTGGCGCGGGCGTACCGGGAGCTGGAGGGGGCGGGGCTGCTGGAGACCCGGGGGCGCAACGGCACGTTCGTCGCACCCGGCCGCGACGCCGCCGTCGACCGGCTGCACCGCGCCGCCGTCGAGTACGCCGCCGAGGCACGGCGGTTGGGCGTACCCCCGGAGCGTGCCCTCGCTCTCGTGCGTGCCGCCCTCGACGCCACCCGGCACGACTGAGCCGCGCAGGCCGAGGAACGTTTCCCGATGAATGTGTGACATTGACCGGTGTTGCGGCCGTGCGTACCCTGCGAGGCGGCCAGCGGTGGGTGGCGCCACCGCCGATCAGCCGTGACACGGGGAGCACGATGTGAGTGGGACCGAGCGGGAAGCCGGATCACCTCCGGCGGGTCGTGGGGCGACGTCGAGACGATGGCTCCTGCTGGCGGTGCCTGCCATGGCGCTGGTGCTGGCCGGGCTCGCGGCTGTGTCGGTGGTGCGCGACAGGGACAAGCCCCCGCAGCGGTCCGCCACCCAGCAGGGAACGCGAGGGGAGCCGGGGGAGTACCCGTCCAGCTCGCCCACTCGCTCCGGACCGTTGCCGGTGTTCCCCGGCATGACACCGAGCACCGTCATGGACGCCTGGGCCGGGCGGTGGCCCGTCCCGGTGACGGTGGACGGCTCGCTGCACATCATCAAGGTGACCCTGCCCGGTAAGCAGGGCCAGTTGTCGGCCGCGGTCGGTCAGCCCTCGAAGGACCGCAAGAACGAGGTGGCCCAGGTCCTCTGCATGGTCAAACTGGCCGGTGCCGTGCAGCGGCAGTTGTTGCAGACGCTTGTCGACGGCTGCATCGGTCCGGTCCTCGGGGCGAAGGAACGCAGGGCGGTGCTCGACTGGCTGATCGGCGTCGACTTTTCCGCTCCGACGTACGAGTTCCGGCGGACCTCCGGGTACGAGCTACTCGCCAACCACAACTCCGACGAGAACTTCGCGCTCAACCTGTTCGCGCGTTGACCCGGGCGACACGCCGGTCGACGGCTGACCGGTCCCCCATTGGCCGCCGGACGGGCGGTAACTGAACAGAACCGCACCGACGCTCGCGTTCGCGGACCATGATGAGCGCGTGGGCGCACTCATGACACTGGACCTGCCGGCCGACTCGCCGATGCTCGGCCTGCCGTGGATCATCACCTTCGGGCCGCTGGGCGACCTCGACGAGTGGGAGCCGGTGGTCTGCGGGCCGTACGAACGGCCGCACGCGTTGGCGTTGGCCGAGGCGGTGGTGGCCGAGGAGCAGTTGATGGCGGTTGTCGAGCCGCTGCTGCCGGCGCTGTCGGCCGACGAGATCCGCAGCGAGATCGCCGCCGCCCAGGTGGCCGCCGAGGACGAGGTCCGGCAGGTCGAGGGAGCGGACCTGTACGGAGACTTCGAGGACGTGATCGACGAGGAGTTGGACGCGGCGGCCGACGAGGCGGGCCACGGTGAGCCCGCCGAGCCGCCGGACGAGGCCGAGGTGCGTGCCGGCTTCACCCGGATCGCGGCGCTGCTCACCGCGAAGTGACGCGACCGCTCAGCGGGTCGGCGGCCCGTCCAGCACGCAGAACTCGTTGCCCTCGGGGTCGGCGAGCACGGTGAACCGCTCGGTGCCGGTCTGGCCGACGTCGACGTGCCGCGCGCCGAGGCCCACCAGCCGACGTACCTCCGCCTGCGGGTCGGTGTCCGCGACCAGGTCGAGGTGGAGACGGTTCTTGCCCTGCTTGGCGGTGCCGGAGCCCTGCAACCAGATGGTGGGCGCGGCGGCGGACGGCTGCTCCGGCGGCCAGAGCTTGGCGCTGCCGTCGTCGCCCTGCTCGACCTCGTAGCCGAGCACCGCCGACCAGAACGCGACCATCACGTCCAGGTTCTCGACATCGATCGTGTACTGCGCCATCCGTACCGCCATGGGGTTCACCTCCGTCGCGACGGCGATACCCACGGGGGCGACGAGGCACACCACCTGTCGCACACGGACACCGGCGCCGCGCGGAGCGGACTCCGCGTGACGCCGGTGCACCTCACCCCCCACCACAAGGGGCCGGTAGCCCAGTCGCCCGTTGGCGCGGGGCACGACGGACGACCAGGTCGAGTTGGGCTTACCCGCTCAGCGCCGTTCCAACCAGGCGGACGCGTCGATGGGCAGCAGGTGATCGGTGAGCGGCGCGCTCGCGACGATGGGCTCGCCGTACCCGTCGATGGCCACTGGCGCTCCGCTGAGGTTGACGACGCAGGTCAGCGCGGTGGTGCCCGCGGTGCGGGAGAAGGCCAGCACGCCCGGTTCGGCCGGCAGCCAGGTGACCTCGCCGGCGTCGACGGCAAGCGCCGGGTGTTCGTGACGGATACGCAGGGCGGCCCGGTACAGCTCCAGCGTCGAGTCGGGCGTACCGGCCTGCGCGGCGACCGACAGGGCACGCCAGGTCGCGGGTGCGGGCAGCCAGCTCAGCTCGCTGCCGGCCGGCCCGAAGCCGTACGGCGCCAGCTCACCGCTCCACGGAATCGGCACCCGGCAGCCGTCGCGGCTCTCGCCGGTCCGCAGGAACGCCGGGTCCTGGCGCAGTTCGTCGGGGAGGTCGAGAACCTCGGGCAGGCCCAACTCCTCGCCCTGGTAGAGGTAGGCGCTGCCGGGGAGGGCGAGCATGAGCAGGCTGGCGGCGCGGGCCCGGCGCAGCCCCTCGGCGCCGTCGCCGTAGCGGGTGACGTGCCGCTGCTTGTCGTGGTTGGACAGCACCCAGGTGGTGGGGGCGCCGACGACTGTCGCCTCGGCGAGGGCGGTGTCGATCACCTTGCGGAACGAGTCGGCCGACCAGGTGGCGTCGAGGAAGTCGAAGCTGAACGCCTGGTGCAGCTCGTCCGGGCCGATGTAGCGGGCCAGCCGCTGCGGTGTCTCGGCCCACGCCTCGGCGACAGCCATCCGGCCGCCCGGGTAGCTGTCCAGGATGGGCCGCCACGCGCGGTAGATCTCGTGCACCTCGTCCTGGTCGAAGTAGGGCAGGCGGGCCCTGCCGAGCAGGTCGACCTGGCGCTGCCCGGTCGTCGCCGTGCCGAAGCCGACGTCCGGCAGCCCTTCGGCCTTGATCATGCCGTGGGCCACGTCGACGCGGAAGCCGTCCACGCCCCGGTCCAGCCAGAACCGCAGGACGTCCTCGAACTCGGCGCGGACCTCGGGGTGGCGCCAGTTCAGGTCCGGCTGGGCCGGGTCGAACAGGTGCAGATACCACTGGCCGTCGGCGATCCGGGTCCAGGCCGGGCCGCCGAAGATGCTCTCCCAGTCGTTGGGGGGCCTGTCGCCGTGCTCGCCCCGGCCGTCGGCGAAGTGGTAGCGGGCGCGCTCGGGCGAGCCGGGGCCGGCGGCGAGGGCGTCGACGAACCAGCGGTGCGCGCTGGAGGTGTGGTTGGGCACCAGGTCGACGATGATCCGCAGGCCGAGGGCGTGCGCGTCGGTGATCATCGCGTCGAAGTCGGCGAGCGTGCCGAACATGGGGTCGACGTCCCGGTAGTCGGCGACGTCGTAGCCGCCGTCGACCATGGGGGAGGTGTAGAAGGGGGTCAGCCAGAGGGCGTCCACCCCGAGGTCGCGCAGGTACGGCAGCCGCTCCCGGATGCCCGCGAGGTCGCCGACGCCGTCGCCGTCGCTGTCGGCGAAGCTGCGCACGTAGACCTGGTAGACGACCGCCGAGCGCCACCAGTCGTCGTCGGTGCGGGGCGGGGTGATGGTGCTGACGGCCATTGGTGATGTTTCCCCGTCTGTCTCAGGCTCGGGCGCGGCTGTCTGAGCAATATGCCGCCCGCCTCTGCAAGAGTCAAGCAGATCTTGCGTAAGGAAATCGCACGGCGGCCGGGGCGACAGCTGTCGAGCCCCGCGCGACCAGCTCGGGGCGGAACAGGTACTCCGAGTGCGGGGCGCCGTGCCCGTTGATCTCGTCCACCAGGGCCCGGACCGCGGCGACCGCCATGGCGATGACTGGCTGCCGCACGGTGGTCAGCGGCGGGTCGGTGAACGCCATCAGCGGCGAGTCGTCGTAGCCGACCACGGAGAGGTCGCCCGGAACTGTCAGACCGCGTTGCCGGGCTGCCCGCACCGCGCCGAGCGCCATCAGGTCGGAGCCGCAGACCAGGCCGGTGACGCCCCGGTCGAGCAGGCGGCCGGCCGCCGCCTCGCCACCCTCCACACCGAACAGCGTCAGCTCGGCCAGCGGGCCGAGGTCGGCCTCGGCGACGCCGGCCAGGCGCGTCATCGCCGCCCGCCAGCCGGCCACCTTGCGCTGCACCGGCACGAACCGGTCCGGGCCGGTGATCAGGCCGATCCGCCGGTGCCCGAGCGCGACGAGGTGGGCCACGGCGAGTTCGGCGGCCTCCCGGTCGTCGCAGGAGACGAAGGGGGCGCCGATGCCGGGGACGTACCCGTTGATCATCACGACCGGCAGCGGCCGGGCGATCAGCGCCCGGTAGCGGTCGTGGTTGGCTGCGGTGTCGGCGTGCAGGCCGGAGACGAAGACGATCCCCGAGACCTGCCGGTCCAGCAGCATCTCCACGTATTCGTCCTCGGTCACGCCGCCGGCGGTTTGGGTGCAGAGCACCGGGGTGAACCCGCTCTGCGCCAGCGTCGACTCGATGACCTGCGCGAACGCGGGGAAGATCGGGTTGTCCAACTCGGGCACCACCAGGCCGACCAGGCCGGCGCTGCGCTTGCGCAGTCGGGCCGGTCGCTCGTAGCCGAGGACGTCGAGGGCGGTCAGGACGGCCTGTCGGGTCTCCGGGGCCACGCCGGGGCGGTCGTTGAGCACCCGCGACACCGTGGCCTCGCTGACTTCGGCCTGCTGGGCGATGTCGGACAGTCGAGCGCGCATGGCGGCACTTTAGCCCACCGGCAAGTTCTTGCGGGGCGCTCTGCAAGCCCTTCCATTATCTGCAACGTCTTGCTAACGTCCCCGCAACATAGGCGAGCAGCGGCGCAGCATCGCTGCGTCGGTTGGCAAAAACTTTCAACTTCCCACTGGCGGACCGCCCTTCCCCCGGCGGCTCCGCCATGACGACAGGAGTACCGATGCGCATCCGTACCGCGGGTGTGGTCGCCCTCTTCACCCTGGCGCTCGCCGCTTCCGGCTGCGGTGGCGACGACAAGAGCGACAAGCCAGGCGCCGGCGCCTCCCCCCAGGCCGCCGGCGGCAAGCTCGTGATCTGGGCCGACGACAAGCGGACCGCCGCCCTCAAGCCGTTCACGGACAAGTTCGGCCAGGAGAACGGCGTCACCGTCGAGGTGCAGGCCGTCCCCAACGAGGACCTCCAGAACAACTTCGTGACCGTGTCGAGCCAGGGCGGCGGCCCGGACGTGGTGATCGGCGCGCACGACTGGATCGGCAACCTGGTCCAGAACGGTGCCATCGACCCGGTGCAGCTGCCCGACGAGCAGAAGGCCACCTTCAACGAGACCGCCATCAAGGCCGTCACGTTCAACGGCCAGCTCTACGGCGTGCCGTACGCGCAGGAGAACCTCGCGCTGATCCGCAACACCGACCTGGCCCCCGAGGCGCCGAAGACGATCGAGGACCTGGTCGCCACCGGCAAGCAGCTCAAGGCGCAGAAGAAGGTCACCGAGACGCTCTGCCTGCAGGTCGGCCAGAAGGGCGACGCCTACCACATCTACCCGCTGTACGCCTCGGCCGGCGGTTACCTCTTCGGCACCACGGCGAACGGCGACTACGACCCGAAGGACCTCGGCGTGGGCAAGCCGGAGTCGATCGCCGCGTTCAAGAAGATCGCCGCGCTCGGCGAGAAGGGCGAGGGCGTGCTGAAGCGCTCGATCGCCGACACCAACTCGACAGCCACCTTCACCAGCAAGAAGTGCGCCTTCCTGGTCTCCGGACCGTGGGCCACCGCCGACGTCAAGAAGGCGGGCATCACGTACGACATCTCCGCCGTTCCCGGCTTCGCCGGTGGCAAGCCCGCCGCCCCGTTCGTCGGCGTCCAGTCCTTCTACGTCGCCGCCAAGGGCAAGAACAAGGCTCTGGCCCAGGAGTTCGTCGCCAACTACGTCGCCAAGCCGGAACTGGCCGTGGCGCTCTACCAGGCCGACCCGCGCCCGCCGGCGCTGACCGCCGCGCTGGACCAGGTCAAGGGCAGCGACCCGGACCTAGCCAAGTTCATCGAGGCCGGCAAGAACGGCCAGGTGCTCCCCGCCATCCCGGCCATGGCCGCGATCTGGGACCCGTTCGGCAAGGCGGAGGCCGCAGTCATCGGCGGCGCCGACCCGACCAGCACGGTCACCGCTGCCGGCAAGACGATCGCCGGTTCGATCAAATAATGAGTATGCCGCCGTCCGGCCCGGGGTCTGTCCAGCAGACCCCGGGCCGGGGGCCCGTGGGTAGCGGGTCCCCGCGCACGTCCCGTACCGCGCGGAACCACGCGCCGATCACCGCGGCCGGCCTCGCCGCGAAGGTGATCCTGCTCGGCCTGGTGGCCGGAATCGCGATCTGGGCGGCCTTCCCGCTCGTGGAGGCCGGGCAGTGGATCGGGCTGGCGGTGCTGGTGGTGACCACCGCCGCGCTGTTCTATTTGTACGCGGGCCGCCGGCACGTCCCGGCGAAATACCTCGTACCGGGCACGCTCTTCCTGATCGCCTTCCAGATCGTGCCGGTGCTCTACACCGCGAGCACGGCCTTCACCAACTTCGGCGACGGCCACCGGGGCAGCAAGGACGACGCGATCGTCGCCATCGAGAGCTCCTCGGTGAAGCAGGTCCCGGGTTCCACCCAGTACCCGCTGTCCGTCGCCACCACTGGCGACCCCGCCACCGGCGACCTGGTCTTCCTCATCACCGACCCGGAGACCAACACGGTCTCCGTCGGCGACACCGCTGGCCTGCGCCCGCTCGACCCCGACGCGGTCACCGTCGCCCTCGGCGGAAAGGTCACCGCGGCCGACGGCTACACCGTGCTGACCATCGGCCAGGCCAGCGCGCGCAGCAAGGACATCACCGACCTGGTGGTGCCGACCGCCGGCGGCGCGCTGCGCTCGTCCGGCCTGTCCCGGGCGTACGAGGGCAAGGCCGTGCGGGCGTACGACGCGGGCTGCGACTGCGTCCGGGACAGTGACAGCGGCAGGACCTGGACCGCGGATGGCGAGGCCGGCGCGTTCGTCGCCACCGACGGCGAGCGGCTGGCCCAGGGCTGGAAGGTGAACGTCGGGCTGTCCAACTTCACCCGGGTGCTCACCGACGAGCGGATCTCCGGGCCCTTCCTCGGAACGCTTGTCTGGAACTTCGCCTTCGCGATCGGCTCCACCGGCGGCACGTTCATCCTCGGCATGCTCATCGCGCTCGCGCTGCACTCGCCCCGGATGCGGGGCACCAACCTCTACCGGATGCTGCTGATCCTGCCGTACGCCATGCCGTCGTTCGCGATGCTGCTGGTCTGGCGGGACATGTTCAACACCGACTTCGGGCTGATCAACAACCTGTTCGGGCTCGGCGTCGACTGGTTCGGCCAGGACTGGACGGCCCGCGCCGCGGTGATCCTGGTGCAACTCTGGCTCGGCTACCCGTACATGTTCCTGGTGGCCACCGGCGCGCTCCAGGCCATCCCGCGGGAGCTGACCGAGGCCACCTCGGTCGACGGGGCCTCACCCTGGCAGTCGTTCCGGGCGGTCACCCTGCCGCTGCTGCTGGTCGCGCTCTCGCCGCTGCTGATCTCGTCGTTCGCGTTCAACTTCAACAACTTCAACGCGATCTACCTGACCACCGAGGGTGCGCCGTTCCCGGCGGACAACCCCAGCAACGGGGCCACCGACCTGCTGATCACGTACACCTACCGGCTGGCGTTCGGTGGGCAGGCCGCCCAGTTCGGCTTCGCCGCGGCGGTCTCGCTGTTCATCTTCGCCATCGTCGCGGTGGTGTCGGCGGTCAGCTTCCGGCGGACCCGGCAACAGGAGGAGGTGTACGCGTGACCACGCTCACCGGCACGAGCCGCCCGACGGCGGTCGACCGCCCGGCGCGAAGGCGGAGGAACCGCTGGTTTGCGCAGGTCGGCTGGCGGCACCTGGTCGGCCTGCTCGGCGTGCTGTTCAGCCTCTTCCCCCTCGTCTTTGTCGTCTCGGCGGCGCTCAACCCGCTCGGCACCCTCTCCTCCACCGAGCTGGTGCCGACCGGCGGGGTGTCGTTCGAGAACTTCGGGGACCTCTTCGCCCGCACCGATTTCGCCAACTGGTTCCTGAACTCGCTGCTCATCGCGGGGGGCGCGTCGTTCGCCTCGGTGTTCCTCTCGGCGCTCGCGGCGTACGCCTTCTCCCGGATGCGCTTTGCGGGGCGACGGGTGGGGTTGCTGTCGCTGCTGTTGATCCAGATGTTCCCGCAGTTCCTGGCGATCGTGGCGATCTTCCTGATCTTCGGCACGATCACCGACCTGTGGCCGGCGGTCGGCTTCAACACCCCGTGGGGTCTGCTGCTGCTCTACCTGGGTGGAGCGCTGGGCGTGAACACCTGGCTGATGAAGGGCTTCTTCGACACCCTGCCACGGGAGCTGGACGAGTCGGCCACCATGGACGGCGCCTCGCACGCACAGGTCTTCTTCCGGATCATGCTGCCGTTGGTGGCGCCGATCCTCGCGGTGACCGGGCTGCTCGCGTTCATCAACACCATCAACGAGTTCCTGATGGCGAGCGTCTTCCTCACCGACACGGACGCCAAGACCCTCGCGGTCGGCATGCGGGGCATGCTGCAGGGCGGCGAGCGGAACACCAACTTCGGGATCTTCGCCGCCGGCACCCTGCTCACCGCGATCCCGACAGTGCTGGTGTTCCAGTTCCTCCAGCGCTTCATCGTCTCCGGCCTCACCTCCGGCGCGGTGAAGGGGTGAGCCCCCTCGACGCGCCGACCGGCCGACCCCCTACTACGAACCGTCGTTGATGGGGGAGGATGGGCGGCGTGGAAGCACTGCGACTCATTCTCCTCTATGTCCATCTGATCGGCTTCGCCCTGCTGCTCGGCGGTTCGATCGCCCAGTACGTCAGCGGGAAGCTGCGCATCAACTCCGCCATGCTCTGGGGCGCCGTGATCCAGTTGCTGACCGGCCTCGGACTCTCCGCGCCGCTGCGCGGCGGCGGTGACGACGAGCCGGACCCGGCGAAACTTGTGACGAAGTTGGTGATCGCGCTGCTGATCTTCGTCATGGTCTTCTTCTCGCGGAAGCGGGACGTGGTCAACCGTGGCCACTTCCTCGCGATCGTCGGCCTGACCCTGGTCAACGCGGCGGTCGCCGTCTTTTGGCGGTAGCGTCCGGGGAGGGGATGACCTCCGCCGAACCGGACGTTCGGGACGCCTTGATGCTCGGCTACCAGCACGAAGAGTGACTTGCCCCACCCAAGGGTTACACCCGGGTAACAGGCGCTCAACAGTCGTGCACGATTGTCGGCCGGTGGGTGGGCGCGGGCGTACGCTCCCGTCCGTAACGTGGGACAGCCGGCGGCACACCCGCAGGTCGGCTGATGGGCTGCCACCGCACTAGGCGCGGTGTGCAATGGGAAGGAGACGTCTTGCGCTCGGTGCGTGGGATGCGGATCGCCTCGATCTTCGCGGTAGGTGGGCTCGTGCTCAGCGCCGCCGCGTGTGGCGAGGCCCCCGATGATGACAAGAACGCCGGCAGTGGCGCCAAGAAGTTCAGCGCCTGCATGGTGACCGACGTCGGCGGCATCGACGACAAGTCGTTCAACACCTCGGCCTGGAAGGGCCTGCAGGAGGCCAAGGCCGCCAACGACAACATCGACATCAAGTACGTCGCGTCGAAGGCCGAGGCCGACTACGAGCCGAACCTGACGCAGTACGTCAACCAGAAGTGCGACTTCATCCTGGCCGTCGGTGGCCTGATGGCCAACGCGACCTCGAAGATCGCCAAGGCGAACCCGAACCAGCAGTTCGGCATCGTGGACGCCAACCCGGGTGACGCCAACGTCTACCCGATGCAGTTCGACACCGCCCAGGCCGCGTTCCAGGCCGGCTACCTGGCCGCCGGGATGAGCAAGAGCGGCAAGGTGGGCACCTACGGTGGTCTGCCGATCCCGCCGGTGACGATCTTCATGGACGGCTTCGTCGACGGCGTGGCGCACTACAACAAGACCAAGGGCAAGAACGTCCAGGCGCTCGGCTGGAACAAGGAGACCCAGAAGGGCTCCTTCACCAACGACTTCGCCAAGCAGGACGAGGGCAAGAAGGTCTCCGACGCGCTGGTCGCCCAGGGCGCGGACATCATCATGCCGGTCGCCGGCGGCTCCGGCCTCGGCACCACCTCGGCGGCGAAGGCCTCGGGCGGCAAGTACAACACCATCTGGGTGGACGTCGACGGCTGCGAGAGCACCCCGGACTGCGCCGCGATCATCACCACCGTGGTCAAGAACATCCCGGAGGCCGTCAAGGAGGCCGTGGTGAAGGCCGCCGGTGGCGAGAAGCTGCAGGCCAACCCGGGCTTCGTCGGCACCCTGGCCAACACCGGTGTCTCGATCGCCCCGTACCACGACTTCGACAGCAAGGTTCCGGCCGAGCTGAAGGCCGAGGTCGACAAGATCAAGGCGGACATCGCCGCCGGCACCATCACCGTCACCTCGAAGGCCCAGCCGACCAAGTGACAACCGCCCGGCCGCTCCGATGAGATCATCGCAGGAGCGGCGGGGTACAGGTACGACCGATCCGGCCGCTCCGGCCCGCGGGTGACCACCCGTGGGGCCGGAGCGGCCGATCGCGCGCCACGGTGACCGGCCTGGTCCGGCCCGGTCGACCAGCAGCTACGCTGCACCATCGCTCGCACTCCAGGAGGTTGCGCTGAGACTCGAACTGCGCGGCATCACCAAGCGGTTCGGTGATCTGGTCGCCAACGACCACATCGACCTGACGGTGGAGCCTGGAGAGATTCACGCCCTGCTCGGCGAGAACGGCGCGGGCAAGTCGACCCTGATGAACGTGCTCTACGGGCTCTACCAGCCCGACGAGGGCGAGATCCTGGTCGACGGCACGCCGCTGAAGCTGAAGGGCCCGTCCGATGCCATCGCGGCCGGGATCGGCATGGTGCACCAGCACTTCATGCTGGTGCCGGTCTTCACGGTGGCCGAGAACATCATGCTCGGCGCCGAGCAGGTCCGGGGCGGCATCGCCGGCTTCCTGGACCGGCGGCGGGCCCGGCGCGAGGTCACCGAGGTGTCCGAGCGCTACAACCTGCGGGTCGACCCCGATGCGGTGATCGAGGATCTGCCGGTCGGCATCCAGCAGCGCGTGGAGATCGTCAAGGCGCTCACCCGCGACGTCGACCTGCTCATCCTGGACGAGCCGACCGCGGTGCTCACGCCCCAGGAGACCGAGGAGCTGTTGACGGTCATGCGGTCGCTGAAGGCGGCCGGCAAGTCGATCGTCTTCATCACCCACAAGCTCGGCGAGGTCAAGGCGATCGCCGACCGGATCACGGTGATCCGGCGCGGAAAGACCGTCGGCACCGCCTCGCCGGAGACGAGCCGCGACGAGCTGGCCGCGCTGATGGTCGGCCGCAGCGTCCGGCTCACCGTGGAGAAGTCGCCTGCCACCCCGGGCGAGCCGGTGCTGGAGGTGGCCGGGCTGGTCGTCGACGACGACCGGCAGATCCGGGCGGTCGACGGCGTGGACCTGACCGTACGCGCGGGCGAGGTGCTCGGCGTGGCGGGCGTGCAGGGCAACGGCCAGACGGAGCTGATCGAGGCGATCATGGGCCTGCGCCCGGTGCTCGCCGGCACGGTCAGCCTGAGCGGCGACCGGATCGACGGCTGGAAGACCAAGAAGGTGCTCCGCGCCGGCGTCGGCTACGTCCCCGAGGACCGCAGCGTGGACGGTCTGGTCAAGGAGTTCAGCGTCGCCGAGAACCTGGTGCTGGACATCTACGACCGGCCGCCGTTCGGTGCCGGGCTCGCCCTCAAGCCGGACGCCATCGCGTCCTCGGCCCGGGAGCGGATCGAGCAGTTCGACGTCCGTACCTCATCTGCGGACGCGGCGGTGGGCACCCTCTCCGGCGGTAACCAGCAGAAGGTGATCGTGGCCCGGGAGCTGTCCCGGCCGCTGAAGCTCTTCATCGCCGCCCAACCGACCCGTGGCGTGGACGTCGGGTCGATCGAGTTCATCCACAGCCAGATCATTCACGAGCGGGACATCGGCACGGCCGTCATGGTGGTCTCCAGCGAGCTTGACGAGGTGGTCGGGCTGGCCGACCGGATCGCGGTGATGTACCGCGGACGGATCATCGGCATCGTCGGTCCGGACACCCCCCGCGAGGAGATCGGCCTCCTGATGGCCGGCATTCGCCCGGACGCCGCTGCCGGCTCCGGCACCCCGGCCGAGCCCGACGCGGCCCCCGCTGCCGCCGGGACCGGCACGACTCCCGCCGCCAGCGAGACCGGCGTGGCCGACGGGAGCCCGGCGAGCGACGCAGGCTCCGCGAACGAGGACGAGGCATGAGCGACAGCAATCCGCAGTCGGGTTCCCCGGACAAGGAGCCGGCGAGCGAGGCGCAGGCGGCGCAGAACGCGCTCGGCAACACCGAGCGGGCCGGCACGACGACCACGCCCGAGGCCCCCGGGTCGCAGCCGAAGCCGTCCCTGGGCCGGCTCTTCCTGGACAACCTCTGGGCGGCCAACACCTTCACGGTGACCCTGCTGTCGCTGGTGCTGGCGATCGTCGTCGGCGCGGTGCTGATGATCGTCTCCGACCCGGACGTGCTGCACACCTACACCTACATCACCGCCCGTCCCGCCGATGCGCTCAACTCGAGCTGGACGCTGGTGAGCGAGGCGTACGCGAACCTGTTCAAGGGCTCGATCTTCGACCCCGAGGCGTTCTCCGGCTGGATGAACGGCAGCAACGGCTGGCAGGCGGTGCTCGCGCCGATCTCCGAGACGCTGACGTACGCCGCGCCGTTGGTCTTCACCGGCCTGGCGGTGGCGCTGGCGTTCCGTGGCGGCCTGTTCAACATCGGCGCGCAGGGCCAGGCCACCATCGGCGTGATCCTGGCCGCGCTGGCCGGCTTCCTGCTGCCGTTGCCGCCCGGCCTGCACCTGCTGGTGGCGGTGCTGGCCGGCGCGCTGGGCGGGGCGATCTGGGGCTTCATCCCGGGCATCCTCAAGGCTCGCGCCGGTGCCCACGAGGTGATCAACACGATCATGCTCAACTACGTCGCCACGTACTTCCTGACCTGGCTCATCGTGCAGAACGGCGTGCAGGACCCGACCCGGACCGACGCGATCAGCAAGGCGGTGGACACCTCCGCCCAGCTGCCGCGCCTGCTCGGCGACAACCTGCGGGTGCACGCCGGCATCCTGCTCGCCGTGCTGGCCACCTGGGCGGTCGCCTGGCTGCTGAACCGGTCGACGCTCGGCTTCGAGCTGCGCGCGGTCGGCGCCAACCCGGACGCCGCGCGGACGGCGGGCATCAGCGTCACCCGGACGTACATCCTGATCATGGTCTTCTCCGGGATCCTGGCCGGCCTGGGCGGCTCGAACATGGTGCTCGGCTCGACGGCCAGCGCGTTGACCCCGCTGGTGGTCGCGCAGATCGGCTTCGACGGCATCCTGGTGGCGCTGCTCGGCCGGGTGAAGCCGTGGGGGGTGCTGCTCGCGGCGCTGCTGTTCGGCGCGCTCCAGGCCGGAGGCAACCGGATGCAGTCGTACTCCGGTATCTCGCTGGAGCTGGTGACCGTGCTCCAGGCGCTGATCGTCATCTTCATCGCCGCGCCGGCCCTGGTGAAGGCGATCTTCCAGCTCCGGGCCGCACGGGCCGCCCGGTTGCAGACGAGCCTGGCGAAGGGCTGGTAACGCATGTCCACCATGGCTGTCCCCGACGTCGCGGTCGCCGCGGTCGACGAGGGCTTCTGGACCCGGACCCGCAAGGTCGGTCTCACGCTGCTGGCGCTCGGTCTGCTGTCGGCGGTGCTCTTCGGGGCGCTCGCCACCGATCAGCAGGCCCGGTTCACGCTCAGCGATGACGCTGCCGGCGCCGCACTGGAGATCAACGGCACGATCGGGGCGATCCTGTTCGGGATCATCGCGATCGCCGCCGGCGCGGCGCTGCTCGCCGGTGTGCCGAAGCGCTGGTTCCTGCCCGTGCTCGCCGTCGGGCTGGTCGGCTTCGTGCTCTCCTTCCTCTGCTGGCAGGTCTCCGCCGCGCCGGCCGGGCAGAACTTCATGCCGCTGGTCAACATCATCCGGGGCACGTTCATCCTGGCCCTGCCGCTGATCTTCGGCGCGCTCGCCGGGGTGCTCTGCGAGCGGTCCGGCGTGGTCAACGTGGCCATCGAGGGTCAGCTGCTGATGGGCGCGTTCAGCGGGGCCCTGTTCGGCAGCATCTCCGGCAACGTCTGGGTGGGTCTGGTCGCCGCCGCCATCGGTGGCGCGTTCATCTCGCTGCTGCTGGCCGTCTTCGCCATCCGCTACCTGGTCGACCAGGTCGTCATGGGCATCGTGCTGAACCTGCTCGCGGTCGGCGTCACCGGCTTCCTCTACGAGCGGTTGATGCAGACCGACGCGGAGAAGTACAACAGCGCGCCGCGCTTCAGCAACTGGGAGATCCCCCTGCTCAAGGACATCCCGGTGCTCGGGCCGGCGCTGTTCCGCGGCAACATCTTCCTCTACGTCGGCCTGCTCCTGGTGCTGGTGATCCACATCGGGCTGTTCCGCACCCGGTGGGGCCTGCGTACCCGGTCGGTCGGCGAGCACCCGATCGCCGCCGACACGCTCGGGGTCAAGGTGCTGCGGGTGCGCTACCGCAACGTGCTGCTGGCCGGCGTGGTGGCGGGCATCGGCGGCGCGTCGTACACGCTGGCGCTCTACTCGTTCACCAAGAACATGATCGGCGGCAAGGGCTTCATCGCGCTGGCCGCGCTGATCTTCGGCCGGTGGAACCCGACCGGGGCGCTGCTCGCCGCGCTCTTCTTCGGCTTCGCCGACCAGCTCGCCACCTATCTGGGCGCGATCAACAGCTCGATCCCCAGCCAGTTCCTGGCCATGCTGCCCTACCTGGCGACCATCCTGGCGGTCGCCGGTCTGGTCGGCCGGGTCCGGGCACCGGCCGCCGACGGCAAGCCGTACATCAAGGGCTGACTCCCCACCCTCCACCCTGTTGACCAAGAGGTTCGCGTCAGGATCGGCGACTTTCCTGACGCGAACCTCTTGATCACCGTGCCGGGGCGCGGCGGGGTGGGTGCGTTCCCCGCCCTGCCTGCTTCTGACCTGGGCTGCTTCGGCAGAATGATGGGATGACCGACATTGACTGGGCGCGGTTGCGCGCCGCCGCCACCGAGGCGATGCGGCACGCGTACGCGCCGTACTCGACGTTCCCGGTCGGCGCGGCCGCGCTGGTCGACGACGGCCGCGTGGTGGTCGGCTGCAACGTGGAGAACGCCGCGTACGGCGTGACGCTCTGCGCCGAGTGCGGAGTGGTGTCCAGCCTGCACGCCACCGGTGGTGGTCGCCTCGTCGCGCTCTCCTGTGTCGACGCGACAGGTGAGCCGCTGATGCCGTGCGGCAGGTGCCGGCAACTGCTCTGGGAGAACGGCGGGCCGGAGTGCCTGATCGAGACGAAGGGCCGCCCGCTGCGGATGGCGGAACTGCTGCCGCACGCCTTCGGTGTGGAGGACCTGGAGGCGGTGACCGGCGAGACCCCGGTGCCGGTGGTCCCGGAGCGGCTGGCCGCCTGGCGTGGACGCGGCACCGTCTTCGTGCACCCGGACCTCTCGGACGGGCAGCAGGTCTGGACGGCGTACTGGGAGCGCTCGGCGGGAGACGACGCGAGCGCCGAGACCGGCGTGCTGGAGGAGGCTCCGAGCTGGGACGACCCGGACGAGGCGATCACCTGGGGGATGGCGCGCACGCCCCGGGTTGTCGTTGTCGACGAGACCGGGACGATCTTCTGGGCCGGCGAGGGGGAGCCGCCTGCTGAGATCCCGGTGCGGTGGGCTGGTGGCTGAGCTTGGGGGGCGGGGGCCGACCGTGCCCGGCTCCGGGCGGTCAGGCTTGATCCCTGCGCCGGGCACGGTCGGC
>NZ_JBEZEA010000001.1:0-653213 GCF_040648635.1 Micromonospora sp. NPDC049114 | reverse complement strand
GCCGACCTCAAGTCGCTGCGGCAGTGGGGCTCGCAGACCCCGGGTCACCCGGAGCACGGTCACACCCCGGGCGTCGAGTCTTGATCCCTGCGCCGGGCACGGTCGGCCCCCGCCCCGACGTGGTCACGGGCCGTCGTGGGCGGGATCTGCAACAGACGAGGAAAGATCATTCTGATGCGTAGTGGTTTTGCTGCTGTTGACGTCATTCGGGTCAAGCGGGACGGGGGTGTGCTGTCGGACGCGCAGATCGACTGGGTGCTGGACGCGTACACCCGGGGAGCTGTCGCCGACGAGCAGATGTCGGCGCTGGCCATGGCGATCCTGCTCAACGGCATGACCGGGCCGGAGATCGCCAGGTGGACCGCCGCGATGATCGCCAGCGGTGAGCGGCTCGACCTCTCGGCGGTCCGTCGCCCGACCGTCGACAAGCACTCCACCGGCGGTGTCGGTGACAAGATCACCCTGCCGCTCACCCCGCTGGTGGCCGCGTGCGGCGCCGCCGTTCCGCAGCTCAGCGGGCGCGGCCTCGGGCACACCGGCGGCACGCTGGACAAGCTGGAGTCCATCCCGGGCTGGCGGGCCTCGCTGAGTAACGACGAGTTCATCGCCCAGCTCGGAGAGGTCGGCGCGGTGATCTGCGCGGCCGGCGCCGGGCTCGCGCCCGCCGACCGCAAGCTGTACGCGCTGCGCGACGTCACCGGCACCGTGGAGGCGATCCCGCTGATCGCCAGCTCGATCATGAGCAAGAAGATCGCCGAGGGCACCGGTGCGCTGGTCCTGGACGTCAAGGTCGGCTCGGGCGCCTTCATGAAGTCCGTCGACCAGGCCCGTGAGCTGGCCCGCACGATGGTCGAGCTGGGTGGTGCGCACGGCGTGCGGACGGTCGCCCTGCTCACCGACATGTCCACCCCTCTCGGCCTGGCCATCGGCAACGCGGTGGAGGTGACCGAGTCGGTGGAGGTGCTGGCCGGGGGCGGGCCGGCCGACGTGGTGGAGCTGACGCTGGCCCTGGCCCGGGAGATGCTCGACGCCGCCGGCCTGCCGGACGCCGACCCCGCTGCGGCGCTGCGCGACGGGCGGGCGATGGACTCCTGGCGGGCGATGATCCGCGCGCAGGGCGGCGACCCGGACGCGCCGATGCCGACCGCGCCGGAGGTCGAGGTGGTCCGTGCCGAGCAGGACGGGCACGTCGCGGCCGTCGACGCGTACGCCATGGGGGTTGCGGCCTGGCGGCTCGGCGCGGGCCGGGCCCGCAAGGAGGACCCGGTGAGCGTGCCGGCCGGTGTGGTGTTGCACAAGCGGCCGGGCGATGTGGTGCGGGCCGGGGACGCTCTCTACGAGCTGCGGGCCGAGGATCCGTCGCGAATCCCGGCGGCCCTGGCGGAGGCAAGTCGCGCGGTGCACATTGCACCTAGCGCGCCACGAGCGACGCCCCTGGTCATCGAACGGATCGGCTGACCGGGGCGGCGTGGTGCCCGTCACCTGGGAGCGCTATTGTCGCAGGCCAAAGGCGTGGCGTGCAGACAGGAAGTTGCCCCGTGACCGTACCTGCCCCCGACCCGCGCGAGGTGCGCGAGGCGAGTCTGGACGAGCTGTCCCGGCTCGGCCTGCCGCTGCCGCCGGCCCAGTTCCCGCTCGTGTGGGAGCCGGGTGATGCGATCGAGCTGCGACCCAGGGCGGAGATAGAGGCGCGGATCGCCGTGCTGCACCTCATCCTGGCGCGCTGCTTCGGGATGCCCCCGCAGGCGGCGATGAGCTGGCTGCTCGGCTCGCACCTGGTCGAGATGGTCACCCCGCCGGAGTGGCAGTTCGTGATGGGCGGCAAGGGCGACCACCGGTCGTTCGTGCTGCACCACGACGCGCTCTTCGCGCTGGCCTGGGTGCTGGGGTTGAGCAAGCAGCTCGACCCCACCCTGGCGGTGGACGAGCGGTTGGTCGAGCGGCTGCCGCACATCGCCGAGGGGGAGACCTTCGGCCGCTGGCAGTCCCGGATCCTCGCCGCGCCGCAGCACCCGGCCGACGCGGCGGCCCTGCTCGACCTGCACTACTGCCTTGACTGGGCCTACCTGGAGACCGAGCGCGACGGCCGGCGGGCGCCGGGGCTGGTCGACGCCAACGCGATCGGGCAGCGACGCTGGGCGCTGGAGTGGGCGGTGATCCTGCGCGGGCCGTACCACGACGAGCCGCCGGGCTGGGAAGAGGTCGACCTCTCCACCTGAGCCCTCAGCGGCGTCGGTAGGCGTCCAGCCGGACCGCCACGCGCACCCGGACCGGCTCCGGCAGCGCGGCCAGCCGCTCGGCGAGCGAGGTCGGGTTGGTGTGCCAGGCGCTCGGGCCCATCCCGACCAGCGTGGCGACCTCCGGCCGGGTCAGCGCCAGCTCCGCGCGGTGCACGGTCGAGCTGACCGGCGTGAAGTGCCCGCCCAGGCTGGCGGCGACCCGGTCGGCCTTGTCCGGGTCCACCCGCAGCAGGTCGAGGGCGTCCACCAGTTCGGTGAGATGGTCGGCGGCGGGCGTCACCACGAGCAGCGTGCCGGCCGGGTCGAGCACCCGGTGGAACTCCGCGCCGTTGCGCGGGGCGAACACGTTCAGCAGCACGGCCGTCGAGCCGTCCGCGAGGGGCAGCCGCTGCCAGGTGTCGGCGAGCGCCGCGGCGGCGCGGGGGTGTGCCCGGGCGGCGCGGCGCAGCGCCGGCTTGGAGACGTCCAGGGCCAGACCCACGGCGTCCGGCAGCGCCGCCAGCACCGCGCCGAGGTATCGGCCGGTGCCCGCGCCGACATCCACCACCAGGGGGTACGCCTCAGAGCCAGTCGCCGGCTGTCCGGTCCGTACCCCTGCGGTTGCGTCCTTTGCTCTGCTTCCCCCCGTGCGACAGTGCGCTGCGGTAAGTGTTGCGTCGGTGGAAGCAGAGCAAAGGGCGGACGGAGGGGGTGCGGGGGGCGTCGCGCCGAGTCGCGCGACCGCCTCCGTCGCCGCGGCGGCGAGCGCGGCCGAGATCACGTCGTAGTGACCGGCGGCCTGGAACTCCGCTCGCGCGGCAATCATCTCGGCGCTGTCGCCGACGTGCGGCGCCCGGCCGGTGAGCAGGTTCACGTAGCCCTGCCGCGCGATGTCGAAGGTGTGCCGGCGTCCACAGCGCAGCGCCCGAGCGGTGCCGACGGTCGTCTCGACCAGGGATTGGCCGCAGACCGGGCAGCTCAGCCGGTCGAGGATGCGCGGATCCACGTCAGGCCGCCAAATCGTGTGGTGCGCGCATACCGGGCAGCCTAACGAGCCGCCCCGCTCCGGCCGCCCACGCCCGCTGACTAGGGTCTGAGCATGGTCGCAACTATCCGGTACGAGGACATCGTCAAGGTCCCGAAGGCGCTGCTGCACGACCACCTCGACGGCGGGCTGCGGCCGGCGACGATCGTCGAGCTGGCCGCGGAGGTGGGACACGAGCTGCCCACCACCGACCCGGAGGCGCTCGGACGCTGGTTCGTCGACGCCGCCGACTCCGGGTCGCTGGAGCGTTACCTGGAGACGTTCGCGCACACCGTGGCGGTCATGCAGACCGGGCCGGCGCTGCGCCGGGTGGCGCGGGAGTGCGCGCTGGACCTGGCCGCCGACGGGGTCGTCTACGCCGAGGTGCGCTTCGCCCCCGAGCAGCACCTGGAACAGGACCTGAGCCTGGACGAGGTGGTCGAGGCCGTGCTGGCCGGGTTCGCCGAGGGCACCGCGCAGGCCGTCGAGGCGGGCCTGACCATCCGGGTGGGCACCCTGCTCACCGCCATGCGGCACGCGGCGCGCTCCCAGGAGATCGCCGAGCTGGCGGTGCGGCACCGCGACGCCGGGGTGGTCGGCTTCGACATCGCCGGCGCCGAGGCGGGCTTCCCGCCCACCCGACACCTGGACGCCTTCGAATACCTGCAACGAGAGAACTTCCACTTCACCATCCACGCCGGTGAGGCGTTCGGTCTGCCGTCGATCTGGCAGGCGATCCAGTGGTGCGGCGCGGACCGGCTCGGTCACGGCGTACGGATCGTGGACGACATCGCCGCCGACGGCGCTCTGGGCCGGCTGGCCGCGTACGTGCGGGACAAGCGGATCCCGCTGGAGCTCTGCCCCTCGTCGAACGTGCAGACCGGCGCGGTGGCCTCGATCGCCGACCACCCGATCGGGCTCCTGCGCGACCTGCGGTTCCGGGCCACCGTCAACACCGACAACCGGCTGATGAGCGGCACCTCCATGTCGCGGGAGATGTCGCTGCTGGTGGAGACGTTCGGCTACGGCTGGCGCGAGCTGCAGTGGTTCACCATCAACGCGATGAAGAGCGCCTTCATCCCGTTCGACGAGCGACTGCGGATCATCGACGAGGTGATCAAGCCGGCGTACGCCAAGCTGCTGCCCTGATCCTCGTCAGCCGTGCGGGTGGCCGGCGAGCAGGCCGGCCACCCGGCGCAGCACCTCCCGGGCCCGGGCCGCCTCGGCGCCCAGCCCCATCTGCCGGCGCAGCACGGCGGGCTCCGCCCGCAGCAGGGCCACGCCGCGCCGGACCAGCACCCGGGGCGCCTTGCGCTGCTCGGACAGGTCGCGGGCCAGCCGGCGCAGGAAGGTCGCCCCGCGCGGACGGCGCAGCGCGTACGCCCCGGCGAGCAGCCCACGGCGGCGGCACTCCTCGACGATCTCGGCGGCGAAAATCCCTTCGGCGACGAAAAGTGGCGATCCGTCGACATCAAATGGCCGGGTGGCCACCCGTCGATCCGCGCCGATCGCATAAACCGGCACATCGGCACGGCCCTCGCGGGCAAGTCGAGCAATCGTTTCGACGGCGGTCAACGCGTCCCAGGACTGCGGCGATTCCCAATCGACCTGGCCGTTTCGTCGCGGCAACGTAGGGTCATCGCCGTCTTTGTAGAAGTCGTCCAAACACAGCACCGGCAGGCCGGTTTGCTGCGCTATGTACGACTTTCCGGAGCCTGAGGGGCCGGCGAGCAGGACAACGCGGTGGGGATGTTCCATTACCTTCAGTTACTCCGGCCAGACGGACTGCTATCAAATCGCATCAACATCTCATCACACCTTCGGCCGGGGACAACCTGGGCTTTCTTCTTGCCGACCGGCGTGATGGAATCTCGGGGGTCCGACCCGCCGGGTCGGTCGCTGGGCGTTGCCCGGGGCAACGCGTTCAAGCTGTAATCGCGAGGGCGGTGACGTGAGCAAACGGCCAAAGACGGCGGGCTCCTTCCTGTCGCGGCTGCGCCGGCCGGCCAGCCGGCTCCGGGACATGCCGATCTGGTCCAAGCTCGGTCTCATCATGATCGTGCCGACCATCGCCACGGTCGTGGTGGGTACCAGTGGTCTCGTCGACCACCTGGAGACGCTCAACAATGCCAACCGAGCCGGCGACCTGGCCAACCTGTCGAGCTATTCGGGTGACCTGGTCGACAAACTCCAGGACGAGCGGACCTCCGCCGTGCTGCTGTTGCAGGCCACCGGGACGCAGCCGAAGGCGCAGTACCAGGAGGCCTACAACCGGGCGAACACCCGGGTCGACCAGGCGACGAGCCCCTACCGGCAGCAGCGGGGCGACGTGGAGGACCTGCCGAGCAGCCTTGAGGGCCTGCTCGGCGGCATCGACCAGAACCTGCAGGAGCTGCCGGGCGTCCGCAGTCAGGTGTTCAACGGCAAGCTGAAGCTCGCCGAGGCCGTCCAGGCGTACGAGGGTCTGATCAACGACCTGCTCGCCATCCGGGACTCGGCCACCCAGCTCGCCGGCAACAACGAGCTCAGCGACCGGATGCGGGCCGCGGCAGCGGTCGCCCGGGAGAAGGAGTTCCTCTCGCTCCGACGGGTCGTCGTGCACCGCGCGCTCGGCGTGCAGGGTGGGCGCCGACTGACCCCGGCGCTGCGCACCGACTACATCGCCAGCGGCACCGGCCAGCAGCAGGCGCTGCAGAGCTTCAAGGCGGTAGCCAGCCCCGACGAGGCGAAGTTCCACGACCAGACCGTCGCCGGCGGCGACCGGCGCGAGGCGCAGAACTACACCGGCTGGATCGACGGCAACACCACAGGCGACATGAGCAACGCCCCGTTCGGCACCGACCAGTGGGAATCGGCCATGACGGCCAACGCCAAGCTGATCCGCGCCGTCGAGACGAAGCTCGACGGTGACGTGGTCGCCGAGGCCGACAACCTCCGGTCGGACGTCCAACGCCAGGTGTTCCTGGAGACCGGCCTGCTGCTCAGCATGCTGCTGCTGGCCATCCTCTTCGCGTACCTGGTCGCCCGGTCGATGGCCCGCTCGCTGCGTGAGCTGCGCCAGGGCGCCCTCTCCGTCGCCCAGTACGGGCTGCCGCAGGCGGTGGCCCGACTCCGCGACCCGCAGGTCGTCGGGCAGCTCTCCCCGGTGCAGCTGGCCAACCAGATCGCCGAGCCGCTGCCCGTCCGCAGCAAGGACGAGTTCGGCCAGGTGACCGAGGCGTTCAACGCCGTCCACCTGGAAGCCGTCCGGACGGCCGCCGAACAGGCGGCACTGCGCGCCTCCGTCGCGACGATGTTCGTCAACCTGGCCCGCCGTTCGCAGATCCTGGTCGACCGCCTCATCGGGCACCTCGACCGGCTGGAGCGCGGCGAGGAGGACCCGGACCGGCTGGCCGAGCTGTTCCAGCTCGACCACCTGGCCACCCGGATGCGCCGCAACGACGAGAACCTGCTCGTCCTCGCGGGCGCCGACTCCACGCGCGTGCAGCGCGAGCCGGCCGCGCTCATCGACGTGCTGCGCGCCGCGCAGTCCGAGGTCGAGCACTACACCCGGATCGAGTTCGGGGTCATCGACCGCGACATCGAGGTCGCCGCGCACGCGGTCAACGACCTGGTGCACCTCGTCGCCGAGCTGTTCGACAACGCCACCGCGTTCTCCCCTCCGGACTCGCAGGTCATGGTCGAGGCCCGTCGGGTCGGTGACCGCGCCTCGCTGTACGTGGAGGACCGCGGCATCGGCATCAGCCGCGAGCAGCTGCACGAGCTCAACGACAAGCTCGCGACGCCGCCGCAGGTGGACGTGGCCGTCTCCCGGATGATGGGCCTGGTCGTGGTCGCCCGCCTGGCGTCGCGGCACGGCGTTCGCGTCGAGCTGCGCCCGGGCGCCGACCGCGGCACGGTCGCCGACGTGACCCTGCCCACCTCGGTGCTGGTGCCCCGCGCGCTCTCCGGCCGGGTGCAGCAGCCGCCGGCCCTGCCCGCGGCCGGCCCGCAGCACAACGGGCCCGCGCCGGTCCTCGGCGCGCTGCCCGCGCTGGGCAACGGCCCGCGCCCCGGCGAGTCCGGCAACCAGGTCACCCTGGGCGGTCGGCCGTTCGACCCGGCATCGCGCAACGGCGCCGGCACGCCCGCCAACACCGGTGCGTACCGCTCGATGCCCGCCTGGTCGGACCTGACCGGCGCGAGCGCGAGCAACGGGGTCAACGGCGGCGACGGTTTCACGCCCCGGACGGCCAACGGCCAGACCATCGACCCGCTGCCGCAGCGGCGGGCCGGCGACGAGCCGACCACCACCGGCCAGCAGCCGACCATCCCCCGGCAGCTGCCCAGCAGCCCGGAGGCGCACCCGTACTCCGCGCCGCCGGTCTCCGCGCAGCCGTACCCCGGTGCGCCGGTCTCCGCCTCGCCGGCGTCCGGTCAGCCGTACTCCGGTCAGCCCTACTCGGGTGCGCCGTACGGCAGCCCGCCGGTGTCCGCCGCTCCGGCCTCCGGCCAGCCGTACGCCGGTCCGCCGGTGTCCGCGTCGCCGGTCTCGGCCTCCCCGGCGTCCGGCCAGCCGTACTCGGCGCCGCCGGCCTCCGGCCAGTCGTTCAGCGGCTTCACGCCCCGGTCCGCCCCGCCCGCCCCGGCGTCCAGCGCTCCGGCGCCGCCGGCCTGGCCGCCGGTGCCCGGTGGCGAGCGGGACACGCAGACCCCGCCGGTGCCCGAGCGGCTCGCCGCCGCCCTGGACATGACGACGGAGCTGCCCCGGGTGCCGCGCCCCGGCGACCAGCCGAGCACCGCGGCCCAGCAGTCGGCTCCGGCGCCTCAGGCTCAGCCGACCCGAGCCCCGCAGCCCCAGGCCCCGCAGGCCCGAGGCCCGCAGGCTCAGGCCCCGCAGGCCCAGGCGTCGCCGCCGCCGGCGCAGACCCGCCCGGCACCGCAGCAGCCGCAGGCCCAGAACCGCCAGCGGTACGCGGACGAGACCATGGAGCTGCCGATCTTCCGGGAGCTCGAGTCCGCCTGGTTCCGTACCCGCCGTCCGGGTGCGGAGGAGGCCGCGGCCGGCGACAAGCCGGCGGCGAACGGCGGTGGCGGTGACGCGACCCAGCAGTTCGCGGCGGTCGAGGCCAACGGTGGGGCAGTCCACAAGACATCACCCGGGACGACAGGTAACACGCCGATGGCAGACACTCCGACGGCCGGAGGAGCGCCGCGGGACAACGGGTCGACAGCGAACGGGGGCGCTCGCCCCGGCCTCGCCGAGAGCCTGCCGAACCGCCGGCCCCAATCGCAGACCAACGGCTGGCAGACCGCCGCCGACGACGGCTGGCGTGCCGCCTCGGCAGCGGCCACCGCGGTGCCGGTGAACGAGACCACCACGACCGGTCTGCCGAAGCGCAAGCCGATGGCGCAGCTGGTGCCGGGCGCGGTGGAGAAGCCCGCCACCTCGGTCCAGCGACGTTCCCCGGAGGCGGTCCGTGGCCTGCTCTCCGCCTACCACCGGGGCGTGCAGCGAGGGCGTAGCACCTCGGACAACCCGACCAGCCCGGAGGCGACTCCGGGAGGGCAGCAATCCTCGCAGTCTGGCTCAGGCCCAGCGGCCGGGAGCGGGCAGAAGGAGCAAGAAGGATGACAACTACGCAGGATCTTGGTTGGCTGCTGGCCAACTTCGCCGACCGGGTGCCCGGTGTCGCACATGCGGTCGCCGTCTCGGCGGACGGCCTGCTCCTCGCGTCGTCACGGGACCTGCCGCGGGACCGGGCAGACCAGCTCGCCGCGATCGCGTCCGGTCTGGTCAGCCTGACCCAGGGGGCGGCCCGCTGCTTCGAGGGAGGCGCGGTGCTCCAGACCGTCGTGGAGATGGACAATGGCTTCCTGTTCCTGATGTCCATCTCGGATGGTTCGTCCTTCGCAGTGCTGGCGGCCCGCAGCTCCGACGTCGGGCAGGTCGGCTACGAGATGGCACTACTGGTCGACCGGGTGGGCGACGCCCTGACCCCGCAGCCGCGCGCGGCCGCGGGCATGCTGGGCTGACGCCTCGCCGATCGTGCGGTCGGCGCAACTGAAACGACAAGAACGACGAGTTCCACCGGTGGGAGCCGGTACGGGGTGCGAAGGAGGTGAGCGGCGACATGGCCGATCGTGACGAACCGACCGGAGCGTTGGTCCGTCCATACGCCGTGACCCGTGGTCGAACCCGTCCCCGGCTCGACATCGCGCTGGAGGCGCTCGTCGAGACGACGGTGCGCGGCCGCACCACTGCCAATGGCAACGGTGGTGGCCGCGAACACCAGTACATCGCCGCGCTGTGTGACGGACGCGTGCAATCGCTCGCCGAGATCGCGGCGCGGATGCAGCTCCCGCTCGGTGTGGCCCGGGTGCTCATCGCCGACATGGCGACGGACGGCCTGGTCGCGGTCCACGAGCCGACCATCCTGGACGACTCCGACGACGCGGTGGGCACTGAACTGCTGGAGAGGGTGCTGAGTGGACTTCGCAGGCTCTGACATGTCGCACCGCCCACCGAACCCGAGTGGGCGCGTGACGTCGGCGAAGATCGTTATCGCCGGTGGATTCGGCGTCGGTAAGACGACGCTGGTCGGCTCGGTCTCGGAGATCACGCCGCTGACCACCGAGGCCATCATGACCTCCGCTGGCGTGGGCGATACCCGGCAGGTGCCGGGCAAGACGACGACCACGGTGGCCATGGACTTCGGCCGGATCTCGATCGACCGTGACCTGATCCTGTACCTGTTCGGTACGCCGGGTCAGACCCGATTCTGGTTCATGTGGGACGAACTGGTGCGGGGCGCGATCGGTGCGGTCGTGCTGGTGGACACCCGCCGGCTGGCCGACTGCTTCGCGGCGATCGACTTCTTCGAGCACCGGCGGCTGCCGTACCTGGTGGCCATCAACTGCTTCGACGGGATGCAGTACCACGACCCGCAGGACGTCCGGGACGCCTTGGCGATCTCGAGCGACGTGCCGGTGGTGGCCTGCGACGCCCGTAACCGGGAGTCGACGAAGCACGTGCTGATCTCGCTTGTCGAGTACGTGCTCACCATGCGCCGTACGCGCGCCGTCGCCCCGGCCTGATCGGGACGCTCCCGCGCCCGGTGGTGGCCCTGGCCGCCACCGGGCGCTCAATGCTGCCCGGGGCGCGAACGGCTCGCCCAAAAGAGATCTTGGAAGGTGTCGCCCCGGTCTGGGGGCGGCTTCCTTCCAAGATCTCTTGCGTTGGTGGGCCATCCCTCGGGCCGCCCCGCCCGTGTAGCCCCGGGCCGCTCTGGTTGGCCCCTGAACGCACTTCCGCCCCCAGCCGGTGTCGGACTGGGGGCGGAAGGAACGCGTACGTGAGAGAGACGCTCAGGACTGGTAGCCGGCGGAGCGGTACTCGTACTCCCGGTCGTCGTCGCGGTCCCCGTGGTCGCGGCTGAAGTCCCAGCCACCGGCCGCCTCGCGGCCTGGCCGGCCGCCCACCGCGAACCCGCCGATCTCCTGCCCGCGACGCCAGCCGCGGAAGTAGCCGGTGGTGTTCTCCGCGAGGCTCGCCGCGTCCCGCACTATCCGCAGTGGACGCTCCTCGCGCAGCGGGGAACCCGGGACCAGATTTGCCTGCGGGACGCGCTTCGGCAGCCCGGCGTTGGTCTCGGCGCCCACCGCGGGACGGGCTGCCTGCTCGGCGGCCTGCCACCCGGTGTCGGCAGTGGTCGACCAGTCCAGGTCGGACTCTTCTTCGGTGTGCCCGACGAACCACGCCGACTTGGCCTGGGCGAAGATCAGCAGATCCCCGTCGCCCTCGTCGGCCACCGGCGGCGGCCGGTGCTCGACCGGGGGAGGCCGGTGTTCGACCGGGGGCGGCGGCCGGTGCTCGGCGGCCCGCTCGACGCGGGGCGCCTGACGGTTGTTGCGGGCGGCCTGCTCCCGGTCGACGAGCCGCAGCGGCGGCGTCTCCAGGCGGGGGTCACCGGCGGGCGGGTTGAGCCCTTCCCGCAGTGCCCGGTCCGCCAGCGGCGGCGGCTCGACCAGCCGCAGCATGGGCGGCTCCTGGGGCAGGTCGTCGGCCAGCCAGGGCGGCGTGACCCGACCGTCGGCCCGGCCCGGGTCGGTCGGGGCGTCGACGCGGTTGCTGCCGTACGGGTAGGCGACCGGGTTGTTCGGCGAGCTGTCGGCCGGGTCCTCCGGGTTGTTGACCAGGGGCCAGTTCGCCCGGGAACCCGGGGGCGCCGTCGGCTCCTGACCCGGCCGGGGAGCCGGCACCGGGATGCTGAGGTCGGTGGCGCTGAACCCGCCGGTGGGCGGCTCCTCGACCGGCCGCTGCACGTGGCTCTGCCGCTCGCCGTTGGTCTTCGGGCGGGGCGGAATGACCGTACGCTGCCGCTCGGCCCGCGCGTGGTTGATCGCGGCGGTGGTGAGGGTCGGCCGGAACGGCTCGCCAGCCTCGGCGGGCGGCACGGTGCCCCGCTGGGTCGGCGCGATGGGGGTGATCCCCGGCGGCGGGGGCGGCGGCGACGAGACCGGCCGGTTGGTCGGACCGTCGATCCGGCTCGGCATGGGCTCGGCCCGCCCGGGAGGCGCCGACACCGGCGGGCCGGCGACCGCTGCCGGTGCGATCGGCGCGGGCGCGACCGGCGGAGGGGTGACCGGAGCAGGGGCGACCGGCGGCGGCCCGAGAGGACGCGGCGACGCCAGCGGGGCGCTGCCCGGCGCCGGCTCGGGTCGGCTGCGTCGGCCGGTGACCGGCGTGGGCTCGGCGGCGGCCGGCGTCGGCCGGACCGTGCGCATGCCGGCGAGGCCGGTCAGCTCGCCGACCGACTCGCCACGACGGGCTGCGGCCCGTCGGCCGGGGGCCGGGGCGGGCGTGCTGACCCGCGCGCTGAGCGCGCTGACGAGGGCCTCGCAGCCGGCGTCGCAGGCCCGTACGGAGGCGACGGCCTGCCGGACGGTCTCGGCCACGGCGGAGGTGAGCGCCCGGTTGACGGCGGCGCGGCGGGGTGTCTCCGAGATGGCGACCCGCAGCGCGGTGACCGCCTCGTTGATCTCCTCGGCATCGGCGACCCCGTCCGCCGCGAGATGCGCGGCGATGGCGTCCGCGGCGACGGACACCTCACGGCCACGGGCAATGGTGCCGCCGAGCATGCCCGGCTCGGGCAGCGCGTCCAGCACGGCCAGGGACACCGGCTCGGCCGGATCCGGATAGGCGCGCAGCGCCGCCGGGTAGAGCTCCCGCAGCACCTCGCGCAGCGCCACGGCGGCGGAGTGCCGGCCGCTGGCCAGGGCGGCGTGCGCGGCGAGCACCTGCTTGTAGCCGGCGAGGTCCCGGGGAGCGGGCAGCGTGACGGCGGAGAGCGCACCGGCCTGCAACGCGCGGGCCAGGCCGACGGCCCGACGCTCGGCCGGGGGTGACTGCATCTCCTCCAGGGAGTCGTCGTCGGCGAACCGCTCGGCGAAGTCGTCCACCGAGTCGTCGTCGGCGATCGCCAGGGGCCGACCCGCCGCGCTCAACAGCGAGGTGACCGTGTGGTCGTCGCTGTCGGCGGCGATGGCCGCACCGCTCGGCCCGCCCGACCGCTCCACGAGCAGGGCGACGAGCTGGGCGTAACCAGCCGCGTCGTCGCCGATCTCGCAGACATGCAGCAGACGGCCTGCGTCGTCGACCACAGCGGACGTCAGCGTCGAACCGGCCGAGGCCGGTCGGTCAGCCGGATCCGCCGAGGCCAGACCGCAGTACACGCGCACGAGCGCCACGGCGTCGTCCTCCTCCCGGGACAGGTCTTCCTACTGCCAGCAACTGATGCTCCCCGGTACGGGTCAGTCGCGCCAGTCCACCACCGCAGAGATCTTGCCGACAATGGTGCGCCAACCCAAACTCGCGGTCTGTGCCCCGATCTTCTTCAACCGTCGCCGGCCCATGAAGGCGCCGATCCCGCCGTTGGCCGTGGCCCGCAGCGCCTCGTCCAGGTCGTCGAGGCTGGAGCCGGCGGAGAGCATGTCCAGTACCGCAGGCAGGCGCAACGCGTACGACAGGTCGCGGGCGACCTCGCCGGCCTCGATCAGCAGGGTCGAATCCCAGCTGTCGTGACCGCCGCGCAGGTTCTCCACGACGAGGTCGAGTTCGTAGGTGTCCTCGTCGAGCGGCGCGATGTCGGCCGGCTCCACCCGTTCGGACAATTCATTCCAGCTGTCCAGTTGGGACAGATCGTTGGGTGCGCCGGAGCGGATGAAACTGACAAGCGATTCGGGGGTCTTGAACAGCAGCAGCTTGCCGCGGTGGCTGAGGAAGACCGGCACCTCCTCGTCGTCCGCCTCGTCGGCGACGTCCTCGGCCTCGGCTTCGGTCTCGTCGTCCTCGGCGGTCGCGTCGGCGTCCGTGGCGCTGTCGCGGCGACGGCGGGACGGCTCGTCCTCGTCACTGTCGGCGAACTCCTCGGCCAGCTCCTCGTCGAGGATGACGACGGTCTCGTCGTCCTCCTCCTCGATCACCTGACGGCGGGCGAGGAACGGGTCGTCCTGGTCGCGCTCGGTCACGTCGGTAGGGGTCAGTGACCCCGCCGGCCGGTACGCCCGCAGCGTGAAACCGGTGCCGGCGGGCAGGGCGATCTCCACCGGGTCGATCCGCAGCTCGTCCCAGAGCGACCGGTCGGCCGACGCGCGGGGGGTGTCGTCGGCCTCGTCGGCCTCGTCTGACTCGGCCGGGCCGGTGGTGTCGTCGAGCTCGGGCTCGTCGGCGTCGGGCCGTTGGGGCGACTGGCGGGCCACGCTGACCTCCGTGTGCTTCGGGTTGCCCACCCGCCGGCGTCTCCGACCGGCGAGTGACTCTGGGCACATACCCTAGTCGGCGGCTCGGGAAGCCCGGAGCCCGCACCCCGTCGGCCGGCCGAGAAACCTGTCGGGCCTGCGCGTGCGTGACGGTGGCGATCCGGACGTTCGACAAGTAGCGTAGCTACGCATGAAGGCCCAGGCGCTGCACGGCCACCTCGACGCCCTTCTGCTCGCCGTTCTCGAACAGGGCGCGCTGCACGGGTACGCCATCATCGAGTCCCTGCGGGCGCGCAGTGACGGCAGTCTCGACCTGCCTACCGGCACGATCTATCCGGCGCTGCGCCGGTTGGAACGCGCGGGTCACGTGGCGAGCACCTGGAGCACTGTCAACGGTCGCGAGCGGCGGACGTACCAGCTCACCGACTCCGGCCGCCGCGCGCTGGCGGGCGAGCGCGCCGGATGGCAGGAGTTCCGCGTGACTGTCGGCCGTTTCCTCGATCCCGGCAGCCCGCCCGTCACCCCCGCCTGAGCCGCCCGGGGGTGGGCCAGGGCGTCGGCGGCCGTCAGCGGGCGGCGGCCCGCAGCCAGCCGCGCGCGGCGCGGGTCAGCGAGAAGTGCGCCGCGCCCATCACGACCATGCCGACGATCATCGGTGGCCACGTCAGCGCCGCGTCCCACAGATCGATCGACCAGGCGAAGAGTGCCCCGCCGGCCACGATGCCGAGGGCCAGCGTGCCGATCAGGGCTGCGCCCACCGCGCGCTGCGCCGCCGCCAGGCCCGGTCGTGCGGACCGGGCGCTCGCCCGCACCACCAGCAGGCCGGTCACGGCCAGCAGCAGCGCGCCGAGCCAGATCCAGTCGACCGAGGCGGAGAGCAGCCGGTAGAGCGCCGGCGGCGGCGGGCCCGCGCTCCAGCTCGACCCGCGCCACGTCAGGTCGCCGGCGGCCACCAGAATCCCGGCCACGGCCAGCATCCGCAGGGACAGGCCGCGCAGGGCGGCCACCGCCAGCTCCGCCTGCCAGGAGGGCAGCAGCTGCGCCGGTGAGCCGAACTCGGCCACCGCCCGCAGCTGCGCCTCCGTGGGTGGCACACCGCTCTCGCGGTACGCGTCGACGGAGTCCTGCAGGTCGTGCCGCGCCTCGGTGAGCAGGTCGGACTTCAGCCGCGCCGGCCCCTGCAACCGGGACGCAAGCGCCCGCAGGTGCTCCTCGACCAGGAAGTCGTCAGCATGCCGCATGGCACCACCCTGCCACGGAGGCGAGCGCCTCCACGTCGGGGAGAACCCTGGTCCGTCCCCGAAGCGGGTCAGGGAGCGAGGGCCAGGTACCCGCGCTCGGCTGCCGCCTGGAGAAGCCACTGGTCCCGGTACCAGCCGGGGGTCGCGATCAACTCGGCGTGCCGGCCGCGCTGGATCACCCGGCCGCCGTCGAGGACGACGATCTCGTCGAGGTCGGCCAGCCCGCTGAGCCGGTGACTGATCAGCAGGACCGAGTGTCCGGCGGGGGTGGCGGCGAGGGCGGAGGCGAGCACCGCGTCGGCGGCCGTCGGGTCCAGCCCCTCGGTGGGCTCGTCGAGCACCAGCACCGGCGGCGCGGCCAGCAGGGCCCGGGCGAGCGCGAGCCGTTGCCGCTGGCCGCCGGAGAGCTGACCGCCTTCCTCGCCGACCACTGTGTCCCAGCCGGCCGGCTGGGCGCGTACCCAGTCGAGCAGGCCGGCGGCCCTCATGGCCGCGGTCAACTCGTCCTCGTCGGCCCCGGCCCGCCCGAGCAGCAGGTTCTCCCGGACCGTGGCATGAAAGACGTACGCCTCGGCGAGCAGCCCGCCGACGCTGCGGGGCAGGTCCTCCTCGGCGTACGTCAGCAGGTCGCGCCCGGCCAGGGTGACGTGGCCGGAGGTGGGCCGGACCGCACCGGTCAGCACGGCGGCCAGGGTGCTCTTGCCGGCGCCGCTCGGGCCGACGACTGCGATGCGCCGGCCGGCGGGCAGGTCCAGGCTCACCCCGTCCAGCGCGGGTGCGGCGCCGGGCCGGTACCGCACGCTCACCTCGACGAAGCGCAGGTCGTGCGGCTCGGCCAGGTCGGTCGCCGGGGGAGCGGGCGTGGCGGTGGGCTCCTCGACGTCGAGGAGGGCCGCCACCCGGGCCAGGCCGGGCCGCAGCTGGGTCCACTGCCGGGCGGCCGAGACGAGGGCCAGCGCCACCTCCACGGCGGCCAGGGTCCCGACGGCCAGCACTCCGACCAGGACGCCCGGCACGTCGGAGGCCAGCGCGACAAGCACCACCGCGGCGGCGGTCAGTCCGGCCGTCAACACCCCCGCGGCGTCCACCGCGAAGCCGGTGGCGGCCAGCCGGCGTTCCAGGCGGGCGAGCCGGCCGGCCCGCTGTTCGGCGACGCGCAGCGCGGCGTCGGTCGCCCCGAACGCGGCCAGGTCGGCGGCGCCGTGGGTGAGGTCGACGGCGTCGGTGGCCAGCGCGCCGCGCAGCGGCGCCACCTCGGCGGCGCTGCGCCGGGTGACGGCTGTGGCCAGCGCCGGCAGCGCAACGGCGGCGACCACCAGCCCGAGCGCGAGCACACCGGCGGCCGGTGGTGAGATCAGCGCCGCAGTGGCCACCGCCAGCACCCCGACCAGTGCCGCCGCCGCGCCGGGCACCAGGACCCGCAGCAGCAGATCCTGGACCGCCTCGACGTCGGAGACCAGCCGGCTCAGGACGTCCCCCGAGCGGTGTCGGGTGTCGCGGCGGGCCGTGAGGGTGGCGAAGACCCGGGCCCGTACGTCGGTGATCATGCGGAGGACCGCGTCGTGCCCGGCGAGCCGTTCGGTGTAGCGGAACACGCCCCGGCTGATGGCGAGGGCCCGGACCGCGACGATCGCCACGGTGAGCCGGTCCAGCGGAGGTCGCCCGGCGGCGCTCATCAGCAGCCACGTCGCGGTGGCCATCAGGGCGAGCCCGGCGAACTCGGTGGCGGCGGCGAGCAGCCCGGCGCCGGCCAGCCGACCGAGGTACGGGCGGGCCAGCCGCAGCACCGCGCGCTCGGCGCCGACCCGCCCGGCCGATGCCACGCCGTCCCCGACCTCCGGCCCGTGTTCCGCGCTCATCGTGTCGCCTTCGACGTCGGTTCGGGCGTCAGCTCGGTGACCCGGCCGTCCTCGATGCGCAGGACCCGGTCGGCGTCGGTCAGCAGCGCCGGCCGGTGCGCCACCAGCAGCGCCGTCCGTCCGGCGACCAGCCGCCGGGTGGCGTCGAGCACCACCGCTTCGGCGGCCGTGTCCAGCCGTGCCGTGGGCTCGTCGAGCAGCACCACCGGGGCGTCGCGCAGGAACGCCCGGGCCAGTGCGACGCGCTGCCGCTGGCCGCTGGACAGGCCGTGCCCGCGCTCGCCGAGCAGCGTGGTCAGTCCGTCGGGCAGGGCGGCCACCACGTCGTCGAGGGCCGCGTCGCGGACCGCGGCGGCGAGCGCCTCGGGCGGGGTGTCCGGTGCGCCGAGCTGGATGTTGTCGGCCAGCGAGGTGGCGAAGAGGTGGGCGCGCTGCGGCACCCAGGCGAGCTGCCGACGCCAGGCGTCCGGGTCGGCGGTGGCGAGGTCGACGCCGTCGACGGTGATCCGGCCGCTGGTCGGGGTCACGAAGCCGAGCAGCAGACCGAGCAGGGTGCTCTTGCCGGCGCCGCTCGGCCCGATGATGGCGATCCGTTCACCGGGCCGGATGGTCACTGTGACGTCGTGCAGCGCGGTGGTCCGCTCGTACGCCACTGTCACGGCCTCGAACCGGATCTCGCCGCGACCGTTCGGGGTGGTCGCACCCTCGGCGGCGCGGGGGGTGGCGGGCACGGCCGAGACGGTGAGCGCCTCGTCCAGCGCGGTGAGCCCCTCCATGCTGGCGTGGAAGCGGCTGCCGGCGGCCCGCAGCGGCAGGTACGCCTCGGGGGTGAGCAGCAGCACCAGCAGCGCGGTGTGCAGGGTCAGCCCTCCGCCGAGCAGCCGGATGCCGACCGGCACCGCGACCAGGGCCACCGACAGGGTGGCGACCAGCTCCAGCACCAGCGCGGAGAGGAACGCGATCCGCAGTGTCTTCATGGTGGCGACCCGGTGCCCGTCGGCCATCCGGCGGACCACCTCGGTCTGCGCGCGGGCCCGGCCGAAGGCGCGCAGGGTGGGCAGCCCGGCCACCATGTCCAGGAAGTGCCCGCCCAGCAGGGCCAGCCGGCGCCACTGCCGCTCGGTGGCGGCCTGCGCCTGCCAGCCGAGCAGCGCGCCGAAGACCGGGATCAGCGGCAGCGTCAACGCGATGATCAGCGCGGAGCCCCAGTCGGCGACGACGATCCGGGCCAGCACGGCCACGGGCACCGTCACGCTGAGCACCAACTGCGGCAGGTACCCGGTGAAGTAGGCGTCCAGCGCGTCCAGCCCACGCCCGGTCAGGGTGGCCAGCTCGCCGGCCCGTTGCCCCGCCACCCAGCCCGGCCCGTGCCGCCCCACCGCGCCGAGCAGGTCGGCCCGCAGCGTGGCCTTGACCGTGGCGGCGACCCGCGCGGAGACCGTGCCCTGTGCCCAGACCAGCGCCGACCGGGCGGCGACCGCGACCACGAGACCCGCCAGCGCCGGCCGGTTCAGCCGCCCGTCGAAGGCGGTGGCCAGCACGGCCGCCAGCGCGGTGGCCTGCGCGACGATCAACGCGGCGGCGAGCACGCCGAGGAGCGCGAGCACGGCGAGATCGCGCCGGGCCGCAGGGACCCGACGCAGCAGACGCGGGTCGAAGGGACGGCGGTTCACCAGTACACCGGTGCCCTGCCGTCGGTCCGTCCCCGGAAAACCCACCAGCACATCGCCTGGAAGCCTAGTAGGGCCGGCAGCAGCGGTAGCGCCACCCAGCCGAGCAGCCGCAGCGTCGGCGTGCTGGCGGCCGCGTCGGCCACCGTCAGCGAGGCGCCCGGGTCGGTCGTGGACACCAGCACGTAGGGCCAGAGAGCCGCGCCGACCAGCGCCACGGGCAGCGCCATTGCCGTGCCGGTGGCGATCAGGGCCCACCCCGGCCGCCGCCGTGCCAGCGCCGCGCGGGCCGCCAGCAGCGCCACCACCAGCAACACCGGCAGGAGTACGGCCACCGCCGGTCGCCCGACGGCGTCGCGTACCCGAGGGGAGAGCACGCCCACGACGGTGGCCACGACGACCGCGCAGAGCGCCACCGGCACCAGCCGGCGGGCCGTGCGGCCGGCCGCGTCGGCGGCGTCGGCCGGCAGTCGCAGCGTGAGGAATGTCGCACCGTGCACCGCGACCAGGGCGACCATGGTCAGTCCGGCGGTCGCCGCGAACGGGGTCGCCAGGTGCGACACCCCGGCGACGTGCCCGTCGGCCTGGCGGGGCACGCCCTGCAACAGCGCGGCCAGCACCACCCCCCAGCCCAGCGCGGCGAGCGCGCTGCCGACCACGATGACCCGGTCCCAGCGGGCGCGGACCCGCTCGTCGCCCGGCCGGCTGCGCAGTTGCACTCCGGCGGTGACCAGGACGACGCCGACCAGGGCGCCGGCGACCGCCGGGTAGCAGCCGGCGAGCAGCTCGCCCTCCAGCACCGGGAAGGCGCCGAACAGGATGCCCACGGCGGCGACCAGCCAGACCTCGTTGCCGAGGAAGAACGGGCCGAGAGCGGTGAGCGCGGCCCGCCGCCCGGCCGGGGCGCCGCCCCGGGCGAGCAGCAACCCGACGCCGTAGTCGTAGCCGGCGAGCACGAGGTAGGAGGCGAAGAAGAGGCCGAGAAGGGCGTACCAGGCGAGATCCACGGTGAGTCTCCTCAGTCGCTCAGGCGAGGGCGGGTTCGGGGTGGGCCGGCTCACCGGGCGCCGCCGGTGGGCGGCCGAGAGCCGGGTCGGCCGCGCCACGGCCCGCGTGCCGGGCGAGCAGCACCCAGTTGGTGACGGCGAGGGTGCCCAGCAGCAGGCTGAAGCCGATCAGCGAGGTGAGCATCACCGGCGTGCCGACGGGGGAGACCGCCTGCCCGGTGGGGAGCAGCCCGTACGCCACCCAGGGCTGGCGGCCAACCTCGCGGGCGATCCAGCCGAGGATCACCGCGATGAACGGCAACGGCACGGCGAGCAGGATGAGCCAGAGGGGGAAGCGCAGTCGGATGATCCAGTCCCGGTAGAGCAGGGGCAGCAGCAACCACACGCAGCCGAGGGTGAAGCCGATGAGGATCATGAAGCCCAGCCCGACACTGGCCAGCACCGGCGGGGTGTAGTCGCCCGGCCCGAACCGGGTGGTCCACTCGCCGATCAGCGCCTGCGCCTCGGGGTCGTCCGCGCCGAACTTGGTCGGCTGCACCTCGCCGACCGGGCCGAACTGGGCGAAGCCGAAGCCCTGCACCATCGTGATCGCCAGTGCCGCCGTGACCAGGCCGATCCGCAGCGAGGTGCGAAAGAGCGCGAAGTCGGGCGTACGCCGGATCAGGTGCCAGGCGCTGACGGCCGCCATCAGCATCCCGCCGACCAGGAGCGCGGCGGAGACCACGTGCCCGAACGCCATGCCGAGGCTGGGGTTGGTGAGCAGCGCGCCGAAGTCGGTGAGGTGGGCGATGCCGTCGCGGACCTCGTACCCGACCGGGTGTTGCAGCCAGGAGTTGGCCACCATGATCCAGAACGCCGAGGCGTACGCGGTGAGCGCCACGCCCCACAGCAGTGCGAGGTGGACGCTCTTGCGGAGCCGGTGCCAACCGAAGATCCACATCCCGAGGAACGTGGACTCCAGGAAGAACGCCACAAGCGTCTCGATCGCCAGCGGCGCACCGAAGACGTTGCCGACGTAACGCGACAGGCCGCTCCAGTTCAGCCCGAACTGGAACTCCATCACGATGCCCGTGGCGATGCCGAGCACGTAGTTGATCACGTAGAGCTGGCCCCAGAACCGGGTCAGCCGCTCCCACTTCGCGTTGCCGGTGAGCACCCATGCGGTCTGCATGCCGACCAGCAGCGTGACCAGCCCGAGCGTGACGACCACGAACAGGAAGTGGATCGACGTGGTGGTGGCGAACTGCAGGCGGGCGAGGAGCAGCGTGTCCATGGCCGGCTCTCCCTAGCTGTTGGCTCCCTTGTCGTAGTAACCCTACACGTAGCTTGTCTACATGTACCTACTACTACGGCCCGTCGTAGTAAATTCTACGACGGGCCGTAGTAGTAATGGGATCCGGGAGATGATCGCGCTCCACCGCGCCGGGGTGGGTGCGAGGCGCGCGCCAGCGGGCGGCGCGCGCCGGGGACGTGCGAGAGCGTGGGGCTCGGGCGTCAGCTCAAAAAGAGCGTGATCGGAAGGGCGACCAGGGTGGTGGCCACCGCGAGGGCCGTGGCCCCGAGGGCGCGGGGCGGCCGATCGGCGACCAGCAGGCGCTGGACGCGTACGTCCAGGTCGCGGTCGCCCAGGCCCAGCGCGCCGGCCGGGGTGACCCGGTGCCCGGCGGCGGCGAAGCGGCGCAGCGCGCCCGCCAGCGGAGCCTCGGCGTGCAGCTCGCGGGCCTTGTCGTCGGCGCGCATCTCGACCAGCAGGGCGACCCGCTCGTGTGCGTCACGGACCCAGCCGAACCACGGCAGCGCCCGGCACAGGGCGGTGAACGGCAGCAGCACCAGATCGTGTCGCTCGTGGGCGTGCGCGCGCTCGTGGGAGAGCACGGCGGCCAGTTCGGCGCGGTCCAGCAGGCTCAACGTGCCCGCGCTGACCACCACCTGCGGCTTCACCCCGGGCAGGCAGTACGCGGCGGCGCTCGGATGGTCCAGGACGAGCGCCCCGGGGGCGGCCGGGTCGTCCCGGGCCACCAGGGTCAGCAGGTCCCGGTGTCGGCGCTGGGCGCGGATGGTCCCGTGGATGCTGCGGACGGTGGTGGTGACGAGCACCGCTCCGATGCCGAAGCCCACTCCGACGCTGCCGAGGTGCAACGCGGTCTCGCCGATCGGCAGATTGCCGTGGGCGAGGTCGGTGGTCAGGGCGAGCAGGGCGCTGCCGGTCGGCAGGTCGTACGCGCTCAGCCCGAGGGCCATCGGCAGGCCCATCGCGGAGAGGCCCAACGCCAGCCCGACGGCCTGCCAGCAGATGATCGCCACCCGCGGGCTGCGCCACGTCCAGGTGGAACGGGCCAGCACCTGCGCGGTGAGATAGCAGGCCAGCATGGTGGCGGCGAAGTGCACGGCGTAGGCCATGGCGCGGGCCCTACCGCTCCGCTGCCTCGCCGGCCGGCCGTCGGCCCGCCGGCGGATCCACCCGGTCGGTCAGGGCGTCGGCCCCGCCCGTGTCGCTGTCGGCGGAACTGGGCCCGGCCAGCCCGGCCTCGCTGCCCAGGGCGGCCCGCAGCACCTCGGCCTCGGTGCCGGTCACCGAGCGGGCGAAGCGCACGAGCGCGGCGTCGCGGCTGCCGCCCAGGTCGAGGGCGTCGAGCATGAGCTGGGCGATGTGCGCCTCACGACTGGCCGCCGGCCGGTACCGCCAGGCGCGACCTTCCCGTTCCCGCTGCACCATGCCCTTGCCGGCGAGCCGGTCGAGGACGGTCATCACCGTCGTGTACGCCAGCTCGCGACCGTCGAGCGCGTCGGCCACCTCGCGCACGGTCACCCCGTCCGACGTGCCCGGGACCACGTCCCACAGCACGTCCATCACCGCACGCTCAAGATCGCCCAACCGAGTCACCCGGCAATCCTACCCCCGGTAGTAGACCCTGCGGTGGGCCGGCCGGTGGCACGGCCGGCCCGCGTTCCTGATCACGGAACGATGACCGCGCGACCCTCCAGCGTCCCGTCCCGCATCCGGCGGTACGCGTCCATGGCCTGGTCGAGGCCGAATGTGGTGATCTTGGGTCGTACCAGCCCACGCGCGCCCAGTTCCAGCACCTCGCCGAGTTCGGGACGGCTGCCCCAGTAGGTGGTCTGGATGCTGGCCTCGTAGGGGACGGCGAAGAACGAGACCGGCAGGGTGCCGCCGCCGAGGCCCACGACGGTCAGGTCCCCGACGGTCCGGACGACCGCCGCGCCGAGCTTCAGGGTGGGGTCGGCGCCGACGAAGTCCAGCACCACGTCCGCGCCACGACCGCCGGTCGCGCCCCTGATCTCGTCCGCCGCGCCCTCGCCGGAGCGTACGGTCAGGTCCGCGCCGCACTCCTCGGCCAGCTTGAGGGCCTCCTCGCGGGTGTCCACGGCGATCACCCGGGCCGCCGTGGTGGCCTTGAGGATCTGCACGCCCACGTGCCCCAGACCACCCACGCCGATGACCACTGCCGTGTTCTCGGGTGCGAGCTTCGCCCACGACCGGCGGACCGCGTGGTACGGGGTCAGCCCGGCGTCGGTCAGCGGGGCGGCGGACGCCGGGTCGAGGCCGTCGGGCAGCGGTACGACGTGCCGGGCGGCCGGAACGAGCAGGTAGTCGGCCATCCCCCCGTCGAGTCCCAGGCCGCCACCGCCCCCGGGGACGGGCGCCCCGGCCGGGTTCTCGCAGTAGTTGTCGGCGCCCACCCGGCAGCGGGCGCAGATGCCGCAACCCCAGGGGCCGTAGACCGCCACCGGTTGACCGATCTCCAGCCCGGTGACGCCCGCACCCAGGGCGTGCACCCAGCCGGCGTTCTCGTGCCCGAGGGTGAACGGCGGGTTCCAGGGCACCGCCCCCGCCTCGAATTCGTCCATGAGGTGCAGGTCGGAGTGGCAGGCGCCCGCGCCCCCGACCTTGATCACGACCTCACCCGGGCCGGGCTCCGGTTGGTCGACCTCCACGATCTCCGGCTCGGACTTCCAGTTGGGCAGTCGCAGTGCGCGCATGCGTCGACTCCTGTTCGTCGGTGCTCGTGCGCCCCTCGCCTGCCCAACCAACCACCCCGCAAACGCCCGACACGCCCCCCACCAGGCACTTCACGGCCCGCAGAGCTAGACCCCCTTGGGGTGCCACACCGTCTTGGTCTCCAGCAGCGCGGTCATCCGGGTCACGCCCGGGTCGACGGACCAGTCGTGGCCGGCCGGGGCCGGCCGGAGCACCCGCTTGAGGTTCTCCGCGGCCTTGACCTCCAGCTCGGTGGCGAGCGACGCGTCGGTCACCCCGGTCAGGTCGATCGCGTTGACGTCCATGTGCGCGGCCAGCGCCGGCGCGGTCTCCGTGATCGCGCCGGTGAGGATGTTGACCACCCCGCCGGGCAGGTCGGAGGTCGCCAGCACCTCGGCCAGCGTCACCGCCGCCAGCGGCTCCGACGGCGAGGCCGCCACCACCACCGTGTTGCCGGTGACGATCGCCGGGGCGATCACGCTGACCAGGCCGAGCAGCGCCGGGCGTTCCGGGGCCACCACGGCGACCACGCCGGTGGGCTCGGGCGCGGAGATGTTGAAGTACGGGCCCGCGACCGGGTTGGCGCCGCCGTACACCTGGGCGAGCTTGTCGGCCCAGCCGGCGTACCAGACCCAGCGGTCCACCGCCGCGTCCACCTCGTCGCCGGGGATGCCCAGGGCCACGAACTGCTCGCGGCGGCCCTCCAGCATCTCGGCGGCGCGATAGAGGATCTGACCCCTGTTGTACGCGGTCGCGCCGGCCCAGCCCATCACGGCGGCGCGGGCGGCGACCACCGCGTCCCGGGCGTCCTTGCGGGAGGCCAGTGACACATTCGAGGACTGCACGAGATACGACCGTCCCGACTCGCTGCGCGGGAACTTCCCGCCGATGAAGAGCTTGTACGTCTTGCGTACCGCGACCCGCTCAGACATTGAGGTACCCCTCCAGCCCGTGCCGGCCGCCCTCGCGACCGTAACCCGACTCCTTGTAGCCACCGAACGGCGAGGTGGGGTCGAACTTGTTGAACGTGTTGGCCCAGACCACACCAGCGCGCAGCCGGTCGGCCATCCACAGGATGCGGGAGCCCTTGTCGGTCCAGATGCCTGCCGACAGCCCGTACGGCGTGTTGTTGGCCTTCTCGACGGCCTCGGCCGGCGTGCGGAAGGTGAGCACCGACAGCACCGGTCCGAAGATCTCCTCGCGGGCGATCCGGTGGGCCTGGGTGACGCCGGTGAAGATGGTGGGCGCGAACCAGAAGCCCTGCTCGGGCAGCTCACACGGCGGTGACCAGCGCTCGGCGCCCTCGGCGGAGCCGGCGTCGGACAGCTCGCGGATCCGCTCCAGCTGGGCGGCGGAGTTGATCGCGCCGACGTCGGTGTTCTTGTCCAGCGGGTCGCCGACGCGGAGCTGGGCCATCCGCCGCTTGAGCGACTCCAGCACGCGGTCGGCCACGTTCTCCTGGACGAGCAGGCGGGAGCCGGCGCAGCAGACGTGTCCCTGGTTGAAGAAGATGCCGTTGACGATTCCCTCGACGGCCTGGTCGATGGGGGCGTCGTCGAAGACGATGTTGGCGGCCTTGCCGCCCAGCTCCAAGGTGAGCTTCTTGCTGGTGCCGGCGACGGACCGGGCGATGGCCCGGCCGACCTCGGTGGAGCCGGTGAAGGCGACCTTGTCGACGCCGGGGTGCTCGACGAGCGCGCGGCCGGTGTCGCCGGCGCCGGTGACGATGTTGACCACGCCGGCCGGCAGGTCGGCCTGCTGGCAGATCTCGGCGAACAGCAGCGCGGTCAGCGGGGTGGTCTCGGCGGGCTTGAGCACCACGGTGTTGCCGGCGGCGAGCGCCGGGGCGATCTTCCAGGCCAGCATGAGCAGCGGGAAGTTCCACGGGATGACCTGGGCGGCCACGCCGATCGGTCGCGGGTCCGGCCCGAAGCCGGCGTGCTCCAGCTTGTCGGCCCAGCCGGCGTAGTAGAAGAAGTGCGCGGCGACCAGCGGCAGGTCGACGTCGCGGGACTCCCGGATCGGCTTGCCGTTGTCCAGGGACTCCAGGACTGCCAGCTCGCGGGAGCGTTCCTGGATGAGCCGGGCGATCCGGTACAGGTACTTCGCCCGGTCCCGGCCCGGCATCGGACCCCAGATCTTGTCGTACGCCGTGCGGGCGGCGCGGACCGCGCGCTCCACGTCCTGGGCGCCGGCCTCGGCGATCTCGGCCAGCACCTCCTCGGAGGCGGGGTTGATCGACTTGAAGCTGCCGCCGTCGGTCGGGTCGACGAACGCGCCGTCGATGAACAGCCCGTACGAGGGCTTGAGGTCCACCACCGAGCGGGACTCGGGGGCGGGGGCGTATTCGAACATCGGCTATCAGTCCAGGGTGAAGTAGTCGGGACCGGAGTAGACGCCGGTCGTCAGCTTGGTGCGCTGCATGAGCAGGTCGTTGAGCAGGCTGGACGCGCCGAAGCGGAACCAGTCCGGGTCGAGCCAGTCCGGGCCGACGGTCTCGTTGACCATCACCAGGTATTTGATGGCGTCCTTGGTGGTCTTGATGCCACCGGCCGGCTTCACGCCGACCTGCCGCCCGGTCGCCGCGCGGAAGTCGCGGACCGCCTCCAGCATCACCAGCGTCACCGGCAGCGTCGCCGCGACGGGGACCTTGCCGGTGGAGGTCTTGATGAAGTCGCCGCCGGCCAGCATGGCCAGCCAGGAGGCGCGGCGCACGTTGTCGTACGTGGCCAGCTCGCCGGTCTCCAGGATCACCTTGAGGTGGGCGTCACCGCAGGCCTCCTTGGTGGCCACGATCTCGTCGTAGACCTCCTTGTAACGGCCGGCCAGGAACGCGCCCCGGTTGATCACCATGTCGATCTCGTCGGCGCCGGCCGCGACGGCGGCCCGGGTGTCGGCCAGCTTGATCTCCAGCGGCGCCTGACCCGACGGGAACGCCGTCGCCACGCTCGCGAGGTGGACACCGGATCCGCCCAGCACCTCGGCCACGTACGGGACCATCGCGGGGTAGACGCAGACCGCGCCGACGTGCGGGCAGGACGGGTCGGCCGGGTCGGGGCGCAGCGCCTTCGCGGCCAGCGCGCGCACCTTGCCGGGCGTGTCCGCCCCTTCCAGGGTGGTCAGGTCGACCATCCGGATCGCCAGGTCGATCGCCTGGGCCTTGGCGGTGGTCTTGATGGAGCGGGTGCCGAGCTGTGCCGCCCGCTGCTCCGCGCCGACCTGGTCCACGCCGGGCAGGCCGTGCAGGAAGGTCCGCAGAGCGGTCTCGGATCGTCCCAGCTCGGAGAGGTCCGACCGGGCCGACGTCGTTGTCGCCGTCATGCCGAGAAGTCTACGCACGGAACCGCTGAGTGATCTTGGTCACGGTGGGCCCGACGTGAGCGGCGTCGCCGGTCCGACCGCACCCCCACCGGCACGTCGACCGGCCGGGTAGGTTGAGCGATCGTGGACGTACACGTCATTGACCACCCGCTGGCCCAGTCCCGGCTGACCGCCATGCGGGACGCACGCACCGATTCCTCGACGTTCCGGGCGGCGCTGCACGAACTGACCACCATGCTGGTGTACGAGGCGGCGCGCACCTTCCCCGTCGAGCGGTACCCGGTGCAGACGCCGGTCACCGGCACCGAGGGCACCCGGCTGGCGAACCCGCCGCTGCTGGTGCCGGTGCTGCGGGCCGGCCTCGGCATGGCGGACGCCGCGCTCGGCCTGCTGCCCGAGTCGTCGATGGGCTTCGTCGGCCTGGCCCGCGACGAGGAGACCTACGAGCCGCGCGCCTACATGGAGTCGCTGCCCCGGGATCTCGCCGGCCTGCCGGTGCTGGTGCTCGACCCGATGCTGGCGACCGGCGGCTCGCTGGAGCACTCGTGCCGGCTGCTGGCCGATCGGGGCTGCACCGACATGACAGTCGTCTGCGTGCTCGCCGCGCCGGTCGGCATCGAGCGGCTGGAGCGCTCCGGTCTGCCGTTGCGCCTGGTCACCGCCTCGATCGACGAGGGCCTGAACGACAGCATGTTCATCGTTCCCGGGCTCGGTGACGCCGGTGACCGCCAGTTCGGCGGCATGCCCCGGTTCTGATCTTCCACCCGGTACGTTCCGGGTGACGGCGGGTCCGCGCGCGGTGGTGCGCGGACCCGCTACCGTCTCGGGCCATGACTGGTGTTGCGCTCGCCGAGGAGCTGCTGCTCCTCGCCTACGACGACTCGACCGGCAAGGCGACCATGCCGCGGATCAGCCTGGACCTGGGCATGGCGGCCGCGGTGCTTGTCGAGCTGGCACTGGCCGGCCGGATCGCGTACGCCGACGGAAACCTGACCGTCGTCGACCCGACGCCCACCGGCGAGCCGGTCACCGACGAGGTGCTCGGCCGGATCGCCGCCGACACCCCGCACACCCCGGCCTCCTGGGTGCAGCGCCTGCGGCACGGCCTGCGCGACCGCATCCTCGGTGACCTGTGCGCCCAGGGCGTCGTGCAGGACGTCGACGAGACCGAGTTGGGCTTCATCCACGTGCACCGGTATCCGGTGGTGGACGCCTCCGTCGAGGCGGACACCCGCCAGCGGCTGACCGAGGCGCTGACCGGCGCGGCGGCCCCGGACGAGCGGACCGCCGCGCTGGCCACCCTGGTCGTGGTGCTGCGGATGGAGTCCGCGCTGGGGGTGAGCGGCGAGGAGGCCGCCACCGCCCGCCGGCGGTTGGAGGAGATCGCCACCGGTGCGGGCTTCTCCGGTCAGGTGAGCACCGACGATTCGGTGGTCCGCCCCTCGGTCGGCCTGGTCGTCGCTGCCCTGGCCACGGCTGTCGACGCGGCGCTCGGCAAGCGCGCCTGACCGCCGGGCCGGCCCGCCTCCGCTGTTCCCTTTGCTCTGCTTCAACCCAGGCAACACAAACGGCTGCCTGGTGTTGCCTCCGCTGAAGCAGAGCAAAGGGAACAGGACAGGGTGGTGGGGTCGGTCGCGGTCAGATGCCGAGGGCGGCGGCGATCTCGGCGCGCAACTGCGCGACCGCCGCGCCGGCCCGGGTCCGCGCGGCCGCGACGTCGCCGTCCGGCACCGGCTCCACCACCTCGAGGTACGCCTTGAGCTTCGGCTCGGTGCCGGAGGGGCGGATCACCACCCGGGCCTTCGCGGTACGCAGGATCACCACGTCCGACTCGGGCAGCAGGTCCCGGACGCTGTCCACCGGCTGCCCCAGCAGGGTGGCCGGGGTGGCCGCCCGGATCCGGGTCATCGCGTCGGCGATGATCCGCAGGTCGTCCACCCGGGCGGAGAGCTGGTCGGTGTGGTGTACGCCGAACTCGGCGGCCAGCTCGTCCAGCCGGTCGGTCAACGTACGACCCTGCGCCTTGAGGCCGGCGGCCAGCTCGGCCACGGTCAGCGCGGCGGTGATGCCGTCCTTGTCCCGGACGTGCTCCGGGGCGACGCAGTAGCCGAGGGCCTCCTCGTAGCCGAAGACCAGCGGCGCGCTTCCGCCGCCGGCCCGGACGATCCACTTGAACCCGGTCAGCGTCTCGTCGTAGGGCAGGCCCCGCGCCGCGCACATCGCCCGCAGCAGGGACGACGAGACGATTGTGGTGGCGTAGAGCCCGGTCACCCCGCGCCGCATCAGGTGGTCGGCGAGCAGCACGCCCACCTCGTCGCCGCGCAGCATCCGCCAGCCCCGCCCGTCCTCGCCTTCCCGGACGACCACCGCGCAGCGGTCCGCGTCCGGGTCGTTGGCGATGGCGAGGTCCGCGCCGGTGGCGTCGGCCAGCGCGATCAGCCGGTCCACCGCACCCGGCTCCTCTGGGTTGGGGAACGACACGGTGGGAAACTCCGGGTCGGGTTCGGCCTGGTCGGGCACCACACCGGGGATCGGGAAACCGGCCCGGACGAACGCCGCCGTGAGCACCGCCGCACCCACCCCGTGCAGCGGGGTGTACGCCACCGACAGGTCCCGCGGCCCGTCCGGGTCGATCACGGCGGTGGCCCGCTCGACGTACGCGGCGACGAGGTCGTCGCCGAGCACCTCACCGGGCCGGCCCAGCGGCACCTGGGTCAGCGGGCCGACCGCCCGGATCGCGGCCTCGATGCCGGCGTCGGCCGGCGGCACGATCTGCGCCCCGGCACCCAGCTCGCCGCCCAGCTCCGCGCCGAGGTAGACCTTGTAGCCGTTGTCCTGTGGCGGGTTGTGGCTGGCCGTGACCATGACACCGGCCACCGCGCCGAGCTGACGCACCGCGTACGCCAGCACCGGGGTGGGCAGCGGACGGGGCAGCAGCAGCGCCGGCCGGCCGGCGCCGGTGGCCACCTGGGCGGTGCGCTCGGCGAACTGGCGGGAGCCGTGCCGGGCGTCGTACCCGATCACCAGGGGGCCGGTGCCGCCCTGGGCGGCGAGCCAGCCGACGAGCCCGGCGGCGGCCTGGGTGACCACGGCGAGGTTCATGCCGTTCGGGCCGGCGCGCAGCGGGCCGCGCAGGCCGGCGGTGCCGAAGGTCAGGGGACCGGCGAACCGGTCGGCCAGCTCCGGCGCGCTCGCCGGCAGCCGGTCGAGCACCGCCGTCAGCTCGTCCCGGCTGGCGGGGTCTGGGTCGTCGGCAAGCCAACGTCGGGCTTGCTCGCGAATGTCGTCGATGTCAGTGGTGTCCGCCGCCATGCCCCTTGATAGCACGGCGGCGGATCACCGCTGTCGGTTCCCTCGGCTCAGCCGTCGCCGGTGAGCTGGAACGTGCGCACCATCTCGTCGAAGATCGGCTTGCTCTCGGCGAACTTGGCGTCGTTCGCGGTGAGGTAGAACGAGTACGCCTTGCCGTCCTGCGCCACGCCGCGCCAGATGCCGTGCCGCATGGTGTCGCCCGCGCCGCAGGTGTACTCGAATTCGGCGGCCGGCTTGTCGGCCAGCTTGGTCTCCGTCGAGGCGACCTGCGCGTACGGCTTCACACAGGAGGTGCTCCGGGTCTTGAGGCCGTTCTCGGCGGTCTCGGCCCACCGGGTGGAGCTGCTGGACCACTTCTCGGTGATGATGCGCACCTTGCGGCCGCTGTCGTCCGGGTCGATGTAGTCGGTGTACGAGCCGCCGGTGGCCTTCTTCCAGCCCTTGGGCACCATGACCTGGATGCCGCGGGCCGCGTGCTCCTGCATCTCGACGCCCGAGGAGGCGGGCGCGGACGCGGTGGGCTGCGCCTGCGGGGTGCTCGGGGCGGGATCGTCGCCACTGGAGAGCGCCACGATGCTGATCAGCAGCACCACGGCCAGGCCGCCCGCCGCGGCGAGCTGCACCTTGCGCGGCCAGCCCTTCACCGTGGTGACGAGCTGGCCCCCGGTGGCGCGGACCTTGTCCAGGGCGCCGCCGCCCGAAGCGGTGGACGGTGTCGTCCAGGGCTGGCCGGTGCCCGGCACCGACCACTGGTTGCCGCCGCCGTAGGTGCTGCCGCCGATGCGCTGGGTGGCGTCGGGCGCACCGTAGCCGACCTGCTGCGTGGCGTCGGGCCGGCTGCCGTAGGTGACCCGCTGGGTGGCGTCGGGGTGCGCGCCGGCGTCCACCCGCTGGGTGGCGTCCGCGTTGCCGCCGTAGGTGCGCCCGGCGGCGGGACGGCCCGGGGTGGGCATCGCGCCGGTCGGCGTGTGCAGCGGACCGGCGAGCGCGTCGGCGCTGGTCTCGTCGAGCGCGGCGGCAGCGGTGGCGGCCGCGGTGGCCGGCTGCGGGCGTTCGCCCCGGCGCAGCGCGGCCAGCCGGTCGGTCAGCGACTCGCCCGGGGCGAGCATGGCCCGGCCGCCGATCTGGTTGTCCGGCTTCGGCTCCGGCTGGGCCGGTTGGTGGACGGGCGCCGGGCGCTGCTGCACGGGCACCACGGCGTACGGGTCGGTGACCGAGTGCACTGCGGTGGCGGTGCTGCCCAGCGGGCCGGCGAGCAGCTCGCGCAGCATCCCCCGGGAGGTGTGCACGTCCAGTCGGCGGGCCGGGTCCTTCTCCAGCAGACCCATCAGCACCCGGGTCAGGGGGCCGCTGCGCTGCGGCGGGGCCGGCGGGTCCTCGACGACCGCGTGCATGGTCTCGATCGGGTCGCCCTTGTCGAACGGCGGACGCCCCTCGACGGCCGTGTAGAGGGTCACGCCCAGCGAGAAGAGGTCGCTCGGCGGACCGAACTCCTGGCCCATGGCCCGCTCGGGCGAGATGAAGTGCGGTGAGCCGAGCACCATGCCGGGGGTGGTGAGCTGCACGTCGGTGGGCATCCGGGCGACACCGAAGTCGGTGAGCACGCAGCGCCCGTCGGTGCAGATCAGCACGTTGGCCGGCTTGACGTCGCGGTGCAGCACGCCGATCGCGTGCGCGACCTCCAGCGCGCCGAGCAGCGCGATGCCGATCTTGGCGACCGCGCGGGGCGCGACCGGGCCGTCCTCGATGACCATGTCGGCGAGGCTGCGGGCGTCCAGCAGCTCCATCACGATCCACGGCCGACCGGCCTCGGTGACCACGTCGTACACCTGCACCACGGCGGGGTGCTGGATGGCCGCGGCGGCGCGGGCCTCGCGCAGCGTCCGCTCGTACATGGCGTCACGGTCGCTGGGCGCCAGGCCCGGGGGAAGGACGACCTCCTTCACCGCCACGTCGCGGCGGAGCAGGGTGTCTGTGGCACGCCACACCGTGCCCATACCGCCGTTGCCCACCGCGGACCGCAGCGAGTACCGGTCACCAATTGTGGTGCCGGGCGCTGCTCGTCCGCTGGCGGGACTTACCTGTCCGCCGCTCCACGTCGGGATCTGAGTCACAGAAAAGCCACCGGGGGAAATCGAGGGGGGCTGGGACACAACCCCCCTATCTTGCTGGTTCCGACGCCCGATGCGAAAGCCGACGCGGCGGACGTTTACCGAAGTCCACAGATCGTGCCCAACCGTTCACCTCCCGTCGAGGTGTCGGGACGCACTGTGCGGTATCCCTCACCCGACGATGAGCCGGCGCGTCCTACCATCCGGGGATGAGCGAACGGCGGTCAAGCGAGTCCGGTTTCCCGATCAAGGGCGTCTACACGGCGGCCGACCTTCCGGAGGACCTGGACTCCCGGCTGGGCGGCCCGGGCGAGTTCCCGTACACCCGGGGGGTGTACCCCACGATGTACACCTCCCGTCCGTGGACCATGCGCCAGTACGCCGGTTTCGGCACCGCCACCGAGTCCAACGCGCGTTACCACCAGTTGTTGCGGGCCGGCACCATGGGTCTCTCAGTCGCCTTCGACCTGCCGACCCAGATGGGGTACGACTCCGACGACCCGATCGCGCACGGCGAGGTCGGCAAGGTCGGCGTCGCGATCGACTCCATCGAGGACATGCGGCTGCTCTTCGCCGACATTCCACTGGACAAGGTGTCCACCTCGATGACGATCAACGCCCCCGGCTCGGTGCTGCTGCTGCTCTACCAACTCGTCGCCGAGGAGAACGGGGTGCCGGGCTCGGCGCTCAACGGCACCATCCAGAACGACATCCTCAAGGAGTACATCGCCCGCGGGACGTACATCTTCCCGCCGAAGCCGTCGCTGCGGCTGGTCGCTGACACCTTCGCGTACTGCCGCAAGGAGGTGCCGAAGTGGAACACGATCTCCATCTCCGGCTACCACATGGCCGAGGCCGGCGCGACGCCCGCGCAGGAGATCGCGTTCACCCTGGCCAACGGCGTCGAGTACGTCCGGGCCGCGCTGGCCGCCGGGCTCGCGGTGGACGACTTCGCGCCCCGGCTGTCGTTCTTCTTCGTGGCCCGTACGACGCTGCTGGAGGAGGTGGCGAAGTTCCGCGCCGCCCGTCGGATCTGGGCCCGGCTGATGCATGACGACTTCGGCGCCAAGGATCCGAAGTCGATGATGCTGCGCTTCCACACCCAGACCGCAGGTGTGCAGCTCACCGCCCAGCAGCCGGAGGTGAACCTGGTCCGCGTCGCGGTGCAGGGCCTGGCCGCGGTGCTCGGCGGCACCCAGTCGCTGCACACCAACAGCTTCGACGAGGCGATCGCGCTGCCCACCGAGAAGGCCGCCCGCCTCGCGCTGCGCACCCAGCAGGTGCTGGCGTACGAGACGGACCTGACCGCCACCGTCGACCCGTTCGCCGGCTCGTACGTGGTGGAGGCGATGACCGCCGAGATCGAGGCCGCCGCCGTGGAGTTGATGGAGCGGGTGGCCGACCACGGCTCGGCCGTCGACGCGATCGAGGCCGGGTTCCAGAAGCGGGAGATCGAACAGTCCGCGTACCGGATCGCCCAGGAGATCGACTCCAGCGAGCGGGTGGTGGTGGGGCTCAACCGGTTCACGATCGACGAGGAGGAGCCGTACGAGCCGCTGCGGGTCGACCCGGCGATCGAGGCCGCGCAGGCCGAGAAGCTGGCCCGGCTGCGCGCCGAGCGGGACGCCGACGCGGTGACGCGTGCCCTCGCCGAGCTGCGGGCCGCCGCCGAGGGCTCGGACAACGTGCTCTACCCGATGAAGGAGGCGCTGCGGGCCCGGGCCACGGTGGGCGAGGTCTGCGGGACGCTCCGCGAGGTATGGGGGCTGTACCGGCCCACCGACCGGTTCTGAGGGGAAACGCCCCGGGTGTGTCCGCCCGGGTTTGCGGGTACGCCGACGGGATGCGTGCCGTGTGACGCACACGGTGTGCGGTCGGGCTGGGCGGACCTATGTGAGCGTCCTTGTCCGGCCCGTTGCGGAGCGTGGTCGTCTTATTGTCGGAGTGTCAGTTCATCACCCCGACTAATGCGACAATTCGCGGAGTGGGCCCATGGGCCGCAATGCGATTCGTGGCCACCCGGTCTGGTTACGCGTTGTAGGAGGTGAAGGGGCAGATGACGGCGTTCGAACGCGATCTACCTGCGGTCCCGCACCTCGACGAGCGCCCTCAGCAGGGCATACGTGACGCTACGCGGTCCGATCATCACCGTAACGAGGTTGCGCAGCGTCACCGCCGGAGGTCTAGGCTGTCTGCTGTCCCCGATGATCCATCCATCTCTAGTGATCGAGAATTCGACGTGACGAGTGCGTTGACGCTGCCCACCGGTGGCCAGCTGGCGTCGTCCTGGCCGGAGACGCCACCCGGGTCCCAGCCCCTTCCTCGCGACCTGGACCACCTCCTCGCCCTCCGGGTACCGGGGCTCATCGCCACGCGCCGTCACCTCCACTCGCACCCCGAGTTGTCCGGTACGGAGTTCGAGACGGCGGCCCTGATCGCCCGGGAGCTCTCGCTGGCCGGGCTGCACCCTCGGCTGCTGCCCAAGGGCAACGGCGTGATCTGCGACATCGACGGCCGCCCCGACGGCCCGGTCGTCGCGCTGCGCGCCGACATCGACGCCCTGCCGCTGGACGACATCAAGGACGTGCCGTACCGCTCGACCGTGGAGGGCGTCTGCCACGCCTGCGGCCACGACGTGCACACAACGATCATGCTCGGCGTCGGCATGCTGCTGGCCCAGCTCGCCGACCTCGGCGAGCTGGACGGCCGGGTCCGGCTGATCTTCCAGCCGGCCGAGGAGATCCTGCCCTGCGGCTCGCTGGAGGTCATCGAGGCCGGCGGCCTGGACGACGTCGTGCAGATCTTCGCGCTGCACTGCGACCCGAACCTGCCCGTGGGTCAGGTCGGCCTGCGGGTCGGCCCGATCACGGCGGCCGCCGACAACGTCACAGTCCGGCTCTCCGGGCCGGGCGGGCACACCGCCCGCCCGCACCTGACAGTCGACCTGGTCGACGCCCTCGGCCGGCTGATCACCGAGGTGCCGGCCCTGGTCAGCCGCCGGGTGCCGGCCAACAGCGGGCTGCTGCTGGTGTTCGGCCACGCCTCGGCCGGCACCCGTTACAACGTGATCCCCTCCGAGGCGTCCGCCTCGGGCACGCTGCGCGTCATGGACCGCGACACCTGGGAGCAGGCTCCCAAGATCGTGGCTCAGGTCGTGCGGGACGTGATCGCCCCGACCGGCGCTACCGTCGACCTGGAGTACCTGCGCGGCCGGCCGCCGGTGAGCAACGACGCCCGGGCGATCCAGGTGCTGACCGCCGCCACCGGCGCCGCGCTCGGGCCGGAGGGGATCGCTGAGACACCCCAGAGCATGGGCGGCGAGGACTTCTCCTGGTATCTGGAGTACGTCCCCGGCGCACTCGCCCGCCTCGGCGTGGGCCGTTCCGGGCCCAACGTCGACCTGCACCGCGCGTCCTTCGACGTGGACGAGCGGGCCATCCCGGCCGGCGTACGCGTCATGGTGCAGACCGCGCTGCGGGCACTGGCGGCTGCGCGCTGACCGGAGCGACCAGGGCCGGCGTCTTCCGGCGCCGGCCCAGCACCACCAGCAGGATCGCCAGCGGTACGCCGAACGCCACCAGCCACGGCAGCAGCGCGCCCAGGACGGTGAGCAGGATCGTCATCGAGGTGACGAACGCCTTCCAGCCGCCCTTGAGCCCGACCAGGAAGCCGGTCTCGGCCTTCTCCTCGCTGGTCTTCGCCGCCGGTCCGGCCAGCGACACCGTGATCGTGGACAACGCGGTCAGGTCTGCCAGCCGACGCTTCTTGGCCTCCAGCGAGGCCAGGTCCGCCTCCCGGCGACCCAACTCGTTCTCCAACGACACCAGGTCGGTGATCGAGTTGGCACGGGCGAGCAGCCGTCGTGCGCTGTCCACGCGCGCCCGCTGACTGATGATCCGGGCCTCCAGGTCGACGGTCTCCTCGGTGACGTCCTGGGTGTTGATCTCCCGGCTCTCCTGCCGGCCGAGCTTCGCGACCTCCTCCACGACCCCGGAGAACTTCGCCGCCGGCACTCGCAGCTGCAACTCCGCCACGGCGTCGGCGTCGGCGCTGCGCCGCTGGTCGCCGCCGATGAAACCACCGGCGCGGGTGACCACGGCGCTCACCTCACTAGCGGCGGCGTCCACATTGGCAACCTGCACCCGCATCGATCCGGTGTAGATGATCGCCCGCTGGTCGACCCGCAGGTCCGGAGCGCCGGCCCCGGCCGCCCCCGCCGCGTCCGTGCCGCTGCCCCGGTCGGCCGCCCCGCCCGCCTCGGCCGGCGCCTTGGCCGCCGGAGCTGCCGAGTCCGCCGATCCGCTGTCGTCGGCACCGCACCCCGCCAGGGCCAGCGCCGCCGCAAGTGTGCCCGCCGCCAGTAGTGCGCCACGGCGTCGTCCTGTTCGTCCGTCCATCCCCGCTCCCATCGTCGTCAGCTTCGGTGCGATAGCTCGGACGCGACGCGCCCGCCGACTGGTTCCGGCAGACTGCGCTCAGGACATCACGATTCGATAGTGGAGGAGTCACGATGCGGCTCACCAAGTACGCCCACTCCTGCCTCCGGGTGGAACACGACGGGGGAGTGCTCGTCGTCGACCCCGGGATGTTCAGCGACCCCGCGACGGCGTTGGACGGTGCGGACGCGGTGCTGATCACCCACCAACACCCCGACCACCTCGACCTCGCCGCGGTACGCCTGCAACTGGACCGGCAGCCGTTTCCGATCCACGGGCCCGCCTCGCTCGCCGAGGCCCTGGGGGATGCGGCCGAGGCGTTGCGTCCGGTCAGCCCCGGTGAGTCGTTCACCGCCGCCGGGGTCGCCATCCGCGCGTACGGCGGGCAGCACGCCGTGATCCACCCCGACCTCCCGGTGATCGACAACCTCGGCTACCTGATCAACGACGTGGTCTACCACCCCGGCGACTCCCTCGTCGTACCGGACGAGACACCCGTCGACACGCTGTTCGCGCCGATCCACGCCCCCTGGTCGAAGTTCTCCGAGGTGCTCGACTTCATCCGGGCGGTCGCCCCGCGCCGCGCGTACGCCCTGCACGACGCCCTGCTCAACGACAACGGGCTGGGCGTGCTGAACCGCCAGTACGCGGCGATGTCCGGCACCGAGTACCAGCGCCTGGAGCCCGGTAGCCGGGTGGACGTCTGACGCGATGCCGGGCCCCTCCGCGGAGCTGGTGCAGCAGCTCTACCGCACTCCACCGGACCGTTTCGTGGCCGCCCGGGACGCCGCGGTGGCCGAGGCCCGCCGAGCCGGCGACCCGGCCACCGCCCGGGAGCTGGCCCGGCTGCGTCGTCCCACCGTCGCCGCCTGGCTGGTGAACCTGCTCGCCATCCGACGTCCCGAGCTGGTCGCCGACCTGGTCCAGCTCGCCGATGCCCTGCGGGCCGCCCAGCGGGAGCTGCGCGGGCCCCGACTGCGGGAGCTGTCCGCCCAACGCCGGGCGGTGGTCGGCGCCCTGGTCGCCGAGGTCCGCAAGCTCGCCGCCGCCGAGCCGGAGGCGCCGCCGGCCGGCCGACTGCCACTGGCCGAGGTGGAGGCGACCCTGAACGCGGCGCTCTCCGACGCCGAGGTCGCCGAGCAGGTCCGGAGCGGGCGCCTGCTCCGCTCGGCCACCTACGCCGGCTTCGGTGAGGTGCCCCGACCGCAGCTGCGGCTGGTCACCGGCGACGAGGAACAGGAGCCGGAGGCCAGGCGCCCGGTCCGCCGGCCGGGCGTTCAGCGCGAGGGCCGCGACGCCGCCCCCGACCGGGCCGGGGAGCGGGCCGCGCAGGCCGAGCGCGCGGCCCAGCGGGCGGCTCGGGCCGAGCGGGCCCGACGCCGCCGGGCACTGGACCGCGAGCTGGACCGCGCCCGGGCCGACCAGCAGCGGGCCGAGGACGAGTTGACCGAGGCGACCGGGCAGGAACGCGACGGCGTCGCCGTACTCGACGGGATCGAGACCGAGCTGGCCGAGCTGGAGCGACGGCGGGCGGTCGCCGAGCAGGACCTCAGCCGCGCCAAGCTGGCCCGGCGGGCGGCCGAGCGGGCGCTGACGGTGGCCCGGCGGCGCTCGGGCGAGGTCGAGGCCGCCGTCGAGGCACTGGCGGCCGAAGAGGGGGATGCGGACGCGGGCGGTGGCGCGGCAGACTGACCATCGATGGACGACGACGAGCGGGTGGGCCGTCCGGGGCCAGCCGTCCCCGACCGGAGCGCCGTCGCCGTGCCGCGACCCCCACGGGCGGCGCCTCGATGACGCCGGAGCAGATCGCCGCCGCCAGCAAACCCGTCATCCTCGACCTCGGCGACGGGTTCAGCAGGTGCCCGAGCACGCTGCGCCGGGCCCGGCAGCTCGGCATCTCCGGCTGGGCCTTCTACATCTCCGGCCGGGCCGGCGCACTCGGTGACGTACGGGCGGAGACGGCCGCGGCGGCGATCGGCTTCGTCGCACCCGACGCGGTCGCCGACGGCTGGGACGCCGCCGCCCGGGTCCTGCGGCCGGCCGAGGTGGCCGCCGCGAGCCTCGTCGAGTGCTGCCGATGGGGGACGCAGCAGCTGGCGGTGCAGCCGGGGGCCGAGCGCCTGGCCGGCCTCGTCGAGCGGGCGGTGGCCGCCGCGGACGCCAGCGGCATGCCGCTCTTCGCCGCATGGCGGGCCATGCCGCTGCCGGATCTCTCCCCGGGTGCCCGGAGCGCCGCCGGGCTGCGACTGCTGCGGGAACACTTCACCGGCGCCTATCTGCTGGCGGTGCGCGCGGCCGGGATGACCCCGCTGGAGGCGGTGCTGGCCGGGCCGGAGGGTGAGGCCGGCGCCGTGGCGTGCGGTTGGCCGCCTCCGTACCCGCCGGTGGGGCCCTTGGTGCGTCGGCGGCTCTGGGCGGAGGCGGTGACCAACCGGCTGGCCGCGCCAGCGTTCGCGGCGCTCGGCCCCGCCGACGGCGCCGAGCTGGTGGAGCTGCTGCACCGCACCCGCGCCGGCCTCGCCGGCTGAGCGGCCGCGGCGAAAATAGGCGGCGTCGTCGGCCAGCTGCTGCCAGGATCTTCTGCCGTGACCCCTCCCGCTGGCTGGACCACACGCCGCCCCACCCTCGACGACGTGCCGGCGATCCTCGCGGTGGTGCACGCGGCCGACACCTTCGCCATCGGCCATCCCGACTTCGACGCCGAGGACGTCGAGCAGTCGCTGACGGCCCCCTACTTCGACCCGGCCCGGGACTCCTGGCTGGCGCTCGACCCGGACGGCGCCGTGGTCGCCTGGGCGACGGTGGACAACCCGACCGGGGTCGGACGGGAGTTCGTGGAGATCTACGTCGATCCGGAGCGGGCCGCCACCCTCCGCGCGCCGCTGCTGGCCCGGCAGCTCGACCGGGTCGCCGAGCGCGCCGCCGAGCGGCGACTGCCGGCGCTCACCGTCCGGTGCGCGGTGTTCGCCCCGGAACGCGACTGGGCCCGGGACCTGCGCGCCGCCGGGTTCACCGTGGCCAAGCGGTACGTCCGGATGCGTCGGCCGTTGGCCGACCTGCCGACCGAGCCGTCACCGCCGCCCGGGGTCACGGTGCGGCCGGTCCGCCCGGACGACGAGGCCGAGCTGCGGGAGTTCCACCGGATCCACGACGTCGCGTTCGGCGACACCCCGGATCACGAGCCGCTGTCGTACGAGCGGTGGCGGGCCCGGATCGGTGACGTGACAGCCTGGGACGAGTGGTTCGTCGCCGAGGTCGACGGGGTGCTCGCCGGTGCCCTGCAGTCCTCCGACCAGGCGCTCGACCAGCAGCAGGGCTGGGTGAAGGGTCTGTCGGTGCTGCCCGCGTACCGCCGGCGGGGTGTCGGTGCGGCGCTGCTGCGCCGCGCGTTCGCCAGCTACGCGGCGAAGGGGCGGGAGTCGGCGGGTCTGGGCGTGGACCTCACCAACCCGACCACCCCGCTGTCGCTGTACGAGTCGGTGGGTCTGCGGGAGACCCTGTGGACCGACATGTACGAGCGGGTCGTCCCCGCCGCCGGTGTGTGATTGACGACCCCGGCCGGGCCCGGCGGGCAGTCGGGTCGGCGGCGGTTGCAGACTGGGGGCGTGGGATACGCGCTACGGGGACGCGGTGCCGGTGGGACGGGACCGCAGCTCGGTGACGTAGTCGTCCGGCGCACCCGCCTTCTCGGCGGCGTTCGCGATCTCGGACAGGTACCAGGAGGTCGGCAGGCCACCCTCGTACCCGTCGAACACGTAGATCCACGCGGTCACGTCGCCGTCGAGGGTCGAGACCCGGACGGTCAGCCGCCGGTACGTGCCGGCGGTCACGCCCTCGATCTCGTCGAGCTGGGCGGCGTCGTACGGGTGGATGTCGTAGATCGCCACGAACACCCGGTCGCCGGGGGACTCGACGACGGTGCTCACCGCGCCCTCCCAGCCGATGACGTCCTCCCCGGCGAAGGTCAGCCGCCACCCCTCCAGCCAGCCGGTGCCCACCATGGGCGAGTGCGGGCAGTAGGCCCGCATCCGGGCCGGGTCGAGGTTTGAGCCGTAGGCGGCGTGATGACGCACGGCGATGACGATAGCCCGGCGGGCCGGTGGGGGAGAATACGACTGTGCGTGTCGGACGCGTTCGGGAGAAGAAAGTCACTGTGAGCATCAACGAAGGGCGAACGTGGTGAGCGCGAGGAGTGCAGCGCAGCGGAGCCCCGCAGTCGCGAGCGAAAGGATGGCGCTGTGAGCCGGATCGTGATCATCGGCGGTGGGCCGGCCGGGTACGAGGCGGCGCTGGTCGCCGCCCAACTGGACGCCGATGTCACCGTGGTCGAGGCCGACGGCGCGGGCGGGGCCTGCGTGCTCTCCGACTGCGTACCGTCGAAGACGTTCATCGCCAGTTCCCAGGTGGTCACCGGTTACCGGGACACCGAGGAGTTCGGGGTGCACTCGGACGGCCTCGAGGCGGTCACCGTCGACGCGCAGGCCGTCCACGAGCGGGTCAAGCGCCTGGCGCTGGCGCAGTCGTCCGACATCCACGCCAAACTGCTCAAGGCCGGGGTCACCTTCGTGGCCGGCACCGCCCGGCTCGGCGAGGACGCCCTCGGGCACACCCACCGGGTCATCGTCACCCCCGCCGACGGCGGCGAGGAGTACTCGATCGCCGCGTCCACCGTGCTGGTGGCCACCGGCTCGACACCCCGCCAGTTGCCCACCGCCGTGCCGGACGGCGAGCGCATCCTGACCTGGCGCCAGGTGTACGACCTGCCGGAGCTGCCCGAGCACCTGATCGTGGTCGGCTCCGGCGTGACCGGCGCCGAGTTCGCCAGCGCGTACCTGGCGATGGGGGTCGAGGTCACCCTGGTCTCCAGCCGGGACCGGGTGATGCCGCACGAGGACGCCGACGCGGCGTCGGCGATCGAGCGGGTGTTCCGCAACCGCGGCATGAACATCCTCAACAACTCCCGCGCCGACGCGGTCCGGCGTACCGCCGACGGGGTCGAGGTGGAGCTGTCCGACGGCCGCAAGGTCGCCGGCTCGCACGCGCTGATCGCTGTCGGCTCGATCCCCAACACCGCGGACCTGGGCCTGGCCGAGTACGGCGTGGAGCTGGGCCGGGGCGGCTACGTCACTGTCGACCGGGTCTCCCGGACGAACGTGCCGGGCATCTACGCCGCCGGCGACTGCACTGGGGTGCTGCTGCTGGCGAGCGTGGCCGCCATGCAGGGCCGGATCGCGATGTGGCACGCCCTCGGCGAGGCCGTCCGACCGCTGCGGTTGCGGACCGTCGCGGCGAACGTCTTCACCGACCCGGAGCTGGCCACCGTGGGCGTCTCGCAGGACGAGGTGGACGCGGGCAAGGTGCCGGCCCGGCAGGTGATGCTGCCGCTGTCCGGCAACGCCCGGGCCAAGATGGACGACCTGTCGGACGGCTTCGTGAAACTGTTCTGTCGGCCGGCGAGCGGCCAGGTGGTGGGCGGCGTGGTGGTCGCCCCGAAGGCCAGCGAGCTGATCCTGCCGATCACCATGGCCGTGGAGAACAACCTGACGGTCAACGAGCTGGCGCAGACGATCACCATCTACCCGAGCCTGTCCGGCTCGATCACCGAGGCGGCCCGCCAGCTCATGCTCCACGAGCTGGAGTGATCGCCCCTCCTCGTCGATCATGAAGTTGTGGTGCGCGGTTTACACCACGATGCCCCTTTGGTGAGGCACCACAACTCCATGATGGACGGTCGCGCGGGTCTGGGTCAGCGCGACGATTGCCAGCACTGCCACCTCGCTGAGGATGAGCAGGCGTTCGGCCAGGCCGATCAGCACGCGGTCACCGGGGTAGGCGGACCAGATCATCGCCGCCGCCAGGGCCAGGCTCAGCAGGACGAGGGTGTGTAGCGCCCGGGCGGCCGACGCCAGCTCGGGCCGACGGGCGAGCAGCCAACCGGCCGTGGGCAATGCCAGAAAGGCGACCACCGACGCGTACCGGTGCACGTAGGCCGCGGTGGTCATGGCGGTGCCCGGCTCGTTCGTCGGCACCACGGCGGCCAGCAGCAGCCCGGCCACCCACGCCCCGAGCAGCACCTCCGCCGCTCGGCCGGGCGGCGGGCCGGTGCGGCGCAGCCCGTACATCACCGCCACTGTGGCGAGCGCCAACACCACCATTGCCACGTCGATGACGCCGCCCCGGTCGGAGACGGCGAAGTCGCTGATGGTCAGCGCCCACGGGTTGAGGTCGTCGTTGACTTCCAGGTGGCCGATCACGGTGAGCAGCGCCGCCACGGCGATCCCGCCGAGGGCGACCACACCGGTGTTCCGGGTTCCAGGCATGCCTCAGCCTGTCGCCGCGACCACCCCAGCCGGATCCGGGACGGTCACTGACCTCGCCCCCAAACTGCACCCCTAGAGGCTCTCCGCATCTCGCGCTGCCACTGGCGGGATCGCACCTAGGCGACGTTCAGTTGGATGTTCCCGATCCGGGCGACGACGTCGAGGTGGCCGCCCAGGCCAGTGACGTAGGCACGAAGGGTGTCCAGGCTGGTGTGCTCGCCATTCTCGATCTGGCTGATCCTGGCCTGGGTCAACCCTGCGGCCTCGGCCAGTTGAGCCTGGGTCATCCCCAGGTGCTTGCGGATCTCCGCCAGTTGCGCGCCGCTCACCAAGGCCAACATATGTTCACGCTGCTGAGCCCGGCGGGCGACCCGGTCCGGATGTTCCCAGGACGGATCACGTTCTCGAGCCCTGGCCCGCACGTCCCGCCAGTCCACTCCGTCGGTCATCTCTGTGTGTCCTTCAGCCTCGAGAGGTGCTCCTGGAATCGGTCGTCCGCCAATGGGACCGCCGCCTTGTACCAACTCTGCCACTGGCCTGACTTGTCGCCAGCGACCAGGAAGGCTGCTTCTCGAATCGGATCAAAAGCGAAGATCATGCGGATCTCGGTGGAACCGGCCGAGCCTGGCCTCAACTCCTTCATGTGGTGGAAGATGCTGCCTTTGAGGCGGTCGACCACGGGACGCCCAAGAGCCGGGCCGTGTTCGGCGAGGAGATCGATGGCCTCGCTGACGAGGTCGGCGCTGGCAGGTTCCGTCTCGCAGAGGTGGAGAAACCACTTCTCGACCTCGGGATGAAGTTTGACCTCCCACAGCGCGTCAATATAAGCCCAGCTTATACTCGGCCGGTCTCGCGACGCTCAGTCGATCGGGACTTCGGCGGCGGCGGCGGTGCGGGCGTGGCGGGCGCTGACCACTGTCATCGCCCATCCGGCCGCGGCGAAGCCGGCCGCCGCGGCGGTGGCGATGATGGCCAGCCGCCAGGCCGACTCGGTCAGCGCGGTGCCGCCCAGGTGCCCGACCAGCGCCCCGTAGGTGGCCCAGCCCAGCGCGGCGATCGTCTCGTAGAGCGCGAACAGCCGGTACGGATATCGGCTGCGGCCGGCCGAGAAGCAGGCCGCCATGCGCCCGCCGGGCACGAACCGGCAGAGCAGGATGACAAGTGGGCCGGGTTGGCGTAATCCCTGCGTGACCCGGCTCGCCATCCGGCGGGCGCGGCTGGGTTCGGCGTGCCGGGGCGCCCGCCGGTCCGGTGCGCCACGGCCGAGCAGGTAGCAGGCGAGGTCGCCGGCGAACACGCCGAGCGCGCCGACGGCGATGGTGACCGGCAGGCTGAGGCCGCCGTACACGGTCAGCGCGCCACTGGTGATCATGACGATCTGGGTGGGGATCACCGGTACGAACGCGTCCGCGATCAGCAGGCCGAGCAGCACCAGGTACGCCCACGTCGGCGACGCGACGTCAGTCAGTAGTTCGGGCACGCCTGCCACCTCGCCGGATGCGGCCGATTGAGTGTCTTGAGCCTGACGACGTGTCCGGCGTCACCGTGGACAGCCCCGGCCCGTCGTGACCGTCGACACCACAGGGCCACCCCGTTCCAACGAGGCGAACCACCCTCGGGTGACGGCTCGGCGGCCGTCCCACAGCGGCCCGAGGCGGTCGGCGGATCGGCGTCCCTCGGCGTACCGTGGGCGGCGCGGCCCAGCACGTCGGGTCCCCCGTTCCTGACGATTCGGGTCGCCCAGGGCCGCCGGCGGGTCCCGCGCCGGCGGCCCGCCTCCTCTCCCACCGTCGCAAATCCGGGTGCGTCCCCGACCGCCCGAGGGATACCGTCGCCGCATGCGCAGCGCGGTAGTGATGACGACGACGCCGGGTGTTCCCGGCGTGCCGCTCTGACGTAACCACGTCGACCAGGCCCCGGGGCGATCCGCCCCCGAGGGCCGCGCGGCGTTCGGTGTCCAGGTCGCCTCCGGGTCGTCCCCGATCCAGGAGCCCGACATGATCGACCACCGCAAGCTCGGCCGTGAGCTGGAGCTGTTCGTCTCCGATCCGCTGGCCGGCGCCGGCCTGCCCATCTGGCTGCCGGCCGGCGCCGCCGCCCGGCACGCCGTCGAGGAGTACGTCCGGGACCTGGAGCGCCGCTCCGGCCACCAGCACGTCTACTCGCCGCCGCTGGGCAAGCGCGAACTCTTCGAACTCTCCGGCCATCTCGGCTACTTCGCCGACGACATGTTCCCGCCGATGCGGCTCAGCGCCGACGACGAGTTCGTGCTCCGCCCGGCGCTCTGCCCGCACCACGCGCTGGTGTTCCGCGCCCGGGGCCGCTCCTACCGGGAGCTGCCGCTGCGGATCGCGGAGCTGGGCGGGATGTACCGCTCGGAGCGCTCCGGCGTGCTCGGCGGGCTGTCCCGGGTCCGTGCCATCTCGCTCAACGACGCGCACACCTTCTGCGCCCCGGACCAGGTCGGCGCGGAGGTCGCCGAGATCCTCCGGCTGATGCGCGCCGCGCACGGCGCGCTCGGCGTCCGTCCGGCGGGGTTCCGGCTGTCGCTGCGCGGGCCCGGCGGGAAGTACGTCGGCGACGACGCCCAGTGGGCCCGCGCCGAGGACCTGCTCCGCGGCGCGCTGGCCGGGGTGGAGTACGTCGAGGCCCCCGGGGAGGCCGCCTTCTACGGCCCGAAGATCGACGTTCAGATCGTCGACGCGGCAGGCCGCGAGTCGACCATCTCCACCATCCAGGTGGACTTCGACAAACCCGAGAAGTTCGATCTGTCGTACACCGGTTCCGACGGCAGTCGGCGGCGGCCGGTCATGCTGCACCGCAGCCTGGTCGGCAGCATGGAGCGGCTGTTCGCGTACCTCATCGAGGTGCACGAGGGCGCGTTCCCGGCCTGGTACGCGCCCGTCCAGTTGGTGTTGCTGCCGGTGGACGAGGGGCAGGCCGACGCGGCTGCGGAACTGGCCCGGGCGGCAGTCGACGGCGGCCTGCGGGTCGAGGTCGACACCGCCGGCTCGCTGGGCGCCCGGGTCCGGGACGCGGCCCGCCGCCGCGTCCCGTACCTCGGGGTGCTGGGCGCCCGGGAGGCGGCCGACGGCGCACTCGCCCTGCGTTTGCGCGACGGCCGCGCCCTGGCCCCGATGCCCGCCGCCGCCGCGCTCGCCCTGATCGGCCGGCAGGTCGCCGCGCGCGCCGCCGACCTGCTCCCGGCGGACTGATCCGCCCACCGGGCTGAGGTGGACCGTCGATCGTGTGGCGCGCACGGCGGTCCGCCTCAGACCGACGCCGGCTGGGCCCCGGCGGGCGCGGCTGGTTCCTCGTCGACCACGGCCCCGGTGAACTGCGAGCGGTAGAGCCGGTGGTACGCGCCGTGGGCGGCGAGCAACTGCTCGTGGGTGCCCTGCTCGACGATCCGGCCGTTCTCCATCATCAGGATCAGGTCGGCGTCGCGGATGGTGGAGAGCCGGTGCGCGATGACGAAGCTGGTCCGGTCCGAGCGCAGCGCCGCCATCGCCCGTTGGAGCAGCACCTCGGTACGGGTGTCCACCGAGCTGGTCGCCTCGTCCAGGATCAGCAGGGACGGTTCGGCGAGGAACGCCCGGGCGATGGTGATGAGCTGCTTCTCGCCGGCGCTGACGTTGCTGCCCTCCTCGTCGATGACCGTGTCGTAGCCGTCCGGGAGGCTGCGCACGAACCGGTCCACGAAGGTGGCGCGGGCTGCGGCGACGATCTCCTCCTCGGTCGCGTCCGGCCGGCCGTACGCGATGTTGTCGCGGATGGTGCCGCCGAAGAGCCAGGTGTCCTGGAGCACCATGCCGATCCGTCCGCGCAGGTCGTCGCGGCGCATCGTGGTGATGTCCACCCCGTCGAGGGTGATCCGGCCGGCGTCCAGCTCGTAGAACCGCATCACCAGGTTGACCAGGGTGGTCTTGCCGGCACCTGTCGGGCCGACGATGGCCACTGTGTGCCCGGGCTCGGCGACCAGCGACAGGTCGTCGATCAGTGGCTTGTCCGGTTCGTAGCGGAACGAGACGTGCTCGAACTCGACCCGACCGTGCGGGTCGGTGACCCGGGCCGGCGCGACCGGGTCGGGGGTCTGCTCGTCGGCGTCGAGCACCGCGAAGACCCGCTCGGCCGACGCCACCCCGGACTGGAGCAGGTTCGCCATCGAGGCGAGCTGGGTCAGCGGTTGGGTGAACTGGCGGGAGTACTGGATGAACGCCTGCACGTCGCCGAGGCTCATCGTCCCCGAGGCCACCCGCAGTCCGCCGACCACGGCGATGGCCACGTAGCTCAGGTTCCCGATGAACATCATCGACGGCATGATGATCCCGGAGATGAACTGGGCGCCGAAGCTGGCCCGGAACAGCTCCTCGTTCTTCGCGTGGAACTCGGCCTCCACCTCACGCTGCCGGCCGAAGACCTTCACCAGCTCGTGACCGGTGTACGCCTCTTCGATCTGGCCGTTCAGCTCGCCGGTGTGCTTCCACTGGGCGATGAACTGCTGCTGCGAGCGCTTGGCGATGCGCTGGGTGACCAGCACCGACAGCGGGACGGCCACCAGAGCCACCAGGGCCAGCAGCGGGGAGATCCAGAACATCACGGCCAGCACGCCGATGACGGTCAGCAGCGAGGTGAGCAGCTGGCTCAAGGTCTGCTGGAGGCTCGTCGAGATGTTGTCGATGTCGTTGGTCACCCGGCTGAGCAGCTCACCACGAGGCTGGCGGTCGAAGTAGGGCAGCGGCAGCCGGTTGAGCTTCTCCTCCACCTCGGCGCGCAGCCGCAGGACGGTGCGCTGGACCACCCCGTTGAGCAGCCAGCCCTGCCACCACGACAGCACGCTCGCCGCCAGGTAGAGGCCGAGCACCAGCAGCAGCACCCGGCCCAGGGCGTCGAAGTCGATGCCCACCCCGGGCACCACGTCCATCCGGGCCAGCATGTCGGCGAAGCTGTCGTTACCGCTGGCCCGCGCCGCCGCGACGGCCTGTTCGGTGGTCGTGCCCGACTCCAGCCGCCGACCGATCACCCCACTGAAGATCAGGTCGGTGGCGTGGCCGAGGATCTTCGGCCCGGCCACGCTGAACCCGACGCTCACCACGGCGAGGGTGATGATCGCGGTCAGGTGCAGCCGGTGCGGGCGCAGCCGACCGAGCAGCCGTCGGGCCGACGGCCCGAAGTTCATCGACTTCTCGGCGGGCATCCCCGCGCTCATCCAGGGCGGCCCGCCGCCCGGCCGTCCGGCCGGCAGCCGCTTCGGCGTCGCCGCGCCGCCGCCGGGTTGCTGCGTGTCACCGCCCGGCTTCTGACTGGGTACGGTCGCGGTCCGCGACTCGTCGGCCTCGCTCATGCCGCCACCTCCGCCGTCTGCTGGGAAGCCACGATCTCGGCGTACGTCGGGCAGGTCTCCAACAACTCCGCGTGTCGTCCCACTCCGACGACCCCTCCGTTCTCGAGCACGATGATCTGGTCGGCGTCGACGATCGTGGACACCCGCTGGGCCACGATCACCACCGCCGACTGTGCGGTGACCGGGCGCAGTGCCGCCCGCAGCCGCGCGTCGGTGCCGAGGTCGAGCGCCGAGAACGAGTCGTCGAAGAGGTAGATCTCCGGCTGCCGGACCAGGGCACGGGCGATGGCGAGGCGTTGCCGCTGCCCACCCGAGACGGTGCTGCCGCCCTGGGCGATCGGCGCGTCCAGGCCGCCCGGCATCTGGGCCACGAAGTCGCGGGCCTGCGCGATCTCCAGCGCCGCCCACAGTTCCTCGTCGGTGGCGTCCGGGTTGCCGTAGCGCAGGTTGCTGGCGACCGTGCCGGTGAACAGGTACGGCCGCTGCGGCACCAGGCCGATGCGTCGCCACAGCTCGTCCGGTTCCAGCTCGCGGACGTCCACCCCGTCGACAAGTACCGCGCCGCCGGTGACGTCGACCAGGCGGGGTACGAGCGACAGCAGTGTCGTCTTGCCCGCGCCGGTGCTGCCGATGATCGCGGTGGTGGTGCCCGCGGTGGCCTTGAAGGAGATGTCGCGCAGCACCGGCTCGACCGCGCCCGGGTACTGGAAGCGCACCCCGCGCAGCTCCAGCTCGGCCCGGCTGGGCAGCTCGGTGACCGGCTCGGCGGCGGGGACCACCGAGGAGTCGGTGTCCAGCACCTCGACGATCCGCTCGGCGCAGACCGCGGCCCGGGGCACCATCATCAGCATGAAGGTGGCCATCATCACGGCCATCAGGATCTGCATCAGGTACTGCAGGAACGCGGTGAGCGCGCCGATCTCGATCGCGCCCGAGTCGACCCGCTGCGCGCCGAACCAGAGCACCGCCACGCTGGACACGTTCAGCACCAGCATGACCACCGGGAAGATCAACGCCAACAGCCGTCCGGTACGCAGGGCGGTGGCGGTCAGGTCGGCGTTGGCGACACCGAAGCGGTCCGTCTCGTACGGCTCGCGGACGAAGGCGCGGACCACCCGGATGCCGGTGATCTGCTCGCGCAGCACCCGGTTGACCGTGTCGATCCGGGTCTGCATGAGCCGGAAGCCCGGCACCATCCGCCGGATGATGGCACTCAGCGCGACGGCCAGCACCGGCACGCTGACCAGCATCAGCCAGGAGAGCCCGATGTCCTCGCGCAGCGCCATGAAGACGCCGCCGACGCTCATGATCGGCGCGGCGACCAGCATGGTGCAGCTCATCAGCACGAGCATCTGCACCTGTTGCACGTCGTTGGTGTTGCGGGTGATCAGCGACGGTGCGCCGAACCGGGCCACCTCACGGGCGGAGAAGAGGTTGACGTGCGCGAACAGCCGGGCGCGGACGTCCCGCCCGAAGCCCATCGCGGTCCGGGCGCCGAGGTAGACGGCGGCGATCGAGCAGACGATCTGGACCAGGCTGACCAGCAGCATCCAGCCGCCGGTGTGCACGATGTAGTCGGTGTCGCCCCGGGCCACGCCCTTGTCGATGATGTCGGCGTTGAGGCTGGGCAGGTAGAGCGAGGCCATGGTGCCCACGAACTGGAGCAGCACCACCGCCAGCAGCGGTCTGGAGTACGAGCGCAGTTGACCGCGCAGCAGTCTGATCAGCACGACGGTTCCTTCGCGTCGGTGGGTCGTCCGGTCATCCGCGGGTCGTCCCCGCTGCCGATGACCTCGAGCAGGAACTCCCTGATCACCTGGGCTTTCGCCGGGTCGGCGTCGACCGAGGTGAGCGGGCTTCCGGAGTGCATGAGGGCGCCGAGCGCGGCCACCCGCTCCCGCCCGGCGGGGGTGATGGCGAGTCGGATGCTGCGCCGGTCGCTGTCGTCGCGCTGCCGCTCGACCAGACCGTCGCGTTCGAGTGTGTCGACGATGCCGGTCAGGGTCGCCGGGCGGACGAATCCCTTCTCGGCGACCTGGCGGTGGGGCAGCTCGCCGTGTCGGGCGAGCGTCATCAGGGTGATCATGCCGGCCTGGGTGAGGCCGTGCTCCTCGGCGAGATAGCGGTTCCACCGTTGCCCGACGAGGTGCCCGGCCACCACCAGCAGCCGCCCGAGCGGCACATCCTGGAGGGTGACGAGTTCCACGGGGGTACATTAGCTCCCTGATAGTCAGGGGCCAAACGAAATAGCCGCAGCCGTGGCGACGAACACGAGTTGCAGCACGGTGCGTTGCCCGAGCGGGGTGACCGGGCGCCCGGCGAGGGTCATTTTCCGGCGTGCGGCCGAGACGTTGGCCGGGAACATCGCGAGCATGAGCAGGCCGAGCCCGGCCGCGGCCAGCCGGGCCGTCGCCGGGATCAGCAGCCCGGCGGCGCCGACCAGCTCCAGTACGCCGGTGACGGTGACCAGCAGGTCCGGCCGGGGCAGGCCGGGCGGGACCATCGCGATCAGGCCGGCCCGGCGCTGGCCGACGAAGTGGGCGAGGCCGGTCACGAGGAACAGCAGCGCCAGCCCGACCCGCAGCGCGGGATGCCAGCCGTCGAGTGCGTCGACGCCGGCCAGGCCGGCCAGTCGGGCCAGGGCGGTGCCGACCACAAGGGCGATCAGGGGTGCCATCGAAATCCTCCTCGGCATCATCTTGTCGATGACAAGATTGCGTACGGGGTGGCATCTTGTCAATGGCAAGATAAGATCCGGGAATGACCGGGACGCGCGGCTACCATCACGGCGACCTTCGTCGCGCCCTGCTCGCCGCCGCCGTCGAGGCGATCGACGAGGCGAGCCCGACGGCCCTGAGCCTGCGCGACCTCGCCCGGCGGGCCGGTGTCTCGCACGCCGCGCCGGCACACCACTTCGGCGACAAGGCCGGCCTGCTCACCGCACTGGCCGCCGAGGGTTTCGACCTGCTGGCCGAGGCGCTGGAGGCCGCCGACGACCTGTTGGCGGCCGGCGTCGCGTACGTCGACTTCGCCGTCCGGCACCGCGCGCACTTCGAGGTGATGTTCCGGCCCGAGCTGTACCGGACCGACGACGCGGAACTGATCGCCGCCCGGGGCCGCTCCGGCGCCGCGCTCCGCTCGGGAGTGGCGCGACTGTCCTCAGACGACGCGTCCGCCGACACCGACCGGGACGCGCTCGCCGCCTGGTCCATCGCGCACGGCTTCGCCACGCTCTGGCTGGCCGGTGCCCTGCCGGACCGGGTCGGCACCGATCCCCACGACGCGGCCCGTACGGTGCTGCGTCGCCTGTTCGACTGACCGTCGAAAGCCCTTTCGGGTCAGCTCTGCGGGCTGCCCGCCGGCCGGTCGGCAGGGGCGGTGGCGACGTACTCCCGCATGACCTCGGTGACGGCCCGCAGGAATGCGGTCGTCGCCGCCGCCTCGTCCGGGGTCAACCGGCTCACCACCTGGTCCACGCCGATGAGCATCGGTCGCAGTGCCGCCAGGACCTCGTCGTACGCCTGCTCGGTCACTTCCAGCGCGAGGCGCCGCCGGTCGTGCGGGTGCGGGGCGCGGCGTACGTGGCCGGCCTGCACCAGGCGGTCCACCAGAGTGGTGGCCGATGCGGAACGGATGCCGAGCCGGTGGCCCAGCTCGACCGGGCCGAGCGGCTCGGAGCTGGAGATCAGGTGGTCGATCGCCGCCGCGTCGGTGGTGCCGATCCCCAGCCGACGGGCCAGAGCGCCCCGGGTGTCGCCGGCCACGCGCAACAGCTCCCGCAGCGCACGGGCCGTCTCGCTGGTCGGGGTTGACGGGGGCCGCGCCATGGGTAAAAGCTAGCAGCCCGGGTAGCTAGAAAATCTAGCTACCAGAAGGAGAGAGTCAATGGCCGAGAACGGGCGCGGACGCTGGTGGGGGCTGTTCGCGATCAGCCTGGGCGTCGCGATGATCATCGTGGATGCCACGATCGTGAACGTCGCCGTCCCGCAGATCATCCGGGACCTCGACATCACCTCGACGGACGCGCAGTGGGTCCAGGAGGCGTACACCCTGGTCTTCGCGGCGCTGTTGCTCGTCGCCGGTCGCTTCGCCGACCGGTCCGGACGCCGCCGGATGTTCGTGACCGGGGTGGTCGTCTTCGTGGCAGCCAGCGTCCTGGCCGCCCTGGCCGGCTCCGGCGAAACCCTGATCGCCTCCCGGGTGCTCCAGGGCGTCGGCGGCGCGATGATGCTGCCCACCTCGCTCTCGCTGCTGAACGCCAACTTCACCGGACGGGACCGGGGTATCGCCTTCGCCGTCTGGGGCTCCACCATCGGCGGTGCGGCGGCCCTCGGCCCGCTGCTGGGCGGCTGGCTGACCACCGAGTACTCGTGGCGCTGGGCCTTCGGCATCAACGTCCCCGTCGGCGTGGCAGTCGTCGCGGTGACCCTCGCGCTGGTCGCCGAGTCCCGCGACGACCGCGCCGAGCGGGGCATCGACATCATCGGCGCGCTGCTCTCCGTGCTCGGCATGACAGGCGTCGTCTTCGCCCTCATCGAGGGTCGCACCTACGGCTGGTGGCAGCGGGAGAAGCCGTTCAGCCTCTTCGGGCTGGACTGGAACGTCACCCTCTCGCCCGTACCGGTGGCCGGTCTGCTCGGCCTCGCGGCGCTCGCCGTCTTCCTCGGTCACCAGCTCCGCCGCAACCGCGTCGGCCGGCCCGCCCTGCTCGACCTGTCGCTGTTCGGGATCGGGTCGTTCCGCAACGGCGTGCTCGCCGCCGCCATCGTCAGCCTCGGCGAATTCGGGCTGCTCTTCGCGCTGCCGCTGTGGTACCAGAACGTGCTCGGCTACAGCGCGTTCGACACCGGTCTGGCGTTGCTGCCACTCGCCGTGGGCAGCTTCCTCGCCAGCGGCATCGGCGCCCCGCTGACCCAACGCCTCGGCGCCGCCCGGGTCGTCCAGCTCGGCGTCGCCGCCGAACTGGTCGGGGTCGCCGGGTTGGGCTTCGTCGTCGCACCCGACACCCGCTGGTGGGCTCCGCTGGGCTTCCTCTTCGTCTACGGCATCGGCGTCGGAATGGCCACCGCCCAACTGACCGGGGTGTCGCTCTCCGAGGTGCCGGTGCAGCGCAGCGGGCAGGGCTCCGGCGTGCAGAGCACCGCCCGGCAGGTCGGCTCGGCGCTCGGCATCGCCGTACTGGGCACCGTCCTGTTCGCCAGCCTCGGCGGCATCCTCGGCGACCGGTTGGCCGACCAGCCGGGCCTCGACGCCGGGCAGCGGGACGAGGTGGTCACGGCCGTCAAGGAGAGCGCCGGAGCGGCTATCGGGGGCCTGGCGGAAGACCCGCGTACCGCCCCGATCGCCCGGGAGGCCCGCATCGCCTTCTCCGACGCGACCCGGTACGCGGCCTTCGCCGCCGCCGGCTTCCTCCTGATCGGCCTGGTGGCCTGCGCCCGGCTGCCCCGCACCCGCCCCGAGCCGTCCGCCCCGAGCGGCGCTGCTACCAGCTCGTCGGCAGCGGCATCCCCTCGGTGAAGCCGGCGGCGCTCTGCACGCCGACGATCGCGCGCTCGTGGAACTGCGTCAGGTCCCGTGCTCCGGCGTAGGTGAAGGCGCTACGGACCCCGGCGATGATCTCGTCGATCAGGTCCTCGACGCCGGGCCGGGTCGGGTCCAGATACATCCGCGCCGAGGAGATGCCCTCCTCGAACACCGCCTTGCGGGCCCGGTCGTACGGGCTGTCGTCGGCGGTACGCGCGCTGACCGCTCGCGCCGAGGCCATCCCGAAGCTCTCCTTGTACCGCCGACCGTCCGGCTCGGTGTAGAGGTCACCGGGAGACTCGTAGGTGCCGGCGAACCAGGAGCCGATCATCACGTTCGACGCGCCGGCGGCGAGCGCGAGCGCCACGTCGCGCGGGTGCCGCACGCCGCCGTCGGCCCAGACGTGCCGGCCCAGCTCGCGGGCCGCCGTCGAGCAGTCGAGCACGGCGGAGAACTGCGGTCGGCCCACGCCGGTCATCATGCGGGTGGTGCACATCGCGCCCGGCCCGACACCTACCTTGATGATGTCCGCGCCGGCCTCGACCAGGTCGCGTACCCCCTCGGCGGTGACGACGTTGCCGGCCGCCACCGGAACGCCCGGGTCCAGCTTGCGGACCGCCCGCAACGCCGAGATCATCCGCTCCTGGTGGCCGTGCGCGGTGTCCACGACAAGCGTGTCCACGCCTGCCTCTAGCAGCGCGGCGGCCTTGCCGGTGACGTCGCCGTTGATCCCGACCGCCGCGGCGATGCGCAGCCGCCCCCGGTCGTCCACGGCCGGCGTGTAGAGGGTGGCCCGCAGCGCGCCCTGCCGGGTCAGCACGCCGACCAGCCGACCGTCGGCGTCCACCACCGGGGCGAGCCGGCGCCGGCCGGCGGAGAGCAGGTCGAAGCCGGTACGCGGGTCCGCGTCCGCCGGGACGGTGTGCAGCTCGGTGGACATGACGTGCCGCAGCTGGGCGAACCGGTCCACGCCCGTGGTGTCCGCCTCGGTGACCACGCCCACCGGCCGACCGGCCTCGTCGACAACGATCACCGCGCCGTGCGACCGCTTCGGCAGGAGGTGGATGGCGTCCCCGACGGTCTCGGTGGGGCCCAGGGTGATGGGTGTGTCGTAGACCAGGTGTCGCTGCTTGACCCAGGCGACGACGTTCGCGACGACCTCGATCGGGATGTCCTGCGGGATCACGGCGATCGCGCCCCGCCGAGCCACCGTCTCGGCCATCCGCCGCCCGGCGACCGCCGTCATGTTCGAGACCACCAGCGGGATGGTGGTGCCGGTGCCGTCACCGGTGGACAGGTCGACGTCCAGCCGGGAGCCGAGGTCGGAGCGGGCCGGCGCCATGAAGACGTCGGTATAGGTCAGGTCGTGCGCGGGAACCGCGCCGTGAAGGAAGCGCACCTGAACATCATTCCTGCTCGCGCCCACTCCTGCCGCCGCTGGTGGCTCAAACCACCCCCACCCCCCGGTCCTGTGCGGCGGGTCACCGGCCGGCACGTGCGCCGGAGCCGCCGTTGGGTGGTGGGGTCCGTCACGAGGTGGGCGGTTCCGGCGGATCGGATCGGTCGCGGGTGGCTGTCTCGTAGGCCGAGCGAAGCTCGTCGACCGCTCGCCGGGCGTGCGGATCGGGCCGGGGGACACCGAGGTGCACCTCGCGTAGGTCGTCCATCAGGCGGGTGATCAGTTCAGGGCCGCCGTCGCGGAGCAGTTCGGCGCGCACCCGGAGGCGACGTTCGCCACCACGGTGGGCCAGCCCCCACGAGCCGAACGCTGCCATGATCGGCAGTGTCTGAATGCCCGCCTCGGTGAGCGAGTAGGCCGCCCGTTGCCCCCGTCGGGCGTCCTCGCGGGTGAGCAGGCCCGCGTCGACGAGGCGCCGCAGGCGGCTGCTGAGAATGTTCGGCGCGATGCCCTCCTCGCTGCCGGCGAGCAGCTCGCGGAAGTGCCGCCGGTTGCCGAACATGATGTCCCGAAGCACGAGCATCACCCACGGATCGCCCAGAACCTCCACCGCCTGATTGATCGGGCAACCCGAGCGTGGCACCGAATCCATCACGCCCTCCCCGGCAAGTGATTGCACTCTGCTATCACTTCATCCTAGGGTAGGTCGAAGCAGTTGCATATCGCTATCACTGAGGGAGGGCCCATGTCGGGGCGGTTCGTGTACTGGATGAACGTGTCCGCCGATCTGTTGATCGAGCGGGCGCCTGGCGAGCAGGGCGGTGGAGAGTGGCTGCGCATCGGGGAGTCACTGCACCAGGAGTTCAACACGCGGGCCCGGGCGCTGTCGCTCCTGGTCCAGGGGCGCACGATCTACGAGACGATGGAGGGCTTCTGGCCGGCGGCGCGCGACGACGAGTCGTTGCCCGGCTACCTACGCGAGTACGGCGAGATCTGGACGTCGAAGCCCAAGGTGCTGGTCTCCCGCACGCGTACCAGCGCCGACCACAACACCGAGATCATCGGTGGCGACGATGCCGTCGGCGAGCTCGCGGAGCTGCGGCGACGGACCGACGGTGACATCGGCGTCGGCGGCGCCACACTGGCCACGGCGCTGCTGCGGGCCGGGCTCCTCGACGAGCTGCTGCTCTTCACGCACCCGGTCATCCTCGGCGCCGGCCGCCCGCTGTTCGACAGCCTCGACGAGCCGCTGCAGCTGGACCTGATCGAGCAGGCGCGCTTCGACGAGGGCGTCACCCTCCACCGGTACGCCGTCCGGAACGCGCGCACGCCGCTGCCGCCGACCGCGTAACCGACCCACACCGCCGGGGTCGGCCGCGGCTGCTCCACCCGCAGCAGAGATCTCGCGCTCGCCCCTCAGGCGATGGTGCAGATGGCGGCGCCGGCGGTGATGACGGCACCGACCTCGGCGGTGAGCCCGCTGACCGTACCCGCCTTGTGGGCGTGCAACGGCTGCTCCATCTTCATCGCCTCGAGCACCACCACCAGGTCGCCCTCGGCCACCGTGTCCCCCTCGGCCACCGCGATCTTGACGATGGTGCCCTGCATGGGGGAGGTGAGCGCGTCGCCGCCGACCGGGGCGCCCGCCTTGGCTCCGCCCCCGCGCCGGGCCGGCTTGCGGGAGGCGGGTGCCGCGGTGGTCGTACTCCCGCCGAAGCCGGCGGGGAGGCTGACCTCGATGCGCTTGCCGGCGACCTCGACCACGACGGTGTCGCGTTCTTCCGGCGCCTCGACGGCGCCGGCGGCGGCGACGAACGGCGGCACGGTGTTGTGGAACTCGGTCTCGATCCACCGGGTGTGCACGGTGAACGGTTCGGCGGTGAACGCCTCGTCCCGCACGACCAGGCGGTGGAACGGCAGCGCGGTGGCCATCCCGTCGACGACCATCTCGTCCAGCGCGCGGCGGGCGCGTTCCAACGCCTCGGTCCGCGTCTCACCGGTGATGATCACCTTGGCCAGCAGTGAGTCGAAGTTGCCGCCGATCACGTCGCCGGCCGAGATGCCGGTGTCCACCCGGACGCCCGGGCCGGTGGGCAGGCGCAGCGTGGTGACGGTGCCCGGCGCGGGCAGGAAGTTACGGCCCGGGTCCTCGCCGTTGATCCGGAACTCGATGGCGTGCCCGCGCGGCGTCGGGTCCTCGGTGATCCGCAGCTTCTCGCCGTCGGCGATCCGGAACTGCTCGCGGACCAGGTCGATGCCGGCGGTCTCCTCGGTGACCGGGTGCTCGACCTGGAGCCGGGTGTTGACCTCCAGGAAGGAGATCGTGCCGTCCTTGCCGACCAGGTATTCCACAGTGCCGGCGCCGTGGTAGCCGGCCTCCCGGCAGATCGCCTTGGCGCTGTCGTGGATCTGGGCGCGCTGGGCGTCGGTGAGGAACGGCGCGGGGGCCTCCTCGACGAGCTTCTGGTGCCGGCGCTGCAACGAGCAGTCCCGGGTGCCCACCACGATCACGTTGCCGTGCTGGTCGGCGAGGACCTGCGCCTCGACGTGCCGGGGCTGGTCCAGGTAGCGCTCGACGAAGCACTCGCCCCGGCCGAACGCCGCGACCGCCTCGCGGGTGGCCGACTCGAAGAGCTGGGGGATCTCCTCCATGGTCCGGGCGACCTTGAGGCCGCGCCCACCACCGCCGAAGGCGGCCTTGATGGCGACCGGCAGCCCGTGGTCGACGGCGAACGCCATCACCTCGTCGGGGCTGCCCACCGGGTCCGGGGTGCCGGGGACCAGCGGAGCGCCGGCGCGCTGGGCGATGTGCCGGGCGGTCACCTTGTCGCCCAGGTCGCGGATCGCCTGCGGGGTGGGGCCGATCCAGGTCAGCCCGGCGTCGATGACCGCCTGGGCGAAGTCGGCGTTCTCGGACAGGAACCCATAACCGGGGTGTACGGCGTCGGCGCCGGCCCGGGCGGCGACGTCGAGCAGCTTGTCGATGCGCAGGTACGTCTCGGTCGCGCTGTCCCCGCCGAGCGCGTACGCCTCGTCCGCGAGGGTGGAGTGCAGGGCGTCGCGGTCGGAGTCCGCGTACACGGCGACGCTGCCCAGGCCGGCGTCACGGCAGGCGCGGATGGCCCGGACGGCGATCTCGCCGCGGTTGGCGATGAGTACCTTGCGCACCTCGTGGCTCCTCCCGGCAGGTTACTGACCGGGAGTGTATCGGCCACCCGTGCCGACCCTAACGATCGCTCAGTGTGGGGTGCGGCACTGAAGTTAGTCAAACTTGGCTATTACGCTTGTGTGGTGTCTGCGACTCGAATGATGATTCTCGGTCTGGTGCGGTGGATGCAGCCCGTGCACGGCTACGACGTGCGCCGTGAGCTGCTGAGCTGGAGCGCCGACAAGTGGGCGAACGTGCAGCCCGGCTCGATCTACCACGCGCTGCGCAAGCTCACCGAGGAAGGCCTGCTCCGTGCCGTCGCCACCGAGCAGGTCGGCGCCCGTCCGGCCCGGACCACCTACGAGGTGACTCCCAAGGGCGAGGACGAGTTCGAGACGCTGCTGCGCAACTCCTGGTGGAACCTCACGGAGCCGTCCGACCCCTTCGCGGTGGCCTTCTCCTTCCTGCCCGCCATGCCGCGCGCCGAGGCCGCCGCGGCCCTGCGCAACCGGGCCAATCTGCTGCGCGCCGGCGTCGAGTCGATGCGCGCCTCCCTGGAGTCGGACTGGGTGCGTAACCGCAAGCCGGCGCACGTGGGTTGGATGTTCGAGCTGTGGGCGGCGCGGGCGGAGGCGGAGATGGGGTGGTGCGACCGGATCGCGGAACGGATCGACTCGGGAGTGTCGTACCTGCCTGCTGAGCTGGAGAACGCCGAGGGTTGGTCGGGGTGGAAGGACCGCCAGGAGTCGCGGCCTCCGACTGCCACGGAATAATCAACGTTGACTAGAAGAGTTATATCGCGTTAGCCTGCTGGCGGCACAGCGGGGGAGTGCGCCGTCCGGCGTCGTCCCACTCGACGGCCGGCGCGACCGGCCCGACCGACCAGGAGCACAAATGATCGAGACCAGGGGGCTGCGGAAGTCGTTCCGCTCCCGCGCGGGTCGAGAGACGAAGACGGTTGACGCCGTGCGGGGCGTCAACCTTCAGGTCGCCGAGGGTGAGATCTTCGGCTTCCTCGGCCCCAACGGCGCCGGCAAGACCACCACGCTGCGGATGCTCGCCACGCTCATCGAGCCCGACGGCGGCGAGGCCACCATCGCCGGAGCCGACCTGCGCAAGGATCCGGCCGAGGTTCGCCGCCGGATCGGGTACGTCCCGCAGGGCGGCAGCACGTGGGACGAGTCCACAGCCCGTGAGGAGCTGGTCCTGCACGCCCGGATGTACGGCATCGGCAAGGCCGACGCGCAGCAGCGGGCCGCCCGCGCGCTGGCCGCCTTCCAGCTCACCGAGTACGCCGACCGCAAGTGCAAGACCTACTCCGGAGGCCAGCGCCGGCGGGTCGAGATCGCGCTCGGCATCATCCACGAGCCGAAGATCGTCTTCCTGGACGAGCCGACCACCGGCCTCGACCCGCAGAGCCGCGCCCACATGTGGGACGAGATCCGGCGACTGCGCAACGACGGCATGACGGTCTTCATCACCACGCACTACCTGGACGAGGCCGACGCGCTCTGCGACCGCATCGCGATCATGGACAACGGCGAGGTCGTCGCCGAGGGCACCCCGGCCGAGCTCAAGCGGGAGATCTCCGGCGACGTCGTGCTCGTCGGCCTCGACCTGGCCGCCACCCCGCAGGCCGCCCAGGCGCTCGACGGCGAGGCGTACGTCAACAAGCTGGAGACCGCCGACGAGGGCGGCCTGCGCCTCTACGTCGACGAGGGCGCCACCGCCATTCCCCAGGTGCTGCGCCGACTCGACCACGCCGGGCTGGAGCTGCGCTCGATCGAGCTGCACCGGCCCAGCCTGGACGACGTCTTCCTGACCAAGACCGGCCGCTCGCTGCGCGAGTCCTGACCACCGGAGAGACGACTCATGAAATTCGCCCGCGACACGTGGCTGATCTTCCAGCGGCAGATCCAGCTCCTGCTGCGCAACCCGGTCTGGGTCTTCGTCGGCGTGTTCCAGCCGGTGATGTACCTGCTGCTCTTCGCCCCGCTGCTCAAGCCGGCCCTGAACGCGCCCACCCAGGCCGCCGCCTACAAGATCTTCGTGCCGGGTCTGCTGGTGCTGCTGGCCATCTTCGGCGGCCTGTTCCAGGGCTTCGGCCTGATCGCCGAGCTGCGCGCCGGCGTCATCGAACGGTCCCGGGTCACCCCGATCAGCCGGCTCGCCCTGCTGCTCGGCCGCTCGCTGCGCGACGTGGTCTCGCTCATCGTGCAGGCGGTCATCATCACCCTGCTGGCGCTCCTGTTCGACCTGCGGGTGTTCATCGGTGACCTGCTGCTGGCGTACCTCATGCTCGCCCTCATCGCGCTCATGACCTCGGCCGTCTCGTACGGCGTCGCACTCAAGGTCAAGAGCGAGGACGCGCTGGCCCCACTGATGAACACCGTGGCGCAGCCGGTGCTGCTGCTCTCCGGCATCCTGCTGCCGCTGACCTTCGCACCGGGCTGGCTGCAGGGCATCGCCGACTGGAACCCTTTCTCCTGGGCGGTCGACGGCACCCGCGCGCTCTTCGCCGGCGACCTGGGCAGCGACAAGGTCTGGCAGGGCCTCACCATCACGGCGGTCCTCGCCGCGCTGGGAGTCTTCTGGGCCGCCCGCCAGTTCGCCCGCAGCGTCCGCTGACGCTCGCCCCTGGGCCGGCCTGACCCCGGGCCCGGCTTGATCGACTCGGGTTCCTGAAAGTTGGGGTGTCCTACCGCCGAGGATGCCGCGATTTCCAGGAACCCGAGTGGATCAGAGCGCGGCGGTCAGCGGACCCGGGCGAGGGTGAGGCCGTCCGCGATCGGCAGCATCACCGGGTCGACCCGTACGTCGGCGAGCACCTCGTCGTTGAACGCGGCGATCGCCCGGTCGTTGGCGTCCCGCGGGGCGAGCACCCGCCCGCCGCGCAGCACGTTGTCCACGGCGATCACCCCGCCCGGCCGCATCCGGGGCACCAGCTCGGCCCAGTAGACCGGGTACCCGGTCTTGTCCGCGTCGATGAACGCGAAGTCCAGGTGACGCTCGTGCGGCAACTCCCGCAGCGTCTCGCCGGCCGGGCCGATCCGCAGGTCGATGCGGTCCTGCACGCCGGCGCGGGCCCAGTACCGCCGGGCGATGCCGGTGAACTCCTCGGAAATGTCGAAGCAGGTCAGCTGCCCGCCCTCGGGCAACCCCCTTGCGATGGCCAGCGCCGACAGGCCGGTGAACGTGCCAACCTCGACGGCCTGCCGTACGTCCAGCAGCCGGGTCAGGAACGTCAGGAACGCGGCCTGCTCCGGTGCCACCTGCATGGAGGCGTGCTCGGGCAGCAGCGACCGGGTCTCCTCGGCGAGATCCTGGATGATCTCGTCCGGTGGGGCGCCGTGCGCGACCAGGTACGCGTGCAACTCGTCGGTGAGCGGGATCGACTTCGTGGTCATGACCGGACGTTACCGATCGGCTCGACCGATTGGCCGCCCGGCGCGACAGTTGTCCACAGGTCCGTGATCTGCAGCCCCAGTTCGGCGAGGAGCCGACGCAGCAGCGGCATCGACAATCCGACCACGGTCCCCGGGTCGCCCTCGATCCGTTCCACGAACGGCCCGCCCAACCCGTCGATCGTGAACGCGCCCGCCACCGCCAGCGGCTCGCCGGTGGCGACGTACGCGGCGATCTCGTCGTCGCTGATGTCCGCAAAATGGACTGTCGTCGAGGCAACCGCCTCCGCACGCCGCCCACTGACGCCGTCGATCAGGCAGTGCCCACTGTGCAGGACACCGCTGCGCCCCCTCATCCGCAGCCAACGCTGGGTGGCGTCGGCCGGATCCGCCGGCTTGCCGAGAATCTCCGAGTCGAACTCGAGCACCGAATCGCAGCCGATGATCAGGGTCCGCTGACCGGTGCCTGCGGTGCTGCTGCCTGCGTTCGTGCTGGTGCCTGCGTTCGTGCTGGTGCCTGTGTTCGTGCGGGTTGGCTCGGCTGCCGTTGCGGCCGGGCTCAGTCGGGCCAGGACTGCCTCCGCCTTGAGCCGAGCCAACTCCAGACACAGTTCCTCGGCCCGATCGGTCACCACCAGGGACTCGTCCACCCCGCTGACCAGCACCTCCGGCTCGATGCCAGCGGCCTGGAGAGACTTACGACGGGCGGGGCTGGCCGAGGCGAGCACGAGGCGGAGCGGCAGAGAATCAGACACCAGCCCGACGTTACCGGCTCACCACCCACCACCGGTCCACCCGCCCCCGCGTGGCCCCCAACGCCGTGCTCCTCACGCCACGGCCCCGCGCTTCATGCCCACGCGGCCTGGCGCTTCATGTCCACGCGGCCTGGCGCTTCATGTCCACGCGGCCTGGCGCTCTTGATCCACTCCACATCGCCGATATCGGCCTTTCAACCAGCCACGAAAGACCCACATCGCCGATATAAAGTCGATCAGCCCTTCGGCCCCTCCATGATCGACTCGACTTCATGGATATCGGGGTATCCCGCCGCCCGGACACCCCGATATCAAGGATCCCGAGTCGATCAACGCGCTCCGGCCGATCAGCGACTGATTCTGGGCGGCGGATCATCACCACGCCGCCGACGTCGCACCACCAGCGCCCATCCGACGCCAGCGGCCACGATCACGGCGAGAGTGGCGAGACCGCGAGCTGTCGCGCCATCATCGCCCTCACCGGGCCGAGCGTCGGCCGTCGTGGTCGGGCCAGCGCCGGCCGGAGCGCTCACCGACTCAAACCCCAGCGGGGGTACGTCTGCCGTCAGCGCTGCCACAAGATCGATCACGCCGTACCCGTACTCGTCGTCCCGGCCCGGCGGACCCTTGTCGATGGCTGTGGCCGTAAGCCGATGGGCCACCTCCTGCGCCGGCAGGTAGGGGTACTTCGACCTGATCAACGCCGCCGCCCCAGCCACAATCGCCGTCGCGTCAGAGGTGCCTGTGCCTTTGCGGTACTTGCCGTTAATGCTCGTGCTGTAAATGTCAACCGCCGGCGCAACCACGTCAATCTCGGGGCCCGTAACGGAGATATCGGCATGATTCCCATTCCGATCTACCCCCCCCACCGCGATAACTGCATTCTCTGATGCTGGGTAACCGACTTTGGTGTCCTCCGGTTTGTTGCCGGCGGCAGCAACCAGAACGATATTCGCGGCGAGTGCTGCTTTGATGGATCGCTGCAACGGAATGCCAGCACCGCCGACCGACGGTATGCAGATCACATCAGCGCCTTGGCGAACAGCATAATCAATGCCGGCGGCCAAGGCGTCAGCCTCCCCTTGGCCGTTGGTGGGAGTATCGCGGATCGGGAGTATTTTTGCATCGGGAGCTAGCCCCAAGGCGCCAAGATTGCCTCCTTGCCCATGGGCCGCGATCAACCCCGCCATACCGGTGCCGTGACTATTCTGGTCATTCTGACCATCGCCGTTGCCGTCGGAGACCATATCGATCCCACGAAGCAGGTTGTTCCGCAAATCGGGGTGCGGTTGAACGCCTGTATCTGGAACTGCGACGATTACCCCGCGGCCGCGTGTGATCTCTTGGGCATCAGAGGTTTTCAGATATTTTAGGTGCCATTGATCCGTGCGGACCCGTTCGACCTCACTGGGTTCGCTTGTCGGCTGGCGAGAGTTGCTCTTCGCGGGTAAGGCTATTGGTGCTATTAGCGACAGAAGGGCGGCCAATGCTGCCAGGCTCTGTCGGCTGGATTGACTCACCGATCGAGGCCGATGGCCGGTCCTGGGTCAGATGGGCCAGGCTCCTCCGGCGGGCGAACAATAGGGTTGACGCCATGGTCGGTCTTCCACGGATGGTCGGGATCCCAAGCGTGCCTATCTTCTTCATATCCGTTCCTCCCGGGACGGCCAGGAGGGTAGCTTGGTCCGTAATTGCCGCCCGTACCAGGGGCGCCACCGATAGGCGAGAAGCCGTGTCCTCCGGCTGCACTACGGCCACTGCCCGGACGCGAGCCGGCACTGCCGGTCGGCGTGGTGCCAGCACCGCCACCGCCTATTACGCCGCCGATCGGATTAACCTTCCGCGTTGGATTGCCACCGGAGGCAGGCGAGCCGAGTCCGGAGCTAGGCATGCCGCCGATGAGGCCGTTAGTTGGTGCCGCTCGGGCCGACGGGGCCGTCGGGATGTGGGACAAACCCTTGGTTGCTCCGCTGGCGGTCCGCCCGATAGCGTCGGTTTGCCCTTGCGGCGGCACCTGCGGCCTAACGAGCGAGGTGGGTGGTGTTTGAGCTGTCGGCCCGAAGCCCGTCGCCGCTATGTTCGGTGTAACTCCCGGTAACCCTGCGTTGGCGAGTGGTGGTGCTGGTGCAACGCCCGCGCCGGCACTGCCAAGTATCGGTCCCACGGTAGATGCCTGAACGGGATGCGAGCTGCCGGCTGGATTTAACAAGGGGCGGCGAACGGCTGTGTCGGGGGTGATTGGCACTGGAACGATCGGCGGAATCGTCGGTCCGGTGCTGGCATCGTAAGCATCTGTGCTGGCGGGGTCTCGCCTTAACCTCGGGGGCGGCGGCGGGGGTTTTTGGAGGGTGGCTTGGGCTTGTTGGAGTTCGCCGCTGAGGTTGAACATCATGGCCCGTGCCTGCACGTTCAGCCGTTCCAGCTCGCCGTCCGTCACCGGTGACTCGACAACCCGGTTACCCATGATCGCTTTGGGGTCCGCGGCTGTGGCGTCGTACGCCTGCTTCTGCTGGAGCTTGGCCGCGTACTCCTCGTGGATCTTGCGGAGCTCGGCGCGGGTGGTGCCGATGGCCTGGGTGGCGGCGGACAGCGCGGTGTAGTTGGCGGCGGCGGCGTCGTGGGTGTGCCGCACCTTGGCGATCAGGTCGTCGAGTTGGGCGAGGTACGTGCCGGAGGCGGCGCTGGTTTCCGGGGGCCAGGCTTCGGCGAGCCCGCGCCGGTACTCCTGGAGTCGGCCGAGGTGGATCTGGGCGAGGTCGCAGACCTTGCGCCAGCCGGCGACCTGTTTCCAGTGGTTGGTGGTGTCGTGGTCCTGGAGGCACGCCCACATGCTGTTGACGTCCATCAGGTGCCAGTCGGTCTGGCCGGAGGTGCGGCCGCCACCTCGTTCGATCATGGCAGGACCACCGGCCTCTGGCTCTCGGGGCCGGTGGGGTCGGTCAGCGTCGGCGTCCGGCCGCCGGGCAGGACGGTGCCGGGGTCGGCGAGGGCCCGCTGGACGTCCACGGCGCGGGCGGCGGAGAAGGCGTCGCTGTCGGCGTACTGGGTGGCGACCCGGTCGGCGACGGCGGCGAGGTGGCCTGTTGCGCCCCGGACGGCGTACACCATGTCGGCGGTGGCCTGCTGCGTCTCGTGGTGGGCGTGCAGGAAGGTGACCAGCTCGATGAACGCGTCGCAGGGGTTGGGCACCTTCGCGGACATGTCGTCGGCGATGTACGACAGGTGGGGTGCGTAGTTGCGTTCGACGTCGGCGGCGAGCCGGTCGGCGAACTCGCGGAGCTGGCGGATGTCGGCCTCGATGCCGCCGTAGCTGTGCAGCCAGGGCGCCGGCTGGTCCTCTTCGGGGATCATCGATCCTCCCTATCCGTCACGGCACCGTTTCCCTGAGTGAGGTTAACGGCTGCACGCCATCCTGGCAGCCCCCACCGGGGCGACCCGGGTCAGCGAGAAAGGCGAGGAAGGCCGGAGGCACGCCAGGTGTCGGGGCGGGCCGGGCGACCGCTGCGGGCCCACGCGGACGTGGCAACCGGCGCGGGGGTGGCGGCCGGGCGGGACCGCACGATCACCGCGCCGACCAGAGCGGCCAACTCCTCGGCGGTGGGCACGCCGCGAACGACCCGGAACAGCGGCTCTTCGGCAGACATGCCGCCAGGGTACGCGGCTCGAAGTCATCCGACGCGAACAGTGGCGTGCCGGCGGTGTGAGCGTCGGCGGCTCCGGGTACCGTCTCACCGATGTCGAACGCGCTTCCCCAACTCGTCGCTGACCGATACCGGCTTCTGTCGCCGCTCGGCCAGGGCGGCATGGGTCGGGTGTGGAAGGCGCGCGACGAGGTGTTGCACCGCGACGTCGCCATCAAGGAGTTGGTGCCGCCGCCCGGCCTCACCGACGAGGAACGCCGCGAGATGCGGGAGCGGTCGCTGCGCGAGGCGCGGGCCATCGCCCGGCTCAACCACGTCAACGTGGTACGCATCTTCGACGTTCTGCGCACCGATGGCGACCCGTGGATCGTCATGGAGTACGTGGCGTCGAAGTCTCTGCAGGACACCCTCGCCGAGGACGGGCCGGTGTCGGTGGCCCGCACGATCGAGATCGGCCTGGGCGTGCTGGGCGCGCTGAACGCCGCCCACAAGGCGGGCGTCATGCACCGCGACGTCAAGCCGGGCAACGTGCTGCTGGGCGACGACGGCCGGGTCGTGTTGACCGATTTCGGTCTCGCCACGATCCCCGGCGACCCGAACGTCACCCGCACCGGCATGGTGCTCGGTTCGCCCGCGTACATTTCGCCGGAGCGGGCCCGGGAGGGCACCGCCGGGCCGGAGGCCGACCTGTGGTCGCTGGGCGCGACGCTCTACGCGGCGGTGGAGGGCAAGTCGCCGTACGCGCGGCCGTCCGCGATCGCCACGCTTGCCGCGCTGGCCACCGAGCCGATGCCGCCGCCGAAGAACGCCGGCCCGCTCAAGGCGGTGCTCACCGGGCTGCTGCAGAAGGACCCGAACGAGCGGATCACCGCGGAGGTGGCCGAGCGGCTGCTGCGCCGCGCCGGAGGCAAGCGGGCGCGGGGGATCTCACTGCTCGATGGCGTACGCCGGCCGGGGCCGAACGGTCCACGGGAGCCGCGCCCGCCGCTCGTGCCGGCGCCGCGCCCCGCCGAGGAGAGCGCCGCCCGCCCGGTGTCGCCGCCTGCACCGCGTACCCCGCCGCCGGTCGCCGCGGCCGCGGCCGGGCCGGCAGTCGTCGACGCCTCGCCGACGGAGGTCGTGCCCGCGGGCGCGGACGCCGAGCCGACGGCCACGGTGCCGGCCGAGCCGACCGCGACGATCGACCGCCCGACCACGGCCGAGGCCGAGCCGGCCGTGACGGCGGCCGCCGACGACGGTGAAACGGACGCCGACGACGAGCCGACGGCCGTCGACGGGCCGCCGGTGGCGCCGGTGGCGCCGGAGCAGCGCAAACCTTCGGCCCCGACGTCGGTGATGCCCCCGGTGAGCCCGGCCGGGCGCGCGGCGGTGCCGGCGTTCGACGGTACGAAGCCGAACAACACCCGCCGGAACGTGCTGATCGGGGCGCTGGTGGCCCTGCTGCTGGTCGGCCTCGTGGTGATCGTGCCGATGCTGACCAACGGCGACGACAACGAGAGCCCGCAGGCCGACGCGACGAGCGGGGCGGCCGCGACGTCGGCCCCGGCGCAGTCCTCCGCTCCGGCAGCGCCTCCGCCCACCACCGGCGCACCGACGCCCTCGGCCACGCCGTCGGCCGACCCGAACGCGCTGCCCGCTGGCTGGAAGCTGCACAAGGACCCGGCCGGCTTCACGCTGCCGATCCCTGACGGCTGGATACGCAGCCAGCCCGATGGCAACACGGTCGTCTTCGACCAGGCCAACGGACCGGGTGAGTTGCTGGTGCAGTGGACTCCCAACCCGAAGAAGGACGCGGTCAAGGACTGGGAGAGCCTTGAGAGCGGTCGCAAGAACCTCGTCAACGACTACAAGTTGATCGGCATCAGGCGGTGCACGTTCTGGAAGACCTGCGGCGACTGGGAGTGGCTGGAGACCCGGGACGGGACTCGGATCCACGTCCGTAACCGGGGTTTCGTGACGGCCAGCAACCGTGGCTACGCGCTGCGGTGGGAGATCGCGGAGAAGGACTGGCAGGCCAACCTGCCGAACTTCGACCGGATCGCCAAGGGCTTCGTGCCCGACCGTCAGGACTGAAACTCATTCGCATGACCTTGCGTCGTCCGGGGTAATTGACCTTCGACGACGGAAGGAGGTACGACATGGGTTACCGACGGAGGGACGCCAAGCCCCGACTGGCACTGTGGATGCTCGTCGCGTTCGGCGACGCGGTGCTGCTGCTGGTCGCCGCGGGGGTTCCGGCGTTCATCGCACTGCTCAGTGTCGTGACCGTGGCCGTCTGCGGGGTGGGCGCCTGGCGGCTGAGCCGGCGGGGAGCGCTTGCTCCCGAGGAGGCTCGGGCGCAGGCCCTGAGCGAGACCCAGATGCCGGCCCTGAGCCGACGGCGGGCCTGACCCGTACGCGGTGGCGTGGCGGCAGCCGGACCGATTGTCGACCGTGAGGTGACCGTCGATCCCGCTGCCGCCAACCGCCCGATCAGGTGTTGTTGGCCAGTGCGATCAGTCGGCTCCGGTCACCGTTCCAGTAGTTGCGGTCCACGTTGCCGCTGATCCCGGAGACGGCGCCGCTGCTGGTGTACTGCCAGAAGCTCCACACCGGCGCACCGGCCGGCAGGGCACCCGGCGTGCTCGCCCAGCGGGCAAGCCAGAGCGGGTGGTTGGCCCACGGGCCGGTCCAGCTGCCCGTGCACTGGTTCCACCAGCTGGCGGTGGTGTAGATGACCGCGTACCGGCCGGTGCGGGACCGGTAGGTGTTCAGGAAGTCCTGCACCCAGTTGCGCATCCCCGTGGTGCTGAGCCCGTAGCAGTAACCGCCAGCGTACGGATTGCCCTCGATGTCCAGCGCCGCCGGTAGGGTGCGGCTGTCCGCCGACCACGCGCCACCGTTGGACGCCAGGTAGTTGGCCTGGGTCGAGCCAGCGGAGATGTTGGGCCGGGCGAAGTGGTACGCCCCGCGGATCACCCCGGCGTTGTAGGCGTTGACGTAGTTCGCGTTGAAGCGCGGGTCCTTGTAGCTGGTGCCCTCGGTCGCCTTGATGAAGGCGAACTCGATGCCCGCGTTGCGGACGCTGGTCCAGTTGATGCTGCCTTGGTAGTTGGACACGTCGACGCCTGCGGTGGTGGCTGCCGCCGCCGGGCCGGCGGTCGCGACCACTGTCGCCGCGGCGGCGGCGAGGACTGTGAGGCCGGCCGCGAGCGCGCGGCGCAGCGATGATCGGGTACGGGCCATGAGTGCCTCCAGGGACGCCGGTCTATTGACGCCCATCTTTGGAGGTAAGTGCCCTTGATCGCAATAGCTGTAGAGAAAACTTTCATCGACGACTGTCGGTGGCTCCCGGGGATTGCCGTGCGGAAGCGATCAGCGCAGGGTGGCCGGGTCGAGCTGCCAACGGAACGGCTCGACGATGCTCAACGTTTCACCGGCCTTGGCGACCTGATCCTCGACGTAGTGCTCGCCGTCGAGCCGGTAGAGCCGCAGCGAGTGACCATTGCCGTCCTGCTCGACCAGCAGGTACCAGGGGATTCGCGCGATCGCGTAGAGCTGCATCTTGACCAGGCGGTCAGCAGCAGCGTTGCCCGGCGAGACGATCTCGCCGACGAGGGTCACCCGCTCGGCGTCCAGAAAGGCGCCGTCGTCGTCGATGTCGGTCACGGCGAGATCCGGAATGACGACCCGGTCGACGCCGAGCCGGACGTTGATCGCCTCATAGACCAACAGACCGCCAGGATCAGCTGCTGCCTCGATGCTGTTCGCCAGTCGGCGTGACACCCGCTGGTGCCATCGGCTCGGGGCAGGGCTCACGATCAGGCTCCCGTCGAGCAGCTCGATGCGGTCCGGGGTCTCACCCAGGGCGAAATAGTCGGCCTCGGTCCAGAGCCCGACGTGGTGTCCCAGGGGTTCCGCGCTCATCGGCCCTCACCTCCCGCTTCACTCGCCACCCGATCAGTCTCACAGGATACGAGCCGGTGCCTCGGCAGCGACACGGAACGCCGCCGGTAGGCTCGCGCCCCATGATGTCGATCGACGGACTGGGCGAGATGTGGGACACGCTGTTCGGCGCGCAGCCGGACCCGCCCCCGTTGCTGGTGTTGATCACCGCGGCCGTCGCGCTGGTGGTGGTGTCCACCCGGCTGCCCTGGCGGATCGCCCGCAACGCCATCACCATCGCCCACGAGGGCGGGCACGCGCTCGTCGCTCTGCTCACCGGTCGTAAGCTGCGTGGCATCCGGCTGCACTCGGACACGTCCGGGCTGACGCTCTCCGCCGGTCGGCCCACCGGACCGGGCATGATCCTGACCCTGCTCGCCGGGTACGTCGCCCCGCCGCTGATCGGGTTGGCCGGCGCGTGGCTGCTTGGGGGTAACCGGATCACCCTGCTGCTCTGGGTCGCGGTGGTGCTGCTGCTCGCCATGCTCGTCATGATCCGAAACGCGTTCGGTGTGGTGTCGCTGCTGGTCACCGGGGCGCTGGTGTTCGCCGTCTCCTGGTACGCGACGCCGCAGGTGCAGGCCGCTTTCGCGTACACCGGGGTGTGGTTCCTGCTGCTGGGCGGGGTGCGGCCGGTGGTGGAGCTGCAACGGCTGCGCTCGCGCGGCCGGATGCCCGCCTCCGACGCCGACCAACTCGCCGGACTCACCCCGTTCCCGGCGTTCTTCTGGGTCACGGTCTTCGCCCTGGTCAACCTGGCCGCCCTGGTCGCCGGCGCCCTGCTGCTAGCTGGCCCCATCCTCACCGACGCCGGCCTAACCCTCTAATCCCCGGCCGGGGTGCCGCGGGGCGGCGGGCAGAATGAGGCCATGCGATACGTGATCATCGGGGCGGGCGCGGTCGGCGGGACCATCGGCGTACGACTGGCGCAGGCCGACCGGGACGTGACAGTCGTGGCGCGCGGCGGGCACCTGGACGCGATCCGGGAGCGCGGCCTGACGCTGCGCCAGCCCGACGGTGACGTGACCGCCCGGCTCGCCGCCGTCGACGGCCCGGACGACCGGCCGCTGCCGGCCGACACGGTGCTGGTGCTCACCGTCAAGTCGCAGGATACCGAGGCCGCGCTGGCGACGTGGGTGGACGCGCCGGTCGCCGGTGGTGGCACGGCCGGCGAGCGGCTGCCGCTGGTCACCGCGCAGAACGGGGTGGCCAACGAGCGGGCCGCCCTGCGGCTCTTCGCCGACGTGCACCCGGTCTGCGTCTGGCTGCCCGCCACCCACCTCGACCCGGGCGTGGTGGTGGCCAACGGGCACCCGCACCCCGGGATGCTCCACATCGGCCGGTACCCGGTCGGCGCCGACGACACCGACCGGGCGATCGCCGCCGACCTGACCGCCGCCGGCTTCGTCGCGCCGGTGCGAACGGACGTGCTGCGCTGGAAGTACGGCAAGCTGCTCAACAACCTCGGCAACGGCCTCCAGGCGTTGCTCGGGCAGGACATCCCCGACGCGTTGGCCGAGCGGGTACGCGCCGAGGGCGTCGCCGCGCTCGCCGCCGCGCGCATCCCGCACACCTCCCCGGACGAGGAGAAGGCCGAACGCGGCGACCTGGTGCAGCAGCGCCCGGTCGACGGCGCGGGCCGCACCGGTGGGTCCACCTGGCAGAGCCTCGCCCGGGGCGCCGGCTCGACCGAGGTCGACCACCTCAACGGAGAGGTCGCGCTGCTCGGCCGGCTGCACGGCGTGCCGACGCCGGCCAACGTGGCAGTGCAGCGGGCGGTACGGCGGGCCACCCGGGAGCGGATCGCGGCCGGCGCGTTCCCGCTCGCCGAGCTGGAGAAGATGATCGCCTGACCGGGGCAACCGACGGCCGTGTCCGGCGCGTGTTCCCTGCGACCGACACGGGGAGGTAGCGGGTGCCGGACGTCGACGGGTTCGACGAGTTCTACCGGGGGAGCCGACAACGGCTGCTCGGTTTCGTCTACGCCCTCACCGGCGACCGGGTCGAGGCCCAGGACGCGGTGCAGGAGGCGTACATCCGGGCGTGGCAGCGCTGGTCGACGATCAGCGGGTACGACGACCCGGAGGCGTGGGTGCGGGTGGTGGCCAGCCGCATTGCGGTCAGCCGCTGGCGCAGCCTGCGCAGTCGCGCCCGCGCGTATCTGCGTCACGGCGCCACCGAAACCGTTCCCGGGCCGGGCACCGACACGGTCGAGGTGGTCGCCGCGCTGCGTCGACTGCCCGAGGAGCAGCGCACCGCCATCGCCCTGTACTACCTGATGGGTATGCCGGTCGCCGAGGTGGCTCGGGAGACCGCCGCCCCGGTGGGCACGGTCAAGGCCCGCCTCTCCCGGGGGCGTACCGCGCTCGCCGGTCTGCTCGCCGTCTCTGATCTGGAGGAGGCCACCGATGCGTGACGACGCGGCATTCGTCGAACGGATCCACCGGGACCTGCGTGACGTCAGGTGGCCGGAGCCGCAGGAGATCCGGGCGACGGCCCGCAGGCGTCGGCGTCGCACCGTCGCGTTTGCGGCGGTCGCGGTGCTCGCGGCGGTGACCGGCCCGGCGTACGCCCTGACGGCCCGGCCGGAGGCTCCGCCCGCTGCCACCATGCCTGCGCTGCCGCAGAGCCCCGTCCGGGCGGACATCCCCCTTGACTCCCTGCTGGCCGTCACCGAGGTGCCGGTGAAGAACGCCGTGCAGCTCGGCGACGCCGGCCTCGGTGAGGTCGTCAGGTTGGATCCGACGTTGCAGAGGTGCGGCGACGACCGGGGCGTGTCGGCGATCCCCGCGTACTCCCGTTACTCGCGGTCGCAGACGCTGCTGTCGCGGAGCAAGGACGGCATTGCAGCGGTACGCGTCGAACTCAGCCAGGACGTCTACCGGCTCGATCCGCTGGTGAGCGCGCGACTCTTCACTCACCTGAGGGCGCTGCTCGACGCCTGCCCCGAGTGGCGTTTCGCCGAATCCGTCGAGGCGGCGGGCGAGACGACGCCGAACGAGAGCAAGCACGCCTGGGAGACGGCGGCGAGCAACTTCGCCGGTGACGAGTCGATTCTGGTGCGGCACGTGCCGTTCGCCCCCCGTGGCCCGGCCTCCGGAAGGACCCTCGAGCGCTCCAGCCCGGTCGGGATGACAGTCGTGGTCCGGGTCGGCGACCTGGTCACTGTCCTGGAGCCCAGTCCGGACCTGGGCCTGGGCGACGCGGATCTCGAGGCGCTGGGCCGCACGGCCGCCCGGCGACTGTGCCCCGCTGCCAACCCGGCCTGCTGACCCTTCTTGATCCGCGCAACATCAGGGATGTTGTTGCCTCCCGAGGCCGGGAAGCAGCACTTTCCCCGAAGTTGCGCGGATCACGCGAGCAGGGCCCGCGCGGATCACGCGAGCAGGGCCGCGCGGATCACAGCGGGATGTTGCCGTGCTTCTTCGGCGGCAGGGTCTCGCGCTTCGTGCGCAGGACGCGCAGCGCCCGGACGATCTGGGTGCGGGTCTCGTGCGGCGGGATCACCGAGTCGACGTACCCGCGCTCGGCGGCCACGTACGGGTTGGCCAGGGTGTCCTCGTACTCGGCGATCTTCTCGGCCCGCACCGCCGCCGGGTCCTCGGCGCCGGCCAGCTCCGAGCGGTAGAGGATGTTCACCGCGCCCTGCGCGCCCATCACGGCGATCTGCGCGGTCGGCCAGGCGAAGTTCAGGTCCGCGCCGAGGTGCTTGGAACCCATCACGTCGTACGCGCCGCCGTACGCCTTACGGGTGATCACGGTGACCTTCGGGACTGTCGCCTCGGCGTACGCGTAGATGAGCTTGGCGCCCCGGCGGATGATGCCGTCCCACTCCTGGCCGGTGCCGGGCAGGAAGCCGGGCACGTCCACGAAGGTCAGCACCGGGATGTTGAACGCGTCGCAGGTGCGCACGAACCGGGCGGCCTTCTCCGAGGCGGCGATGTCCAGGGTGCCGGCGAAGTGCATCGGCTGGTTGGCGACCACGCCGACCGGGCGGCCCTCCACCCGGCCGTAGCCGACCACGATGTTCTGAGCGTAGAGCGGCTGGACCTCCAGGAACTCCCCGTCGTCCAGGACGTGCTCGATGACGGTGTGGATGTCGTACGGCTGGTTCGCCGAGTCCGGGACGAGCGTGTCCAGCTCGCGGTCCTCGTCGGTGATCGTCAGGTCGGCGGGGGCCTCGAAGACGACCGGCTCGTCGAGGTTGTTCGACGGCAGGTACGACAGCAGGGCCTTGACGTAGTCGACCGCGTCGTCCTCGTCGGTGGCGAGGTAGTGCGCGTTGCCGCTGCGGGTGTTGTGCGTGCGGGCCCCGCCCAACTCCTCCATGCCGACGTCCTCGCCGGTCACCGTCTTGATCACGTCGGGGCCGGTGATGAACATGTGCGAGGTCTGGTCGACCATCACGGTGAAGTCGGTGACGGCCGGGGAGTAGACCGCGCCGCCGGCGCAGGGCCCCATCACCAGCGAGATCTGCGGGATGACCCCGGACGCGCGGACGTTGCGGAAGAAGATCTCCCCGTACAGGCCGAGCGACACCACGCCCTCCTGGATGCGGGCGCCGCCGGAGTCGTTGATGCCCACGACCGGGCAGCCGATCTTCATGGCCAGGTCCATCACCTTGACGATCTTCTCGCCGAAGACCTCGCCGAGTGAGCCGCCGAAGACCGTGAAGTCCTGGGCGAAGACGCACACCTGCCGGCCGTCCACCGTGCCGTAGCCGGTCACCACGCCATCGCCGTACGGGCGGTTGCGCTCCAGACCGAAGGCCGTGGACCGGTGCCGGGCCAGCTCGTCCAGCTCGACGAAGGAGCCCTCGTCGAGCAGCATCTCGATCCGCTCGCGGGCGGTCTTCTTGCCCCGCGCGTGCTGCTTCTCGACCGCACGCGCCGACCCGGCGTGCACCGCCTCGTCGACCCGGCGCTCCAGGTCCGCCAGCTTGCCCGCGGTGCTGTGGATGTTGGTCCCGGTCTCGGTAGTCACCCAGGGAATATAACGATGGTTCAGGTCGGTGCTGCTGTGCAGTACGCCTCAGTACCTCCCGCGGTCACCGCCGTAGGCTGACGGGATGCCGGGTTCCCCGTACACCGATCTGGACCGACCGCCGCTGTCGGCGGCCCGGCTGCGGCGCGCGCTGGTTGCGCCGAACGGGCCGTGGGCCCGCCTGGAGTTGCACGCCGAGACCGGCTCCACCAACGCGGACGTGGCCGAGGCCGCCGCGGCGGGCGAGCCGGAGGGCCTGGTGGTGGTCGCGGAACGGCAGACCGCCGGCCGTGGTCGGCGCGGCCGGGTCTGGCAGTCGCCGCCGCGCGCCGGAATCGCCACCAGCGTGCTGCTGCGGCCCGGCGAGGCCGTGCCGGACCGCGGCTGGGTCGCGGTGCCGTCCACGGCGTACGGGTGGCTGCCGCTGCTCGCCGGCGTCGCGTTGGTCGAGGCGGTGGCCCGGTTGGCCGAGTTGGAGGCCACCCTCAAGTGGCCCAACGACCTGCTCATCGGCGACGCCAAGTGCGCCGGGGTGCTGGCCGAGGCGGTGCCGGGGCGCTCCTCGGCCCAACCGCCGGCCATCGTCCTCGGCGTCGGCCTCAACGTGACCCTGCGCGCCGACGAGTTGCCGGTGAACCCGACCGGGTTGCCGGCCACCTCGCTGCAACTGGCCGGTGCGGCGGCCACCGACCGGGATCCGCTGCTGCGGGCTCTGCTGCGGGCTCTGGCCGACTGGTACGACCGCTGGCGTTCCGCCGACGGGGACGCCGTGGCCAGTGGCCTGCGCGACGCCTACGTGGCGGCCTGCGCGACGATCGGCCGCGAGGTGCGCGTCCTGCTTCCCAGCGGCGACGACCTGACCGGCACCGCCACCGGCATCGACAACGACGGCCAGCTCCAACTGACCACCCCCACCGGAACCCGCGTCGTATCCGCCGGAGACGTCCTCCACCTCCGCTAGCCCGGCCCCCCCCGGGGCCCCCGCCCCCGCCCCGCGATCTTGCAGTTTCTGTCGGGGCGAAACAGGCAGAGGCCGCGTAACGGCGACCGAAAGTGCAAGATCGCGGAAGGTGGGGTGGGGCCGCGTGGCGGATGTTGTGGTGGGGCTTGGGGGGTTTACCGTCTGCGCGTCGAGTAAATGGCGTTGGAGGTTGTCGTGGCGTTTCCCGAAGACGTGCTCACGAAGGACGAGCACGTCGTGCTGCACCTGCACCCGCACTGGAAGGCGCTGATCCGGCCGATCGTGGTGCTGGTGCTGGCCATCGCCGCGGTGGTGGTCGGCGTGCTCCTGCTGCCCGAGAGCAGCGGTGGTTCGATCGCGCTGGCCGTGATCGGGGTGATCGCCCTGGTCGCGGTTCTCTGGCTCGGTCTGTGGCCGTTCCTGGTCTGGCGTACCACCCACTACCTGTTCACCAACGAGCGCGTGCTGTTGCAGCAGGGCGTCTTCTCCCGGGACCGGCGGGACCTTCCGCTCACCCGGATCAACGACCACTCGATGAACCAGCACTTCTTCGAGCGGCTGCTCGGCTGCGGCACCCTCACCATCGAGTCGGCGGGCGAGCGCGGCCAGTCGGTGCTCGCCGACGTGCCGGGTGTCAGCCGGGTGCAGACCACCCTCTACGAGCTGGTCGAGGCGCAGCACGACAAGCACTCGCTGGGCGACGGGGAGATGCGCGACATCCTCGCCGACATGCGCGAGGGCAAGCCGCTGCGCGACACCACGAGCTGATCCCGTTCAGCGCTGACCGTCCCGGCCCGAGCGTCGGGGCGGGACGGTCAGGCGTGCTGTTCGGCCACGGGCCCCGCGGCCGCCGACGGCCGCCCAGCCTCGGACGGCCCGGCCTCCGCCGGTCCGGCCCCGGCTGGCCCGCCATCCGCGGATCCGGCCTCAGCTGGGGATCCGGCCTCGGCTGGGGATCCGGCCTCGGCTGGGGATCCGGCCTCGGCTGGCCCGGTTTCCGCCGGTCCGGACTCGGCTGGTCCGCTTTTCTGCGGGCCGCTCTCGGCGGGTGTGGCCTCGGGGTCCGTCTCGACCGGGCGTAGCGCGAACCAGCCACGGAAGCGGGTCCGCAGCACCTCCTGCTCGGGCCGGTTGTCCGGGCCGAGGCGGAGCATGGTGCCGGTGAGGATGACGGTGCCGAGCCCGGGACGGGCGGCCGACGGGCGGGCGCCCATCACGTCGACCCGGACGGCGAGACGGTCCCCGGCGCGTACCGGGGCGAGCCACCGCAACTCCTCCAGACCGGGGGAGGCGTCCGCCGCCGCGCGGGACAGCAGGTGATCGACGTACGCCCGCATGAACAGGCTGACCGTGTAGAAGCCGCTGGCGATCACTCCGCCGTGCCGACTGGCCTCGGCGAGCTGCGGGTCGACGTGGTACCACTGCGGGTCGAAGCGGCGGGCGAAGGCCAGCATCTCGTCGCCGTCCACGGTCACGGTCCCGAGGTCCACGGTGAGCCCCGGGACGAGATCCTCGAAGAACAGCGCGGCGGGCGCCCCGGTGCCGGAGCGGATGGCGGGAGGCGTCACCGGCGGGGCGCGCGACGGGTGCCGGCGTGCAGCTCCGCGGCGAGTTCCGCGTCCAGATCGGCGGGGAGGCCGGCGGTCAACGGTGTGGGCCGTTGCTGGGCGGGAGCGGCGCCGGTCGGGCCGGGTGTCGGGTCGGGGCGGTCACTGGACTGCGCCTCTTCCAACTCGGAGACGGATTCGGCCAGCTCGGCGACCGGGTCCATCTCGGCCATGGTGTCCCACTCGTCGCGCGGGATGTCGTGCCAGGTGGGCTCGGCCTTGGTCTCGTCCTCGGTCGGCGAGACGGGCTGGAAGACGAAGGTCCGGTACGACCAGAAGCGGAACAGCGTGGCCAGCAGCACACCGGCGGTCTTGGCCACGTTCAGCCCCAGCAGGCCGTGCACGCCGAGCCCGTACTTGGCCGCGGCAACGGCGCCCAGTTCGATGAGCAGGCCGGCCCCGTTGAACAGGAAGAACAGGACGTACTCCCGACGAAGCGCCGATTTCGGGCGATCCCGGTACGTCCAGTGGCGATTCATCAGATACGACGTGATCGTCGCGACGACGGTCGCGATTACGGTCGCCTTCAACTGACCGTTGACGAAAACGGTAAGTGCAAGGACATTGAACACCGCGTAATTGATGACGGTGTTGATGCCGCCGACGATGCCGAACTTGAGCGCCTCGTTGATGAACTTCTGCCAACGCTCAGGCAGCAGACGGACAAGACGCATGCGAAACACCTTAGGGCAGTCGGTGAAGCCGGCGATCACCGGCCGGACGAGGTGGGCGGCAGGTCACGCACCGTGGTCTCGGTCGTGCTCCACCTGCGGAACGATCGGAGTTCCCGCTTCGACGAAGACGAACCGCCGGTAGGACCAGAATCGGAACAGCGTCCCGAGGCCCGTGCCGACGATGAAGCTGGCGATGTTGTCGGCGAGCTGTGTCTGGAACACGGCCGGCCAGATGCTGCCGAGCCCGTACCGGCTGATCGCGAGGCAGGCCACCGCGATGCCGAGGCCGACGGCGTTGAAGAAGAAGAACAGCGCGTACTCCCGCGCAGGGTTGCTGCGCTGGCGGTGCCGCCAGGTCCAGAACCGGTTGCCGAGGAAGGCGAAGGTCGCCGCGATCACTGTCGAGATCGTCTTCGCCGTCACCTGCTCCATGCCGCGCGCGGTGGTCAGGTAGTTGAAGAGCGCGAAGTCGATGAGGAAGGCGATCCCGCCCACGGTGGCGAACTTGCTCAGCTCGCGCACGAGGTGACCGAAACGGTCGAGCAGTCCGCGGACCAGACCCGGTCGGGTCTGCCGGGGACCCGGTTGTTCCCCGGTCATCGTGGCGGCCACGGGGCGAGCCTACCGGCTGTCGGCCAGTCGGCGGGGTAGCAACGGCGACCGGACATCGTCGCTCGTGCCGGCCCTTTCACCCGGTACGTACCAGGTGGACGCAGCGTGACCAAGGGGGAGGACTGACGCGCCCCGGAACGGGAATCCCCGCACCGGTCGGCCGGGCGGGTTGGCGGCCCGACCGCAAAGCGCGTCGACCGGGGTGCACGACAAGATTTGCGTGAAACTGCGCAGGAAAGCGGGTATCAGATCGTGATGCCGCAGCGTCGCCGTACCTTGTGCAGTTCTTCACAACCAGTCCCACTGACTAGGAAGGCTGCCCGGTTTACGCTGAGGCCAATCCCAGGTTTCCACGAAGGCGGCGCATGGCGTCGCTGAGACTCGTGCATCCCATAGATCGGTCAGCGTCGACCACAAGGAGATGTGTCATGGTTGCTCCGGCTGTAGTGCGGGGTATCGATCAGGCCCCGACGTCCCATCCGAAACTGCTTGCCTGGGTCCGTGAGGTCGCAGAACTGACCACCCCCGACCGGGTCGTGTGGGTGGACGGGTCGGACGAGGAGTGGCGTCGCCTCACCGATGAGTTGGTCGAGGCCGGCACCCTCATCCGCCTGAACCCCGAGAAGAAGCCGAACTCGTTCTACGCGCGCACCGACCCGACGGACGTCGCCCGGGTCGAGGAGCGCACCTACATCTGCTCTGTCGACGAGGCGGACGCCGGCCCCACCAACAACTGGATGGCGCCGGCCGAGATGAAGCGGACGATGACCGAGTTGTACCGCGGCTCGATGCGCGGTCGCACCATGTACGTCATCCCGTTCGTGATGGGACCGGTCGAGGCCGAGAGCCCGATGTTCGGCGTCGAGATCACCGACAGCCCGTACGTGGTCGCGTCCATGCGCATCATGACCCGGATGGGCGCGAAGGTCCTCGACGCGATGGGGGACGACGCGGACTTCGTGCACGCGTTGCACTCGATCGGCGCCCCGCTCGCCCCCGGTCAGCAGGACGTCGCGTGGCCGTGCAACGAGACCAAGTACATCTCGCACTTCCCGGAGACCCGGGAGATCTGGTCGTACGGCTCCGGGTACGGCGGCAACTCGCTGCTCGGCAAGAAGTGCTACTCGCTGCGGATCGCCAGCGTGATGGGCCGGGACGAGGGCTGGCTCGCCGAGCACATGCTCATCCTCAAGATCACCTCGCCGGAGGGCAAGGTCCACCACATCGCAGGCGCCTTCCCGTCCGCGTGCGGCAAGACCAACCTGGCCATGGTGGAGCCGACCATTCCGGGGTGGAAGGTCGAGACGATCGGCGACGACATCGCCTGGATGCGGTTCGGCCCGGACGGCCGGCTCTACGCGGTCAACCCGGAGTACGGCCTCTTCGGCGTCGCGCCCGGCACCGACTGGAAGACCAACGCCAACGCCATGCGGACGCTGGACCGGGGCAACTCCGTCTTCACCAACGTCGGCCTCACCGACGACGGTGACGTCTGGTGGGAGGGCATGGGTGAGCCCCCGGCGCACCTGATCGACTGGAAGGGCAACGACTGGACGCCGGAGAGCGACAGCCTCTCCTCGCACGCGAACAGCCGGTTCTGCACCCCGATCACCCAGTGCCCGATCCTCGCCGACGAGTACTTCGACCCGAACGGCGTGCCGATCGACGCGATCCTCTTCGGTGGCCGCCGCCGGGACACCATCCCACTGGTGACCGAGGCCCGCGACTGGGTGCACGGCGTCTACATGGGCGCGACCCTCTCCTCGGAGACCACCGCCGCCGCGTCCGGAGCGGTTGGCGTGGTCCGTCGGGACCCGATGGCGATGCTGCCGTTCATCGGCTACCACGCCGGTGACTACTTCCGGCACTGGATCGAGATGGGCAAGGGCGCCGACGGCGACGAGGCCAAGCTGCCGAAGATCTACTACGTGAACTGGTTCCGCAAGGACGCGGACGGCTCGTTCCTGTGGCCGGGCTTCGGGGAGAACTCCCGGGTGCTCAAGTGGGTCGTCGAGCGGATCGAGGGCACCGCCGACGCGGTCGAGACCCCCGTGGGCATGGTGCCGACCGCCGACGCGCTCGACGTCGAGGGCCTGGACATGACCCCGGAGGACGTCCGGATCGCGCTGAAGGTCGACCCGGACGAGTGGCGCAACGAGCTGCCCCTGATCACCGAGTGGTTCGAGAAGTTCGGTGACAAGCTGCCCGGCGTGCTCTGGGCCGAGTTGGACGCGCTGCGCGCCCGCCTGGACGCCGTACAACCGCAGCGCTAGGTGTGAACATCGCCCGCCGCGGGCAACAACGGATCCCATGAGGACGGCCGCCGAGACCGAGGTCCGGCGGCCGTCCGCCGTCCGGGTGCTCACCTTCCTGCTCGCGACGACGGCGGCGGCGACCGTCGTGGTCGAGCTGCTCAACTGGTGGTACGCCCCGGAGCAGGGCTTCGGCCTGGCCGTGCGCACCGGTTGGGCGATGCTGCGCTCGTTCGGTTTCCTGCTGCTGATCGGGCACGTCCGCCGGGGCCGCACGGTGGCCCGTCCGTTCGGGCTGATCCTCGCGGTCACCACGATCTTCGCCGTCGGCCGGCTGATCGTGCCCCGGCAGGGCGTGCCGCCGCTGCCCGGGCTGCTCGGCTTCGCCCTGCTCACCGCGCTCTGTGTGGCTGTGGTGTGGATGCTCTACCGCTCGTCGGCGCTCGCTGGGCATCTCGTCCGACACCGGCCCCGGCTGGTCATCGACCGGGCCGGCATCTCCTGGCGCGAAATCCCGCCGCGTCGGCCGCAGGCCAGCGGTTGGCTGCTGACCAGCCGGGTCGCGGCGTTCACCTACAGCCCGCTGATGCTGGTGCCGGCGCTGGTGGCCGGAGGCGCGATCCTGGACGATCGTCTGTCCGCCGTACCGGCCGTGCTGTTCTGGTTCGGCGCCGGCATCGCGGCCAGCTACGCGGTGCTGTTCTGCACCGCGTTCCTGATGCGTGGCAAGGACTGGGCGCGGGGCCTGCTGGTCGTCGTCACGCTGGCCGTGCTGGCCGTGGACCTGCCACTGTGCTGGTGGCTGCTGGGCGTGGACGGCCTGATCCGCGACGGCGCCCCGCTGCTCGCCGCCGCCGCGCTGGCCCTGTACGGCCTGCGCCGGGCCTCCCGCGCCCCAGACGCCGCCGCCCCGGTCTAGAAAGCCCCGCCGGGTTGCCCCCGTTCGCGCGCTGCGCGAACTGACGGGCTCGGTGGATGTTGTGAGGGTTGGCCCTGGGTGTGGGCTGGTTCTGGGGTGGGTGGGGTTGGCGGGTGTTGACGGGTTGGCCTGGTGTGGGGCTGGCCTGTGGCTGGCGGTGTCGGCGGGTGTTGTCGGTTGGCCCTGGGTGTGGGGCTCGGCGTGGCTGGCGGGGTTTGCGGGGTCGGTAGGTGCAGTCGAGCTGCACCGGGTGTGGGGCTGGCCCGGCCCTGCGGCTGGCGGTGTTGGCGGGTGCTGTCGAGCTGCACCGGATGTGGGCCGGCGCTCCGCTGCCCCTGCAGGGCGCTCCGGCAGTGGGGGGAACTGGCGCCTGGGTGGGCCGCGGCCGCGGCTCCCGGCCATGATCAACTCGAGATCGCCGATATCGGGGTGACCGGGCGCCCTGGACACCCCGATATCGGCGATCCCGAGTCGATCAATGCCTGACGTCGAGCCATCGGAGACACTCCGCCCCACCAGCGGGGCAGCTCGACAGGGAACGCAGCAGGCGGCCACGGTGCCGCTCCGGGTCCGCGGATCCACGGTCCACGGCTTCGCAGGTCAATGGGTCCGCGCCTGCACGGGTCCGCGCATCCGCGCATCCGCGCATCCGCGCATCCGCGCATCCGCGCATCCGCGCATCCGCGCGGACGGGTCCGCGCGCCGACGGGTCCGCGCGCCGACGGGTCCGCGCGCCCGCGGGTCCGCGCCGCGCCTCCGCAGGTCCGAGCCTCCGCTTTAGGGCCGCTGCCTCGTCGTCGCCGGTTGCGGGCCGCCGGTTGCGGGCCGGCGGTTGATGGCCGCGCGAGGTGGCCGCCGGTCCAGGGTTTGTGGGGTCGAGGGGGCTTGGGGGGTGTTCGGCTGCGGGGTCGTTCGGCTTCGGGGTGGCCCGACCGTGCGGCGGCCGTGCGGCGCCGTGCGGCAGCGGCGCGGGCGGGCCGCCAGGGGGCAGGATGGCGGGTGATGTCGGTCACCGTGGCCGGTGTCGATGGCCCAGGTGATCGCCGGGCGGGACGGGTACGAGCCGCTTCGCCCCGGTCGGAGGGAGGCGCACGGTGAGCGACGAGTTCGACGTGGTGGTGGTGGGGGCGGGGCCGGCCGGGGCGGCTGCGGCGCTGACGGCGCGCAGGGCGGGCGCCAGTGTGTTGCTGTTGGACCGGGCGGACTTCCCTCGGGACAAGGCCTGCGGCGACGGGATCGCCGCGCACTCGGTGGACGTGCTCGCCGAGCTGGGCGTGACCGAGGCGGTGGCCGGCTACGCCGCGCTGCCCGCGCTGCGGATGGTCTCGCCGGGCGGCCAGGCGGTCGCTCGGGCGCTGCCCCGGCCCGCGTACACGGTGCCTCGGGAGGTCTTCGACGCGCGGCTGGTGGCGGCCGCGGTGGCCGCCGGGGCACAGTTGCGCCGCCACAACGTCCGGCGGGTCCAGCCGCGCTCCGACCGGGTGGTGCTCGACGGGGAGCTGTCCGGCCGGGTGGTGGTGGGTGCGGACGGCGCCGGGTCGGTGGTGCGCCGGGCCCTCGGCCACCCGGTGAACCCCGACCGGCACCTGGCGCTGGCCATCCGGGGGTACGCCCCGGCGCTGCCCGGCCCACCCGAGCAGCTCATCGTCACGTCGAAGGCACGCTGGCCGGCGTACGCCTGGTCGTTTCCGATCGGCGACGGGCGGGCGAACGTCGGGTACGGGGAGGTGCTGCGCGGTGAGCCTCTGAGCCGGGCGTACCTGCTGGACCGGCTGGCCGCGCTGCTGCCCGGCACGGACCTGTCGACGGTGACCGCGCTGCGCGCCCACCACCTGCCGCTGTCCACGCACCGGCCGGCACCGGGTCGGGACCGCACCCTGCTGGCCGGTGACGCCCTGTCGCTGATCAACCCGTTCACCGGGGAGGGCATCTTCTACGCGCTGCTCTCCGGTGCGCTGGCCGGCGCCGCGGCGGCCCGTGCGCCCGAGGCGGCGGCGCGGCGCTACGCCCTCGGTCTGCGTCGTCGCCTCGGCACCCACCTGCGGCACAGCTCGGTCGCCGCGTGGTTGGCACGACGGCGGCGGGTGGTCGACGCGGCGGTCCGGGCGGCCCGCCGGGACGACCGTGTGTTCGACGATGTGGTCGAGCTGGGGCTGGGCGACGGGCGGCTCACCGCCCGTACGCTGGGCATGATCGGCGTCGAACTGTCCGGCGGGGATCGGCCTCCGAAGGGGTGATCCCGCTGGCGGGTCGCTACGCTGCTAGGTGATGACGCTGCGGAACCTTATCTACTCCGTGTACGAGCGCCGGCTCACGGCGAAGCTCGCGGGCAAGCCGGTGCCCCGACACGTCGGGGTGATGTGCGACGGCAACCGCCGGTGGGCGAGGGAGATGGGCTTCGTCGACCCCAACGACGGGCACCGGGTCGGCGCGGCGAAGATCAAGCATGTCCTCGGCTGGTGCGACCAGGCCGGCATCGGGCACGTGACCCTCTATCTGCTGGCCACCGACAATCTGCGCCGTCCCGCAAGCGAGCTGGACCCGCTGCTGCAGATCATCGAGGACCTGGTGGTGGAGCTGGCCGAGGAGGGCAACCCCTGGCGGCTGCGTATCGTCGGCGCGCTTGATCTGCTGCCCGCCCAGACGGCGGCGGCGCTCAAGGGCGCGGAGGAGCGCACCCGGGACCGCAGCGGCGGCGCGGAGGTCAACATCGCCGTCGGCTACGGCGGCCGACGGGAGATCACCGACGCGGTCCGTTCGCTGCTGCTGGAGCACGCCGCCTCGGGCGGCACGATCGAGGAGCTGGCCGAGGTGCTGGACGTCGAGCACATCGCCGAGCACCTCTACACCCGCGGCCAGCCCGATCCCGACCTGGTCATCCGCACCAGCGGGGAGCAGCGGCTGTCCGGGTTCATGCTCTGGCAGTCCGCGCACTCGGAGTTCTACTTCTGCGAGCTCAACTGGCCGGATTTCCGGCACATCGACTTCCTGCGCGCGCTGCGCTCGTACGCCACCCGCCAGCGCCGGTACGGCGCCTGAGCCCTGCTGCGGGCGGAGGCGAGCCCGGTCAGGGCAGCCGGGTCAGGGCCCGGGTGAGGAAGTCACCCAGTGCGGCCGGGGACTCGATGGTCAGGTCGGCGGCGTTGGCCACCTCCTGACCGGTCTCCGGGTTGGCGACGGCCACGCAGACGCCGAAGAAGTCCGGGTCCGCCTCGGCGCGGGCGCGTAGCGCCGCGAACGCCTTGATGTCCGAGACGTCGTCGCCGAAGTACCAGGCGCCGGTGGCGCCCTGGACCACCTCGCCGATCACCATGCCCTTGTCCCGGTCGACGGGCGGCTTGAGCTCCAGCACCATCCGCCCGGCCTGCACCCGGAGCCCCAGCCGGTCGGCCTGCGCCTGACCCCACTGCTGCACGGTCGCGCCGAGCTGCGGCGCGGTACGCCAGTGCAGCGCGACCGAGAGCCGCTTGAACTCGACGAGCGTGCCGGGTGGCAGTTCCGCCCGGGCCAGGTCGGCCAGCTCGGCCATGGTCGGCACCCACGGCAGGGCGGTGGGCTCGGTGACGGTCTCGCCACCGGAGTGGCTGTGCTCCAGCCCGTAGAGACCGTAGAGGTCGACGCCGCTCAGCTCGCCGAGGCGGTCCCGGAGGAACTCCACGGGCCGGGCGGAGACGATCGCGATCCGCTGCACCATCGGGGCCAGCGCCTCGATCGCGGCGAGGGCGTTGGGTGCGGGGCGGACCGCCGTCGGGTCGTCGTCGACGGGCGCGAGTGTGCCGTCGAAGTCGAAGAAGAGCACGGTCCCCGCCGCCCGGCCGGCAGTGAACTGCCATGCCTGATCGGCGTCCAACGGGGTCCTCGGCTGGTGGTTGCCCAGATTCAACGGTGGCACGCGCGTCAGCGTACCCCGGCGTTGAGGGCTCATTCCTGGCCGAGCACCACCGCTCGGCGGCGCGCGATCAGCGTTCGGCGGCTCCCCGTCCGCGGCGTCCGAATGGCACCACCGCAGCGTCCTGCCCGTGGCTGAGCAGGTAGCCCTCCACGAAGCCGGTGTTGCGGTCCCCGGTGCGGGTCTCGATCTCGTTGAGTCGTGCCACCAGGAACTCGGTGAGTGCGCTGATCCGGTCGTTGAGCCGCTCGTGCAGCTCCGCGACGACGGCCAGGATGACCGCCGTGCCGGCGCTGATGAGGGCGAGAAGGTTGACGGGCAGCGGCAGCTGCCCACCGTTGACCGCGAGGGTCACCACGTTGCCGGTCGCCCACAGTGTCATCGACACCGTGGCGACCACGACTGCCCACCACTTCAGGGTCATGGACAGACCCCTCCTTATGTCCCGCAGGGCTGGGTTCGGCCTTGTCCCGTCCCCCCGCCGATGACGAGCCCAAGCAGTACGAGTACGGACGCTAGCGTGCCCGTTCCGACCCCGGAGCGAAACGAATGAACCTGACCAGGCGTTCTTTCGCCATCTGAGGAACTAGCCTGCCTGATTGCCTCTATTTCGGACATCGACCGGCAACGTTGGGCGGTATGCGAGATATCTGATGGTTTCGCGGATGTGGAACTTCTCCGCGTCCGACACGTTCGGGTCGACGAGGCGGCGCAGCAGAGCCTCCACGTCCGGGTCCATCGGTGGGGCCGGCTGGCCGGCGCGCGGGCCGGTCGCGGTGCGGTCCCAGCCGAGCGCGGCGAAGGCGGCGGCGGGGTTCAGGCCCAGGCCCTCGCAGAAGGCGACGACGCGTTCGGCCTCGGGGTCGCTGGCCCAGTCTCCACGGACCCACCGGTTGATGGTCTGCCGGGAGACGCCGGTACGTCGGGACACCTCGGTGCCGCTCCAGGCCCGCGTCGCCCGCGCCTCGTCGAGGGCACGCCGGACGAAGGTGGCGAAGGCGATCTTTCGCGCATTGGCCGTCTCGGTCACCCCGTGACGGTACGACCAGCCTGGTTCGGGCGTACGCCCAGGCACGCTGCTGTCACGCTGACGTGACGGCTCTCTCGGATTCGTGGTAAACGATCCAGCGCCGCTCTGGAGGGGTGTCACCCGGGCAGAATAGATGCCCGTAGTGGCGAATGTAAGAGGACGAAAAGCTGATACTGTCACGCTCATGGGACAATCTACGGTGTGTCACGTGCATGAGACGACTGGTGCTCACATGCGTCACGCCCCCGGTGCCGAGGGGGTGTGGTGACCGAGCTCGCCACCCGAGCCCAGGCCTTCGGGCTGATCGCCGAGGGAGTGGCCGCGGGGCTGAGTGCCCCGTGGCGCCTCTATCTCGCCCGAGGCTGCCGATACCTGTCGCTGAGCGTGGGCGACCGCACCGAGTGGAACGCCTGGCGTACCCACCTCGGCTGCCCCGAGTTGAGCGTCCGTGTCTACGACGCCGGCGGGGAGATCCGCCGCTCCTCCGTCGCCGAGGTCGTGCTGGACGGCTGCCGGATCAGCGTCGAACTGGTCGAGGAGGTCAGCACCGACGACCTGGACCGGCTGCTGGTCGCGGATCCCACCGCCGACCCCACAGCGGCCGAGCCGGAGGAACGATGACGCGGCGTCCGGGCCGGGCCGGGGCCGCCCGATGAGCCCGTTCCTCGTGGTCTTCCTCGTCCTGGTGCTCGGTGCCACCAGCTACGCGGCTGGTCGGCTGCACGGGCAGCTCAGCTACCGCATCGGCTACCGCTTCGGCTATCGACAGGGCTACTTCGACGGTGACCGGGGCGCCTGGAACCGGCGCCGACGCGACGCCCAGGCGGCGATCGCCTCCGCCCTGTCGGTCTCCTCGGCGGGGGCCGTCCGCTCCGCCGGCACGGTGGCCCGCCCCGGCACCACGTACACCGGCTCGTCGTTCACGGCGCCGGCCGCCCCCATCACGGGGCGGCACCCGACCGGCACGCTCGTTCGACGGACCGGCTGAGCCGGCCGGCGGGCCGCCCCGGGCGGTCCCGCCGACCGGTGCCGAAAAGCGCGGTGCGTCGTCCGCGGCGGACACGCACCGTCGGGGCCACGTCAGACCGGTGACGGTGGCCCCGGCCGGCCGGGATGCGCGCAGGGGGCATGCATCCCGGCCGGCTCGCCGCGCCCCGCTGTCGACCTGGCGGCGCGGTGTTCACAGGGCTGTCTCCGGAGATCCACGATCACGGCACTAGCCGGGACGGTCCGCCGCCGCTAGCGTCTAGGCATGGCACGGGGTTCTCCCGAGCCAGCCGGTCCGCCCGGATCTGCGACCTCGCGCACGGGGTTCCGCATCCGACCCCGTGTCCCCGGGCACCGGACGAGGCGGAACACGGGTGGCCGGGTGCCCATCCGTCGGAGCAGGCCTGTGACGACTCGCCGTACCACCGCCGGTGCCGACCAGATCCCGGCCGCGACTGCCACGACCCGCCGCGCCCCCCGGAGCCGCCGTAGCGCGGCAACCGCGCCGGCTGACCCCAAGGAGCCGCGACCAGCGGGCCAGGCTTTCGTTCTGGACACGTCCGTGCTGTTGTCCGACCCGGCGGCGTTCCACCGCTTCGCCGAGCACGAGGTGGTGCTGCCGCTGGTGGTCATCACCGAGCTGGAGGGCAAGCGGCACCACCCGGAGCTGGGCTGGTTCGCCCGGCAGTCGCTGCGCATGCTCGACGAGCTGCGGATCCAGCACGGCCGGCTGGACACGCCGGTGCCCGCCAACGACGCCGGTGGCACGTTGCGGGTGGAGTTGAACCACACCGACGACGGCGTGCTGCCCCCCGGGTTCCGCACCGAGAGCAACGACGCCCGGATCCTCTCCGTGGCGCTCAACCTCGCCGCCGAGGGCCGGGACGTCACCCTGGTCAGCAAGGACATGCCGCTGCGGGTCAAGGCTGCCTCGGTGGGTCTGCGCGCCGACGAGTACCGCCACGGCCAGGCCAGCGACCCGACCTGGACCGGCATGTCCGAGCTGGAGTTGGGCGAGGAGCAGATCTCCGCGCTGTACGCCGGCGACACGCTCGACGTCGACGAGGCGGCGGGTCTGCCCTGCCACACCGGCCTGGTGCTGCACTCGACGCGCGGCTCCGCGTTGGGCCGGGTGCTGCCGGACAAGTCCGTCCGGTTGGTCCGGGGCGACCGGGAGGCGTTCGGCCTGCACGGCCGCTCGGCCGAGCAGCGCGTCGCCCTCGACCTGCTGCTCGACGAGACGATCGGGATCGTCTCGCTGGGTGGGCGGGCCGGCACCGGCAAGTCGGCGTTGGCGCTCTGCGCCGGGCTGGAGGCGGTGATGGAGCGCCGCCGGCACAAGAAGGTGATCGTCTTCCGCCCGCTGTACGCCGTCGGCGGCCAGGAGCTGGGCTACCTGCCCGGGTCGGAGTCGGAGAAGATGTCGCCGTGGGCCCAGGCGGTCTTCGACACGCTCGGCGCGGTGGTGCACGAGAACGTGCTGGAGGAGGTCACCTCGCGGGGCATCCTGGAGGTGCTGCCGCTGACCCACATCCGGGGGCGCAGCCTGCACGACGCCTTCGTGATCGTGGACGAGGCCCAGTCGCTGGAGCGTGGCGTGCTGCTGACCGTGCTCTCCCGGATCGGGCAGGGCTCCCGGGTGGTGCTCACCCACGACGTCGCCCAGCGGGACAATCTGCGGGTCGGCCGACATGACGGCGTGACCGCGGTGATCGAGGCGTTGAAGGGCCATCCCCTCTTCGCCCATGTCACGCTCAGCCGGTCGGAGCGGTCGCCGATCGCCGCGATGGTGACCGACCTCTTGGAGGACATCCCACTGTGATGGGGGTTTTGTAGGCTTTCGTCCAGATTTTCGGTGTGGTGCAGATCACAAACAGGCCGGTTGGTTTCCCATCAGCCTCACTGTGCGCGATCGTGTCCCACGAGCGCCCACGCACCACAGGCATCGTTGGTGATCGTTCGTCCAGGCTCTGGACGGCATCGGTGACGGTCGGTGCGTCGGCGCGACCGGCTCACCGGTCGGGGCGCTCACGGCACGGCTGAGGGCCCACCTGGCCTGGCGCCGCGTCGTGTCCTTGCCCCCAACGAAGGGACCACTTCGTGAGTCGGCTGTGGAGCCGGTTGGGCGCCCGTACGGCCGCTGTCGCGCTGCTCTCCGTGGGCGTGGCCGGTGGCTTCTATCTGGGCCAAGACCGGGAAACCCAGCAACAGGGTCTGACCGCGCAGGAGAGCGTCGAGGTCGATCGGATCGACTTCGCCTACCAGCGCGAGCGCCAGGCCAGCCACCAGATCGCGTTCGCCCGGCAGCGGGCCGCCGAGTACCAGGCCAAGCTGCGGGCGGCGGAGGCCGCCAAGGAGGCCGCCGAGCGGGCCCGCCGCGCCGAGGCCGCCGCGGCGTCGCGCAAGCGTGAGCGCGAGGCCGCCGCCAAGGAGGTCACCAAGCCGTACGAGGGGCCGATTCCGGCGTCCTGCGCCGAGTACAGCGGCAACCGCAAGATCGGCTGCGCGCTGATGCTCGAAGCGGGCTTCGGCATCGCCGAGTTCCCCTGCCTGGAGAAGCTCTGGACCAAGGAGAGCGGCTGGAACCACAAGGCCAGCAACTCCTCCTCCGGCGCGTACGGCATCCCGCAGTCGTTGCCGGGCAGCAAGATGGGCTCGATCGCCGACGACTGGCGGACGAACCCGGCCACCCAGATCAAGTGGGGGCTGGGCTACATCAAGGGCCGGTACAAGACGCCCTGTGGCGCCTGGAGCAACTTCCAGAACAACGGCAACTACTGACGTCGTCGAACGGCGGGGCGGGTGGGCGACCACCTGCCCCGCCGTCGCGCGTACGACAGGCAAGCGAGCGGGACGCGAGTGGCGGTCGGCCCCTTTTGCTGATAGCAGTTGGGGGGTGAGCCTGCAGCCGCCAAGCGGCGACCCCTACCGGTTCGGCACCGAGGCGTTCTACGCCGCGCTCGGCCGGGCCTTCGTCGCCATGTGCGCGGTGGTCCCGTTCCTCTTCCTCATCGAGGCCGTCGACCAGGGGCTCGCGTTCGGCCTGGACGCGACGGCCGGCATCATCCCGCACCGCATCGACGGCCTGGACGGCGTCTTCTTCTCGCCGTTCCTGCACCACGGCTTCGACCACCTCTACAGCAACAGCATCCCGCTGATCCTGTTGGGCACCTTCGTGCTGGCCGCGGGCGCCCGCCGGTTCCTCTGGTCGACCCTGATCATCATCCTGGTCAGCGGGCTCGGGGTCTGGTTCACCGGCTCGCCCAACTCGGTGGTGGTCGGCGCCAGCGGGGTGATCTTCGGTTACCTGGGCATCCTGCTCACCCGGGGCATCGTCGAACGCAGTTGGTGGAACTTCGCCGTCTTCCTGCTCGTCGGTCTGCTCTACGGCTGGCAACTGGTCGGCATCCTCCCCACCGACGAGCGGATCTCCTGGCAGGGCCACCTGTTTGGGCTGCTCGGCGGCGTGGTGGCGGCGATCCTGTTCCGCCGTCGCCGCCCGGCCGTGGACGGCCCGGACTACTCGGGCTCCCCCCTCAGCCTGCCCTGACCTGCTCCTCGGCACGCCCCTGGGACATGCTTGCCCGACCGCTGTGCCCCGCCTACCGTCGAGATCAGCACGCGTTGATCCGTGAGCGGAAAGCGACGGTACGCCATGCGCGAGGTCGATGTCGCCGTGATCGGGGCCGGTCCAGCCGGCCTCTTCGCCGCGTACTACGCCGGGTTCCGAGGGTTGTCCGTGGCGGTGATCGACGCGCTTCCGGAGCCGGGCGGCCAGGTCACCGCCATGTATCCGGAGAAGTTGATCCTCGACGTGGCCGGCTTTCCCGCCGTGAAGGGCCGCGACCTGGTCGCCAACCTGGTCGCCCAGGCGGCGCCGTTCGGCCCGCAGTACCTGCTCGGCACGAGGGCCGAGAAGCTGTCGTACGCCGATGACCGGCCGGTGCTCGGCCTGGCCGGCGGAGAGCAGCTCGCCTGCGGCGCGGTAGTGGTCACCGGCGGGCTCGGCAGCTTCAGTCCACGGCCGCTGCCCTGCGCCGACGGCGCTCCCGGCGCCGGCATCGTCTACTTCGTCACCGACCCGGCCGAGCTGACCGACCGGGACGTGCTCATCGTCGGCGGCGGCGACTCGGCCTTCGACTGGGCGCTGGCCCTGCAACCGGTGGCCCGCTCGGTGACGCTGGTGCACCGGCGGGAGAAGTTCCGGGCGCACGCCTCGACTGTCGCCCGGGTGTTGTCGCTGCCGGTGCGGGTGGTGGTCAACGCCGAGGTCACCCGCCTGATCGGCGATGCCACGGTGACCGGCGCCGAGGTGACCGTACGCGGCGGCGCGGCCGAGACCCTTCCGGTGGACACTGTCGTCGCCGCTCTCGGCTTCACCGCCGACCTGGGCCCGCTCGCCGAATGGGGCCTCCAGCTGGACCGCCGGCACATCCTGGTGGACAGCGCCATGGCGACGAACCTGCCCCGGGTCTTCGCGGCCGGCGACATCACCGAGTACCCGGGCAAGGTGCGGCTCATCGCCACCGGCTTCGGCGAGGCCGCGACGGCGGTCAACAACGCGGCGGTGGCCATCGACCCGGCCGCCCACCTGTTCCCCGGGCACTCCTCCGACGCCGGCTGACCGTCGGTATCGGACACACACCGCCGCGTGTCCGGACCGAGACGCGCCGGGCCGATCCTGAGGGGATGACGGGGCCCGAGACATCACCTGACGGCGCTCCCACGACACTGTCGTGGCTCTGCCACCCGGCCACCGTGGTGGCCCTGGTGGTGCTGGTGGTCAACGACCGCATGCTGAAGGCGGCGTTTCCCGGCCTGCTCACCGGCAAGCTGAGTGACGTCGCGGGTCTGGTGCTCGCGCCGCCGCTGGTGGCGGTGCTGCTCACGCTGCTCGCGCCGCGCCTGCCGGCCCGGGCGGCCGCGCTGGTCGGCCTGATCGCGGTGGGCGTCGGGTTCGCGCTGGTGAAATCCAGTGGGTACGCCGCTGAGCTGGCCTCCTCGGCCTGGACCGCGCTGGCCGGGCCGTCACTGGTACGAGCCGACTGGACCGATCTGCTCACCCTGCCGGCGCTCGGTCTGGCCTGGTGGAGTTGGACCCGGGCCCGGCGGCGACCGGTGCGTCAGCGCGCGGCCCGGCTGGTGCGGCTGCTGGTCGTGCTGCCGCCGGCGGTGCTGGCGGTGGCCGCCACCAGCGCTGTCCACTACCCGTACGCGCTCGGCACCACGACGCTCGACGGCCGCCCGGCGATCTCGATCGGCTCCGGCTTTCAGGATCCGTACATGCCGGACAAGCCGGCCGACGGCCGTTGGCGGGTCAGCGAGGACGGCGCGACCACCTGGCGAGAGTCCACCGACAACGAGGAGGCCCGGCTGGACGGTCTGGACTCCCCGCGCCAGCAGGCGTGTGCGCCGGACGACCCGCGACGCTGCTACCGGGTGGCCGCCGGGCACCTGCGGGTGGAGCAGAGCGACGACGCCGGCATGACCTGGCAGGTTGCCTGGGAGGTGGCGGACGCCCGGCGTGACGAGTTGGCCCGCCGGTACGACGACCCGGGTGACTTTCGCCGGCACTTCTCATCTCGCGAACTCGTCGTCTACCCGCACGCCGGGGGCGGCCACGAGGTGCTGGTCGCCAACGGCCGGGACGGATTCGTACGCCGCCTGTCGGACGGCGGGTGGCGGCGCGAGGGCTTTCTCAGCCTCCAGTCGTACATGGCTGACACGCCCGAACTGCCCGACGTGTACGACGGCGGGCGGGTCCAGCGCGCGATCGACGTGTGGCTCGCGCTCGCGCTCGCGTTGCTGCTCGGCTGCGCGGTCACCGTGGTCGCCGGTCATCTGGCGATCCGACGTGGTGGCGGCGGTCGCGGTTGGGGGATCGCCGGGGCCCTCACGCTCCTGCTGGCCGGGCTCGTGTTGAACGCTTCCTGGTCCCAGGTCGACGGCACCGGCGTGGTCACCGTGCTGGTCGTCGTGCCATTGGGCGCGGTGGCGGTGGCGGTGCTGCTGCTCGTACCGTGGCTCGGCCCCGCACCAGGTCGTTGGGTGCTGTGGACCGTGGGCAGCTTCCTGCTCACCATGGTCCTGGCCGGGCTGCCGATGGTCGGCTGGCTCAACGGGACCCCGGAACAGGCCTGGGTCGCGGTCCCGCTGGCCCTGCTGGCCACCGTGCCGGGACTGCTGCTGGCCGTCCGGCTCGCCAGCCTGGCCGACCCGACCCGCGAGGAGAACCGGCGCGACACGCCGCCCTACCCGCCGTACCAACCCCTGCCGCCGCGAGTGCCGCTGCGCTGACGGTCAGCGGCGGGCCGGTGGTGCCAGCGCGGCGATCAGCACGGCCACCATGGTCAGCGCGGCCCCGAGCAGGGTGTTCACACCAGGGTGTGAGGCCGCCGTGGGCAGCACCAGGTCCAGCAGGACCGCCCCCACGATCTGGCCGGCGATGGTGGCCAGGCCGAGCAGCAGCACACCGGTGAACCGCACGATCGCTGCGGCGATGGCGATGAACACGATGCCGATCGGGCCGCCCAGGTAGAGCCACGGCTCGCTCGGCAGGTGGCCGGTCGGCCACCCTCGTACGGCGACGTCGATCGCGAACGCGACGAGCAGGGTGGCCGTGCCGACGGCGAAGTTGACGAGCGTGGCGGTCAACGCGCTGCCGGCAGCCGCCCGGACCCGCCCGTTGACCGCCTGCTGCCAGGCCGTGCCCACCCCGGCGACCAGGGGCAGGAGGGCCAGCGCCAGCGCGCCCGGAGCACTGAGCCGGTCGCCGACCGCCAGGCCGACCGCCAGCACGGTGAGGACCGCGCCGGCCAACCGTTGCCGGGTGACCGGCTGCCGGCCGGTCGGCCCGATGCCGGCGCGGTCCACGGCGAGGCTGCTGCCGGACTGGCCGGCGACCACGGCCACGGTGAAGACCGCCACGCCCAACGTGCCGATGGTGAGGCCCTGGGAGGCCACCAGGAACGCGCCGCACATCCCGCCCAGGCACTGCCACGGCCGCAGCGCGCCCGCCGCGAGGGCACGACGCAGCGCGACCAGCCCTCGTCGCCCGCCGGGGGTGGCGGGCACCAGCACCAGCAGCACCACCAGACCCAGCCCGAACGAGACCACCGCGGCGGCGAACCCGTCGGCCAGGCGTACGCCCAGCTCGCCGTTGATCCGGGACTGCACCGCCACCGCGACTCCGGAGAACGACGCCAACGCGACACCGGCGATCCGGCGGGTCGCGGAGAGGGCCTGCGGCGTCGCGGCGTCGGTGGCGATCACTCCTGCTCGGCCAGCGGACGACCGTCGAAGTCGACAGCGGAGTAGAGCGCCAGCTTCTCCAGCCGGTGGTACGAGTCGATCACCCGGATGGTGCCGCTCTTGGAGCGCATCACGATCGACTGGGTGTACGCGCCGCCGGCCCGGTACCGCACCCCGCGCAGCAGGTCCCCGGAGGTGACCCCGGTCGCCACGAAGAAGCAGTTGTCCCCGGTCACCAGATCGTCGGTGCCGAGCACCCGGTCCAGGTCGTGCCCGGCGGCGAGTGCCTTCTCCCGCTCCTCGTCGTCGCGCGGCCACAGCTTGGCCTGCATCGCCCCGCCCATGCACTTCAGCGCGCAGGCCGAGATGATGCCCTCGGGGGTGCCGCCGATGCCCATCAGCACGTCGACGTCCGACTCGCCGCGGGCCGCCGCGATGGAGCCGGCGATGTCGCCGTCGGAGATGAACCGGATGCCCGCCCCGGTCCGGCGGATCTGGCTGACCAGGTCGTCGTGGCGGCTGCGGTCCAGCACGCAGACCGTCACCTCGGACACATCGGTGCCCTTGACCTTGGCGATCCGGCGCACGTTCTCGGCGACCCCGGCGTTGATGTCGATCACATCCGCGTACGCGGGACCGACGGCGAGCTTCTCCATGTAGAAGACCGCGCTCGGGTCGAACATGGCGCCCCGCTCGGAGACGGCGAGCACCGCCACCGCGTTCGGCATGCCCTTGCTCATCAGGGTGGTGCCGTCGACCGGGTCGACCGCGACGTCCACCTCGGGGCCGGTGCCGTCGCCGACGTGTTCGCCGTTGAAGAGCATCGGGGCGTTGTCCTTCTCGCCCTCGCCGATCACCACGACGCCGCGCATCTGGATGGAGTTGATCAGCTTGCGCATGGCGTCGACGGCGGCGCCGTCGCCGCCCTCCTTGTCGCCCCGGCCGACCCAGCGGCCGGCTGCCATCGCCGCGGCCTCGGTGACCCGGACCAGGTCGAGGGCCAGGTTACGGTCGAGATCCTGTGGGATCCGCGTCCTGGTGTTCGTCATGACGGCTGCTCCTCCTCGCGACGGTGCGGGGACGGCCGGCGGCGGAGCGGTCCCGCGCCGGCTTTGTCGCTGATCCTCACACGATGGCCGACCGGGCGTCGGCGCGGGGCGGTGATGGGCCGGATACCGCCGGTCGGGCGGCTGCGAAGATAGCAGGGTGGAACCCGCACAGCCTGCCGACCGCGTACCCGCCGACCGCACGCCGCCCGGTGGCCAGCCGCCGGTCGACCAACCCGCCGGCGCCGAGCCCGCCGCGACCGGTCCGACGACGCCGGGCACCGGCGAACCGGCCCTTGTCGCCGGTGAGTCGTCTCCGGCTGCCGACGAGCCGGCCCTCGTCGCCGGTGAGCGGGCGCCGGCTGCTGGTGAGCCGTCGCCGGACCCGTCGCCGCGGCCTTCGGCCGCCCGGCCGGGTGCGGCCGCCGGTGGGCCCGGCGACGCCACGGGGACCGGTGAGCGGTCCGCGCCGCCGCCACGGGTGGCCGCGGCGGCGACCAAGGCCGAGCGGTCGCCCAAGGACATGGCGATCTCGCTGCTGGTGCTGCTGATCCCGATCGCGCTGCTGCTGGCGTTCTACCGGGGTTTCCTCGGCGGCGATCAGGCCACCACTGTCGATGCGGCCCCGGCGATCGAGCAGGCGCGGTCGGCGAACACCTTCCCGGTCAGCGAGCCGCAGGGGCTCGGCTCCGGCTGGCGTACGGTCAGCGCCCGCTACCAGACCGTCGAGGGCGGCGCGAACCTGCGGATCGGCTACCTCACGCCGGAGGGGCGGGGTGTCCAGCTGCTGCAGAGCAACGTGCCGGCGGAAAAACTGCTCCCCGCCGAGCTGACCGACCAGAGTCAGCCGCAGGGCCCGACGGAGCTGGCCGGGCGCACCTGGCAGCGCTACACGGCCCGGGGGAACCAGCAGGCGCTGGTGCTGCTGGAACCGGCCCGCACGGTGCTCGTCGTCGGTGACGCCCGGGACAACGAGCTGCGCGAACTCGCCGGCGCGCTGCGCTGACAGTCCGACATCGATACGCCCCCCGCGACGCTGGGGGCGTATCCGTTACGCTCCCTCGGCTCGGTCCGGTCCGCACACTGCGGCCGGGCCATGTCCATCTTCGCGAAGTGAGATCTCAGTGAACATTCGACGGTGGAGCTTCGGCTTCCTCGCCGCCGCCCTGCTCATCCCCGGCCTGGCCGCGTGCAAGTCCGACGCTGCCGAGCCGGCCGCTGCACCCAGCCCGTCCGCGCCGGCGGTGCCGGCCGACCCGAAGGAGGCGCTGCTCGCCTCCACGAAGGAGGCGGCCAAGGGCGACTTCACCTTCACCCTGACGGGCGCCGACCTGACCGGCGGCGGCCTGGTGCACAAGCCCAGCAACAGCGCGCAGCTGACCATGAAGCTGGGTGACGCCTCCCAGGACGTGTCGATGGAGATGGACCTCATCTACATCGACTCGGAGAGCTGGGTGAAGATGGACATCGGCGGTGCCATGGCCGCCATGGTCCCCGAGCTGGCGAAGAACAAGGGCAAGTACCAGCACCTCGACAAGACCAAGGTCAAGGGCATCAAGGACCTCCAGCTCGACCCGGAGACGCTCGACCCGATCGACAGCGAGACGCTGGTCAAGGGCGTGACCGACGTGCAGAAGACCGGCGAGGGCACGTACGCCGGCAAGATCGACATCAGTGCCTCCACCGACTCGGTCGCCCTCGACGAGGACGTCGTCACCGCGCTGGGCGCGCAGGCCAAGGCGCTGCCGTTCACCGCCAAGCTGGACCCGCAGGGCCGCCTCACCGAGCTGGTCATCTCGGTGCCGGCCGCCGGCGAGACCGCCGCGCACGACGTCAAGATCGCGTACTCGGGCTACGGCACCGGCACCGGCGCGAAGAAGCCGTCGGCGGACAAGGTCGTCGAGGCTTCGGCCGAGACGTACGAGATGTTCAAGTAGGTCGGCACGACGGATCGGGGTGGCCCTGGGCCACCCCGATCCTGCATTTCGGGGCAGGTTGGCGCGAGCAACCGGACGATAAGGGTGATTGTTCGACGCGTCGACGGGGAACAAAGAGGGAGTGATCCGGGCGTGCCGCTCGTCCCGGATCGCGCGACGTGGCCGAAGGGCTGCCGCGTCGCCCGGTTTCCGGCGCCGACCAGGTCGTCGGGTGACCCCCTTGGGAGACACGTATGACTGTTCGACGACTCGGTGCCGGCCTGGTAGCCGCCGCCCTGTTCACGCCCGCCCTGGCCGCCTGCGCCGGCGGTACCACCGGCACCGCCGGATCGACCGCGTCCCCCACGGTGAGCGCGTCCGGCGTGCCCAGCGCGTCCGGCGGCACGCCGGTGGCCGGCGACGCCAAGCAGGCGCTGCTGGATTCCACCAAGGAGATCAGCAACGGCAACTTCCGGTTCAGCCTCTCCGGCGCCGGCTCGGTCGCCGAAGGGCTGGTGCACCAGCCGAGTCAGAGTGCCGCGATGAAGATCTCCATCGGCGGCCCCTCCTCCGACCTGGCGATGAAGCTCGACGTGATCCACTTCAAGCCGGACAGCTGGGTGAAGCTGGAGCTGACCGGCCCCACCGCCGACAGCCTGCCCGCCATCAAGCAGCTCAACCTCGGCAAGTACCAGCACCTCGACCAGGCCCGCATCAAGGGCAACAAGAACCTCGGCTTCGACTTCGAGAAGGTCGACCCGGCCGGCAGCGCCGTGCTGACCCAGGGCATCACCGAGGTCCGCAGCACCGGCACCGGCACGTACGCCGGCACCATCGACGTCACCAAGGCCGCCGAGGCCGGTTCGCTGAACGCCGCCACGATCGCCGCGTTGGGCACCCAGGCCAAGACGGTTCCGTTCACCGCGAAGGTCGACCCGCAGGGCCGGCTCAGCGAGCTGGTGCTGCAACTCCCGGCCGCCGGGCAGACCGCCGCCCAGGAGATCAAGATGACGTACTCCGACTACGGCTCCGCCACCGCCGCGCAGAAGCCGCCGGCGGACCAGGTCGTCGAGGCGCCGGCCGAGCTCTACAGCCTGTTCAGCTGACCGTCGTACGCGGGTGGGGCGGCTCCGGCCGCCCCATCGGTGATCAGGACGCGGGGTCCTGCCGGGCGGCGTCGATCCGCGCCCGAGCGCCGTCCAGCCAGCGCTGGCAGATCACCGCCAGCCCCTCGCCGCGCTCCCACAGCGCCAGCGACTCCTCCAGGGACGTGCCGCCGGCCTCCAGCCGCTCGACCACCGAGGCCAGTTCGGCGCGGGCCTGCTCGTAGCTGAGCCGCTCGTCCGGCCCGGCCTTCGTGTCGTCAGTCATCGCGTCCATCTCAGCACACCCCTGTCCGGGTCACCGCGTCGCCACTGCGCCGTCGACAGTCGCGGCGAGCTCACCGTCGGCGAGGCGGACCCGCAGCGGGTCACCCTTGGCGACCTCGGCCGCCGCCCGCACCACGTGCCCGTCGGCGCGTTGCACGATCGCGTACCCCCGGTCGAGGGTGGCGGCGGGGGACAGGGCGCGCAGCCGGGCCACTGTGTGCCGCAGGTCGTCGCCGGCGCCGGCGAGCCGGTGGTCCAGGCAGCGGCCGGCGCGCTGGCGCAGCGCGGCCAGCTCGGTCGCGCGCTGCTCCACCATCACCTGCGGCCGGGCCAGCACCGGCCGGGACCGCAGACTGTCGAGACGGTGGGACTCCCGGTCGACCAGGTTGCGGACCGCCCGCTCGAGCCGGTGCCGGGCCTGGCCGATGAGGCGTACCTCCTCGGTGAGGTCGGGGACCACCCGCTTGGCCGCGTCGGTCGGGGTGGAGGCCCGCAGGTCGGCGACGTAGTCGATCAGCGGCGCGTCCGTCTCGTGGCCGATCGCGCTGACCACCGGCGTACGGCAGCCGAACACGGCCCGGCAGAGCGCCTCGTCGGAGAAGGGCAGCAGATCCTCGATGCCGCCACCGCCCCGCGCGATGATGATCACATCGATGCTCGGGTCGGCGTCCAGGACCTTGAGCGCGTCGACGATCTGCGGCACGGCGGACGGGCCCTGTACTGCCACGTTCACCGTCCGGAACTCCACGGCCGGCCAGCGTCGACGGGCGTTGGTCAGCACGTCCCGCTCGGCGGCCGACGCGCGACCGGTGATCAGCCCGATCCGGCCGGGCAGGAACGGCAGCCGGCGCTTGCGCGCCCGGTCGAACAACCCCTCGGCGGCGAGCAGCTTCTTGAGCTTCTCCAGCCGGGCCAGCAGCTCACCGAGCCCCACCTGCCGGATCTCGTCGGCGCGCAGGCTCAGCGTGCCCCGGGCGGCGTAGAACTCCGGCTTGGCGTGCAGCACCACGCGGGCGCCCTCGCGCAGCTCCGGCGCCCCGGCGTCCAGCACGTCGCGGTTGGTGGTGACGGTCAGGCTCAGGTCGGCGGACGGGTCACGCAGGGTCAGAAAGACAGTGGTGGCCCCGGGGCGGCGGCTGATCTGCGCGACCTGCCCGTCCACCCACACCCAGCCGAGCTTGGCGATCCACGCCCCGACCTTCTGCGAAACGACCCGAACCGGCCAAGGCTCCTCCGCGCTACTGGCCCCGCCGCTCCCCGCTCGCGCCCCACCCTCAGTCACCCGCCCACCCTACGACCCAGCCCATCTGGACCGTCGATCATGAAGTTGTCGCCTCCGTGCCGGCGTGTCGGGGCAACAACTTCATGATCAGCGCAGAGTGGGGGGTGGGGTCGTCGCCCGGTGCCGGTGGGAGAGCCGGCACGTACGATGGGGGGGTGACTGATCTCCGGACCGGCAAGCGCGTGCTCCTGGCCAAGCCCCGTGGCTACTGCGCGGGTGTGGATCGCGCCGTGCAGACCGTCGAGGAGGCGCTGAAGCTCTACGGCGCCCCGATCTACGTGCGTAAGCAGATCGTGCACAACAAGCACGTCGTGCAGACGCTGGAGGCCCAGGGCGCGATCTTCGTGGAGGAGAACGAGGAGGTGCCCGAGGGCGCCACAGTCATCTTCTCGGCGCACGGCGTGGCGCCCGAGGTCTACGAGCAGGCACGGGAGCGCTCGTTGAAGGCCATCGACGCCACCTGCCCGCTGGTCACCAAGGTGCACCAGGAGGCGAAGCGCTTCGCCGCCGAGGACTACGACATTCTGCTGATCGGCCACGAGGGGCACGAGGAGGTCATCGGCACCGCCGGTGAGGCTCCCGCGCACATCCAGCTCGTGGACGGCCCGGACGGCGTCGACAAGATCACCGTTCGCGACCCGGAGAAGGTCGTCTGGCTCTCCCAGACCACGCTCTCGGTGGACGAGACGCTGGAGACCGTCGCCCGGCTCAAGACCCGGCTGCCGCTGCTGCAGTCCCCGCCCAGCGACGACATCTGCTACGCCACGTCCAACCGGCAGCACGTCGTCAAGGAGATCGCCCCCGAGTGCGACGTGGTGATCGTCGTCGGCTCGACGAACTCCTCCAACTCGGTCCGGCTGGTCGAGGTTGCCCTGGACGCCGGCGCCCGCGCCGGTCACCTGGTCGACTTCGCCCACGAGATCGACGACGCCTGGCTGGCCGACGCCCGCACGGTCGGGGTGTCCTCCGGGGCCAGCGTCCCGGAGGACCTGGTCAACGATGTGCTGACGCACCTGGCCGCACGCGGGTTCGACGACGTGGAGGAGATCACCACCGCCAACGAGCGGCTGACCTTCTCGCTTCCGCAGGAGCTGAAGCGGGACATGAAGGCCGCCGCGAGCCGCGGCTGAGCACGTTCGGGCGCCGGGGCACGCCGTGCCGCGGTGCCGCCGGTGATCAGGAGGCGAATCACTGTGGGAACGCCACGCGGTCCCGGTGCGTCGAAGACGGCATGAGGACCCTTCGGCTCGTCGTCCCCGCCCTGGTCGCCGTCGCGGCGCTGAGCGCCTGCGGGGGGACGGACGGCTCCACCACCCCCGGAGCGCCGTCGGCAACTGCCGGGCAACCCACTGCGGCGTCGCCCAGCAGTTCCGCACCGGCGATCACGCCCTCGGGCCCGCTCAAGTCGCCGGGCGGGCCCACCGTCCCGCCGCCGGTCGGTGCCACCGAACTCACCGGCACGATCACCGCCGGGGTGGAGCCGAACTGCCTGCTGCTCGACGGCTATCTGCTGGTGGGCGGCCCGCGGGACGTGCTGGCCGCCGGCACCCGGGTCACCGTCACCGGCCGGGTCGAGAAGGGCATGATGACCACCTGCCAGCAGGGCATGCCCTTCGTCGTGGAGAGCGCCAATCGCAGGTAGGAGCAGGCGCGGCGCGGTCAGCGGTCGGCGTCGTCCAGCAGCTCCGGTGCCTGGGGCTGGCGGGGAGTCAGCTCGATCTGCGCGGGCGTCGCCAGCTCGTCGTCCGAGACGCCCAGCTCGGCGAGCTTGCGGGCGCTGACCAGCACCCGCGCCTCCAGCGAGCCGACCGCCCTGTTGTACGCGGTCACCGCGCCGGCCAGCGACGAGCCGAGCTTGCCCACGTGGTCACCGAGGGTGGAGAGCCGGCCGTACAGCTCCCGGGCGAGGGTGTGCACCGCCACGGCGTTGCGGGCCAGGGCTTCCTGTCGCCACGAGTAGGCCACCGTGCGGAGCAGGGCGACCAGGGTGGCCGGCGTGGCCAGCACCACGTTGCGGGCGAACGCGTGCTCCAACAGCGTCGGGTCGCGTTGGAGCGCGACGTCGAGAAACGGGTCGGCGGGCACGAACAGGACCACGAACTCGGGTGAGCTGTCGAACGCCGACCAGTAGGACTTGGCGGCCAGGGCGTCGACGTGCCCGCGCAGGTGGCGGGCGTGGGCGTCGAGGTAGGTGTCCCGGCCACGCTCGTCGCGGGCCTCCATGGCGGTGAGGTACGCGTCGAACGGCGCCTTCGCGTCCACCACCACCGACCGGCCCCCGTGCAGGCGGACCACCAGATCCGGGCGGACGACCTGGTCGTCGGTGGCGGCCGTGACCTGCTCGGAGAAGTCGCAGTGCTCCAGCATGCCGGCCGCCTCGACGATCCGGCGCAGCTGGTGCTCGCCCCAGCGGCCCCGCACCTGTGGCGCGCGCAGCGCGGCGACCAGCTGCTTGGTCTCGGTGCGCAGCTCCCCGGAGACCGCGTTCATCGAGCGGACCTGCTCGCGCAGCTCGGCGTACGCGTCGACCCGGTCGTGCTCCAACTCGGCGACCCGCTGTTCGTAGCGGCGCAGGCTGTCGTGCAGCGGCGCCACGGCACGGGCCACCGCCTCCTGCGACTGCGCGGTGGCCTCGTAGCTCAGCGCCCGCATGGACTGCTCCAGCCGCCCCTCGCCCTCCCGCGTCGCCGTCAGGGTGGCATCCAGCCTGGCGATGTCGGCCGCCGACCGGGACCGGGCCGCGAGCCAGCCCACCGCCCCGCCGGCACCGAGGCACACGATCACCACCAGCAGCGTCGAGACGTCCATCACCGGAGCTTGCCAGACGGGTACGACGTGACACCCGGGGGTACGTTCGATGACATGGAACTTGTGCTGTGCCTCGCGATCGTGCTGGTCGGCGCGCTCGGTGCCGCGGCGCTCATCCGTGCCCAGGGCACCGCCCGCCGGCGCACGGAGCTGGGCGACGCCCGCGCCGAGGCGCACCGCTGGTACGAGCGCCTCGGTGGTCAGCTGTTGACCCTTCAGGGCGACGAGCCGGCGGTCCGCCAGGCGCTGGCCGACGCCGGTGAGCGGTACAACGCGGCGGGTTCGCAGTTGGAGCAGGCGCGTACGCCGCACCAGTTCGCGCTCGCCCGGGAGACCGCGCTGGAGGGACTGGCGTACATCCGGGCGGCGCGGACCGCGCTGGGGATCGATCCCGGCCCCGAGGTGCCGGCGCTGGCCGCCGCGCGGGGCGTCGGGCAGCTCACCAAGGAGCGCGAGGTCGACGTGCAGGGGCAGACCTTCCGGGCCGGCCCGCAGCCCGGTCGGCAGACGCCGTACTACTACCCCGGTGGCCGCTACCAGGGCCGGCCGGTGCCGGCGGGCTGGTATTCGACGCCGTGGTGGAAGACCGCGTTGGGTGCGGGGGCCGGCGTGCTCGGCGGCATGTTGATCGCTGACGCGCTGTTCTCGCCGGCCTTCGCCGACCCGGGCTACGGGTACGACGAGGGCTACCAGGAGGGCTTCGGTGACGGCGCCGACTACGCAGGTGACCAGGGCGGCGATGCCGGCGACCAGGGCGGCGACTTCGGCGACCAGGGCGGCGACTTCGGTGGCGGCGACCAGGCTGGCAACGTCGGCGGCGGCGACTATGCCGGCGGTGACTTCGGCGGCGGAGGTTTCGGCGGCGGCGACTTCGGTGGCGGCGACTTCGGCGGCGGTGACTTCGGCGGCGGCGACTGGTGAGCACCGCTGGCTGAGCATGCGGAACGGGCCCCGGTCGTGGTGACCGGGGCCCGTTGCCGTGCTGCTTGATCAGCCGGTGTTGCGCATGCCGGCGGCGATGCCGTTCACCGTGGTGAGCAGTGCCCGCTCCAGGGCCGTGCCGTCGCTCGGGGCGCGTCGGCCACCCGGGGCGGTGGCCACCGCACGGCCGGCCGCGCCGGATTCCCGGTACTGGCGCAGCAGCGCCACCTGGAGGTGGTGCAGCGGCTCCAGGTAGGTGTCCCGGACGGCCAGGGTGCGCTGGAGCACCGGCGAGTTCTCCAGCAGGGCGGGCGAGGCGGTGACCGCCAGCACCTCCCGCTTGGTCAGCTCGTACTCCTGCTCGATCTGCTCGAAGATCGGGTGCAGCTTCTTCGGCACGAGGGTCTCGACGTACCGGCGGGCGATGCTGAGGTCGGTCTTGGTCAGCATCATCTCGACGTTCGACAGGAACGTGCGGAAGAAGTGCCAGTTGCGGTGCATCTCGGCGAGCACGTCCGCCAGACCGGCCTCCCGGGCGGCGGCCAGGCCGGAGCCGACGCCGAACCAGCCCGGCACGATCTGCCGGGTCTGCGTCCAGCCGAACACCCACGGGATGGCCCGCAGCCCGGAGAGCCCGGCGCCCGTGTTGGGGCGCTTCGCCGGCCGGGAGCCGATGTTCAGCGCACCGAGCAGCTCGGTGGGGGTGGACGCCCAGAAGTACGCCGGCAGGTCCGGGTCCTCGACGAGCGACCGGTACGACCGGAACGCCGACTCGGAGACCACGTCCATCGTCGCGTCCCAGCGTTCCAGCATCTCGGCCGGCTGCCGGGGCGCGGTGTGCAGGAGCGTCGCCTGCAGCACTGCCGCGAGGGTGAGCTCCAGGTTCTCCCGCGCCAGCGAGGGCAGGGTGTACTTGTCGGAGATCACCTCACCCTGCTCGGTCACCTTGATCGCGCCGTCCAGCGTGCCGTACGGCTGCGCCAGGATCGCCTCGTGCGTCGGGCCGCCGCCGCGGCCGACGGTGCCGCCGCGACCGTGGAACAGCCGCAGGCGTACGCCGTGCCGGGCGGCGACGTCACGCAGCGCGCGCTGGGCCCGGTGGATCGACCACTGGCTGGTGGTGATCCCGGCCTCCTTGTTGGAGTCGGAGTAGCCGAGCATGACCTCCTGCACGTCGCCCCGGGCCGCGACGAGCGCCCGGTACGCGGGCAGCGACAGCAGCTCGTCGAGGATCTCCCCGCCGGCGTTCAGCTCGCCCGGGGTCTCCAGCAGCGGCACGAAGCCGATCCGGGCCCGGCCGCTGTGCACGTCGACCAGCCCGGCCTCGCGGGCCAGCACCACGGCGGCGAGCACGTCGTCCACGCCGAGGGTCATCGAGATGATGTACGACTCGATGACCTCCGCGCCGAACCGGTCCTGCGCCTCGCGGATCGTGCTGAACACGTCGAACGTCTTGCGGGCCGACTCGGTCAGCGGGGTGTCCAGGGTGGACAGCGGCCGCCGGCCGGTCAGCTCGTCGGCGAGCAGCTTGGTGCGCTCCAACCGGCTCAACGCCGGGTAGTCGGGCACCTCGCCGACCGCCTCGTAGAGCTGGGTGAGCACCTCGTGGTGCTTCTCGGCGTGCTCCCGCACGTCCATCGTCGCCAGGTGCAGGCCGAACGCGGAGACCGTCCGGATGGTGGAGGCGAGTCGGCCGACGGCGGTGAGCTGCCCGGAGTTGCGGGCCAGCGAGGCGCGCAGCAGGTCCAGGTCGGCGATCAGCTCGGCGGAGCCGCGGTAGTCGCGGCCCGGAACGTGGGCGGTGCCCTGGCGGAGCCGCTGCCGGGTGTTGGCCAGCTTCGCCTTCACGCAGCGGGCCTTGAGCCGGTACGGCTCCTCGGCGTTGACCCGACGGAACCGGGGGGCCACCTCGGGCAGCGCGTCGAGGTCGGCGGCGAGGCTGGCGGAGAGGTCCAGCGACACCCCGCGCAGTCGGCGGGACACCGACACCTCGTTGATCAGGTGGTCCATCGCCTTCTCGGTGGCCGCGATGCCGTGCTCGTGCTGAATGGTCAGCACCTCGCGGGTGACCGCCGGGGTGACGAACGGGTTGCCGTCCCGGTCGCCGCCGATCCAGGTGCCGAAGCTCAGCGGGCGAGCGGTCGGCGACGTCTCCACGCCGAGGGTGCGCAGCGTGTCGGCCAGGTCGTCGAGCACCTGCGGGGCGGCCTCGGCGTACAGGTCGCGCAGGTAGTAGATGGCGTTGCGGGCCTCGTCGGTCGGGTCGGGCCGGTCGAGCCGCAGCTCGTCGGTCTGCCACATCAGGTCCAGCAACTCGGCCAGCCGGCGGTTGGCCGGGCCCTCGTCGCTGGCGCCGTAGAGGATCGCGTTGGCGGTCTCGGTGTCCAGCTCGTCGGCGATGGCGCGCAGCTTGGACAGGATCGAGCGGCGGGCCGCCTCGGTCGGGTGGGCGGTGAAAACCGGGCGGACCGCCAGCCGGCGGGCCGCGGCGGCGATCTCCTCGGCCGGCACCCCCCGCTCGGCGATCATCTTGGCCGCCTGGTCCAGCCAGCCGCCCTGCACGGCGCGACGGCGACGCAGGTCCCGGGCGCGGTGCACCTGCTCGGTGATGTTGGCCAGGTGGAAGTAGGTGGAGAAGGCGCGGGCCAGCTTGGTGCCGGTGGTCACGTCGAGCCCGCCGAGCCGCTCGGCGGCGGCCGGGACGTCGGAGCGGACCTGGGCGCGGATCTCCTCGACGAGGTCGAGCAGCGGGCGGCCCTCCTGGCGGGCCAGGGTCTGGCCGAGGAGGGTGCCGAGTCGGCGGATGTCAGCGCGCAGCGCGGCGTCCGGGCCGTCGTGGTCGTGCTGGTCGGTCACGATGCGCTCCTTACGTGAGTACGAAGGACAGCGCTGTCCGACTCCCTGGATGGTATCCACGTCGGGCCGGCTGGCAGGAGGGGCTCTCCGCATGCCGCGTCGTGACACGGAACACCCCGGAGATCACTTCAGGGTCTTGCGCCGGCAGTCGCCCGACGCCCCCGCACCCGGGTCGCGCCGAGCAGGGCGGCCAGCGCGACCACCGCCCAGAGCACCAGACCGGTCACCGGCCAGCCGATCGAGCGTCTGTCGAAGTACACGGCTGACTTGATCAGGTCGGTGGCCAGGCCGGGTACGTTCCACAGGTGCATTCCGCGCAGCCAGGTGGGCAGGAACTCGGGAGCGTAGATGCCACCGGAGCCCGGATTGCCGAGCACCACCAGCAACAGGATGACCAGCCCGGTGCCGAGGACGCCCAGCCAGCCCTGGACCGCCGCGGCGACCATCGCGGCGGCGAAGGCGGCCAGCATCCCGGCGCCGGCGACCGCCGGCAGGTCGTGGTGCCAGACGTCCAGCACCGGGCCGACGATCACCGCCCCGACGATGCCGAGCGCCACGCTGTAGACGGCGAGCGCCCCGATGCGCAGTCCCGCGCGGCGCAGGGTGCGCGGGGCGGTACCGGCGGAGACGCCGAGCACCGTCGAGGCCAGGTATCCGCCGAGGACGTACCCGATGGCCAGGTAGAAGGGGACCAGGCCGCGGGGGTCGGTGGCGGCGACCGGCACCTCGTCGGTCACCCGCAGCGGCAGTCGGGCCTGCTGGGCGGCGCTGGTGAGCACCTGGGTGACCAGGTCGGTGGCGGACGGTGCGCCGGCGCTGGCGGTGGTCAGGACGAGCCCGCCGTCGGGGGCGGAGCTGAGCACCGCGTACACCTCGCGGCCGGTCAGGCCGTCGTCGGCGGTGCCCGGGTCCGCGTACTCGATGGCTTTGATCCTGTCGGTCCGGTCGCGGACGGCGGCCAGGACCGTGCGGGCGGCCTGGTCGCTCGCCGCCACGCCGACCGGCACGTCCCGGGGGTGGGGCTGGTGCAGGGCGCCGACGTACGCGGCGATGAAGGCGGTGGCCAGCGCGAGGGTGCCGAGCAGGAGGCCTGCGGTGCGGGGGAGCCAGTCGCGTACCCGGACCTCCGGCGCCTCGTCCACCAGATCAGCCTAGGGCGACATTTGCCCTGTTTACGGCATTTCTCGGCGAGTGGTGAAGGTGAGCAATTTTCTTCAAGACCGTCCGGGGGGCGCTCGGGAGGATGGTCTCCGTTGGTCCGGGAGCCACCCCGCAGAGGTGGCCGGATCGGGGCATGCGGGCCTGTTCGGGGAGGTCCGACGCCTCGGCCGGACCTGTCGCGGGCCGCTTCGGGCGTGCCCGAAGGAGGTGCCGTACGCCCCCCGTGCGGCACCTCCGCCGGCCTCCGGGCTCAGGCTGTCGCGGACGGGTCCTCGCGGGTCGCGGTGAGCAGGCGGCGCAGCCTGGCCGGAGGGTGACCCACCTGCTCGCGGACCACCCGGGTCAGGTGTGCCTGGTCGGCGAAGCCGTACTCGCTGGCGAGCGCGCCGAGCGGGCGGCCGTCGGGCTCGGCGAGGGTGTCCAGCACCGCACGCACCCGCAGCCGGTTGCGGTAGGCGGTCAGGCTGCTGCCGGTCATCCGCTGGAACACCCGGCTGAGGTGATGCGGTGAGCTGCCCACCTCCCGGGCCACCTCGTCAAGGCCCATCGTGAACCCCGAGTTGGCCAGCACCTCCCGGGCCCGGTCGGCGAGCCGTCGGTGCGCGGCGAGCGTCGCCGGCCGGCGGCGGACCGCCCGCTCCACCGCGCCGTCCTCGCCGTTCTCGCCGTTGGAGGCGAGGGCGCTGTGGCTCAGCAGGCGGGCCAGGAACCGCTGGAGCCGCTCGGCCATCTCGAAGCCGTCCAGCCCGCGCCGGAACTCGGCCACCAGCAGACGGTGCGCCAGGTCCAAGGTGGCGTCCGAGGTGCCGGCCCAGCCGGCCCGGTCCATCCAGCGCTCCGCGTCCGGCCGCTGCGCCAGCACCGCCGAATCGATCTCCAGGCAGGTGTACGAGTCGCCGCAGCCGAACGGGTGCGCCACCGCCATCTCGTCGCCGGGCCGGGTCAGCAGCATCGACGTGGCGTCGGAGACCTCGACCCGCCCGTTGAGGCGGCGCCGGTACGCCCCGGAACGCCCCAGGATGACCTTGTGCCGGTCCTCCGCGACAGTCTCCGTCCAGCCGTGGTTCTCCACGATGCAGCGCACCTGGTAGATCAGCATGCCGTCCGGATGCCCCAGCACCCGCCACCGGGCCGGCGTGGTACGACGACGCGGATCACTGCCGACTCCCTCAGCGGGCATCGTCCCCCCTTGCACGGCGATCTCGCACTACCCGGCTCGATTCTGGTCACTCACCAACCCCTGGTCCACCCCGAGCGACGGGTCGCTCCGCAGCGGCTCTTCGGGTCTGTGCCGGCCCGTGCTGGCCTGTGCCGGTCCGTGCTGGCCCGTGCCGGCCCGTGCCGGCCCACCTGGTCGGCTGTGGTCGACCGGCTCGGTTTGCGCCTCGGTCGGCTCGATCCCGTGGTCGGCGGGTTCGCGGGTCGGGGAGTCGGCGTGGATCAGGGATTGACAACGGCGAAGGCGCGGACCGGGAAGGTGCCCATGCCGGCCACCATCGGTGGGGCCGCGGTGAAGCGGAACCCGCTCGGCGGCAGCGCGCCCAGGCCGGTCAGGTGCTCCACGATCGGGACGCCGGCGGCGAGCAGCGTGCTGTGCGCGGGGCGTACGCCTCGGGCCGCTGGGCTCATGTCGTCGATGTTGATCGAGTCGATGCCGACCAGTGCTGCGCCGGCGTCGACCAGCGCCTGCGCGGCGTCCCCGGTCAGGTACGGCGCCTCCGGTGCGCCGTACCGCTCGGTGCCGAAGTGCACGTCCCACCCGGTGTGCAGCAGCACCGCGCGCCCGGCCACCTCGTACGGAGCCAGCATCAGCCGGTCCACGGCTCGGGTGCCGGCCGGTACGCGGACCAGCAACCCGGGCAGGTTGGCGAGGCGATCCAGGGACACCCCGGTCAGGTCGTCGCCGCCGGACCAGCGGTGGGCGGGAGTGTCCACGTACGTGCCGGTGTTGGCGATCATGTCGATCCGGGCCACGTGGAACTCGGTGCCCGGCGCGTACCGCTCGCGGGATTCCGCGAAGGTCAACCAGTCGGCGATCCTCGGAGGGGACCACCCCGGCAGCGTGGTCATCCCGTCGCGGATCACGTGGCTCAGCTCGACCAGCCGACGATCGGCGCCGGACTCCTCGACGTCGACGCCCCGACCGCCCTTGTGCGGCTCCTCGATGATCGTCTTCGCGCTGATCCGGACCTCGGCGACCATCAGCAGCCCGAGGTGGCGGACGAACAACGCCGCGAGATCGTCGTCGGTGATCTCCCGACCCGGAATGTCCAGCCGGAACCCCTCCGTGCGCAGCCCGCCGCCGTTGGCGAAGCTCACCTCCGCGTCGAACTGTGCGCGCCACTGCTCACTCATTCCGAAACCCGACCACGCCTGCCGGCGCCGGTCAAGATCTTTTCGCGGCCTCCGGCTCCCTCGGGCATGGGGGTGTGCCCTCGCGAGGTACGGCCAAAGCGGGCCCGTGGCCCTTCGCCTGCGACCGGTCATCTGTGGTGGCCTGTGATCCGCCGCCTGTGATCCGCCGCCTGTGGTCGGCTGCCTGTGGTCGGCGTCGTCCAGGTGGCCAAGATCGTGCTCGATCCACGAAAGAGTGCGATCCGACGGATTCGAGACCACTACATCCTGGATCGAGCACGATCTTGGTCGGTGTCGCCCCGTGCAAGGCGGCAGCGCGCCCCATCACCCCCGCGCAATGGCGTGTCCGCGCTCCGGGACGGCCGAGGACGCTTCCAACCCCGCAAGATCCGCGCAACATCAGGGAACTTGCTGCCTCCCGCGCTCCGGAGGCAGCAACTTCCCCGATGTTGTGCGGATCTTGGGGCGAGAGGGACTGCGGAGGGGCGGACCCGTGCCGGGTGCGGACCTGGTCGGGGTGCGCGGGCCAGGGGCGCGGACGACGCGACCTGGGCGGAACGGGGTGGGTGTCGGTGCGCGGGGATAGGCTGGTTGGCGTGCACCCCCCGTCCGGATGGACGAGGGGCCCAAGTGGTGTGCGCCGACTCCCCTGGAAGGATTCCCTTGCTCACCGGTCTGTTCTCCGCCGCTCTGGCCGACCCCGGGCTGACCCGGGCGCGTGACCTGGCGCGCTCCGGTGCCGCCCAGGTTGACGGCCTCGACATCACCGCTCCCGCCGCACTGCGTCCGTTCGCGGTGGCCGCCGTCGCGGCCGACCCCGACGGCACCGGTGGCGGGGCCGGGCGGCCCGTGCTGGCGGTGACCGCCACCACCCGGGAGGCCGACGACCTGGCCGCCGCGCTGGGCGCGCTGCTGCCGCCGGAGCAGGTGGTGGTCTTCCCCTCCTGGGAGACGCTGCCGCACGAGCGACTGTCCCCCCGCTCCGACACGGTGGGCCGCCGGCTGGCCGTGCTGCGCCGCCTCGCGCACCCCGAGTCGACCGACGCGCACGGCGGCACCGGGCCGCTGCGGGTGGTCGTGGCGCCCGTCCGTTCACTGCTGCAACCGCAGCTCAAGGGGCTCGGCGACCTGGAGCCGGTGCAGCTCGCTGCCGGCGAGGAGGCGGACCTGGAAGAGGTCGCCCGCCGGCTGACCGACATGGCGTACGCCCGGGTCGACCTGGTCACCAAGCGCGGCGAGTTCGCGGTGCGCGGCGGGATCCTGGACGTCTTCCCGCCCACCGACGAGCACCCGTCCCGGGTGGAGTTCTGGGGCGACGAGGTGGAGGAGATCCGCACCTTCGCCGTCGCCGACCAGCGGACCATCGAGCAGGTTCCGCTGCTCTGGGCGCCGCCCTGCCGTGAGCTGCTGCTCACCCCGGCGGTGCGCGAGCGGGCCGCCGCGCTCGCCGAGCAGCACCCGGAGCTGGCCGAGATCCTGGACAAGCTGGCCGAGGGCATCCCGGTGGAGGGGATGGAGTCGCTGGCCCCGGTGCTGGTCGGCCCCGACTCGCTGGAGCTGCTGCTGGACGCCATGCCGGCCGGCACCCACGTCCTGCTGTGCGACCCGGAGCGCATCCGCACGAGGGCGCACGACCTGGTGCGTACGTCGGAGGAGTTCTTGCAGGCCAGCTGGGCCGCCGCCGCGGTCGGTGGCCAGGCCCCGGTGGACGTCGGCGCCGCCGCCTTCCGCACCCTGGGCGAGGTCCGCGCCACCGCGGCCACCCTCCGCCAGCCGTGGTGGACGCTGTCCCCGTTCGGCCTGGTCGAAGCGGAGACCGCCGAGACACGGCAGCCGTGGGAGGACGCGCCCGAGCAGGCCAGCGTGACCCCCGACGACGCCATCGCGGTGACCCTCGCCGCGCAGCCGGCCCCGCTCTACCACGGCGAGACCGCGCGGGTGGTCGACGACCTCAAGCGCTGGGCCGGCGAGGGCTGGTCGATCGCGCTGGTCTTCGAGGGGCACGGCCCCGCCCAGCGGGCGGTGGAGGTGCTGCGCGACGCCGGGCTGGGCGCCCGGCTCACCGAGGAGGTGCCGACCGCGCCCGCCCCCGGCGAGATGGTCGTCACCTGCGGCGCGCTGGGCAGTGGGTTCGTCGACGAGGCGTCCCGTTTCGTGCTGCTCACCGGCAACGACGTCACCGGCGGTCGGGGCACCTCGACGCGGGACATGCGCAAGATGCCGAGCCGCCGGCGCAACACCATCGACCCGCTGGAGCTCAAGGCCGGCGACTTCGTGGTGCACGAGCAGCACGGCATCGGCCGCTACGTCGAGCTGGTGCAGCGCACAGTCAACGGCGCGAGCCGGGAATACCTGGTCATCGAGTACGCGGCCAGCAAGCGTGGCCAGCCCGGCGACCGGCTGTTCGTCCCGACCGACCAGCTCGACCAGCTCTCCCGCTACGTGGGCGGTGAGCAGCCGACGCTGCACAAGATGGGCGGCTCGGACTGGCAGAAGTCCAAGGCCCGCGCCCGCAAGGCGGTCCGGGAGATCGCCGCCCAGCTCATCCAGCTGTACGCCGCCCGCAAGGCGTCCAAGGGCCACTCGTTCGGCCCGGACACGCCGTGGCAGCGGGAGTTGGAGGACGCCTTCCCCTGGCAGGAGACGCCGGACCAGCTCGCCGCTATCGACGAGGTCAAGCGGGACATGGAACAGACCGTCCCGATGGACCGGCTGATCTGCGGTGACGTCGGCTACGGCAAGACCGAGATCGCGGTCCGGGCGGCGTTCAAGGCCGTGCAGGACGGCAAGCAGGTGGCGGTGCTGGTGCCGACGACGCTGCTGGTGCAGCAGCACTACAACACCTTCGCGGAGCGGATGAGCCAGTTCCCGGTGCAGATCCGGCAGCTGTCGAGGTTCCAGACCCCGAAGGAGACCGAGCGGACGTTGGAGATGGTCGCCGACGGCACCGTCGACATCGTCATCGGCACCCACCGGCTGCTGCAGACCGCGACCCGGTTCAAGCAGCTCGGCCTGGTGATCGTGGACGAGGAGCAGCGCTTCGGTGTCGAGCACAAGGAGCACCTGAAGACGCTGCGGGCCTCGGTGGACGTGCTGAGCATGTCGGCCACCCCGATCCCGCGCACCCTGGAGATGGCGATCACCGGCATCCGGGAGATGTCCACCATCGCCACTCCGCCGGAGGAGCGGCACCCGGTGCTCACCTTCGTCGGCGCGCAGGACGACCGGCAGGTCGCCGCGTCCATTCACCGCGAGCTGCTGCGCGACGGGCAGGTGTTCTACCTGCACAACCGGGTCGAGTCGATCGACCGGGCGGCCCGGCGGCTGCGGGAGCTGGTCCCCGAGGCGCGGGTCGCGGTGGCGCACGGCCAGATGGGCGAGGAAGCCCTGGAGAAGGTGATGGTCGGCTTCTGGGAGAAGGAGTTCGACGTCCTGGTCTGCACCACGATCGTCGAGTCGGGCATCGACATCCCGAACGCCAACACCCTGATCGTGGAGCGGGCCGACCTGCTCGGCCTGGCCCAGCTGCACCAGATCCGCGGCCGGGTCGGCCGGGGGCGGGAGCGGGCGTACGCGTACTTCCTCTACCCGCCGGAGAAGCCGCTCACCGAGCACGCCCACGAGCGGCTGGCCACCATCGCGCAGCACACCGAGCTGGGTGCCGGCATGTACGTGGCCATGAAGGACCTGGAGATCCGGGGCGCCGGCAACCTGCTCGGCGGCGAGCAGTCCGGGCACATCGAGGGCGTCGGCTTCGACCTGTACGTGCGCATGGTCGGCGAGGCGGTGTCCGCGTTCAAGGGTGAGCGGCAGGAGGAGGAGACCGACGTCAAGATCGACCTGCCGATCGACGCGCACCTGCCGCACGACTACGTGAGCGTGGAGCGGCTGCGCCTGGAGATGTACCGCAAGCTCGCCGAGGCACGCGACGAGGAGCGTCTGCGCGAGGTCGTCGCCGAGATGACCGACCGGTACGGCGAGCCGCCGGCCCCGGTGCAGAACTTGGTGGCGGTGGCCCGGTTCCGCCTGCTGGCCCGCCGGTACGGCCTGAGCGACGTGACGATGCAGGGCAAGCACATCCGGTTCGGGCCGCTGCCGCTGCCCGACTCGAAGCAGATGCGGCTCAAGCGCTACCACCCGGACGCGGTCTACAAGCAGGCCACCGACCAGGTGAGCGTGCCCCGACCGACCACCCGTCGGATCGGCGGCGAGCCGCTGCGCGACCAGGCGCTGCTCGAGTGGTGCGCACAACTGCTCTCCGACGTGCTGGGCGCCCCCGCCCCGCTGGTCGCCGCGGCCGGGTGAGCACGGCGGCCCGACGGTGCGGGTGCGTCGGAGTCGCCGGGCCGAGCGCGACGGGTGGAGGTGGGGGGCGTCACAGCGCCGCGTGATGGCGTGAGAGAGTGACGGACATGCGTGCTCGCCGTCTTGTCGCCGCCGCCACCGTGGCGGTCGGGATCGTCGCCCTCTCCGGTTGCCGTGCCGAGCCCGGTGTCGCCGCCTATGTCGGGGACCACCGCATCACCCAGGATGCGGTCACCGCCATGCTGGACGATCTGCGGGCGAAGAACCCGACGCCCCCGGCGGACGACCCGTCCGCCGCCGCGCGTCCGCCGCTGCCCGGTCCGGCCGAGGTGGCCAGCGTGCTGGTGCTCGGCGAGGTGTGCGGGCGGGTGTCCAGGGAGAAGAACTACCAGCCGCGCGCCCAGGTGTCGCCCGAGCAGGCCGCCCAGCAGTTCGGGCTCGCGCCCGAGACCCGGTACGCGCGCTCGGTCGCCGAGCTCTACACCTGCCTGTCCGGGGTGCCGTCCGGCGAGGCGGTCGCCCCGACCGACAAGGAGCTGGCCGACGTGGTCGCGGCGGGTCGCAAGGCCGCCAAGATCCCGGCCGACGTGAGCGACGAGGACGCCGCCCGTCAGCTCGACGGCGAGCAGTCGCGTGACCAGTTGCGCGCCGCGCTCGCGACCCGCCGGGCGCTTGTCGAGGCGGTCGAGAGCCACGACGTGACAGTCAACCCCCGGTACCGGCCGCTGGAGTTCCCGGTGCTGACCTTCGAGGGCAACGCTCCCGCGGTGAGCGTGCCGCTGGGCGAGGCGGGCTCCGGAACGGTCACCGACGTCTCCACCCCGGACGCGGTGCCGTCGAGCGCGAACCCGGACGCCGAGGGCACGGCCAGCTGAGCATGACGGCACGGATCGTCCTGCTGGTCACCTCACCCCGATTGCCGGCCGGCCTGCTGACCTCGGCCGCCTGGGATGTCGTACGCCAGCATCCGGTCCTGGCCGGTGCGGAGAGCGAGTTGACCACGGCCGTGCGTCAGGCGGGCGCCGAGGTGCGGATCGTGAACGGCCCGGCGACGCAGCCGCTGCTCGACACGGTCGCGGCGCACGGTACGGCGGTCTGGTTGGCCGGCCCGGCCGGCGACGAGGCCCTGGCCCGGGAGTTGGGTCTGCGGCTGGCCCGGGAGCCGGGGCTGGCCGAGTTGGAGCTGATGTACGGCTCGTGGGACCCGCCGGGGGCCCGGCTGCTCGACGCGGTGGCCGTGCTGGACCGGCTGGCCTCACCGGGTGGCGACCCGTGGAAACGGGCGCAGACGCACCGCAGCCTCGCGGGCTACCTGCTGGAGGAGAGCTACGAGGCGTACGACGCGATGGTCGAGGACGACACCGACTCGCTGCGTGAGGAGTTGGGCGACGTGCTGCTGCAGGTGGTGCTGCACGCCCGGCTGGCGGAGGAGCTGCCCGAGGGCGAGCGGTGGACCATCGACGACGTGGCGGGTGGCCTGGTCGACAAGATGATCCGGCGTAATCCGCACGTCTTCGCCGGCGCGGAGGCGGGCACGTTGGAGGAGATCACCGCCAACTGGGAGCGGATCAAGCGGGTCGAGAAGGCGCGCGATTCCGTCCTGGACGGTGTGGCGCTCAGCCAGCCCGCCCTGGCCCTGGCCGCGCAGGTCCTGGAACGCGCCACCCGTAACGGCATCGAGGTCCCGCTTCCGCCGGTCGCCACGCAGGTGGACGCCGAGGCGAGACTGGGCGCGAGCCTGCTGGCGGCAGTCGTCGCGGCCCGTGAGGCGGGAATCGACAGCGAAGCGGCCCTGCGCCGAACCACCCTGGCCTACGCCCAAGCCGTCCGAGCCGCCGAAACCGCACCCCCACCCCCACCCCCACCCGTCGACCCAAGTTGATCAAGAGGTTGGCGTCGGAATCCGGCTCGGATCCGACCCAAACCTCTTGATCACCGAGGTGGGCGCGGGGGGCTGGGTAGGGTGGGGCCGGTGGAAGAATTTGGGGTGCTCGCGGAGCGGGTCGTTGAGGCTCTGTTGGAGTCGCGGCCGGGTGTAGCCACCGCCGCCGGGGATCATCGGTTCGACTCCCGGCTTCCGGATCTGTCCGCCGACGCGCTGGCCGCCGACCGGGTGATGCTCTCCGACGCGGCGAACGCGTTGTCCGAGTTGGACCCGGACTCGCTGGACGTCGACGAGCAGGTGGACCACGCGCTGCTCACCTCCTTCGTGGACCGGGAGTTGTTCGAGCTGACCGAGATCCGGTCGCACGAGTGGGATCCCCTGCACCACAACCCCGGCCCGCTGCTGCACCCGTTGCTGGCCCGCCCGTACGCCCCGGCCGAGGTGCGGTTGACGCAGCTGGCGGGGCGGCTCGCCGCCGTACCGGATGCGCTCGCCACCGCCCGCGCGACGCTGCGGGACATGCCGCGGATCCACGCCGAGACGGCGGTGGGGCAGTTCACCGGCACTGCCGCGCTGATCCGCGACGAGCTGCCGCCGCTGCTCGCCCAGGCCCCGGGCAGCCTCGGCCAGGTCGAGCCGGCGGCCACCGCCGCGATCGCCGCGCTGGAGGAGTTCGTCGCCTGGCTGCGCGCCGGCCTGGCCGCCGATGCCGGCCCCGGCCGCGACCCGCGACTGGGTCGCCGCCGCTGGGAGGCGCGGCTCTGGCACACCCTCGACACCGAGCTGGGGGCCGCCGAGATCCAGCGCCGCGCCTGGGCCAACCTGGACCGGGTGACCGCGGAGATCCGGGCGGCGGCCGTCGAGCTGGTCGGCGGTCCGGCCGACGACGCGACGGTACGCCGGGCGCTGGACGTGCTCGCCGCCGAGCACCCGGACGACTCGACGATCGTCGAGCTGGCCGGGGTGACCCTGGACGAGGCTACCGACTTCGTCCGCCTCCACGACCTGGTGACAGTTGTCGACGACCGGTGCGTGATCCAGGAGATGCCGGAGTTCGCCAGGGGTGTCGCGGTGGCCTACTGCGACGCGCCCGGCCCGCTGGAGACCGCCGCCCTGCCGACCTTCTACTGCATCGCGCCCACCCCGGCGGACTGGTCGGCGCGGCGCGTGGACTCCTTCTACCGCGAGTACAACGACCACATGGTCCGCAACCTCACCGTGCACGAGGCGATGCCCGGCCACTTCCTCCAGCTCGCCCACGCCCGGCGGCACGCCGGTGGCACGAGGGTGCGGGCGCTGGCCCGCTCCGGCCCGTTCGTCGAGGGGTGGGCGGTGTACGCCGAGGAGCTGATGGCCGGGCTCGGCTTCGGTGGCCTGCCGGTGCGGTTGCAGCAGCTCAAGATGCAGCTACGCATGACCATCAACGCGCTGCTCGACCAGTTGGTGCACGCCGAGGAGCTGCCCGAGGCCGAGGCGATGGCGCTGATGACCGGGCGCGGCTTCCAAGAGGAGGGCGAGGCGGCCGGCAAGTGGCGCCGGTCGCTGCTCACCTCGACGCAGCTGTCCACCTACTTCGTGGGGTACAGCGAGATGGCGGAGATCGCCGCGGCCCGCCCGGACGGGGTGTCGGTGCGCGACTGGCACGACGCGATGCTCGCCCAGGACTGCCCGCCCCCGCGCCACCTGCGCACCCTGCTGGGCATCTGACCGGGTCGGTCGGGCCGGTCAGGAGCCGCCCGGCCGACGGTCCACCACGCCGGCTCCGGCGGGCGGGTCGAACGCGTTCGTCTCCACCGTCTCGGAGTAACTGCTCAACGCCAGCTCCATCGGCTTGCCATCGACCGCGCCGAGGAAGCTGCCGAGCACGCCCTCGGTGGTCACGCAGGCGCTGAAGTCGCCGTCCGAGCGCTGCACCTCGACGCATGCGGCGTGATGCCCGGCGACTGTGGTGTCGCTCTGCTTGATCACCGCCTGCGGGTCGAGTGCGGCGGCGGTCAGCAGCCCGACCACCACCGGTGGGGTGACGAGACCCTGCCGGTTCGCCTCGGTGAAGAGCGCCACGGTGGGCTTGGTGCCCGGGGTGGGTGGCGCCACGAGCGTGCACGCCATCCGACCTGCGGTCGACGTGCAGCGGGTGACGGCGTCCGGCGTGACGGTGAGCCGCCCACCCGGGTAGGTGTACGCGGAGCGGGCCGGATCCTGCGCCTGCACGATCGCGGCGCTCTGGCCGCCGGGCAGTTGGTAGTCGGCCGAGTAGGTCAACTCCAGCGCCCGGTCGAGGCGGGCGGCGAGGTCGTTGACGAGATCCGAGCGACCCATGGCGGTGCCGGCGTCCTCGTATGTCTGACAGCCGGTGACCGTGAGCGACGCGATGACCGACACGGCGAGCATGCGGAGGGTGGTCGAGGCGGCGGGCATGACGACCAGCCTGGTGGATCAAGTCGGCGCAGCGCAAACCCGTTGCCGGTTGACGCCCGGAAATCCGGGAATGTCCGTCAGTGCGGGGCGACTCGGGTGCGCGGGCGACGCCGTGCCCGATCCCGCCGCCCGATACGCTGCGTTCAACACCTGCCTCAGCCGCACCGTCGCGGCCCACCCACGGACCGGATCACAACAACGAGGAGCGACTCAGTGGCAACCATCGAGGGAATCGTCGCCCGGGAGATTCTCGACTCGCGGGGCAACCCGACGGTCGAGGTCGAGGTCGGCCTGGACGACGGCACGGTGGCCCGCGCCGCAGTGCCCTCCGGCGCCTCCACCGGCGCGTTCGAGGCGATCGAGCTGCGCGACGGTGACGCCGACCGCTACCAGGGCAAGGGCGTGGAGAAGGCGGTCTCCAACGTCGAGGACAAGATCGTCGACCAGATCATCGGGTACGAGGCCAGCGAGCAGCGGCTCATCGACCAGAAGATGCTCGACATCGACGGGACCGACAGCAAGTCGGAGCTGGGCGCGAACGCCATCCTCGGGGTCTCCCTGGCGGTGGCGAAGGCGGCTGCCGGCAGCGCCGAGCTGAGCCTCTTCCGCTACCTGGGCGGCCCGAACGCGCACCTGCTGCCGGTGCCGATGATGAACATCCTCAACGGTGGCGCGCACGCCGACTCCAACGTCGACATCCAGGAGTTCATGGTCGCGCCGATCGGTGCGCCCACCTTCCGTGAGGCGCTGCGCTCGGGCGCGGAGGTCTACCACGCGCTCAAGTCGGTGCTGAAGAAGAAGGGCCTGTCGACCGGGCTCGGCGACGAGGGTGGCTTCGCGCCGAACCTGCCCACCAACGCGGCCGCCCTGGACCTGATCGCCGAGGCGGTCGAGAAGGCCGGTTACCGGCTCGGCACCGACATCGTGTTCGCCCTCGACGTTGCGGCCACGGAGTTCTTCGACAACGGCACCTACACCTTCGAGGGCGCCGCGAAGTCCGCCGAGGAGATGAGCAACTACTACACCAAGCTGGCCGGTGACTACCCGATCGTGTCGATCGAGGACCCGCTGGCCGAGGACGACTGGACGGGCTGGCAGACGCTCACCGCGTCGATCGGCGACCGGGTGCAGATCGTCGGCGACGACCTGTTCGTGACCAACCCGCAGCGCATCGCCCGCGGCATCGCGGAGAAGGCGGCCAACGCCGTCCTCGTCAAGGTCAACCAGATCGGTTCGCTGACCGAGACCCTGGACGCCGTGGACCTGGCCCACCGGGCCGGCTTCAAGTGCATGATGAGCCACCGCTCCGGCGAGACCGAGGACACCACCATCGCCGACCTGGCGGTGGCCACCGGCTGCGGCCAGATCAAGACCGGCGCACCGGCCCGCTCGGACCGGGTCGCCAAGTACAACCAGCTGCTCCGGATCGAGGAGGAGCTGGCCGACGCGGCGCGCTACGCGGGCGCGGGTGCGTTCCCGCGTTACCGTTCGGCCTGAGAGGTTGTCGGGAAGCCCCACTGCGGGGCTTCCCGACGCACTCGGCACCACACGTAGCCTCGGGGGAGGGGTGTGACGATGCAGCGCCGCACACCGGGTGGTCAACGTCCCGCCCGTCGACCGGGTCAGTCCGGCCGACCGGGTGCCGGCCGGGCCACCCGTGGGTCGCTCCGGGACGCCGGCGTACGCGCCGAACCGCGCGGTGCCGCCGGTCGGGCGCCGGGCGCGGTCCGGGGCGCCGAGGGCGTGCGCTCCGCGAACCGTCCGGCCGCCGCCCGTCGGACGGCCTCGGGCGGTGCCGTGAAGCGGCTCGCCGCACCCCATCCCCGTCGCTTCACCGGCCGGGCCACGGTGCTCTGCGCGGTGCTGATCGCGCTCGCCCTCGCGTACACCTATCCGGTGCGCGTCTACCTGGACCAGCAGGCCGACATCGAGCGGATGGAGGCCGCCCAGGCGGCGCAGGAGGAGGAGATCGCCAAGCTGGCCGCGGAAGCGGCCAAGTGGCAGGACGACGAGTACATCACGACGCAGGTTCGGGAGCGGTTCTTCATGGGCCGGCCGGGCGAGAAGATGATGGTGGTCTTGAACGACCCGGAGGGTGCCGCCCGCGACGCCGGGAAGTCGCCCGGCTCGGGCGCCCCGGCCGGTCCGACGACCTGGTACGACACGCTCTGGTCGAGTGTGCGGGCGGCGGACAGCCAGCAGCCGGGCAAGTGAGCCACCGACCAGCACACCAGGAGAGACGAGCACCGTGACTGTCGCACCACCGCCGGAGTCGGCGGCGGATTCCGTACCCCTGCCGCAGCGGGAGCCGGCCACCGAGGCCGACCTGGCCGCGGTGGCGGCGCAGCTCGGCCGCACGCCCCGGGGCACCCGTGCGGTGGCCCACCGCTGCCCGTGCGGCCTGCCCGACGTGGTGGAGACGACGCCCCGCCTCGCCGACGGCACCCCGTTCCCGACGCTGTACTACCTGACCTGCCCCCGGGCGACCGCGGCGTGCAGCCGGCTGGAGTCGGCCGGGCTGATGCGGGAGATGGCCGACCGGCTGACGACGGATCCGGAGCTGGCCGCCCACTACCGGGCCGCGCACGAGGACTACCTGGCCCGCCGGGAGGCGATCGGCGAGGTGCCGGAGATCGCGGGCATCTCCGCAGGTGGGATGCCGGGCCGGGTGAAGTGCCTGCACGTGCACCTCGGCCATGCCCTGGGTGCTGGCCCCGGCGTGAACCCGTTCGGTGACGAGACGTTGGCGCTTGTCGAGCCCTGGTGGGCGAGCGGCAGGTGCGTCGACGTGCCCCCGGCCGAATGACAGCTCAGGCCGAGGGGCAGATCCTGGTGCGGCGGGCCCGCACCGGGGACGTCCGGGGCATCCGCCGGTTGGTCGACACGTACACCGACGACCGGCGGCTGCTGAGCAAGGCCACCGTCACCCTCTACGAGGACGTGCAGGAGTTCCGCGTGGCGGTCCGGCCCGACGACGGCGTCGTGGTGGGCTGCGGGGCGTTGCACGTGATGTGGGAGGACCTGGCCGAGATCCGCACGGTGGCCGTCGACCCGTCCTGCCGGGGCCAGCGGATCGGGCACCGGCTGGTGGGTGAGCTGATCGACGCGGCCCGGGAGCTGGGCGTCGCGCGGATCTTCGTGCTCACCTTCGAGACCCGGTTCTTCGGCTCGTTCGGGTTCCGGGAGATCGACGGCGCTCCGGTGCCGCAGCCGGTCTACGAGCAGCTGCTGCGCTCGTACGACGAGGGTGTCGCGGAGTTCCTGGACCTGGAGCGGGTCAAGCCGAACACGCTGGGCAACACCCGGATGCTGCTGCGTCTGTAGCGGCCCGGCCGCGTTCGGCGTCGAGCTGTCGGGGCCGGTCACTCGGTTGAGCGTGATGCCTGTGCGGCATCAAGATGACACAGAGGCATCACGCTCATCGGCGACCAGCCGGTCCGTCCCGCCGATCGCGTCGGTGCCCCGGCGGGTGGCTGTCGTAGGGTTGCCGGGTGACGACGCGTGTGGCGGCCATCGACTGTGGGACCAACTCGATCCGACTGCTGGTCGCCGACCTGCCCGACGAGTCGGCCGGGCCGCAGGCTCCGCTGACCGACGTGACCCGGCGGATGGAGATCGTCCGGCTCGGGCAGGGCGTGGACCGGACGGGACGGCTGGCGCCGGAGGCGATCGAGCGGACGCGGGTGGCGCTGGCGTCGTACGCCGCCGACATCGAGAAGCTGGGTGCCCAGCGGGTGCGGATGTGCGCCACCTCGGCCTCCCGGGACGCTTCGAACGCCGCCGACTTCGCGGAGATGGTGCGGGCGACCCTCGGGGTCGAGCCCGAGGTGGTCAGCGGCGACGAGGAGGCCCGGCTGTCGTTCACCGGCGCGGTGCGCGGGCTGCCCGCCGACGCGGTGGAGCCGTTCCTGGTGGTCGACATCGGCGGTGGCTCCACCGAGTTCGTGGTCGGTGACCGCGCCGGCGGCGTCCGGTCGGCCATCTCCGTGGACATCGGCTGCGTCCGGATGACCGAGCGGCACCTTCCGGGCGACCCGCCCACGCCGGAGCAGGTGGCGGCCGCTGAGGCCGACATCGCCGCCGTCGTGGACCGGGCGCTCGCGGCGGTGCCCGGCCGCGAGGCCGCCACGCTGGTCGGCCTCGCCGGGTCGGTCACCACAGTGGTCGCCATCGCTGTGGGCCTGCGGGAGTACGACCCGGAGCGCATCCACCACGCCCGGGTGTCGTACGAGGCGGTGGCCCAGGTGACCGCGGACCTGCTGTCCCGTACCAGCGCGCAGCGGCTGGAGATCCCGGTGATGCACCCGGGCCGGGCCGACGTGATCGGGGCGGGCGCGCTCGTGCTCCGCGTGATCATGGAGCGGGCCGGGATGCCCTCGGTGGTCGCCTCCGAGCACGACATCCTCGACGGCATCGCCTGGAGCCTCCAGTAGGCCACCAGCGCCCTTGACCGACGTCGTGTTGATCTGAGACCGGACGCGGCCCGTCGGGGCGGAATCGTTGACGCTACTGCGCATTGCGCACTAGTGTGCAATGCGTGGACACCACACAGTTGTTGAAGGGCGTGCTCGACCTGGCCGTCCTGGCCGTCCTGAAGGAGGAGGACGGCTACGGTTATGACATCCTGCGCCGCCTCCGCGAGGCCGGCCTGGAGGAGATCGGCGACGCCTCGGTCTACGGCACGCTGCGCCGTCTCTTCGCCGCCGGCCTGCTCACCACGTACGTCGTGCCGAGCGAAACCGGCCCGCACCGCAAGTACTACTCACTCAACGCGGCCGGGCGTGACCAGTTGACCCGCTCCGGCAAGCTCTGGCGCTCGTTCGCCACCACAATGGACACTCTGCTCGACGATCGGGGGCTGGCGGCATGACCGTCACGGAGCAGGAGATCACCGACTACGTGGCGCGGGTCCGGGCCGCTCTGGCCGACCTTCCGCCCGACCGGCTCAACGAGCTGACCGAGGATCTCGCCGACCATCTCACCGAGGTCGCCGCCGAGGCCGAGGGCACCCTCGTCGAGCGGCTGGGCGAGCCGGAGACGTACGCCGCCGAGCTGCGCGCCGCCGCCGGCGTCGGCGTGGGTGGCGGGCGCAACCTCGACCAGCGGGTCGCCACCGCAGTGGTCCGGCTCCGCGGCCGGCTGCGCGCGATCGACACCCGGCTCGGCCCACCCCTGGGGTACGCGACGGCCAGCGACTTCCTCGGCCTGCTGCGCCCGGGTTGGTGGGTGCTGCGCGGCTATCTGGCGGCGATGCTGGTCACCGTGATCACCACGGGTGGCAGCTTCGGCCTGCTGCCCCGGTTCGGTGGGGAGCTGCTGGCCGGCCTGATCCTGCTGGTCGGTTTCGTGCTCGCCTCGATCTGGCTCGGTCGCCGATCCGGTCAGTTGAGTCGCTGGCCACGGTCGGCGCTGCAGGTCGGCAGCGCGGTGCTTGTGGTGTTCGCGCTCTCCGCCCTGATGCAGGCCGAGGACCGGATGCGCTACGGCGACTACGGCTACGACCCGACGTCGGTCGACAACCCGTACGACCGGATCCGGGACGTCTTCGTCTACGACAGCGAGGGTCGGCTGGTGGAGAACGCCCGGCTCTTCGACGAGAACGGCAACCCGATCCGACTCGGCTATCCGGACTGCGCCGACCCCGCCGCGCAATACGGCAACCCGCTGCTGCGGGCGTACCCGTACTGCCCGGACCAGGCGCCCTTCGGACCGCGGGGCCCGGGTATGCCCGGCCGGCCGACGAGCGGACCGCAGCCGACCGACACGTCGACGCCGAGCGAAAGCCCCGCGGTTCCGACCCCTTCGGCGAGCCCGAGCGTGACGCCGAGCGTCACACCGAGTGGCGGTCCGACCCCTACCGCGACGAGCTGACGGGCGATGTGAACCAGATCATGCACACGATGCTGGGAAATAGCTGAACGGACGAGGCGAGCGGGGCGACGCCGGAAATCAATGATCGTTACGGTGTCGTCTGCTCATTCACCCCTCGGAAGGAACCCCCGTGTCAGAGCAGGTCGCACCGCCCCCCGCGTCCGACGCCGCGCCGCAGCAGCCGGCCGTCGAGACGCCGCCCCCGGCCGAGCCGGAGGCGAAGAAGTCCGGTGGGAAGAAGGCGCTCGGCATCATCGGCGCGATCGTCGTGTTTCTCGTCGTCGCCGGCCTGAAGTTCGGTCTCGGCGCGGCGATCGGCAACTTCGTGAACAAGGACGAGACGGCCGACGCCAAGGCCGGTGACTGCATCGCGGAGCTGCCCGAGATCAAGGGCACCAAGGAGGAGGAGGTCGACGGCGCCAAGGTCGTCGAGTGCACCTCCACCGACGCCGCGTACAGCGTGGTGGGCCGGATCGACGGGCAGACCGAGGCTCAGGCCAAGGCCGACACCACCTGCAACGAGTTCTTCAAGGAAGACCAGGAGGGGTACGTCTTCTACAGCATCGAGTCGGGCAAGAAGGGTTACGTGCTCTGCCTGACCAAGAAGGCCTGACCGAAAAGGTCAGACCGAGCTGAGAGACCGATGACGGCGGCGGGGGAGTGTTCCCCGCCGCCGTCGGCGTACTCCCGGTCACCGCCCGGCGAACAGGAGGTGAATGCCACTGTTCCGGCGTCTTCCCGGCGGAGGCGCGGCATGGCAGGCTACCGGCACGTAGGACCACTGGGCGACCAGCCAACGATGACTGACCGCTAGGAGGACGGCCGATGGGCGACATGGTGAGCTACCGCAGCAACGGGGGTACGAGCGAGGGGTATCTCGCGATACCCGCCAGCGGCACGACCAGCCCCGCCGTCATCGTCATCCAGGAGTGGTGGGGTCTCGTCCCGCACATCCGGTCGGTCGCGGACCGGTTCGCCGAGGCCGGCTTCGTCGCCCTCGCCCCGGACTTCTACCACGGTGAGACCACCAGCGAGCCGGACGAGGCGCAGCGTCTGCTGCTGTCGATGCGGATGGACGAGGCGGCGAAGGACATCGCCGGTGCCGCCGACTACCTTGCGGGGCGGCCGGAGGTCGCCGGCAAGGTCGGCGCCGTCGGGTTCTGCGCCGGCGGCAGCCTGGCCCTCTGGTCGGCGACGCTCTCGGAGCGGATCGTCGCCACCGCCGGCTTCTATCCGGTGCTGCCCTGGGAGTCGATGCGCCCCGACTGGGTCGACTACGCCGGCAAGACGGCAGTCATCCACTGCTCCGAAGAGGACGGCACCTCGACCGCCGACGGTGTGCAGACCGCACGGCGGGCCATCGAGGAGGCCGGCGGCACCTGCCAGCTGTACGACTACCCGGGCACCTCGCACGCGTTCTTCAACGACGACCGGCCGGAGGCGTTCGACCAGCGTTCCGCAGCCAGCGCCTGGGCCCGCACCCTCGAACTCTTCCGGGCCAAACTTGGCTGAGTCGCGTACCCCCGACCAGGTCGTCGCCCGCGCCGCGCGGGCGACCGACCTGGCCGACCTCGACGCGGCCGTCAGTGACTGTTTCGCCTGTCCGCGGCTGGTCCGGTGGCGGGAGGAGGTGGCCCGCACCCGGCGGGCCGCCTTCCGCGACCAGGAGTACTGGGGTCGACCGGTGCCGGGCTTCGGCCCCGCCGACGCGCGGATCGCCATCCTCGGGCTCGCGCCCGCCGCGCACGGCGGCAACCGCACCGGCCGGATCTTCACCGGCGACCGCTCGGGTGACGTGCTCTTCGCGGCCCTGCACCGGGCCGGGCTGGCGAACCAGCCGACCAGCGTCTCCGCCGACGACGGGCTGGCGCTGCGCGACACCCGCATCTTCTCGGCCGTCCGCTGCGCCCCGCCGGACAACAAACCCACCCCGGATGAACGCGACACCTGCGCGCCCTGGCTGCACCGCGAGGTCACGCTGATCCGGCCCACCCTGCGCGTCGTGGTCGCGCTGGGGGCGTTCGCCTGGGCCGCGTGGTGGCCGGTGCTGCGCCAGGTGTACGGGCAGCGCCCGCCCAGCCCGCGACCGGCGTTCGGTCATGGGGCACACTGGTCCGGCGCGGCCGTGCCGGAGTTGCTCGGCTGCTATCACGTCAGCCAGCAGAACACCTTCACCGGGCGGCTGACACCGGGGATGTTGGACGATGTCTTCGGCCGGGCCAAGCAGCTGGCCGAAGTGGACTGAGAACGCGTGGGGTGGTGGCGATGACGAGCGCAGCACGCCCGCCCACACCGTCCCCGGTCGCCGGGTCGGGTGTGGTCCGCCCGGTGCTCGGCCTGCTGCGCCGATGGTGTCCGGTGGGTGCGGTGGCGGCGCTGCTCGCGGCCGCCGCGCTGGCGTCGGCGCACTCGTCGATCGGCGCCAGTCAGATCCCGCCGGCCGCGGAGAACGTCCCCTGGGTGCCCGAATATCCGACGGACACGCCGTCGCCGCCCCCGTCGATCCCGGTCGAGCCGAGGGACGCCGGCGAGGCCACGCAGGCGCACATCCCGCAGTGGATCGCCACCGTGGCGATGGCTCTGCTCGGGCTGGCCATCCTCGCGGTGCTGGGTTATCTCAGCTGGATCCTGCTGCGTGGCGCGCTGCGCCGCACCTCGCGGGCGCTGCCGGCGCAGCGGGCCCGGCGTACGGCCGAGGGCACCGCCCGCGAAGTGGTCGCCGCCCTGGACGCCGGCCTGGTGGAGCTGGACGACCAGGCCACCGATCCGCGCGTCGCGGTGATCGCCTGCTGGGTACGCCTCGAGGAGGCCGCCGCCGCGGCCGGTGTTCCCCGGCTTCCCGGCGACACCCCGACCGACCTGGTCACCCGGCTGCTGCGGGGTGATGAGTCGACCGGGGTCCCGGCGATCGTCAGCGCCGACGTGCTGGCCGAGTTCGCGCACGTCTACCGCGAGGCCCGGTACGCCACGCGCGAGGTCGACAAGAGCACCCGCGACCAGGCCCGCGCCGCGCTGCGCCGGCTCCGCGGTGAACTCACCATCGTGACGACGGGCGCCCGCGAGGTGTCGTCGTGATCGGGCCGGGGACGGTGGGCCGGTGAGCGGCAGCGCCAGCATCGACGACCTGCTCGCCTTCGAGGAGGAGCGGCCGAGGCAGGACGACCGGGAGCGGGGTGGCCGGGCCGGGCGCGTCTTCCGCGCCCTGGCCGGCAACGCCGCACTGGTCGCCGTGCTGGTCGTGGGCCTGCGGGCGGTAGGTCTGCAGGTGTCGTTGGTGATCCTGGTGGCCGGGGTGTTCGCGGTGTCGGGGGTGCGCCGGATCGCCGCCGCGCTCGCGCCGCCACCGGCAGCGAGGTCCCGTCCTCCGGTGTCCCAGTACGACGACGGCACCTGGAACTGGAGCGCCCGGGACGCGCTGCGCGCCGCCATCAACGGCTGGGAACTCCCACTGGACTGGTCCACGACGCGACCCGAACGCTTCACCGGGGTCATCCTGCCCCGGCTCGCGGAACTGGCCGACGAACGGCTGCGCCTGAAGCACGCCGTGACCCGCGAGTCGGACCCGGTCCGCGCCCGTGCCCTGCTGGGTGACCGGCTGTGGACGTTCCTGGAATCCCCGCCCCGCCGCCCCCCGTCGCCGCGCGATCTCGCGGTGATCGTCGCCGAACTGGAGAAGATCTGATGAACGACGTGGACCGGAGCATGCCCGCCGCCGAGGTCGGTCGCCTGGCCCGAGCCGTCCTGGACGCGGTCGGCACCGTCGTGGTCGGCAAGCGGGACGCGTTGGAGCTGGTCCTCGCCGGGATTCTGGCCGGTGGGCACGTGCTCCTGGAGGACCTGCCCGGCCTGGGAAAGACGCTCACCGCGCGCTCCTTCGCCCAGGCGCTCGGGCTGGACTTCCGCCGGCTCCAGTTCACCCCGGACCTGCTCCCCGCCGACGTCACCGGCTCCTTCCTCTACGACCAGCGCAACGGCGACTTCGCCTTCCGGGCCGGGCCGGTGTTCACCAACCTGCTCCTCGCCGACGAGATCAACCGGACGCCGCCGAAGACCCAGTCCGCGCTGCTGGAGGCCATGCAGGAGAAGCAGGTCTCGGTGGAGGGCGTGACGTACAAGCTGGACGAGCCGTTCCACGTGCTGGCCACCGCCAACCCCATCGAGTACGAGGGGACCTACCCGCTGCCCGAGGCGCAGTTGGACCGGTTCCTGCTGCGGGTCTCCTTCGGCTATCCGGAGCACGAGGAGGAGTGGGAGGTGCTGCGCCGTCGGATGGGCCGCCGCCGTGAGGAGGCGGACATCAAACCGGTAGTCGACGCCGCCACCCTGCGGGCGATGCAGGCAGCCCTGGAGGACGTGGTGGTGGAGGACTCCATCGGCCGGTACATCGTGTCGCTGACCGCGGCCACCCGGGAACATCCGTCGGTGCTGGTCGGCGCCTCGCCGCGTGGCTCGCTGGCGCTGCTGCTGCTGTCCCGGGTACGCGCGGTGTTCGGCGGCCGGGACTACGTGGTGCCGGAGGACGTCAAGGAGGTGGCGGCGCCCGCCCTGGCCCACCGGATCACCCTGCGCCCGGAGATGTGGCTGCGCCGCGTCGACCCGGCCTTCGTGGTGGGTGAGGTGTTGGAGGCCACGCCCGCCCCGGCCAGCGGCGCGCTGCCCAGCTACGCCGCCGGCGGGCTCCGGCGCTGATGACCGGCCCGACCGCGCCCGCGCCGCGATCCGCCGAGCCGGAGTCGGCCGCCGGCTGGGCGCCCACCCCGGCGCTCGGCCGCGCGGTGCTGCTCGCCGGCCTGTTGCTGGTGGCGGGGGTCCTGCTGGGGCGGGTCGATCTCGTCGTGCTGGCGGCCCCGTTCGCACTGGGCACCGCGTACGCGCTGCGCCGCCGGCCCACGACGCTGCCGCAGGTCTGGATCACCGCCGGGGACGACGGACCGCTCGTCGAGGGCGGCGAGGTGTCGGCGGCCGTCAGCGTCGGCAACCCGGACGCGATCGACTACGACCTCGTGGTGGTGCGGTCCCGGGTCTCGCCGTGGTTGCGGATCGCCCGTGCCGGTTTCGCCGGCACCGGCCCTGCCGACGATGCCCCGCCCGCCGACGCCCCGCCCGCTGCCGGCACGTCCCCCGGCACCGGCCGTTCCGTCGCCGACCGGCCGTTCGTGACCTCGCTGCCGGCCGCCGAGGCGGTGGACCTGGAGTTGGCCGGCCGGGCTCTGCGCTGGGGCCGGCATCCGGTCGGCCCGGCCGGCGCGCGGGTCGCCGCGGCGGGCGGCCTGCTGGTCTCCCGAGCGGTGTTCACCGAGCCGGTCGGGGTGCGGGTCTACCCGCGTACCGAACCGTTCGAGGCGGTGGAGGCGATGCCCCGCGCCGCCGGCCTGGTCGGCGCGCACCACTCCCGCCGGCCCGGTGAGGGCGGCGAGCTGGCCGGCGTACGGATCTTCGCCCCCGGTGACCGGCTGCGCCGCGTCGACTGGCGGGTGTCGCTGCGCGCCCGGCAGTTGCACGTGGCGGCCACCCTCTCCGACCGGGACGCCGAGGTGGTGGTGCTGCTCGACGTGCTCGCCGAGGCCGGGCGCTCCGGCGGCGTGGACGGCTCCGCGTCGGTGCTGGACACCACAGTGCGGGCCACCGCGGCGATCGCCGAGCACTACCTGCACCGGGGCGACCGGGTGTCGCTTGTGGAGTACGGGCCGGGTGCCCGCCGGTTGCGCGCCGCCGCCGGCCGCCGGCAGTACCTGACCGTCCTGGAGTGGCTGCTCGACGTACGCGCCGAAGCCTCCCAGCACGAGCCGTACGACCAGGTCTTCGGCCCGCAGCAGCTCTCCTCGGACGCGTTGGTGGTGGTCCTCACCCCGCTGTTGGACGAGCGGTCGGCGCAGATGCTGGCGCGGCTGGCCCGCTCCGGCCGGTTCGTGGTGGCGGTCGACACGCTGCCGGCCAACCTCACACCGCCGAAGGATCGGGGTTGGGCCGAGGTGGCGTACCGCCTGTGGCGACTGGACCGGGAAACCATGATCGGGCAGCTCCGGGAGCACGGCGTGCCCGTCGTGCGCTGGGCCGGCGCGGGCAGCCTGGACCAGGTGCTGCGGGACGTGGCGCGGCTGGCGACGGCCCCAAGGGTCGGTTCCCGGTGAGCGTGAGGAGTGAGCCGGGTTTGCGAGCCCCGCAGTCGCGAGCGACAGGTGGCCTGGTGAGCGTGAGGAGTGAGCCGGGTTTGCGAGCCCCGCAGTCGCGAGCGGCAGGCAGCCCGGTGAGCGTGAGGAGTGAGCCGGGTTTGCGAGCCCCGCAGTCGCGAGCGGCAGGCAGCCCGGTGAGCGCTAGGGGTGTGTGCAGATGATCGACGCGATCACCGGGCGGGTTCGGGCTGCTCAGAATGCTGTTTCACGGATCAGCGCCGTTCCGCTGATGGTCCGGGCCGCGATCTTCGTCACCGCCCTGGCCGGGCTGGCGCTGGCGTTTCCCGCCGAGGTGTTGACCGGTCGGCCGCTGCTGTTGCTGGCGGTGGCCGCGCTGCTGCCCGCGATGGGTCCGCGGCGGCTGTGGCCGACCTTCGTGGCGCTGGTCATGGCCGGGGGCTGGCTGCTCGCCACCGACGGATACGGCCGGCCGGTGGCGTTGTGGCGCCTGCTCGCCGTCGCCGCGCTGTTGTATCTGGGGCACTCCCTGTGCGCGCTGGCGGCGCTGCTGCCGTACGACGCGATGGTGGACCCGGAGCTGGTCACCCGGTGGTTGCTGCGGGTGGCGGCGGTGCTGTTGGGCACGGCCGTGCTGGGGGTGCTGCTGTTGCAGGCGGCGGGCCTGGGCGGGGAGGCCGGTCATCAGTGGGTCACGGTGCTGGGGCTGGTGGTGGCGGTGGGTCTCGTCGCGTTGCTGGGTTGGCTGCTGCGGCGTAGGTGAACCCCTGTGGCGACAGGGTTACGCAGGTCACAGGGGTTGTGTTCCGTCACAGATGGGGGGCGCGAGCGGGATTACCTGAGCCGGGCGGGGAAAGATAGATGACGTGAATCCGAAGCGGATCCTTGTGGTGGGTGCCGGGCACGTCGGTCTCTACGCGGCCCTGCGCCTGTCAAAGAAGCTCAGCTCCCGTGAGGCTGAGGTCATCGTCGTGGACCCCCAGCCCCACATGACCTACCAGCCGTTCCTGCCCGAGGCCGCGGCGGGGAACATCTCCCCCCGGCACTCCGTGGTGCCGCTGCGGCGGGAACTGCGCCGGTGCAAGGTGGTGGCGGGAACGGTCACGCGTGTCGAGCACGACCGCAAGGTTGCCACCGTGCAGCCGATCGTCGGCCCGGCCCGGGAGATCGCGTACGACCACGTGATCGTCGCGCCGGGTTCGGTGTCCCGGACGCTGCCGATTCCCGGCCTGCACGAGCAGGGCATCGGGTTCAAGACCATCGGTGAGGCGATCTACCTCCGTAACCACGTGCTGGACCGGCTGGACGTCGCGGCCGTGACCCCGGATGCGGAGGTGCGCCGCTCGGCGCTGACCTTCACGTTCGTCGGTGGCGGTTACGCGGGCATCGAGGCGCTCGCCGAGATGGAGGACATGGCCCGGGACGCCCTGCGCTACTACCCGGAGCTGAAGCCGGAGGACATGCGCTGGGTGCTCGTCGAGGCCACCAACCGCGTCCTGCCCGAGGTCGACCGGGACATGGGCGCCTACACGGTGCAGCAGCTCATGAAGCGCAACATGGACATCCGGTTGGACACCCGCCTGGAGTCCTGCGTCGACGGGGTGGTCAAGCTCTCCGACGGGGACAGCTTCCGGTCCGACACGATCGTCTGGACGGCAGGCGTGAAGCCGTCGCCGATGCTGGACGCGACGGACTTCCCGCGTGACGACCGCCGGCGGGTCACCTGCATCCCCACCCTGCAGGTGGTCGACGGTGACCGGGTCATCGAGGGCGCGTGGAGCGCCGGTGACTGCGCCGCCGTACCGGACCTGACCAAGGAGCCGGGCAACTTCTGCTCGCCGAGCGCCCAGCACGCGGTGCGCCAGGCGGCGCGGATGGCCGACAACATCGCGAATGTGATCCGGGGCCGCGAACCGGTCAACTACAAGCACAAGCACGCCGGCAGCGTCGCCAGCCTCGGCCTGCACAAGGGCGTCGCCCAGGTGTACGGCATCAAGATGACCGGCTGGCCGGCCTGGTTCATGCACCGGACGTACCACATGAGCCGGATCCCCTCGTTCAACCGCAAGGTCCGGGTGGTCGTGGACTGGTCGCTGGCGTTCTTCCTCAAGCGTGAGGTCGTCGCCCTGGGTCAGCTGCACGACCCGCGCGAGGAGTTCGTCGAGGCGTCCCAGCCGGTCGGCGCACCCCGCGTCTGAGCGAACTGGACGAAAGGGCCCCTCCTGTTCGGGAGGGGCCCTTTCGCGATTTTCGGCGTCAGACCCGCCAGATCCAGGCGTCGGCGACGCGGGTGGCCGGGCCGTACAACTGCTCCAGGGTCGCCCGCAGGCTGTCGGCGTGCGGCGCGTCGTCGGCCAGTGCCACGCAGGACGCTCCCCAGAAGTCGACGTCCCGGGCGGCCTGCCGGCGCTGCTCGTCGCCGATGGCCGGCTGGTCGCCGCGGCGGGCGACATCGGCCAGCAGGGCCGAAGTGGGCTGCTTGAAGGTGCCCATGGCGGCGGTGCCATGGCGTCCGTACGGGCCGATGAAGAACCCCTCGGGCAGGCCGAACCCGGCGTCGGCGGCGGCTGCCCAGCGCATCGGCCACGGTTCCTTGGGGGTGGGCAGCGGCACCGGGACCAGCACCCCGCCCGGGCGGACGCACTGCCGCCAGTGCCCGCCGGTGATGAACTCCGGCACGGCGGGCCGCTCGGTGGTCGGGAGGGGAGTCGGGAAGATCGGCAGCAGGGCTGCGATGACCGCCAGCGGCACCAGCCGCCGCGCCCGGCCGGTGCCGCGCAGCGCCCGGTCGACGGCCACGACGAGCACCGTCGCCACGATCGGGAGCAGCGCCAGGCCGAACCGCATCGGCAGCGCGCCGTCCACCACCGGCAACCCGGCCAGCAGGGCGTACGGGCCGGGCAGTGCGGTGCGGGTGCCGCCGAGCACCACCTCCGGGCCGAGGGAGAGCGCGCCCATCACCAGCGCCGCCACCACGCAGGCGAGCACCAGCCGGCGCCGGCCGGCCCAGACCGCGCAGACGGCGGTGACCAGCAGCAGCGGCCAGCCGAGGAAGGTGTTGTATTCGGCGGGGCCGGTGGTCAGCCGGGACGCCTCGTCACTGCCGGCGACGGACAGCGGGGAGACCGCCCACCAGCTGCTGAGGTCGGCCGAGAAGTAGGCCGGGCTGAACATCCCGTCGGCGACGCCCTGCGGTCCGGCGAACTGGAACCAGAGCGGGTAGCCGAGCACCAGCAGCGCCAGGCCGGCGGCGATCGCCAGCCCGCCGGCGAATCCGGGCAGGGCGCGGCGGGCGAGGTCCCGGTCCGCCACGGCGTAGCTGATCGCCATCACCAGCAGCGCGACGGCGCAGAGGAACAGGACCTCCTCGCCGATGAAGACCTGCGCGGTGACGGCCGCGGCCAGCCCGGCTGCGGAGCTGATCATCCGCCGTCGGTCCGGGCCGGCGGATCGGGCGCGGCCCGTCCCGTCGGTCGTCGTGGGGCCGGGGTCGGACGCGCGGAGCAGCCGGAGCACCAGCCAGACGATCACCGGCACCAGCCACTGCGCCGTCATGTGCAGATGGCTGTTGGACTGCGAGATCATGCCCGGACCGAAGCCGCACAACCCGCCGCCGAGCGCGGCGGCGAGGCGGTGGGCCCGCAGCGTCCGGTGAAACAGCAGGTACCAGGCGAGGGCGGTGCCGGCCAGGTTGGCGGCGGCGAGCAGCGCGAAGGTGGTGGGTGCGCCGAGCAGGAGGGTGATCGGCGCGCAGACGACGCCGAGCGCGATGACAGTGGTGTTGGCCATCAGGTTGACGCCGTCCGGGGCGTTGAGCCGGTCGGTGAGCAGGTGGAAGTCACCGAGCAGCGCCCGCGCGTCGACAGCCAGGAACCACTCGTAGAGCGTCTGGTCCTCGGGGTTGAGCGCCAACGTCCGCCCATTTGGGTCGGGCCACAGGCCGTGGGTCAGCCAACCGGCCAGCGCCACCCAGACCAACGCGATCAGCAGGTCCGTCCGGTGGCGGCGGACGGCGGAGCGCAGCCGGACGGCCCGGGGTCGGCGGATGACCTGATCGTCGAGACGGAAGACCTGGTCAGGGGCGGCGTCGGGGGCCGTTGGGGCTGCGCTGCTCACGGCATCGACCCTAATGTGGCCACCCCGGCGGGGTACGCCGGGTCGCCGTCGACCGGCTACGGTGACACTGGACCGTGCGTGTCGGCGCGCGGGTGCCACCCGCCCGGGTGGTGGAACGGCAGACACGGCCGCCTTAAAAGCGGCTGCCGAAAGGCATGCGGGTTCGACCCCCGCCCCGGGCACCCAGCCGCCACGGCCGCCGCGTTCTCATCGTGATCACCAGGAGTGGGTCGGGCAGTTTACTCTTGGGGTGCACGTTCACGTGCAAACGACCCCCTGAGGGAGGCCAGAAAGTGAAGACCTCGAACCCGGTGCTCGCCCGGCTCGGCCAGGCGGCCGAGCGGGAGCGCTCCGCCGGGTACGCACCGGCCGGGCCGTACGGACAGCCCGGCATTCCCCAGCAGTACCCGTCCCAGGCCGGCTACCCGGCCGCGCCGCCCGCCGTGGCGCCGATGACCGTCGACGACGTCGTCGTCAAGACGGTTGCTCTGTTCGGCATCCTCGGCATCACCGCCGCGGCAGCCTGGGTGCTCGTGCCCGACGCGCTGGTCGGCACCGCCTGGATCGGCGCGGCGGTCGTCGGCCTGGTGCTCGGCCTGATCATCTCGTTCTCCCGGATGGCCAACCCGGCGCTCGTCATCGCGTACGCGGTCGTCGAAGGTGTCTTCGTCGGCATGGTCAGCAAGGCGTTCGAGTCCGCCTACGACGGCATCGTGCTCCAGGCCGCCGTGGCGAGCTTCGGCATCTTCTTCGTGATGACGATGATCTACAAGGCGAAGATCATCCGGGCCACCCCGGTCTTCGTCAAGGTCATGACTTCGGTGATCATCGGCCTCGCCGCGGTCATGCTGATCAACCTGGTGCTGGCGCTGTTCGGCGTCAACACGGGTCTGCGTGACGGCAGCCCGCTGGCCATCGGCTTCAGCCTCGTCTGCATCGTGGTCGCGTCGCTGAGCTTCGTGCTCAGCTTCAAGGAGATCGAGGACGGCGTCCGGATGGGCCTGCCCCAGCGCTACTCCTGGGTCGCCGCGTTCGGCATCCTGGTCAGCCTGGTCTGGCTCTACATCGAGATCCTGCGCCTGCTGAGCTACTTCCAGGGCGACGACTGACCTCGTCCGTCCCGTCCGACCGGCGCCCGCTCCCGCTCATCGTGGGGGCGGGCGCCGTCGTTGGCGCCGTTTCGCCGCCGCCGTCGGGCCGTCCGGGGCAGAGTGACTGCCAGGGGTACGCGGGCGAAGGAGGCGACGGTGCGCAGCAACAACCCGGTGCTCAACCGGCTGGACGAGACCGGCCGGTTGGAGTCCCGGGTGGTCAGCTCCCGCGACGTCGAGCCGATGACAGTCGACGACGTGGTGGTGCGTACCGTCGGACTGCTTCTGCTCACCGGCGTGGCCGCCGCGGTGTCCTGGGCGCTGGTGCCCGACGCGGTGTGGTCGGGGGCGGCCCTGGCCGGCACCGCCCTGGCCTCGATCGCGCTGGTCCTGGTCATCTCGCTGCGGGGGATCACCAACCCGGTGCCGATCGTCGGCTACGCGTTGCTCCAGGGGTTGCTGCTGGGGGTCGCCAGCCGGACCTTCGAGCAGGTCTATCCGGGGATCGTGGTGCAGGCGGTGGCCGGTACGTTCGGCGTCTTTCTCGGCATGGCCGCGCTGTACCGGGCGCGGGTGATCCGCGCGACGCCCCGGCTGGCCCGCCTGGTCATCGGCACGCTGCTCGGCATCGCCGTGCTGAGCGTGGTCAACCTCGTGTCGTACCTGATCTCCGGCCGGCCGGGACTGGCGGTCTACAGCGTCAGCGGGGAGGTCGGCTGGCTGCCGTACGCCTTCTCGGTCGTGGCGATCATCGCCGGTGCGTTCAGCTTCATCCTCGACTTCGACCTCGTCGAGCGTTCGGTGCGCGACGGCCGACCCCGCCGGTACGCGTGGCTGAGCGCGTTCGGCCTGCTCACCGGCCTGGTCTTCCTCTACTGGCAGCTGCTACGGCTGCTCAGCTACCTGCGCCGCTGAGCGGCCCGCGATGTCGGGGCCGGCGTCGGCCGTAGACTCGGCGGCGATGAGCGCAGAGGAGTTGGAGCGGACCGTGCGGTTGCTGGTCCGCCAGGTCGGGCACTGGGAGCAGCCGCGCTGGGCGGCGGCGGCGACCACCGGCAACGTGCCCCGCGCCGACCTGATGCACCGGTTGGTGCAGGAGATCGCCAACCTGGCCGCCGACGCCGAGGGGCAGCCCCGCCGGACCGTGCCCCGGCTGGACAACGACTTGGCCCTGCCCGACCAGCTGCGCGTGGTCACGGCCGACCTGCTGGCCGCCGGGGCCGACGCCGAGGCGCTGGCGCGGGCCGCCGCCGAGGTGACGGCGACCCGCGGCGCGCTCTGACGTCGGGTCAGCTCAGGCGTTCGAGCACCATGGCCATGCCCTGCCCGCCGCCGACGCACATCGTCTCCAGACCGATGGTCTTGTCGTGCCACTCCAGCGCGTTGAGCAGGGTGCCGGTGATCCGGGCGCCGGTCATGCCGAACGGGTGGCCGACCGCGATCGCGCCGCCCATGACGTTCAGCTTCTCCTCCGGGATGCCCAACTGCCGGTAGGAGGGGATCACCTGGGCGGCGAACGCCTCGTTGATCTCGACCAGGTCGACGTCGTCGATGGTCATGCCGGCCCGCTTCAGGGCCTGCCGGGACGCCTCGACCGGTCCGAGGCCCATGATCTCCGGCGACAGCGCGGTCACGCCGGTGGAGACGATCCGGGCCAGCGGGGTCAGACCCAGCTCCTGCGCCCGCTGGGCGCTCATCACGACGACGGCGGCGGCGCCGTCGTTGAGCGGGCAGCAGTTGCCCGCGGTGATCCGGCCGTCCGGACGGAACACCGGCTTCAGGCCGGCGACCGCGTCCAGGGTGACGCCCGCGCGGGGGCCGTCGTCGGTGCTCACCACTGTGCCGTCCGGCGTGGTGACCGGGGTGATCTCCCGGGCCCAGAAGCCGTCGGCGATGGCCTTCTCGGCGAGGTTCTGGCTGCGGACACCGAACTCGTCCATGTCGGCGCGGGTGACGTCGTACACCTGGGCCAGGTTCTCTGCGGTCTGCCCCATGGTCAGGTAGATGTCCGGCAGCTCACCGGCCTCGCGCGGGTCGGTCCACACCTCGGCGCCGCCCTGCGCGCGACGCTTGGAGCGCTCGCCGGCCGCCGCGAAGCGCGGGTTCTCCCAGCCGCCGCCGACGAGGGCCTGCGCCTCGGGAGGCAGCCCGTCGGAGCTGCCGCGGGCGTAGCGGGAGACCATCTCGACACCTGCGGAGACGAACACGTCGCCCTCGCCGGCGCGGATCGCGTGCAACGCCATCCGGGTGGTCTGCAACGAGGATGCGCAGTAGCGGGTCAGCGTGGCGCCGGGGACGGTGTCCAGCCCGAGCAGGGTGGCCACCACGCGGGCCATGTTGAAGCCCTGCTCACCGCCGGGCAGGCCGCACCCGAGGTAGATGTCGTCGATGGTGGTCGGGTCGAGTTGGGGGACCTTGTCCAGCGCGGCCTGGACGATGGTCGCGGCGAGGTCGTCGGAGCGGACACCGCGCAGGGACCCCTTGTGCGCCCGACCGATGGGGGAGCGGGCGGTAGCGACGATGACGGCGTCGCGGGACGACTCAATCGGCATGAGCCAACGTTAACCCGCCGGTAACATGGCACGGAAGAAGCAGGCGCGGCGGGAAATGTCACCCCGCCCGGACGCCGCTCTAGCGCCGGGAGGCGACCGCCGCCGCGGCAGCGACGGCCGGCAGCAGGGCGTGCGCCCACACCCGGTAGCCGTCGGCGGAGGGGTGGAAGCCGTCGTGGCAGAGCGTCCCCGCGTCGGCCCGGAAGACCGGACCGGTCTCGGTGGCCAGGTCGACCACCGCGCCGCCCGCCTCCAACACCGCAGTGGTCTGCGCGCGGGCCATCCGCCGCCCGGACCAGCCGACCAGCTGACGCAGCGGCGGCGCGATGGCGCGTACGGCCCCGAGGTCGGGGCAGGTGCCCACCACCACCTCGACGCGCGCCTCCCGCAGCCGGTGCACCGCCGCCCCGAGATAGGCGGACGCGTCGGCGGGTCGACGCAGCCCGGTCGCGTCGTTCGCGCCGATCAGGATCAGTGCCACGTCGGGACGCTCGCCGAGCAGGGCCCGGGCGACCTGGGTCGCCAGGTCCGTCGAGCGGGACCCGGAGACACCGACGCTGGACAGGTGCACCCGGCGACCGGTCGGACCCTCGGCGAGCAGGTTGGCCAACTGTCCGCCGATGGTGTCGTCGAGGCGGTCGACGCCCACGCCCAACGCCGACGAGTCACCGAGCAGCACCAGCCGCAGCGGCGCGGCGTCGGCCCGACCGATGGTGGCCCGCAACGCCAGCCCCAGCTCCGGCTCGGCGTAGCGCCGGTGCCGGGCGACGAACGCCTCACCGGCCAGGACAGCGGCGCCGCCCACCGTGCCGGCGAGCAGCGACATCGCCGCCGCCCGACCCAGGCGGCCGGGGAGACCGGCGGTCACGCTCCGCTCGCTGCGCTCGTTCATGCCAGTCCCTCCACTGTCGAGGTGTCCGTCGCGGAGCCGGACTGCGGCACCGTGTTGACACCGAAGAACGCCCGGCGACGCAGCTGCGCCCACCGGCCGGCCGGCCCTCGATCGCGGCCCCGGACCTGGGTGCCGCTGACCTCGGTGCCGGCGTGCCGGGCCGCCTCCTGCGCGGCCTTTGGCAGCGACCGTACGCCCTCGCCCCGCGCCGGTGTGGCCCGTCGCTCCGGCCCGGAGCCGAGCGCCGAGAGCATCGTCGGCAGCAGGGCGGCGGCGGCCATCGCGTACCCCTCGGCGGAGGGGTGGAACCGGTCCCAGGCGAACATCCGGTGCGGTTCGGCGGCGAACCGTGGGCCGAGCAGGTCGCCGAGGGACACCGTCGAGCCGCCCGCCTCGACCACCGCCACCGTCTGGGCGGCGGCGAGCTGGCGACTCCACCGGTGCGCCAGCCAGCGCAGCGGTGGCTGGATCGGCCGGATCGCGCCGAGGTCGGGGCAGGTGCCGACGACCACCTCGCAGCCGGCGTCGCGCAGGGCGCGGACCGCCTCGACCAGATAGCGCACCGCCAGGCCGCGCGGCGTGCGGTTGGTGATGTCGTTGCCGCCGATCAGGATCACGGCGATGTCCGGCGCGCACTCCAACGCCGCCTCCACCTGGTGCCGGAGCGCCGCGGAGATGGCGCCGACCACCGCGAAACGGCGCACCAGTACCGGCCGGTGCAGCCGTCGGGACAGCCCGGTGGCGAGCAGCGCTCCCGGTGTCTCCCGGCGGCGGTGCACTCCGTAGCCGGCCGCCGACGAGTCACCGAGCACGACCATGGTGAGCGGGGGGCCGGGGAACTTCGCGCCGTACATCCCGTCGCAGCGCGGCGGCGGGGCCTCGGCCATCGGGATGGTGCGCCGGGCCTGGCGGGCCTGGCCGAGCAGCACCCCGCCGGTGGCCATCGCGGCCGCCGCGGTGGCGCCCGTCCCGATGGCCGCCAGCCGGGCGATCCGCCAGGCCTGCCGCCAGCGCGGACCAACGGGTACGACAGAACCAGCCACCCCCATATGCCGACATTATCGCGCCGGCCCGACACGCCGCTGTCGTCGTCCCGGCTCGGGAGTGCCTGGAAACCGACGCGACGGGGTACCTGTCCGGTGGAGGCCGGCCGACTTGCGCCGACCCGCCACGCTGATCCGGCGGAGAGGAGCGCGACGATGGGGAAGACACTGAAGCGCAGCGCGGCGTTCACGGCCCTGGCGCGGGCACTGGCGGCGGGGGCGCGCGGCGGGCCCTCGTTGGGCACCCGACTGGCGGCGCTGCCCCGGATGATCCGGGCGACGACCCGGGGGCAGTACGACGGCGGCCTCCGGCTGGCCCTGATGACGGCGGCCACGGCGTACATCGTCTCGCCCATCGACCTGCTGCCGGAGATCCCACTGGCGATCTTCGGGCTGGCCGACGACGCGGTGATGATCACCTGGCTGGCCGGCAGCGTGCTCGCCGAGACCGACCGATTCCTGGAGTGGGAGGCCCGACGCAGCTCGGTCATCCCCGGGGGGCTGGTGCCCTGACGGCACGTACGCTGGTCGGCGAGGATACGTCTGCCCGGCCGCCGTCGCCGGCGCCGCAACGAAGGGCACACCGTGCAGTACTACGACAACGTCGTCGACATGATCGGCAACACCCCGCTGGTCCGCCTGCGCAACGTCACCGAGGGCATCCGGGCAACCGTGCTCGCCAAGGTGGAGTACCTGAACCCGGGTGGCTCGGTGAAGGACCGGATCGCGCTGCGCATGGTCGAGGACGCCGAGGCGGCGGGCCTGCTGCGGCCCGGTGGCACCATCGTCGAGCCGACCAGCGGCAACACCGGTGTCGGGCTCGCCCTGGTGGCCCAGCTCAAGGGCTACAAGTGCGTCTTCGTCTGCCCCGACAAGGTCAGTCAGGACAAGCAGGACGTGCTGCGGGCGTACGGCGCCGAGGTGGTGGTCTGCCCGACCGCCGTCGCCCCGGAGGACCCGCGCTCGTACTACAACGTCTCCGACCGGCTGACCCGGGAAATCCCCGGTGCGTGGAAGCCCGACCAGTACAGCAACCCGGCGAACCCGCGCTCGCACTACGAGACGACCGGCCCCGAGCTGTGGAAGCAGACCGAGGGCGGGCTCACGCATTTCGTGACGGGCGTCGGTACCGGCGGGACGATCTCCGGCATCGGTAGGTACCTCAAGGAGGCGTCCGACGGTCGGGTGAAGGTCATCGGGGCCGACCCGGAGGGCTCGGTCTACTCCGGCGGCACCGGCCGCCCGTACCTGGTCGAGGGCGTCGGCGAGGACTTCTGGCCGGAGACGTACGACAGGGGTGTGGCCGACGAGATCGTCGAGGTCTCCGACAAGGCGTCCTTCGAGATGACCCGGCGGCTGGCCCGCGAGGAGGGCCTGCTGGTCGGGGGCTCCTGCGGGATGGCGGTGGTCGCCGCGTTGGAGGTGGCCCGCAAGGCCGGCCCGGACGACGTGATCGTGGTGCTGCTGCCCGACGGCGGCCGGGGCTACCTGTCGAAGATCTTCAACGACTCGTGGATGGCCCGGTACGGCTTCCTGGACAACTCCGGCCACGAGCCGACGGTCGCCGACGCGCTGGCCAGCAAGCCGGGCGGCCTGCCCGAGCTGGTGCACGTGCACCCGACCGAGACGGTCCGCGACGCGATCGACTACATGCGCGAGTACGGCGTCTCCCAGCTGCCGGTGCTCAAGGCCGAGCCGCCCGTGGTGACCGGTGAGGTGGCCGGCTCGATCGCCGAGCGGGACCTGCTCGACGCGCTGTTCACCGGTCAGGCTCACCTGCACGACACCATCGAGCGGCACATGGGTGACCCGCTGCCGATGATCGGCGGTGGTCAGCCGGTGAGCGAGGCCGTCGGCCTGCTGGAGAAGTCCGACGCCGCGCTGGTCCTGGTCGACGGCAAGCCCAAGGGCGTCCTGACCCGCCAGGACCTCCTGGCCCACCTCGGCGCCCACTAGCTGCCCCCGAGCTGCTACCGCCCCCGCGACGTGCCCCCGCAGGCTGCCCCTGCGGGGGCACAGGACACCCCGCGCGTCCTTTGCTCTGCTTCAACCCAGGCAACAGAAATGCCCGGTCACTGTTGCCTCCGCTGAAGCAGAGCAAAGGCTCTGCGTGAGGTGGGTGGGGTGGCCGGCTGGGCCGTTGCCGGGCCGGCGTTGAGGGTGGTCGGGCTGTTGCCGGCCGGTGCTCAGAGGGGGCGGGTGTAGCGGACCTGCGGGGTGCGGGCCGCGCCGATGTGCTCCTCGCGCTCCACGCCCGTCGACGTCCAGCCGCCGCGCTCATAGAAGGAGCGGGCGTGCGCGTTCTCCCGGAGCACCCAGAGCACCGCGCGGCGCCAACCCCGGGCGCGCATGGCGTCCAACGCGTCCACCATCACCAGGCGGCCGGTGCCCCGGCCCTGCTCGGTTGGTTCCAGGTGGATCGCGTTGAGCAGCCCCGTCGCCGGGTCGTCCTCGTCGTCCGGACCCAGGTAGCTGAACCCGACGAGCGCCCCGGCCCGCTCCGCGACCGTCAGTCGGTGGGTGTCCCGCTCCCAGCGCCACCGCTCGGTCCAGTACGCGCCCATCGCCTCCGGTGTCGGGTCGGCCAGGGCTTCGACCGGCAGGAAGGCGGAGTACGCGGCGATCCGGGAGCGCTGGTGCAGGGCGCCCACCGCCATCAGGTCGCCTTCGGTCGCGGGGCGGAGCGTGACGGTCATCCGGCCGAGGCTACCCGGCGCGGCGGGACCTGCACGGTGGTCAGATCCTCGGCGATGACCAGATCCCCGTCGAAGTGCGCTCGGGCCTCGTCGTAGAACCGGCGCGGGTCGGGGTAGCGCTGCGAGAAGTGCGTGAGCACCAGGGTGCGTACCTCCGATTCGGTCGCCACCCGCGCGGCCTGCGCCGCGGTCAGGTGCCCGACCTCGGCGGCGAGCGCGGCCTCCGACTCCAGGAACGTCGACTCGATGACCAGCAGGTCGGCGTGCTCGGCCAGGGCGTACACCCCGTCGCAGAGGCCGGTGTCCATCACGAAGGCGAACCGCTGCCCCGGTCGGGGCACGCTCACCTCGTCGCGGGTGACGCGACGACCGTCGAGGTCCAGGTGCCCGACGCGGATCAGCTCGCCGACGGCCGGGCCGGCGATGCCGTACGCGGCCAGCTTCTCCGGCAGCATCCGGCAGCCGTCCGGCTCGATCAGCCGATAGCCGTACGTCTCGATGGGGTGCCGCAGCCGGCGGGCCTCCAGCGTGCCGCAGCTCAGGGCGATCCGTTGACCGTCGGTCTCGATCGGGGTGACCGCCAGCTCGGCCGTCTCGTAGAAGGAGGTGGCGTGCCGCAGTCGGGCGAAGTACTCGGCGCCGCCCGCCGGGAAGTGCACGGCGACCGGATGCGCCACCCGGTCCAGCGAGAGTCGCTGGATGGTGCCCGGCAGGCCGAGGCAGTGGTCGCCGTGGAAGTGCGTGACGCAGATCCGGGTCAGGTCGGTCGCGGTGACAGTGGTGTGCAGGAGCTGCCGCTGGCTGCCCTCACCCGGGTCGAAGAGGATCACCTCGTCGTCCCAGCGCAGCACGTACCCGTTGTGGTTGCGCTGCCGGGTGGGCGCCTGGCTGGCCGTCCCGAGAATCACCAGCTCGCGCATCGACACACTGATCTCCCGCGGATATGGAGCGACCCCCGGGGCGCTCCACGCTGTCGCGCGGGCCGGCTGGACTTGGCCGGCACCCCGGGGGTCGGGTGGCTGTCTGGAATTCGCCGCACCGCTGCCACACGGTCTCGACGGTCGTACTGGTTGCCCGCCTCGCGGCGGACGGATCACTGTCGAGGACAGCGGCTAGCTGACAGCCACCTCACGAGTCCGATTGCTATACAAGTCTGGACCACCTCCTTTCACGTGTACCTGCACGCTATCGAGTCCCCGGCGGGCTCGGCAACGGATTTCGATCACAGGGCCGAACGGGAATGCCCGGCCACCTCGTCGGCAGCCGGGCATCGCGTTCACGCAGGTGGGTCAGCCAGCGGTACGGGCAACGCCGACCGGGCAGCTCAGGCCGTTCGGGCCGTGGTTGCAGTACCCGTTCGGGTTCTTGGTCGGGGCGAGGTACTGCTGGTGGTAGTCCTCGGCGAAGTAGTAGCTGCCGAGCGGGGCGATCTCGGTGGTGATCTCGCCCTTGCCGGCCCGCGTCACGATCGGCTGGAACGCGTCCCGGGACGACTCCGCGATTGCCCGCTGCTCGTCGGTGGTCGTGTAGATCGCCGACCGGTACTGGGTGCCCACGTCATTGCCCTGGCGCATGCCCTGCGTCGGGTCGTGGTTCTCCCAGAAGACCTTCAGCAGGTCCTCATACGTGATCTTGCTGGGGTCGTACACCACCTGGATGACCTCGGCGTGCCCGGTTCGGCCGGAACACGTCTCCTCGTACGTCGGGTTCCTGGTGATGCCACCCGCGTAGCCGGCGGAGGTGGTGTAAACGCCGGGCAGCGTCCAGAACAGCCGCTCAGCGCCCCAGAAGCAGCCCATGCCGAAGACCGCTACCTGCAGCCCCTCCGGGAACGGGCCCTTCAACGGGGTGCCCAGCACCTCGTGGCGGTCGGCAACTGGCATGGCGATCTGACGGCCCGGCAGGGCCTGGTCGGGCGAAACCATCTCGGCGTTCATACGGCGCAAAAACACGTGGGGATCTCCTCTCGTACCTCTCGCAGCGTGCAACACCGGTGGGTCCACCTTCCTTACCCGCACGGGTGTGAGTCAGGCAGCGCCCGAGAGCGCGGCGGCGACCCGGTGGGCGTAGGTCTGGGCCTCGGCGTCGTCCGCGTAGCGGGTGCGCGGCCAGAAGAACCCGCGCAGCCCGTCGCCCTTGGTGCGCGGCACCACGTGAGTGTGCAGGTGCGGGACGGACTGGGACACCTTGTTGTTCATCGCCACGAACGTCCCACCGGCCCCCAGAGCGGACTCCACGGCCACCGCCAGGCGCTGGACCAGCGCGAAGTAGCCGGGCAGCAGGTCGGCCGGAAGCTCGGCCAGGGTCACCAGGTGCACGCGCGGCACCACCAGCACGTGCCCCTTGAACACCGGACGGGTGTCGAGGAACGCCACCCCGTCCGGTTCGTCCGCGACCCGGAACGCCGGCACGTCACCCGACACGATCCCGCAGAACACGCACCCGCTCATCGCCCCAGGCTATGTCGCCGGCCACGCGGGGACGCGCGCCCCCCGCGCATCCATCGGCCGTGATAGACATTTACCGGTCTGGATCAATACACGGGGGAAGGACGCACCTTGCACATCAGAAGAGGCACGACCCTGGCGCTCGCGGCACTGACCGCCGGGCTGCTCACCGCCGCGATACCGGGCGCCGCCCAGGCAGCCGTCGCGCCGACGGCCACCCCACTGTCGTTGCCGGCGGTGTCCGACGTGGTGTCCGCCGGTGACCGGGTCTTCGTCAGCGGTGGCCCCTCCTCGACCGACGTCGTGGTGGCCAGTGCGACGGGCGCGGTGGTCGGCACCCTGTCCGGCCTGCCCGGCCCCTCCGACCTGCTGCTCAGCGCCGATCGGCAGACCCTCTACGTGGCGCTGCCCACCGCCAACGCCATCGCCGCCTTCGACACCGGCTCACTTGTCGAGTCGGCCCGGTACGACACCGGCGCGGGCGCGTGCCCGTCGTCGCTCGCGCTGACCGGGCGGTACCTGTGGTTCGGGTACGGCTGTGGCGGTTGGGACGGCAACATCGGCCGGATCGACCTGGGCCGCCAGCCGGCCCGCGTCACCACTGGCCTGGACACCGGTAGCGGCTTCTACGGCGCTCCGCTGCTGACCGCCGCCAGCCAGAACCGTTCGGTGCTGCTGGCCGGGCAGCCGGGCCTCAGCCCCGCCTCGGTGTACGCGTACGCGATCGGCACCGGGGGCGTGCTGGGCCCGCCGAGCACCAACGACTTCATGGCGATCGGCAGCAACCTGCGCGACATCGCGCTCGACCCCACCGGCACCACCCTCTTCACCGCGTCCGGCGCCCCGTACGAGGTGCAGGCGTTCCCGGTCGCCGCCATCAGCACCCCCTCCGCGACCTACCCCACCGGCGCGTACCCCAATGCTGTCGAGGTGTCGCGGGACGGCACCCGGATCGCCGGCGGAGCGGACGCCTCCTACGACCCGGACGTGTTCGTCTTCCGCCCGGACGGCACCGAGCTGGCCCGCTTCGAGCTGGGCGACGAACTCAGCTCCGGCGCGCTGGCCTGGGCGCCCAACGGGGCCCGGCTCTACGCGGTCTCCTACGACTGGACCGGCGCCCACCCGGTCACCCTGCACGTCCTGCCCGTTCCGGCCGGCTGACCGGCCCGCCGGCCTCCCGGCCGGCACGCGGGGGCCGGGCCGAAAGGTCCGGCCCCCACCGGAGCACGGGTTCCGTTCCAGCCCGCCGGACGGGGGCACTAGCCTCACCAGAATGAGTCACGGCTTCGAGACGCTCGCCATTCACGCCGGTCAGGACCCTGAGGCCCGCACCGGCGCGGTGATCCCGCCGATCTACCAGACCAGCACGTACGCCCAGGACGCCGTCGGTGCGCCCCGGCTCGGCTACGAGTACAGCCGCTCGGGCAACCCGACCCGTGACGCCCTCCAGGAGTGCCTGGCCGCGCTGGAGGGCGGGCCCGTGGGCCTCGCCTTCGCCAGTGGCCTGGCTGCGGAGGACACCCTGCTGCGGGCGGTCTGCCAGCCGGGCGACCACGTGATCATCCCGGACGACGCGTACGGCGGCACCTACCGGCTCTTCGCCCGGGTCGCCCAGCGCTGGGGCCTGGAGTTCACCCCGGCCAAGGTCTCCGACGCGGCAGCGGTCCGGGCCGCCGTGCAGCCCGGCCGAACGAAGATCGTCTGGGTGGAGACGCCGACGAACCCGCTGCTCGGCATCGCCGACATCGCCGCCCTGGCCGCCGTGGCACACGACGCGGGCGCGCTGCTGGTTGTCGACAACACCTTCGCCTCGCCGTACCTGCAGCAGCCGATCGCCTTCGGCGCGGACGTGGTGGTGCACTCCACCACCAAGTACGTCGGCGGGCACTCCGACGTGGTCGGTGGCGCGCTCGTCGTCGCCGACGCCGGGCTCGGCGAGGAGCTGCGCTACCACCAGAACGCGATGGGCGCGATCAACGGCCCGTTCGACGCCTGGCTCACCCTGCGCGGCATCAAGACCCTCGGGGTACGCATGGACCGGCACTGCGACAACGCCGAGCGGCTCGCCGCGTACCTCGACGGGCACGCCAAGGTGGCCCAGGTGATCTACCCCGGGCTGCCCTCGCACCCCGGTCACGAGGTCGCCGCCAAGCAGATGCGTCGGTTCGGCGGCATGATCTCGTTCCGCGCCTCCGGCGGTGAGGACCACGCCGTCGAGATCTGCAACCGCACGAAGCTCTTCGTGCTCGCCGAGTCGCTCGGCGGCGTGGAATCCCTGATCGAACACCCGGGCCGGATGACACACGCAAGTGCTGCCGGCTCGCCGCTTGAAGTTCCCGGCGATCTCGTGCGACTGTCTGTCGGCATCGAGACGGTCGACGACCTGCTCGCCGATCTGGAGCAGGCGCTGGGCTGACCGCTGGGGAGGATGGCCGTGCAGGACATCATGGCGACCTGGGTCGGGGCGACCGCCAAGCAGATCGCCCGGGGCGTACGCCGGGGTGACGTCTCGGCCACCCAGGTCGTCGCCGACCACCTGGAGTACATCGCCTCGGCCGACCGCGAGCTGGCCGCCTTCCGCGCCGTTCGCGGCGGCGAGGCGATCACCGAGGCCGAGAAGGTCGACGAGCAGGAGGACCTGGCCAACCTCCCCCTGGCCGGGGTGCCGGTGGCGGTCAAGGAGAACACCCCGGTCGCCGGCCTGCCCACCTGGAACGGGTCGGCAGCCGTACGGACCGACGTCGCGGAGGCCGACCACGAGGTGGTGCGTCGGCTGCGCGGCGCCGGCGCGGTGATCCTCGGCGTCACCCGGATGCCGGAGCTGGGGCTGTGGGCACTGACCGATGACGACAGCGCGGTGACCCGCAACCCGTGGGACAACACGCGTACCCCCGGTGGCTCTTCGGGGGGCGCCGCCGCCGCGGTCGCCGCCGGCCTGGTGCCGATCGCGCACGGCAACGACGGGCTCGGCTCGATCCGGATCCCGGCGGCCTGCTGCGGCCTGGTAGGCCTCAAGCCCGGCCGGGGCGTGGTGCCCTGCCAGCTCGGCGCGGACGACTGGTTCGGCCTCACCGAGCACGGCATGTTGACCAGCACCGTCGCGGATGCCGCGGTCGGCTTCTCGGTGCTCGCCGGCCGGCGAGCGGAGAAGCTGGTCCCGCCGCAGCGGCTGCGGGTGGGTGTCTCACTGCGCTCCCCGGTGCGCGGCGTCTCCCCGGACGCACCCAACCGGGACGCGGTGGCCACCGCCGGCCGGCTGCTCGCCGCCGCCGGGCACGACACCGTGCCGGCCGATCCGGTCTATCCCACGGCCCTGGGCCTGCAGGGCATCGCCACCTGGTTCGCCGCGGCCGCCACCGACGTCCGGGCCGCCGGGCTGGACCGACGCGGCCTCCAGCGCCGCACCCGGCGGCACGTCGCGCTGGGCGAGTGGGCGCAGCGTCGCGGTTACGTCCGGGAGGCCGACCGGGCCGCCTGGCGGCAGCGGTCGGTCGACTTCTTCACCGACCACTCGGTCGACCTGCTGCTCACCCCCGCGCTGGCCAGCGCGCCGCCGGAGGCCGGGCGCTGGTCCGAACGGTCCTGGCGGGCGAACATGTCGGCCAACATCCGGTACGCCCCGTACGCCGCGCCGTGGAACATCGCCGGCTTGCCCGCCATCGTGGTGCCGGTGGGCCGCCGGCCGGACGGCCTGCCGGTAGCCGTCCAGATCGTCGGCCCGCCCGGCTCGGAGCTGCTACTGCTCGGCGTGGCCGGTCAGTTCGAGATGGCCGCCCCGTGGCCGCGGCACGCCCCCGGCTACCCCGTCGTCGGAACGGGGTCGCCGGCCACCGCATGATCGTCTACGGTGTCCGCGCAACGTCGCGCGGACCCGGGGGACACCAATGCGCTGCCAGACCTGCGGGGACCCCACGTCCCCCGAGCACAACGATTGCCAGCGCTGCCACACGCCGCTGGGCCAGCCCGCCGTCACGCCGGGCCTGCCGACCTACCGCGTACGCGGGATCGGCCTGGCCGCGAACATCGCCGTCGGCGCGACCGCCGTGCTCTACCTGGTGGTGGCGCTGTCCCCGCTGATCGGGATGGCGATGGCCCGGCAGGCCAGGGCCAACGACGACGCGGACCTGCTGCTCGGCCCGCTGCTCATCGGAGGGCTGCTGTCGCTGCTCATGCTGGTGGCGCACCTCACCGCCGCCGTACTGGTGATCATCTGGACGTGGCGGACGCGGAAGAACACCGACGCCTTCCCCGGTGCGCTGCCGACGCTCGGGGCCGGCTGGGCGATCGCCGGCTGGCTGGTGCCCTTCGCGAACTTCGTGGTGCCGGCCCGGGTCGTGGCCAACGTGGCGCGGGACAGCCTCTGGCGGCGGTTCACGCCGACGCTGGTGGTCGTCTGGTGGTGTGCCTGGCTGCTGTTCAGCGTCGGCGACCGGGTGAGCAGCCGCCTGGACGATCGGGCGTACGAGCAGCTGCCGGAGACCCCGTCCACCGACGCCGGCTACCAGGCGTACGTCGACTACTACGGCGACTCCCTGCTCCGCAACAGCCTGCCCGCACTGGGCTGCGCGATCGCCGCGGTGACGCTGATCGTGCTGATCCACCGGATCTCCGCCGCGCAGGAGGCCCGGATCGCCCGCGCCGCCCCGGTGTGGCCGACCGCCCCGGTCTGGCCAGCGGCCCCGGTATGGCCGGCGACGCCGTGATCCACTCGGGATCGCCGAGGTGGCGGTGTCGGGGCGCGGTTGACACCGCCACCTCGGGGACGTCGAGTGGATCAACCCGGTGTCGCCGCAGGGCATGCCGGAGCCGGGTGGCACGATCTGGGGCATGACGGAACTGGTCGGCCTCGACGACGTACGGGCTGCACGGAAACTGCTCGCCGACGTCGTCCGGACCACCCCGCTGGAGCCATCCCGGCCACTGAGCGCGGCACTGGGCGGCCCGACCTGGCTCAAGTGCGAGAACGTGCAGCGCGCCGGCTCGTACAAGGTCCGCGGCGCGTACGTGCGGATCTCGCGGCTGTCGGCGGCCGAGCGCGAACGGGGCGTGGTCGCGGCGAGCGCCGGTAACCACGCGCAGGGCGTCGCTCTCGCCGCCGGGCTGGTCGGCACGCACGCGACGGTCTTCATGCCGGTCAACGCGCCGCTGCCGAAGGTCGCCGCCACCAAGGGGTACGGCGCGCAGGTCGAACTGGCCGGCAACACGGTCGACGAGTCGCTGGTGGCGGCGCAGACGTACGCCGAGCGCACCGGCGCGATGCTCATCCACCCGTTCGACCACCGGGACGTGATCGCCGGGCAGGGCACGGTGGCGTTGGAGATCCTCGAACAGTGCCCCGAGGTGCGCACGATCATCACCGGGGTGGGCGGCGGCGGCCTGATCTCCGGCATGGCGGTGGCAGCCAAGGCACTGCGGCCGGACGTCCGCATCATCGGCGTCCAGGCGGCCGGCGCGGCGGCCTTCCCGCCCTCCCTGCTGGCCGGGGAACCGGTCCGGCTGCCCACCTTCGCCACGATCGCGGACGGCATCGCGGTCGGGCGGCCGGGGGAGATCACGTTCAACCATGTCCGCAAGCTCGTCGACGAGATCGTCACGGTCACCGAGGAGGACATCTCCCGGGCCCTGCTGATGCTGTTGGAGCGCGGCAAGCAGGTCGTCGAGCCGGCCGGGGCGGTCGGCGTGGCCGCGCTCCTGGCCGGTGTGGTGGAGGTGGAGACGCCAGTGGTCGCGGTGCTCTCCGGCGGCAACATCGACCCCCTGCTGATGATGCGGGTGATCGAGCACGGTCTGGCGGCCGCCGGCCGCTACCTGCGGGTGACGGTGCGCTGCTCCGACCGGCCGGGGCAGCTCGCCTCGCTGCTCAGCCAGATCGCCGAGCACCGGGCCAACGTGGTGGACGTGGAACACCAGCGGGCCAATCCGCACCTGGGCCTCGGCGAGGTCGAGGTGGCGCTGTCGGTGGAGACCCGTGGTGTGGAGCACTCCGACACGCTGATCAGCGCGTTGCGAGCCAGTGGCTATCAGGTGGTCTTCGCCGCCGAGGCGTGACACGGGTGGGTGTCACGCCTCGGCGGCGGCACACGTCGAACGGCGCTCAGGTGCCCGGAAAGGCGGCTCGGTGACCGCGGCACGGAGCCGGGTGAACGCTCAGCCGGAGAACGGCTCGAAGCTGACCACTGTCACCTTGATGTCGGCGCCGCTCGGGGCCGTGTAGGTGCAGGTCTGCCCGGAACGGCCACCCAGGATCGCCTTGCCGAGCGCCGACTCGGGGCTGTAGACGGTGAGGTCGGTGGTGGCGGCGATCTCCCGGGAGCCGAGCAGGAAGGTCTCGGTGTCGTCGGCGTCGTCGTCGAAGTAGATCGTCACGACCATGCCGGGCGACACCGCGTCGGCCGACGGGGCCTCGCCGACCTTTGCGGTACGCAGCAGTTCCTGCAGGTAGCGGATGCGACCCTCGGCCTTGCCCTGCTCCTCGCGGGCGGCGTGGTAGCCGCCGTTCTCGCGGAGGTCGCCCTCCTCGCGCCGAGCGTTGATCTCGGCTGCGATCGCCGGACGGTTGGCGATGTGCTCGTCGAGCTCGGCCTGGAGGCGGTCGTACGCGTCCTGGGACAGCCAGGTGGCGGGCGCCTCGTTGCCAGTGGACACAGGCGTTCTCCTCAGTTGTGCGTGGCTGGCTGACAGGTGAACTACCAAGTTACCAGTGCGGTACGACACAGCGTGTCGGCGATCACCGTCGGTGTCCGCATCCGGCACTCGCGGTCGACCCGCCGCGACGGGTTGCCCGGGGGCGTTGCGGGATGACGTTTCCGCAGCTCAGGCAGGGGCCCGACAGCGCAGCACCTCGCCGATGAACGGTCGGGCGGAGGTGCTCAGACGGTGCCGGGTGGTGACGTGCCGGTCGCCGGGTGCGGCGCTCACCGTGACCTCCTCGCGGGCCACCTCCACGCCGGCGCGGTCCCGGGCGCGCAGCACGCAGACCGCCGATCCGCCCGGCGGCACGGTCACCCGGAAGTCGACGACCACCTGGCTGTCCGTGATGTCGGTGTACGTGATCACCTGGGCGTCGTAGACCGGGTCGCCGTACTGCCGGTAGAGCCGCAGCGAGATCAGGCTCAGCACCGCCACCAGCACCAGGAGCACCAGCGCCGCCAGCAGCGTACGACGGCGGCCGTTGCCGGGCGCCCGGCGGCGTCCGTAGCGCCCGGCGGGGAAGACCGGGGTGCCCGGCGAAATTGTGGCGTGCGTCTCGGTCACCGGCGGGTATCTCCTGGCGTTGTTGTCGGCGGCATCGGCAAGAATGGCAGAAGCCCATCCTCCCAGCCCGGCCAAACGGCAGGAATGGCAGGTCGGGCCCCGCGGCGCCGACTCGCAGCGGGGCGAGGAGGGTCCCGGCAGGTCAGCCGGTCGAGCCCGGTCGGGTCCACCGGCCGGCACAGACGAGGAGCGCCGAAGTTGGCAGAGCAGCTGCGTCTCATGGCCGTCCACGCGCACCCGGACGACGAGTCGAGCAAGGGTGCGGCGACGATGGCGAAGTACGTCGCCCAGGGGGTGGACGTGCTGGTGGTGACGTGCACCGGCGGCGAGCGCGGCAGCGTGCTCAACCCCAAGCTCGACCGGCCCGACGTCTGGGCCAACATCGCGGAGATCCGGCGTGCCGAGATGGACGCCGCGCGGGCGATCCTCGGTGTCGACCAGGCCTGGCTCGGGTTCGTCGACTCCGGCCTGCCCGAGGGCGACCCGCTGCCGCCGCTGCCCGAGGGTTGCTTCGCCCTCCAGGACGTCGAGGTGGCGGCCGGCCCGCTGGTGCGCCTGATGCGTGAGTTCCGTCCGCACGTCGTGACCACGTACGACGAGGAGGGTGGCTACCCGCACCCCGATCACATCATGTGCCACAAGGTGAGCGTGGCCGCGTTCGAGGCCGCCGGCGACCCGGAGCGCTACCCGGAGCTGGGCGCCCCCTGGCAGCCATTGAAGCTCTACTACGACATCGGCTTCTCCAAGGCCAAGATCATGGCCCTGCACGAGGCCGTGCTCAGCACCGGCGCCGAGTCGCCGTACGTGGACTGGATCAAGCGCTGGGACGAGCGTCCGGACAAGGGCCCCCGTATCACCACCCGGGTGGACTGCGCCGAATACTTCCACGTCCGGGACGACGCGCTGCGCGCCCACGCCACCCAGGTCGACCCGGACGGCTTCTGGTTCCAGGTGCCCATGGAGCTGCAGCAACGTGCCTGGCCGACGGAGGATTTCGAGCTGGCGCGCACAGTGGTGGACAGCCCGCTGCCCGAGTCCGACCTCTTCGCCGGTGTGCGGGAGACGGCGCACGCGGGCTGATTCCGGCCGGGTCTACCCTGGTAGGCAATCGCACATCGGAGGAACGTCATGCTGACCGCTGCCCAGGTGCTCGCGGAGAACAACTTCGGGGACACCCGCACGGGTGGCCTGGCCGGGCCGATGGGTCTCTTCCTCATCCTGCTGCTGGCCGCCGCGACCATCCTGCTGATCCGCAACATGAACGCTCGACTGCGGCGTCTGCCCGACCGGTTTCCCCAGCAGGGGCGGTCGACCGATGCGACCAGGGCCGACGCTTCAGTCGTCGATCCGACAGACGGGACCAGCGCGCATGATTCATCCGCGCACGCTCCCAATGGGCACCAGCAGCAGCGGAACGGGTAGTCCGCGCATGATTCACGCCGAACCGGGTGGTGGACCCCTGTTGCGACCACCCGGTTTGGCTTAGCCTTCCGCCGGGGGGACCAAAAGTCCCCGAGCCGTGCGCGGGAGGGGGCGCCGATGTCCGTCACAGCACCGGCCGCCCGCCGTACCCTCGGTCGGTCGGCTGACGGGGGAGGTCGATGACCTCCGGCGCGGGCGGCGACCCGTTCGACCGGCTCGGGGTGCACGGCATGCCGGCCCGGCTGCTCGTGCTGACGACCGCGGTGACGGTGACGGCTCTGGCCGCCGCCGTGGTCGGTCTGACCCTTCCGGCCGGGCTGCCGTCCGACGATCCGCTCGGTGGACCGGCCCGCTTCGGCATCGCCGTCGCCGTCCTCGCCGTGGCCCAGCTCGCCCGGCTTCGCTTCCGCAGCTCCGCCGGCATGGTCAGCATCACCTGGGGCGAGGCCGCCCTGATCGTCTGCCTCTACCTCGCGCCGGCCGGCTGGCTGCCGTCGGCCACCCTGCTCGGCACCGGGCTGGCCTGGACGGCGCTGTCGCTGCACAGCGACCGCCGTCCGCCGCTGGAGATCGTCCGGATCGCCGCGTCGCTGACCGCCGCGTCGGCGCTGGCCGTGTCCGTGACCACCGCCCTGGGGCATCCGCTGCTCGCCGCGCCGACACCGATGCTGGCGCTGGCCGTGATCGCGGGATCGGTGACCTACCTCCTGGTGACCGCGTGGCTCGGTGGGGTGACGCTGGGCCTGCGGCACGGGCTGCCCATCGGACCGCCGCTGCTCGCCGCGCTGCGCGGCAAGCTGCTGATGTTCGTGGGCAACGTGGCGGTCGGCCTGGTCGTGATCGCGCTGCTGGAGCTGGACCCACGCTGGTTGCTGCTGCTCCCGCCGTTGCTCTGGCTGCTGCAGCAGACCTACCGCTACCGGCTGCGCGCGGACCAGGAACGCCGGACGTGGCGTGCCTTCGCCGAGGCCACCGCGGCTCTCAACCAGCTCGACGAGCGGGGCGTGGCCAGCGCGGCGGTGACCGGCGCGCTGGCGCTGTTCAACGCCGAGCTGGTCGACGTCGACGTGGCCCGGGCCGACGGCAGGTGGCGCCGCTACCGGGGAGACGCCGGCGGCCAGCTGCACGACCGTGAGGTGGGCCCTCCGGACCGGTCGGAGCCGGACGAGTACGAGTTGGTCCGTCAGCTGTCGGTGGGCGCCGCGCCGGTAGGCCAGCTCCGGGTCCGGTTCCCGCGCTCCGCTCCACCCGCGACCCGGGAACGGGACGCGGTGGCGGCCTTCGGCGACGCGCTCGCCGCAGCCCTGCACGACGCCGCGACCCATCGTGAGCTGCGGCTGGTCACCGCCCGCTCGTCGTACGAGGCGGTGCACGACCCGCTCACCGGGCTGGCGAACCGTACGGCGATGCTCGGCAAGGGCGACCAGTCGCTGCGGCAGCTCGCCCACGACCACCCGGTGGCGTTGCTGCTGCTGGACATCAACCAGTTCAAGGAAGTCAACGACACCCTCGGGCACGCGGCCGGCGACCAGTTGCTGCGGCTGACCGCCAACCGGCTCAGCGCGCTGGCCCGCCCCGGTGACCTGCTCGGCCGGCTCGGCGGCGACGAGTTCGCGCTGCTGCTCACCTCGGTTCCCGTGCTCGGTGACCGGGCCGCGCCGATGGCGCACGCCCTGCGCCAAGCTCGCGAGATCGCCGAGCGGCTGGCCGCGCCGACCGAGGTGGCCGGGGTGCGGATGTCCATCGAGGTCTCCGTCGGGGTGGTGGTCGCCGACGCCGGCACCGCCGACCTGACCGAGCTGCTGCGCCGCGCGGACATCGCGATGTACCAGGCCAAGGAGGGCGGCGGCAGCGTCGCCGCGTACGACAGCACCCGGGACGCGGCCAGCACGGACCAGTTGGCCCTGCTGGCCGAGCTGCGCGAGGCGCTGAAGGTCGACGACCAGTTGGTGCTGGCGTTGCAGCCGGCTGTCGACCTGGCCACCGGCGCTCCCACCGGGGTGGAGGCGCTGATCCGCTGGCAGCACCCCCGGCGCGGCTGGCTGAACCCGGCCGACTTCATCCGCCCGGTGGAGAACAGCGAGCAGCTCGGCACGTTCACGCGCTACGTGCTGGACAAGGCGCTCGGCGTGGCCGCGGGCTGGGCCCGCGAGGGGCTGGACGTCCCGATCTCGGTCAACCTCTCCGCGCGCAGTCTGCTGGATCCGCGCCTGCCGGCGGAGATCGCCGACGCGCTGCGCCGACATCAGGTGCCGCCGCACCGGCTGGTCCTGGAGATCACCGAGACGGTGGTGATGAGCGAGCTGGAGATCATCGACGAGGTGCTCGCCACCCTCCGGTCGATGGGTGTGCAGCTTGCGGTGGACGACTTCGGCACCGGCTTCTCCTCGTTGACCTTCCTGACCCGGATCGCCGTGGACGAGTTGAAGGTGGACCGCTCTTTCGTGATCCGGATGGCCGACTCGCCGGAGGCCGCGGCGATCGTCCGGACCACCGTCGGGCTCGCCCACGAGCTGGGGCTGCGGGTGGTCGCCGAGGGGGTGGAGACGGCCGAGCAGCGGCTGGCCCTGGCCGAGCTGGGCTGCACGTCCGCGCAGGGCTACCACTTCTTCAAGCCGATGCCGGCGGACAAGATCGGCGCGGTGCTCGGGTCGCTGCGCGACTCGGCCGAGTCGAACGTCTTCCGCCTGCGCGCCGACGGCGCCTCCTGACCGCCCGGCGCGTCCCGACCGAGGTGGTTATGGTCGTCGGGTGAACCGACTCGCGGACGCCACCAGCCCGTACCTGCTCCAGCACGCCGACAACCCGGTCGACTGGTGGCCGTGGTGCGACGAGGCGTTCGCCGAGGCGAAACGGCGTGACGTCCCGGTGCTCATCTCGGTGGGCTACGCGGCCTGCCACTGGTGCCACGTCATGGCCCACGAGTCGTTCGAGAACGAGCAGGTCGGCGCCCTGATGAACGACAACTTCGTGTCGATCAAGGTGGACCGTGAGGAGCGCCCCGACGTCGACGCCGTCTACATGACCGCCACCCAGGCGATGACCGGGCAGGGCGGCTGGCCGATGACTGTCTTCGCCACCCCGGACGGCACCCCGTTCTTCTGCGGCACCTACTTCCCACGCGCCAACTTCATCCGGCTGCTCCAGTCGGTCACCACCGCGTGGAAGGACCAGCGGGACGAGGTGCTGCGCCAGGGCGCCGCAGTGGTCGAGGCGATCGGCGGCGCACAGGCCGTGGGCGGCCCCACCGCCCCGCTGGACGCCCCGCTGCTGGATGCCGCGGCGGCCAACCTCGCCGGTGAGTACGACGACACGAACGGCGGGTTCGGGGGCGCCCCGAAGTTCCCGCCGCACATGAACCTGCTCTTCCTGCTGCGCCACCACCAGCGCACCGGAGACCCGCGCAGCCTGGAGATCGTCCGGCACACCGCCGAGGCGATGGCCCGTGGCGGCATCTACGACCAGCTCGCCGGCGGCTTCGCCCGCTACTCGGTGGACGCGCACTGGACCGTGCCGCACTTCGAGAAGATGCTCTACGACAACGCGCTGCTGCTGCGCGTCTACACGCAGCTCTGGCGGCTCACCGGCGACCCGCTGGCCCGTCGGGTCGCCCGGGACACGGCCCGGTTTCTCGCCGACGAGCTGCACCGGCCGGGGGAGGGGTTCGCGTCCGCGCTGGACGCCGACACCGAGGGCGTCGAAGGGCTCACCTACGCCTGGACGCCGGCGCAGCTTGTCGAGGCGCTCGGCGACGAGGACGGCCGGTGGGCCGCCGACCTGTTCGCCGTCACCGACGAGGGCACCTTCGAGCACGGCACGAGCGTGCTCCGGCTCGCCCGGGACGTCGACGACGCCGCGCCCGAGGTCCGTACCCGTTGGCAGCGCGTCGTCGGCCAACTGCTCGCGGCCCGCGACACCCGGCCCCAGCCGGCCCGCGACGACAAGGTGGTGGCCGCCTGGAACGGCCTGGCGATCACCGCGATCTGCGAGTTCCAGCAGGTAGCCGCGCTGTACGCGTCGCCGCAGGACGAGGACGCCAACCTGATGGAGGGCGTCACCATCGTCGCCGACGGCGCGATGCGCAACGCCGCCGAGCACCTGGCCACCGTGCACCTGGTCGACGGCCGGCTGCGCCGGGTCTCGCGCGACGGCAGGGTCGGCGAGCCGGCCGGGGTGCTGGAGGACTACGGCTGCGTGGCCGAGGCGTTCTGCGCGCTGCACCAGCTCACCGGCGAGGGTCGCTGGCTCAGCCTGGCCGGTCAACTGCTGGACACCGCGCTGGAGCACTTCGCCGCGCCCGGGGGTGCCTACTACGACACGGCCGACGACGCGGAGCAGCTGGTCGCCCGGCCCGCCGATCCGACCGACAACGCCACCCCGTCGGGCCGGTCGGCCCTGATCGCCGGCCTCGTGTCGTACGCCGCGCTGACCGGGGAGACGCGCTACTCCGAGGCGGCCGGGGCCGCGCTCGCCACCGTGGCGCCGATCGTCGGGCGGCACGCCCGGTTCGCCGGGTACGCGGCAATGGTCGGCGAGGCGCTGCTCTCCGGGCCGTACGAGATCGCTGTGGCGACCGACGACCCGGCCGGCGACCCGCTGGTGGCCGCGGCCCGGCGGCACGCCCCGCCCGGAGCGGTGGTGGTCGCCGGTCGCCCGGACCAGCCCGGGGTGCCGCTGCTCGCCGACCGGCCGCTGGTCGACGGGCGGTCCGCCGCGTACGTCTGCCGGGGTTTCGTCTGCCAGCGACCGGTCACCTCGGTCGAGGACCTGGTCGCCGAGCTGGGGTGAGCCGTAGCGCCCGGTAGTTGCCGGCGCTGGGTGCGGGGCGGCCGGTGCGGCCTTGTCGGGTGGGTCACCGGCCCTGCGCATCGGCACGTCGGCGGCCCGGATAGGCTGGCCGCGCTATGGATTCCCGTACCGGTCTGCCAGTTGTCGGCATGGTGGGTGGCGGCCAGTTGGCCCGGATGACCCACCAGGCCGCGATCGCCCTCGGCCAGTCACTGCGTGTGCTCGCGAGCGCCCCCGACGACGGCGCGGCGCTTGTCGCCGCCGACGTCCAGTACGGCGACCACACCGATCTGGCCGCCCTGCGCACCTTCGCCAAGGGCTGTGACGTGGTCACCTTCGATCACGAGCACGTGCCCAACGAGCACATCCGCACCCTGACGGCCGAAGGGGTGACCCTGTACCCACCGGCGGACGCGTTGCTGCACGCCCAGGACAAGCAGGTGATGCGGGAACGCCTCACCGAGCTGGGCGCTCCCAACCCCGCCTGGCGGCCGGTCGCTGAGCCCGCCGACCTGGTCGGCTTCGGTGAGCAGGTCGGCTGGCCGGTGGTGCTCAAGGCAGCCCGAGGCGGCTACGACGGCCGGGGTGTCTGGATGGTGGACGACGCCACCCAGGCCACCGAGCTGGCGACCACGCTGCTCGCCGGAGGCACCCGGCTGATCGTCGAGGAGCGGGTGCCGCTGCGTCGCGAGCTCGCCGTGCAGGTGGCCCGCTCGCCGTTCGGGCAGGTGGCCGCGTACCCGGTCGTCGAGACTGTCCAGCGTGACGGCATCAACGTCGAGGTACTGGCCCCGGCGCCGGGCCTGGACGAGGAGTTGGCAGTCGCCGCTCAGCAGCTAGCCATCGACCTGGCCACCGCGCTCGGCGTGGTCGGCCTGCTGGCCGTGGAGCTGTTCGAGGTGCGCGACGACGCGGGCCGGCCGGCGATAGTGGTCAACGAGCTGGCCATGCGCCCGCACAACTCGGGGCACTGGACCATCGAGGGCGCCCGGACCTCGCAGTTCGAGCAGCACTTGCGGGCGGTGCTGGACTACCCGATGGGTGACACGGCGCTGACCGCGCCGGTGGTCGTGATGGCGAACGTCCTGGGCGGCGAGCCGGGCGGGATCTCGATCGACGAGCGGCTGCACCACCTCTTCGCCGCCGAGCCGGGCGCCAAGGTGCACCTCTACGGCAAGCAGGTACGCCCCGGCCGCAAGATCGGGCACGTCACGGTGCTCGGCGACGACCTGGACGACGTACGGGCGCGGGCGGCGCGGGCCGCGCGCTGGATCCGCGAGGGGCACGAGTGACCCGGGCGGCCGCGAACCAAGGAGGACCCCGGTGACCACAGTCGGACTGATCATGGGCAGCGACTCGGACTGGCCCACGATGCGGGCCGCCGCCGAGGTGCTGGACGACTTCGAGGTGTCGTACGAGGTGCGGGTCATCTCGGCACACCGGACCCCGGTCGCGATGATCGACTATGGTCGCGACGCCGTCGACCGGGGGCTCAAGGTGATCATCGCCGGTGCCGGTGGCGCCGCAGCCCTGCCGGGCATGGTGGCCTCGGTGACGCCGCTGCCGGTGATCGGCGTGCCGGTGCCGTTGAAGCACCTCGACGGGATGGACTCGCTGCTGTCCATCGTGCAGATGCCGGCGGGGATCCCGGTGGCCACCGTGTCGATCGGCAACGCCCGCAACGCCGGCCTGCTGGCCGTCCGGATCCTCGGCGCGTCGGACGAGACCCTGCGCGCCCGGATGGCGAAATACCAGCAGGACCTGGAGCAGCTCATCAAGACCAAGGACGCAGCCCTCCAAGCCACCCTCCCGTAACCCCTCCCACGCCTCCCTCCTCCGCGATCTTGCACTTTCGGTCGCGGTAACGCGGCAATTGCCCTTCTATGCGGCGACAGAAAGTGCAAGATCGCGAGGGCAGGCGCGCGGACCCTGCCGTGACCCTCCGATTCATCTCATGCCGCGGAGCGCGGTCTGGAGGCGTTCCTGGGCGCGGCGGCGGCGTTCGTTGCTCGCCCCGAGGACGAGCAGCAGGAGCCCCACGGGGATCAGCGCCAGCCACGGGCCGAGGCTGAACAACGCGTGGATCGCGGCGATCGCGGTGACCGACGCGCCGACGATCACCGGGGCCTGCTGCCGGCTGGACGAGCCGAAGATCAGCACCGCGACCGCGCCGAGCAGCAGCAGCATCTGCCGCAACGTGCTGGAATCGGTGGCCAGCACGATCGCCAGCGTCGGCAGGAACGCGGCGACCAACGCCGGCCCGTACGCCACCCAGCTGCTCAGATCGGGGCGGTGCCGCAGTTCGAGCACACCGACCAGCAGGGCCAGCGCGGCGAACGGCAGCGTGTACGCCTCGGGCAGCGCCACGTCGGCGACGCGCATCAGGATCCACCAGGCGGTGATCTCGCAGAACACCACAGCCCAGAAGAGGATCCGGCGTTCCACCGGCCGCCGGCCGGGACGGGTCGCCGCCACGCCGAGCACCGCTCCCCAGGCGGCCAGCAAAGCGGCGATGTGCCGGGGGGAGTCGAAGGCGAGCGCCAGCGCGATCAGGGCCGCCGCGTACCCGCTCCACTGCACGGTGGCGGCCTCGCGCTGCGCCTCGGGGCGGCGCAGTCGGGGCAGGGTCGCGGCGAACACCTGCAGGACCGCTCCGACGGCGAGCACCCCGAACGCGGACCACACCGCAGCCAGCCCGACGACCAGGCCGGCGGTGAGCACGAAGAGCTGGGCCATCAGCGAGGCGAAGAGCCAGCCCAGGATGCGCGCCCGCTGGGTGGTGCCGAACAGGGCCGCCACCACGCCCACGCCTACCGCGCCACCGAGGGTGAACAGGGTCAGTTGCTCCTCTGCCAGGCTGCCGGCCAGGCCGGCGCCACCGGCGGCCAGGCCGATGGCGAAGACCAGCACCCGGGCCAGCCGCAGCGACCGGGCCGGCTCGACGAGGGGCGGTGGCGGGGTCAGGGCGAGGCCGAGCATCGAGATGGTGAAGACGGAGAGCGCCGCGAGGGTGCTCGCCGGCCACCCGCTGCCCAGCGCGATGGGCGCGATCAGCAGCGTGACGGCGGCGCCGGGCAGCACGACTGGTACGGCACGGGACCGTCGTCCGCCGCTGAACCCGGTGGCGGCCAGGGCGGCCGTCGCGGTGAGCAGCAGCGCGGTCAGCACGTGGGTCGGGTTGACCACGTCCGGCGGCGGCGTGAGCAGCTCCGGCGGCGGACCCTGCCAGATCCGGCTCAACGTGCGGTGCGGCTCGACGAGGGCGACGACCAGGGCCGGCGCGATCGACGCGAGCGCCAGGGCGGTCGGCAGCGCGGCGGCCGCGAGCGCGCCGGCGGACGGGCTGACCCGCCACCGCCGCCGGTCCGGGTCGTCCGGCAGTCGCCGCAGCGCGCCGTCGAGGAGCACCGCCCAGCGGCGGACCGGCTGGGCGGAACCGGTGGGCGGCACGGTCGCCGCGCGGATCAGCTCGGCGAGGACACCGAGCAGCGCGGCGGCGGCCGCGTAGACCCCGGCCGGGAGCCCGGTGGGGATGGCGGCGAGTGCGCTGATGCTGGCACCGCCGACCACTGCCACGCTGACCCAGGGCAGGTACTGCGGAACGTGTCGGCGTACCGCGGCGACGCCGGCCAGACCGAGGCTGGACGCGGCGAGGGCGGCGGTCAGCACGACCTGTGCCGAGTGCTGGAACTCGACGGCCAGCGCCGCCACCGCGCCGGGCAGCGCGAGCAGCGCCGCGCCGGCCGCCGCGCCACCGATCTGCGCCAGGTGCGGCGGCATGCCCTCGGTCTCCAGGTCGGTCACCTGCGGGCCGGCCAGGACGCGCGCCAGCGCGGCCACCACGACGCCGATCAGCGCGATGCTGCCCAGCGCCAGCGCGGTGGTCCACGGGCGGACCAGGCCGGCGCCGGCCCCGTGCAGCGCGACCACCCCGGCCACGGTGGCCCGGGACAGCCCGGCCCGGGCCTCCTCGCTGGCCACCGCCGCCATCCCGTAGACGGTGGCGACCATGGCCCCGACGAGCACCGGCGACCACCAGGGCAGGTCGAACGCGGCAGGTGCGCCGATCGTGGCGAGCACCACGGCCACCCCGGACGCGTCCCACCGCCAGGGCGGCGGGAGCAGGACGCCGGCGGCGACGGCCAACAGCACCAGCGCGATCGGCGCCTGCCAGGTCGCACCGCCGGTCGGCGCGGCCGGCCAGCCGCTCAGGTCGCCGTCCCAGATCGGCCCGGGGGTGGCCAGCACACCGACCCCACCGCGCAGCGCCGTCCAGCCGGCCAGCACCCCGATGAGCAGGCCGCCGACGGCGATGCCGAGGACCGGGCCGCGTCGCCACTCCTCGGGCATGGCGCGGGCGCCGACGGCCACCACCAGGACCAGGCCGGCGGCCACCGCCAGTTGCCCACCCGGCGCGAGGACCGCGGCGATCCGCACCATCGTGGCGATCAGGGCGGTGGTCACCGCCGCGGCGGCCAGGTCCGAACCGTCCAGGGTGAGATCCGAGCGGCGGCCGGCGTCGATCGACGGGGCCAAGAAGAGCAGCACCGCGGCGACCAGCAGCAGCGCCCCGACCCAGGCGTCGGCGACCGTCGCACCGGGTGCGCCGAAGGCGGCGGCGGTGACGACGAGCGCGCCCAGCCCGGTGCCGACCGACAGGGGCGCCGGGATGCGCCGCTGCGAGACCTGCACCATGGCGGCGTACCCGAGGGTCACACAGACGGCCAGGAAACTCGCCGCCAGCACCGGGACGGTCGCCTCGCGGAGGCTGGCCGGGGTGGGGGTCTCGTCGACGGGCATGGTGGCGGCCACGAACGCGGCCACCGCCCCGGGCAGCGCGAAGGCCGCCCCTCCGGAGGCCCAGTCCGTGACCGTGTCGGCGGCGGCCGACGCGATCCGGACCCGGGGTGCCAGCGCGACAAGCGCGCCGGCCGCGAAGAGGGTGAGCAGGACGGCGGCGGTGAGCGCGGGTCGGGACAGCCCGGCGCCCGCGGCGAACAGGCCCACCACGGCGGCGCCGACGGCGTGGGCCAGGGCGGCCCGGGTGGTACGCGCGGAGAGGCCGATGACCCCGATGCCGATCGCGGTGACCACCATCGGCCAGGGCGCCGAGGCCCAGCCGAGGCCGAACGACGCCGGTACGGCAAGCGCCGTCAGCGCCGCACCGGCGACCGCAAACTCGCGGCGGATCTCCGGTGGCAGGGCCACCACCGCGGCGATGGTGAGCAGGAACGCGGCGGCGGCGAGCTGCCACGTGGTCGGGCCGACGGCCGCGGCCAGTTCGGTGGCGTACCTGTCGAGGTCGGCGTCCCAGGCGGGCAGTGCCGCCCGGACGGGGGCGACCCCGGCGCGCAGTGCTCCCCCGGCGACCACAAGTCCGCTGACGGTGAGGGCGACAGCCGAGGCGATCTGCGGGCCGCGTCGGGCCGTCTCGGGGACCGCGCGGACCGCCAGCCCGGTCACCGTGATCACCGCCGCGATCAGCAGCAACGACTGACCGGGCAGGGCCACCGAGACGATCCGGCCGAACGCGCCGATCACGGCCAGAGTGACGATGCCGGCCGCCACGTCGGGCAGCGGTGGGCGGCGCAGCACCAGCGCGCCGGCCAGCCCGACGGCGGCCGCCAGCAGGAGCACCAGCCCGGCGCCGGTCGCCGTCGGCACGGCCTCCGCCCGCAGCAGGGCGGTGACCGCGTACGCCAGGGCGACCGCGACGGCCACCGCGTGCAGCGACCAGGTCAGCTCGCGCAGCCCGGGCACCGGGCGGGCGGGCCGCGCGTCGACGGTGCCCGCGCCAGCATCGATCAGTTCGCCGGCCTCCTCCGGGTCGGCCTCCGGTCGGGCCTCGGCGTCACGCTGCCGAGGTGTCGCCGATCCGCTGGCGGGGCTCGGCAGGTCCTGTCGGACGGGGCGCTCCACCACGATCGGGGAGCGGGCCAGCCAGAGGTCGAGAAGGGCCACCAGGGTCAGCACCAGCGCCCAGCCGCCCGGCCCGGTGATCCGGTCGTACGCGAGCAGCGGCAGCACCGGCTGCGCGGCGACCACTGTCGCGAAGCGGGGCGCGCGCAGCCCGGTCCAGGCGGCGTACCCGACGGACACGGCGGCGGTGGCCGCGAAGATCAGACCGGCGAAGACGGCGCCGGAGGTGGCGCCGTCGTCGATCCGGTCCACCGCCCACAGCGCGTACCCGGCCAGCGGCACGAGCAGCAGACCCACCGCGGAGATCGTCTCCGCGGTGGAGGTGAGCCCGCGCCGGGCCAGCGCCGGCGGCGCGAGCAGCATCAGCACCGTGGCGACCAGCAGGACGCCGAGGCGGGCCAGCGCGTCCATCGAACTCGTCGCCACCGCGGCGAAGACCACCGCGGCCACGGCGAGCAGCAGCGCGCCCAACCCGAGAGGGATGTTCTGCACCTCCCGCGAGGACGCCTCCGGCGGGTGCTCGGGGTCGTCGGCGTCCAGCCAGGACGCCCTTGGCGGGGGCGGCGGCGGATCTTCCGGGCTGGGCGGGGTGCCCTGGCGCGGGACCCGGGGCGGGGCGCCGGTGGTGGCCGTCGGCGGGCGGCGACCCGGTCGGCGGCGCAGCACCCGGCGGGGCCGGGTGGCCTGCTTGATCCGCTCCTCACCGGCGTGGGCGAGGATGTCCCGTTGGAAGAGCGCGGCCTGCATCTTGGCGGCGATCTGCCGCTGTTCGCGGGCGATGGCGGCGTCGCGCGCCTTCATCTCCGCGATCGAGCGCTCGATGTCCGCCAGATGCTCGACCCACTGGGGCTGGTCGGCCCCGCAGTGCGGACACTGCACGGCCGGCTTGATCTCCCGACCGCACGAGGAGCATTGAAAGGTCGCCACGACACCCCTCCACCCGCACTGTGGACTCCCACTGTCGCAGCATGCCCAAAGCTGGCGCGGATTTCGACACTTGTCGGCGGGTCCGGGGCAAACAACATCACCGGCCGGCCGCGCAGGGGTGCGTCGCGACCGGCCGGTGAGTGGCGAAACGTCAGGGGCGGCCCATGCCCCGATACTCCCAGCCGGCCTGGGTCCACAGTGCCGAGTCGAGGCAGTTGCGCCCGTCGACGACCTTGCGGCCGGCGACCAGCTCACCCAGGGCGACCGGGTCGGCGTTGCGGAAGTCCGCCCACTCGGTGAGGACGCAGACCAGGTCGGCGTCGGCGACGGCCTCGTTGATGCCGGCCTCGTAGGTCAGCTCGGGCACCGCGCGACGGGCGTTCTCGGCGCCCTGCGGGTCGTACACGTGCACGTCGGCGCCGGCCTTCTGCAACAGCGCGGCGACGGCGAGCGCCGGGGCGTCGCGGACGTCGTCGGTGTTGGGCTTGAAGGTGGCGCCCAGCACGGCGATGCGGGTGCCGGAGAAGTCCGGGCCGGCCGGCCCGGAGCGCCGGCCGAGCAGATCCGCCGCGAGCTGGAGCACGCGGGTCCGGCGGCGCAGGTTGATCAGGTCGACCTCGTGCAGGAAGCGCAGCGCCTCACCGGCGCCGAGCTCCTGCGCGCGGGCCTGGAAGGCGCGGATGTCCTTGGGCAGGCAGGCGCCACCGAAGCCGAGCCCGGCCTGGAGGAACCGGTTGCCGATCCGGGGGTCGTACCCGATCGCGCGGGCCAGCTGGGTGACGTCGCCGCCGCTGGCCTCGCAGACCTCGGCCATGGCGTTGATGAAGGAGATCTTGGTGGCCAGGAACGCGTTCGCCGCGACCTTGACCAGCTCGGCCGTCGCGAAGTCGGTGACCACCAGCGGCACCTCGCGGTCCTCGGTGGCGGCCAGGTCGAAGACGCCCTTGTGCGCGGCGTAGAGCATGCCGTTGGCCCACTCGCTCTTCACGCCGACCACGATCCGGTTGGGGCGCAGCACGTCGTCGACGGCGAAGCCCTCCTGGAGGAACTCGGGGCTCCACGCCACCTCGACCTCCAGGTCGCCGGGGGTGTGCTTGCCGACCAGCTGCTCGACCCAGTCGGCGGTGCCCACCGGCACGGTGGACTTGCCGACGATCAGCGCCTTGCGGGTCAGGTGCTGCGCGAGGCTGGTCACCGACGCCTCGACGTACGACAGGTCGGCGCCCATCCCGTCGGCCCGCTGGGGGGTGCCGACGCAGATGAAGTGCACGTCGCCGAACTCGGCGGTCTCGGCGATGTCGGTCGAGAACCGCAGCCGGCCGGCGGCCAGGTTGCGCTTGAGCAGCTCGTCCAGGCCGGGCTCGTGGATCGGCACCTCGCCGGCGTTCAGCTTCGCGATCTTGTCCGCGTCGACGTCGAACCCGAGCACCTCGTACCCGAGTTCCGCGTAGCAGATGGCGTACGTCGCACCGAGGTAGCCGGTTCCCAGAAACGTCACCCGCGGCCGAGGTGCACCTGAAGGCGGCGTCACCGCGGCGATGGCGGGGGTCGGCTGGATGGTGGGGTAGGGGATCGTCACGCCTGTCTTCTCCGCTCGCACTGGCGGCGCGTCGTCGCGTCGCATTCTGCTGCGGCGCCTGACGGGGCACCGGAGGGTGGCTCACTGTCTGTCTCTCATCATCGCCCAGCGGCGCGGGTGCTCCGTCATGCCCATACCTACGCGCCGGTAACATCACCTGAACTGCAGTCGCTATCCTTCAGTCTGCGCGGTCGGCGGTCAGGGGAGGCCACAGACTGCGCATGATAGCGGTGAAGGGGAGGGGCCGACATGGCCGCAGGGGAGTCGTTCGACGTCTACCGGTTGCCCGAGGAGCACGAGGCGATCCGGGAGGCGGTCCGTGAGGTCTGTGCCGCCAAGGTGGCTCCGCACGCCGCCGAGGCCGACGAGACCGGGGAGTTTCCGAAGGCGTCCTACGACGCGCTGCGGGCAGCCGACTTCCACGCGCCGCACATCCCCGAGGAGTACGGGGGCGCGGGCGCGGACGCGCTGGCCACCGCCATCGTGATCGAGGAGGTGGCGCGCGCCTGCGCGTCCTCCTCGCTGATCCCGGCGGTCAACAAACTCGGCACGATGCCGCTGCTGTTGTCCGGTTCCGAGGAGATCAAGCGCCGCTACCTGACCCCGGTCGCGGCGGGCGACGCCATGTTCTCGTACTGCCTCTCGGAGCCCGAGGCGGGCAGCGACGCGGCGTCGATGACGACCCGGGCGGTGCGTGACGGGGATCACTGGGTGCTCAACGGCGTGAAGCGCTGGATCACCAACGCCGGCGTCTCCGAGTTCTACACCGTCTTCGCCGTCACCGACCCCGCCGCCCGATCCCGGGGCATCTCGGCCTTCGTGGTCGAGAAGTCCGATGCCGGCGTGAGCTTCGGCGCACCGGAGAAGAAGCTGGGGATCAAGGGCTCCCCGACCCGCGAGGTCTACCTGGACAACGTGCGGATCCCCGCCGACCGGATGATCGGCGCGGAGGGCACCGGCTTCGCCACCGCCATGAAGACCCTCGACCACACCCGGGTGACCATCGCCGCGCAGGCCGTCGGGATCGCGCAGGGCGCGCTCGACTACGCCAAGGGGTACGTCGCCGAGCGCCGCCAGTTCGGCAAGGCGATCGCCGAGTTCCAGGGCATCCAGTTCATGCTCGCCGACATGGGCATGAAGCTGGAGGCTGCCCGGCAGCTCACGTACGCCGCCGCCGGCAAGTCCGAGCGGGGCGACGCCGACCTGACCTACTTCGGCGCGGCGGCGAAGTGCTTCGCCTCCGACGCCGCCATGGAGATCACCACCGACGCGGTGCAGCTGCTCGGCGGCTACGGCTACACCCGCGACTACCCGGTCGAGCGGATGATGCGCGACGCCAAGATCACCCAGATCTACGAAGGAACGAACCAGGTGCAGCGCATCGTCATGGCGCGGCAGCTGCTCAAGGGCTGATTCCGAGCTCTTCTGGCTGCTCTGCCTGGCGGGATTACCTCTGGTCCCCCAGAACGCTTCTCCTCGGCGTTCTGGGGGATTCCTGTTGTGTCGGTCGGGGTTCCGGGTGTGTCGCGGGTAGGGCCCACCCCACCAGCGTCTTCCCGCTCACCGGCTGTCATCCGGAAAGGCCGCTTCATAGGGTCACAGGACAGTCACCGAACACGATTGCTGTCCGTTCCGGAGGTTGTCACGTGAGCCACTCCATCAAGGACCCACCCGTCGGGAGCCGCGCGTCGTCCGGGACGCTCTCCCGGATCGTCGACGTCGACGCGTTGCGCGCCGTGGCGCTGCTCCTCATCCTGATCGTCAACATCGCCTTCTTCGCCTCCGGCTATCCCTTCCAGCTGGTCCCGGATCCCGCGTACGACTCGTGGGGCGACCAGGCGGTCCTGTGGCTGGTCGAGCTGCTGTTCACGATGAAGGCGTACCTGCTCTTCTCCTTCCTGTTCGGCTACAGCTTCACGCTCCAGCTCGATTCCGCCGCGCGACGGGGCGTCGACGTCGTCCCACGGTTCCGGCGACGGCTGGTCGGGCTCTTCGTGCTCGGCATCCTGCACGCGGTGCTGCTGTTCCAGGGCGACATCCTGACCGCGTACGCGTTGCTCGGTCTGGTCCTGCTCGCCATGCGGGGAGTCCGCGTCAGGACCGCGCTGCGCGTCGCCGTACTGCTGACCGGCGGGATCGGCTTCCTCCTCGCGCTCGCCGCCACGGGCGGGACCCAGCTGGTCACCGATCCGGCGACGGCGCTGGCGGCGGGGCAGCGGTCCACCGAGGCGCTACAGGGTGGGTTCGGCTCGGTGATCAGCGAGCACGTACGCCAGCTGCCGGCGATGCTCGGCACGCTCCTCGTGCAGGGGCCGCTCGCCCTCTCGGCCTTCCTCTTCGGTTACGCGGCCGGTCGGCGCCGGCTGCTCACCGACATCGCCGGGAACCGGCAGCTCCTGCGCCGGGTGCAGCAGCTGGGCTATCCGATCGGCCTGGCCGGTGCGGTGATCTTCGCGGCGGGCGGGGGCACCGCGAACCTGACCGGGCTGACGGCGGGCGTGCTCACCGCGCCGCTGCTCGCGGCCGCGTACGCCGCCACCCTGCTCCAGTTCTTCCAGACCGAGCGAGGTCGGCGGGTCGTCGCCGTACTCGCGCCGGCCGGGCGGATGTCCCTGTCGAACTACCTGGGCCAGTCGCTGCTCTGCGTGCTGGTCTTCACCGGCGTCGGGCTGGGCCTCGCCGGTGCCGTCGCGCCCCCGGTCGTCGTCCTCATCGCGGTCGCGATCTACTGCCTGCAGCTCGCCGGCAGCGCGGCGTGGATGGCCCGGTTCCGGTACGGGCCGCTGGAGTGGCTGTTGCGGGCCTGGACCGAGCAGCGGTGGCCGCGTCTGCGGGCCGCGGACCCCGCATAGGGCGGTGGGCGATCTTCCCCAGCTGTGACCGCAGCTCACAGCTGGGGCGGCCGGACGGAACCGCGTGACTCCCCACACACAGGGAACGTCGTACCCGGCCGAGGTGTTGTCGACCCGGGAGAATCATCCCCGGGTCATCGCCCACCCGGCCAACCCCGCCACGGCCTCTGAGTCGTCACGTCCACGCCGCCCACCGCCGGGCATCCTCCGCCGCGTCCACGCGGTCCCGGTGACGCCCCGCGCCGCCGCTCGTGACGACGCGCCGGCTTCCGCAGAGAGATCGAGATGATGAAGCAGCTGGTGGAGAAGACCGCCCCCGAGCAGGATGTGCTGCCCGGCGACCTGATGACCAACCGCCAGCGGGCCCGGCTCGTGCTGGTGCTCGGCGCGTTGATCGCGATCGGGCCGTTGACCATCGACATGTACCTGCCGGCGCTGCCCGCCATCACTGCCGGCCTGCAGACCACCGAGACCGCCGTGCAGTTGACGCTGACCGGCACGCTGGTCGGCCTCGCGCTGGGCCAGTTGCTGATCGGGCCGCTCTCCGACGTGGTCGGGCGGCGTCTGCCGTTGCTCGCCGGGCTCGCCGCGCACATCGTGGCCTCCGTGCTGTGCGTCTTCGCGCCCAACATCGCCGTGCTCGGCGCGCTGCGCGTCCTGCAGGGCCTCGGCGTGGCGGCCGCCACCGTGGTCGCCACGGCCGTCGTGCGCGACCTGTTCAGCGGCGCCTCGTTCGCGCGGATCTTCTCGCGCCTGATGCTGGTCATGGGGCTGGCGCCGATCCTCGCGCCGACGCTGGGCAGCGGGCTGCTGCGCTGGACCGAGTGGCGGGGCGTCTTCGCGGCGCTGGCGGTGCTGGGCGCGTTGCTGATCGTCGTCGCGGCGTTGCAGCTTCCGGAGACCCTCGCGGTGGCCCGCCGCCGACACGGCGGGGTGGCGGCGACCCTGCGCGACTACCGGGCGCTGCTCAACGACCGGGCCTTCGTCGGTCTGGTGCTGGTCGCCGGGCTGGCCATGGCGTCGCTGTTCGCGTACGTCTCGGGGTCGTCGTTCGTGCTCCAGCGGGAGTACGGGCTCGACGAGCAGCAGTTCGGCCTGGCCTTCGGGGCCGGCGCCGTCGGCCTGATCGGCGCCACCCAGTTCAACGTCCGTCTGCTGCGGCGTTACACCCCGCAGCAGATCCTCGTCAGCGCGCTGATCGCCGGAACGGCCGCCGGGCTGCTGCTGGTCGCGTTCGCGGCCACCGGCTTCGGTGGCCTCGGCACCCTGCTCGCGTCGCTGTGGCTCGTGCTGGCCGCGGCGGGCCTGGCCCTGCCGAACGCCCCGGCGCTGGCCATGAGCCGGCACAGCGAGGCCGCCGGCACGGCCGCGGCGCTGCTCGGGGCCGTGCAGTTCGGCGTCGGCGCGGTCTCGGCGCCCCTGGCCGGCCTGTTCGGCACGGGGAGCGTACCGATGGCGGTCGTCATCGCGGGCGGCATGGCCGCGGCGCTGGCGGTCATGCTCCTGGTCGTGCCCCGCGCCGCCCTCGGCGCGGTCGACCCGGACCTGGCCGTCGCCGTGCACTAGCGCAGCGGGTCAGGTCGGGCGGGCCGGGCCTCCCGGCCCGCCCGACGGTCAACGGATCTCGGTGGTGTCCTCGGGGCGGGACTGGCCGCGCGGCGGGGCGGACCACGGTGATTCGCCACCCACCCGGCGGGGCAGCGGCTCGGTCGGCGTCGGGTCGGCCGGGTAACCCAGGGTCAGCGGGGCGGTGTCGCGCTCGGCCGGCTCGGGCGACGGCCAGTCGGTGAGGGTGAAGTCGTCGCCGCGCGGGCCGTCCGCCGGCGCCGGCGTCAGGGCCGGCGCGGTCGCGGCCTGCGGCCACTGCCGCCAGCGTTGGCCGCTGAACGTCGCCATGAGCAGCAGCAGGCCGATCAGGAAGAGCGTGCCGTTCTCCACCGGCAGCCGCAGCGGCAGCGGGTCACCGAACACCTTCCACCCCTGCGGGATCGCGTCGCGCACCTCGAACGGCGCCACGAACATCCCGACGTACGGGGTGACCAGCAGCAGCCCGGCCACCACCGGGCCCGCCGGTGAGAAGCGCAGTGTGCCGAGCAGCCCGAGCAGGACACCGCCGACGCCGAGGTACACGGCCGGTTCGATCAGGTTGGCGGTGTTGAAGGTGCCGATCTCCACCCAGCGGTCGACCGTCCGGCTCGACCCGTCCTGCCCGAGTGTGACAAGCGCCCACGTGATGGGTGCCACCACCAACCCGGCGAGGAAGCTCCAGAGATGTCGCATCCGCGCACCGTACCGTTTCCGGCATGACCGAGCACCTCTCCGCCGCTCCGACCGGCAAGCCGACGTCGTACTCCCGCGTCACCCTCAGCAAGATCATGACTGCGGTGGACGTGAACCTCTACGGAACCGTCCACGGCGGGGTCCTGATGAAGTTCGTCGACGACGTGGCGGGCGCCGCCGCAGCCCGGCACAGCGGCGGGACGGCGGTCACCGCGGCGATCGACGAGATCGTCTTCTCCGAGGCAGTCCGGGTCGGTGACCTGGTGCACGCGCACGCCCAGGTGAACTGGACCGGACAGACGTCGATGGAGGTGGGCGTGCGGGTGGTCGCCGAGCGGTGGGACTCGGCCGAGGACGCGCCGGTGCGGGTGGCCACGGCGTACCTGGTCTTCGTCGGCGTGGACGTCGGCGGTGCGCCGCGCATGGTCCGTCCGGTGCTGCCGGAGACGCCGGAGGACGAGCGCCGGTTCAAGGAGGCGGAGATCCGCCGTGCGCACCGCCTGGCCCGCCGCCGGGCCATCCAGGCGCACCGGGCGGGCTGAACCACATGGGTGGGTGGGCTGGAGTGTGGGCCGGGCACGCGTCGATAGGCGTACCCGGTGCGCAGAATGGCGCTTCGAGGTAGGGCAAGATGGCGCCACGGCCCATTCACAGTGTCGTGCGGGGCCAGGGGAGGGTGGAGCAGTGGGTGACGTGCTGTGGACGCCGCCGGCGGACGTGCTGGAGCGGTCCCGGATCGGCGACTACCTGCGCTGGCTGGCCGAGCACCGCGGGTTGGAGTTCTCCGACTACGACGCGCTGTGGCGGTGGTCGGTCACCGACCTGGACGCGTTCTGGCGCTCGATCTGGGACCACTTCGAGGTGATCGCGCACACCCCGCCGACCGCAACCCTGGCCGAGCGGGGGATGCCCGGGGCGCGCTGGTTCCCGGGCGCCACCCTCAACTACGCCGAGAACGTGCTGCGGATGCCGGGCCGCGCCGACGACGACCCCGTGGTCATCGCGCACGGCCAGACCCGCGAGCCGGTCACCCTCACCGCCGGGGAGCTGCGCGAGCAGGTCCGCCGGGTGTCGGCCGGTCTGCGCCGGCTCGGCGTCACCGCCGGGGACCGGGTGGCGGCGTACGCCCCCAACATTCCCGAGACGTACGTCCTGCTGCTGGCCACCGCCAGCCTCGGGGCCATCTTCTCGTCCTGCGCGCCGGAGTTCGGCACGCGCAGCGTCACCGACCGGTGGCAGCAGATCGAGCCGACCGTGCTCGTCGCCGTGGACGGCTACCGCTACGGCGACAAGCCGGTCGACCGCCGCGCCGAGGTTGCCGCGATCCGTGCGGCCCTGCCGTCGCTGCGCCACACCGTGAGCATCGGCTACCTCGACCCGGCGGGCCCCGCCCCCGAGGGCGCGCTGGGCTGGGCCGAGCTGGCCGCGCCCACCGACGAGCCGTCGACGTTCACGCCGGTGCCCTTCGACCACCCGCTGTACGTGCTCTACTCCTCGGGCACCACCGGGTTGCCGAAGCCGATCGTGCACGGCCACGGCGGCATCCTGCTGGAACACCTGAAGATGCTCGCCCTGCACCACGACCTCGGCCCGGCCGACCGGTTCTTCTGGTTCACCACCACCGGCTGGATGATGTGGAACTTCCTGGTCTCCGGGCCTGCGGTGGGCGCGGCCATCGTGCTCTTCGACGGCAACCCGGGCCACCCTGACCTCGGCGGCCTGTGGCGGCTCGCGGCCGAGACCGGCACCACGTACTTCGGCACCTCGGCGCCGTTCCTGCTGGCCTGCCGCAAGGCCGGCCTGGTGCCCCGCGAGGTCGCCGACCTGTCCGCGCTGCGCGGCGTGGGTTCCACAGGTGCGCCGCTGCCCGCCGAGGGCTTTCACTGGGTGTACGAGACCGTCGGCGACCAGGTGCAGCTCCAGTCGCTCTCGGGCGGCACCGACGTGTGCACGGGCTTCGTCGGCGGGGCGCCGCTGCTGCCGGTGTACGCCGGCGAGATCGCCTGCCGCGCGCTGGGCGCCAAGGTGGAGGCCCGCTCGGCCGACGGCACTCCGGTGATCGGCGAGCTGGGCGAGCTGGTGATCACCGAGCCGATGCCGAGCATGCCGGTGGGCTTCTGGAACGACCCGGACGGCGTCCGTTACGCCGAGGCGTACTTCTCCGTCTACCCCGGCGTCTGGCGGCACGGTGACTGGATCACCATCAACTCCCGGGGCGGCTGCGTGATCACCGGCCGCTCCGACGCCACCCTCAACCGTGGCGGGGTCCGGCTCGGCACCGCCGAGTTCTACTCGGTGGTCGAGGGCCTCGACGAGGTCGTCGACTCGGTGGTGGTGCACCTGGAGGACGACGAGGGAGGCGCGGGTGAACTGCTGCTCTTCGTGGTGCTGGCCGACGGGCTGACTATGGACGACGCGCTGCGCAAGAAGATCTGCCGCGAACTGCGTACGGCCCTCTCACCCCGGCACGTGCCCGACGAGATCCACCAGGTACGCGCCGTGCCCCGCACCCTTTCAGCGAAGAAGCTGGAGGTGCCGGTCAAGAAGATCCTCACCGGCACCCCGGTCGACCAGGCCGCGGCCAAGGGCGCGCTGGTGAACCCAGATTCGCTTACCGCCTTCGCAACCTTCGCAAAGTCCCGCCCCCACCCCTAACCCCCACCCCCCGCCCCGCCCCCGCCCCCTGGCGTCGATCATGGAGTGGTGGTGCCCCGCAAAGGGTGCATCCCGCCGTGATCCGCCCACCACGACTCCATGATCGACCCGGGCTGGCGCTGGGCTTCCGCGATCTTGCACTTACTGTCGCGGCATACGGGGCATTCCACGCGTCTCGGCGACAGGAACTGCAAGATCGCGGGGCGCGGGCCGCGGGGCGCGGGGCCGCGGGGCGCAGGGGGTTAGGGGAGGGGGTGGGTTACTTTTTCGCTGGTTAGCCGGGTGGGTAGGCGGGCCGGGTCGGGGTTGGCGCACAGGACCACGGTTGCCGCCCGGGTCAGCGGCGCGAGGAGCCAGTCCACCGGGTCGGGGTAGCGGTCGGCGTCGATCAGGACCCGGGCTCCGGGCTCGATGCCCAGGTCGGTGGCGCGGGCCTCGGCGCGGGCCAGCAGTTGCGCGTCCGCGGGGCCGGGACCGGACCGCGGGGTGAAGTGGTCGCCGTGCCCGCGTACCTCGACCACGTAGTCGGCGAAGCCGGGCGGCACCTGCCGCAGCGGGGCGGCGAGCGGGGCGAGGCCCAGGGCGTACCGCTCGTCGGCGGGCCAGGACTGTGCTTCGTCGAGCCGGTCGGCGGCGGCGAAGAGCACGTCCACCCGGCCCGGTGTGTCGGCGACTGTCACCTTTGCCGACCAGCAGCCCAGCAGGACGGCGGCGGTCTGCCAGTGCGGGGGGAGCAGCACGCCGGCCGGTGTGCCCGGCGCGAGGCCGACCTCGTCGACGAGGAGGTTGGCGGTCTTCGACACCCAGTTCGCCAGGGTCGCGCCGGAGAGTTCGGTGCGGTCGCCGGTGGAGTCGTCGTACCAGGTCAGCAGCGGTCGGGTCGGGTCGGTCGCGATCGCGTCGGCGAACACCCGGGCAATGTTGTCGGCCATCGGCGCGAACGATACGCCTCTGCGGCCCGTACTCGATGACGATGACAAGTCGGCGTACCGTCGGGTCGCAGTCAGCGTCGGCCCCGTACTCCGGCGTAGGCTTTACCCCCGGAGTGTTGTTCCCCACAGACCCACCTTCAAGGAGTCGCCCCGTGACCGCCGGTCGCCCGCCCCGCGTGCTCATCGACGCCACGAGTGTCCCCGCCGACCGTGGTGGTGTCGGTCGATACGTCGACGGTCTGCTCGGTGCCCTCGGCAAGGTGTGCGGGTCGGGGGTGGAGTTGGCAGTGGTGAGCCTCCGCACCGACCTGGAGCGTTACACGCGGATGCTGCCTGGCGCGGAGATCATCCCCGCTCCGGCCGCCGTGGCGCACCGCCCGGCCCGGCTCGCCTGGGAGCAGACCGGCCTGCCGCTGCTCGCCCAGCAGGTCGGCGCGCACGTGCTGCACTCGCCCTTCTACACCTGCCCGCTGCGGGCCGGGTGCCCCGTCACGGTCACCGTGCACGACGCGACGTTCTTCACCGAGCCGGAGCACTACGACAAGTCCCGCCGCACGTTCTTCCGCAGCGCCATCAAGACCTCGATGCGTCGCGCCAACCGGGTGATCGTGCCCAGCAAGGCGACCCGCGACGAGCTGATCCGGCTGCTCGACGCCGACCCGACCCGCATCGACGTGGCCTACCACGGCGTCGACCACGACGCCTTCCACGCGCCCGGCGAGGAGGAGAAGGCCCGCGTGCGTGCCCGGCTGGGGCTGGGCAACAGCACGTACGTGGCTTTCCTCGGCGCCAAGGAGCCGCGCAAGAACGTGCCCAACCTGATCCGCGGCTGGGCCCGTGCGGTGGCCGACCGGGTCGACCCGCCGGCCCTGGTGATCGCCGGTGGGCAGGGGCACGACGACGACATCGACCGGGCGGTGGCCGAGGTCCCGTCCCACCTGCGGCTGCTGCGCCCCGGCTACCTGCGCTACGCCGACCTGCCCGGCTTCCTCGGTGGCGCGCTGGTGGCCGCCTACCCGTCGTACGGCGAGGGGTTCGGCCTGCCGATCCTGGAGGCTATGGCGTGCGCCGCCCCGGTGCTGACCACCCCCCGGCTGTCGCTGCCCGAGGTGGGTGGCGACGCGGTCGCGTACACCTCGGAGGACCCGGGCCAGATCGCCACCGACCTGGCCGCCCTGCTCGACGACGAGCAGCGCCGGCTGTCGCTGGCGAAGGCCGGCTTCGACCGGGCCAAGGAGTTCACCTGGGAATCCAGCGCCGAGGTGCACATCGCCGCCTGGAGTCGCGCCCGGTCGTGACCGTTCGGGCCTCTCGTGGTGACCCGTGCCACTGCGGGCGGATACGTCGGGCATGATGTGCGGATGCTTTATGCGGTCATCCCGGCAGGTGGCAGCGGCACAAGGTTGTGGCCGTTGTCCCGCGCCGGCCACCCCAAGTTCCTCCACCCGCTGACCGGTACCAGCGCCTCGCTGCTCCAGGCGACCGTGGAGCGGCTCGCGCCGCTGACCACACCGGATCGGACCCTCGTGGTCACCGGCGCCGCGCACGTCGCGGCGGTCGCCCGGCAGCTGACCGGGCTGCCGGAGGAGAACATCCTGGTCGAGCCGTCCCCCCGGGATTCCTGCGCGGCGATCGCGCTGGCCGCGGCGGTGATCGCGCAGCGTGACCCGGACGCGGTCATGGGGAGCTTCGCGGCCGACCACCTGATCCGCGACCCGGACAGCTGGGTGCGCACGGTCCAGGAGGCGGTCCGGGGGGCCGAGCAGGGCATGCTGATGACGGTCGGGATCACCCCGACCCGGCCGGAGACCGGCTACGGCTACCTGGAGACCGGCGACGAGGCCGAGGGCACGCCGTGGCGTCAGGTGGCCGAGTTCAAGGAGAAGCCGGCCGCCGAGGTCGCCGAGGCGTACGTCCGCTCGGGCCGGCACCTGTGGAACGCGAGCATGTTCGTCTGGCGGGTGGACGTGTTCCTCGCCGAGTTGGCCCGCCAGCAGCCGGCGCTGCACGCGGGGGTCACCGCGATCGCCACCGCCTGGGGCACCCCGGAGCAGGACGACGTGCTCGGGACGGTCTGGCCGACGCTGCCGAAGATCTCCGTCGACTACGCGGTGATGGAGGGCGCGGCCACCGCCGGTCGGGTCGCCACAGTGCCTGGCGATTTCGGCTGGAACGACGTCGGCGACTTCCACACGCTGGGTGAGGTGCTGCCCGCCGACGACGCGGGCAACGTGGTGCTCGGCACCGACGCCAAGCCGGGCGTACTCCTGCGGGACACCGCCAACCTGGTGGTGGTGCCGCAGTCGGGCCGGTTGGTGGCGGTGCTCGGCGTGCGCGACCTGATCGTGGTGGACACCCCGGACGCGGTGCTGGTCTGCCCGCGTGACCGGGCCCAGGACGTCAAGCTCCTCGTCGACGAGCTGAAGGAGCGGGGCGAAGAGGGCTACGTCTGACCCTCGACCCCGGCGGGTGACCTCGTAGCGCCGGCGATGGCGGTGCAAGCCGCTGTCGCCGGCGTACTCGTGCGCGGGCCACGACGAGGTGTCACCACCTGCCCAGCGCCGCGAGGGCCGGCTCGATGAGTTGCGCCGTCCCGCCGGCCAGCGGCTCGGGCAGCCGATCGGGCGGGAACCACCCCAGCTCCTCGGCCTCGTCGCTGACCTGCTCGACGGCGCCGGGCGGGGCGACCACCGCGAACCGGACGTCGTAGTGGCGCGACCCACCCTGGCAGAGCACCTCGTGCACGTCGATGTCGATCGGCACCGGATCGATGCGCAGGCCGTCGATGCCGGACTCCTCGATGGCCTCGCGCAGCGCGGCCCCGACAAGCGTCCGGTCCACCGGCTCGCAGTGCCCGCCGAGCTGCACCCAGCGGCCGAACTTGGCGTGCAGGCAGAGCAGCACCCGTGCGCCGGTCGGGTCGAGCACCAGCGCGCTCGCTGTGACGTGGCCGGGGCGGTGCTGCCGGCTCATCGCCACCGGCCCGGCGGCGAGCAGCGCGAGGGTCCGGTCCCGCGCGTCGGCCGCCGCCGGGCTGGTCGGCTGCCAGCCCTCCAGCAGGGCGACGGCGTCGGCGTGCAGCGTCGCGTACGACGCGGGATCGGTGGGGTCGACGGCGGGTCCGGTGAGCGCGGTGTCAGGCACCCCGTCACTGTACGAGCGCGCTCTCCGTACGCTGGCGCGGTGACCCTGCGACTCGTCGAATTCGTGGTGGCCGGCAACGAGGCCAGCGATCTGCTGCCGGTGCGCTCGTCCGCGCTGCTGCGGTCGTACGGTGCTCGGCGCGGTTTCTGGACGGTGCTGGACGAGGGCCCGGTGGAGCGCTGCCTGGCCCTGTTGCTGGAGTTGGACGACGGCGAGTGGACGGCCCGGCACGTCACGGCGGACGCTGGGGTCGAGAACGGCCGGACCGAGGACGGTGAGGCGCTCGCCCACCACGACGGCTGGGTGTACGTCTTCGGCTCCCACTTCGGCTCGAAGGCGGGCCCGCTGCGCCCCCGTCGGGCGTTCGTGGCCCGGTTCCGCGAGGACGACGTGGCGGCCGGCACGCTGCCGGTGCACGTGGTGCGCAACCGGTTCCGGCTGCACCGCGCGGTGAACGACGCCCTCGCCGCGTCGCCGCTGACCCTGCTGCCGCCGGGCAAGCGGGTACGCGACCGGTTCATCGTGGAGACCCTGGCGCGGGGAACCAGTCGGGCGAAGAGTTGGGTGACGCACCTGACCCCGGACGACCTCCCGTTGAACGTGGAGGCCGCGGCCTTCACGCCGGACGGCACGGTGCTGCTCGGGATGCGGTTTCCGGTCACCGGGGCCGGCGAGCCGGTCCTGGTGGAGGTGTCCGGCGTGCCGGGCATGTTCGCCGCGGACCCGGTGTGGCCCCGGGCGCTGAAGGCGTACGCGGTGACCGGGGTGACCCCGCCGGGCGAGCTGACCGGCTTCCGGGCGATCGCGCCGACGCCGGACGGCGGGTACGCGGCCGTGATCGGCTCGATCGACGCGCTGGGCAAGGGGTCGGTGCTGCTCGACGACCATCCGGGCGGGGGCGCGGTCACGTCCCGGCACGTGCGGTTCCGGTTCCCGGCGGGGCGGACGGGCGACGCGTGCCGGCTCGTCGGCGAAGAGGTGGCCGACCTGGCGCCGTTTCATCACGTCGAGGGCCTGGCCGAGCTGGACGGGCGGCCGTTCTACGTCACGGACGAGGACCATCGGGTCGCGCTCTGGGTCGGCTGAGCGGGGCCGACGCACCGCGTCGACGGGATGACCGGACGGCACCTCTGCGGAGCAAGAGCCGCAGACCCTCGTGGTGCCGCCCGATCACCGGTCCCTCCCCGGTTCCCGGTGCCCCGGCGCCGGTCACGTCCGTGACGTGTCGGTGCCGTGCTCGGGCACTGGAAGCATGCCTAACTGGCCGGGGAGGCGTCGAGGTTTTTCAGTTCAGGCTTAAAGATGGAGATAACTGCCGGCCGGGTAGAGTCGAACGGTCGCTCGGCATCCCTCTGCCGGCGACACGGGAGCGCTCCATGCTGAAGATCCACTTTTCCGGCGAGGACATTCTCCGGACCCGGGTGGCGCCGGCGGCCGACCCGGTCTGGGAGCTGGTCCTCAGCCTGCACGTGTTGCAGGGCCGCAACCGCGATCCGTTGACGTCGACCTGGCGGCGCACCGTGACCCGCGGGCTGCGCCAGGACGTCGCCTCCGATCAGCTCCGACTGCTCTTCGCCCTGAACCCGCCGCGCGGCTACTTCCCCGACTTCCTGACCCCGTACGCCAGCGTGGAGGGTTTCGCGGCGGGGCTGGAAGCGGTGCGCAGCACGCCGACCCCGCTGCTCCAGCGGGATGTGACCCTGCTGGCCGCCGAGAACCAGCTGCCGTCCTCGGCCGCCGCGCTGGCCCGCGGCGACGTGGCGACGCTGCGCCACCTCGCGGATTCCATGGAGCAGTACCGGTCGCTGGCGATCGACCCGTACTGGAGTCGGATCCAGTCGGCGGTGGCGGCGGACCGCACCCGCCGCGCACGGGCCCTGCTCGACGGCGGCGTCGAAGGGCTGTTGGCCAGCCTCCGCCCGCGCATGCGCTGGGACAGCGGGGTGCTCGAGGTGCGCGACTACCCGCACAGCCGGGAGCTGCACCTGGACGGTCGAGGGCTGCTGTTGGTGCCGTCGTTCTTCTGCGCGGGCACCCCGGTCGCCCTGCTCGACCCGGCGCTGCCGCCGGTGCTGGTCTATCCGGTGGACCGGCTGGGCGGGCTCGCCGCGACCGACGGGGACGCGTTGGCCACGTCGAGCGCCGGCCGCGACTCGCTGGCCGCACTGCTCGGCCGGACCAGGGCGGCGGTGCTGGAGGCCAGCCACGACGGCTGCACCACGGGCGAGGTGGCCCGCCGGCTCAACATCTCACCGGCGGCGGCCAGCCAGCACGCCACAGTGCTGCGCAACGCCGGCCTGCTCGTCAGTCACCGCGACCGCAACACCGTGCTGCACACGCTGACCCCGCTGGGCCGGGCCGTCCTGGACGCGTGAGTCCGGCCCGGCCGCGCGGTCACAGGGCGAGCGCGGCGCTGGCCGGGCTGCCGGCCGGCGGAGGCAGCAGCGTCGACCGGACACCCTCGGCGGCCAGTGCGACGCGCAGCCGGTGCAGGTCGGCGCCGAAGCGGACCAGGTCCATCGGGTCGACGGGCGCCGGCGCGGTGCCGAGCACCAGCGCGCTGGCGTCGGCCGGCCAGCCCGGCACCTCGGCGACCAGGCCGGCGCGTACCTCCGCCTCGTCGACGAGGGTGAAGACCGTGCCGGGCGTCACCACCTCGGCGACCGCGTCGAGCGCCCGTCGCACCGCGGCCGGGTCGACCGGCTCGGGGTCGATCGCCTCGGCGAGGGTCGCGGCCTCGGCCAGCCCGGCCGCCCGCGCCTCGGCGGTGCCCAGCGAGAACAGGTCCTGCGCGGCATCACGGATGAGCGTCCGCGCGCCGTCGGAGTCGTCCGCGCGGGTCGCCGCGAGGTAGCCGCGCACCACGGCCACGGGGACCTGGTCACACTTGCCCTTGATCAACTCGCCGGCGCCCGCCAGCTCGTCCACCACCGCCATCTGGGTCAGCTGCAGCTCGTTGCCGTACGGGTCCACCTCGCCCCGATGGTCGCGGATCGCCGGCATCCCGGCCACCCCGAGCGCCACGTCGGTAAGCCCGTTGCGCCAGGGCCGGCCCATCGTGTCGCTGATGATCACGGCAACGTCCAGGTCGTACCGCTCCCGCAGCGCGGCGCGCAGCTCCCGCGCCGACGCGTCCGGATCCACCGGCAACAGCACCAGCCGGGTCTTGTCGACGTTCGACGCGTCGATCCCGGCAGAGGCCATCACGAAGCCGTGGTGGGTCTGCACGATCCGGGTCGCCCCGCGGCTGGCCACCACCCGGGCGGTCTCACCGGCCAGCACCTCCTCGCGCGCGGCGAGCCGCTCCGGCCCGTCCGCCGGGACGTCCACCAGCCGTCCCTCCGCCTTGGAGACGATCTTGCTGGTCACCACCAGCACGTCGCCGTCGCGCAGCCACGGCGCAGCGGTGGCGATCACCGCCGCCAGGTCGTCACCCTCGGTCACGTGGCCGATGCCCAGCACCGGCAGAATCTCCAGCCTCACGTCAACTCCACCGCGGCGCGGACCATCGCCGCCGTCGCCGCCTCGTCGGTCATCCGCAGCGGCATCGCGCGGACCGTCACCTCCGGTACCACCGCGTCGGCGTCCTCCTCGGCCACCAGCCAGCCGTCCAGCAGCCCACCCGCAGCCCGAGGGCCGTAGAGCCGGCCCACACCGGCCGCGCTGCACTCGACCCCGAGCACGGCGAGACAGCGGTCAGCCATTCCCCGGACCGGAGCGCCGCCGATGATCGGCGAGACACCCACCACCGGCGCCGGGCCGTCGGTCACCGCCTCGCGCATCCCCGGTACGGCAAGCACCGGCGCGATACTCACCACCGGGTTGCTCGGCGCGATCAACACCAGGTCGGCCGCACCGATCGCCTCCCGCACCCCCGGCGCCGGCTGCGCCGTCTCCGCGCCGACGAAGACGAAACGGTGGGTGGGGATGTCGGCCCGGTACCGCACCCACCACTCCTGGAAGTGGATCGCCCGCTGACTCTCGTCACCGTCGCCGACGACCGCGTGGGTCTCCAGCCGGTCGTCGGTCGCCGGCAGCAGGCGTACGCCGGGCTGCCACCGCGTCGACAGCGCCTCGGTGACCGCGCTCAGCGGGTAGCCGCCGTTGAGCATGGTGCTGCGCACCAGGTGGGTGGCGATGTCCTTGTCGCCGAGGCCGAACCAGGTCGGCTCCGCCCCGTACGCGGCCAACTCCTCCTTGACCGTCCAGCTCTCGCCGACCCGGCCCCAGCCCCGTTCGGGGTCGGCGCCGCCGCCGAGCGTGTACATGACGCTGTCCAGGTCGGGACAGATCTTCAACCCGTGCAGCCACAGGTCGTCGCCGACGTTGACCACGGCGGTCACCTCGGCGCCGACCTCGCGGGCGTACGCCCGGACGCCGAGCAGGAACCGGGCGCCGCCAATGCCGCCGGCCAGAACCACGATGCGCATGTCGACCATCCTCGCGTACGAGACGCCTCCGGTCCGCCGGTGGCGTGGGAGACTAGGCTCACGTGCGCCCTGTCCGTTATTGCCCCGAGGGGGAGCTCGTGACCAGCCCCGCCGAGCCCGCGTCCGCCGACGCGACGCAGGCCCGCCAGCTGACCAAGCCACTGCGCGAACTGGGTGCGCTCGCCCTGCTCGGCGCCAACGCCGTGTTCCTCTTCGTGGGGCTGCTCCGGCTGCTCACCCCGAACGACTACCGCGACTTCACCGACCGGGCGGGCGACCAGTTCTCCGCGTTCATCGGGGTGGAGGCGGTGGTGCTGCCGCTGCTGGCCGTCCTGCTGGCCACCCACGTCGCGCCGGTCCTGCCGAAGGCGAAGCTGATCACGCAGGTGGCGCTTGGTGAGTACGCGGTCAGCGCGCTGCTCGGCACGCTCACCATGCTGATCTGGACGGTGGGCCGCCTCGCCGAGACCGAGATCCTCGACGCGTTGCTCGGCCTTCTCGCCCGGTTCGCCTGGCTGGTGATCTTCGCGGTGGCCGCCTGGGTGGTGTTCACCATCTGGCGGGCGTTCTACTACGTCCCCAAGCCGAAGCCGCAGCCGGGCGTCTACGGCCAGCCGCAGCCGGGTTGGCCGCAGCCGCAGCAGGGCGGTTGGCCGGCTCCCGGTCAGCCCGGCGGTCAGCCGCAGGGCGGATGGCCCGCTCCCGGCCAGCCGGGCGGTTACCCGCAGGCCGGTCAGCCGGGCGGTTATCCGCCGGCGCAGTTCCCCGGCCAGTACGGCCAGCCGTCGCCGCCGTTCCAGGCCCCGCAGTCCGCGCCGCCGCACCCGCAGTCGGCCCCGCAGTCCGCGCCGCCGTTCCAGGCCGCTCCGCAGTCGGCGCCGCCGTTCCCGCAGTCCGCGCCGCCGGCCAACCCCGCCCCGCAGTCGGCGCCGCCCGCGCCGCCGTTCGGGCAGCCGCCGTCGGCGGACCCGACGCAGACGATCCCGCGCCAGTCCGCCGAGCCGGCCTCCGCCGACCCCACCCAGGCCATCGGACGCCCGGCCGACCCCGACCGCACCCAACACATCAACCCCGCCACGCACCCCGACCAGCCCCGCTGAGCCGCCAGCACCTCCGGACTGGTGATGGTCGGGTCCTCCTTTGCTCTGCTTCAACCGAGGCAACAGCCGGCGTCCGGATATCGGACGCGCGGTGTTGCGTAGGTTGAAGCAGAGCAAAGGAGCCGCAGGCGGTGCCCGCCCCTCCACCGACGCATCAAGTGATCATGGGGTGCGGTTTCCCACGGTGCGGGCTGGGTCTGGTGGGTCGGGCTCGCGCTGCGCATAGGCTGAGTGGATGGTTGATCGCACCCACTCCGGTCCGAGCGAGGCGAGCGTGCGGCGGGCCCTGGGCCGGGCCGCGACCGGGCGCGCGCTGGACGTCGACGAGGCGACCGCGCTTCTCGCCGCCCGTGGCGACGCGCTCGACGAGCTGCTCCGGACCGCCGGGGGGATCCGCGACGCCGGGCTGCGTGACGCCGGGCGGCCGGGCGTGGTCACGTACTCGAAGAAGGTCTTCATTCCGCTGACCCGGCTCTGCCGGGACCGCTGCCACTACTGCACGTTCGCGACCGTGCCGCACCGGCTGCCGGCGCCGTTCCTGGACCGCGACGAGGTTCTGGCGATCGCGCGGGCAGGCGCGGCGCAGGGTTGCAAGGAGGCCCTGTTCACCCTCGGTGACCGGCCGGAGGAGCGCTGGCCGGCGGCCCGGAGCTGGCTCGACGAGCGCGGCTACGACTCCACTCTGGACTATCTGCGTGCCTGCGCGGTGGCCGTGCTGGAGGAGACGGGCCTGCTGCCGCACCTCAACCCTGGGGTGCTGTCCTGGTCGGAGCTGCAACGGCTCAAGCCGGTCGCGCCGAGCATGGGCATGATGCTGGAGACCACGGCCACCCGGCTGTGGTCCGAGCCGGGCGGCCCGCACTACGGCTCGCCGGACAAGGAGCCGGCGGTCCGGCTGCGGGTGCTCGACGACGCGGGGCGGGTCGGGGTGCCGTTCACCACCGGCATCCTCATCGGCATCGGCGAGACGCCGGCCGAGCGGGTGGACGCGCTGTTCGCGATCCGCCGCGCGCACCGGGAGTACGGCCACCTCCAGGAGGTGATCGTGCAGAACTTCCGCGCCAAGCCGGACACGGCGATGCGGGGCATGCCTGACGCGGAACTGCACGACCTGGCCGCCACGGTGGCGGTGGCCCGACTGCTGCTCGGCCCGAAGGCCCGCATCCAGGCTCCGCCGAACCTCATCGCCGGCGAGTACGACCTGTTGCTGCGCGCCGGCATCGACGACTGGGGTGGCGTCTCCCCGCTCACCCCCGACCACGTCAACCCGGAGCGCCCGTGGCCGCAGATCGAGGAGTTGGCCCGGCACACCGAGCTGGCCGGGTTCACGCTGCGGGAGCGGCTGACCATCTACCCGGAGTACGTGCGCGCCGGTGACCCGTGGCTCGACCCGCGGCTGCTGCCGCACGTGAGCGCCCTCGCCGACCCGGCGACCGGCATGGCTGTCGAGTCGGCCCTCCCGCAGGGGCGTCCCTGGCAGGAGCCGGAGGAGACGTTCGGCGGGCGCACCGACTTGCACGCCACCATCGACACCACCGGCCGCACCGACGACCGGCGCGGCGACTTCGACAGCGTCTACGGCGACTGGTCCGAGGTCGCCGGCAAGGTCACTCCCGAGGCGGCGGCGCGACGTGCGGGCGTACCGCCGGAATCGACCGGCAGTGGCGCGGACCGTGACGTGGCGGCCGGGCTGCGGCTGGCGGTCGACGACCCGGCGGCGCTGCTCGATCCCCGGCACACCGACGCGGCGCTGGCGCTGTTCGGCGCGGACGGGCCGGCGCTGGACGAGCTGTGCCGGCTCGCCGACGACGTACGCCGCGACGCGGTCGGCGACGACGTCACCTACGTGGTCAACCGCAACATCAACTTCAGCAACGTCTGCTACGTGGGCTGCCGGTTCTGCGCGTTCGCCCAGCGTGAGCGGGACGCGGACGCGTACCGGCTCTCCGTCGACCAGGTCGCCGACCGGGCCGAGCAGGCGTGGGCGGCCGGCGCCAGCGAGGTGTGCCTCCAGGGCGGCATCGACCCGAAGATGCCGGTCACCGGGTACGCGGACATCGTGCGCGCGATCAAGGCCCGCGTGCCGGAGATGCACGTGCACGCGTTCTCCCCGATGGAGATCGTCACCGCCGCCGCGAAGGCGGGCGTGCCGGTGCGCGAGTGGCTGACCCGGCTGCGCGAGGCGGGGCTGGACACCATCCCGGGCACCGCCGCCGAGATCCTCGACGACGACGTGCGCTGGGTGCTCACCAAGGGCAAACTGCCGGCCGCCGCCTGGGTCGACGTCGTCAGCACGGCCCACGAGCTGGGCATCCGGTCCAGCTCCACGATGATGTACGGCCACGTCGACCACCCGGGGCAGTGGCTGGCGCACTTTAGGGTGCTGGCCGGCGTGCAGGACCGCACCGGCGGGTTCACCGAGTTCGTGGCCCTGCCGTTCGTGCACACCAACGCGCCGATCTACCTGGCCGGCATCGCCCGCCCGGGGCCGACCTGGCGGGAGAACCGGGTCGTGCACGCCATGTCGCGGCTACTGCTGCACGGCCGGATCGACAACATCCAGTGCTCCTGGGTGAAGCTCGGCGACGAGGGCACCGTGGCGATGCTCCAGGGCGGCTGCAACGACCTGGGCGGCACCCTGATGGAGGAGACCATCTCCCGGATGGCCGGCTCCGACAACGGGTCGGCGCGTACCGAGGAGCAGTTGCGGGCGATCGCGAAGGCTGCCGGTCGTCCGGCGCGCAAGCGGTCGACTGCGTACGGTCACGCTCCGCGCTGAGGTCGAACCTTTTCCCGCCGCCGGCCGTACCACGCGGTGCCGGCGGCGGTCGCGGCGAGGACCGCCGCCGGTGTCCCCTCAGGGGCCCGGCGGCGTCACCGCGACGGCACCGGACCCGTCCGTCACCGCGGGCGCGTACGCGCCGCCGCCGGAAAGGTTGCCCATGACCAGTGATCAGCGGAAGCGGCAGTGGCCGCGACTGACCCGCCGGCAGACGTTGACCGCCGCGGCCAGCGCCACCCTCGGCGCCGCCGCGCTCACCGTGCCGGGCCTGTCGGCCGCGCAGAACGCGCCGGGCGCGGCGGGTCGGGCCGATGAGCCGATCGTCGTGCACCTGCGCGACGCCGCGTCCGGAACGATGGACGTCTTCGTCGGCGAGTCCCGGGTCGAGGTACGCGACCGTGGCCTGGCGGACCGACTGCGGCGCGCAGCCCGGCGCTGACCCCGCACCGTCCCGCCCCGCCATCAGTCCCCGCCCAGTGAGGTTGGTCCGCCATGTCTTCCCACCGCGAGGCCCCGGAGATAGCCAAGGATCCGGTCGCCGACAGCTCCGACCTTTACGCGTTCGTCAGCCCCGACAAGCCCGACACGGTCACGTTGATCGCCAACTACGTGCCCTTGCAGCTCCCGTCCGGCGGGCCGAACTTCTTCGAGTTCGGCGACGACGTGCGCTACGAGATCCACATCGACAACGACGGTGACGGTCAGCCCGACGTCACCTACCGGTTCGAGTTCACCACCGAGATCACCAACCCGAACAGCTTCCTCTACAACACCGGGCCGATCGAGTCGCTTGACAGCAGGAACTGGAACCGCCGGCAGTTCTACAGCCTGACCCGGGTGACCGACGGCCGGGAGCACCGCCTCGCGCACAAGCTGCCCTGCCCGCCGTGCAACGTCGGCCCGCTGTCCACCCCGAAGTACGCCGACCTCGTCCGGCAGGCCACCTACACCCTGTCGACGGGGGAGCGGGTCTTCGCCGGCCAGCGTGCGGACGGCTTCTTCGTCGACCTGGGGGCGATCTTCGACCTCGGCACGTTGCGGCCGTTCCAGCAGCTGCACGTCGCCGGTAAGAAGATCTTCAAGTCCGAGGGGGAGCCGGTCAACGCCACCGACCGGATGAACGTGCACAGCCTCGCCGTGCAGGTGCCGCTGAAGCAGGTGCGTCGCCGTGCCAGCCGGTACGGCGCGGCCGACCCGGCGTCGGTGCTCGGCGTGTGGACGTCGGCGTCGCGCCGGCAGGTCCGGGTGCTCGGTGACCGGGTCGCGCAGGACACCTCCACCGGCCCGTTCACGCAGGTCTCCCGGCTGGGCAATCCGCTGTTCAACGAGGTCATCGTGCCGATGTCCAAGAAGGACCTGTGGAACTCGCTGCCACCGTCGGAGGACAAGCGGTTCGCCCAGTTCGTCGAGCGGCCCGAGTTGGCCGCGCTGCTGCCGGCCCTGTACCCGGACGTCTTTCCCAACCTGGACAAGCTCAACAAGTCGAAGAAGGCCCGTGCCGACCTGGTGGCGATCCTGCTCACCGGCGTGCCGGCCGGGCTGATCGACGGCTTCACCAACGCCACCGGCGACCTGCAGGCCGACATGCTGCGGCTGAACACGGCGATCCCGCCGAACCGCAAGCCGGACCGGTTCGGGGTGCTCGGCGGCGACCTGGCCGGCTTCCCCAACGGGCGGCGGGTCGGCGACGACGTGGTGAGCATCGCGCTGCGGGCGATCGCCGGGTTGACCGTCCCGCTTGTCGACAAGACGTTCCGCCCGGACGCGGCGGCCGCCGCGGTCACCCCGGGGTTGAGCGCCGCCGACGTGACCGCCCCGTTTCTCGCGAGCTTCCCCTACCTCGGTACGCCGTACGACGGGTTCAACAACCCGCCGGCGTCGTCCTGATCGTCGGCGGGGGGAGCGGCGGATGCACGAGCACACGTACGGGCCGTCGGAGACGGGGAGTGTCGTCCTCGAACTGGGTGGCGACACCGGCGCCCTGATCGTCTACACCGGTCGGGATCTGCACGGCCGGGAGATCGAGATCAGCCGCGGCGATGATCGACGCGTCCACTCGGCGGTACGGGAGCGCCGGGTGCGGGACGGGTCGTTCCACAGTGCGGTCTATCCCGATCTTCCCGCCGGGATGTATACCGTCTGGTGGGACGAGGACACGTCCGCCGGCGTCGTTTCTGTCCATGGTGGAGGGATCGCCGAGTTCGTGTGGCCCAGCAGCGGTTTTGGGGCCACCGGCTGACCCCGGAGCGCCATTTTGCACTCGCACCCCGTCCACATCGTGGGCGGGGTGCGAATGCTGTCCACGGCTCGACGGGCGGTCTGCGCCGCGCCGCGTTAACCTGTCCCCCACCAAGATCAGCTTTGCGAGAGGGGGCTGGCGGTCTCCCGTCGGGGGGAGCGCCACGGCAGAAAAGTCGGGCAACTCGCCGGAGAGGGCGTTACTCGGCCGGGGTCTGAATCGATAGGGCAGGTTGCGAGGCTGGGACGGTCCTGGTGGCCGACCAGGGGTGTCGGGAGGGCGACTCCATTATCAAGTTTGGCTTGACGGCGCACGCATTACACGCGTGTAATTTGAATGGGGTTGTTCGCACGGAACGCAACAAAAGGGACCGGACGGACAAGCACGCCTTTCGCGTGGGGGGTTGCAGCGGCGATGACGCCGGTGCGCGACAAGGAGGCATTTGATGGACGGCCAGCTTGAGGTGGCCGACCTGCTCGGAAACGCGCCGGAGTGGCAGGAGCGGGCCTTGTGCTCGCAGACCGACCCCGAGGCGTTCTTTCCCGAGAAGGGCGGCTCGACCCGCGAGGCGAAGCGAATCTGCTCGCGCTGCGAGGTCAAGACCGAATGCCTCGAATACGCTCTCGGCCACGACGAGCGGTTCGGCATCTGGGGTGGGCTCTCCGAGCGGGAGCGACGCAAGTTGAAGCGGCGGGCCGCCTGAGCGGTGCAGGGTCGGGGCGGTGGGGGCCGCCCGGCTCAGCCGTCGTACGGGCGCGCGGTTCGCTGGCGCGTACGGCTCAGGCCAGCTCGTCGGGATCGACCCCGAGCAGGTTCGCCACCTGTTGGATGATCACGTCGTGGACGAGGTCGGCCAGATCCTCGCGGTCCATGGCACGGAACTCCAACGGTCGCCGGTACAACACGATGCGCGGCGGCACCTCCTGGCGGCCGGGGCGGCCGGGCAGCAGCCGGGCCAGCGGCACCTCGCCGTCCTCCAGCACGTCGGAGTCGTAGACGTTCAGGTCCGGTGGGACGTCCTCGACGGCGAACTCGACACCGGCCAGCTCCTTGGCGAACCGCCGTTCCAACGTCTCGACGGTGTCCAGCACCAGGTCGTCGAAGACCTCGGCCTTGGTCCGCGCCAACGGCACGGTCGCCGGCACCAGACGCCCGCGCAGGCCACGCCCGTGCCGGTCGCGGTGCGCACGCCGGCCGGAGCCGGGGCGGCGGTGTTCCGGGCTCGTCATGAGGCAAAGGGTAGTCCCCGTGCCGGGCAGGCCAGCGGCAGCGGCACTCCTCTGGCGCGGCGCGACCCGAACCGGGAATTGTGATCACCACGACGGGCGTGTCGCAACGCGAAGCGATGCGCCGGACCCGGTAATGGAGATACCCTGCCGCCGTGAGGTCACCACGGCGCTGCTCCCGTAACGGCTGCCCCCGGCAAGCGGTCGCCACATTGACCTATGTCTACAACGAGTCGACAGCAGTGGTGGGCCCGTTGGCGGCGTTCGCCGAGCCGCACACGTACGACCTGTGTGAGCAGCACGCCCGCAGCCTCACCGCTCCGCGCGGCTGGGACGTGGTGCGGCACGAGGGCGAGTTCGAGCCGCCCCCGCCCACCACCGACGACCTGGTGGCGCTCGCCGAGGCGGTTCGCGAGGCCGCCCGCCCGGCGCCCCGCCCTCCGGAGCCCGACCAGGCCCACCCGGAAGGCCCCCACCAGACGGGCCGCCGGGGCCACCTCCGGGTGATCCCCCCGAACCACTGAACCCGGTCACTGCCCCAGGAGGCGGGAGAGTGTCCTGGCGCGGCGGGAAGGTCGCTCGGTCCGGTTCTCCTTGGCGTCGGCGCTGGTCATGACGCGCAGGGCCGCGTTCATCGCCAGCCAGCGCAGGGGTTCCGGCTCCCACCCGGGGGAGCGGTGGTTGACCCAGGGCAGGCCCGTCAGCTCGCTGCGCTGGCCGCGGATCAGGTCGGCCAGGGTGCGGCCGGCGAGGTTGCTGGCGCCCACCCCGTCCCCGACGTAGCCGCCCGCCCAGGCCAGCCCGCTGGCCCGGTCGAAGCCGACCGAGGCGGCCCAGTCCCGGGCCACCCCGAGCGGACCGCCCCAGGCGTGGGTCACCGGGACGTCCGGCCCGAGCACCGGAAACAACTCGCCCAGGGTCCGTCGCAGCGCCGCGAAGACCCGTGGCTCCCGGTCCTGGCCGGGAGAGACCCGGGACCCGAAATGGTACGGAGCGCCGCGCCCGCCGAAGGCCAGCCGACCGTCCGCCGTCCGCTGGCCGTAGATGATCACGTGCCGGTGGTCGGAGAACGTCTCCCGATCCGCCAGGCCGATCCGCTCCCAGGTCTGTGCCGGCAGCGGCTCGGTGGCCACCATCAGCGAGTACACCGGCGCCACCGTGCGCCGCAGGCCGGGCAGCATGGGCGTGTACCCCTCGGTGGCCCGCACCACCACCGACGCCCGGACCGTCCCCGACGGGGTGCGAGCCGCGCCGGCCCGGATCGCGGTCACCGTGGTCTGCTCGTGGATCCGCACCCCGAGGCGTTCCACCGCCCGCGCCAGAGCACGCACCAGCTTCGCCGGGTGCACTGTCGCGCAGTGCGGGGTGTACGTCCCACCGCGTACCCCCTCGGCGCCGCACCGGGCCGCGGCCTCGTCGGCGTCGAGGAGCGCCAGGTGTTCGGCGCCGAAGCCGAACGCGCGGGCCTCATCCACGGCGGCCCGGGCCCGGGCGAGCTGCGGGCCGGTGCGGGCGAGCGTGACGGTGCCGCCGTCGGCCCAGTCGCAGTCGATGCCCTCCGCCGCGACCACCCGGCCCACGGCACGGACGGTGTCGTGCAGCGCCCGTTGCATGGCGACAGCCGCGTCGCGGCCGTGCCGGCGGGCCAGCCCGGTCAGTGACGTGGGAAAGAGCGCCGAGCACCAGCCGCCGTTGCGCCCCGACGCCCCGTACCCCGCGATCTCCCGCTCCAGGACGACGACCCGCAGCGTCGGATCGGCCCGGGCCAGGTGGTACGCCGTCCACAGCCCGGTGTAGCCGGCGCCCACGATCACCACGTCGGCGTCCGTGTCGCCGGGCAGCGCGGGTCGAGGGGTCAGCGGCTCGTCCAGGGTGGACAGCCAGTACGACAGGTCCTCGTAGCGCATGGTCAGAGCCGCGACCACGCCTCGGTCAGCACCGTGCGCAGGATCTGCTCGATCTCGTCGAAGTGCTGCTGCTCGGCGATCAGCGGCGGGGCGAGCTGGATGACGGGGTCGCCCCGGTCGTCGGCCCGGCAGTAGAGGCCGGCCTGGAACAGCGCGGTCGACAGGAAACCACGCAGCAGCCGCTCCGACTCGGCCTCGTCGAACGTCTCCCGGGTCGTCTTGTCCTTGACCAGCTCGATGCCGTAGAAGTAGCCGTCGCCCCGCACGTCGCCGACGATCGGCAGGTCGTACAGCTTCTCCAGGGTGGCCCGGAACGCGGCCTCGTTGGCGCGTACGTGCCCGACGAGGTCCTCACGGGCGAAGACCTCCAGGTTGGCCAGGGCCACCGCGCAGGAGACGGGGTGGCCGCCGAACGTCACCCCGTGGGCGAACATGCCCGTCTCGGTGAGGAACGGCTCCATCAGCCGGTCGCTGGCGATCATCGCGCCGAGCGGGGCGTACCCCGAGGTGATGCCCTTGGCGGTGGTGATGATGTCCGGCTGGTAGCCGTAGCGGACGGCGCCGAAGTACTCGCCGAGCCGACCCCACGAACAGATCACCTCGTCGGAGACGAGCAGCACGTCGTACGCGTCGCAGATCTCCCGGACCCGCTCGAAGTAGCCGGGCGGGGGTGGGAAGCAGCCGCCGGAGTTCTGCACGGGCTCCAGGAAGACCGCGGCGACCGTGTCCGGCCCCTCCCGCTCGATGGCCCGGCCGATCTCGTCGGCGGCCCAGCGGCCGAACGCCTCCGCGTCGTCGCCGTGCTCGGGTGCCCGGTAGAAGTTGGTGTTCGGCACCTTGATCGCGCCGGGCACCAGCGGCTCGAAGTCGCTCTTGATGCCGGGCAGACCGGTGATCGACAGCGCGCCCATCGAGGTGCCGTGGTAGGCGATGTACCGGCTGATCACCTTGTACTTGTTGGGCTGACCGGTGCGCTTGAAGTAGGCCCGGGCCAGCTTCCACGCCGCCTCGACGGCCTCGGAGCCGCCGGTGGTGAAGAAGACCCGGTTCAGGTCGCCGGGGGTGAGCGAGGCGATCTTCTCGGCCAGCTCGACGGCCTTCGGGTGCGCGTACGACCAGAGCGGGAAGTACGCCAACTCGCCGGCCTGCTTGGCGGCGGCCTCGGCCAGCTCGGTGCGACCGTGACCGGCGTTGACGACGAACAGCCCGGCGAGCCCGTCGAGGTAGCGGCGGCCCTGCGCGTCCCACACGTACGCGCCCTCGCCGCGCACGATTGTCGGCACCTCGCTGGCGGAGTAGCTCGCCATCCGGGTGAAGTGCATCCAGAGGTGGTCGGTGGCGTTGGCCATGTCAGCCCCATCGGTCGTCGGGCCGGTCAAAGGGTGAAGCCGGCCGCTCTGCCAACGGTTATCGCACAGTCTTGGGCTCATAGGCAAGTGGTATCAGTGGCGTGATGGGCCAGGCACGACGGAATCAGCGAGCGGTTGCAGTCTCGGCAACGGATTTCGCATCGCTGCGTGACCTGCCGGTATGGGGTTCCAGTCCTGTCGAGCTGCCCCAGATGTGGGGCACGCGCCTGACCTGCGCCGCCGTTCGCCCCGCGCGCCACCGTTCGCCCCGCGCCGCACGGTTGATCCACTCCAGTTCGCCGATGTTGTGCCATCGGGGCGTGGTTGATACCGCGATTTCGGCGACGTCGAGTGGATCATCGGCAGGGGCGGTGCGAGGTGAGCGTCGGGACGCTGGTGGGACACCTCGGGGGCGCTCGGTGGGCGTCCTGGATGCACGCCAACACGTCCCACCGCAACACGCCGGTAGGCCGGAGACATCGACACTCAGCGTGGCTATCGTGCGCCGCAGCGTGTGCCGAGCGGGGCGGCACAGCTTGCTCCACGCGGGGCGGCTCAGCACCCGAGCGGGGCGCTGCTCTCTACCGAGCGGGGCGGCGCAGCGGGCATGACGTGGCTGGGCGCTCCGTACCGAGCGGAGTTGTGGTGTGTGTCCGGCGGGCGGGAGGATCCGAATGGCGAACGAGGCGTTGCGGGTGGCGATGGCCGAGGCGGGGGAGACGGTCGAGTCGCTGGCCGAGAAGGTCGGCGTCGACCCCAAGACGGCGGCGCGGTGGCTCGCCGCGGGGCGCATTCCGCACCCGCGTACCCGCATCGCGGTGGCGGAGGTCCTACGCCGCGACGCCGCCGACCTCTGGCCGGAGCCGTTCCGCCGCCGGGACCTGCCGTGGTTCCGGCCGTGGGCTGAGCTGGAACAGGACGCGACCTCGATCCGCTCCTATCAACCGCTGCTCGTGCCGGGCCTGCTTCAGACCGAGGGGTACGCCCGGGCGGTCCTGAACACGGGCGGGCTGGTCCCAGTCTCCGAAGTGGACCAGATCGTGGCGAGCCGGATCGACCGGCAGGCGGTCCTCTGCCGCGATGCCCCACCCCAGCTCGTAGCGGTGATCGACGAGGTGGTGCTGCGCCGGCCGGTCGGCGACGGGTCGGTGATGGCCGGGCAGCTCCGGCACCTCGCCTCGGCTGCCGAGTGGGAGCACGGGCAGGTCCGGGTCATCCCCGCCGAGAGCCCGTGGCACACCGGCCTCGCCGGGCCGTTCGTGCTGGGCCGCCTGCCCGACGGGACGGAATTGGCGTATCTCGACAACCAGCTCCGCGGTCAGATCGTGACCGATCCTCTCGACGTCGCTAGCCTGGGACGCAGGTGGGAGAGCGTCGCCGGTGAGGCGCTGCCCCAACGCCGGTCGATCGAGCTGATCAGGGAAGTGGCCACGACATGGACATGACCGACGCCCGTTGGCGCACCTCGACCCGCAGCAGCAACAACGGCGGTGACTGCGTCGAGGTGGCCGACAACCTGCCCGGCCGGGTGCTGGTGCGGGACAGCAAGGACCGCGACGGTGGCACCCTGATCTTCGCCCCGACCGCCTGGGCGTCGTTCGTCGGCGCGGCAGGCACGGTGGGCGCAGCAGGCCGCTGATCCACTCGGGTTCACGGAAACCGGGGCATCAGGGCCACCCGGACACCCCGACTTCCTGAAAGCCGAGTCGATCAAGCGCCGAGTCGATCAAGCGCCGACGAGCGCCGGCAGGGCGGTGCGTCAGGCCGTACCCCAGGTGTAGGTCTGCTTGCGCAGCTTGAGGTACACGAACGCCTCGGTGGCGAGCACGCCGGGCACCGCGCGCAGCCGTTGCAGGATCTCCAGCAGGTGGTCGTCGTTGCGGCAGACCACCTCGGTGAGCAGGTCGAACGATCCGGCCGTGATGACCACGTAGTCGACCTCGTCCAGCTCGGCCAGCCGGTCGGCCACCGCCTCCAGGTCGCCGTCGGTGCGCAGCCCGATCATCGCCTGGCGGGGGAAGCCGAGCTGGAGCGGATCGGTCACCGCGACGATCTGCATGACGCCCGAGTCGAGGAGCCGCTGGACCCGCTGGCGGACCGCCGCCTCGGACAGGCCGACGGCCTTGCCGATCGTCGCGTACGGCCGCCGGCCGTCCTCCTGGAGCTGTTCGATGATCTGCTTGGCCACGTCGTCCAGCAGAGCGTGATTGGCGCCTTCACGTACGGCGACGCGTCGACCGCCGTTGCCGCTCTCGTGCTGCCGGTTCGTCATCGTGCGCTCCCCATGTCCCGAATCGTGATGTCGTGCGTGTGTCCCCGCGCAGTCTGGCGTATTTCGTCGTGCATCGCTAACCCCGCAACGGAATCCCTTGTGAGAGAGGGTGTCTCATGTCAGGATCAGTCGTCCCTGGTACTTGACCCTCCCGACATTCCCGCCGGCGCGCGCCTCCCCCGTCCCGCCCGCCGACGATGACCCCCTAGGAGTCGTCATGCGTACTCCCCTCCGGCCCCTTTCCCGGCGTGGACTGCTCACCGGCACTCTCGGATCGGCCGCCCTGCTCGCTGCGGGCGGCAGTCTCGCCGGCTGCGGCACCAAGGGCGCCCAGCAGACCGAGGCCGGCTGCGTCAGCGAGGACCTGTCCGGCACCGAGAAGAAGCTGGCCTTCTCCAACTGGCCGCAGTACATGGACGTCGACGAGAAGGACGAGTCGAAGCGGCCGAGCCTGGACGAGTTCATCACGAAGACCGGCATCCAGGTCACCTACACCGAGGACATCAACGACAACAACGAGTTCTTCGGCAAGGTGCAGAACCAGCTGGCCGCCTGCCAGAGCACCGACCGGGACATCATCGTGCTGACCGACTGGATGGCCGCGCGGATGATCCGGCTCGGCTGGATCCAGAAGCTCGACGCGGCAAAGATCCCGAACGTCCAGGCGAACCTGCTGCCGTCGCTGCTCAACCGCTCGTTCGACACCGAGAACCGGATCTCGATCCCGTGGCAGTCCGGCCTGGCCGGGTTGGCGTTCAACGGCAGCGTCACCAAGGAGCTGCGCACGGTCGACGAGCTGCTGACCCGCCCCGACCTCAAGGGCAAGGTGACGGCGCTCAGCGAGATGCGCGACACGATGGGTCTGCTGCTCGGCTCGAACGGGCACGACCCGTCGAACTTCACCGCCGCCCAGTTCGACGACGCGCTCAACAAGCTCAAGAAGGCAGTCGACTCCGGGCAGATCCGCAAGTTCACCGGCAACGACTACGCACCCGACCTGGCCAAGGGCGACATCGCCGCGTGCATCGGCTGGTCCGGGGATGTCATCCAGCTCTCCAGTGAGAACGAAAAGGTGCAGTTCGTCGCGCCGGACTCCGGCGCGATGCTCTACAGCGACAACATGATGGTCCCGAACAAGGCCACCCACAAGGGCAACGCCGAAGCGCTGATCAACTACTACTACGAGCCGGCGGTCGCGGCGAAGCTCGCCGCGTACGTCAACTACATCTGCCCGGTCAAGGGCGCCCAGGCCGAGATGGAGAAGATCGACCCGGACCTGGCCGCCAACCCGCTGATCTTCCCCGACGACGCGCTGCTGGCGAAGTCCAAGGTGTTCATGGCCCTGGACGAAAAGCAGGAGAAGGAGTACGAGGGTAAGTTCCAGCAGGTCATCGGGGCGTGACTCCGATGGCGCGCGAGACACCCGCAGGCGACCTGCGCCTGGCCGACCTCACCAAGCGGTTCGGCATCTTCACCGCCGTCGACGACCTCAGCCTGACGATCGGCCAGGGCTCGTTCTTCGCGCTGCTCGGCGCGTCCGGCTGCGGCAAGACCACCACGCTGCGCATGATCGCCGGGCTGGAGGAGCCGACCAGCGGCCAGGTGCTGCTCGGCGACACCGACATCGCCCGGCTGCGGCCGTACAAGCGGCCGGTCAACACGGTCTTCCAGAGCTACGCGCTCTTTCCGCACCTCACCATCTTCGAGAACGTGGCCTTCGGGCTGCGGCGGCGCGGCATCCGCTCGGTCGACGACCAGGTCCGGCGGATGCTGTCGCTGGTGCAGCTCGACGGCTTCGGCCCCCGCCGCCCGGCCCAGCTCTCCGGTGGCCAGCAGCAGCGGGTCGCGCTGGCCCGCGCTCTGATCAACCAGCCGCAGGTGCTGCTGCTCGACGAGCCGTTGGGCGCGCTCGACCTCAAGCTGCGCCGGCAGATGCAGATCGAGCTGAAGCGCATCCAGACCGAGGTTGGCATCACGTTCGTGCACGTCACCCACGACCAGGAGGAGGCCATGACCATGGCCGACACCGTCGCGGTGATGAACGCCGGCCGGATCGAACAGCAGGGCGCCCCGGCCGACCTCTACGAGTTCCCGGCCACCGCGTTCGTGGCGAACTTCCTCGGCCAGTCCAACCTGCTCGCCGGCGAGGCCGCCGGCACGAGCGGCGGCGAGGTCGCGGTGACGGCGCACGGCGCGCGCTTCTCGGTGCCCGCCGGCCGGTCGCGCGCCGACCGGGGTCCGGTCCACCTGGGGGTACGCCCGGAGAAGCTGCATCTGGTCGGCTCCGCCGACCAGGTCCCCCGAGGACACCAGCACCTCACCGGTGTGGTCACCGACGCCTCCTACGTGGGGGTCAGCACGCAGTACCTGCTGCGCACCGGTTGGGGCACCGAGCTGTCGGTGTTCGCGGCGAACGACGGCGCCCAGGTGCCGGTGCCGGTGGGCAGCGAGGCCGTGGCGTACTGGGATCCACGCCACGCGTTCCTGCTGGCGCGCGACGCCGCCGACACCGACCGGACCACGCCGGTGCTCGACGAGCCGGTGGGCGCGTCGTCATGACCCTCCTGGCCCCCACCAGACCGGGGCAGCCGGCGCCTCCACCACCGGCCGGCCGATCCGGGCGGCACCGGCTCCTGCCGTACCTGTTGCTGCTGCCCGGCGCGGTCTGGCTGCTGGTGTTCTTCGGCGTGCCGCTGCTGCAGCTCGCCGCGGCGAGCCTCTACGACCCCAGCGGCTCGCTCTCCACCGGGTACGCGATGACGTGGGCGTTCGGCAACTATCCGGACGTCGTGCAGGCGTACTGGCCGCAGCTGCTGCGCTCGTTCGGCTACGCCGGACTGGCCCTGGTGCTGGCGCTGCTGCTCGGCTACCCACTGGCGTACGCCATCGCGCAGAAGGCGGGCCGGTGGAAGAACCTGCTGCTGGTGTGCGTGGTCGCGCCGATGTTCACCAGCTTCCTGGTCCGCACGCTGGCCTGGAAGACGATCCTGTCGGACAACGGCGCGCTCGTCGGCCTGCTGCGGGACGTGCACCTGCTCGCGCCGGACGGGCGGCTGCTGGCCACGCCGTTCGCGGTGGTGCTCGGCCTGACGTACAACTTCCTGCCGTTTCTGGTGCTGCCCCTGTACGCGAGCCTGGAGCGGCTGGACCCCCGGCTGTTGGAGGCGGCGAGCGACCTGTACGCGAGCGGCGTCCAGGCGTTCCGCCGGGTGACCCTGCCGTTGTCCATGCCCGGTCTGGTCGCCGGCACGCTGCTGTTCTTCATCCCGGCCAGCGGCGACTACATCAACGCCGAACTGCTCGGCACCCCGAACGAATACATGATCGGCAACGTCATCGACTCGGCGTTCCTGGTCCGGCTGGACTACCCGCAGGGCGCCGCGCTGTCGTTCCTGCTGATGGCGGCGATCCTCGCGGTGGTCTTCGGCTACCTGCGCAGGGCCGGCACGGAGGAGGTTCTCTGATGAGCGCGAGGAGTGCAGCGCAGCGGAGCCCCGCAGTCGCGAATGAAGGCAGGCTCTGATGCGAGTGTCGCGCTGGTTGGCGGATCGCTGGGTGATGATCGTGGCGCTGCTGGTGCTCGGCTACCTGGCGCTGCCGATCCTGGTGGTGGCCGGGCTGTCGTTCAACCGCCCGTCGAGCCGCCTGTCGTACGACTTCAACGAGTTCACACTGGACAACTGGCGGCAGCCCTGCGCCACCTCCGACATGTGCGACGCGGTCGTGCGCAGCGTGCAGATCGGGTTCATCGCCACGGTGGTCGCCACCGTGCTCGGCACCCTGATGGCGTTCGCGCTGGTCCGGCACCGCTTCCGCGGCCGGGCCGGCGTCAACGTGCTGATCTTCCTGCCGATGGCCACCCCGGAGCTGGTGATGGGCACGTCGCTGCTGGCCCTGTTCGTCTCGGCCGGGGTGCCGCAGGGCTTCTGGACCATCGTCATCGCGCACGTGATGTTCTGCGTGTCGTTCGTGGTGGTCACGGTCAAGGCGCGGCTCGCCGGAATGGACCGGCGGCTGGAGGAGGCCGCCATGGACCTCTACGCCAACGAGTGGCAGACCTTCCGGCGGATCACGCTGCCACTGGTGCTGCCGGGCATCGTGGCCGCCGCGCTGCTGGCGTTCTCGTTGAGCTTCGACGACTTCATCATCACGAACTTCAACGCCGGCACGACAGTCACCTTCCCCATGTACGTCTGGGGCGCCGCCCAGCGGGGCATCCCGCCGCAGGTGAACGTCATCGGCACCGCGATGTTCGCGATCGCGCTGCTGCTGGTCGGGCTCAGCTCGCTGCGCGGGAGGCGGGCCCGTCGCGCCGCGCTGCTGGCCGGCCCGGTGCCGCAACCGCGTCGCTCGTCATGACCGCCCTTGATGCGGGCCGTCCGACCGGGCGACAGTCATGACCCTCCCGCATGCCTGCCGTTTGACCGGGTCGCAGTCATGACCGTCCCGCATACCGGTCGGGCGCTGGCCGACGCGGCGCCCGTGCCGTACTGGCTGGACCGCCCGGAGCGCCCCGACCCGGTGGCGCCGCTCACCGGCGCGCAGACCGCCGACCTGCTGGTGATCGGCGGCGGGTACGGCGGGCTCTGGGCCGCCTTGGAGGCCAAGCGGGCCGAGCCGGACCGGGACGTGCTGCTCGTCGACGCCGGGACCTGCGGGTGGGCCGCCTCCGGGCGCAACGGCGGGTTCTGTGCCGCCTCGCTCACCCACGGCCTGGCCAACGGCGTCGACAGGTTCCCCGGCGAGATCGGCGAGCTGGAACGCCTCGGCCGCGCCAACCTGGACGCGATCGCCGCCACCGTCGCGGAGTTCGACATCGACTGCGACTTCGAGCGCACCGGCGAACTGGCCGTCGCCGTCGAGCCGTACCAGCTCGACGGGTTGGTCGCCGACGCCGAGCTGGCCCGCCGGTACGGCCACCGGGTGCGGCTGCTCGACACCGACGAGGTACGCGCCGAGGTGAACTCGCCGACGTACCTGGGCGGCATGCTCGACGCCGACCGGGTCGCCATGGTGGACCCGGCGAAGCTGGCGTGGGGGCTGCGCCGGGCCTGCCTCGACCTGGGCGTACGCGTGCACGAGCACACCCGGGTCACCGGGCTGCGCGCCGACGGCCCGGCCCTGCGCGCGTCGACGGTCGGCGGGCCCGGCAACGCGCCCGGCTCGGTACGCGCCCGCCGGGTCGTGCTGACCACCAACGCGTTTCCGCCGCTGCTGCGCCGATTGCGCGCGTACGTGGTGCCCGTCTACGACCACGTGCTGATGACCGAGCCGCTCAGCCTGGCGCAGCGCGACGCGATCGGCTGGCGCAACCGGCAGGGGCTGGCCGACACCGGCAACCAGTTCCACTACTACCGGATCACCCGCGACGGGCGGATCCTCTTCGGCGGCTACGACGCCGTCTACCACTACGGCAACCGGGTCGCCCCCAAGCTGGAGCAGAACCCAGCCACCTTCACCACCCTCGCCCAGCACTTCTTCACCACGTTCCCGCAGCTCGCCGACGTGCGCTTCAGCCACCGCTGGGGCGGCGTCATCGACACCTGCACCCGGTTCTGCCCGTTCTACGGCACCGCGTTCGGCGGTCGACTCGCCTACGCGGCCGGCTACACCGGCCTCGGCGTCGGGGCCACCCGCTTCTCCGCCCGGGTGCTGCTCGACCTGCTGGCCGGCGGGGACACCCCGCTGACCCGGCTCGACCTGGTCCGCCGCAAGCCCCTGCCGTTCCCGCCGGAACCCGTCCGCGCGGTCGGCATCAATCTCACCCGCCGGTCGATGGCCCGCGCCGATGCGCATGAGGGCAGACGCGACCTGTGGCTCCGTACTCTCGATCGTCTTGGTTTGGGGTTTGATTCCTGATGCGTGTCCTGCTCGTCGGCGCCGGTGGCGTCGGCTCCGCCGCCGTAGCCATCGCCGCCCGACGCTCCTTCTTCGAGACGATCGTGGTCGCCGACCATGACCCGGACCGCGCCGCCCGCGCGGTGGCCGGGCACGGCGACCGTTTCGTCGCCGCCCAGGTGGACGCCTCCTCGGCCGACGCGGTCACCGCGCTGTGCCGCGAGCACCGGATCACCCACGTGCTCAACGCCGTCGACCCGCGCTTCGTCATGCCCATCTTCGACGGCGCGTTCGCGGCCGGCGCGGACTACCTCGACATGGCGATGTCGCTGTCCCGCCCGCACCCGTCGCAGCCGCACGCGCGGACCGGGGTGAAGCTGGGCGACGAACAGTTCGCCGCCGCCCCCGCCTGGGAGGAGGCCGGCCGGCTCGCGCTCGGCGGCATCGGCATCGAGCCCGGCCTGTCCGACATCTTCGCCCGGTACGCCGCCGACGAGCTGTTCAGCGAGATCGACGAGATCGGCGTCCGGGACGGGGCGAACCTGACCGTCGACGGCTACGACTTCGCGCCCTCGTTCTCCATCTGGACCACCATCGAGGAGTGCCTCAACCCGCCGGTGGTCTGGGAGGCCGACCGGGGGTGGTACACGACCGAGCCGTTCAGTGAGCCCGAGGTCTTCGACTTCCCGGAGGGGATCGGGCCGGTCGAGTGCGTCAACGTGGAGCACGAGGAAGTGCTGCTCATCCCGCGCTGGGTCAAGGCCCGCCGGGTCACCTTCAAGTACGGCCTCGGCGACGAATTCATCGACGTGCTCAGGACGCTGCACAAGCTCGGCCTGGACGGCGTCTCCCCGGTCCGGGTGCGCGGCGCCGACGTGTCCCCGCGCGACGTGGTCGCCGCCTGCCTGCCCGACCCGGCCACCCTCGGCGAGCGGATGCGCGGCAAGACCTGCGCCGGCACCTGGGTGCGTGGCCTGGGCCCGGACGGGAAGCCCCGGGAGGTGTACCTCTACCACGTGGTCGACAACGAATGGTCGATGCGCGAGTACGGCCACCAGGCGGTCGTCTGGCAGACCGCGGTCAACCCGGTGGTGGCGCTGGAACTGCTCGCCACCGGAGCGTGGACCGGTGTGGGGGTGCTCGGGCCGGAGGCGCTGCCCCCGGTCCCCTTCCTCGACCTGCTCACCGCCTACGGCTCACCGTGGGGGATGCGGGAGAGCTGATCCGCGCCTGCTGACGGCATCCCGACACGTCGGCGTGGAATGCCGGGCATCGCCGTGCACCTTGCCCCGCCCCCGCCGGATATTCGGTGTGATGCGCCGTCTTGTCCCGATAGGAGGCTGCACGATCGGCCCCGACCAGCCGGCCCGAGAGGTCAACCGATCTGCCGGCTCGTCGCGCCGCACGCCCGGTCGACGGTGCCCACCGCGTCCCCTCGATCATCCCTACCGGAGCGAACGGCGCAGGTGACGGGCGCGACGGTGGATATTTCCGGTAGTACTTGCGACGACACTCATCGTCGTGACGATGCAACCACCGACCGGGCCTGCGTACCCACCGCCGTACGGCCCCGGACCTCAGCCGCCCGCCGCCCCGAACTGGTTCCGCCGCGCCAGCCCAGGCCGCCGCGTCGCCGTGATCCTCGGCTCGGTGGCGCTCTCCGTCCTGCTGCTCTGCTGCGCCGGCACCGCCATCGTCAGCGCGCTGGGCGGCGAGCCGGAACCCAAGCGCACCGGCACGGCGGCCGAAGAGGCGCAGCGACCCATCGTGGCCGCCCCCGCCGAGGCCACGCAGGAGGCTCCCGCGCAGTCGCAGTCACCGGAGGCCGCGCCCTCCGCCACGCCGGCGCCCACCCCCTCCAGTGCCGCACCCTCGCCCGTGGTGCGGGTGACGACCGTGACGGAGCGGGCCGCGATCCGGCACGGCGAGCGCACCGTCAAGGACGCGTCCCTGGCCGAAGGCAAGCGGGTCGTCCGCACCAAGGGCGTCGACGGCGTCCGCACGCTGACCTACCAGGTGACCACCACCGACGGCGTGCAGACCGGTAAGAAGCTGGTCAAGTCCACCGTGACGAAGCAACCGGTGACCGAGGTGGTAGCCGTCGGCACCAAGAAGAAGTCGAACTGCGACCCGAACTACAGCCCCTGCGTCCCGATCGCCAGCGACGTGGACTGCCTTCCTGGCTCCGGAAACGGACCCGCCTACGTCCGCGGGACCGTCAAAGTCATCGGCACCGACATCTACGACCTGGACCGCGACAACGACGGCTACGGCTGCGACTAGCCCTCCGCCCACAGCCCTCCGCCCTCCGCCCTCCCGCCCTCCGCCCTCCCGCGCCGATCTTGCACTTTCTGTCCCCGCATTACGCTCCAATCGGGCATATCTGCGACAGAAAGTGCAAGATCGGCGGAGGGAGGGGTGGGGGTAGCACTGGGAGGGGTGGTTTGGGGGTTTTCCACAGGGCGGATTGTTTTCCACAGGCGGGACGCCGGGGGTCTCGTTGAGGGTCCGGGGTGGCCAGCCTGCTCGGTATGGCTATTCAGTTGTGGCGGACGGACGCGTTGGTGCGGGACCTCACCATCAGACGAATCCGTACCCGGCTCGGTCGTGAGGAACTGCTTCGAGTCCGAAGGGGCGTCTATGTCGACCAGCCCTGCGACGAGGATGACGAACTGCGTGCGCTGATGCTGCGCCTCCCCGACGAGGCCATGCTGGCGAGGCAGAGTGCTGCCCGCAGACACGGCTTCGGCGTTCTGCGGGAGGACCTGGTACATGTCCAGCTGCCTGCCTCGGTGCCGAAGCCGCGCCTTCCCGGCGTCGTCGTGCACCGGACGGTGCTACCCGTTCGACCGGTCCTGGTCAGGGGCCTGCCCTGTGTCCCCGCGGCCCGCTGCGCCGTCGACCTGGCGCGTGCCGCTCGGCGGCTCGACGCCCTGCCGGTGCTCGACGCGGCGCTCCGGTCGGGCGTGGTGAGCCAGGATGATTTGCTGGCGGAGGTTTCGGCCCACGCTGCCCTGCGGGGCGTCCGGCAAGCCCGGAGTCTCATCGCGTTGGCGGACGGTCGGGCCGAGTGTCGGCAGGAAAGCCAACTGCGACTGATCCTGATCGACGGCGGGCTTCCACCGCCCGAGCCGCAACTGTGGGTCACCGACCGGTTCGGGATCCGCCTCTACCGGCTCGACCTGGGATACCGGGAGAGGCGAGTTGGCGTTGAGTACGACGGACTGTCGCACCTGGACCGCGATCGTCTCCGCCATGACCGCGAGCGGGTCAACTGGTTGGATGCGGCCGGCTGGCGTATGCGCTACTTCACCGACCGCGACCTCTACCGCCGCCCCCACCACGTAATAGCCACCGTCCGAACAGCCCTGTCCTAACCCCCAGCGCGCCGATCTTGCACTTTCTGTCCCGACCAATGACCACAACAGCGACATTTGAGCGACACAAAGTGCAAGATCGGCGGGGGTTGGGGGCGGCGGGAGGGCGGGGCTGGTGAACGGTTTTGGGGTGGTTTCCGTATCAGGCGGTGAAGGACACCACCGAGGACGGGAGTGACGGCGATGAGGGTGCAGCGCAGGCATGTGCTGGCGGCGACCGTGGCGGTGCTCGCCGCGGCGGGCGTGGCGGTGGGGACCGGGTTCGGGTTCGCCGATACCGCTCCGGCACGGTCGTCCGTCTGCTCCGGATCGGTCACGTTCTCGGCGGAGGCCGGGGCGCCGGCGGCTACCAGCGACCGGTTCCCGGTGGGCACGCGGTTGCGGGTGACGAACCTGGACAACAACCGTACGGCCACGGTGACGGTGACCGGCCCGTCGGGCAGTTGTGTGCTGCTCAACTCCGCCGCCATGGAGCTGGTCCGCGAGCCGGGCAAGAACGTGATCCGCCGCAACGTGGTGGAAAAGCTGGAGGGCGCGGTGGCCCAGCCTGCCCCCGGTTCGGTCCGTCCGGGTGCCGCCTCGCCCGGCGTGCCGGGCCCGCCGCCCCGTTCGGTCTGCTCCGGCGCGATCACCTTCTTCGCCGAGAACGCCGCGCCGGCGGCGACCAGCGGGCAGTTCCCGGTCGGTACGCGGCTGCGGGTGACCAACCTGGACAACAACCGGGCCACCACCGTGACGGTGACCGGCCCGTCGGGCAGTTGCGTGCTGCTCAACACCGCCGCCATGGACCAGATCCGCGAGCCGGGGAAGAACCTGGTCCGCAACAACACCGTCGAGGTTCTGCGCTGACGTGAGTGGAGGGGCCCGACGTGGGCCCCTCCACACGGTCAGCCGAACGCCGCGTCGAGGATGTCGGCGCCGCGGGCGAGGTGCTCGTCGGAGATCACCAACGGCGGCAGGAAGCGCAGCACGTTGCCGTACGTGCCGCAGGTCAGGGTGAGCAGGCCGGCGGCGTGGCACGCGGCCGAGATGGCCGCCGTGGCGGTCGGGTCGGGGACGAGGGAGCCGGGCTGGACCAGTTCCACCGCGAGCATCGCGCCGCGCCCGCGTACCTCGGCGATGCGCGGGTCCCGCTCGGCGATGGCGCGGAGCCGGGGCGCCAGCACGGACTCGATCCGGCGGGCCGCGCCAGCCAGGTCCAGCTCGTGCATGGTCTCGATGGTGGCCAGCGCGGCGGCGCAGGCGATCGGGTTGCCGCCGTACGTGCCGCCGAGCCCGCCGACGTGCACCGTGTCCATCAGCTCGGCCCGACCGGTCACCGCCGCGAGGGGCAGGCCGCCGGCGATGCCCTTGGCCAGCGTGACCAGGTCCGGTTCGATGCCCTCGTGCTGGCAGGCGAACCAGTCGCCGGTACGGCAGAAGCCGGTCTGGATTTCGTCGGCGACGAAGACCACCCCGGCCGCCGTCGCCCAGTCGCGCAGCGCCGGCAGGAAACCCGGCGCTGGTACGACGAAACCGCCCTCGCCCTGGATCGGTTCGATGAGCAGCGCGGCGACGTTCTCCGCGCCAACCTGCTTCTCGACCATCTCGATCGCCCGTGCGGCCGCCTCGGCGCCGGAGAGCCCGCCGTCGCGCAGCGGGTACGACATCGGCACCCGGTAGATCTCCCCGGCGAACGGTCCGAACCGGTGCTTGTACGGCATGTTCTTAGCGGTCAACGCCATGGTCAGGTTGGTCCGGCCGTGGTACGCGTGGTCGAACACCACCACCGCCGGTCGCCCGGTGGCGTGCCGCGCGATCTTGACGGCGTTCTCCACCGCCTCGGCCCCGGAGTTGAACAACGCCGAGCGCTTCTCGAACCCGCCCGGCGTCAGCGCGTTGAGCTGCTCGCACACCGCCACGTACGACTCGTACGGCGCGACCATGAAGCAGGTGTGGGTGAACCGTTCCACCTGCGCGCGGACCGCCTCGACCACCCTCGGCGCGGAGTTGCCGACGCTGGTGACGGCGATGCCGGCGGCGAAGTCGATCCACTCCCGGCCGTCGACGTCGGTGAGCGTGCCCCCGGATGCGGAGTCCACGTACGAGCCGATGACGCTGCCGACGCCCCGGGCGACGGCACCACTGCGACGCTTGTGCAGATCTTCCGAGGACGGCATGGCTCAGCCCTCGATGTTGTGCATGACGTGCTTGATCCGGGTGTAGTCCTCCAGGCTGTAGACCGAGAGGTCCTTGCCGTGCCCGGAGTGCTTGAAACCGCCGTGCGGCATCTCCGAGACGAACGGGATGTGCGTGTTCACCCAGACGCAGCCGAAGTCGAGCCGTCGCGTCATCCGCATCGCCCGCCCGTGGTCGCGCGTCCAGACCGACGCCGACAGGCCGTAGTCGACGCCGTTGGCCCAGCGCACCGCCTCGTCCTCGTCGGAGAAGCGCTGCACGGTGATGACCGGCCCGAACACCTCGTCCTGGATGATCTCGTCGGCCTGGCGCAGGCCGGAGACCACCGTCGGCGCGTAGAAGTAGCCGCGCTCACCCTGCCGGGATCCCCCGGTCTGGATCGCCGCGTGGTCGGGCAGCCGGTCCACGAAGCCACTGACCCGGGCGAGCTGGTTGGCGTTGTTCAGCGGGCCGTAGAGCACGTCCGAGTCGTCAGGTGCGCCGGTCTTCGTGTTGCGGGCCTGTTCGGCGAGCGCTGCCACGAAGTCGTCGTGGATGCCCGGCCCGGCCAGCACCCGGGTCGCCGCCGTGCAGTCCTGACCGGCGTTGAAGTAGCCGCCCAGCGCGATGGCCTCGGCCGCCGCCGCCACGTCCGCGTCGTCGAAGATCACCACCGGGGCCTTGCCGCCCAGCTCCAGGTGGGTGCGCTTCAGGTCGGTGGCCGCCGCGGCGGCCACCTCCATGCCCGCGCGGGTCGAGCCGGTGATCGACACGAGCTGTGGGGTCGGGTGCGACACGAGGGTACGACCGGTGTCCCGGTCACCGCAGACCACGTTGAACACACCCGGCGGGAAGAACTCGGCGGCGATCTCGGCGAGCAGCAGCGTCGACACCGGCGTGGTGTCCGACGGCTTGAGCACCACGGTGTTGCCGGCCGCGAGTGCCGGGGCGATCTTCCACACCGCCATCATCAGCGGGTAGTTCCACGGGGTCACCTGGGCGCAGACCCCGATCGGCTCGCGCCGCACGTACGAGGTGTGCCCGGCCAGGTACTCGCCGGCGGAGCGCCCCTCCAGCAGGCGGGCGGCCCCGGCGAAGAACCGGAACTGGTCCACCGCCGGCGGCAGCTCCTCCTCGGCGGTGAGCTGGCGCGGCTTGCCGGTGTTGCGGACCTCGGCGTCCACCAGGTCGGCCGCGCGGGCCTCCACGGCGTCGGCGAGCCTGAGCATCGCCTTCTGCCGCTCGGCCGGGGTGACCTCCCGCCAGCTCTCGAACGCGGTGGCGGCGGCGGTCATCGCCGCGTCGACGTCGGCAGCCCCGGAGACCGGCGCCTGGGCGAACACCTCGCCGGTGCAGGGGTCGACCAGATCGGCGTACCCGCCGTCGGCCGGTTCGACGTAGGAGCCGTTGACGAAGTTGCGCAGCTGCTGCTGGTCACTCATGACGGGATCACTCCGAGGGGCCGGGGATGCGGTGTGCGGCGGTTATCGCAATCTTCCTGCCATCTTCGCTACTGAATTCGCGGCAGACAAGGGATACGGCGACTGTTTCCGTCGGCCGTTGTCTCGTCTACGCTGCACGGCGTGGAGCCCGCTGACTTCTTCGTCGCCTCCCGTCCCGCCTCCGGCGAGGGCGAGCTGACCGTCCACCATCCGTACGACGGCCGGGCGGTGGGGCGTACCACATTTGCCACCCCTGACCAGGTCGACGCCGCCGTCGCGGCCGCGGCCGGTGTGGCCGCGCAGGCCGCGGCCCTGCCCGCGCACGCCCGCGCGGCGGCCCTGGACCACGTGTCGCGGCGGCTCGCCGAGCGTGCCGACGAGATCGCGGCGCTGATCACCGCCGAGAACGGCAAGCCGGTGAAGTGGGCGCGCGCCGAGGTTGGGCGGGCGGTGTCCACCTTCCGGTGGGCCGCCGAGGAGGCCCGGCGCTTCTCCGGGGAGCTGCAACGCCTCGACACCGACCCGGCGGCCTCCGGGCGGATCGCCCTGGTCCGGCGGGTGCCGAGGGGGCCGGTGCTCGGCATCGCACCGTTCAACTTCCCGCTCAACCTGGTCGCCCACAAGGTCGCGCCCGCCATCGCGGTCGGTGCGCCGATCATCGTCAAGCCGGCCCCGGCCACGCCGCTGTCCGCGCTGCTGCTCGGCGAACTGCTGGCCGAGACCGACCTCCCCGCCGGCATGTTCTCCGTGCTGCCGCTGCCCAACGACCGCGCCGCCGAACTGGTCGCCGACCCCCGGCTGCCGGTCGTGTCGTTCACCGGGTCGGGGCCGGTCGGCGCGGCCATCCGCCGCCAGGTGCCGGACAAGCACGTGACGTTGGAGCTGGGTGGCAACGCGGCGGCGGTGCTCTGCGCGGATTGGACCGCCGACGAGGACCTGGACTTCGCCGCGCAGCGCATCGCCACGTTCGCCAACTACCAGGCCGGCCAGTCGTGCATCGCCGTGCAACGCGTGTACGTGCACCACGCGCTGCACGCCGACTTCCTGCCCCGGCTGGTCGCGGCGGTACGCGCCCTGCGCACCGGAGATCCCGCCTCGGAGTTGACCGACGTCGGGCCGATGGTGTCGAAGGAGGCGGCCCGCCGGGTCGAGACGTGGGTGGCGGAGGCGGTCGCGGCCGGCGCCACAGTCGAGGTGGGCGGCGTGCGCGACGGCGCCACGTACCCCCCGACCGTCCTCAGTGGCGTGCCGGCCGACGCCAAGGTCGTCGCCGAGGAGGTGTTCGGGCCGGTGCTCGTGGTCACCCCGGTCGCCGACGACCAGGCCGCGTTCGCCGCGGTCAACGACTCGGCGTACGGGTTGCAGGCCGGCGTGTTCACCCGGCGCCTGGACGTGGCCTTCGCCGCCGCGCGGACGCTGGAGGTGGGCGGCGTGATCGTCGGCGACGTGCCGTCGTACCGGGCCGACCAGATGCCGTACGGCGGGGTGAAGGGCAGCGGCGTCGGCCGGGAGGGGCTGCGCAGCGCGATGGACGACTACACCGAGGCGCGGGTCATGGTGCTGACCGGGCTGGCGCTCTAGGGCCAGTTCTTACGAAACAGGCCCTAGCTCGGGTCGGCCGGCCAGGTGCCGTCGTCGCCGACCCGGGCGGGCGCGCGGCCGAGCAGCAACGTGGTGAGCGCGGCGTCGATGGTGTCGCCGAGGAACCACTCGCCGGCCTGGTCGAGGGCGAAGACCCGGCCGCGCTCGTCGACGGCGAGGATGCTGTCCTGCTGCTCGGTGCCGATCGGAAAGAGTCGTACGCCGAGCACCGCGCCGAAGTCCGCGAGGGTGTCGGCGGTGTGCGCGATGGCGTGCGGGCGGATGTCGAAGCGCGAGATCCACACCTGCGCGCCCGGGCCCCGCCGCGCGCCGACCAGGCTGGGGAACGCGGTCAGCGCCTCCACTGCGGCGGGAAAGCCCTCGTGCCGGTGGACGGCCCCCGGCACGGCGGTGACATCCCGCACGCCGGCGGCGGCCATGATCTGGTCACCGATGTGCGGTCGCCAGCCCGCCGCCACCAGCGCGTTGGCCACCTCGGGTGGAAAGCGGCCCGGGTCCGGGTCCGGCTCCGCCGGTGCGAGCCACGTCTCGGTGTAGGCCCGCGCCGACTCCGGCAGCATGTTGGCGCTGACCAGAAACGAGACGCACGAGTCGCAGGGTCGCTCGGCGGCGCCACCGGCCGGGTCACCCGGCTCGCGGATCCGGAAGATCTCGAAGCGCGCCGCCCCCAGCAGGGCACCCGCCTCGGCCCGCCCCATCGGCGCGATGCCGTCGGCGGCCCGACGGTGGTCGTACTCGTGCAGCACGTCGGAGACCACGATCAACTCGGCGTGACACTCGACGCCGCGGACCAGCTCGCCCGGGGGTTGCTCGTCCAGGTAGCCACGGACGAGCGGGTGGTGGTTCAGCGCGACCGCGCCCTTCGTCCCCTGGGCCGTCCAGATGCGACCGTCGAGGGTCAGGTGCGCCACCGTGTTCGGCGTCGGGGCTCGACGGATTTCCCGGATCAGCAGGCTCGAAGCGTCGACGGTGCGGGGGGCGGTCGGCCCGCTGGGCTGACTGCGCCGGTACAGATCCGCCACGACCTCGCTGGGCACACGCGGCCAGGTGGTGACCTTCCCGGTCCGCCTGTCGATGACTGTCGTCGGCAGATCGCCGGGGATCGCCCGCACCCCGTTCGACACGATCGAGGTGACGACGAAACCGAGGTCGAACTCGTCGACCACCGGGGTGCACTCGTGGCCGAGGCGCTGCGAATCCCGCCTCGCCCACGCGGAAGCGAACTGCTCGGCCTGCTGACGGTCGATCACACATCGAAACTACCGGACTACACGAATCGATGGCGGCCGGTATGGTCTCGGATACCGACGGTGACGGGAGGAGCGGCGGTGAGCGAACGCGTGGACCGGGACGCCAATCGCGAGCTACGAGCCCGATTCGACGACGTGTACGGCCAGTATCAGCAGCTCAGGTCCGGTCTGGACACTCTGCAGGCGCGACTCGCGCAACTGCGGGTGACCCGCCGCTCGCCGGACGGCCACGTCACGGCGACCGTCGGCGCGCAGGGCCAGTTGGTCGAGGTCGTCCTGGCTCCGGCGATCTACCGGGACCGCGACGCGGAGGCGCTGAGCCGGAAAGTTACCGAAACGGTCCACAGTGCCGTGGCCGCCGCCACGCAGGCCACCCAGGACCTGGTCGCCGACACCATGCCGGCCGGCGCCGGCTCGGCGGACTTCCTGCGTACCGGCGATTTCGGCGCGTTGCTCGGCCGCGCCGACGCCGTGCTCCGCCGCGGCGAGGGGCCGGCATGACCGACGGTCAGCTCTGGCTCGACGCGTCCCGGGCCCGGCGCGGTGGTGCCGACCTGGCCCTGTCCGGCGAGGCGGTGACGGCCAGCCGGGCAGCCGAGGGCGGTGAGATCGAGGCCGCCAGCGGCGCCCGCCCGTGGGGGCGCGACGACATCGGCGCCGCGTTCGAGCGGAACTACCGGGGCATCGAGCAGACCGTGCTGCGCGCCTGGGCGGGTGTCGGGCAGCGGCTCACCGAGTTGGGCGCCGACGTGGTCAGCGCCGTCGACGCGAGCGTGCAGACCGACCAGAGCAGCGCCGCCCGGCTCGACCGGGCCGCCGACCAGCGCTGACGGCGGGTCGATCCGGATGAGCGTGCTGCCCAGCCCGATCCCGCACCCGCTGGACTACGCACCCTGGGACGTCCCCGGCTGGATCTACGAGGCCCTCGACTGGGCGGTAGGCGTGCAGTGGCCCGAAGGGAACGAACGGGCCGTCTGGGACGTCGCCGACCGGTGGTACGCGGTAGCCGGCGTCCTCGCCGGTCCGCACGCCGACGCCGCCGCGGCCGCCACCGAGGTACGCAGCGGATACGGCGGTGTCGGAGCCGTCGACGCCGCGTTCGAGGCGGCCTGGCGTGGGATCGCCGAGGGCGATGACGCGCCCCTGCCGGTGCTCCTCGCGGTCACCACCGACCTCGGCCGACTGGTCGAGGAGTGCGGCTGCGACATCGAGGGCGCCAAGCTCGAAGTCTGGATCGAGCTGGGCATCCTCGTCATCGAGCTGCTCTCGGTGGCGGTGGCGGCGCTGCTCACCGCGGGTGCCGCATCCCCGGCCGCCGGTGCGGCCATCACCGCCACCCGGCTGCTGATCCAGCAGATCTTCAAGCGTCTCATGGGCCAGCTGGCGAGCAAGGCGCTGCGGCGCGGGCTCAAGGAGGCCGGCGAGCGTGCCGCCAAGGAGATCGCCAAGGGTGGCGCGCGCGGCCTCGCCAAGCGAGCCACCCGGGAAGGTCTGGAGGAAGCGGCCGAGGAGTCCGGGATCAGCCTGGCCACCCAGGCGTACCAGAACTCCACGGGCCGGGCGCACGGCGTGGACCTGACCGACCTGGGCGTGTCGGCGGTCGGCGGGCTCGCCGGGGGAGCGGTCGCGCCGCTGGCCGGCCTGGGCCGCCACGCGACCGGCCGCGCCGCGCGCATCGGCGAGCACCTGGGTCGGGAGATGACCGGCGAGATGTTCGCCGAGAGCGCCGCCAGCGTCGCCACCGGGCAGGGCCTGACCTCGATGGAGGACGCGGTACGCGCCGCCGCGTCCGGGGCCACCGGATCGGCGACCGGGCAGACCGACCACGCCCTGCAGGCCCGGCTGCACGCGCAGGCCAACGCCCTCGCCGGAGCGGCCTTCACCGGACAGTCCCTTCCGATCCCCGCCGCGCCTTCGATGGATGCCCCGCCCCCGGAACTCACGGCGTCCTCGCCGGTGCCTCCGGCGTCGCCGGCCGCGTCCGCCCCGGGGCCTGGGGCGGCGGATGGCGTCCACCACGCCGGGGTGGACGTTGTCGGGTCGCCGGTGCCGGCAGCACCCGACGCGACGTCGTCAGGCGTCGGGCACGGCACGAATCCGGCGCTCTCCGCTGTCGCGGCGGACCCCACGCTCTCCGCTGTCGCGGCCGATCCCATGCTCTCGGCAGTCGCGGCCGATCCCGTGCTGTCGGCGGTCACCGCGCCCGTGGCCGGTGCCGTTGACCCGACCGGCGGGCCGGTGACGGGTGCCGGGCCGACGGAGGGTGGCGGGCCGGCGCTCGGCGCGTCGCAGGGGATCGCCTCGGGTGCGGTCACCCCGGGCACCAACGGGACGGTTGCCGTGTCTCCGTCGACCGGCCCGTCGTCGGCGTCCGTCCCTCTGACGACCGGCCCGTCGTCGGCGTCCGTGCCTCTGACGACCGGCCCGTCCTCGGCTTTCGGACCTCTGTCGACCGGCCCGTCGGCGGGGGGCGTTTCCTCGTCGGCGGCCGCGAGCACGGTGGGGCTGGCGCCGCCTGTCGCGTCCGCTGGTTCCGCCTCGACAGTCGCCCCCGGTACGGCTTTTCCACCCACCTCCACCGGTACGACGCCCGATGCCGGCGGCCGGCCCGGTGGGGTCGTGACCGGGACGGGCGGTGGCACGGTCCCCGGTGCCGCGGTGGGCCGGCACGCCGCGCCCATGCGATTGCCGACGCGGGAAGCGCCCGCGCCGGCCCGCGTACCCCGTCAACGGGCCCGCGGCCGGGCCTCAGTTCCCGTCGACGTGCTGGCGTTCGGCGATCCGTCGGTGTCCGTGGCCGAGAACGACGGGTACGCCGCCCGGTGGGTGGCCGAGGCGGAGGCTGCCGAGCGGCGGCGCTACCAGGGCCACTACGAGTCGCAGCGCACCGGCTTCGAGAACAATCGCCGGCAGGCCGAGGCCGCCCGTATGCGGACCCGCGCGGCGGAGCACGACCGCAGGGCTGTCGAGTACGCGAGCTACGCCCGACAGTTGCACCAGGCGGGGCACCGGCAGTGGGCCGACGGCTGGCAGCGGGCCGCGAACGCCGAGACACGCGCGTACGCCCAATGGCGTGACCTGGCCGACGACGTGCTGGCGGGCATCAGAGCACCGGCCGTCGTGGACATCGCCGACGGCGCATTCGCGTACGCCAACAACGATGTGGGCGCGCTCGCGCTGGGTGCGGTGGAGACCGCCGGCCCGTCCCGGCTCACCGGCGACGACGTACCCCCGCCGATCGACGACTCCCGGCCGTACGGGCAGCCGGGCGGGCTCCGGCCTCCGCTCGCCCTGCACCAGGTCGACGTCGAACGGCAGATGCCCCGCGACCTCGACGGCGCTGTCAGGCGTACCGCAGACCCCCGCCGGGGCGGCTGGTTCCGCCTCCTGAACGACGGCGGCCCCCAGGCGGACGCCACCCGGGGCATCAACTGCCTCGACTGCACCCTGTCGCTCTTCGAAACCTGGGTGCACGGGCGGCCGCGGGTGTCCGCGCCGCGCACCTTCGACGGCTACCTGAACGGCGACACCCGACGTCCGATCCGCGGTGAGGCGGGTGGTCCGGGTCGGGTGGAGGACGTGACCGGCGGCCGTTTCCAGCGCGTCCTCGCCCCGCCGTCGGGCCAACGGGCACACCCGGCGCAGGCGCGGCAGGCCGCCGACCGGGGGTACGCCAACCTGCACGACCAACTGCTGCTGGGCGGCCACGGCAGCTATGCGTTCCTGATCACCGAGTGGGCGGGCGGCGGCTCGCACGCCTGGGTTGCGCTCAACCAGAACGGCACGGTGCTCTACGTCGACCCGCAGACCGGCCTCGTCCGGGACCGGCCGCTCTACCCGGACGTGGTCGGCATCGACGCACTCGTGCTGGGCGGAGACGGCCGGCCGATGCCGCTCGGCGGGCTGCCCCGAGGCCGGTTCAGTGAACGTCCCGACCTGCCGACCCACCCACCGGCGTACGACGACGGCGGCCACGGCGATCCGTACATCAACCGCATGCACCTGCTGCTGGACGGGCCGGGCTCGGGGCCCGATGCCCCGAGTGGGCCGCCCGGTCCGGCTCCGGACATGGGGGACCCACGTCGGCCGACGTCCGATCTCGCGCAGCTCACGCCCGGCGAGTTGGCCTCGCTGACGGGGCTGCGCGACCGAGCTCTGGCTGCCGCCGACAGTGTCGAGGATGCGTTGGCTCAGGTCGGACGGAGCGTGACCGGCGCGCTCGACCTCACTGATCCGATCCGGCTCCGGGACCGGAAGTTTCGGGTCAAGGGGCTGGAATCCCTGGCACGGAAGTACCTCGAAGAGGGGCGCGTAGCCCCGACCGATGTCACTGACTTCGTGCAGAGCGTCAATGACGCACTAAGATTCTGCCTCGAGATGCCGTCGGGCGAGCACTACAGCAAGGCCGTTGACTTGGTCCTCGCCGGCCTGGTCGACGCAGGCTTCTCGGTTCCGACTTCAGACTGCAAGAACTTCTGGCGGCGGGGCAATCGATTTTACGGATTGAATTGCACCCTTCGTGCTCCGGACGGGATGCTGATCGAGTTGCAGATGCACACGCCCGTCTCGCGGGAAGCCTGGCTGGCGACCCATGAGGAGTATGAAGTTCTGCGGCGTTCGTCGAATGGTCCGGAACACCGAGTTGGCGCGCTTCTGCGGATGCTCGCCGCGAATCGAGCGCGCAGTCTGCCGGATTCCCTCCCCGACGGGCTCGATTTGCGTTTCCCCGCCAAGGACGCCAGCTTCGCAAAGTGGATCAGTAAAAACGTTGACGTCTGGCACGAGTACCAGGCCTGGCTGGTTCGGCAGGAGACGAGTTTTGCGCAGGTTGTGCAAGAGCTGAGACTAGGACCTGGCGACTTTCCCGTAGCCCCCCGAGTGGCCGAAGAGTTGGAGCATGAGGTTGTTGAGCTACTACGTGATCTACCGGATTGATGGGCAGGGGCCGCCGGCAGGTCTCTTCGTCATGGATGCGGGTCTCGGCCAAGCTGTTCTCTGGGACCATCGCGCTCGGACGTGGGCCTACGATCCCGGACTCGTAGTGCGTTTCCTTGATGACTATCGCAACGTGGACCGCTACAAGAACGTGAGCCGGGCTGTCGCTGAGGAAGTGGCGGCGACAGTCACCGACGGCGAGAGCTTGCCGGACGAAGATTCAATCCGCGCCATGTTCGGGGACGGCGGCGGTGAGCGCTGAGGCCGACACATTTTCCAGGCCCCAAAGGCCCCTACGTCCGTCCGGCCACCGGCGCTGCTGATCAGGGCAGGCTGCTGGCCAGGACAGGCTGGTGGGCGCGGACGGTTGCCGAGGTGGACGGGTATCGACAAGAGTCGCCGTATGGCTGACGCACGCGCCGAAGCGGCGACCTCCGACGGCGAACCCACGCGGACCTTCGGTTGGTCGTACCTGTTCGTTCATCCGGACGATGACCCGCGCTCGGATGGCAACTTCGCCGACGAGCGGACGGTGCTCGTCGAGTATCTGCGCGACCAGCGCCTGACGTTCGAGCTCAAGTGTGACGGCCTGGACGCCGAGCAGTTGGCCCGGCGGGCGGTGCCGCCGTCGACGATGTCACTGCTCGGTCTGATCCGGCATCTGGCCGAAGTGGAGCGTGGCTGGTTCCGCAGGACGATGGCCGGGCAGGTCGCGCCCAAGTTGTACTGCTCGGACGACGATCCCGACGGCGACTTCGACGGCGCGGTGGCCGACCCGGTCGTGGTGGACGAGGCGTACCGGGCGTGGCGTACGGAGGTCGAGTTCTCCGAGCGGTTCGTCGCCGAGGCGGCGGATCTGGACGTGCAGGGGCGGCAGCGGGAGGGCAACGTCATCGTGCTCCGCAGGCTGCTGGTGCACATGATCGAGGAGTATGCGCGGCACAATGGCCACGCCGATCTCCTGCGCGAGCGTATCGATGGAAGGGTGGGTCAGTGATGGCCGAAGGGTTCGACATCCGATTGACGCGGGCGCAGGAGCGCTACGAGCAGGCGGTCTTCGGCGGCGACGCGAAGTCGTTGGACGAGGCGGAGCGTGATCTGGTGGCGTTGGAGGCGGACACGGCGCTGGCCCGGGGTCGGCTCCTGCACGCCCGCTTCCTGGAGACCGGTGCGGAGGACGCCGCCGAGCTGTCGCTCTTCGAGCGGGCGGCGCAGCTCTACCGCGAGCTGGGTGACCCCCGCGGCGAGGGGGAGTCGCTGTTCTGGGTGGGCACGGTCCACCAGGTGATCCGCGGGGACCAGGCGGCGGCCGACCCGGCCTTCGCACGGGCGCGTGAGCTGGCGACCGAGGCGGGCGACGAGCTGACCCTGTCGTACGTGCTGCGGCACCTCTGCTTCGGTGAGCAGGCAGCCGGTCGGGTCGACGCGGCGCGGGGGTTGCTGGAGGAGTCGACGCGGTTGCGCCGGAAGCTGTCGTTCACCCCGGGAGTTGCGGCGAATCTGATCGGGCTGGCGGACCTGGCGGCGACCGACGGTGACCGGGACGCCGCCCGTGGCCTGCTCGACGAGGCTGCCTCAATGGCAACCGGCAGCGGCGCGCACGGTGTGGCCCGGTGGGTCGAGGAGGCCCGCGACGAGCTGAAACTCGCCTGACAGCGGTCGGGCGGGCGCGTTCCGGGGTCTGGACGGTCGGTCCGGGCCGGAGATCCGGCGCCGGCGCGGCGAACCGTGCGACGGCGGTCCACGTGGTCGGTGGTGCGGATTGGCATCGCGACACACTCGCCGACGGGGCTTCGCCGAGGATGATCGACTCGACATCGCCGATAGTGGGGTGTCCGAGGCCGTGGGATGCCCCGATATCGCCGAAACCGAGTGGATCAAGGGTGAGTGCTCATGACGCCGGGTCTGGGGCTCGCGCCGCGCACGGTGGCGGAGGCGGTGGCCGTACAGGAGGAGTTGCGGCCGCTCGTCGACCTGGTCGGGCCGGGTCCGGCCGCGCCCGCGACGGTGGCCGGCCTGGACGTCGCGTACGACGAGAGCGGTGACCTCCTCGCGGCGGCCGTGACCGTGCTGGACACCCGGACGCTGGCCGTGGTGGATTCCGCGGTCAGCGTGGGCCGGCCGTCGTTCGGTTACGTGCCGGGGCTGTTCGCCTTCCGCGAGCTGCCGGCTCTGCTCGCCGCCCTGGACACGTTGACGACCATCCCGGACCTGCTCGTCTGCGACGGGCACGGTGTGGCTCATCCGCGCCGGTTCGGGCTCGCCTGTCACCTCGGGGTGGTCACCGGCCTGCCGGCGATCGGCGTGGGCAAGACGCCGCTGGTCGGCGAGTGGGATCCACCGGCCGCCGAGCGGGGTGCCTGGTCGGCGCTGCGCGACGGGGGTGAGGTCGTGGGTCGGGTGCTGCGGACCCGGGACGGCGTGAAGCCGGTCTTCGTGAGCGTCGGGCATCGGATGAGCCTGGGCAACGCGACAGCGCAGGTGCTCGCGTTGGCGCCGCGCTACCGCCTGCCCGAGACGACCCGTACCGCCGACCGGCTCTGCCGTGCCGCCCTCGCCGGGAGCACACGTCCGGGTCGGTCGTAAACCGTAACGCCGCACACATGCGGGCCGCTCTATGACAGGTGGCGGGGGTGGCCCGGTAGTAGCCTGGCCGCGAACCCCACCCGGGGAGGAACGGTGAGGTGATCATGACGGTGCGTCGACGCGCGGCACGGCTCGCGACGGTCTGCGGTCTGCTGGTCGGCCTGGTGATGCTCGGTGCGTCACCCGCGCTGGCCGACGACGACTCGGTCCGTGTGGGGTCGGCCAGCAGCTTCGCCGCCGGGGGCTCGGCCCAAGGGGTGAACGTCGCGGTGCGCAAGCGCTCCGGCGGCTGCGTCCTGCTGCGTACCGCCCTGGGTCTGAGCCTTGAGGGTCTCCAGCCGAACCAGGTGGCGGTCCAGGTGAACGTGGGCGGGCGTTGGGTCCCGGTGGCTGTCGGTGGCGGTGGCGGCAACGTCGAGACCGGGCAGACCGCACCGGCGAAGCCGATCCTGTGCAAGGGCAAGGGCATCACCATGCGGTATCGGGTGGCGTTCGGCGCCGACGCGCCGGGCGGTCAGCTCCGCGTGACAGGTGTGGGTCTCACCGCCGCCGGCCAGCAGTTGGGGCACGGCATCGACGCGGCGAAGGTCACCGGGCGGCTCTCCGCGCCGCCCACGCCGACGCCGTCGAAGAAGCCGACCCCGACCCCCAGCCCCACCGAGGTCGCGGCGGCCAGCGAGGTGGTGAACCCGGCCGCGCAGGGCCCGACGTCCGCCGCTCCCAGCGTGACCGCGGTGGCCGCCGAGTCCGGCGGAGGGTCACTGATCATGTTCTTCGGCATCGCGATGGTGGCGGTCGGCCTGCTGCTCATCGTGCTGCTGGTGCGCCGGTCCCGGCAGGACCGCACGTCGTCCGACGATCCCGGCCCGCTGCCGGGCAACCCCGGTGGCACCACCTACCGCTCCGGCGGTGGGTCACCGGCCGTGCCCGTGCAACCCGGCTCGGTGTACGGCCAGCAGCCGCCGGCCGCCGGCCAGGTGCCCCCGCCGCGTCCCGCCGGCGGAGGGGTCTACGGGGCGCGACCCGTGACGCCGACCCCGGACGCCACGCAACCGATGCCGGGTGCCCCGGCTGCTCCGGGTGCCCGATCGCTGCCCGGTGACCCGCCCGAGCCGCCCGACGGGGGCGATCACACCGTGTTCATGCCCCGGCTCCCCGGCTGAGCGGGGCCGGGCCGGGCCGCTCCGATACGCTCAGGTTCGTTGGGAACCTGCGGCCAAGGAGCGGAACTAGTGTCTGATCTGTCCCAGATCGTGAAGGCGTACGACGTCCGAGGGACGGTGCCGGACCAGTGGGACGAACGGGTCGCCGAGGCGCTCGGGGCCGCATTCACCCAGCTGCTCAACGCCACTGACGAGCCCGGCGACGCGGTCGTCGTCGGGTACGACATGCGGGCCACCTCGCCCGGCCTGGCCGCCGCCTTCGCCGCGGGCGTACGCGCAGAGGGGCGCTCGGTGATCGAGATCGGCCTCGCCTCCACCGACCTGCTCTACTTCGCCTCCGGTTCGCTCGACCTGCCCGGCGCGATGTTCACTGCCAGTCACAACCCGGCGCAGTACAACGGCATCAAGATGTGCCGCTCCGGGGCCCGGCCGATCGGCCAGGACAGCGGGCTGGCGGAGATCCGGGAACGGGCGCAGGCCCTGCTGGACTCGGGGGCGTCGCGCCCGGCGGGCGAGCCGACCCGGCCGGCCGAGCGTCGTGACCTGCTTCCCGACTACGCCGCGTACCTGCGCAAGCTGGTCGACCTCTCCGGCATCCGGCCGCTGAAGGTGGTTGTCGACGCCGGCAACGGGATGGGTGGCTTCACCGTCCCCACCGTGCTCGGCGACGCCGCCCTGTCGGCCCTGCCGTTGGAGATCGTGCCGCTCTACTTCGAGCTGGACGGCACCTTCCCCAACCACGAGGCGAACCCGCTGGACCCGGCGAACCTGGTCGACCTCCAGCGCGCGGTGGTCGAGCACGGGGCCGACATCGGCCTGGCCTTCGACGGGGACGCCGATCGGTGTTTCGTGGTGGACGAGCGCGGCGAGCCGGTCTCGCCGTCGGCGATCACCGCGCTGGTCGCGGCACGCGAGCTGGCCAAGCACCCGGGCTCCACGGTGATCCACGGCCTGATCACCTCCAGCGCCGTCGCGGAGATCATCCGTGAGCACGGCGGGGAGCCGGTGGTCGCCCGGGTGGGGCACTCCTTCATCAAGGCGGAGATGGCCCGCACCAACGCCGTCTTCGGCGGCGAGCACTCCGCGCACTACTACTTCCGGGACTTCTGGTTCGCCGACACCGGAATGCTCGCCGCGATGCACACCCTGGCCGCCCTGGGCGAGCAGTCGCTGCCGCTGTCCGTGCTGGCTGGCGAGTACGAGCGCTACGTCGCCTCCGGCGAGATCAACTCGACGGTCTCCGACCAGGGCGCGGCGGTGGCCGAGGTGCGTGCCGCGTACCCGGACGCGGCGGCCGACGAGATGGACGGGCTGACGCTGCGTTTTCCCGACGGCGCCTGGTTCAATCTGCGTGCCTCCAACACCGAGCCGCTGCTGCGGCTCAACGTCGAGGCGCCCACCCGCGAGCGGATGGTCTCGCTGCGGGACGAGGTGCTCGACCGCGTTCGCCGATAAGATCGCCTGCGCCGGTCGGCACCGCCGCCGGTGACCCCGCACTCGTGGAAGGAGCCGCGCCATGGCCCTGGATCCGCAGTTGCTCGAGATCCTCGCCTGCCCGGACACGCACCACGCCCCGCTGACCTACGACGCGGAGGCGCAGACGTTGACCTGCACGGAGTGCGGCCGGATCTTCGAGGTCCGCGACGACGTGCCGGTGCTGCTGCTCGACGAGGCGCGCGGCGGCCCCGGACAGCAGTCATGATCGACGGTACGGCTGGGGTCAGTGGGCGTCGCGACGCCGACGAGGCCCTGCTCGACAACCCGGACGCGCTGGCCGAGCACGACCCGGGCGGCATGCTGCGGCACACCGCGTCGGCCGGCGCCCAGGTGCGGGAGAGCGCGGCGTTGGCCGCCGAGGCGAACCTCGCGGTGCTCGCCGACGACGGGCGTCCCCGGGCTGTGGTGATCGCCGGCATCGGCACCGCCGGGCGTACCGGTGACGTGCTGGCCACTGTCGCCGGGCCGCGCTGCCCGGTGCCGATCATCGGGCACCGCAGCGCGGGCGTACCCGGTTGGGTGGGCGCTGCCGACGTGGTGATCGCGGTGAGCGCGTCCGGTCGGAGCCCGGAGGCGTTGGGCGCCGCCGAGGCCGCGCACCGTCGCGGCGCCCGGCTGGTCGCCGTGGGCGCACCGGACTCGCAGCTGCAGTCGGTGGCCGAGCGGGCCCGCGCGCCGTTCATCCCGGTGCCGCGACGCGCGCCGGCCCGGGCCAGTCTCTGGGCGCTCACCGTGCCGGTCCTGCTCGCCGCGCGTTCGCTCGGGTTGGTGAAGGTCAACGAGGCGGACCTGGCGGAGACGGCGGCCCGGCTCGACGCGGACGCCGACCGCTGCCGCTCCGCCGCCGAGTCGTTCGTCAACCCCGCCAAGTCGCTGGCGCTGGGCCTGGCCGGCTCGATCCCGATCGTGTGGGGCTCGTCCCCGCTGGCCACCGTGGCGGCCCGCCGCTTCGGCGACACCCTGTCCGCCAACGCCCGCTACCCGGTGGTCACCGGGGCGCTCGGCGAGGCCGGGCGGGGCCGGGTCGGGCTGCTGGACGGCGTCTTCGGCGGCCTGGCCGAGGGGGAGCGGGACATCTTCGCCGACCCGGCGGAGGACGACGGCGAAGGCACCCGGCTGCGGCTGGTCCTGCTGCGCGACGGCGGCCTCAACGCCGAGGACGACACGGATGAGCCGCTCGCCGTCGAGGAGCGCCGCGCGGACGCGGTGCAGACCCTCGCGGAGCGCCGTGGTGTGCGCTGCGACGTGGTGACCGCCGAGGGTGGTTCGGCTCTGGAGCGGCTGGCCTCGCTGATCGCCGTCCCGGATTTCGCCTCGATCTATCTTGCACTGGCACACGGATTGGACCCGATGGCCGTCCCGGCCATCACCGAGATGAAGGAGCTGTCGAACCAGTGAACGAACGTAGGCGGCGGCGCGTCACGTACGTCACCACGACGCGAAGCGGAGTGGCGGCGTGAGCGCGAACGGCGGGACGAAAGCGATCGTCGCCGCCCTGCTGGCCAACATCGGCATCGCCGTCACCAAGTTCATCGCGTTCCTGCTCTCCGGGTCCTCGTCGATGCTGGCCGAGGCGGTCCACTCGGTCGCCGACTCCGGCAACCAGGGTCTGCTGCTGCTCGGCGGGAAGCGGGCGAAGCGCGCGGCCACCCCGGAACACCCGTTCGGGTACGGCCGGGAGCGCTACATCTACGCGTTCATCGTGTCGATCGTGCTGTTCAGCATCGGCGGCCTGTTCGCCCTCTACGAGGCGTACCACAAGTGGTCGCACGCGGAGGGCATCACCGAGTGGCAGTGGCTCCCGGTGGTGGTGCTGCTGGCGGCGATCGCCATGGAGTCGGTCTCCTTCCGGACGGCAATCAAGGAGTCGAACCAGATCCGGGGCAACCAGTCCTGGGTGCGTTTCATCCGACGGGCAAAGGCGCCGGAACTGCCGGTGGTGCTCCTGGAGGACTTCGGCGCGCTTATCGGTCTGGTCTTCGCGCTCTTCGGCGTCGGCATGACGCTGATCACCGGCAACGGCAGGTGGGACGCCGCCGGCACCGCGATGATCGGCATCCTGCTGGTGCTCATCGCCATCGTGCTGGCCATCGAGACCAAAAGCCTGCTGCTCGGTGAGGGTGCAGAGCAGCAGGACCTGACCGCCATCGAACGGGCCATCACCGAAGGCCCCGAGGTGGAGCGGATCATCCACATGAAGACGCTCTACCTGGGCCCGGAAGAGCTGATGGTGGCCGCGAAGATCGGCGTGCCGGCCTACGAGAGCGCCCAGGAGCTGGCCCGGGGCATCAACGCCGTGGAGGCGCGGATCCGTACGGCCGTGCCGATCGCCCGGGTGATCTACCTGGAGCCGGACATCTACAGCGCCGCCGCCGCGGCAGCCGGCACGGGCGCCGCCGCCGACACCGCCGTACCGCAGCCCGAGGACGTGTCGGGCGAGGCGGTCGGGCGGTCCGGGGGCTGAGACGGTGGAACCGCTGTACGGACCGATCCGGGACTACGCCTGGGGGTCCCGCTCAGCCATCGCCATGCTGCAGGGTCGGCCGGTGCCCAGCGCCGGCCCGGAGGCGGAGCTGTGGCTGGGCGCCCACCCGGGCGCCCCGGCCAGCGTGGAGCGTGCCGGCCTGCGGGTGAGCCTCTGTGACCTGGTGCGCGACGAGCCGGGGCAGTGGCTGGGCCCGCGGGTGGCCGACCGGTTCGGCACCCGGTTGCCCTTCCTGCTCAAGGTGCTCGCCGCCGACGCGCCGCTGAGCCTGCAGGCCCACCCGGACGCCGAGCAGGCCCGGGCGGGTTTCGCGGCGGAGGCGGGCCGCCCCGCGGCCGAGCGCAACTACTCCGACCCGCACCACAAGCCGGAGTTGCTGGTCGCGCTCACGCCGTTCGAGGCGCTGTGCGGTTTCCGGGATCCGGCGGAGTCGGCCGAGGCGCTCGCCGCGTTCGGCGTACCGGCGTTGGGGCCGGTTGTCGACGCGCTGCGGGCCGGTCCGGCGGGGCTGCGCACGGCGGTGCGGACACTGCTCGGCTGGCCGGTCGCCGAGCGCGACGGGCTGCTGCGGGCCGCAGTGGCGTCGTCGGCCGACGGGCCCGACGCGGACCTGGCCCGCCGGCTGGCGGTCGCCTATCCGGCCGACCCGGGCGTGCTGGTGGCGCTGCTGCTGCACCACCTGTGGCTGGAGCCGGGGGAGGCGATCTGGATGCCCGCGGGCAACCTGCACGCGTACCTGAGCGGCTGCGGCGTGGAGATCATGGCGGCCAGCGACAACGTGCTGCGCGGCGGCTTCACCCCGAAGCGGGTGGACGTCGACGAGCTGCTGCGGGTGCTGCGTTTCGAGGTGCTCGACGATCCGGTACGCGCCGCGCAGTCGGTCGCCCCGGGCGTGGACTGCTGGCCGGTGCCTGTGGACGACTTCGCGCTGCACCGGGTGCGGGTCGGCGCGGCCGTGCCGGAGGTCATCCTGGCGTTGCCCGGCCCCCGGGTGGTGCTCTGCGGTGCGGGCTCGGTCACTGTCGACGACGGTGCGGGCGCGCTGACGCTGGCCTCCGGCCAGGCGGCGATCGGCACCGCGGCCGGCGGGCCGCTGCGGATCAGCGGTGACGGTGAGGCGTACGTGGCGACGTCGGGGCTGCGCTGAGCCCGACACAAGTCCGACTTTCCCGGAATAGCTTGACTCGCCCCTGGCTGAGTGTGACTCTATGAGTACGCAGCGTTATCGCGACGACGGTCCGGCAACGTGCGGGGAACCAAACCGGGGGGATGCACGGGGCGGGCGGAAGTGGGCAGCAGGTCTGTCCACCACCGACCGCCCCGTGCGCTGTCCGCAGCCCGTCCCCCGTCACCCGTCGCCGGCGCGCGTAAGGTGGAGGATCGGCGCAGACATCGTTCGACAGGAGCTTTCATGACCAGCACCCTCCCGGCGGCCGCCAGCGGTACGCCGTCCGAGGCCCGGCCGAGCACGCTCGCCGAGGGCGACTTCAAGGTGGCGGATCTGTCGCTCGCCGAGTTCGGGCGCAAGGAGATCCAGCTCGCCGAACACGAGATGCCCGGCCTGATGGCGATCCGGCGGGAGTTCGCCGAAGCGCAGCCGCTCGCCGGCGCGCGGATCACCGGGTCGCTGCACATGACCATCCAGACCGCCGTCCTGATCGAGACGCTGGTCGCCCTCGGCGCGCAGGTCCGCTGGGCGTCCTGCAACATCTTCTCCACCCAGGACCACGCCGCCGCCGCGATCGTCGTCGGCCCGAACGGCACCCCCGACGCTCCCGCCGGCGTCCCGGTGTACGCCTGGAAGGGCGAGACCCTTCCGGAGTACTGGTGGTGCACCGAGCAGGTGCTCGCCTGGCCGGACGGGCAGGGCCCGAACATGATCCTCGACGACGGCGGCGACGCCACCCTGCTGGTCCACAAGGGCGCCGAGTTCGAGAAGGCCGGCGTCGTGCCGCCGGTCGAGTCCGCCGACTCCGAGGAGTACGCGGTCATCCTCGAACTGCTGCACCGCTCGCTCGCCGAGGACGGCCAGCGCTGGACCCGGATCTCCGCCGGCATCAAGGGCGTCACCGAGGAGACCACCACCGGCGTGCACCGCCTCTACGAGATGCACCGCGCCGGCACGCTGCTCTTCCCGGCCATCAACGTCAACGACTCGGTGACCAAGAGCAAGTTCGACAACAAGTACGGCTGCCGCCACTCCCTGATCGACGGCATCAACCGGGCCACCGACGTGCTGATCGGCGGCAAGATGGCAGTCGTGATGGGCTACGGCGACGTGGGCAAGGGCTGCGCCGAGTCGCTGCGCGGCCAGGGCGCCCGGGTCGTGGTGACCGAGGTCGACCCGATCTGCGCGTTGCAGGCCGCGATGGACGGTTACCAGGTCGCCACCCTGGACGACGTGGTCGAGCAGGCCGACATCTTCATCACCGCCACGGGCTGCTTCGACGTCATCACCAACGAGCACATGGCCCGGATGAAGCACCAGGCCATCGTCGGCAACATCGGTCACTTCGACAACGAGATCGACATGGCCGGCCTGGCCAAGCGCTCCGACGTCGAGCGGATCAACATCAAGCCGCAGGTCGACCTGTGGCGCTTCGCCGACGGGCACGCCATCATCGTGCTGTCCGAGGGGCGTCTGCTGAACCTGGGCAACGCGACCGGGCACCCGAGCTTCGTCATGTCGAACTCGTTCGCCAACCAGACGATCGCCCAGATCGAGCTGTTCACCAAGACCGAGGAGTACCCGGTCGGCGTCTACGTGCTGCCCAAGCACCTGGACGAGAAGGTGGCCCGCCTGCACCTGGGCGCGCTCGGCGCCAAGCTGAGCACGCTCACCAAGGAGCAGGCCGCCTACCTGGGCGTCTCGCAGGAGGGTCCGTTCAAGCCGGACCACTACCGCTACTGATCGACATCTCTCCGAACCGGGTCGGCTGCTCGAAGCCGACCCGGTTCGTCGTTCCCGCCCCGCCCCACCCCGCCCCCGCCCTGTCCCGTCGCGTCCCGCCCCGCCCCGCGATCTTGCAGTTTCGGTCGGGGATTTGCGGCTCTCGCCCCGCTATGTCGCGACAGAAAGTGCAAGATCGCGGGGGACTGTGGGCGGGGAGACAGCAACTTCGGGGATGTTGCTGTCTCCCGCGCGTCTGACGCAGCGACATCCCTGAAACTGTGACGATCTTGGGCGCGGGGCGCGGGGCGCGGGGCGCGGGGTCAGCCGCGGCGGGTGGGGCGGAACCACGTCCAGGCGCACCAGGCCAGCCAGCCCAGGGACACGACGGTGGCCAGTGCCCGCAGGCGCAGTGCGCTGAGCAGCAGCACCACGGCGAGCACCGCCAACCACGGCAGGAAAGCCTTCACGGCAGGGATCCTCCCACGCTCGGACGGTTTCCGGTTCGTGGTGGGCCGTCGGAGACCAGGTCACAGCGAGAGTGAGCTTGTCATGAACGACTTGACGAGGTCCCGGAACTGGAGGAAGGTATGGCTGCCCTAAGTTAGCTGAGGCGTGCCTAACGAACACGGAGCCAGGATGTTCGCCACCTACCTGATCGGCCTGCGGGAGGGCCTGGAAGCGACCCTGGTGGTCAGCATCCTGGTCGCCTTCCTGGTGAAGTCGCAGCGCCGGGACCGGTTGCCGCAGGTGTGGGCGGGCGTTGGCCTCGCCGTGGCGCTGTCCGTGCTCTTCGGCTGGCTCATCGAGTACACCTCGACCTCGCTGCTGTCCCGCTCCGAGGACCGCGAGCTGTTCGAGGCGATCACCTCCGTCGCGGCCGTGGTGTTCGTCACCTGGATGATTTTCTGGATGCGCAAGGCGGCCCGCACCATCGCGGGCGAGCTGCGCGGCAGGCTCACCGAGGCGCTGGCCGTCGGGTCGCTCGCCGTCGCCGGCATGGCCTTCCTCGCGGTGATCCGCGAGGGCCTCGAAACCGCCCTGATCTTCTACTCCGCCGCCCAGGGCGCGGCCGGCGACAGTGGGCCGCTGCTCGCGCTGATCGGCGGCATCGTCACCGCCGTGGTGCTCGGCGTGCTGCTGTACGCCAGCGCCCTGCGGATCAACCTCAGCAAGTTCTTCACCTGGACCGGCGCCCTGTTGATCCTGGTCGCCGCCGGCATCCTCAAGTACGGCGTGCACGACTTCCAGGAGGCCGGTGTCCTGCCCGGCCTCAACGACCTGGCCTTCGACATCACCGGCGCGCTCGACCCGAGCACCTGGTACGCGGCGCTGCTGGCCGGGATGTTCAACGTGACCCCGGCGCCCACCGTGCTCGAGACGATCGCCTGGATCGGGTACGCCGTGCCCGTCCTGGTGCTCTTCCTGCGCCCGGCCCGGCGTACGCCAGCACCGGCCGCGGCCACCGCGGCGTCGGCTGCGCCCGCGGCGTCGGCACCCGCCGCGGCTTCGGCGCCCGCCGTCGCCACGTCGACGTCTCCGGACGAAACGACCACCACCACCGTCACCGAGCGCGGGGCCGACACCGGCGCCGAGGCCGAGGCCGATGCGGCATCCGCGCCGCAGCGCGCCTGACCCCCACGAGGAGAGACAGCTCAGATGCGTACCACCCGATTCTTCGCGCTGGCCGCTGCCGGCGTGCTGGCGACGGCCGGCGTCGCCGCGTGCTCCGATTCCAAGAAGGATGACGCGGGCGCGGCAGGTGGCGCGATCGTGGTCAAGGCCACCGACACCGCCTGCGAGGTCGGCACTACCGACCTCGGCGCCGGGACCGCCACCTTCAAGATCACCAACTCGGGCGCGAAGGTCACCGAGTTCTACGTGTACGCCTCCGGCGACCGGGTGATGGGCGAGGTGGAGAACATCGCCCCGGGCCTGAGCCGCGAGCTGCACGTCGAGTTGCCGGCGGGCACGTACGAGACGGCCTGCAAGCCGGGGATGAGCGGCAAGGGCATCCGGGGCGCGCTCAAGGTCAGCGGGTCGGCGCAGCCGCTGACCGCCGACGCCGCCCTGGCCGGGGCCACCGACAACTACCAGCGCTACGTCAAGAGCCAGACCGCCGCGCTGCTGGAGAAGACCGAGGAGTTCGTCGCCGCTGTGAAGGCCGGCGACGTGGCGAAGGCCAAGTCGCTCTACCCGGTCGCGCGCACCTACTGGGAGCGGATCGAGCCGGTGGCCGAGATCTTCGGCGACCTCGACCCCAAGATCGACGGCCGCGAGGAGGTCATCGAGGAGGGCATGGAGTTCACCGGCTTCCACCGGATCGAGAAGGACCTCTGGCAGTCCGGCGACATCAGCAAGGACGGCCCGATCGCGGACCGGCTGCTGGTCGACGTCAAGGAGATCGTGGCCAAGGCCAACGCCGAGAAGCTCTCCCCGCTCCAGCTCGCGAACGGCGCGAAGGAGCTGCTCGACGAGGTCGCCAGCGGCAAGATCACCGGCGAGGAGGACCGCTACTCGCACACCGACCTGTGGGACTTTGCCGCCAACCTCGAAGGTTCCAAGGCGGCGCTGTCCGCCCTCCGGCCCGCGCTGGAGCAGCGCTCGCCGGAGCTGGTCAAGCAGCTCGACACCGAGTTCGCGAACGTCGAGGCGCAGCTCGGCAAGCACCGCGACGGCGACGGGTGGAAGCTGCACACCGCGTTGAGCAAGGCTGAGCTCAAGGAGCTCTCCGACGGCATCAACGCGCTCGCCGAGCCGATCAGCAAGGTTGCCGCAGTCGTCGCCAAGTGACCGGACAGCAGGGGGAGTCGAGTCGATGAGCGTACGCAGGTTGACCCGCCGGCGGGCTATCACGCTCGCCGGCGCCGGGGTGGCCGGAGTCGCCGGGGTGGCCGCCGGTGCGGGCGCGCTCGTCGGTGACTCCCGCGGCCCGGCCTCGGCCAGCGACCACCCGGCGGGTGCGGTGCCGTTCTTCGGCGAGCACCAGGCGGGCATCGTCACTCCGGCCCAGGACCGGCTGCACTTCGTCGCCTTCGACGTCATCACCAAGGACCGGGCCCGCCTGGTCTCGATGCTCGAGGAGTGGTCGGCCGCCGCCGCGAGGATGACGGCCGGCCGTGACGCCGGTGTGCTCGGCGCGGTCGGTGGCATGCCGGAGGCCCCGCCGGACGACACCGGCGAGGCGCTCGGCCTCCCGCCGTCGCAGCTCACCCTGACCATCGGCTTCGGCCCGACGCTGTTCCGCGACGCCGACGGACGGGACCGGTTCGGCATCGCCGACCGCCGTCCCGCCGCCCTGGCCGAGCTGCCCAAGTTCCCCGGCGACGCGTTGCAGGCCCCGATCTCCGGCGGTGACCTGTGCGTGCAGGCGTGCGCCAACGACCCCCAGGTGGCGGTGCACGCGATCCGCAACCTGGCGCGGATCGGCATGGGGGTGGTCAGCGTCCGCTGGTCGCAGCTCGGCTTCGGCCGTACGTCGTCGACGTCCCGCGACCAGGCGACCGCCCGCAACCTGTTCGGTTTCAAGGACGGCACGGCCAACCTCAAGGCCGAGGAGACCGACAGGCTCCGCGACCAGCTGTGGGTGCAGCCGGGGGACGGGCCGGACTGGATGACCGGCGGGTCGTACCTGGTGACCCGCAAGATCCGGATGCTCGTGGAGACCTGGGACCGGACTTCCCTGGCCGAGCAGGAGGAGATCGTCGGTCGCACCAAGGGCAGCGGCGCCCCGCTCGGGCGCAGCAAGGAGTTCGACGAGCCGGACTTCGCGGCACGCGGTGACGACGGCAAGCCGCTGATCCCCGAGCACGCCCACGTCGCCCTGGCCCACCCGAGCAGGAACAACGGCGCGCACCTGCTGCGGCGGGGCTACAACTTCGTCGACGGCTCGGACGGTCTCGGCCGGCTCGACGCCGGCCTCTTCTTCATCGCCTACCAGCGGGATCCACGCCGGCAGTTCGTGCCGATCCAGACCCAGTTGGCCCGCCACGACGTGATGAACGAATATCTGCGGCACGTCTCCAGCGGCCTGTTCGCCTGCCCGCCCGGAGTACGCGACGGTGGGGACCACTGGGGCCGCGCGCTCTTCGGCTGAGCGCCGGACGGCGACCCGTCGTCTCCGATCGTGACAGCGCGGCCGGCCGGGGCTACGGTGGCGCCGGACGGCGCCGAGGGGGGATCATGGTGGCAGCCGGCCCCGGGTCCGATCCCTGTGCTGGCCCCCGCACCACGTGGCGCCGCCGCCGCGGGTCGCGGGCGACTGGTTCTGCCGGCGGCACCATCCGTACCGGGTGACGCCGGTCCCACCGAACTGAACGGGGATGCAATATTAATCCCATGAGAGCCCGGGTACTGGTGGTCGACGACGACCCCGCACTCGCCGAGATGCTCGGCATCGTGCTGCGCAATGAGGGTTTCCTGCCCTCGTTCGTGGCCGATGGCGAGCGGGCGTTGGCAGCGTTCCGTGACAGTCGACCGGACATCGTCCTGCTCGACCTCATGTTGCCCGGTATGAGTGGTATCGACGTGGCACGGTCGATCCGTGCCGAGTCCGGCGTGCCGATCGTCATGCTGACCGCCAAGAGCGACACCGTGGACGTCGTCCTGGGCCTGGAGTCCGGCGCCGACGACTACGTGGTCAAGCCGTTCAAGCCCAAGGAGCTGGTGGCCCGGATGCGGGCCCGGTTGCGCCGTGGCGAGGACGTGGCCCCGGAGATGCTGACGATCGGGCCGCCCGGCAACCAGATCACCATCGACGTGCCGGCACACACCGTGAGCCGTAACGACGAGGAGGTGAAGCTGACGCCGTTGGAGTTCGACCTGCTGGTCGCGCTCGCCCGCAAGCCGCGTCAGGTCTTCACCCGTGAGGTGCTGCTGGAGCAGGTCTGGGGCTATCGGCACGCGGCCGACACCCGACTGGTCAACGTGCACGTGCAGCGGCTGCGCGCCAAGATCGAACCAGATCCGGAGCGGCCGGAAATCATCCTCACCGTGCGGGGCGTGGGCTACAAGGCGGGCACCGGATAGCCTGGTCACACTGTGTCAACCTCGCCGCCCCCGCACCCTCAGAGCACGCCTGCCCGCCGGCTCGACGCCGGCCGGGACCTGTGGCGTGCCCTCAGTGGCCGGGTCGCACGGCTGGTGGCCCGGGCGCACCAGACCTGGCGTCGCTCGCTCCAGGTCCGGGTGGTGACCATCACGCTGGTCGCCTCAAGCCTGCTGGTGGGCGGTTTCGCGTACCTGATCGCTGACAAGATCACGACGATCCTGCTCGACAACGCCCGCAGCGACGTCCAGTTGCGGGTCAAGGGCGGCGCGGGCTACGCGGCCAAGCAGGTCTCCCTCTACGGTCAGCCGCAGGAGGCGCAGCTTCAGGAGACCATCGAGGGCACGGTCAACTACCTGGCCGGCGGCGACCCGCAGCAGACCAGTGGTGTGGTGGTGGCGATCACCGCCGCCGACTACCCGACCATGATCCAGACCCGCACCGCGCCGGCGGCCAACGTCCAGCCCCTGATCAGCAAGGAGCTGCGGGCCGCGGTCGCCAGCGGCAAGGTGGCCAGCCAGATCCAGACCGGTCGACTCACCGGCGAAACGACGAAGTACCTGGTCTACGGCTCGCCGGTGCCGACCCGCTTCGGGCAGATCGAGCTCTACTACCTGGTGCCGCTGACCCGGCAGGACGCCACCGCGGCGGACGCCCGAGCCACGGTCGTCGCCACCGGGATCGCCCTGGTGGTCCTGCTGGGTCTGCTCGCCGCCCTGGTCACCCGCCTGGTGGTCAACCCGGTCCGCGTCGCCGCGCGTACCGCCCAGCGGCTCTCCGCCGGCCTGCTCGACCAGCGGATGGTGGTCAACGGCGAGGACGATCTCGCACTTTTGGCCGCCTCGTTCAACCAGATGGCGACCAACCTGCAACGGCAGATCCTGCGTCTGGAGGAGATGTCCCGGTTGCAGCGCCGGTTCACCTCCGACGTGTCGCACGAGCTGCGGACCCCGCTGACCACGGTCCGGATGGCCGCCGACCTGATCTTCGCCGAGCGCGACGAGTTTGACCCGGCGGTGGCTCGCAGCGCCGAACTGCTCCAGGCCGAGCTGGACCGTTTCGAGGAGCTGCTCACCGACCTGTTGGAGATCAGCCGGTTCGACGCGGGCTTCGCCATGCTGGACGCCGAGCCGACCGACCTGGTGCCGGTGGTGCACCGGGTCGTCGACCGGTTGGCCGGCCTGGCCGAGCGGGTGGGCGTGGAGATCGAGCTGGACCTGCCGACCACGCCGGTGATCGCCGAGGTCGACCCCCGCCGGGTCGAGCGGGTGCTGCGCAACCTGGTCGGCAACGCCGTCGAGCACGGCGAGGCCCGCCCGGTGCTGATCACCCTCGGCATCGACGACACCGCCGTGGCGATCACGGTTCGCGACCACGGCGTGGGGCTGAAGGTGGGTGAGGAGAAGCTGGTGTTCAACCGGTTCTGGCGGGCGGATCCGTCCCGGGCCCGGCAGACCGGCGGCACCGGGCTGGGTCTGTCGATCAGCCTTGAGGACGCCCGCCTGCACGGTGGTTGGCTGGAAGCCTGGGGAGCGCCCGGGCAGGGCGCCCAGTTCCGGCTCACCCTGCCGGCCCGCGCCGGTGACCGGCTCACCACGTCGCCGCTGCGGCTGGTGCCCGCCGACGCGGCGCTGCCGTTCGGCGGCCCCCGCGACGGCGGCCCGCTGGCCATCGGGCCGGGCGCCGGTGGAGCGCTGGCGATCGGCCCCGCGTCGACGGGGGACGGCCAGCGGGCGGAGGTGCGCTCGTGAGGGCTCGACCACTTTTGGGCGCCTTCGGCGCGGCGCTGCTGCTCAGCGCGGGCTGCGGCATCCCGGCGTCGTCCGACGTGCGGGTGGACGGCAAGGCCGGCACGGCGACCGAGGCCGGGTCGAGCAACGGCCGGAGCAGCGAACCACCATCGCGTACGGCCAGCGGCAGCGACAACGAGGCGTTCGTGCGTAACTTCCTGTCCGCCGCCGCCGGCGAACCGGACCGGGCGTACGAGCGGGTGAAGGCGTTCATCGCTCCGGAGCACAAGCCCCGCCTGCAGGACAAGAAGGGCAGCGAGGTCGCGCTGACCGTGGTGCGGCTGGGCGAGACCGTCTTCACCTTCAACAGCGACTCCACCACCACGGTCAAGATCACGGTGCAGCAGATCGGCGTGCTGCGGACCAACGGCACCCTGGCACCGCCGGTGGCGACCGAGACCGAGTACGAGTTCCGGCTGCGCAGCGCCTCCCTCGGCGGGGCCGACAACGACGAGCGCGCCGGTCAGTACGTCCTCGACCCGCCGAACGTGCTGCTGCTCAGTGACGTCGCCCTTCAGCAGTACTACCAGGACGAGTCGATCTACTTCTGGAGCTCCGACCGCACGCGGCTGGTGCCCGACCAGCGTTACCTGCCGTTCGCGGTGCCGGACGAGCGCCGGGTCAACGAGGTGGTGCGTTGGCTGGTCGGCGGCCCGTCCGACTGGCTGCGGCCGGGCGTCGTCGGCCTGCCCGACGGCACCGAGCTGATCAACAACGCCACCGGCGCGAACAACCGCTGGGAGGTCAACCTGGACATGTCCGGCGACGACCAGAGCCGGGTCGACCAGGTGATCACGCAGCTCGCCTGGTCACTGGGGGACCTGCCGGGCGAGTTGGAGCTGAAGATCCGCAACAACTCGCAGCCGGTCCAGGATCTCAACGAGCGCCGGCTGGCCCAGCCGCTCTACCCGGTTCGGGAGGGCCCGCAGCGGTTCGGGGTCTACGAGGGCGCGATCCGCCCGCTGGACTTCGTCAGTGAGCCCAGCGGCGTGGTGCCCCTGGCGGCCGAGGTCAACCGCAACATCGTGTCCGCCGGCCTCGCGCGGGGCACCAGCCGGATCCTCGCCGCGATGGTGGTGACCAGCGGCAAGGACCGGCAGCGACTCGCGGTGGGCGTCGGCGCGGACGCGGTGACCGCGCTCAACCGCAGCGGCACGGAGTACGCCTCGATCAGCCGCCCGGTGTGGCTGCGTACCGTCGACTCCCGGCCGGCGCAGGGGCTGGTGGTGGCAGATGGCCGCCTGTACCGCTTCGACGAGGCCGCCCGCATGTCGGAGGTGCCGCTGAACCTGCCTTCGCCGCAGGTCACCGCGGTCGCCGCCGCGCTGGACGGTCAGCGGGTCGCGTTGATCGCCGGCGGGCGGCTCTACGTCGCGGCGATCACCCTCGACGGCGCCGGGAGCGGGATGTCGGTCGGCCCGCCCCGGGCCCTGGTCACCTCGTTGACCGGCCTGACCGCGGTGGACTGGATCGGCGAGGATCGGCTGGTGGTGGCCGGGTCGGCCGGCCAGCCGGCGATCTACGAGATCAGCGTGGACGGCGCTCTGGAGACCCCGCTGCGCACCGACGTGGGCGCGAAGGTCAACCACCTGACGGCGTACCCCACCAACCGCAGCGTGCGCGTTCCCACCGGGTCGTACATGTACGAGGCGAACAAGGTGGCGTACCGCAGCAGCCCGTTCGAACGGATCGAGCCGGGAAGTGTGCGCGACGTCCCCGCGCCGCCGGCCGGGGTCCGGCCGAGCAACCCGTCCGCCCCGTTCTTCCTCTACTGACGCCGTGCGCGGCCTCTGGGCGGACCTCGCCGACCTGGTCCTGCCCGCGGACTGCGCCGGCTGCCGGGAGCGTCACGCCGTCCTGCGGCAGGGCTTCTGCCCCGCCTGCGTGACGGCGCTGGGCGTGCTGCGTCCCCGGACGGTCCGCCCCACGCCCGCCCCACCGGGGCTGCCGCCCTGCGTCGCCCTCGGCCCGTACGCCGGCCCGCTGCGGGAGGCCCTGCTGGCGTACAAGGAGCACGGCCGGCACGGTCTGGCCCGCCCGTTGGGCGCGCTGCTGGCCGAGGTGGTCGTCGCGGCGGTCGGCGGAGTCCGCCCGGTGGAGTTGGTGCCCGTGCCGGACACCGCCGCGGCGGCCCGGGCCCGCTACGGTGACCACCTGGACCGGTTGGCCCGGCACTGCGCGAGCCGGCTGCGCCGGGGCGGCTGGCCGGCGCGGGTGAGCCGTCCGCTGCGCGCGCTGCCCCGCCCGGACTCGGTGACGCTGGACAGCGCGGGCCGCGCCGCGGCGGCCGAGGCGGCGTTCCGACCCCGGTCCGGCGCCTCGGACGGGCCTCGCCGGGCGGTCGGCGCCCCGGTCGTCGTGCTGCTCGACGACATCGTCACCACGGGCGTGACCCTGGCCGCGGCGACCCGGGTGCTGACCGCGAGCGGACGGCCACCCGGTGTCGCCGCGGTGCTCGCCGCGACCGAGAAAAGACACCAGTTGTAACCGACAGTGTTTCCGTTTCACCCGTTGGTGTATGAGGTGCGAAAAATCCTGGGCGGTCTTGGCAACATGGGGTGACTGCCGAGCGAACAGGAGTTAGCGTTTCGCTGTCAGGGGTAGGAGGTCGTTCCATCCCGCCCCCGGCGGTGAGAGGAGGCGTAGCCGTACTGACCGGTCGACGCCAGCGGGTCTCCCCACGGCGCGCGACCGGGAAACCGGATCGAAGACGTCCGAACAAGGGAGGTCACGTGGACATCGTGGTCAAGGGCCGCAACGTCGAAGTGCCGGACCATTACCGGGTACACGTAGCCGAGAAACTCGCAAAGGTCGAACGCTACGACCACAAGATTATCCGTATCGATGTCGAGCTGTTTCACGAGCGCAATCCGCGCCAGGCCGACCACTGCCAGCGGGTGGAGATCACCTGCGTTTCCCGGGGCCCCGTGATTCGGGCCGAGGCCTGCACGAACGATTTCTACAGCGCGCTCGACGCCGCCATCGCGAAGCTCGACACCCGGCTACGTCGTGCGGCGGACCGCCGCCGCGTACACCGTGGTCGGCACGCGCCGATCTCCGTCGCCGCCGCCACCGCCGACCTGCCGGTCACGGATCTGGTGGCCGCCCCGCTGTCCGCGCCGGGCGCTGGCGCACGCGCCGGCACCGCCGTCGCCGAGCGGGTCGAGGAGGACCACGACCAGCCGTGGCACATCGCCCGGGAGAAGGTGCACCCGGCGGAGCCGATGACGATCGACGACGCCCTGTTCCAGATGGAGCTGGTCGGCCACGACTTCTACCTGTTCCAGGACAAGGAGACGGGCCGCCCCAGCGTCGTCTACCGACGCCACGCCTACGACTACGGCATCATCTCGCTCGACACCTGAGCCGGGCCTGACCCGCGTCGAGCACGGGGTTGTGGCGGGCGACCGCCGCAACCCCGTGTCTCGTCAGCGCCTGTCAGCCGGCAGCAGGGCGAACGTCAGGTCGTCGAGGCGGGCACCCGCCAGGCCGGGCAGGCGACCGCGTTGCAGGGCCTCGCGCTGGAAGCCGACCCGCTCCAGCACGCGATGCGAGGCGGTGTTCTCCGGCACGGTGCCGGCGGTCAGGCGGGCGATACCCGCCGGGCCGAACGCCCACTGCGCGAGCAGCCGTACCGCCCGGGTGGCGTAGCCGTGCCCCCGCCAGCGTGGGAGCAGCGCGTAGCCGATCGACGCCTCACCACTTGTCACTTCGGTGTACGACAGGCCGCAACTGCCCGCCGGCTCGCCGGTGGCCACGTCGACGATCAGCAGTCGGGCGATGTCGCCGGTCAGCCATGCGCTCTCCGCCAGCCGGCAGCGCCGCTCGATCGACTCGGGCGTCGGTGGCACCGGCGGGGCCTGGTTGGCGACGACCTCGGGCCGGCTGTGCAACCCGTACATCATCTCCGCGTCGTCCGGCGCGAGGCGGCGCAGCGCCACCACCTGATCGGTGAGCATCCCGTCGGGCAGGTCGGGCAGCAGCCGGGGGGTCGGGCCGGGCGGATCGTCGGCGAGGCGTACCCAGGTCAGCAGATCGTGCCGGCCGCCGTCCCGGCGCTGCCCGGCCGACCGACGCAGGCCCTCGTACCGGAAGCCGGCGGCCAGCGCGACCCGCTGGCTGGCCGCGTTCTCCAACTCGGTGAGCAGCTCCAGCCGGAGCGTCCCGGTGCCGAAGGCGTGTTCGCTCAACGCGCGGGTCGCGGCCGTGGCCACCCCGCGCCCCCGCGCCGCCGGCCGCAGCCAGTAGCCGATCTCCGCCTGACTCCGGCCCGGTACCGGGTTGCTCAGTCCGGCCCCGCCGAGCAGCCGGTCGGTGGCCGGGTCCGCGATGGCGTACGCGGCGCCGCCGCCGGCCCAGACCGCCGGTGCGCCGGCCTCGACCCACCAGTGGGCGTCGATTTCGGTGTACGGAGACGGCATGCTGGACACGAACCGTTGGCTGAGCGGGTCGGCGCACCCCTCGACCAGGTCCGCGATGTCGCCGGCCCGAAACGGCCGGAGCCGCACCCCGTGCGCCTCGACGACCGGCACCGCCCCGGTCATGCCAGATCTCCGGCGAGCAGCGCGGCCACCCAGGCGTCGACCCGCTCACCCCGGTGCTGGACGCCGCCCCGGGCGGTCCCCTCGAACGTGAACCCCGCCTTCTCGGCGGCCCGCCGGGAGGACGTGTTGCCCACGTTCGCCTTCCATTCGATCCGGGCCAGTCCCAGCGTGGTGAAACCCCAGGCGCTCAGCGCGATCAGGGCGGCCGGCAGGTGACCCCGCCCGCGGGCCGCCGGGGCGGTCATGAAGCCCACGTCCGCGAGCAGCGGGTCGGCGGGGGAGAGCCGCAGGTCCAGAGTGCCGACGTACCTGTCGTCCGGGTCGGCGACCACGAAGCAGGCGGAGTTCCCCCGGGCCCAGGCGTCCTGGGCGTAGCCCCGGTACCCCTGGGCGTCGGAGCGGTCGTACGGGTCCGGAACCGTTGTCCACCGGATCGTCTCCGGGTCGCGGCAGGTCTGCACGATGGCGTCCAGATCGCGCTCCTCCATCGGTCGCAGCCGCAGCTCACCGGTCGCCGAGGTGGCGAACAGGGTCGGCTGTGGGCGGCCGAAGACGGCGGCCCGGCGAGCGACCAGGGTGCCGGGGCCGGCCGGCCCGGTCGATCCGGGTTCGGGCACCTCGCCGGGCAGCAGCGAGCCGATCCAGGTGTCCGCGCCGTTGTGCGGTTCCGTCTCGGCCGACCGGACCCGGCCGTCGATGCGGAACCCGGCCCGCAGGGCGACCAGCCGCGAGGCGTGGTTGCCCACCTCGGCCTGCCAGAGCAGCCGGCGCAGCCCCAGCTTCTCGAAGGACCAGCGGGCGACCGCCCGGGCGGCCCGGACGGTCACGCCCCGACCGCGCGCCCACGGTGCCGTCCAGTAGCCGATCTCACCGGTGCCGGCACGGTCGACGGAGATCAGCCCGCACGAGCCGAGCAGCTCGCCGGTGGCCGCGTCGCAGACCGCGAACGGCGCCCCGGTGCCGTCCGCCCAGGCCCGACCGCTCAGCTCCGTGACGAAACTGTGGGCATGTTCGCGAAGGTATGGGCGCGGTACGGTGGTCCAACGCTGAATGTCCCGATCCTGGCAGGCGCGGTGTACGCCGTCGGCGTCCGCCTCCCGCCAGGGTCGCAGCAGCACGCCGTCCTCGACGATCTCCACAGGCTCCACCCGTGCATCGTGCCGGAACGTTCGCCGAAGGCGTAACCGGATAACGTCCCGGGCGCATCCCGTGCGCGAATTATGTCGGGTTCGGCGAGGTGGACCGCCGCCACCAGTGACCATCGCGCCGATGGAGCGCCTACGATGGTTCGAGACTGTCTAGGGGAGCGTTGATCCGTGTCGATTCTGGAAAAGGTCCTTAATGCGGGCGAGGGCCGCATGGTGCGCCGGCTCAAGGCCATCGCCGCCGCCGTCAGCTCGATCGAGGACGACTACGTCAACCTCACCGACGAGGAACTGCGCGGCATGACCGAGCAGTTCCGGGAGCGGCTCGCCGACGGTGAGACCCTCGACGACCTGCTGCCGGAGGCGTTCGCGGTGGCCCGCGAGGCGGCCGCCCGGGTGCTCGGCCAGCGGCCGTACGACGTCCAGGTGATGGGTGGCGCCGCGCTGCACTTCGGCAACATCGCCGAGATGAAGACCGGTGAGGGCAAGACGCTGACCTCGGTCATGGCCGTCTACCTCAACGCGCTCTCCGGCGACGGCGTGCACGTGGTCACCGTCAACGACTACCTCGCCCAGCGTGACGCGGCCTGGATGGGTCGCGTGCACGAGTTCCTCGGGTTGACCGTCGGCGTGGTGCTGCCCAACCGGCCGGCCAGTGAGCACAAGGCCGCCTACGAGTGCGACATCACGTACGGCACCAACAACGAGTTCGGCTTCGACTACCTGCGCGACAACATGGCCTGGTCCAAGGACGAGCTGGTGCAGCGCGGGCACAACTTCGCGGTGGTCGACGAGGTCGACTCCATCCTGATCGACGAGGCGCGCACCCCGCTGATCATCTCCGGCCCGGCCGAGCACTCCGCCCGCTGGTACGGCGAGTTCGCCGGCGTCGTGGCCCGGCTCCAGCCCGGCACGGACGGCGAGGGCGACTACGAGGTCGACCACTCCAAGCGCACCATCGCGGTCACCGAGCGCGGCGTCGCCAAGGTCGAGGACCGGCTCGGCATCGACAACCTGTACGAGTCGGTGAACACCCCGCTGGTCGGCTACCTCAACAACGCCATCAAGGCCAAGGAGCTCTACAAGCGCGACAAGGACTACATCGTCAGCGACGGTGAGGTCCTGATCGTCGACGAGTTCACCGGTCGCATCCTGCACGGCCGTCGCTACAACGAGGGCATGCACCAGGCGATCGAGGCCAAGGAGGGGGTGGAGATCAAGCAGGAGAACCAGACCCTGGCCACCATCACCCTCCAGAACTACTTCCGCCTCTACAACAAGCTGTCCGGGATGACCGGTACGGCGCAGACCGAGGCGAGCGAGTTCAACAAGGTCTACAAGGTCGGCGTCGTGAGCATTCCGACGCACCGCCCGATGGTCCGCGAGGACCGGCCGGACGTCATCTACAAGACCGAGAAGGCCAAGTTCAACGCCGTCATCGAGGACATCGCCGAGCGGCACCAGATGGGCCAGCCGGTGCTGGTCGGCACCGTCTCGGTGGAAAACTCGGAGATCCTCTCCCAGCTGCTGCGCCGCCGGGGCATCCCGCACAACGTGCTGAACGCCAAGTTCCACGCCCGGGAGGCCGAGATCGTCGCCCAGGCCGGGCGTAAGGGCGCGGTCACCGTGGCCACCAACATGGCCGGCCGCGGCACCGACATCCTGCTCGGCGGCAACCCCGAGTTCCTCGCGGCCAACGAGCTGCGCCAGCGCGGTCTCGACCCGCTGGAGAACGAGGAGGACTACGCCAAGGCGATGGAGGAGGTCCTGCCCACCTGGAAGCAGGCCTGCGACGCCGAGGCGGACGAGGTCGCCGCCGCCGGTGGCCTGTACGTGCTGGGCACCGAGCGGCACGAGTCCCGGCGGATCGACAACCAGCTGCGCGGTCGCGCCGGCCGGCAGGGCGACCCGGGCGAGTCCCGCTTCTACCTGTCGCTGCAGGACGAGCTGATGCGACGCTTCCGGGCCGGCGCGGTCGAGGCGGTGATGGAGCGCTTCAACATCCCGGAGGACGTGCCCATCGAGTCGAAGATGGTCACCCGCCAGATCAAGAGCGCCCAGGCCCAGATCGAGGGTCAGAACGCCGAGATCCGCAAGAACGTTCTGAAGTACGACGAGGTGCTCAACAAGCAGCGCCAGGTCGTCTACGCCGAGCGGCTGCGGGTGCTCAACGGCGAGGACCTCTCCGACCAGGTCCGCAACATGATCGACGACACCGTCGAGGCGTACGTGCGGGGTGCCACCTCCGAGGGTTACGGCGAGGACTGGGATCTTGAGCAGCTCTGGTCCAGCCTCAAGCAGCTCTACCCGGTCGGCGTGACGATCGAGGAGCTGGAGGAGGAGGCCGGTGGTTCCCGGGCCGGCATGGACGCCGACTTCCTGGTCGCCCGCCTCAAGGAGGACGCGAACGCCGCGTACGACCGCCGCGAGGAGCAGCTCGGCACCGAGGGGGTGCGCCAGCTCGAGCGGATGGTGCTGCTCCAGGTGATCGACCGCAAGTGGCGCGAGCACCTCTACGAGATGGACTACCTCCAGGAGGGCATCAACCTCCGGGCGTACGCCCAGCGCGACCCGGTGGTGGAGTACCAGCGCGAGGGCTTCGACATGTTCGCCACCATGATGGAGGGCATCAAGGAGGAGACCGTCGGCTTCCTCTACAACGTGGACGTCCAGGTCACCGAGCCCGAGCCGGCAGCCGACTCGGAAGAGGTCACGCTGCTCGACAAGCCGGTGGAGATCCGGGCCAAGGGCCTCAACCGCTCGCCGCAGCGGCAGGGCCTGCAGTATTCGGCTCCGACCATCGACGGTGAAGCCAGCCCCGGCGCCGTCAGCGTCGAGCAGGAGCAGCAGCAGGCGCCGGCGCTCGGTGTGGGCCGGCCGGCCCAGGGCATGCCCGCAGCCCCCGGGCAGAGCGCACCGTCCGCCCCGCAGCGGCCGGCCTCCGGGCTGCGTGGCCCGACGCTGCCGTCCGCCGGCTCCCGACGTCCGGTCCCCAACCAGGCCGATGCCGGCAACGGCCCGTCCCGCAACGCGCCGTGCCCGTGTGGCTCGGGCCGCAAGTACAAGCGCTGCCACGGCGCCCCCAACGGCGGCAACTGACCCACAGCGCGTCCCGATGGGCCCTGGCCGACGAGGCCGGGGCCCATCGGCGTCTCCACCCGGCGCATCCCCGGGCCACGTCCCCTCCGACGCCCACGGCCGGGTGACGGCCGATCATCTCGGGTTCCTGGAAGTCGGGGCGTCGGCGCCAGGTTGATACGGCGCTTTCCTGGAAGTCGAGTCGATCAACGCAGAGCCTGGGCCTGCGGCACGCCGCGTGGCCCCCCCCGGGGGGCGGCGGTGGCGGCGTGGGCGGGCCCCTGGCGGGTTGTCAGAGGACGTGCAGGGCCGTGCACAACCAGCGGCCTCGGCGGTGTTCCAGGCGTACCGCCATGGCCCAGCTCCGGCCACCGGCACCGCTCACCACGGCAGCCGCTTCCACAGCGGCTTCCCGGGGCTCACACACCCGCAGTCGGAGCAGCCGCAGGGCCGGCCGCGTTGCGCGACGGCGAACCGGCCCGGCCCGGCCGGTCGCGCGGGCGAGTTCGGTGAGCAGTTCGACGGCCCGGCCCGGGTCGAGCAGGGGGCGCACCTGGGCCGGCGAGCGGTAGCCGTTGACCACCTCCAGGCACGTGCCGACGAAGCGGTGTGCGGCGCGGGTCGCCTCGGGGGCGCTCGCCGGTGGGAGCGGCGCACCCGGGTGGCTGGCCGGCCGGGACGGCGTCCGGCGTGGGGCCGCGCGGCGCTCCGCCGGCCGGACCGGATCCGGTCGTGTCGAGGCGAACAGGTCGAGGGCGAGTTGGCCGTGGGTCGGCCCCGGCCAGTACGTCTCGTCGGGGTACGGCGGATCGATGGGCGGGACGGGGCGCAGGCGCACAGGTGGCCGGGAGGGACCGGGTCGCCGCTCACTCATCGCTGCTCCCTTTGATCTTGCGTTTGCCTTCGTTTGCCTCCGACTGACTCGATTGTGCGCGACACAACGGCCTCGGTCAATGCCCGCGACGGTGGGCGTGCCGGCCCCTGGGAATGATCGACCCGGTGTCGCCGACGTCGCGGTGTCCCGGCAGGCCGGACAGCCCCATCCCGGGGATACGGAGTCGATCACGCGGGCCGTGAGCAGGGCGGGAGCGGGCCGGGAGCGGGGGCGGAACGTGGCGCGCGGCCACCCGGGCCTACTCCGGGTCGCGGTCGATCAGGGGGTTACCGCGTACCCAGTCGGCGGTTTCGGCGTACTTCTGCGCGATGTACTCCTCCAGCCGGGCGCGCTCGACCCGCCACTGACCGCGTCCGCCGATCTTGATCGCCGGCAGCTCCCCGCTGCGGACCATGTGGTAGACCTGCGAGTCCGACACGTTCAGCTCGGTGGCCACGTCGGAGAGCAGCAGGAACCTCGGCTCCACGGAAACTCCCGGGGTTGACGTCGTTTGCCTCAGTTTGCCATCGGCAGGGCTCACCGCCCAGCATCCACCCGGCCCGGCGGCGGACCAACCAGAGCCCGGACACACCGGCGGGAAACTTCCACCGGCCGGAGGCGGGGTGTATGACGGTCACGGCGTGCGGCATGATCTGCGCCCGTGCCGGCTGCCGCCGGCACAGGACCGAGCGGGGAGACGACCGGTGACCGACGAGCTTGTCCGGGTGTACGTGCCGGCGACCGTACCCATGCTGGCCCGCCTGCGCGAGCAGGGGCTGACCGCCGACCGGGCGCACGCGGTGACACCCGCGCTGCGCGAGTGGTACGCCGAGGGCGACGAGGAGGAGTTGGAGTACGTCGCGTTCACCCGGGCTGCCCAGGACGCGCTGCACCTGCTCAGGGCCGATCCCGCAGCGCCCCGCCGCCGCGTTGTCGTCTCGGTCGACGTGCCGCCCGCCGCGCTCGGCCGTGGCGATGGTGAGCTGGGGTCCAGCATGGTGACGTTGGCCGACACCGTGCCGGTGGGAGCCGTCGCGGCGATCCACGTGGACGGCGCGGACGCCGTCGAGGAGGTCGCCGCCGCGGCCGACGTGGTGGCCGAGGCCGCTGCCGGCGACCCCGACGCCCAGTTCACCGTCGACGGGGCCGAAGATCACGAGCTGGAGTGGTACGACGTGACTGAGCTGGACCTGCTGCTGCGCGCCACCGACTGAGCCGGCAGCGGTCAGCGGGCCGGGTCGGCCCTGGCCGGGTCGACGTCGTCGTGAGCGGTCGTGTCCGCCTCGTCGTCGGCGTCGGCGTCGGCGTTGGTCTCGTTCGCGACTGCCGGCTGCGTGGCACCGGGACCGTCGGCCACCACGGGGTCGTCGTCGGTGTGCGAAGGGCCGAGCGTGCGGCCGAACGCGATGAGCGCGGTCAGCGCCCCCACGAAGACCATCCAGATGCCGTTGTCCACCCGCGAGGTGCCCAGCGAGGTCTGGGCCACCGCGTCCGCCTCGCTGAGCGCGCTGGCGAGGTCCAGCAGTGACCGGCCGCCGATCCGGATGATCACCTCGGCGAGCAGCAGGAGCAGGCCCGGCCCGGCGCCGGCGAGCAGGTAGGCCGGCCAGCGCAGCGCGGGCGTCAGCGGATCGCGCCGCAGGGCTCGCCGCCGTGCCCAGGTGAGGTAGCCGAAGGCGAGCAGCCCGGCCAGGAGGCCGGCGATGAGCGACTCGGTGCGCGACACCCACTTGGCGGCGTCGACAAGCGACTGCTGGGTGTCGCCCGCGCCGAACAGGTCGAACAGCGGGTCCCGGGCACGACTGAACGCCACCACGAAGACCAGCGCGCCCAGCGCGGCGGTCACCACCGCACCGACCGCCGGGGCGGTTCGCGCGCCGGCGATCGCCCCGCCGATGATCGCGGCGGCCGCCGTCGTCCCGGCGATCACGTTGGTGGTCGAGGTGTCGAAGTAGGTCAGGTTGATCGCCAGCGCGGCGGCCAGCCCGACGAGCATCCCCGCGCCGATCGCACCGACGAAACGCAGGGTCGCTCCGTCGCCGTACCGGCGCGACAGCAGGTTGCCGAAGGCCAGCGCGGTCGCCGCGCCGGCCACCAGCGCCGCCGAGATCACACCGGGCAGAGCGAACGCGGAGAGGCTGATCGCGGTGATGCCCGCCGCCGCCGAGGTGATGGCCTCCCGGGTCGACCAGAGCATGGCGGCCAGCCAGCCGAGCGCCAGCAGCGCGAGCACTGCCGCGCCGGGCGCGGACACCGGTCGGCCGCCGGGGGTGGCCGCGTCGACCGCCGGCTGGTCCGACTCCGCGGCTGGGACGCGGCCGGGCTGCTTGGTCATCGTCTCCCCTTCGAGGCGCCAGGTCACCGACCATTCAGGGTACGCGGGCCGCCGCGACCCCCTCTGAACGAGCCACACCTCATGGGTACGCGCCAGCGACGTACCCCCGAAGGAACCGCAACGGGCCCACGGTCCGCGACCAACGTCGGGGCTGGGGCGAGCGTCCCCGGCGCAGGGATCAAGCCTGACCGCCCGGAGCCGGGGACGCTCGCCCCAGCCCCACCACGACGCCCGATATGGCACGACGCCCAGTAAGGAGAGAAAGGGCAGCCGGTCCTGAGCAACCGGGAGGTGGTGGAGGCGAGTCGAGCACCCCCGCATGAAACAATCGTGGGAGGTCCCGCCGCTGCTCGGCCCTCCCGCGCGGCGTCCGGTGTCCGGCCGTCCGGTCGGTGCCCGCGGGTCCGGTTTCGCCACCGCTGTCGAGATCGCCAGGAGCCTTGATGGATGCCGTGTTCTCCGTTCCCGAGCCGCGCAACGAGCCGGTTCGCAACTACGAGCCGGGCAGCGGAGACCGGGACCGGCTCCAGCGGCGGCTGACCGAGCTGGCCGCCGAGCGCATCGACCTGCCGATGACCATCGGCGGGGAGCAGCGGATGGCGGCCGGCGACCCGATCAACGTGGTGCAGCCGCACAAGCACGCCCACGTGCTCGGCGTGACCGCGCACGCCACCCACGACGACGCCCGCGCCGCGATCAAGGCGGCCAAGGACGCCGCGCCGATGTGGCGGGCGCTGCCGTTCGAGGAGCGCGCCGCGATCTTCCTGCGCGCCGCCGAGCTGCTCGCCGGCCCGTGGCGCGACACTCTCAACGCCGCGACCATGCTCGGCCAGTCGAAGACCGCGATCCAGGCGGAGATCGACGCGGCGTGCGAGTTCATCGACTTCCTGCGGTTCAACGTGCACTTCGCCCGCCGCCTGCTCGAGGAGCAGCCGGCGTCCTCGCCGGGCGTCTGGAACCGCTTCGACCACCGCCCGCTGGAGGGCTTCGTCTACGCGGTCACCCCGTTCAACTTCACTGCCATCGCCGGCAACCTGCCGTCCGCGCCGGCGCTGCTGGGCAACACGGTGATCTGGAAGCCGGGCCCCACGCAGCAGTTCGCGGCGCACTTCACCATGCGGCTGTTCGAGGCCGCCGGCCTGCCGCCCGGCGTGATCAACATGGTCACCGGCCGGGGCGAGGAGGTCTCCGACGTCGTGCTCGCCGACCCGGATCTGGCGGGTATCCACTTCACCGGTTCGACAAAGGTCTTCCAGCAGTTGTGGCGGACCGTCGGCGACAACATCTCCCGCTACCGGGGCTACCCGCGGCTGGTCGGCGAGACCGGTGGCAAGGACTTCGTGGTCGCGCACACCAGCGCCGACGTGGACGCGCTGCACACCGCGCTGATCCGTGGCGCGTACGAGTACCAGGGCCAGAAGTGCTCGGCGGCCTCCCGGGCGTACGTGCCGCGCTCGCTCTGGGAGGGGGGCCTGCGGGACCGCCTGGCCGCCACCGCCGACTCGTTGACCTACGGCGACGTGGCCGACTTCGGCAACTTCGGTGGCGCGGTGATCGACGACAAGGCGTTCGCCCGGCACACCGCGGCGCTGGAGCTGATCGGCGGTGACGACAGCTGCCGGGTGCTCGCCGGCGGCACGGCCGACGACTCGGTCGGATACTTCGTCCGGCCGACGCTCTTCGAGTGCTCCGACGCCGCGCACGAGACGTTCACCACCGAGTACTTCGGGCCGATCCTGGGCGTGCACGTGTTCGACGACGCGCGCTTCGACGAGGTGGTCACGCAGGCCGAGTCGATCGCCCCGTACGCGCTGACGGGGTCGGTGTTCGCCACCGACCGCCGGGTGATCGACGCGGTCGGCGAGCGCATGCGGTACGCGGCCGGCAACTTCTACATCAACGACAAGCCGACCGGCGCGGTGGTCGGGCAGCAGCCGTTCGGCGGCGCCCGGGCCAGCGGCACCAACGACAAGGCGGGCTCCTGGCTCAACCTGGTTCGCTGGGTGTCGCCGCGGACGATCAAGGAGACCTTCGTGCCGCCGACCGACCACACGTACCCCCACATGGGCTGACCTGCGGCGACCCGCCGGCGGCGTGCGCAGCGCCGCCGGCGGTCGGCCGAGGGGCCGCAACCCATCGATAGTCCTCAACGGACAGTCTGCCGCCGACAGTGCACTTAGGAAGTCCTGTTGGGTGGCAAACTGCCAAATCCTGGACGCCGGCAGCGCAAAGTGGCAGCGTAACGGGCATGGCGGAATCCGGAGTCAACCCCACGGCGGCGGCCCTGCTCGGGCTGCTCCACGAGGGTCCCATGACAGGCGGCCAGTTGATGGCCGCCGCAGAGCGCCGGCTGGCGCCGTACTGGTCGATGACCCGCAGTCAGGTCTACCGCGAGTTGCCGGTGCTGGCCGAGCGGGGTTACGTGCGGCTCGGCAAGCCGGGCCCACGAATGAGTCAGCCGTACGCGCTCACCGCCAGCGGGAAACGGACGTTTTCCCGCTGGCTGGCGGAGAACCCGGGGCGGGACACCATCCGCAACCCGATCGCGCTCCGGATGGCCTTCGGCAACCTGCACTCGTCCAGCCAGCTCAAGAGCCTGTACGCCTCGGCCAACGAATACCACACCGAGGCCCTCGCCCAGGTACGCGAACAGGTCAAGAACGCCAAACGGGACGGCGAGACGTACGACGCCAGCGCGCTGGAGTTCGCCGTCGCCTACCACCGGGCGGCCCTGTCGTGGCTGAAGTCCGCCCCCGTCGGGTGATCTCCTGCGGCTTCGCCCACCGGGAACGAGCTGAGCGGCCAGCGGCACAGTACGCTTGCTTGTCGTGACCGCTGCCGATTACGCCGAACAGCTCAAGGAACTCGACGCGACCCTGCGCAACATCGAGGCCGTCCTCAATCTGGACCGGCTGCACGAGGACAAGGCCCGCCTGGAGCAGGAGGCGTCCGCCCCCGACCTGTGGGACGACCAGGCCAAGGCGCAGCAGGTGACCTCTCAGCTGTCGTACGTCAACGGCGAGATCAGCAAGCTGGGCAGTCTGCGCTCCCAGCTCGACGACGCCCGGGTGCTGCTGGAGTTGGCCGAGGCCGAGTCCGACCCCGGCGTGCTGACCGAGGTCGAGGCGGAGATCACCGGCCTGACCAAATCCATCCAGGAGATGGAGGTCCGCACCCTGCTCTCCGGCGAGTACGACTCCCGGGAGGCGCTGGTCGCCATCCGGGCCGGCGCCGGTGGCGTGGACGCGGCGGACTTCGCCGAGATGCTGCTGCGGATGTACCTGCGCTGGGCCGAGCGGCACGGCTACCCGACCGAGGTCTACGAGACCTCGTACGCCGAGGAGGCGGGCCTGAAGTCGGCCACCTTCGCGGTCAAGGTGCCCTACGCGTACGGCACCCTCAGTGTCGAGTCGGGCACCCACCGGCTGGTCCGGATCAGTCCGTTCGACAACCAGGGCCGCCGGCAGACCAGCTTCGCGGGCGTGGAGGTGCTGCCGGTGACCGAGCAGACCGACCACATCGACATCCCGGAGAACGAGGTACGCGTCGACGTCTACCGTTCCTCCGGCCCCGGTGGGCAGAGCGTCAACACCACCGACTCGGCGGTCCGGCTCACCCACATCCCGACCGGCATCGTGGTGACCTGCCAGAACGAGAAGTCCCAGCTGCAGAACAAGGCCTCCGCGCTGCGGGTGCTCCAGGCCCGGCTGCTGGAGCGCAAGCGCCAGGAGGAGCAGGCCAAGCTGGAGGGCCTGAAGGAGAACGCGGCCGGGTCGTGGGGCGACCAGATGCGCTCCTACGTCCTGCACCCGTATCAGATGGTGAAGGATCTCCGAACCGAGCAGGAGACCGGCAATCCGAGCGCTGTCTTCGACGGCGAGTTGGACGGTTTCATCGAAGCTGGTATCCGTTGGCGTAAGCAGCGGCAGCTCGCCGGCGACGGTGCGTGACGGCTCGCGGGCGGAGCGCTTCGTCGATCTCCAGGTGAAGGCCTGATTCGACGACGCGCGCCGCTTCTGTGGGGCGTGGGGCTTGGCTCAGTTGTTACACCGCGTAGACTCACCACCCGTGATTCAGCTTGAGCAAGTGACGAAGACGTACCCGAAGGCGTCCCGGCCTTCGCTCGACAACGTGTCCGTCTCGATCGAGAAGGGCGAGTTCGTCTTCTTCATCGGTCCATCCGGCTCCGGCAAGTCCACAATCATCAAGATGCTGCTGCACGAGGTCACCCCCAACAAGGGGCGGGTCGTCGTCAACAGCAAGGACGTCACGTCGATGCGCTCCTGGAAGCGACCCCACTTCCGGCGTTCGATCGGCTGCGTCTTCCAGGACTTCCGGCTGCTGCCGAACCGCACCGCGTACGAGAACGTGGCGTTCGCCCTTGAGGTGATCGGCAAGACCAAGGCGGTTGCCCGCCGGGTCGTGCCGGAGGTGCTGGAGCTGGTCGGGCTCGGTGGCAAGGAGCATCGCTACCCGCACGAGCTCTCCGGTGGTGAGCAGCAGCGGGTCGCCGTCGCCCGGGCGTTCGTGAACCGTCCGCTGATCCTGCTGGCGGACGAGCCCACCGGAAACCTGGACCCGGACACCTCGATCGAGATCATGCGCCTCCTGGACCGGATCAACCGCACCGGCACGACCGTCGTGATGGTCACCCACGACTCCAACATCGTGAACCAGATGCGTCGCCGCGTCATCGAGATCGAGAGCGGTCGCATCGTGCGTGACCAGGCCCGCGGCGTCTACGGGTGAGCCGGCGCTCCACCCCTCTCGCAGCCTGACGACGAACACCTCATGCCGGAGACCCGGAGGAAATCCCGATGCGCGTGAAATACGTCCTGTCCGAGGTACTGGTCGGACTGTGGCGCAACGTGACCATGACCATCGCGATGATCATCACGATGGCGGTCTCGCTGACCATGCTTGGCGCCAGCGGTCTCATGTACCGCCAGGTTGACGACATGAAGGACCTCTACTACAAGAACATCGAGGTCTCGATCTTCCTGAGTCAGGAGGTGAGCGAGCAACAGCGCACCGACCTGGACGGCAAGCTGAAGAACGACCCCCTGGTCAAGGAGGTCATCTACGTCAACAAGGACGAGGCGTACAAGAAGTTCCAGGAGATGTACCAGGACGCGCCGGACCTGGTCAACGCGGTCAAGCCGGACCAGCTGCCGGAGTCGTTCCGGCTCAAGCTGAAGAACCCGGAGCAGTACAAGAACATCTACGACCAGTACAAGGACACCGAGGGTGTCGACGAGATCGTCGACCAGAGTCGACTGCTGGACAAGATCTTCGACGTCCTCACCGCGATCCAGAACATCGCCCTGGCCGCCGCGATCGTGATGGCCATCGCCGCACTGCTCCTGGTGGCCAACACCATCCAGGTCGCCGCGTACAGCAAGCGGCGTGAGGTGGCGGTCATGAAGCTGGTCGGCGCGTCCAACTGGTTCATCCAGGCGCCGTTCGTGCTGGAGGCCGTGGTGGCCGGCCTGATCGGCTCACTGCTCGGCCTGGTGGCCCTCGTCGCGGCGAAGTATCTGCTCTTCGACGGGTCACTCAAGGCGTTGCAGGGCCTGCTGTCGCCGATCAGCTGGGGCGACATCCTGTTCATCTTCCCGCTGATGGCCGGCGTCGGTGGCCTCGTCAGCGCCGCCACCGCCTGGATCACCCTGCGCTTCTACCTGCGGGTCTAGGCAGCGTACGGGTCGTCCCGTCGTCACTCGGGGACCCTCCCGCAGCCGGAAATAAACGGCGCGGGAGGGTCCTTGTCATTCGGGTAGCATGATCGGTTGTCCGGCCGGGGGGAGCTCGGTGACGGACGTTTCCGGGAGAGGGGGTGGCGCCGATGCCACGGGAAAAGGGGCGCAAGGTGGTCGCCTCCAACAAGAAGGCACGCCACGACTACTCGATCCTCGACACGTACGAGGCGGGCATGGCGCTGACCGGCACCGAGGTCAAGTCGCTGCGGGCCGGGCGGGCGTCGCTCGTCGACGCGTTCGCGCAGGAACGTGACGGCGAGTTGTATCTGCACTCGATGCACATTCCGGAGTACACCCAGGGCACGTGGACCAATCACGAGCCCCGGCGTACGCGCAAGCTGCTGCTCAACCGGGGCGAGATCGACAAGCTGCTCGGCAAGACCCGCGAGGGCGGTTACACGATCGTCCCGTTGCAGGTCTACTTCTCGGACGGCTGGGCCAAGGTCGAGATCGCCCTGGCCAAGGGCAAGAAGTCGTACGACAAGCGTCAGGACCTCGCCAAGCGCGACGCGGACCGGGAGATCGCCCGGGTGTCCGGTCGACGTGGCAAGGGGATGGACGACTGATTCATCCTGTTTGTCCGGGTCGGTGGGTCGGCCCGGGGCTCGGGATGAAAGCTGTTGCGCCAGGCGTTAGTCTTGTCAGTGCCGCCACATCGGCGGCCTGTCGAGGGGGTGACTGGTTTCGACTTCGTACGCAGCGACAGGGGAAGCGAGCCGAGGAAGCCGACGTCGTCTCGAGAATCGGTCGTCGGAACTTTATAAGCGCCAATAACAATCGCGCTGACTTCGCTCTCGCCGCCTGAGGCGAGTAGCTAAGTCTGTCGGTCTGGGAACGCCTTCGTCCCAGTAGCCGGCATCAGCTAGGAGGCTGGCCAATCGGACCCGGTCGCGGGGTCCGTGCGGCGAGATCAATCAGCGACTGGGCCCGTCACACCAACTTGCTCGCGTGAGCGGTGGGGCCGAGTAGAGGCACAGCGAGCTGCGCTCGGAGAAGCCCTGACAAACCGGCGAAGGACCCGGGTTCGATTCCCGGCACCTCCACCACCTCGAAGCGATGCGCCCCGGCCCACCGGCCGGGGCGCATCGTCGTATCCGCCGACGCCACCGAGCGAGGCAGGGCGAGTGATCCACTCCACCTCGCCGATGTGGCGGTATCCGACGGTCCTGACACGCCCACATCCGCGACCTGGAGTGGATCACCGGGGGCGGCGGACCGCACCGACACCGACGCCCGGGCACCGCGGGCGGGGCGCCGCCGCCTACGCTGCCGCTGTGACGAACCAGCAGCTGCGCCTGTCGGTCGGCGCGTCGGCCGGCCAGCGCACCGTCGCGGTGGTGACCGGGGTCCTCGTCGCGGCGATCGGCGCGGCGTTCGTGCTGGTGCCCCTGCTCGCCGGCGGGCTGCTGCGCCGCCTCACCGGCCCGGGAGACGGGTTCGCTTCCTACGAGGAGGCCCGCGACCTGCCGCCCGGGATGCTGCCGCCCGCGCTGCGGGAGTCCACGAGCGGCTCGGGAGGGGCCGGACCGTTCCTCGGGCTGTGCGGGCTGCCGTTCGTCCTGCTCGGCGTCTACCTGGTGCTGCGGGTGCTGCGTACGGCCGCGTGGCTGGACGGCAGCCGGGTGCGGGTGCGGGGCGCCATCCGCAGTCGTACCGTCGATCTCGCCATCGCCCACGTCGACTCCCGTCCCGCCGGGCAGTTGGGGGCCGACCCGTCGGCTCGTGCGGGTCGATCGCCGGGGATCGTCGTCACCGATCGGGCCAGTGGGCATCGCGTCACCATCCCGCTGCAGGGGATGGGCCTGCCCGTCCTGCCGCCGTCCGAGCTGCGCGCGCTCGCCGACGCGTTCGCGGCGAGCCGACCCGGCGCGGAGCCCAGCGACGAGGCCCGCGCCGTCGCCGCCGACCTGCGTCGTCTGGCGAGCGCCTGAGCGGCCCGCTGACGGCGGTGCCCGGCGTGCGGGTGAGGCGCAGGCCAACAGCTGTTACCAGTGGGACGGATGAGCAGCAGACGCCTCTGGACAGGGCGAACGGGCGGGTTCACCATCACGGTATGGGATAGCAGCCCGCGCGGGAGGTGCCATGGTCACCGGTGGAATCCAGCAGCCGTCAGTCACCGCGCGGCCGTCCGCCGCCCGCACGTATCCGGCCGGGCTCCCCGGTGAGCCGGGGCCCGCCGGGCTCGCCGGCGACCTGCACGCCCTGGCCCGTGCCGTGGCGGTCGCCACGACCGAGCCGAGCTGGCGCGAGACCGTGCTGCTTCGCCTGCGCCCGGTCGGGCAGGGCTTCGCCGAGCACGTCCGGGTCACCGAAGGGCCGGCCGGGCTCTATCGGGAGCTGCTCACCCACTCGCCCCGCCTCGACCACGGCATCCGGCTGCTGACCCGGGAGCACGGCGCGATAGTCGCCGCGATCCTGGCCGTGCAGCGGGTCGCCGAGCGGTCCGAGGCCGGCCCGGACGAACTGCGCCGCCGGACGGGGCACCTGCTGCGGACCCTCGCGCGGCACCGGCGCCGAGGTGCCAATCTGCTCTGGCAGGCGTACCAGACGGATCTGGGCGGCGAGACCTGAGCCGAGGCGGGAACCCACCTGGCGGCGGTCCCGTCGAACCTGGCATGCGTCGACCGGTTCTGCTGCTCGTACTTCCGCTGCTGTCCATGGTGGGCTGCGCCGCGACCGGCGCGACGCCCGCCGCCGGGCCCACCACGACGGCGCACAGCGCCTTCGACCAGCGGGCCAGCGCGGTCGCCGCGGCGTGGCGGCCCGGCCCCGGCTGGCGTGACGGCTACGTCCCCCTGCAGGGGCCGACGGTGCTCACCGGCGACCCGCGCTTCACGCCCGACACCGAGACGGCCTTCCGGGCCGGCTGGTACCGCGCCCAGGTCGCCATCCCACCCACCCGCGTCGGTGCCGAGATCCGGTTCCCGGACGGGCGGTTGACCCTGCCGCTGGTCAGCGCGGCCGAGGCGTACCGGCAGCTCGACCGGGGCGACCCGCTGCCCTGCCCCGGACGGCCGAAGCGGCCCGGCCTGCCGACTCCCGGCGGTCCCACAGTCGAACCCGGACCGGACGGCTGGGCGACCAGCACGACGGAGACGGCCTGCCTTCCGCTGACCGTCACCGGGGTGACCCTCGGTGCCGTCCCGGTCCGCACGAGTCGCGGGGAGGCGCAGGTGCCGGCCTGGCTGTTCACGGTGGAGGAGCTGGCCACCCCGGTCGCCCAGCTCGCCGTCGCGCCGACGGCCGTCACGCCCGTCCCCTCGGCGCCCACGCCGACCCAGCCCCTGCCGGAGGGTCTGGTGGCCGCCCAGGACATGGTGGCGGTGGACGGCGCTCGGTTGACCGTCCGGCTCGGCGTCGGCGCCTGCGACACCGACATCACCCCGGTGGTGTCGGAACGGCCGGACGTGGTCGTGGTCGGCGGCGCCGTCACCCGGGCCACCGGCGTGTGCACCGACGTGCTCAAGCTGGAGCCGGTCACCGTCACCCTGACCGCCCCGCTGGGGGCGCGGCCGGTGCTGGACGTCTTCACCGGCGCCCCGCTGACGATCGCCGCCCGGTGACGGGCCGCTGACCGCCCGCGCGGGCTCGGTCAGAGGATCGTGGGCACGTCGGTGCTGATCGGCACCGGCAGCACCGTGGGTCCGTCGGCGCGCAGGCCGGCGGCGAGGGCGGCGCCGAGCTGGTCGGGGGTCCGCACCACCTCGGTGGCGCAGCCGTAGCCGGCCGAGATGGCGGTGACGTCCAGCCCCGGCAGGTCCAGGCCGGGCACCCCGGGAGTGTTCTTCAGCTCGGCGAACGCCTTGAGGATCGCGTACTGCTGATTGACCGGGACGACTACCACCACGGGCAGTGCCAGGCGCGCGGCGGTCCACAGCGCCTGCACCGAGTAGTGGAACGAGCCGTCGCCGATCACCGCCACCACCGGCCGGCGACGCCCGGTGTCCCGCTCGGCCAGCGCCACCCCGATCGCGGCCGGCAGGCCGTAGCCGAGTCCGCCGCTGGCCATCGTGAAGTACGACGCCGGCCGGGTGATGCGCAGGTGGCGGCGCAGTGCGGACAGGTTGGACGGTGACTCCTGGACCAGTACGCCGTCGGCCGGCCAGTGCGCGGCCAGCGCGGCGAACATCGCGTCGGCGCTCAGCGGCACGGTGACCTCCGGGGGCTGCGGAGCGGCGCGCGGCGTCGGCGGCTGCCGGTCGGCGGCCGGAAGCCTGTCGAGCAGCGCGGCGAGAGTCAGCCCGGGGTCGCCGAGCAGGCTGTCCCCGACCGGGGCGCGGGCGGCCTCGTCCGGGTCGTCCGTGACGTGCAGCAGGCGGGCGCCCTCGGGCAGGTGGTCGCCCGGGACGTGCGGGTAGTAGCGGAACACCGGGGCGCCGACGACCAGGACGGTGTCGTGCCCCTGCAACGCTTCGGCCAGCGGCCTGATGGCGAACGGCAGGACCCCGCGGAACTGCGGGTGATCCTCCGGGAACACGGCCCGTTCCGGTGCGGGGGCCGACCAGACCGGTGCGGCCAGCCGCTCGGCCAGGGCGACGGCCGCCGGCCAGCTGCCGGAGCGGTCCACGCCGGGCCCGAACACCAGCACCGGGTTGCGGCTCTCGGCCAGCACCCGCGCGAACATGTCCAAGCGCTGCGGATCCGGCCCGAAGCGGGTAGCCACCGAGCGCGACGCGGGAGGCGCCTCGGCGGGCTGCGCCCAGTCGTCCATCGGCAGGGAGAGGAAGACCGGCCCGGCGGGCGGCTGCACGGCTGTCGCGTACGCCCGCAGCAGCGCCGCCGGGATGTCCTGCGCGCGGACCGGCTCGTAGCTCCACTTGACGTACGGTTCGGGCAGCTCTACCGCCCGTCGGTTGGTCAGCCGGGGCTCCAGCAGCAGCATCTCCCGGGTCTGCTGGCCGGCGGTGACGATCAGTGGCGTCTTGTTGTGCCAGGCGGTGACCAGGTTGCCCATACCGTTGCCCATTCCCGGGGCGGTGTGCAGGTTGACGTGCGCGGGCCTGCCCGCCGCCTGGGCGTACCCGTCGGCCATCGCCACCGCCGTGGCCTCCTGCAACGCGTGCACGTAGTGGAAGTCGGCCGGGAAGTCCTGCAGGAACGGTTCCTCGGTGGAGCCGGGGTTGCCGAAGACGGTGGTCATGCCGAGGGTGCGGAGCACGTCGTACGTCGCGTCCCGGACCGTTGCCATCGTCACCTGCCTCCGTGTCGCGCGCAGGGGCGACCGTGGCCGCCCTCCCGATCAGCCGAATCTATCGGGATGTGACGGACCTTTCGGGCGTTTCCCGGCCGTCAGCGGTCCGGCTCACCCACCGGGCCTCGTGCGGCGCAGGTCAGGGCAGCGCGAAGGGCAGTGTGATTCCGTCCAGCGCCCGGCCGCACGCGCAGTCCTGCTCGGCGGGCAGCGCCGCCACCGCGTCCAGCAGCACGTCCCGCAGGCGCTCGGTGTTGGCCGCGAAGACCCGGAACACCTCGTCCTGGGTCACCGACTCGCCCGCCTGCACCCCGGCGTCCAGGTCGGTGATCAACGCGATGGACGAGTAGCAGAGCGCCATCTCCCGGGCGAGCACCGCCTCCGGGTGACCAGTCATGTTCACGACAGTGCCGCCGATCGAAGCGAACCAGCGGGACTCGGCACGGGTGGAGAACCGTGGACCCTCGACCACCACCACCGTCCCGCCGTCCACCGCCGTGACGTCCCGGGACGCCGCCGCGGCGAGCAGCGCGTGCCGGCCCCGCGGGCAGTACGGGTCGGCGAACGGCACGTGCACCGCGCCCTCGTCGTAGTAGGTCTGCACGCGCCCGCTGGTGCGGTCGATGAGCTGGTCCGGCACCACGAACGTGCCCGGCCCCAGCTCCGGACGCAGCCCACCGACAGCGCACGGCGCCAACACCTGGCGTACGCCGAGGGACCGCAGTGCCCACATGTTGGCCCGGTACGGGATCCGGTGCGGCGGGTACCGGTGGTCGGAACCGTGCCGGGGCAGGAACGCGACCCGCCGCCCGGCCACCTCCGCAATGGTCACCGCGTCCGAGGGCGAACCGTAAGGGGTGCCCAGCTCATGCGGGGTGCCGTCGAGGAGGGCGTACAGGCCGGAGCCGCCGATCACCGCGAGGTCCGCCGTCGGTGCCATGGAACCTCCGTCGCAACTGTCCGATCACCCGCCGGTCAGACCTTAGCCAGCACCGGGGACGCAGGCTATGGTGCCAGGCATGGCGTTGACAGCGCGGCTGATCCCGATGCACCGTGCGGGTCCGGCGAATGACGGGTCCCCGGCGCGGGCTCACGGCTGACGGGTAGGTGAGATGCAGGGAGAGGGCCAGGCGATCGGCGGACGAGCGATGGAGTCGATGACCGGGCGGCTGCTGGTCGCGACTCCGGCGCTCAAAGACCCGAACTTCGACCGTACGGTGGTGCTGCTGGTCGCCCACGAGCCGGGTGGCGCGCTCGGCGTGGTCCTGAACCGGGCGACCGAGGTGCCGGTCGCCGAGGTGCTGGGTGACTGGAGTGACCTGGCCCGCCACCCCGCGGTGCTCTTCGAGGGCGGCCCGGTGCAGCCCGACTCGGCGATCTGCCTGGCCCGGATGCGGCAACCGCTGCGCCGACTCAAGGGCTTTCACCAGGTCTCCGGCGCGGTCGGCACGATCGACCTCTCGGTCGACCCGGAGAAGCTGCGCGAGAGCATCGGCGGCATCCGGGTCTTCGCCGGCTACTCCGGCTGGGGCAGCGGGCAGTTGGAGCAGGAGATCGCCGACGGGTCCTGGTTCCTGCTGGACGCTCTGCCCGGCGACGCCTTCGTCGACCGCCCCGACGACCTGTGGCCGATGGTGCTGCGCCGGCAGGGCGGCATGATGGCCGCCGTCGCCCACTTCCCGCCGGACGTGGCCCTCAACTGACCCGGCCGGGCGGGACCCCGCGAGATGACCATGCCGGCCGGTCTGTGTATAGTTTCCCAGTGCCCGGGCGACCGGGACGACAGCAAGGGGCCGTGGCGCAGCTGGTAGCGCACCACACTGGCAGTGTGGGGGTCAGGGGTTCGAGTCCCCTCGGCTCCACCCTTGCAAAACGCCCTGGCGGGGATCATTCCCTGCCAGGGCGTTCTGCTGTGCCGACTCGTCTACTGGCTGAAGCGCATCCGGATGTCGTACTCGTAGGTGCTCTTCTGCCAGATCACCGAGAAGCGGCCCGTCGGGCTGGACGCGGGCTGCGCGAAGCGCCCGTCCGGGGAGAGGATCTCGGCCGCGCCGAACGCGCCGTCCGGCCCGATCGTCCTGGCCTGCACCCGTGTGGTCGAGAAGTCCGGGCTGGGCGAGTTCCACGTGACCAGGCCGTCACCGTCGTCGTCCAGGGCGACCTTCGGCCAGTCGCCGACACCGAGCCTGGTCACCGCGCCGAGGGCGCCGGTGCTGGAGATCGTGCGACCGAACACCTGGGTGCCCTCCGGGGTCCAGCGGCCCCAGGTCAGCACCGCGTCGCCGTCCAGGTCGGCGGCCAGTTCGTCGTGCAGGGTCAGCTCGTGGGTGGCCGGCGACACGCTGATGACGCTGCCCAGCGTGTCGGTGTGGCTGTAGTGGCGCACCCGCAGGCGAGGAGGCGCACCCGCCTTCGACCACCGGTAACTGATCACCGCGTCCCCGTCGCGGTCCAGGGCGACCGAGACGCTGCCGTACCGGATGTCGGTGGCCGCCCCGGCGATCGCGCGCGGGGCGGACACACCCTCCGGGCGGACCCGCCGCGCGACCACCCGCTCGTAGTTCTCGGTCCAGGCGACCAGGGCCGTTCCGGTGCGGTCCATGGCCACGACGGGCTGGTCGGCGCCCACGCCGAGGGTCAGCTCCGGCCCGAGGGAGCTGTCCGCGGCGAAGTAGCGAGCCTTCGTGATGAACCCGCCGTCGCGGATCTCCGTCCAGGTGACCAGCGCCTGACCCGTGGGGTCCACCGCGACAGCCGGACTGCTCGCGCTCCAGGTCGCGATCGTCTGCAGCGGACCCGGTTCGCCCGTCGCGGACACCCGGCGGCCCACCACGAGGCTGTCCTGCGTCCACACCACTGCGGAGTCGCCGTCGTCGTCGGAGGCGATCTTGGGCCAGGACGCCACGGCGCCGCGCGGCGAGAGGGTCTGGATCGGGCCCCACACGCCGTCGGCGGAGACGGTCTGCGTCTTGACCTGGTCGTAGCAGCCGCTCGCGCTGCTGTCGCACCCCGCCCAGGCGAGCAGCGAGTCACCGTCGCGGTCGACCGCCACGAAGGGCTGGTCCTGCCCGCTCCAGCCGGCCTCGGACACCACCCGGACCGGGGTCCAACTGGCGGCCTGCGCGGGTGCCGGAACGGTGGCCAGCACCGCCAACGCGCCCGCCGCGCCGGCCACGAACCTGCGCGTACGCCGTCGGGTCGCTGACCTGTCTTCTCCGTGCACCGTCGCCCCCTGCAATCGATGAACATGCTCAGTCCAGGGCATGATCGCATCGACCGGGCCATACCGCTCGCCGGTCGGGCCGCGGTGTGCGGGGCCTGCGGCCATCGCGACCACCGGGGCCCGTCGAGGGGTGCCGTGCAAATCTTTTTCCGGCTGCGGTAAATGAATCACCGTGCTCATGCGTGTGCCAGGTGTGGAGCAAGAACGGAAGGACTTCGCGGACTTCTACCAGCGCTGCCGGGACAACTGCCTGCGTGCCGTACTGGCCAGTACGGGTGATCGTGCGTTGGCGGAGGACCTGGTCGCCGAGGCGTTCGCGCGGGCCTGGGCCTCCTGGCGGAAGGTGAGTCGGCATCCGGCACCAACGGCGTGGGTGGTGCGCACCGCCCTCAACGTCCGGGTGTCCTGGTGGCGGCGTCGTCGGCGCGAGGTCGCCTTCGACGGCCACGACCTGCCCCGGCCGGATGACGACGTTCACGACGTCGACCAGGCGATGCTGAGCGCCATTCGCCAGCTACCGAAGCGGCAACGCGAGGTGATCGTTTTGCGGGTCTGGCTTGACCTGGACACCAACACCGTGGCCCACGAACTGGGCATCTCACCGCGGACCGTAGCGGTCCACCTGTCTCGCGCCACAGCGGCCCTGCGGGCGCAATTCGTGCCCGTGACCAGTTAGGACTCGAAATGAACGAGGATGAGGTGCTCAACGCGATGAGGAAAACTCTCTCCGGCGTGCGGATGGACCGTCCGGTCGAGGCGATCGAGGCGCGGGGCCACGCACGCCGGCGTAACCGTGGCGTGCTCGGTGTGGCCGCCGGCGGCGGGCTCGCCGCCCTGGCCGCCATCGCGCTGGCTGTGCCGCTGGGCTTCGGCAGTTCCGGCTCGTCGACGGCCGGCAGCACCGCTGCCGGCGGCACCACGGCCTCGGCCGGTGACGCCGTCACGGCACCGGCCATGGAACCGGCGGCGTTCTCGGTGGTCAAGAAGGCGGACGGCTCGGTGCAGCTGCGCCTGCGGTCCAAGCAGGTGATCAATCCCGATGCGCTGGAGAAGGCGCTGGCCGACGCGGGCGTTCCGTCCGTCGTCAAGGCGGATCTCCTGTGCACGCCCAAGGGTGCGGAACTGCCCCAGATCAAGGAGGTCCTGACGTTCGACCGGATCCCCGGGGCCAACGAGGACGGCGTGTTCGGTGACTCGGAGTGGGTGATCGCGCCGTCGAAGATGCCGAAGGGCAGCATCCTGCACTTCAGCGTCTTCCCGATTCACAAGGGCGCGGGCTACGAGAAGGTGGCCTGGGCTCTGGTGCCGAAGGACGCCCCGATGAACTGCCGCTCCCTCGTGGACTGAGTCCCGAACAGCGCCGGGGCGGATGCGGCATCGTGCCGCATCCGCCCCGGCGGAGGTATATCCGATAAGTGTGTTATCAGCCCTGACGGCTCTTCCACTGCGGGTTCGCGCGGTTTACCACGACCACCCGGCCGCGACGACGCACCACCACCGAACCCGGCTTCTGCTTCAGCGCACGCAACGAGCTACGTACCTTCATGTCTGCCTCCTCGGCCTGGGGGTCTGGCCTGAATCCGTACCGCCTATCGAAACGCCGAGGCCCGCCGGGCGATTCCCGGGCCCCGAGCGGTCGAACCTTTGGCGTCCCGCGTCCGTACCACTGCGCGGGAGGTCAATCCATGAGCGTGCGTCGAGTGCTCGCAGCCGTGCTGGTCGCCGTGGCGGCCGCACCGCTGGGCGCGGCGCCCGCCTGGGCGCACGGCGCCCCCACCGACCCGATCAGCCGCGCGGCGGCCTGCGGGCCGGAGGGCCGGCACGCCGCCAGTGCGGCCTGCCGGGCGGCGGTGGCGGCGGGCGCGGCCGTACGGGAATGGGACAACGTACGCGTCGCGGCCGTCAACGGTCGGGACCGGGAACGGATCCCGGACGGTGAGCTGTGCAGCGGTGGGCTGTCCGCGTACCGGGGACTGGACCTGCCCCGCACCGACTGGCCGAGCACCGAGGTGACCACGGGCGCGGCGTTCACCTTCCGCTACCGGACGACCATCGAGCACCGGGGCACCTTCCGGCTCTACGTCACCAAGTCCGACTACGACCCCCGCAAGCGACTGACCTGGTCGGATCTGGAGTCCCGGCCATTTCTGACCCGGACCGACCCGCCGGTGCGGGGTGGGGCGTACCAGTTGGCGGGCCGGCTGCCGGCGGACCGCAGCGGCCGACACCTGATCTACACGATCTGGCAGAACTCGAACACCCCGGACACCTACTACTCCTGCTCGGACGTCGTGTTCCGCACGGCGCGAAGCGGCGCGACGAAGAGCGCGACGAAGGCGGCCCCGGCTGCTGCGCGTACCGAAGCGAGTCAGCCGGCCGCCACCGACGCGGCGACGGTGGCGGCGGCGGCCGACCCGGGCGTGCCGGTGGCGTCGGTGACCGACCTGGGCGCGCGGTGGCCGGTGCTGGCCGGCGCCGCAGTCGTGCTGGTCCTGGTGCTGGTCGGTGTGGGCCGGCGGCGACGCGGCGCGGCCGCGCCGGTGGGACGGCAGTGCGAGGTCCGCAACCACCGGGCCGGGCGGCGCCGGATCTGGTGACCCGGCCCGCCGCTCGACCCGGCGGCGCTCAGCCCAGCAGCCGGTCGATCTCGGCCAGCTCCTCGGCGGTGAAGTCGAGGTTGTCCACGGCGGCGATGTTGGTCTCCAACTGCTCGACGCTGCTCGCACCGATGATGAGGCTGGTCATCCGCGGGTCGCGCAGCGCCCAGGCCAGCGCGAGCTGCGCGAGAGACTGGCCGCGCCGCTCGGCGACCGTGCCGAGCCCCCGGATGGTGGCCATCTTCTCGTCGCTGAGGTCGCTCTCGTTGAGAAAGACGCTGGTGCGCACCCGCGAGTCGGCCGGGATGCCACCCAGGTACCGGTCGGTCAGCAGACCCTGAGCCAGCGGGCTGTACGCGATGCAGCCGGCCCCGACCTGCTCCAACGTGTCGAGCAGGCCGTCGGACTCGGTCCAACGGTTGAGCATCGAGTACGACGGCTGGTTGATCAGCAGCGGCGTGCCCAGCTCGCGCAGGATCGCGGCGGCCCGCGTGGTCTGCTCCGAGTTGTAGTTCGAGATGCCCACGTACAGCGCCTTGCCGGAGCGGACGATGGCGTCCAACGCGCCCATCGTCTCCTCGAGCGGGGTGTCCGGGTCGAAGCGGTGCGAGTAGAAGATGTCGACGTAGTCCAGGCCCATCCGGCCCAGCGACTGGTCCAGCGACGAGATCAGGTTCTTGCGCGAGCCCCACTCGCCGTACGGGCCGGGCCACATGAGGTAGCCGGCCTTGCTGGAGATGACCAGCTCGTCCCGGTACGGCTTGAGGTCGGTGGCGAGCATCCGACCGAAGTTCTCCTCCGCCGAACCGGGCGGCGGACCGTAGTTGTTGGCCAGGTCGAAGTGGGTGACGCCCAGGTCGAAGGCACGGCGGACGATGTCGCGCTGCCTGTCGAACGGACGGTCCGGGCCGAAGTTGTGCCAGAGCCCGAGGGAGACGACGGGCAGCCGCAGGCCACTGCGTCCGCTGCGCCGGTAGGTCATGGTGTCGTAGCGGTCATCCGGGGCGAGGTAAGTCACGATCATGAGCCTAGCCGCGGGCCGTGGTGCACGGGATCGGGCGTGGAAACCGGGACAACGGGGTAGTTTCGAGGCCATGCGGTTCATCGCCCTCGACACCCCCAAACCGCTCTCCAAGATCGGCCTCGGCACCTGGCAGTTCGGCTCCCGCGAGTGGGGCTACGGCCCCGACTTCGAGCAGCGGGCCGCGCAGATCGTCCGGCGGGCCGTCGAGCTGGGCGTGACAGTCTTCGACACCGCGGAGATCTACGGCTTCGGGCGCAGCGAGCGGATCCTCGGCGCGGCGCTCGGCGACGACCGGCCCAAGGTCGTGGTCGCCAGCAAGATCTTCCCCGTGCTGCCGGTGGCCGCGGTGGTGCAGCAGCGGGCGGTCGCCTCGGCGGCCCGCCTCGGCGTCACCAGCATCGACCTCTACCAGGTGCACCAGCCCCACCCGCTGGTCGCCGACCACACCACGATGCGCGGCATGCGGGCCCTGCAGGACGTCGGGCTGGTCGGTGAGGTGGGGGTCAGCAACTACGGGCTGCGCCGCTGGCAGGTCGCCGAGGCCGCACTCGGCCGGCGGGTGCTCAGCAACCAGGTCCGCTACAGCATGCTGGACCGCGCACCCGAACAGGACCTGCTGCCGTACGCGCGCCAGACCGGCCGGGTCGTCATCGCGTACAGCCCGCTGGCGCAGGGCTTCCTGTCCGGCCGGTACGACGCGAAGAACCCGCCGACCGGCGCGGTCCGCCGCGCCAACCCGTACTTCCTGCCGGAGAACCTGGAGCGGGGCGCCGTCCTGATCGACACGCTGCGCCAGGTCGCCGAGGCACACGACGCCACAGCCAGCCAGATCGCGCTGGCGTACCTGCTGCGCCACCCCAACGTGCTGGCCATTCCCGGCGCGTCAAGCGTGGAGCAGATGGAACGCAACGCCGCGGCGGCCGACCTCGACCTCGCCGACGACGAGTACGCGGCGCTGGCCGAGGCCGCCAAACGGTTCCGCCCGGTCACCGGGCTCGCCGCGCTGCCCCGGATGCTGCGTAACCGGATCGCCGGCCCGACGGAGAAATGAGCACAGTGGACGACATCACCGCACTGATCCTGGACGACCACGCCACCTTCCGGCGCGGCTTCGCCCGCCTGGACGATGCCCGCGACGAGCAGGAGCTGCTGGCCATCTGGGAGGCGCTCGCCCTGCACCTGGACATCCACGCCGAGGCGGAGGAGGCGATCCTCTACCCGCACCTGGTCAAGCACGGTGACGACGGCGAGGACGAGACCGCCGACGCGATCGGCGACCACAACAAGATCCGGGACGCCATCGCCGAGTCCAAGCTGCACCCGGTCGGCTCGAAAAAGTGGTGGGAGGCCGTCGGCACGGCCCGCCGGGAGAACAGCGAGCACCTCGCCGAGGAGGAGGACGAGGCGCTGCCCGACTTCCGCCGGCACGCCAGCTTCGAACTGCGCGCCGAGCTGGGCCAGCGCTGGCTGACCTTCTACGGCGAGCACAAGAACGGCCGCGACCTGCCGTTCCGCGACAAGGACCCGCAGGGGTACGTCGCCGACCACCGCTGAGATCTCCCCGGTGCGGGGGAGTCGCACCCCGGGGTGACGGCAGCAGAATGACCGCATGACCTTCCGCGCGGCACTGGCCCCGCTGGTGGCCGGCAGCACCTGGCGACGCGGCGTGTTCCTGCTGCTCGGTGGTGTGCTGGCGCTGCCGTACGGGGTCCTCGCGGTGACGTTCGCGCAACTGCTCACCGACTCGACGATCCCCCGCCCACTGGTGTACGCCCTCCTGCTGATCGCGGCGTTGATCGCCGTGGTGCCGCTGCTGCTGGACGGCAGCCGGGCGCTGGAGATCGCCGCCGTGCGGGCGTTGCTCGGCGTCGACCTGCCCGACCCCGCGCCGGGGCACCGCGGCGACCGGGAGAGCCGCCTGCGCAGCGCGCTCTGGATCGCCACGCACCTCATCATCGGCGCGCTGGTGATGATCGCCCTGTTCAGCGCCCTGCCGATGGCGCTGGCGTTCATCGCCCAGCAGTTCGGTGTGGGCGCCGAACTGACCAGCCAGGAGCGGTTCGGGCCGCTGGACGGACGGGACGGCGGCTGGCTGACGCTGACCGGGGTGGCCCTGCTGGTCGGCCTCGGCTACGCCGTCGCCGGACTCGGCGCGCTCGCCGTCTCGATGGCGCCGGTGCTGCTCGGCCCCGCGCAAGCCGAGCGGATCGCCGCGCTCGAGGCGCGGGCCACCCGACTGGCCGAGCGCAACCGGCTGGCCCGGGAACTGCACGACTCGGTAGGTCACGCGCTGACCGTGGCCACCCTCCAGGCCGGCGCGGCCCGCGAGGTGCTCGACAGCGATCCGGAGTTCGTCAGGCGGGCGCTCACCGCCATCGAGGAGGCCGGGCGGACCGCGATGGACGAGCTGGACCACGTGCTCGGGCTGCTCCGCGAGAACGGCGGCGACCGGCCCTCGGTGGCACCGCAACGTACCCTCGCCGACCTGGACCGGCTGGTCGCCGACACCCGCGCGGCCGGGCTGACCGTGCACGCGCAGCGCGTCGGCGACCCGGCGCGACTGCCCGCGATCGTCTCCCGGGAGGGCTACCGGATCGTCCAGGAGGGACTGACCAACGCCGTCCGCTACGGCCACGGGCCGGTGACACTGCGCCTGGACCTGCGGCCGGACGCGCTGGAGCTGGAACTGGTCAACACGATGAGCAGCCCCGACCGGGCCGACACGGGGCGGTCCGGTCGGGGCCTGGACGGCATGCGGGAACGGGTGCTGCTGCTCGGCGGTCGACTCACCGTGGGGCCGGACGGCGACCGCTGGCTGATCCGGGCCCGCCTGCCCTATGAGGACGTGCGATGACCACGGGTGTGCTGATCGTCGACGACGACGAGTTGATCCGGGTCGGGCTGCGGGCCATCATCGACGCTCAACCCGATCTGCGGGTGCTCGCCGAGGCCGCCGACGGCGCCGAGGTGCCGCCCCTGGTCGCCCGGCACCGCCCGGACGTGGTGCTGATGGACGTGCGGATGCCCGGCATCGACGGCATCCAGGCCACCCGGCACCTGCTGGCCACCTCCGCCGACCCGCCCCGGGTGCTGGTCGTCACCACGTTCGCCAACGACGAGTACGTCTACGAGGCGCTGCGCGCCGGCGCCTCCGGCTTCCTGCTCAAACGGGCCCGGCCGGCGGAGGTCATCGAGGCGGTCCGGGTCGTCGCGGCGGGCGAGTCGCTGCTCTTCCCGGCCGCGATCCGCCAGCTCGTCGGGGCGTACGGGCCGGCGGGTGGCGACCGGCTGCGGGCTGCCCGGCTCACCGAGCGGGAGGCCGAGGTGCTGCGGCTGATGACCACCGGCCGGTCCAACCCGGAGATCGCCGCGCACCTGGTGGTCGGGGTGGAGACGGTCAAGACGCACGTCGGCAACGTGCTGGCCAAGCTGGGCGTCCGGGACCGTACGCAGGCAGTGATCGCCGCCTACGAGTCCGGCTTCGTCACCCCGTCCGGCTGATCGGTCCCCCACCCGGGGGAGCGGGTTCACCGCCGGCCGGGAGGGTTTCGACCGGCTGCCGGCCGAGGCTGAGAGCATGACGACGATCACCGCATCCCGACCCCGTTCCGATTCCCGCTGGCCGGACCGGTTCGCCCCACTGGCCGCCGGTTGGCTCGGCCTGTGGGGCGTACTCGCCCTGGTCAGCATGCTCAACGGCGCCGGCTATCCGTTCGGCGCGAACGACAGGCACGGCGGCGACGTGAACCTGCTGCGCCTGGTGCCCGTGGACGTGGCCACCCCACTCTTCGCCGGCGTCCTGCTCACCGCCGCGGTGGCCGCCCTCGCCATGAGCCGCCCCGCGGTCCGCCCGCCCGGCCCGCTGCGGGTGTTGCTCGCCGGCTACGGCTGGGCGGTGGCGTTCGGACTCGCCGTGGTCGTCCCGGACGCCCGCGTGCTGATCGTCCTCGGCTACCTGCCGATCCTGATCGTGGGAGCGCCGTTCGGCTGGCCGCCCGTCGACTACTCCGACATCTTCAACTGGGCGCTGTTCGGCCGGTTCGCCGCGCTCGCCGGCGGGCTGCTGCTGGCCGGGGCGGTCCTCACCTGGCAGCGCCGTACCGCCGGGGCCTGCGTCGGCTGCGGACGCGGCGACACCGACCGGGGTTGGACCACCCCGGCCGCCGCCGCGCGCTGGGGTCGGTGGGCCGCCGGCATCGCGGCGGCGATTCCGCTGACGTACGCGTCGACCCGGTTCGCCTGGGCCGCCGGCATCCCGCTCGGCATCTCCCGCGAGTTCCTGACCGAGATGCAGGACACCGGGCTGGTCTGGGCCGGGTTCGGGCTGGGCGCGTTCGCCACCGTCGGCGCGATCCTCACCCTCGGGCTGGTCCAGCCTTGGGGCGAGCGGTTCCCGCGCTGGATGGTCGGGCTCGCCGGTCGCCGGGTGCCGGTGCTGCTGGCCGTGGTGCCGGCCACCCTGGTCGCCATCGCGGTGACCGCCGCCAGCCTGGGACTACTCAGCAACCCCAGGTTCTGGGAGCTCACCGGCGGGGTCAGCCTGACCGGGGCGCCCATGCTGCTCTGGCCGCTGTGGGGCGTGGCGCTCGGCGCGGCGACGTACGCGTACCACAGGCGCCGCCGGGGGACCTGCGGACGCTGCGGCCGGGGCTGAGGGTGGGCGGTGGGGGTGCTCCCGATGCCCGGGGCGCCCCCGCGAATGTGAGCTAGCGTTACTCGGGTGACTGCGCCTACCCCGGTAATCCCGGTTCCACCGGCCGACCTGCCCGGCACGCTCGGCGCGCTGCGCGCGGCCGGTCACCAGTACCGCACCGTCAAGCAGGAACTCCGCGACAACCTCCTCGCCCGGATGCGTTCCGGCGAGACCCGTTTCCCGGGCATCGTCGGCTACGACGACAGCGTCCTTCCCGAGGTCGAGCGGGCTCTGCTCGCCGGGCACGACATGGTGCTGCTCGGCGAGCGCGGCCAGGGCAAGACCCGACTGATCCGCGCGCTGGGCGGGCTGCTCGACGAGTGGACCCCCGTCATTGCAGGTTCGGTCCTCAACGAGCACCCGATGCACCCGCTCACCCCCGCGTCGGTCGCCCAGGTCGCCGAGGCCGGCGACGAGCTGCCGATCGGCTGGCTGCACCGCTCGATGCGCTACGGCGAGAAGCTCGCCACCCCGGACACCAGCGTCGGCGACCTGATCGGTGACGTCGACCCGATCCGGATCGCCCAGGGACGCACCCTCGGTGACCCGGAGACCATCCACTTCGGGTTGGTGCCGCGCACCAACCGGGGCATCTTCGCCGTCAACGAACTGCCCGACCTGGCCGAGCGCATCCAGGTGGCGCTGCTCAACGTGCTGGAGGAGCGGGACATCCAGGTCCGCGGCTACCAGCTGCGCCTCCCGCTGGACCTGCTCCTGGTGGCCAGCGCCAACCCGGAGGACTACACCAACCGCGGCCGGATCATCACGCCGCTCAAGGACCGGTTCGGCGCCGAGATCCGCACCCACTACCCGGTCGACCTGGAGTTGGAGCTGGCGCTGATCCGCCAGGAGGCCGACCTGGTCGCCGAGGTGCCGGAGCACGTGCTGGAGGTGCTGGCCCGGTTCGCCCGCGCCGTGCGGGAGTCCCCGTCGGTGGACCCGCGCTCCGGTGTCTCCGCCCGGTTCGCGATCGCCGCCGCCGAGACGGTCGCCGGTGCCGCGTTGCGCCGTGCCGGCCTGCTCGCCGCCTCCGCCAACCCGGACGGTCGGTCCGAGGCCGCGGTGGCGCGGGTCGGCGACGCGGTGTCGGTGACCAGCACGCTGCGCGGCAAGGTGGAGTTCGAGAGCGGCGAGGAGGGGCGGGAGATCGAGGTCCTCGCCCACCTGCTGCGGACCGCCACCGCCGAGACGTTCCGCGCCCACCTCGCCGGGCTGGACCTGTCCGGGTTCACCGCCCTGGTCGAGGACGGGACGGCGATCGAGACCGGCGAGCTGGTCGGTTCGACCGAGCTGCTGCGCCAGGTGGGCACCGTTCCCGGCCTGGCCAAGGTGCTGGACCGGCTCGGCCTCGGCGACGCGCCCACCCCGGAGGAGGCCGCTGCCGCGGTCGAGTTCGTGCTGGAGGGGCTGCACCTGACCCGCCGGCTCGGCAAGGACGTGACCGACTCGGGGCGCACCGTCTACGGCGGCCGGGGCTGACCATGGCCGGCAACCGGTTCCGGTACGGGCAGTGGAACGGCGGGCCCGACCCGCTCGCACCCCCGTACGACGTGCGTGAGGCGGTGGACGCGGTCGGCGCCGAGGTGCTGGCCGGCGGCAGCCTGCGGGAGGCGCTGCGCGACCTGCTTCGCCGGGGCCCGCTGGGGCGTGGCGGGCTCGACGACCTGGCCGCCCGGGCGCGACGGCTGCGCCGCGAGGCGCTGCGCCGTGGCGATCTCGACGGTGCGGTGACCCGCGCGCAGGCGCTGCTCGACCAGGCCCTCGCCGCCGAGCGCGACGAGCTGCGGGGCCGCGACGACGACGACGCGCGGTTCGCCGAGGCGGTGCTGGACAACCTGCCCCGCTCCACCGCGCGGGCGGTCGAGGAGCTGTCCGGCTACCAGTGGGCCAGCGAGGACGCCCGCCGCTCGTACCAGCAGATCCTCGACCAGCTCCGCGACGACGTCCTCGGTCAGCGGTTCGCCGGGCTGCGCGACGCGGTGCGCGCGTCGGCCGATCCGGCGGCGCAGCAGCGGCTCGCCGAGATGATGCGGGACCTGAACGACCTGCTGGCCCGGCACGGCCGCGCGGAGGACACCACCGACGCGTTCGCCGAGTTCATGCGCCGGCACGGTGACTTCTTCCCGGAGCAGCCGGAGACTGTCGACGAGCTGATCGACGTGCTGGCCCGCCGCTCGGCGGCCGGTGAGCGGCTGATGAACTCGCTCTCCGAGCGGCAGCGCGCCGAGCTGGCCGGCCTGATGCGGCAGTCACTCGGCGACCGTCTCGCCGGGGAGCTGTCCGCGCTCGACGCGAACCTGCGGGCGCTGCGACCGGATCTGCGGTGGGGGCGTGGCGAGCGGGTCCGGGGTGAGCAGCCGCTGGACTACGCCGACGCCGCCGGGGCGCTGGGTGAGATCGGCGAGCTGGACGACCTGCTGGACCAGCTCGACCAGGAACACCCCGGGGCCACGCTGGACGACGTGGACGTCGACGCGGTGGCCCGGACGCTGGGCCGGGACGCCGCCGACGACGTACGCCGACTGCGTGATCTGGAGCGGGAGCTGCGCCGGCAGGGTTGGGTGAGTCGGGACGCGGACGGGCTCACGCTGAGCCCGAAGGCGTTGCGCCGACTCGGTGGCACCGCGCTGCGGCGGGTCTTCGCCGAACTGACCGCCGGGCCGCGGGGCCAGCACGACCTGCGCTCGGCGGGCGCCGCGGGCGAGGTCAGCGGCGCGTCCCGCCCCTGGGAGTACGGCGACGAGCAGCCGTTGGACGTGGTCCGCACGCTGACCCGGGCGGTCCGCCGGGCCGGCCCGACAGTTCCGCTTCAGCTCGCGCCTGACGACTTCGAGGTGGTGGAGACCGAGAAGCGGGCCTCCGCGGCGGTGGTGCTCTGCGTCGACCTGTCGTATTCGATGATCTCGCAGGGTCGTTGGGGGCCGATGAAGCAGACGGCGCTGGCGTTGGCGCACCTGATGGAGACCCGTTTCCCGCAGGACGCGTTGCAGATCGTGGGCTTCGGTCGGGAGGCGATGACCCTCACCCAGCAGGAGCTGGCGGCGGTGGATCCCGACATGGAGCAGGGCACGAACCTTCAGCACGCGTTGCGGCTGGCCGCTCGGCACCTGCGCCGCCATCCGGACGCCGAGCCGGTGGTGCTGGTGGTCACCGACGGGGAGCCGACCGCCCACCTGGACCCGGACGACGGCGAGGCGCTGTTCCACTGGCCGCCGCTGCCGGAGACGATCGAGGCGACCGTCCGTGAGGTGGACAAGCTCAGCCGCTACGGCGCCACTCTCAACCTGTTCATGCTCGGCGACGACCCGGGTCTGCGCCGCTTCGTCGACGCGGTGGCCCGGCGCAGCCGGGGTCGCATGTTCACCCCCGACACCGACGACCTGGGCGAGTACGTGGTGTCCGACTACCTCCGCTCCCGCCAGTCCCGCCGCTGAACCGACCCGCGTCGATCATGGAGTTGTCATGGGTGGCAAATGCCGCTCATCCGGGTGAACCGGGCACCACAACGCCATGATCGACACGGTGGGGCGGGTGTGGTGGGGGTGTGGTGGAGACTGGTGGCTTGCGGCGCGCTTATGACGGGGTGTTCGCTGAGATCGACGGGGCGACGTTTGGTCCGGCTCCGGAGGGGCAGCTCAGCGCGGAGCAGATCGTCGCGCATCTGGTCGCCAACGACGAGCTGATGATCCAGGCCACCGAGGCGCTGCTGGCCGGGTCGCCGTTCGCCTACTACGAGCTGGAAGAGGACATCCACCGTCCGCAGCTCGACGCGCTCGCCGCCGAGCACGGTGGTCTGCGTGGCCTGACCGCGCTGCTGCACGACACCAGCGACCGGCTGTGCGGGCTGGTCGATCAGCTCGGCCTGGCCGCCGACACCCCGGTCGAAACGCACCTGCGCGAGGGCTTCGACCTCATCGTGGACGAGCCGCTGCCCTGGTCCCGCACCATCGACCTGCACACCCGCGTGCACCTGCCCAAACACCAGTCCCAGCTGCACCTGCTCCGTACCTGAGCCGCAGCCCGGGGGACCTCGCCGATCTTGCATATTCTGTCTCGACAAAGGTGTGCACAAAGGGCATCTCGGCGACCGAAAGCGCAAGATCGCGGTGGTGGGGGGTCAGGGGTTGATCAGCTCGGGGCGGGGGTGGAAGGTGCGGCGGTAGGTGGACGGGGCCACGCCGACGCGTTGGTGGAGCTGCTGGCGTAGGGCCGCCGTCGTGCCGAAACCGCAGCGGCTGGCGATCTGGTCGACGGTGAGGTCGGTCGTCTCCAACAGCAGTCGCGCGTGGTCGGTGCGCTGCTGCAGCAGCCACTGGGCCGGGCTCAGGCCGGTCTCCGAGCGGAAGCGGCGGGTGAAGGTCCGCACGCTCATCCGCGACTGCTCGGCCAGGTCGCGCAGCGCGATCGGCTCGTGCAGCCGCTGCCGTGCCCACTCCCGGGCGCCCGCCGTGCTGGTGTCGGTCGCCTTCGGCACCGGCTGCTCGATGTACTGCGCCTGCCCACCGTCGCGCCACGGCGGCATCACGCAGCGGCGGGCCGCCCGGTTGGCGACCTCGCTGCCGTGGTCGAGGCGGATGACGTGCAGGCAGAGGTCGATGCCGGCGGCCACTCCGGCCGAGGTGAACACCCGGTCGTCGACGATGAAGAGCACGTCCGGGTCGAGGGCCACCCGGTCGTACAGGCGGCGGAACCGCTCGGCGTACGCCCAGTGGGTGGTGGCCCGGCGTCCGTCGAGCAGACCGGCCGCGGCCAGCACGAACGCCCCCGTGCAGATCGACATGATCCGGGCGCCCCGCTCGTACGCCGACCGCAGCGCCGCGGCCACCTCCGGCTCGATGCCGCCCGAGGTCAGTGCGGCGCCGTCGTGGATGCCCGGGACGATCACCGTGTCGGCGGTGTCGAGCAGCTCCAGCCCGTGGTCGGCGAGCACCTGGAAGCCTGCGGTGCTGCGGACCGGCCGCCCACCCGGGGTGCACACCCGCACGTCGTAGCGGGGCCTGTCGTCCGCGCCCCGGGCGGTGCTGAAGACCTGGGACGGGGTGCCCAGATCGAGGCCGACGACCTGGTCGAGGGCGAGGACGGCGATCCGGTGCGGGCCACTGCTCATGGCCCGATTATTGCGCATGATGGCTTTCCGGCCACTCGTCGCCACCGAGAGCGCGACTCAGACTGATCAGCGTGACCAAGAACCGTCGCCTGCACCCCGCCTGGCTCGTCGCCGCCGTGGCCTTCGTGGCGCTGGTCGGCGCGGCCGGCTTCCGCGCCACCCCGTCGGTGCTGCTGCACCCGTTGCACGAGGAGTTCGGCTGGCCGCTCGCCACCATCTCCGCGGCCGTCTCGGTCAACCTGCTCCTGTACGGGCTGACCGCGCCTTTCGCCGCCGCGCTGATGGACCGGTTCGGGATCCGCCGGGTGGTCTCGGTGGCGCTGCTGCTGGTCGCCGCCGGCAGCGGCCTGACGGTCTTCATGACCGCGAGCTGGCAGTTGCTGCTGTGCTGGGGCGTCCTCGTCGGCCTGGGCACCGGCTCGATGGCGCTGGCGTTCGTGGCGACGGTCACCGGGCGCTGGTTCGTCCGTCGACGGGGACTCGTCACCGGCGTGCTGACCGCGGGCGGTGCGGCCGGCCAACTGATCTTCCTGCCGCTGATCGCCGTGCTGGTGCGCGACCACGGATGGCGCACGGCGGCGCTCGTCGTGGCCGGAGCCGCCCTGGCGGTCGTACCCCTGGTGGTGTGGTTGCTGCGCGAACACCCGGCGGATCTCGACCTGCCCGCCTACGGCGCGACCGAGGTTGTCGCGGCGCCGCCGCCGACCGGCGGCGCGGCGACCCGGGCGCTGGGCGCGCTGGCCGCCGCGGCCCGGACCCGGCCGTTCTGGCTGCTGGCCGGCGGGTTCGCGATCTGCGGCGCCACCACCAACGGCCTCGTCGGTACGCACTTCGTGCCGGCCGCGCACGACCACGGCATGGCCGAGACCACGGCGGCCGGGCTGCTCGCGCTGGTGGGGCTCTTCGACATCGTCGGCACCATCGCCTCCGGCTGGCTCACCGACCGGGTGGACAGTCGGTTGCTGCTCGGCGCGTACTACGCCCTGCGCGGGTTGTCGCTGCTGGTGCTGCCGAGCCTGTTCAGTGGCGCCGCCCGCCCGAGCATGCTGGTGTTCATCGTCTTCTACGGCCTGGACTGGGTGGCCACCGTGCCGCCGACTGTCGCGCTGTGCCGGGAGTACTTCGGCGGCGCCGGCGCCGTCGTGTTCGGCTGGGTGTTCGCCGCCCACCAGTTCGGGGCGGCGCTCGCGGCGACGGGCGCGGGGCTGGTCCGCGACCGGCTCGGCGACTACGCGCTGGCCTGGTACGTGGCGGGTGCCCTGTCGATCGGCGCCGCCGGGCTGTCGTTGCTGCTGCGTCGACGGCCGGGCCGACCGGTGCCGGAGGCCGTCCTGCTCGCCGCGACCGCACCCCGGGCGTGGAGCTTCCGGGGCTGAGTCAGCTCAACGTCCACTGCTGGGCGGGCCGGCCGTCGCAGGGCCGCTGCCGGATCTCGTCCCCGGCCTCGGCGCCGTCGTCGTCGGCCTGCGCGCACTTGCCGCTGTGCACGGCGACGACCAGCACCGGACCGGTGCCGGTCGGGCTCAGCCGCCACTGCTGGTTGGCCTTACCGTGGCAGGGGAACTGCTGCAACTTCGCGCCGTCGTCACCGCTGCCGCCCTCGACGTCGAGGCACTGCCCGTGGGCGGCGTTGGTCAGCGTCACCGCATCCGTTCCGATCGGGCTGACGACCCACTGCTGCTCCGGGCCGCCGGTGCAGGCGGCCAACTCGGCCTGCGCCTTCTCGCCGTCGCCGTCGAGCCCGAGGCAGAGCCCGGAGGGCGAGCGCAGCACGCGGGGCCCGGTGGTCGGGACGGCCGGGGTGGCCGACGGGGTCGGCGACGGCTCGACCGAGGGGGTCGGGCTGGGCTCGGCCGCCGCGGTGGTCGGCTCGGCCGCGCCGGACTGCGCGGCGACGGTGGCGGGCACCACCGGTTTGTCGTCGCCGTCGAGGAGGCCGGTGGCGAAGACCACCCCGAGGAGTACGCCCACCAGCCCGACCGCCAACGCCACCCGCAGCAGCGGGTCGGCGAGCGGCCCGGAACGCGCTCGCCGCCGACCGCCGTAGACGGTGCCGGCGGGATCGGGGCGCTCCTCGGGCGGGGACATACTGGCCATCCTCGCCCACCGCGGCGGGTCGGGGCCAGCCGAGCCACGCCGGGCGGGGCAGCCGGCCCGGCGGGATCAGCGGGTCGGCTGCGGGTCGGTGACGTCGGCAACAGTCGCGCCGAGGGCGGTGATCGCCGCGTCGGCGTCGACCGCGACGGCGAGACCGCGCTCGCCCGCGCCGAGGGTGATCTCCCGGCCGCGCAGTCGCTCGTCGGCGATCACCGGCCACGCGGTGCTCGCGCCGAACGGGGTGATCGTGCCGCGCTCGTACCCGGTGGCGGCCAGGGCGCCCGCCGCGTCCGGCATGGAGATGCGCTGCACACCGAGCAGGGCGCGCAGCTTGGGCCAGGAGACGACCCGGTCGCCGGGGGTCAGCACGAACAGGTGATCGTCGGCACCCCGGCGGACGACAATGGTCTTGACCACATCCGGGACCGCCACGCCACGGGCTGCGGCGGCCTCCGCGAGGCTGCCTACCGCACCGTGGCTGACCAGGCGATACGGCAGTCCGGCGGAGTCCAGGGCGGCGATCGCGGGCGACGGCATGCCCGCCACGGTAACCGTCGAACCTGGCGTCGGACGGGAAACAGCGGGCGTCGACATCCCACCGTTTCCGGGGGCCGGGCGTAAGGTGATCACATGCGCGCTGAGCGTGTGGATCACCCCATTGACCATGATGAAGCGGTGGACACGCTGCGGCGGTCGTACGCCGCGGTGCCCACGGGCGAGCCTGTCCGGCTGGCCAAACGCACCTCCAACCTGTTCCGCCCCCGGTCCGCACCCCGGACCCCGGGCCTCGACGTGAGCGGCCTCAACCGGGTGCTCACGGTGGACGCGACCGCCCGGACCGCCGACGTGCAGGGCATGTGCACGTACGAGGACCTGGTCGACGCGACGCTGCCGCACGGGCTGATGCCCCTGGTGGTGCCGCAACTGCGCACCATCACCCTGGGCGGGGCGGTGACCGGCCTCGGGATCGAGTCGACCTCGTTCCGCAACGGCCTGCCCCACGAATCGGTACGCGAGATGGACATCCTCACCGGCTCCGGCGAGATCGTCACCGCCCGGCCGGACGGGGAGCACGCCGACCTGTTCACCGCGTTCCCCAACTCGCTGGGCAGCCTGGGGTACGCCACCCGGCTGCGCATCGAGCTGCAACCGATCGGCCGGTACGTGGCGTTGCGCAACATCCGGTTCACCCAACTGGAGGCGCTCACCGACGCGATCGCCGAGGTGACCGCCACCCGGTCGTGGGCCGGCGAACCGGTCGACGTGATGGACGGCGTGATGTTCAGCCCCGGTGAGGCGTACCTGATCCTGGGCACGTTCACCGACGCCGCCGACCCGCCCAGCGACTACACCGGCCAGTCGATCTACTACCGGTCGCTGCGTCGGCGCACGCGGGACGTGCTGACCGCGTACGACTATCTGTGGCGCTGGGACACCGACTGGTTCTGGTGTTCGGCGGCGTTCGGCGCGCAGCACCCGGTCGTGCGCAGGCTCTGGCCGGCGCGATACCGGCGCAGCGACGTCTACCACCGACTGGTCCGCCTCGAGCACCGGCACCAGGTGGCGGCCCGGATCGACCGGCTGCGCGGCCAGCCGGCCCGCGAGCGGGTCGTGCAGGACGTGGAGATCCCGCTGGACCGCACTGCCGACTTCCTGCGCTGGTTCGCGGGCAGCGTGGGGATGACCCCGGTGTGGCTCTGCCCGTTGCGGTTGCGCGAGCCGGAGGGTCCCGGTTCCGCGCGGTCGTGGCCGCTGTATCCACTCCACGCGGGGCAGGACTACGTCAACATTGGTTTCTGGGGGAGCGTTCCGATCGCGCCCGGCGCCGCCGACGGCGACGTCAACCGCACGATCGAACGCAGGGTGTCGGAGTCGGGCGGGCACAAGTCGCTCTACTCGGACGCGTACTACGACCGGGACGCCTTCGATCGCCTCTACGGCGGCGAGACCTGGCGCGCGGTGAAGGACCGCTACGACCCGGACCACCGGCTGACGGGACTGTACGAGAAGGCGGTAGCACGAGCATGAGCCTGACCGATCGAGACCAGGGGGCGGCGAGCGTCCCCGCCACCCCGCCGGCGGGGGGCCGGCGCACCGGTCCGACTGTGGCGGACGTCGTCCGTGCGGTCACCGGGGGGCCGTTGCCGGTGCGGATCACCGGGTACGACGGCAGCGCCGTCGGCCCGGCCGACGCGGGCATCACCCTGTCGATCCGTTCCGAGCGGGGTCTGTCGTACCTGCTCACCGCACCCGGTGACCTGGGTATGGCCCGGGCGTACGTCAGCGGTGACCTGGCGTTGCAGGGGGTGCACCCGGGTGACCCGTACGAAGCGCTGCGGGTGCTCAAGGACGAGTTGCGGCTGCGCCCGCCGTCGGTGGCCGACGGGGTGGCGCTGGTGCGCGGGCTGGGCTGGGAGCGGCTGCTGCCGCCACCGGCTCCGCCGCAGGAGGCGCTTCCGCGCTGGAAGCGGGTGATGAACGGGCTGCGGCACTCGCGGGTGCGTGACAGCACGGCGATCTCGCACCACTACGACGTCTCGAACGCCTTCTACGAGAAGGTGCTCGGCCCGTCGATGACGTACACCTGCGCGGTCTACCGGTCCCCGGACGACACGCTGGAGCAGGCCCAGGCGGCGAAGTACGACCTGGTCGCCGGCAAGCTGGCGCTGAAGAAGGGCATGCGGCTGCTGGACGTGGGCTGCGGCTGGGGCGGGATGGTCCGCCACGCCGCCCGGGAGTACGGCGTGAAGGCGCTCGGGGTGACCCTGTCGAAGGCGCAGGCGCAGTGGGCGCAGGCGGCGATCGAGCGGGAGGGGTTGAGCGAGCTGGCCGAGGTGCGGCACCTGGACTACCGGGACGCGCCGGCGGAGCAGTTCGACGCCATCTCCTCGATCGGTCTGACCGAGCACATCGGTGTGCGCAACTACCCGTCCTACTTCGGCGCGCTGCGGTCGCGGCTGCGTACGGGTGGACGGCTGCTGAACCACACGATCACGCGGGCCGACAACCGGGCGCCCCACCGCTCGGGCGCGTTCATCGACAGGTACGTCTTCCCGGACGGCGAGTTGGCCGGCCCGGGTCGGTTGATCAGCGAGGTGCACGACGCCGGGCTGGAGGTGCACCACGAGGAGAACCTGCGCCAGCACTACGCGCTGACGCTTGCCGCGTGGTGTCGCAACCTGGTGGAGCACTGGGACTTCTGCGTCTCGGAGGTGGGCGCGGGGACCGCCCGGGTGTGGGGCCTCTACATGGCCGGCTCGCGGATGGCCTTCGAGCGCAACGGCATCCAGCTGCACCAGGTGCTGGCCACCCACAACGGCCCGGACGGTGTGAACGGCTACCCGCTGCGACCCGACTGGTTGCCCTGATCATCTACTGAACGTCGCCTGAAGCTGAGCATCGCCTGGAGCCGCGTCGAGAAAGTCGGCGCGGCTTCTCGCGAAGCGATTGACAAACAAATTTTGTACGTACAAACTGATTTTGCCATGAGAGACGTCCTGTACCTGGAGCAGATCGAGCAGGCCGAAGTCCTGCTCAAGCCGCAGCGCGTCGAGGTGCTGCGGCAACTCGCCGAACCGCGCACCTGCACGGAGGTCGCGGCCCGACTCGACCAGACGCCGCAGCGCGTCTACTACCACGTCAAGCAGCTCGTCTCGGCCGGCCTGGTCGAGCTCGTCAACGAGCGCAAGGTTCGCGGCATCACCGAAGGCATCTACCAGGCCGCCGCCCGGTCCTACTGGCTCTCCCCGCGGCTGGTCGGCCGGATCGGGCTGCGCCGGGCCCGCGACGAGCTGAGCCTGGGCTACCTGCTCGACCTGATGGAGGAGGTCCAGGCCGACATCGCCGACCTGGACCGCTCGGCGCCCGAACTGCCCTCGATCGGGGTCTCCGGCGAGATCCGGGTGCCCGCCGAGCAGCGCCAGCAGTTCCTGCACGACCTGCAAACCGCACTTCAGGACCTGTTCAGTCGCTACGGCGGGAGCGAAGGCGATGCCTTCAAGCTCGCCGTCGCCTGCTATCCGAAAGGGAATGACAATGAGTGAACAGCTGAAGGTCCAGGCCCGCCTCTCCGCGTCTGTCGGGCGCGTCCGTGAGGCCCTGACCGACCCGGCCGAGCTGCGACTCTGGCTGGCCGAGCACGCCGAGGTCGAGCTGCCCCAGCGGTACGAGTTCTGGGGTCGCTACACGCCCGAGGGTGACGCCCCGCACCAGCGTCTGCTGCACGCCGACGACGACACGCTGCGCTTCGGCTGGGTGCTCGACGGGGTGGAGACCACCACCGAGTTCCAGTTGACAGCCGAGGGCACGGACAGCACGGTGTTGACGCTGACCCAGAGCCACTTCGACTTCGCCGAGGCGATGAGCGGTTCCAGCATCCGGGGCGTGCTCCAGACGTTCTGGGCGCTGTCCATCGCCAACCTGGCCGCCCACCTGGAGGGTCGGCCGCTGCTGCCGCGTACCGACTTCACCTCCGCCGACCTGCGCGGCGAGCTGGTCATCGCCGCCCCGATGGACAAGGTGTGGGAGTCGCTCACCGACTCCGAGCAGGCCAGCGCCTGGTTCGGCTACCCGATCGGGATCGAGCCGTGGGTCGGCGGCCGATACGCGATGGGCGGCTTCGAGACCGGGTACGCGGCCAAGATCGTCGACCTGGAGCCGGGCCGGAAGATGTCCGTGGACTGGGGACCGACCGGCGTCACGAACTGGGAGCTGGCCGAGTCCAACGGCCGGACCACGCTGACCTTCGTGCAGAGCGGCTTCGACGAGGGCAATCCTCCGTACGCTGCCTGGAGCGGGTCGGTGGCCGGCCTGGCCGAGCTGCGCCGCTTCCACGAGGTGCCGGACTGGCAGCCGATCTGGCTCGCGACCGAGGTGCCCGGCCTGGAGCCCGAGCCCGCGAGCTGACCGTCGCGCCGGGAAGCCCGCCCGGGTGGTCACGCCCATCCGCTCAGCGAGCTGGGTTCAACATCCGAGCAACATCAGGGAAACTGCTGCCTCAAGCGGTGCGGAGGCAGCAGTTTCCCGGCACTTGTGCGGATCTTGTGTTGGTCGGGGCGGCTCCGGTCGGGCACGCCACCCGAGCGTCTCAGGCGATGGCGGCGATGTCTCCGTCATCGAAGTAGATCGCCTGGTGCAGCCGGCCGCCGAGTGCCGCGGCGTACCGGGCCACCACATCCTGGCCGGAGATCCGGCCCTGCTCGATCTGGGACACGCGGCCCTTGGTCACGCCCATCCGCTCAGCGATCTGTTGCTGAGTGAAACCGCGAGCACGTCGGACCTCTGCGAGACGGTGCCCGACGACCTGCGCGAGCAGCTCCTCCTTGCCCGCCTCGACGGCCGCCTCGCCGCCAGCGCGCTGCACGTACTCCGCCCGAACGTCCGACCACCGCACATGACCGCTCACCGCCATCCCCCTTCCTGCTGTGTGCGTTCCTTCAAGTAGATCTCATACCGTTGTTCGGCGAGCGGGTGACTTTTCGGGGCCGAGTGGGTAATGGCGGGCGATGTTCTTCATCTTCGGTCTGCGTACGAAGGTCGACAGGTCCGGCGTCGTGCAGCAGGTCTGCCGCCACTGCGGCAATCACGCCGCGCAGGTCATCACCCGCCGGTCGACCAGGTTCACCCTCTTCTTCATTCCGCTCATCCCGATCCGCACCCGCTACGCGCAGCAGTGCACGTTCTGCGGCGCGCAGTACGAGATCGCCAAGTCCGACGCCCAGCGCCTCCCGGTCGGTTGAGCCGCAGATGGCCCGCTTCCTGTGCTGGCTGATCGGCAGGCAACCCCGGACCGCCGGCCCGCTGGTGCACACGGTTCGCCGCCCGCCCTGCACCCCGGGCCGGCGCAAGCGCCGGCGCGCGCGTCGACCGCTTGCCGGCACCACGCTGCCGCGCTCGCCGTGGAACCGCTCCGCCGGCCGCTGACGTACGCCCGTACCGGTGGTTGGCGGCACACCGGTCAGGTGTCAGCCATCGGTGCCGGGGCGAACAGCGGGGGCATCGGATCCGCCGCCCGGATCGTGGCGACGAGCTGGGCCAGTTGCGGGTAGCCGCCGCCGGCCGCCCTGATGTGGGCGTCCGCGTCGGCGCGGTTGCCGAGGTGGCACTCCGCGATGGCCCGCAGGAGAGACGCGACGGCGCACAGGTCCGGCGGGTCCACCCCGGGCCGGACGTCGAGAAGTAGCGACCGCGCCTGCTCGGGCCGCTGGTTGAGCAGGTACGCCAGGCTCATCGCGACACGGGCGGCCAAGCTCTGTGGCCGCACCCGGGAGCCGAGCTCCGCCAGTTCCCAGATCTCCACCACCTCCCGGTGCGCGACAGGCGATCGGGCCACCACCGCGGCGTGCAGGTACCACAACCCGAACTGGACGCTGAGGACCTGCCCGATGGCGGCGGCCGTCGGGGGATCGGTGCTGTCGGCGCGAGCCGTCGCCGCGAGTCGCTCGGCGTCGGCCACGAAGTCCGTCGGGGAGCGCCCGTGGCCGGTGCTCCAGCGCCGTTGGAAGGCGGCGAGCGCGAGCCGCGGCTCGTCACCGAGGCGATCCGGATCCGCGCGGTGACCGTCGGCCGCCTCCACGGGGCTGATCGTCCGCAGCGTCCGGGCTATCTCCTCCTCGTAGTAGGCAGCCCACAGCGCCGCGCCGGTGGCGGTCGGCGCCCGGAGCCAGTGGAGCAGGTTGCGGCCGTCGCTGTGGGGCGAGGGGACGAGGCTGACCAGTCCGCGAAGCGCCGCCAGAAGCGCCGTGCCGAACAGCGCGAGACGGGTCACCGCTGTGGTCGCCGACGCCGTCGCCGCACCGAGCGCCGCAGCGGTGCACAGGTTGACCACCGGGCCGGCGAGGTAGAACAGCACCAGGCGCAGCGGCAACGCGGTCGTCGACGGCGCCGGCCGGATCGCCACGTTGTTGCGCCACCCGGTGAGCGGTGCGACACGGACCGCGACGACCTCCAGGCGCAGCAGCTTCGCCGCGACGAGGTGCCCGCACTCGTGCAGGACTGTGTGCACCCACAGCGACAGGCAGGTGATGCCGACGACGACGATGGCACCCACCAGGGACTCGGTGACGACGAGCGCGAACAGCAGCGCTTCGATCACCAGGAGGATGGACGCGGCCACCAGCCGTCGGCGGGGAGAGGTCACCGCGGAGATGGTACGGCGCACCGGGTGGCGGCGGGGGTACGTCCGCGCGTCGCGACGCCACCCGGAGGCGGACCGTTCCGGAAGGACCGTCCTACGTGGCCGGACCGGCTCGATGCGCGCGGCCGTCCGGACCTTGGCGGGCACCCGGGGCGCTGGCTAGGCTTTCGGGGTTTGCCGTGGACAGGTCCGCCGAGGGTGCACGTACGACGAAGAGCCGGAGCGACCGTGTCGCGACAGGACGTGAAGCAGGCCGCGCGGACCAGTGGCGTCGCGCCGGCCCGGCTCAGCCGCGTCGGGCTGGTCGGCGCGGGCTCGGTGGTCCTCCTGGAGGCGTTCTGGCTGGTCGCGGCGCTGCCCGGGGCCGCGCTGGTCAGCGACGTGGGCGCGCTGGTGGTGGCCGGCTGGGCGACCGTCGCCTGCGCCGGCGTGGCCCGTCGGCACCCGGCCCCGCTGCGCAGGTTCTGGAGGCTGCTCGCCGGCACCATGGCGCTCGCGGCGCTGGGCCGGGCGATCTGGACGGCGCAGCGGCTCGTCGGCGGCGACCTGCCGCACACTCCGCTGGTCGGGGTGGTCTTCACCGCCGGCATTCTCACCGGCACGGCCGCGCTGCTCAGCTCCCCGTCCGGGCCCCGGACGGGGGTGGGCCGGGCCCGGACGCTGCTGGACGGCGTGATCGTCGCGCTGGCCCTGGTGCCGATCGGCTGGGTGCTGGTGTTCCGCGGGGTCGCCGCCGCCGAGCTGGCCGACCCGGCGCGCACGCTGGGGCTGCTCTACCCGATGTTCGACCTGATGCAGCTCACCATCCTGGTGGCGGTGGCCGGGCCGGCGCGACCGCTGTGGCGGCCGATGAGCGTGCTCGCGGTGAGCCTCACCATCCGGGTGGTAGCCGACGTCGTCTACGTCTCGCTTGTCGCCCGCGCTGACTACGCCGCCGGTCACCCCATCGACCTGTGCTGGCCGCTGAGCTACCTGCTGATCGGCCTGGCCACGGGGAACCCGCCGCCGCCGGACTGCGACGGCACCGACGAGACCGCCGAGTCGCCGCTGCCGCCGTGGTGGCGGGTGGCGCTGCCGTACCTGCCGGTCGGTGGGGCGATCATCGCGGTGCTGCTGGCCCGCGGGCCCACCGGCCAGACCCCGCCGCTGGTCTTCGTGACCATGATGACGTTGCTCGCCGCTCTCGCCGTGCGCCAGGGGCTGGCCGCCAACGAGAACCTGCGCCTGGTGGCGCGACTGCGCCGGCTCGCGTACGGCGATCAGCTCACCGGCCTACCGAATCGGCTGTTGTTCAACAGGCTGCTGCGCCTGGCTCTGCGCGACGGCCGGCCGGTGGCCGTCCTGCTGCTCGACCTCGACGGGTTCAAGCAGGTCAACGACCGGTTCGGGCACGCCACCGGCGACACCCTGCTGACCGGCCTGGCGGCTCGGATGCGGACGGCGGTGGCCGGCGACGGCACCATCGCGCGGCTCGGCGGGGACGAGTTCGCGGTGCTTGTCGAGCGGGAGGGGCCGGTGTCGCCGGAGCGGCTGGCCGAGCGTCTGCTGGACGCGCTGCGGCCGTCCGAGGGTGAGGAGGACGTGGGCGTGCACCCGTCGGCGAGCATCGGCATCGCCGAGTACGGGCCGCAGCACGCCTCGCACACCGACCTCCTGCGCGACGCCGACATCGCCATGTACGCGGCGAAGGCGGCCGGCAAGTCCGCGTACCGGACGTGCACGCCGGGCCTGCGCGAGTCGGCCGTGTCCCGGGCGGAGTTGATCGCCGACCTGCGCCGGGCCGTCGACGAGGAGCAGCTGCACCTGGAGTTCCAGCCCATCGTCGACCTGTCCAGCGGTGCGGTCCGCAGCGCCGAGGCGTTGGTGCGCTGGCGGCATCCCCGGCTCGGGATGCTGCCGCCGGCGAAGTTCCTGCCGCTGGCCGAGGAGACCGGGCTGATCCTCCCGATCGACCGCTGGGTGATCCACGAGGCGTGTCGGGCGGCGGCGACCTGGCGGGCCCGCGCGCCGGAGGCGACGGTCGCGGTGAACATCGCCGCGGCACACCTGCGCCGGCCCGACCTGATCGCCACGGTCACGGCGGCCACCGCCAGCGCCGGGTTGGCGCCGCGCGCGTTGACGCTGGAGCTGACCGAGTCGGCGTTGATCGAGGGGACCGACGCGGTGCTGGAACGGCTGCACCAGCTGCGGGAGCTGGGCATCCAGATCGCCATCGACGACTTCGGCACGGGCTACTCGTCGTTGAGCTACCTGCACCGCATCCCGGCCACCGAGCTGAAGATCGACAGGTCGTTCGTGGCGCGGCTGGGCACCGACGACCGGGCGTACGCCACGGTGGAGATGGTCACCCGGCTGGCCGGCGCGTTCGACCTGGCGGTGATCGCCGAGGGCGTGGAGACCGAACGCCAGCACGACGCGGTGGCCGCGATCGGCTGCCCACGGGGCCAGGGCTATCTGTACGGGCGTCCGGACAGCCCCGCCACGGTGGGTCAGAATCGAGCTTGACCCTGACGTAACGGCAGGCGGGAGCCTGGTTCCCGGAAGGGAGGGGAACCATGGCGTACACGGTGGGTCAGGTGGCGAGGATCGCCGGCGTGACGGTACGGACGCTGCACCACTACGACGAGATCGGTCTGCTCTCGCCGAGCGGCCGGACGCCGACCGGCTACCGCCGCTACGACGACGCGGACCTGCAACGGCTGCAACTCGTCCTGTACTACCGCGAGCTGGGTTTCCCACTTGAGGAGATCACCGCGATCATCGACGACCCGGCGGCCGATCCGGCCGCGCATCTGCGCCGACAGCATGAGCTGCTGACGGTACGGATCAAGCGGTTGCAGGAGATGGTCACGGCTGTCGAGTTCGCGATGGAGGCGAGCAAGTTGAACATCCAACTCACGCCGGAGGAACGGTTCGAGGTCTTCGGCGACTTCAGGCCGGAGGAGCACGCGGCCGAGGCGGAGCAGCGCTGGGGCGACACCGACGCGTACCGGGAGTCGAACCGGCGGGTCGCCGGCTACCGCAAGGACGACTGGCTGCGTAACAAGGCCGAGAACGAGGACTGGGGCCGGCGGATCGTCGCGCTGCTGGCCGCGGGCGCACCGGCGGACGGCCCGGAGGCGATGGACCTGGCCGAGGAGCACCGGCAGCTCATCAGCCGCTGGTTCTACGAGTGCTCGTACGAGATGCACACCGGGTTGGCCGACATGTACCTGGCCGACGAGCGGTTCACCGCGTACTACGAGAACATCGCCCCCGGCCTGGCGGCGTACCTGCACGAGGCGATCCACGCCAACGCGATCAGCCGCGCCTGATCGACGGCGTGGCCGGCCGGGAACGGCTGTCGGTGCGGTCCGGCTACTCTGGCCGGACCGCACCGCGGTACGCGTCGATCGGCGACCGGCCGGCGGGCGCCCCGCCCAGGGGAGATGACAGTGAAGAAGCCCAAGCTGGTCGCCGTCGGCGCTGTCCTCGTCGTGGCCGTCGCGGTCGGCGTGTGGGCAGTGGTCGCAGCCGGTGACGAGCCGGAGGCGGGCCGCCCGTCAGCCGGTGCGTCGACCTCCCCGACCGGCGCGGCTCCGGCCCCGACCGACCCGGCCGGTGTGCTGGTGGCCGCCGCCGCGAAGGTCGACGAGCAGCCGTACCGTCTGACGGTGGGCAGCGGCGCGACGGCCGAGGGGGACACCACGGTCCTGACGTGGGACCCGAAGGCGCGGCGCGGCACGGAGACCACCTCGCTCAAGGTGCGCAACGGCGAGGTGCGGATCGAGCGGCTGACCACCGGTGCGGACGTCTACGTGCGGGTCAGCGCCCCGGACCGCCGGGTGCCGGTCTGGGACGGCAGGACCTGGTGGCACGTCGGCAGGCCGGGCCGACCGGTCACCAACAAGGGCCTGGACAACACGCGGCTGGCCAGCACGCTGACCGCGCCGTCCGTCGTCCGCCAGACCGGCGCCCGGGAGTACGCGGGCACGCTGGATCTGCGCGACAGCGCCGCCGTGCTGGGCGGCGGGATCGGCGGGGTGCTCGGTGACCGGGCCGCGAAGGTGCCCTTCACCGCCAGCGTCGACGAGCAGGGCCGGTTGGTCCGTTACCGGATCGAGTTGGCCACCGAGCAGGAGAAGACGGCTCAACTCGACCTGACGTACTCGGATTTCGGGCTGCCGGTGGCCGCGGACCCGCCGGCGGCCGACCTGGTCGGGGAGGACCCGCCGGCGAACATCCCTGGCGCCTGACGCCGGTTCACTCCTCGACCGCTCCGTCGCTCGGGGTGACCAGGAAGTCGTAGACGGTCCGGGCCATCCGGCGGACCGTCTCGTCGCCGGTCGCCATCGGGCCGGCGGTGAGGAAGGCGACGGCGGTCTCGGTGCCGGGGATCAGGTAGTAGCCGACGTCGTGGGAGGCGTCCGGCAGGTCGCCGGTCTTGTGGGCCACCGGAACTCCGGGCGGCAGCGCCGCCGGGATCTTGGTGTTCAGGGTCTGTTCCCGCATGAAGCCGATCATCAGGTCGCGGGAGGCCGGGGTGAGGATCTCGCCGTCCCAGACCGCGCCGAGCAGCGACACCACGTCGTCCGGGCTGGTGTAGTTCTCCTCGCCGCGCTGGGCCGCCGCGCTGTCGAGCATCCGGCGGGCCAGGATGGTGGACCGCTGGTTCATCGAGTCGATCAGCGCGTTGACCGGGGCGAACCCGCCCAGGTAGGTGATCAGCACGTTGGCCGCGACGTTGTCGCTGTACTTGATCAGGTATCGGGCGAGCCGGTACAACGTGACCACCTGCGGAAACGTCTCGAACTGGAGCTGACCGGTGCCGCCGACCACGTCGGCAGGTGTCACCAGCACGCCGTCGTCCAGCGACACCTGTCCACAGTCGACCCGGCGGAGCAGCTCCACCAGGATCCACAGCTTGATGACGCTGGCGGCCTTGGGGCGCAGCGCGCCGTTGACCGAGATCTGCTGGTCCCCGTACCGGCCGGACAGGTCGCGGACTGTCGCTCCGGACGGGTTGAGGCTCGCGTCGGCGACCACCCGGGCGAGCTGCCCGCTGAGCGGGAACAGCCGGGCGCCCTCGACCGGATCGGTGGGCGGCTGCGGGCTGGTGACCACCACGCCGGGCAGCTCCACCGGCTGAGCCTGCGGCCCGGACACCACGAGCGTGCCCGCGCTGCGCCCGATCAGCGGCACCCGGTAGCGAAAGCTCCTGCCCTCGACGGTGACCTCGCCACTGGCCACCCCGGCGGCGACCCGCATGTCCGGATCGGCGACCCGGCCGGTGTCGCCGTCGCAGGCCCGGTATCGCACGGTGTGCCCGAGCGAGTCCACAGCGAACGCCCCGCCGGGGAACGACAGCCAGGACACCTCACTTGTCGGCGCTCGCTCCGGCGCGGGCTCCACGCCCGGCTCGTCGCTGCGCCCGTCCTCGTCGACCGGCCCGTCGTTTCCCGTCGGTCCGTCGTGGGCCGGCTCGGTCCCGTACCCCGGCGTGGTCCGGTGGTCCGGGCCGGTTGCCGGGTCGAGGCCGTCGGCGGTGGCCGGCCCGGTCGTCGCGACGACGACCAGCGCGACTGTCGTCGCCAGCCACCGCAGGGGTACGCGGGGGTACGGCACGAAGAGGGAAGATGAGCGCTTCTTGTCGCTTTTTCTCACGTTTGCACGATAAGAAGCGGGGGAGGCGGATGGGGCTGCCGGGACCGCCATCACCCGTCCGGGAGCCGATGTGCCCGGGAGCGACATACCTCAGAGGTATAAATATGACTCTGCGGTATCAAGGGCATCAGCGACACCGGCCCGGGGAGGCACCCATGTTGATCATTGCCGGGAGTCTGCGCGTCGAGCCGGACGCCCGCGACGACTACCTCTCCGGTTGCCGCCAGGTCATCGAACAGGCCCGCGCGGCGGCCGGCTGCCTCGACTTCCTGCTCGCGGCGGATCCGCTCGACCCGGGCCGGATCCACGTCTTCGAGCGCTGGGAGTCCCCGGAGCAGTTGGCGGCGTTCCGCGGCGCCGGGCCGAGCGACGCCCAGACGGTGGCCATCCTCGACGCCGACGTGCACCGTTATCTGATCTCCGGCGTCGAGGCGGCCTGACCCCCTCCGCGCGCTACACCAGCAGATCGAGCAGGAGTACGCCGGCGAAGCCGATCACCGAGATGAGCGTCTCCATCACCGACCAGCTCTTGATGGTCTGGCCGACGGTCAGGCCGAAGTACTCCTTGACCAGCCAGAACCCGGCATCGTTGACGTGCGAGAAGAACAGCGACCCACAGCCGATGGCCAGCGCCAGCAGGGCCACCCCCGGCCGGTCCAGGGTCGCGGCGAGCGGTGCCACGATGCCCGCCGCCGTGATGGTGGCTACCGTCGCCGAGCCGGTGGCGACCCGGATGCCGACCGCGACCAGCCAACCCAGCAGCAGCGGGGAGAGGTTCGCGTCCTTGGCGGCGTCGGCGACCAGGTTGCCGACCCCGGCGTCCACCAGCACCTGCTTGAACCCGCCGCCGGCCGCCACGATCAGCAGGATGCCGGCGATCGGGGGCAGCGAACCGCCGAGCACCGACGAGACCTGGGACCGGCTGAACCCGGCCTGGTAGCCGAGGGTGAACATCGCCAGGATCACCCCGGCGAGCAGCGCCACGATCGGCGTGCCGACGATGTCGAGCGTCTTGCGGCCCGCCGTGCCCTCGTCCAGCGCCAGCTCGCCGATCGCGCGCAGCAGCATCAGCACCACCGGCAGCAGCACGGTGATCACCGCGGGCCAGAACGCCGGGGTACGCCGGGCGGTCTCCGTGCCGCTGTCGTCCACCGGCTCGCCCGGTCGACCGCCGCCCGGGTTGGCGAGGTCGTCGTCGGTGAGCAGATCGCCGTCCACATCGCGCCGAGCCGGCGTCCCGGCGGTGCCGGTCGGTCCGGCTGGACCCGTCGTGCCGGTGATGCCAGTCGTTCCGGCTGGGCCCGTCGTTCCGGCTGCGCCGGCCGTTCCGACCGTGTCCGTCGTTCCGCTGGTGCCCGGCGTTTCGGTGGCACCCGCGGGGGTGGCGGGCCGGCGGCGGGTTGGCAGCAGCGCGGCGGGTGCGGTCGCCGGCACGTACCGGGCGATGAGGTTGCCGAAGACCGGCCCCGAGATGATCACCGTGGGGATCGCCACCAGCAGGCCCAGCCCGAGCGTCAGGCCCAAATCGGCGTTGAGCGACGAGATCGCCACCAGCGGCCCCGGGTGCGGTGGCACCAGGCCGTGCAGCACCGACAGGCCGGCCAGCGCCGGGATGCCGAGTTTCATCAGCGGCACGTCGGTCCGCATCGAGACGAGCAGCACGATCGGCACCAGCAGCACCACGCCGACCTCGAAGAAGAGCGGCAACCCGATGAGCGCCGCCACCCCGGCCATCGCCCAGGGCAGCGCGCGACCGGACACCCGACCGACGACCCGGGTGACGATGCCGTCCGCGCCACCGGACTCGGCGAGCAGACCGCCGATCATGGCCCCCAGCGCGATCAGCAGCCCGACGCCGCCGACAGTGGTGCCGACGCCACCGGTGAACGAGGTGATCATCTTGTCGGGCGCGACGCTCGCCACCACGCCGAGCACCGCCGCGCCGAGGATCAGCGACAGGAACGGGTGGACCTTGGCCCAGGCGATCAGCAGCACCACGGCGACGATGCCGAGCACCGCGGCGGCGATGAGCTGGCCGTCGCCGGCGGTGGTGACCGGCTCGGCCGGCGCCGCGAGCGAGGCCGGCGCGGTGGACCAGGGCGGCGCGGTGAGCCAGGCCGGCGGGGCGAGGGAGGTCAGCGGTTCGGTGAGGGGTGGGAGCACGGCGATCACGACCTTCGGGACGGGGGGTCGACCCTGGGTGGGGCCGGCCGAAGGGCCTACATCGGTGGTCCTGCGGGGTTGGCCGGCTCGGCGGGCAGGCCGGGTTCCAGCCGGCGCATCGACGTGAAGGTGGGCACCAGCGCGTCGTACAGCTCGGCGAAGAGCGGCAGCAGCGCCGCGTACGTGGCGGCGGCGGCCGGGTCGGGGCGGATGACCTCCTCGATGCGGACCAGGTCGGCCGCCACGTCGATGCTGGGGATCAGGCCCAGCGCCTGCATGCCGAGCAGGGCCGCGCCGAAGCTCGACCCCTCACGGCCGGCCGGGAAGCTCACCGGCATGCCGAGCACGTCGGCGAGCATCTGCCGCCACAGGCCACTGCGGGCGAAGCCGCCACCGGCCCGGATCTCGCGAACCTCGTTGCCGGCGGCACGTACGGAGGTGAGCACCAGCGCGAGCTGTTGGCAGACCCCCTCCATCGCGGCCCGGACGAGGTGTTCGCGGCGGTGCCCGTGGGTCAACCCGACGTACGCGCCGCGGGGCAGCGCGCTCCAGTGTGGAGCGCGTTCGCTGTGCAGGTACGGCAGCATGATGAGCCCGCCCGAGCCGACCGGGGCACGGGCCGCGAGGGCCACCAGGTCCTCCTCGGGGTGCTCGCCCAAGTCCGGCGCGAGCGCCTCGCCCGCCCACTTGAGGACGATGCCGCCGTTGTTGATCGCGCCGCCGACCGCCCAGCGATCCTCGGTCAGCGCGTAGCAGAACACCCCGCCCAGCGGGTCCACGCCGGGGCGTTCGACCATGACCCGCATGGCGCCGCTGGTGCCGATCGAGCAGGCCACCATGCCGGGGTGCACCGCGCCCAGGCCCAGATTGGCCAGCGGTCCGTCACCGGCGCCGACCACCACCGGGGTGCGTGGCGGCAGGCCGAGGGCGCTGGCCGCCTGCGGGGTGAGGCCGGGCAGGACGGCGGTGGTGGCGACCAGTTGCGGCAACTGCTCCTCGGTGATGCCCGCGATCGTCAGCGCCTCGGTGTCCCATTCGAGGGTGTGGATGTTCATCAGGCCGGTGGCCGAGGCGATCGAGTGGTCGGTGACCAGCGCCTCGCAGAGTCGCAGCAGCACCCAGTCCTTGATGCCGACCCAGTGCGCGACGCGCTCGAAGAGCCTGGGCTCCTGCTCGGCGAACCAGAGCAGCTTGGGCAGGGGTGACATCGGGTGCATGGGCGTACCGGTACGCCGGTGCAGGGCCAGCCCGGACGGCACCGCCCGCAGCCGCTCGGCCTGGCGGGTGGCCCGGGAGTCGGCCCAGGTCACCGACGGCGTGAGCGGCTTGCCGGCCGCGTCGAGCCCGATGAGGCTGTGCATGGCGGAGCAGAAGGCCAGGCCGGAGACCGGAACGGTCAGCTCGCCCACCACGGTCCGGATCGACTCGACGACGGCGGCGAGGATCACCTCCGGGTCCTGCTCGGCGTACCCGGGGTGCGGATCGTCGAGGGGATAGGCGGCGGAGTGGCTGGCCAGCAACCGGCCGTCGGTGTCGTACGCCATGGTCTTGGTGCTCGTGGTGCCGATGTCGACCCCGATCACCACACCGGGCAGGGTGTCTGGCGGCATGACCCTCACCCCCTTTCGTGCAGGCGGTGCGGCGGCGTCGCCACCCGGCTGCGGCTGACGTTACCGAGACCGCGACCGCCCCGCACGACACGACGGAAGGTGAATCGACGCAGCAGTATCGCCCTATCGTCCGGGTTGCTCCGCCGTTCGGATAGTTCGTCCGTCGTGGCGTGTCCCGGTCGACCGTCAACGCTGTTAATTCGAGTGCACCCCGGATTGGTGGCCTGCGCGGCGAAGGAGTCGGCGTGGCAAAGACTGAATCGACGGGTTCCACGTGGCGGTACCGCTGGGCGCAGCGGCAGAACGTGCGGCGGGTCAGCACGTACCGCGGCGCCGAGAAGGCTTGGCGGCGACGCGACGACGAGTTACGGCGGCTGCGCGCCCTGGCCGCCGACTTCCAGGGCTCGGCGGCGGCCGGCGCGGGCCTCCCACTCGAGCTGGCCAACGACGAGGTGGTGCTGTGGGCACTGCCCGCCGCGCAACTGGTCGAGGTACGACACACGACAGTGCTGCCCGCACCGGACCTGACGGTCGCCGCGCCGGCAGCGCCGCTGCGCCCACGCCGGCCCGACGGCGTACGCGTCACCGACGCCGGCATGGCCGTCATCACCAGCCGTCGGCTGGTCCTGCTCGGCGGGCGCGGCCGGCGTGACTGGGCGTACGGCCGGATGACCGGCCTGGCGCACGACCCGGCGGCGCCGGTGACCCTGATCCAGGTGCTGGACCGGCGGCGTACCTCCGGACTGCTGCTGCCCACCGACGCGGCGGCGGACTTCCGGTTCAAGCTGACGTTGGCCTTCGCCGACGCGATCGAGCAGCGCGCCGCGGTGCTCGCCCAGCTCGACGAGCTGATCGCGGAGCACGGCCAGCTCAAGCCGTTCCGGCCGGCGGTGACCACACCGGCGCAGGCCCGGCTCTCCGCACTCGTTCCCGGCGGTCGTCGGACCATCGCGGTGGCCGCGGGGATCGCGTTGCTGGTGCCGGCGGCGCTCTTCGACTCGAACCCGTCGGACCCGACCGGAGGCGCGGAGGTCGCGGTGGCGGCCACGCCGGCGCCGACCCCCAGCGCGCTTCCCGCGCTGCTGCGCCCGGCCTCCCCGCCGCCGGCGCACACCACCGCGCCGAAGCGGTCGTCGCCGCGCCCGCTGTCGCCGCGCCCGTCGTCCACCCCGACCGCCGGGCCGCGCTGCGGGGCGCCGGAGAATCCCCTCGGGTACGACTTCTGTGCCGGAACCCGGATCCGCCGGCCGGCCGCCGAGGTCTGCGACTGGTTCGACTGCGTGCCGCAGTTCTGGGCGGGCCGGGGCTATCTGGTCCAGTGCCGGGACGGCTCGGTCAGCCTGACCGGTGGCCGGGCGGGCGCGTGCGCGGACCATCGGGGCGTCCGGCGGACCATCTCTCAGTAACCTGATTTGGGGGTTGTTGTCCGCTTCGGTCGGCGAGAATGATCGGGTGGAGATCCGGTCCGATGATGGTGCCCGGGTGCGGATCCGCCCGGTCGGCTACCAGCCCGGCATCGACCCGCCCGACGATCCCGAGCGGGCCGCGCCGGGCTGGCAGGACTGGCTGCTCATCGAGGTGGACGCCCGCACCGCCGACGGCCAGACCTGGTCGCACCACTACCCGAGCCTCATGGTCGAGGAGGCCCGCGCGCTGGGCAGTTGGCTGCACGGGCAGGCGACGGCGGCCGGCGGGCCGACCCCGCCACCGGCGCTGGTCCGCTTCACCGAGCCCAACCTGGCCCTGCGCACCCGGGCGATCCGCCGCCGCCGGCTGGAGTTGACTGTCGAGTTCTCCGCCGAGTCGCTGCCCCCGTGGATGCGCCGGCCGGCCACCGCCGTCTATCCGCTGGTCCTCACCGTCTCCGCGGACGCCCTCGCCGTCGCCGCCGACCAGTGGGCCGGGCACTGCGAGGCGTACCCGCCGCGTACCCGGTCGCGGTTTCCGGCCGGCGGTCCACTGCTCGGCCCCCTGCCCCGTCGGCGGCGCGCGGGTTGAGCGGGGTACGGTGATCCACGTCAGCGACGAGAAGGAGGTGAGCCCCGTGAACACCAGTTGTCACGTCTGGGCGCCCTTCTCGTCCGTCCCCCTCAGCTGACGTCTTCGCGTCGGGGAGTGCGCCCTCCTTCATCGGAGGACCAATGTCTGTTTCCCCGTTCCGCATCGACGTGTCCGATGCGGTCCTCGACGACCTGCGGGCCCGACTGGCCCGCACCCGCTTCACCGACCGCAGCGGCCGCCGACAGTGGCAGGGCGGCACCGATCCCGACTACCTGCGGGACCTGGTGTCCTACTGGCACGACGGGTTCGACTGGCGTGCCCGGGAGGCCGCGCTCAACGCGTACCCCCAGTACCTGGCACTCGTCGGCGGTCGGAAGCTGCACTTCGTGCATGTCCGCGCGGACCGCCCGGCCGGTACGCCCGCGCCACCGCCGTTGCTCCTGAGCCACGGCTGGCCCAGCAGCTTCGTCGAGATGCTGCCCCTGGTCGACCGGCTGACCAGCCCGCTCGGGGGCGCGTTCGACGTGGTGGTGCCCTCACTGCCCGGCTTCGGCTACTCGGAGCTGCCCGACGTGCCGCTGACCCGGGCGGTCCTCGCCCGGACGCTGCACGAGTTGATGACCGACGTGCTCGGCTACGAGCGGTACGGTGCCTTCGGCGGCGACGTCGGCGGGGTCGTCGCCGGTTGGCTCGGTGCCCTCTACCCGGAGCAGGTGGCGGGCATCCACATGATCCATCCACCGTTCCCGGCCAGCTTCGACGGCCAACCGCTGTCGGCGGCCGAGCAGGCGTTTCTGGACGCCGAGGCCGCGTACGACGAGACCGACGGCGGCTACAGCGCCATCATGGGCACCCGGCCGGACACCCTCGCGGCGGCGCTCGCCGACTCCCCGGCCGGGCTGGCCGCCTGGCTCGTCGACAAGTACCGGGACTGGAGCGACAACCGCGGCGACCTGTCGAACAGCTTCGACACCGACACGCTGCTCACGATCATCACGCTCTACTGGGTGACCGGCACGATCGGCTCGTCGTTCCGGCAGTACGTCGACTTCGATCACAACACCCCACGACCCGCCATCACCGTGCCCGCCGCGTTCACGGTGAGCACCGAACCCTCGCAGGCCAACTTCCCGCGCGAGATCGCCGAGCGGGCCTGCACCGACATCCGGCACTGGAGCGAACCCGGCCGAGGTGGGCACTTCATGCCGCTGGAGGAACCGGACCTGCTCGCCGGTGAGCTGAGGGACTTCTTCATCGCGCTGCGCTCGTAGGGCTGCCGCTGCCGTCCTGACTGGCGGCTGCTCCGGTTCTTTGCCGGAGCAGCCGTCGGCGTCCGTCAATTCTCTCCTTTCGGGCGCAACGGGAGACATCGATTCGACGAGCGTTGCCTGTCACGTACGTGAGCGGTTGTACCGCGTGTGACCGTGACCGCACTGCTGGCACCTCCCTCCTGGCGGCTCGCCTGGGCCGAGCGCGAGAACGAGCGCCGCCGGCGCGCGTACCGCGACGCCACCGCCGCCTGGCGCCGGCGCGGGGACCACCTGGTCCGGCTACGGATCGAAGCCGCCGGGTTCCTCGGGTGTACGCGGCCACGAACCGGCCTCCCCGTCGACCTCGACGTCGACGAACTCGTCTTCCGGGTCGTACCCGTCGCAGAGCTCGTCGAGGCGGAGGCCCGGCACGTCGCCGGCCTGCCCGCGCCCGGCGGCTGCGCCTTCACCGAGACCACCGACGCGGCAGTGCCTCCGGGCCTGCGGAGCGTCGACAGTGGCCTGGCCGTCGTGACCAGCCATCGCGTGGCCTTCGCCGGCCGCGAGCACCGGCGCGAGTGGCGGTACGCGGACCTGCTCGGCGCCGCCCACCACCCCGACGTGCCCGTCACCCTGCTGCACGACCACGGCCGACTCTCCGGGCTGCTGGTCCCGGCCGGCACCGCCGTGAACTTCCGCTTCTATCTCACCCTCGCGGCCGCCTCGGCCGCCGGGGATCGTGCCGCCGTCACCGCGCAGCTCGACGCCCTGCTGGCCGCGCACCAGGCATCCCCGCCCGTGCCGCCGCCGACGGTCGGGCCGGCCGACGCGCCGCTGACCGCGGTACGCCCCGACCGCCGGGTGCTCGCCGTCGCCGCCGTCGCGACCGTGGTGTTCGCGGCACTGGGCCCCGGTGCCGTGGGACCACAGCAGGCCGGGCCGATGCGGCGGGCGGAAGCGGCGACAGTCGAACCGGCCGCGCGGAACACCGGTGTGCTCGCCCCGCTGCGGGTGCCCGCCGTCCTGGTGGCACCGCCGGCCCTGGTTCCGCCCGCCCGTCCGGCCGAGCCGGCACGGCCTCCGGCGGCCGAACCGCTGCGGCCCGCCGCGCCGGTCCCGTCCGCCGTCGCGGCTGCTGCGCCGGTGCCGGCGACCGCTCCGCAGTCGTCCACCGCTCCGCGGCCGTCCACCGAGCCGTCGCCGTCCATCGAACCGCCGCCATCCAGCGTGCCGACGCCCTCCAGCGCTCCCGAACCGTCGGCCAGCGCGATGACGCCTACCGACCCGCCCACGGCGGCCCGGCCCGGCGCACCGTCGCCCTCGCCAACCACGACACCCGATCCCGCCCTGTTGACGGTGTGCCTGGACACCCTGCTGCCGCTTGTGGACCGGCTGCTCTGCCCGCCGACCGGGCCGTGATCCGCCGCCGCTGCCGCTGGGGGCGGGTCAGGCCGTGGTGCCGAAGTCGGGGAGGGTGAGCGAGCCGTCCGGGCCGAGCGTGAAGCCGGGGTTCCAGGCGATCTCCCAGACGTGACCGTCCGGGTCGGCGAAGTAGCCGGCGTAGCCGCCGTAGAACGTCTCGCGCGCCGGCTGGGTCACCTCGGCGCCGGCCTCGCCGGCGGTGGCCATCACCTCGTCCACCTCGGCCCGCGAGCGGACGTTCTGGGCCAGGGTCATTCCGCCGAAGCCACCGGTGTCCGGGTTGGGGACGTCCGCGTCGGCGGCCAGCTTGTCGCGACTCCACAGGACGAGGGCCAGGCCGCCGGCCTGGAAGAAGACAGTCCCCTCGACCTCCTGGCCGCGCCAGCCGAGGTGCTCGTAGAAGGTCTTGGCGCGTGGCAGGTCCGAGACGCCGAGGGTGATCAGGCTGATCCGCTGCTCCATCTTCGTAACCTAACGCGCGATCCCTCGGCAGCCGACGTTGCCGGTAGACCAGAGCAATCCAATGTATCTACAATCGTCGCTGTTAACGCTCACACTCGTCCCAGTGCTGAGGCAGTGACGCCGTGCCGACGTGACGATCGGCGCGCGCCGGGTGAACGCCCGGCAGCCGGCGGCTGCTCGGTCCGGTCGGCCCCGATCCCAGACGGTTGCCGGCCGCCCGTGGCGGCCCTACCGGTCGGCCCATGCCCTCGGCCAGCTCGACCAATCCAGGGGAGAAAGCTATGCGAACGAGGGCACGATGGCTCGCGACGCTCGCCGCGCTCGGTGTCGTGGTTGCTTCGGTGGTGACACCCACCGGACCGGCCAACGCGGAATCCAACGGTGGAGTGCGGGTGATGCCGCTCGGCGACTCCATCACCGAGGGAACCCAGGTGCCCGGCGGGTACCGCATCGGGCTCTGGCAGCGTCTCGCCGCGGGGCGGTACACGGTGGACTTCGTCGGATCGCAGTTCAACGGGCCGGCCAGCCTGGGCGACCACGACCACCAGGGGCACCCCGGCTGGCGCATCGACCAGATCGACGCCAACATCGTCGGCTGGCTGAACACCCAGCGACCGCAGACCGTCCTGCTGCACATCGGCACCAACGACATCCTGCAGAACTACAACGTGAGCACCGCGCCGAACCGGCTCTCCACCCTGATCGACAAGATCACCAGCACCGTGCCCACCACCGAGGTGTTCGTGGCGCAGATCATCCCGATCTCGAACAGCGGCCAGAACGCGGCCGCCCGTACCTTCAACGCGGCGATCCCCGGCATCGTCCAGAGCAAGGTCAGCGCCGGCAAGCGGGTGCACCTGGTCGACATGTACAGCGCGCTCAGCACCTCTGACCTGATCGACGGCGTCCACCCCACCGCCAGCGGCTACGACAAGATGGCCGCCCGCTGGTACAGCGCGTTGCAGTCGGTGCCCGGCAGCATCGGCAACCCGAGCAGCGGCGGCGGACAGACCACCACGATCGTCGGCACCCGGTCGGGCCGGTGCGTCGACGTCCCCGGCGCCTCCACCACCAACAGCACCCAGCTGCAGTTGTGGGACTGCCACGGCGGCACCAACCAGCAGTGGACCTACACGTCCACCAAGGCGCTGACCGTCTACGGCAACAAGTGCCTCGACGCCGCCGGCAACGGCACCTCCCCGGGCACCCAGGTCACCATCTACGACTGCCACGGCGGGACGAACCAGCAGTGGAACGTCAACACGAACGGCACCATCACCGGCGTGCAGTCCGGCCTCTGCCTCGACCCGTACAACCAGGGCACCGCCAACGGCACGAAGCTCGTCCTCTGGACCTGCACCGGCCAGGCCAACCAGCAGTGGAGCCGTCGATGAAGCAGCCAACACGATGGCTGACGGCCACGCTCGCGCTGGTCCTCGGCCTGGCGATGGCGACAGCGACACGGGACGCGGCCGCCGCGGACAGCCCGTACCAGCGGGGGCCGGATCCGACCCTGGCCAGCGTCGCCGCCACCCGGGGCCCGTTCGCCACGACCCAGGCGACGGTGCCCGCCGGCAACGGCTTCAACGGTGGGTACGTCTACTACCCGACCGACACCAGCCAGGGCACCTGGGGTGCGGTAGCGATAGTCCCCGGCTATTCCGCCCTGTTCGCCAACGAGGAAGCCTGGATGGGCCCCTGGCTGGCGTCCTTCGGCTTCGTGGTGATCGGCATCGAAACCAACAGCCGCACCGACGGCGCCGACGCCCGTGCCACCCAGCTGCTCGCGGCGCTGGACTACCTCACCCGCACCAGCCCGATCCGCAACCGGGTCGACCCCAACCGGCTGAGCGTCATGGGCCACTCGGCGGGCGGAGCGGGAACCCTCCTCGCCGCCCTCCGGCGGCCGACCCTGAAGGCGGCGGTCGGCCTCGCACCCGGTACGCCCGGCAACAACCTGAACATGTCCACCACCCAGGTCCCCACCATGCTCCTGTCGGGACAGAACGACGGCACGGTCACGCCCTCCTACGTGCAGGGCATCTACAACACCCTGCCCGCCGGCGTGGAACATGCCTGGGCGGAGCTGGCCGGCAACGACCACCTCTCGTTCACCAGGTCGAATCCCACCGAGATGCGACTCCTGATCCCCTGGCTCAAGACGTTCCTGGACAACGACACCCGCTACACGCAGTTCCTCTGCCCACTGGCCGACAGCACCGGCGTCTCGCGGTACAACGCCACCTGCCCGCTGCTGCCGCCGGACGGGCCGACGTCACCACCCACGACCACCCCGCCCACGACGACCCCGCCCACGTCCACGCCACCCACTACCAGTGCGCCGACCACGCCGCCGCCCTCCGGCGCTGCCTGCACCGCGACGTACCGCACGGTCAACTCGTGGTCCGGCGGCTTCCAGGGTGAGGTGACCGTGACGGCGGGCACCGCCGCCGTCAACGGCTGGACCGTCACGTGGAACCTCGGCAACGGCCAGAGCATCAGTCAGGTCTGGAGCGGCACGTTGAGCACCAGCGGTTCGACCGCGACCGTCCGCAACGTCTCCTACAACGGGTCGCTCGCCCCCGGCGGCACGACGACCTTCGGCTTCCTCGGTTCCGGTACGCCAGCAAACGCGTCACCGACCTGCGCCAGCCCGTGAGCAGTCGTAGGACATAACCGCGGGTCGTACGGCTCCGATCGGAGCCGCCTGTGGATCGCCGCGCCCTCGGCGGCAAGCGTCGAGGTGCGCGGCGAGGCTCGCCGACCTAGCTGAAACTCCCGCGGTCCTTGAAGGCCATGCATCCGAAAAGGAGTGGCGGGCGACGGTAATCTGCACAGCGGGTAGTGAAGACCACCCACAAGAGTGATGGGGTGTCCGCCCTGGGCGCTCCAGGCCCAGACGACGGTGGTGTCGAACGTACGGGGGAAACCATGTTCGAGCGGCTGGGCAGATTCGTTGTGGGCAGAGCGTGGTGGGTGATCGCCGGGTGGGTGTTGGCGGCGGCCGCCATCATCGCCACCACGCCATCGCTGAGCGACATCACCTCAGCGGATCAGGAGAGCTTCCTGCCCCGCTCGTACGAGTCCGTACAGGCCACCGAGCTCGGGCAGAAGGCGTTTCCGCAGCAGGCAACCGCGACCGCCGTCATCGTGGTCAAGCGCGCCGACGGTCAGAAACTCACGCCGGCGGATGAGGCGAAGGTGGGCCAGCTCGCCCAGGCGCTCAAGGCCAGGAACATCCCGCACACGTCCGGCTACCTGACCGGTCCGCCAGCTGTGGCGCCGGACAAGTCGGTGCAGATCATCAACGTCGGGCTGGACGCCCCCACCCCTGACGATCCGACGCTGCTCGACGCCGTCCGCGATCTGCGGGCGGACATCGGCCCGGAGCTGGCGAACAGTGGACTGTCCGCGGGCGTGGCCGGCGACGTGGCGAGCTTCGTCGACAACGAGGACACCTTCAACAACGCCTTCGCCGTGGTCGGCATCGCGACGATCATCCTGATCATCGGACTGATCCTGATCATCTTCCGGAGTCCCATCGCCGCACTGCTGCCCGTGGTGGTCGTCGGCGTCGTCCTGAGCATCACGACCGGTCTCGTCGCCGCCGCCGGCAAGGCATTCGATCTCAGTGTCAGCCAGGACCTGCAGACGATCCTGCTGATCGTGCTGTTCGGCATCGGTACCGATTACATCCTGTTTCTGCTCTTCCGCTACCGGGAGCGACTGCGCGCCGGCGACGACAAGCGCACCGCGATGATCGTCACCGTCCAGCGGGTCGGCGAGGTCATCACCTCGGCCGCCGGAGCGGTAATCGTCGCGTTCCTCGTGCTGCTCCTCGCCTCCCTGGGCTTCTTCGGCTCGCTCGGCCCGGCGCTCGCCATCGCGGTCGGCGTCATGCTTGTCACCTCGCTCACCCTCGTCCCCGCAGTCGTCTCCCTGCTCGGCCGGTACGTCTTCTGGCCGTCGAAGGCGTGGCAGCGTACGCCCAAGGCCACCCTGTCCCACCGGCTCGGCACCACAGTCGGGCGCCGGCCGGCACTCGTCGCGGCGATCTCCGGCGTCATCCTGGTCGCGCTCGCCGCAGGCGTACTGAGCTACAAGGCCGACTACGACTTCAGCGCCGGCTTCCCACAGGACACCGAGTCGGCGAAGGCCGCCCAGGACCTCCAGCGCGGGTTCGCCGCCGGTGCGCTCGCCCCGACCGAGGTCTACCTGACCACCACCAACCGGTCGCCGCTGACCGAGCAACAGGTCAACGACTTTGCTGCAGCCGTAGCGAAAGCCCCGGGTGTGGGTCAGGCGCAGCCTCCGGAGCGCAGCACCGACCCGAGTGTGGCCCGGGTCAACCTGCTGCTCAACGAGAACCCGGTCTCCAACGAGGCGATCACCCTCGTCCGCGAGGACCTGCGCGGCGCCGTGCACGCGTCGGCGCCGCCTGGCACCCGGGCGCTGGTCGGCGGGACCACCGCGATCTTCGCGGACATCAACTCGGCGAACAACCGCGACCTGTCGGTGATCCTGCCGGTAGCGGCCGGCCTGATCGCGCTGATCCTCGCGCTGCTGCTGCGCAGCCTGGTCGCGCCGATCTACCTCGTGATTGCGGTGCTGCTCAACTTCGCCGCCACGCTGGGCGCCACCGTCTACCTCTTCCAAGGGCTGCAAGGCGAGCCAGGTGTCACCTTCCAGTTGCCGATCATCCTCTACCTCTTCGTCGTGGCCATCGGGACCGACTACAACATCCTGATGATCGCCCGACTACGCGAGGAAGCGCGGGAAGGCAGCGAGCCGCATGAGGCAGCCGCCATCGGCGTGCAGCACGCCGGTCCGACGGTCGCGGCAGCAGGACTGATCCTGGCCGGGACGTTCGCGGTGCTGCTGCTCGCGCCGATCTCGTTCCTGCAGCAGATGGGCTTCGCGGTGGCGATCGGCATCGTGCTGTCGGCGTTCGTCATGTCGATGTTCTTCGTTCCCGCGCTGACCGCGCTGATCGGGCACAAGGCGTGGTGGCCGGGGCACGGCGACGAGCGGCCGACCAGCGGGCGACACGCCCGTGCCGTCGACCAGCCGGGCTAGTGGCACTGCGACGGCAGGATTCGAGTCGAATTCGACACGACTATCCCCGACCCACCGCCTGGCGCCGGACAGGGTTCAAGAAGGGCGAATCGAGCGTATTGCCTCGACGACTGCGCTCCACGGAGTCGATCCCTGCCTCGGGCTGAGCACTCTACCGTCGGCGATGACAACACCCGCTGCGCGCAGCACCCGCACATGGCCCGCATGCGCCGGGTGACGGGCCAGCTCCGCCTTGACGTGTGGAAAGGCGACGATCGGTAGGCCCGCGCCCAGCGATTCGTTGAGCACGCCGAGCGCCAGCGTGTCATTGATGCCCAGCGCCCACTTCGTCACCGTGTTGAACGTGACCGGCGCGGCCACCACCACGTCGGCCGGCGGGTGCGGCTCCGGGTCGCCGGGCATGCGCCACTCGACGCGTACGAGATAGCCGGTCTTTTCTTGCAACGCCGCCCGATCGAGCCACGGCGCGGCGGTGGGACTGACGATCATGCACACCTGCCACCCGTCGGCGATCAGCAGGTCGACCAGCTCGTCGATGTGCTCAGCGGGACCGGCGGCGCACACCACCAGATACAGCACCGGGCGTTCCGTCATGACCGCAGTCTGCCCGAGCCGGACGACGTTCGATCGGCGGGAGACGACCCGGGTCCTCGCGGCACGCGTCCGTCAACGTGTGCGGTCCGCCCGCGATGCTGGCCGGTGTCCGGTCGCGTCTGCGGTCCCTCGGCTTTCCCGCCGCCCACGTCCACACGCCGGTCACCTTCACCCGCTGACTCGCGATCGCGTCAGAACGTGTCGCCGAATTCGCGGACCCCGTCGACGTCCAGCGTGATCCGGTCGTTCTCGGTCCACTGGCCTGCGGGAGCGAGCCAGCTCGGGTCGTCGCGCTCGTCGATGTCGCTCCAACTGTGCCGGTGGTGGCGGAGCTGGATCGGCCCGGTCGACGCGCCCGGGGCGAGCGTCCCGCCGGTGAAGGTCAGCTCGACCCAGCCGGGGATCGTGGTGCCCGGGACCGGATAGCCGGGCGGCGTCCCCGGCGGGACGAAGAACAGCACTGTCTGCCGGACCTTGTCGCAGCCCAGCGCGGCCCAGTCGCAGTTGGTCACCAGCGAGGTGTTGCCGCCCTCGAAGCGCAGATGGTAGCGCACCCGGACGGTACTCAGGTCGAGCGGCCCGCCGCCGGTGTTGGTGACCTGGAGGACGTACTGGATCTGGTTGTTCGTCGGTGACCAGTCCAGGTTGCGGTAGCTGACCGTGGCCCGGCCGGCGGCGGTGCGGACGGTCGTCGTGGGGGAGCTGTCGGAGTAGCCGCCGGGCGCGCGGGCGGCGACCGCGATCCGGTACGTCGTGCCGGGCGCCAGGTCGGTGAGCATGAGGGTGGTGGCGGTGGTGGTGCCGAGGAGGCGGTACGTGTAGGGGCCCAGCGGCGCCTGCACCTCGTAGCTGATCGGACCGTCGCCGGTCGGCTCACCCGCCCAGGCGGCCGGCGCCCAGGTCAGGGTGAGCTGGTGTGGCTCGTTGGCCAGCACCGTCGGGCTGCCGGGGGTGGTCAGCGCCGGGGTGTCGTCGGCGCGGGCGGAGGCGACGGTGAGCAGGCTCGCCAGCACGGCGAGGGCGACGACGGCGGTGACGCGGCGGGCACGCATGGCCGAATCGTAACTGTGATTAACGAAGGTCTATCAGATTTTCCCACCTGGCGGCGTCAGCGCCCGGCGAGCTGACTGCCTCGGGTCTTTCGCACTTGGCGCTGGTTCAGGACTTGTGTCTATTTAGAATACGGCTGAGCCTCGGTGTAGGCATCTGCGGCTCTGGCGCCTAAGTTCAGATACCAATGATGGCCTGACCGGCCAACGTTGCTGTACGAAGTGTAAAGCAGTGACTGGGATAGCAGCGAGAGCAGGTATTGCTTATGAAAAATCTGACGATGGAATGGGTCTAAGCAGCCAACAGCTGCGGCGCGTATCGCTTGAACCGTAAGAGTGGAGGTCGACTCATCTGCTGCTGAAGTCACCGTCGGGCTTTCTTTCAGCAGTGCATGGGTGAGGGCTTTGCTTTGCGAATCGGGCATTCCATCTCGAACCGCCGACAGGACGGAAGAGAGGAGGAGGGCGGCCAGATCTCGTGACAGGGGGGCAGACGGATTGTATCCGGAGAGATCGATAAGGCGGATATCGTGAGCCGTGACCTTCGGATCCATTGTCGGAGGTACAAGAATGTTGTCTAGGTGCAGGTCTCCGTGGCTGTGCCCTGATATGTACTCGACTGACTTGGCGCGGAGGTGGGATCTGCCGGCCAGACGCTGAAGCAGCCCCGATGGCAGCATGCCTACTTGAATCACCGGGTCGGCCGCGTCGCTTTGGGTGTACGAGGGGCCGGTTTGACCGATCCGCGTCCCGGCGGCATCATCTTCTTGCGGTGTGCAGCCCAATTCGAGGCGGATGAAGCTCCTGGCGGAGGTGGTTATCCGTCTGAGACTCCCAGGATTGTTCCATTCTCGGAAAACTAGTCGGATGGTTGCCGTGGCCGCTTCCCGCTGGAGAGTAGTCGGCAATTCTCCCAATGTCCTGGCGTCCAGAAAAGCCTTGGGCGATTCCAGGAACATGATGGTGCGTCCGTCCTTCATGGCAACCGGAGGAAAGAGTTGCATGAAGAGATGCTGACCTGCGAACGCTGGTGCGTTTAGCCAGGCTCGTTCATGATTCTCTGGCTCGTTCGCTGGGCTTCCCTGGGCGCAGACCTTCATCAACGTGTCAGTCGGCTTGGCGGCCCTCCGGCTGGAGGTGATCTGGAGCCGCACCAGCAGTGCTCCACTGCCGCCACGTCGGCGCCAAGGCACTCCGGGAACGTCTACGGCAAGCGATTGATCTTGTGCCCACGCTTCGAGAGCCCGCAGCACCTCTGAGTCGCCAACATATCGGTCCAGGTCAGCGGCGTATTGACCGAGTTTCTGGTTCATCGGCACCGATGTTACTCAGGTCTTCGGGCAATCCTCAATCCTGCAGTCGCTCGGTATAGTGCCCGCATGCCTCCGCCTGAGCCCCTGTTCGTCAAAGCTCAGATCACGCCTTCGGCGCTGACGACGCTGAAGGCCATGTCGGTTTCACACGCGCGAGTTCGCGTTCTAGCGAGTGTTCGGCTCGCGTTGTCGGCGGTTATTGCCGTAGCTGGTGCGGTGGTCACCGTGACAGCACTTCCCGCAGCATGGATAACCGTGCTCGGTGCTGTGTGGGCGGGTGTGTATTCGATTGGTCTCGCATCATGGGTCGAGATGGAGTTAAATCGCGCTGCCAAGCTCCAGGAGATGTTCGAAGCGGAGCTGTTCGGGTTGGGTTGGAACACGGTCCTTGCGGGCCCCGTGGTTCGCTCGGAAGATGTCAGTCGGCTGAGCGGCAAGTTTGCGAGACGGAAAATCTCCGATGACTGGGATCACGTGCCGAACCTTCCGCGTCCCTTCAACGTCCTCGCTCGTCAGATCCAGAATCTCGGATGGGGTTCGAGGATTCGACGGCGGTACGCGAACGTGATTCAGGGAGTCTTGTTGGTGTGGACCCTCGCTGGCGCGGTAGTGGGATTTATCGGCGATTTTACTGTAGGTGAAATCGTGCTGCGATGGTACATTCCATCGCTGGGTGGGCTATTGCTGGGGATAGATGTTGTTCGTCAGCAACGAGCGATCGCGAAAGATCGCGAACGTGCGTGTGTATTTGCGGAGGAGGAGGTCCTGAAGGCTGCGACGAAGGCCGCTGGAGCGCTGCCGGACGCCGACTTGATATTGCTGTCGCGGCAGGTGCAAGATGTGCTCTTCAGGACACGTTGCCAGGCCCCGCGAGCGCCCAGTGGAATCTTCTACCGTGCCTTCTATGGCAATGACGAGATCGACTTCCGGGCTCCGGTTCAGCGGCTGGCGATGGCGCTCGCCCCTCCGGGCGGCACTGATGGCGTAACAGGTGATCCTGGCCTGATGTCCCCGCTCCCTGAGAGACGGAATCCATAACTCAGGTGAAGTCGAGTCCGAGTCGTGTACGCGTTTGAGCACCGCTTCTTTCACACTCGGCAAAGGCAGGCCCGCGTACCCGGCTGGTTCTTCCGACGGTTCCATGCCGCCGACCGGGTCGGCTTCCAGGCCGCGATGGTGAGCCTCGCCGAGTTGCTGGGCGCTCGCCCGCCGGCGGCTCGCACCGGCTGACGTCGCCTTCCGGGAGGCTATGGGACTCGGCTCACGAACCGCCTTGGCGCTGGATCCGTCCGTCGCCGGAGACCTTGGCCCGGCCCTGGTCGCGTTCGGTGCCGGCGGGGCCGGTCGCTGTACGGCGGTGCCGTTGGTCTGGCGAATGCTCAACTGTCGAACCCTGGCGGCCCGGAGCGCCGCTGCCCGGATGGCGCCGACCTCGCGCCGACTCGCCACCACTGTCGTGTTTGTTCTGCTTGTGGCTACCCATGCGGCACGCGTACCCGGTCGCCGGGCGGCTAGTCGTGAGCCCGCTCCCGGTTGATACCGCGATATGGCGTCAGCGGTCCGCAGGTGGGCGTCCCCGTCCGTAGCGTCCGACGGCAGGCGCAGGATCGAAAGGGGGCGGCCATGCAGGTGACCGGAGATGTGATGGTGTCGGATGAGGTCCCGGTGGCGGTTCGCGTCGACCGCTGGCGGGGTGGGCTGCCGCCGGATGCCTGGCCCGACAGCCTCCCGTCGACCGGCGTGATCTGGCGGCGGGACGCGTTTGCGGTCGCCGAGGCGTACCGGGCCGGGTCGGCGAGCGCGCGGCAACTGCTGGCCGCCGTGCTGGCCTGGGCCTACGGGCCGATCGGCTACGGGCCGTGGCGTGCCGCCAGGTCGCTCGCCGCTGACCCGCAGGGCACGCGCCTGGCGTACGCGCTCGAGGGCGTGTCGGGGCCGACGCCCGACGACGTTGCGCTGGGTAGGGCGTACCGGCGCTTGCGTGACCCCGACCAGGCTCGGCTGCCGTGGTTGGGGCCGGGCCTGGTCACCAAGGTTCTCTACTTCGTCGGCTACCGGCGTGGCGTCGGCGGGGTGCAGCCGTTGGTTCTCGACCGCGTCGTGGCCAGCCGTCTTCCCGCGGAAGCCGGTGTCCACCGGCCAAACGGCTGGTCGGCCGAGGAGTGGCTGGCCTATCTGCGCTGGGCGGCCGAGCAGGCCAACAGCCACGGTGTGGAAGCGGACGCGGTGGAGATGGCACTACGCCGTGGCGCGGAGGCGCTCGTCGAGGGCGTCGAGGTCGGGGACGAACCAGATGTGCCCGGCCTGGTTCGATTCGTGCACCAGAGCCCGTAGTGCCGAGCTGTCGTCCAGGTGTGCCGAGATGTCACCGACGATGGCCAGGCGCAGCCGGTAGTTGACGAACTTCTGCATCACGTCGCCGGCGAAGCGGGTGCCCAGCGAGAAGAAGCGTTCGTCGAGTCGGTTGGCGGGCACGGCCACCACCTGCGCGCCGGCGAAGGCCGCGCCGATCAGGTCCAGCGCGTCCTGTTCGGTGGCGACGATCGGGCCGGCCGGGTCGCAGACCAGCACCGGCACCCCGGCGCGTTCCTGGATCTCGTCAGGCATCGTGGACCTCCCGGTCGATCAGGCCGTTGTCGGCGTTGAGGACGGCGTCGAGCAGGTGCAGCACCTCTGCGGTGCCGGCGGGGTCGCCGAGGATGATGATCTTCAGGCGGCGGCGGTCATCGTCGTGCACGGTCTGCACCCGCAGCGGCCGGGCCGGGTCGTGTCCGGTGTTGACGCTGGCCAGCACGAGCGTGCCGAGCCGGTCGGCGGCGGCCCGGTCGACACCGTCGATCTGCACGATGCTCGACACCTCCGCCTGGCCGGCCACGTTGGGGGCGGGCGGCCGTCCGGTGAACGCGTCGAGATCGCTGGCGGCGATCCGGTACTGCTTGCCGATCCGCACGGCGCGCAGCCGGCCGGAGCGGATGTAGCCGCGCACCGTCCGCACGTGCAGGCCGAGCCGGTCAGCAACCTGTTCCACCGAGTACATTTCTTCCGTCATCGTTCCCTATCCTAACCCCATGGGGAAGGATAGGGATTCATGGGATAGCCGTTGCTTGTTGGCAGTCACAGCGAGACGCTCAGCGTCGGTGGGGTCCAGTACCGTCTGGGAACCATGGACGCGCGGGTCGGCGACGCCATCATCGGGCGGGATCACCCCGCGGGTCTGCTGCGCGCCGAGTTGGATCGGGCCGCCACGAGCCACGGCGGTTTCGTCCTGGTCACCGGCGAGCCGGGCATCGGCAAGACCACCCTCGTCACGTCGGTGGCGCGGGAGGCCCGCCAGCGTGGCGCGCTCGTGCTCGGTGCGGCCTGCTGGGATTCCGACAGCGCCCCCGGCTACTGGCCCTGGGTGCAGGTCCTGCGTGCCCTGCGCCGCTCCGCCGACGACTGGGCGCTCGCCCGACCGGACGCCGAGCCGGCCCTCGCCGCCCTGCTCGGCGAGACCGGCGGTGACGTGCCCGGCCTCGCCGCCACCTGGACCGCTCCGCCCGGCGGCAGCCACGTCGCCGAGCAGGAGGCGTTCGCCCTGTACGACGCGGTGACCGCCGCGCTGGTCGCGGTCTCGGCACACCGGCCGGTGGTGGTCGTCCTCGACGACCTGCACTGGGCCGACCCGGCCTCGCTGCGGCTGCTGGCGTTCGCCGCGCAGCACACCTGGTTCGAGCGGCTGTTGCTGATCGGCACGTACCGCGACGCGGAGGTCGAGGCGGGCGAGCACCCGCTGCGTCCGCTGCTGATGCCGCTGGTCGCCAAGGCCACCACGATCACCCTCACCGGCCTCGCCCGCGACGAGGTGGCCGCGTTGATGGCGCGTACCGCCGGACGGGAGCCCGACGCCGACCTGGTCGACGAGGTGCACCGGCGTACCGGCGGCAACCCGTTCTTCGTCGAACAGACCGCCCGGTTGTGGCATGCCGACGGCACGACCGGCACCATCGCGCCCGGCGTACGGGAGGCGGTGCGCCAGCGGCTCGACCAGTTGCCCGCGACGGTGGTCGAGGCGCTGACCGTTGCCGCCGTGCTCGGCCGTGAGTTCCACCGGGAGGTCCTGGCGGCCAGCGCGGCGGCTCCGGCGGCCCAGGTCGACCGGCTGCTCGACCAGGCGGTGACCGCCCGGCTGGTGGTGGCTCGCAGCAGTGGCCGGTTCGCCTTCGCCCACGACCTGGTCCGGGAGACCCTCTACGACGGGCTCACCGCCGACGACCGGCAGGCCCGCCATGCCGCGGTGGTCCGTGCGGTGGACCCGCCGACGGCCCTGACCGACCGGCTGATCCCGGCCGACCTGGCCCGACACGCCTACCTGGCCGGCCCGTCGCTCGACCGGGCCCGGGTCGTCGAGCTGCTGGTCGCCGCCGGGCGGGACGCGTTCGCCCGGCTCGCGGCCGACGAGGCCGGGGTGCACTTCCGCCGGGCGTTGGAGATCGTCGAGGACCCGGCGCAGCGGGTCCGGCTGCTCGTCGACTTCGGTGAGGTGCAATATCACCACGCCGGTCGGGACGAGGCCGTACGCCTGCTCGCCGAGGCCGCGACGCTGGCCCGCACCCTCGACGACCCGCTGCTGCTGGCCCGCGTCGCGCTCACCGTGCACCGGTCGCGCCAGGTCGACACCATCCGTTCGGTCGACACCGCGAACCTGGTGCGCGAGGCGTACCAGCGGTTGATCGGCGAGCCGTCGGCCACCGCGTCGGTGGCCACGCTGGTGGCCGATCTGATCACCGCTACGGAGACCATCGCGCGTTCCGGCCGTGACGACGAGGCGCTCACCTTCAGCCTGTGGGCGCGTCACGACACCACCTGGGGTCTGGGCACCGCGGCGGCGCGAGCCGCGCTCACCGCCGAGATCAGGGAGGTGGCCCGTCGCTCGGGCGACCGGGAGACCGAGTTGTGGGCCACCTCGCTGCGCTGGGTGGCGTTGCTGGAGCTGGGCGACCCCGGGTTCGTCGAGGAGTTCACCGCCTTCGTCACCGTGGGTCAGCAGGGCGACCTGGCCCGTCCCCGCATGGCGGCTGCGGTCGACGGCGGGATCATCGCGGCGTTCCGGGGCGACTTCGCCGAGGCCGACGAGCGGTTCACCGTCATCACCGACCTGTCCGACCCAGGGCACGCCGAGTTCGCCTTCATGGGTCATCACCTGCGCTGGGCCCGGCTGCTGTTGCAGGGGCGGTTCGACGAGATCGACGCGCTGCTGCACGAATGGGCGCCGACCGACTACCCCTACCGGGAGCTGCTGTCGGCGATCACGGCGGCCGAGCGCGGCGACGACGAGACGGCGGTGCGGCTGACCGCCGTCATCGAGGCCGCCGACATCCACTACCCGCGCCCGGTGTCACCGCTGTGGCTGCGCCTGCGGGCGCAGGCCGCCGCCGCGTCCCGCGATCCGCAACGCTGCCGCGACGCGCGTGCCGCGCTGGCCCCGCACCGAGGGCAGTGGGCGGTCGGGCTCTTCGGCTGCGACATCAGTGGGCCCGTCGACCACTGGCTCGCCGTGGTCGACGCCGCCGAGGAACGCTGGGACGACGCCATCGCCGGATTCACCGCGGCCCGCGAGGCCGCCGACCGGATGGGCTTCCGCCCCTGGTCGCTCATCGCTCGCGCCGGGCTGGTGAACGCCCTGGCCGGCCGCGACCACCCGGGCGACGCCGCGACGCGTGCCGAGCTGCGCGCCACCACCGCACGGGAGGCCACCGCCCTCGGCATGCGACAGGTGCTCCTGCGGCTCGCCGTCCCGGGAACGGCCGACGCCGAGCCGGACCAGGTCGCCGACCGGGGCGACGACGCCGGGCCAAACCACGTCGGCCGTCCGGGCCGCAGCACCGAGCCGGGTCGCACCGCCGAGCCGGGTCGCACCGCCGAGCCGGGCCGGACCACCGAGCCGGGCCGGACCACCGGGCCGGGTCGCACCGCCGGGCCGGACCGCGTCGCCGGCCGGGGCGACGACGCGGGGCCGGACCGGGTCGGCCTTCCGGGCCGCACCTTCGAGGTGGGCCAGGTCGTCGGGCGGCGTGAGGTGACGCTGCCCGACTCGACGACCGAGGGGTACGCCTTTCGACGCGACGGTCCGGTCTGGCGGCTCGCGTACGCCGGAGTCGTGGCGCATCTGCCCGACGCCAAGGGCCTGCACGACCTGCAGCTGCTGCTGAGTCGGCCCGGCAGCGACGTGCCGGCGGTGGAGCTGCTCGATCCGGCCGCCGGGCCGGTGTTGGCGGCCGCCCGCCGGATGGGCGGCGATCCGGTCCTCGACGACGAGGCGAAGGCCCGCTACCGGCGGCACCTGACCCGCCTCGACGACGAGATCGACCGCGCCGCCGCACGCGGCGACGAGGCGAAGGTGGTCGCGCTGGACGCCGAGCGCGGCGCGCTGCTCGACGAGCTGCGCGCCGCGGCGGGGCTGGCCGGCCGCAGCCGACGCCTGGGCGACGAGGCCGAACGCGCCCGCAAGACGGTCACCGCGCGGATCCGCGACACGTTACGCAAGCTCGACGACCGTCATCCCGCGCTCGCCAACCACCTGCGCGATTCGGTCACCACCGGCGCCACCTGCCGCTACCTCCCGCAGACCCGCCCACCCTGGCGCCTCTAACCCACCCCACCGCCGCGATCTTGCACTTTCGGTCCCCGAAATAGGGGGTTTCGCCACTCTTGTCGGGGCAGCAAGTGCAAGATCGCGGCGGTAGGGGACGGGAGGGGTCAGCGGCGGTTGTACTTGTACATGGTCAGCGTGCCGAAGACGAGCACGAAGCCGACGCTCCACACCAGCAGCCACATCGTGGCGGACGGGTCCGACTCGCCGGCCATCACCGCGCGCACCGAGGCCACCAGCTGCGTCACCGGGTTGACCTTCACGAACGCCTGGAGCCAGCCGGGCATGGTGCTCGGCTCGACGAAGACGTTGCTGAGGAACGTCAGCGGGAACAGCACCATCATGCTGACCCCCATCACCGACTTCTCGCTGCGCAGGATCAGCCCGAAGAACGTCCACACCCACGAGAACGCGAACGAGAAGATCACCAGCAGCCCGATGCCGCTGGCCACCCCGACGACGCCGCCGGCGGGTCGGAAGCCGAGCGCCAACCCGACGCCGAGGATGACCAGGGCGGCGAGGACGTAGCGCAGCACGTCGCCAAAGATCATGCCGACCAGGGCGGCCGGCCGCCAGACGGGCAGCGTCCGGAAGCGGTCGAAGATGCCCTTCTCGATGTCGGTGTTCAGGCCGACGCCGGTGTACATGGTGATCATCACGACGCTTGTCACCATGATGCCGGGCAGGAAGAACTGCAGGTAGTCACGCGGGCTGTCGGCGAGGGCGCCGCCGAACAGGTACGTGAACATCAGCACCATGATGATCGGGAACGCGGTGACGTCGAAGAGCTGCTCCGGCACGTGCTTGATCTTCAGCAGGGCCCGCCAGCCGAAGGTGAGCGACGCTCCCAGTGCGCTGGGTCGGGCCGGCCGCGCGCCCGGCGCGAGGACTGTCGCCAGCGCCTCGGCGGACGGTACGTAGACCGACGGCGCCCGTTCGGTAGTGGTGGTGGTGTCGCTCATCGGGCTGCCTCCAGCTCGTCGTCGCGCTCGTCGGCCGACACGGCCGGATGATCGGTCAGGGCCAGGAAGACCTCGTCCAGGCTCGGCTGACCGAGGGAGAAGTTGTCGACGACGATGCCGGCGCGGGCCAGGTCACCGAGCGCGCGGGCGGCCTGCGCGCTGGCGTCGAGGTCGCTGCCCGCCTCGCCGACCCGGGCGGTCAACGCGACCGGATCCGCGGCGAGCTGCACGGGCACGTTGAGGGCCTCGCGGAGCACCTTTTCGGCCTGCGGCCGCTGACCGGGGTCGCGCAGTCGCAGGTGGACGGTGCCGGAGCCGACCGACGACTTCAGCTCGCCCGGGGTGCCCTCCGCGATCACCCGGCCGTGGTCGACGACGGCGATTCGCCCGGCGAGCTGGTCTGCCTCGTCGAGGTACTGCGTGGTCAGCAGCACGGTCGTGCCGTGCGACACCACGGCCCGGACGATCTCCCACACCTGGTTGCGGCTGCGCGGGTCGAGACCCGTCGTCGGCTCGTCGAGGAAGAGCAGGTCAGGCGTGTTGAGGATGCTCGCGGCGATGTCGATGCGCCGCCGCATCCCACCGGAGTACTTCTTCACCTGCCGGTCGCTCGCCTCGGTCAGCCCGAACGCGGCGAGCAGCGCCGCCGCGCGCTCGCGGGCGGCCGGCTTGCGCAGGCCGAGCAGGCGGGCCAGGAGCACCAGGTTCTCCGTGCCGGTCAGGTCCTCGTCGACGGAGGCGTACTGGCCGGTGAGGCTGACCCGGCTGCGGACCTTGTCCGCCTCGGTGACCACGTCGTGCCCGAAAACCCGGGCGGTGCCGCCGTCGGGGCGCAGCAGCGTCGCCAACACCCGGACCGCTGTGGTCTTGCCCGCCCCGTTCGGGCCGAGCAGGCCGTAGACGGTGCCGGCGGGCACCCGCAGGTCCATGCCGGCCAGCGCCCGGGTCTCCCCAAACGAGCGGGTGAGCCCCTCTGCCTCGATGGCCAGGCCGGTGGAGCGTCTGTTCATCATCCCTACCTCTCGTTCGATGGCCGGCGACGTCGTGGTCGGTGAGGTCAACGACGCCGCCCACCACAGGGCGCGAGGTGACGACCGCCCGCCCGCTAGATCGGAACTAGCGGGCGCTGTTCCGGGCCGGAATGTCGGTGGGATCGGCTTGACTGGGGTCGACGAGGGGGGCGGAATGACGCAGGTACGCATCGAACCGTGGCACGAGGATGATCTCGACCTGCTGCGGCAGCTCAACTCACCTGACACGCGCCGGCACACCGGCGGCCCGGAGACCGACGAGCAGGTGCTCGCCCGCCACGACCGGTACGTGCACTTCGCCGAGGGCGGGCAGGGGTGCATGTTCACAGTGGTGCTGCCGGACGGCGTGCGGGCGGGCAGCGTCGGCTACTGGGCGCGCGAGTGGCGCGACCGACAGGTGTACGAGCTGGGCTGGGCGGTGCTGCCCGCGTACCGGGGAATGGGGCTGGCCACCGTCGCGGTGCGCGCGGCTCTCGACGTGGTTCGCGCCCGACGGGACCGGCGCTACGCGCACGCGTACCCGTCCGTCGACAACCCCGCCTCGAACGCGGTCTGCCGCAAGGCGGGCTTCACTCTGCTCGGAGAGACGAATTTCGAGTACCCACCCGGGCACCTGATGCGTGCCAACGACTGGCAGCTCGACCTGACCGCCCCGCCGACCGACGACTGAGGTCAGCGGGGCGGTCGCCGCGGGTCACCAGGTGGTGTCGAGGCGGTGCCGCTGATCGGCGGTCAACTCCAGCTCCACAGCGGCCAGGCTCTCCTCGAGCTGGGCCACCGAGGAGGCCCCCACCAGCGGAATCGTCGGCAGGTCACCGCCCAGCAACCAGGCGAGCACCACCTGGTTCACCGTCGCGCCGGTCTGCCCGGCCACCTCCCGCAGGGCGGCCAGCCGCCGGGGCGCGCTCGGCAGGTCGTACTCCGCGCCCAGCGGCCTGTCCGCCCGCGTGAACGCCCCCTTGAGCAGCGGCGAGTACGCCACCAGGGCCAGCTCGGGCTCGGCGCGCAGGTAGCTGAGCAGGTCACCGCCGGCGGCGCCCGGGTCGCCGTCCGGGTCCAGTTCGCTGGCCAGGTCGGTGCGCCGGGGCAGGTAGCTGTGGTGGTACTGGAGCACCTCGTACCCCGGGAGGCCGGCGGCTGCGGCGAGCGCGCGGGCCCGCTCCACTCGCCAGGCCCGGTGGTTGCTCGCCCCGAGCAGGCCGACAGTGCCCTCGGCGACCAGCTCGGCGAAGCCCTCCACGGTCTCCGCGAGCGGCACCGTGCGGTCCTCGATGTGTGCGTAGAGCAGGTCCAGCCGTTCCACGCCGAGCCGGTCGCGGCTGCGCTCCGCCGACTCGCGGATCACCTTCGCCGACAGGCCCTCGGCGTTGTCCAGGTAGCTGGTGCCGGGTGCCAACGGACGGGCACCCAGCTTGGTGGCGATGACGATCTCGGCGCCGATGCCCCGGCTGCGCCGCCACCGCCCGAGCAGCTCCTCACTCTGGCCGCCCTGCGAGCCGTCGACCCAGAACGCGTAGTTGTCCGAGGTGTCGATGAAGGTGCCGCCCGCCTCGACGTACCGGTCGAGGATCGCGTACGAGGTGGCCTCGTCGGTGGCGCTGCCGAACAGCATGGCCCCGAGACTGAGCACGCTTACCTCGCGCCGGGTCGCCGGGTCGGTGCCGATCGTGCGGTACCGCATGGGGATCTCCTTTCGTGCGCCCTGCCGGTGGGCGCCCGAGGACCACCCTGGCGGCTGGAGTGCGCTCCAGGTCAAGCCGTCGTCTCACCAGGGGAGTACGCCGTACCCGCCGCCGGCGTCCATCTGGAAGCCCCACAGCAGCCCGCTCGGGCCGTCGGCCGGCAGCGTCGCCAGGTGCACGCTCACCTCGGCGCCCTGCTCGGGCGTGCGGAAGCCGTTGTTGCCGTTCAGGTCGGTGGCGCAGTAGCCGGGGTTCGCCGCGTTCACCTTGATCGGGGTGTCGCGCAGCTCCTTGGCGTACATGGCGGTGAGCATGTTCAGCGCCGCCTTCGACGACGGGTACGGCACGGAGGTCAACTCGAACAGCGCGCCGTCCGGGTCGGTCATCACCGCGATCGAGCCGACCTCACTGGAGACGTTGACGATCCGCGCCGCCGGCGACCGGCGCAGCAGCGGCAGCAGCGCGTTGGTCACCGTCACCACCCCGAAGACGTTCGTCTCGTACAGCTGACGCAGTGTCGCCACTGTCGTCTCGCTGGGCAGCCCCCGCGCACCGTCGGCGCGCACGATGCCGGCGTTGTTGACCAGCACGTCCAGCCGGCCGTACTCCGCCTCCACCCGCTTCGCGGCGGCCGTCACCGACTCCGCGTCGGTGACGTCCAGTGGCACGTACACCGCGTCCGCGCCGCCGTCGCGCAGCTTCCGCTCGGCGGCCCGACCCCGCTCGGCGTCGCGCGCGCCCACCAGGACTGTCATCCCGAGGCCGCCGAGCTGTCGTGCGGTGGCGAAGCCGATTCCCTTGTTGGCCCCGGTGATCAGGGCGATCGTGTTCGTCATGCCGTCGAGCCTCACCCCGGCGACGGCCTGGGGACAGGGACGGGCCGAGCCTGGGACCGGCGGTACCACCCTGGCCGACTCCGTCCGGGGCATGCTGGGGGGATGACGAGCAGCGGCCTGCGACGTGACGAACTGGCGGCGTTCCTGCGCACCCGCCGCGCCCGCCTGAGCCCCGCCGAGGTCGGCCTTCCCGACGGGACACGTCGGCGCACCCCCGGGCTGCGTCGACAGGAGGTCGCCCAACTCGCCGGGATGTCGATCGACTACTACATCCGCCTGGAGCAGGGCCGTGGGCCGCACCCGTCCCGGCAGGTGCTCGCCGCGATGGCCCGGGCGCTGCTGCTGAGCCGCGACGAGCGCGAGTATCTGTTCCGGATCGCCGGTGAGCATCCGCCCGCGACAGTGGGCCCGAGCCGGGAGGTGAGCCCCGGGCTGCGGCACCTGCTCGACGCGATGACCGAAGCCCCCGCGTACCTCGTCGACGCCGCCTACCACGTGCTGGCCTGGAACCGTCTGGCCACGCACTTCGTGGGCGATCTCGCGACCGTGCCCGACGCCCGGCGCAACATGATCCGCTGGACGTTCCAGCAGCCGATGACCGACGCCCACTGGGCCGATGCCGACGTACGCCGGTTCGTGCACAGCACGGTGGCGGATCTGCGGGCCGCCTACGGCCGCTATCCGGCGGACCCGGCGATCCGGGAGCTGGTCACCGAACTGCTCGGCACCTCGCCGCACTTCGCTCGCCTGTGGGCCGAGCACGACGTCGAGGAACGTCGTCCCATCGTGAAGCGGGTGGCGCACCCCGAGCTGGGGCCGCTGGAGTTCGAGTGCCGGGTGCTGCTGGTGCCGGAGACCGAGCAGCGGTTGATCGTCTACGTTCCCGAGCCCGGCTCGCCGACCCAGGCGGTGTTCCGCCGGCTCGCCGAGCGCGTCGGCTCGTGAACGTGCGAGAACGAGCGCTGCCGCCCGGTCAGATGACCGAGCGGCAGCGCCGTCATTCGAGCGTCAGCGGGGTACGTAGGCGAAGGTGTCCGGGTTCGGGCCCTGCCGCCCGGCCTCACCCTTGTCCAGTGCCGTGATCCGCTCCATCGCCGTGTCGTCCAGCTCGAAGTCGAAGATGCGGGTGTTCTCCTCGATCCGCTTCGGCGTGGTCGACTTCGGGAAGATGATGTCGCCGCGCTGCACGTGCCACCGCAGCACCACCTGCGCCGGGGTGCGGCCGAGCTGCTCGGCGATGTCGACGACAGTCGGGTCGTCGAGCACCTTGCCCTGCGCGATCGGCGACCACGCCTCGGTGAGGATGTTGTGCTCGCGGCCGTAGGCGCGCACCTCGTCGTTGCCGAAGTAGGGGTGCGCCTCGATCTGGTTGACCGCCGGCACCACGCTTGCCTCGTCGGCCAGTCGGCGCAGGTGCGCCACCTGGAAGTTCGACACGCCGATCGAGCGGGCCCGGCCGTCGCGCTGGAACTCCTCCAGCACCTTCCAGGTCGAGACGTAGTCGCCGTCGTACAGCGTCGGCAGCGGCCAGTGGATCAGGAACAGGTCGATGTAGTCCATCTTCAACGCGGCAAGCGTCGAGTCGAACGCCTTGCGGGCGTCGTCCGGCCGGTGGAAGCCGTTGTTCAGCTTGCTGGTCACGTAGACGTCGCCCCGGTCGAGGCCGGACACGCGGATCGCCTCGCCGACCTCGGCCTCGTTGCCGTACATCTCGGCGGTGTCGATGTGCCGGTAGCCCGTCTCCAGGGCCGTGGTCACCGCCGCAACGGTGTCCTTCGGCTCGATCTGGAACACCCCGAAGCCGAGCTGCGGGATGGTGGTGCCGTCGTTCAGGCTGATGTCAGGAATCGTGAGTGCCACTGCGGCTCCTTCGCGTCTTCGTTATCCGTCATCCATACCCGGGCGGGTGGACGATCCACCGTCCAACGCGAGGTGACGAGCGCAACGTCGGGCCGGTTCACCCGGTCGTGTCGAACAACACCGGCCAGGGTCGCGCCGCCGGCACCGAGGGCGGCGTGGGCGGCGCCGGCTCGGCGACGGCCAGCACCTCGGCGGCGATCTGCCCGACCATCGGGGCCGCCGGATGCGCCGACCGTTGCGGCCAGACCGCCGAGGTGCGTTTCGTCAGCGAGGCGTCGGCGATCGGCCGCCACGCGATCCGGGGTTCCCGGCGTGCCAGCGCCGCCGGCTCCACGGCCACCCCACCGCCGGCCAGCACCAGCCCGAACAGGAACTCCGGATTGCGCGCCGGCCGCACCCGCGCCGGCCGCCACCCGTGCCGCCGGCACACCGCGAGCAGGTGGTCGTGCCAGCCCGGCGCGGTGGCCCGGGGCGCGGCCACCAGGTCGAGGCCGGCGAGCGCCGCGAGCGGCACCTCCCGGCCGCGGGCCAGCGGCGACGTCCGCGGCAGCAGTACCCCCAGTGGTACGTCCACCGGGGCCCCGAAGCGCAGCCCGTCCGCCTCGACCGGATGGTGCACGAGCCCCACGTCCAACCGCCGCTCGGTGAGCATCCGCACCTGCTCGGCGGTGGTCAGCTCGTGCAGCTCCACGTCCAGGCCGGGCGCTCGGCCGGTGAGCTGGTCGAGCAGCGCGCGCAGCGTCACCGCGGGGGTCTCCGGCGGCACTCCGGCCCGCAGGATGCCCAGCTCGCCCGCGCGGACCTGCCCCATGAGGTTGCGCAGCCGGCCCTCGCCGGCGAGGAGTTCCTCCGCCTCGGCGAGCAGCAGACCGCCGGCGGTGGTGAGCCGCACCTGGCGGCGGGAGCGGTCGAACAGCTCGACCTCCAGCTCCCGTTCGAGGCGCTGGATCGACTGGCTCAACGGCGGCTGGGCCATTCCGAGCAGTTCGGCCGCCCGCCCGAAGTGCAGCTCGTGGGCGACCACCACGAAGTGCCGCAGGTGCCGGAGCAGGTCCACGGCCGGACCCTACGCCAGCGGCGGACCACCGCCACTGGATACCGTGCCCGGGTGGATGTGGGGGAGCGGATCGAGGCCATCTTCGCGGGCGTCGGGGTGACGGCCAGCCTGCACGCCGTCGACTTGGACGCGGTGGACGTCGACGCCGTCGACCCGGCCGGAATGGACCGGCAGGTCGGGGTGCGTGCCGACGAGCAGGTGGTGATCGCGTCGATCTTCAAGATCCTGCTGGTGCTGGAGTTCGCCCGGCAGGTCGACGCCGGCCAGCTCGACCCCACCGAACGGGTCCTGGTCACCGCCGCCGACCGGCTCGGCGGGTGGGGGCTGGCCGGCTGCGTCGACGACGCCGAGGTGTCGCTGCGCGACCTCGCGTACTTCGCCATGTCGGTGAGCGACAACACGGCCGCCGACCTGCTGCTGCGCCGGGTCGGCCCGGACCTGCTGCCGATGCTCGCCGCCGAGCTGGGCCTCACCCGCACCCGCGTTCTCGGCGGTCCTCGGGAACTGGTCGAGATGATGCTCGCCGACGTGGGGGCGCGGACCGAGGCGGAGTTCGCGCGGATCTTCCCGACCCTGCCGGCGGAGCGGGTCCAGGCCATGCGGGTCTTCGACCCCGCGCACACCACCAGCAGCACCGCCCGGGAGATCACCCGGCTGCTCACCCTGATCTGGCGCGACCAGGCCGGCCCGGCGGCGGCCTGCGCGATGGTCCGCACCTGGATGGCCCGGCAGCTCTTCTGGACCCGGCTGGCCGCCGGCTTCCCGCCCGGCGTCCGGGTCGCCGGCAAGACCGGCACCCTGCCCGGCCTGCACCTGGAGGCCGGTGTCGCCGAATACCCCGACGGCGGCCGGTACGCCATCGCCGTCTTCGCCCGCGCCGACGAGCTGACCCCGCGCCGGATCGACGTGGACCTGGCGATGGGAACTGCCGCCCGGACGGCAGTCGAGGCGCTGCGCGGCGAGTGAGTTTCCGGGCGTCCGAGCGCCGAAGGGGGACCGCTGAGCAGGCACGATATGCGGTGACGTATCGGAGCTGAAGGCGTTCGATCTTGGACCGGGGCGCGGTGGCGCTGGTTGGCTCGTGCTGACCGATCACCCGAGCACGGGGAGTAGATCCGCATGTCCAACCTCGACCGTCGACGCTTCCTGCGCGACGCCGCCGCCACCACCGCCCTGGTCTCGGCCGGCGGTCTCGCCGCCACCTCGGCCACCCCGGCCCAGGCCGCGCCGCCGGCCGTCGCGCCGACGCCCGCCAGAGGCCGCACCGGCGCGGTCAGCTTCCGCTGGTGGGGTACGGCCGGCTGGCGCATCGACATCGCCGACCGGATCGTCCTGGTCGACCCGTTCCTCAGCCGGATCGACACCGGGCTGTTCAACCCCCCGTTCCGGACCGACGCCCCGTTGACCGTGCGCACCGACGTGATCGATCCGCGCGTCGACCGGGCCACGACCATCCTGGTCACGCACACCCACTGGGACCACTTCATGGACGTCCCGTACATCGCCGGGCGTACCGGCGCGCGGGTGTTCGGCACGCTCACCGCGTACCACCTGGGGTTGGCCTACGGGGTGCCGTCGACGAAGCTCAGCGCCGTCAAGGGCGGGGAGGTGCTCGACTTCGGCGACCACAGCATCGAGGTGGTCGGCTCGCTGCACAGCCGCAACGCGTCGTACTCCGTGGCCTTCCCCGGGGTGCGGGTGAGCCAGCCGGCGCAGCCGGCGACCATCGCCGACCTCCCGGAGGGCGACACGCTGGGCTACCTGCTGCGGGTCGAACGCGGCCCGTCGGTCTACTTCACCGGAGCCAGCGACGTCGCCGAGCGCAACCTCACCGGCCTGGCGCCGGACGTGGCGATGGTGGCCATGCAGAGCGCCACCACCACCGGCGACTACCTGCCCCGGCTGCTGGCCGGTCTGGACTACCCGAAGGTCGTCGTGCCGGTGCACTGGGACAACTTCGAGACGCCGTTGCAGAATCCGCCGGTCGTCGCGCCGGCCGACCGGGACCGACTCAACGACATGATCGCGGCGGTGCGTCGGATCTCGCCGCGCAGCCGGGTGCTGGTGCCCGAGTACGAGACCGCGTACCACTTCTGACCGGTTCCGGGCGGGCGTCCGCGCCCGCCCGGTCAGCCGGCGGCCATCTCCGCCAGGGCGCGCACCGACTTCCAGTTACGGGTGGTCGCCACCACGCCGAGCTTCTTCTCCAGGTAGGCGTTGGTGAACTTCGTCCGGCCGTAACCACCGTCGGGGAAGTGCAGGTAGACCTCCCGGCCGGTCACCGTGAACGACACGTTCTCACCGCCGGGCACGGCGAGCGCGTCCACCACTGCCTTCGCCGGAGGGGTCGCCAGGAACGCCACCAGCAGGAGCTTCGGATCGTCCTCGACCTCGGCGTACGGGTTGCCACCCGCCACCGCCGCCAACTCCCGGCCGCTGCGGACCAGCACCGGCACGGTCAGCCCCAGTTCGTCGGCGAGCGCCCGCTCGATGCCGGCGGCCAACTTCTCCGCGTCGCGCACGGTGCTGCCGAAGGCCACGTTGCCGCTCTGGAGGTACGTCTCGACCGCCTCGTGCCCGAGGTCGGTGACGATCCGGCGCAGGTCGGCCATCGCCAGGCGGGTGGTGCCGACGTTGACTCCGCGCAGCAGCGCGACGTACCGGGTCATGTCTCCTCCTGGGTGCACGGCCGACCGGCTCAGCGTAGGCCGCCCGGCCCCACCAGGCCCGTCTCGTACGCGACGATGACCAGTTGCGCCCGGTCACGGACCGCCAGCTTGGTCAGCAGCCGCCCGACGTGTGTCTTGACGGTGGCCTGGCTGAGGTTGAGGTGCGCGGCCAACTCCGCGTTGGACAGGCCCCGGGCGATCAGCGCCAGCACCTCCCGTTCCCGGTCGGTCACCCCGTCGAGCTGTCGGGGCAGCGGCCGGGTCGGCTCCGGCTGGCGGGCGAACTCGTCGATCAGTCGGCGGGTCACCGTCGGCGCGAGCAGCCCCTCCCCGGCGGCGACCACCCGGATCCCGGTCAGCAGGTCCGCCGGTGGGGTGTCCTTGAGCAGGAACCCGCTGGCTCCGGCGCGCAGCGCGCCGTAGACGTACTCGTCGAGGTCGAACGTGGTCAGGATGATGACCCGGGTGCCGGCCGTCGCCGGGTCGGCGCAGATCCGCCGGGTCGCCTCGATGCCGTCCATCTCCGGCATCCGGACGTCCATCAGCACCACGTCCGGCAGGTGCTGCCCGGTCAACGCGACGGCCTGCACGCCGGTGCCCGCCTCGCCGACAGTGGTGCAGTCCGGGCTGAGGTCGACAAGCAGCCGGAAACTGCCGCGCAGCAGCGCCTGGTCGTCGGCGATCAGGACGCGGATCACGCGGCCACCCGGTAGGGCAGGCTGGCCGTCACCGCGAAGCCACCGTCGGAGCGTGGGCCGGCACGGAACTCCCCGCCGTGCAACGCCACCCGTTCCCGCATCCCGATCAACCCGTGCCCCTCCCCGCCGAGCAGGACCGGACGCTGGCCGTCGTCGGTCACCTCCACCCGCACCTCGTCGGGCAGAACGGTAACCGTGGCCCGGCACGCCGCCGGCGCCGCGTGCTTCACCACGTTCGTGACCGCCTCCTGCACGATCCGGTACACCGCGAGGCCCACCGACTCCGGCACCGCGCCGACCGGCTCCTCCCGCCGCACGTCGAGCCGCACGTCGACGCCGCCGATCGCCGCCTGCCGGGCGAGGACCGGCAACTCGTCCAGCCCGGGCGTCGGCGCGTACGGGCTGTCCGCGCGCAGGACGCCGAGCACGCGACGCACATCGGTCAGCGCGGTGCGGCCGGTCTCCTCGATGACCCGGAGCGCGGCGCCCGCCTCGCGGGGGTCGGCCTCGGCGACGTGGTTGGCGACGGCAGCCTTTACCACGATGAGGCTCAGCGTGTGCGCGACCACGTCGTGCAGCTCGCGCGCCACCCGCAACCGCTCCTCGGTGGCGGCCTGACGGACCAGCTGGTCGCTCTGCCGGGTGGCGAGGGCGCGTCGCTCCCGGATCAGCCAACCGATCACCCAGGCCGGCGCGACCATGACCGTGGCGTAGACGACCGCCCCGGTCCGCGACCAGAGGTCACCCGCGGTCAGCACCAGGGCGACGCTCACCAGAGCGAGACAACCGGCGGCGCAGAGCAGCGACCGGCGCGTGGTGGTCGACACGGCCACCGTGTAGAAGGACAGGCTGATGGCCACTGCCGGCGCGGCCGCGGCGAAGTTGGGGATCACGCCAGTGATCAGGGCGACGGTGGTGACCGCGCTGATCGCCACGGCGACGGGGATCGGCCACCGTCGCCGGGCGGCCAGCGGCAGCCCGATGGCCATCCCGACGAGCACCGACACCCAGAGCGGTTCGTCCACGCCCCCGTGCAGCGGCGACTCCAGCGCCGCGTACGGGCAGAGCAGCCCACCGACCGCCACGGCGAGCACGGCGTCCACGATGTACAGGTCCACCGGCCGCAGCCGCCGGGTCAGCAGGAGAGCTGTCACCTGTCAGACCGTATCGGCGGGGCGGCCCGGCCGCGTCCACCCGTGGGTGGTCATCCCCGAGGACGACCCGGTGGGGTTCGCGCGCCGTCGACTCCGCCCAGGGGAGGGCCGGAAAGTGCCCGCCCCGGCACGACGCGCCGCACCCCCCGTGTTCGGCACCGTGACGGTCATGACCACAGACACGGTGACCCTGACGGGGCTGCGGACGGTGTACGGCACCGGAGACCGGCGGGTGACAGCGCTCGACGGCGTGACCACCAGCTTCGCGGGCGGCACGTTCACTGCGGTGATGGGCCCCTCGGGCTCGGGAAAGTCCACCCTGCTGCACTGCGCGGCGGGGCTGGACCGCCCGACCGAGGGGGTCGTCACGATCGACGGCGTCCGCCTCGACGACCTCGGCGAGGACGAGCTGACCCGGCTGCGGCGCGACCGGATCGGTTTCGTGTTCCAGGCGTTCAACCTGGTGTCCACGTTGACCGCCGCGCAGAACGTCGAGCTGCCGTCGCGCCTGGCCCGCCGCCGCCCGCCGGCCGCGGACGTCGCCGCCGCCCTCGACGCGGTCGGACTCGCCGACCGGGCCGGGCACCGGCCGAGTGAGCTGTCCGGCGGGGAGCAGCAGCGTGTCGCAGTGGCCCGCGCGTTGATCACCCGTCCGGCCGTGGTGTTCGCCGACGAGCCGACCGGGGCGCTGGACAGCTCGGCGTCCCGGCAGGTGCTCCGGCTGCTGCGGGCGCTCGTCGACGACCACGGGCAGACAGTGGTGATGGTGACCCACGATCCCGCCGCCGCCGCGTACGCCGATCGGGTCCTCCTGCTCGCCGACGGTCGCGTCGTCGACGAGCTGACCGGCCCGATCACCGCCGCTGCCGTCGCCGCCCGGATCGCCGAGCGGGAAACCGTTCCGGCGGAGTCGTCGTGCTGAGCGTCCGGCGGTCGGCCAGCGCGTTCGTGGCCGTCGCCATCGGGGTCGCGCTCGTCGCGGCGGCCACCCTCCTCCTCGCCTCCGGGCGTCCGCAGGTGCCGGACCGGTTGGCGCGGGCGGCGGTCGTGGTGCAGAGCCCCGAGGCGGGCGCGTCGGCCGACGCCTTCGTGCCGACCCGGCCCTGGTCCGCCACGGCGACCGCGGGACTCGTCGGCCGGCTGGCAGCGCTGCCCGGTGTCGCCACCGTGGTGCCGGACCGGACCTTCTACGCCCAGCCCCTCGTCGACGGTCGGCCCGTGGCCGCCGACACCCGACGGGAGGACGCCCACCAGGGGCACGGCTGGTCCAGCGCCCAGCTCGGTGGGCTGCGCCGCACGGCCGGCGAGCCGCCCCGCAGACCCGGCGAGGTCGTCGTCGACCGCGCGCTCGGGCTGCGGACCGGCGCACCGGTCACCCTGCTGACCGCCGCCGGTCCGGAGGCGTACACCGTCACCGGTCTGGTCGACGGGCCCGGCGTCCTTGTCGCGGACGAGGTCGCCGCCGCGCTCGCGCCCGGTGTCCGGGCCATCGGGCTGATGCTCGCGCCGGGAGCCGACCCCGAGCGGGTCGCCACGGCGGCGCGCGGAGTCGTCGGCGGCGACGGACAGGTGCTCACCGGTGCCGCCCGTGGTGCGCTGGAACCGCGCGGCGACGCCCGTACCCGGTGGATCGGCATGCAGGTGCTCACCGCCACGGCGGCCCTCGCCGGCTTCGTCACGGTGTTCGTGGTCGCCTCCACCTTCGCGTTCACCATCGCGCAGCGCCGCCGCGAGCTGGGCCTGCTGCGCGCCGTCGGCGCGACCGGACGTCAGGTCCGCCGCATGGTGTACGCGGAGGCGCTCGCCGTCGGCGCCGCAGCCGGGCTCGTCGGCCTGCTGGTCGGCGCGGCGCTCGCCCCGCTGCTGGGTCGGCTGCTCGTCGACGTCGGCTACGAACCGTCGACCTTCCGGGTCCGCTATGAACTCTGGCCGGTCGCGGTCTCGTTCGCCGCCGGGCCGGTGATCGCGCTGCTGGCCGTCTGGTCGGCGTCCCGCCGAGCGGCGCGGGTCCGCCCGCTGGAGGCGTTGCGCGAGGCCGCTGTGGAACAGCGCCCGATCGGGCGGGTTCGCGTCGCCGTCGGGGCGCTCCTCGTCGCGGCGGGGCTCGCCCTCAGTGTCGCAACGGCGACCGCCGACGAGGCCCGGATCGCCGCGCAGTACGCCCTGTACGCGGTGATGGCGCTGGTGGCCGGTGCCACAGTGCTCGCCCCGGCGGTGGTCGGGCCGGTCGTACGGCTGCTGCGGTCGCCGCTGCGTGGGCCCGGAGGCGCGATCGGAATGCTGGTCCGGGGCGGGGCGTTGACCGCGACCCGGCGGACCGCCGCCATCGCCGCGCCGGTGCTGCTCACCGTCGCGTTCGCGGTGCTGGTGTCCGGGATGGTGCGCACCACCACCGCCGCCTACGCGGCTGGTCGGGCCGACAACGTCAACGCCGGCTGGATCCTGGTGCCCGACCGGGCACCGGGCCTGTCGGACCGGGCCGTCGCCGCGACAGGTGGCACCGCCCTCCTGCCGACCACCGTCTACCGCACCGATCCCGGAGAATTGCCTGCGGACCGGCCGCTGACCGCGCTCGGCGTGGAGCCGGCCGGCTTCGCCGCCGCGAACCGGGCGCTGACCGTCGTCGCCGGCTCGCTCGACGACCTGCGCGGTGACGACACGGTGGTGGTCACCGAAGCGGCGAACCTGCGGCCGTCCGAGGCGTACGCGGTGGTCTTCGCGGACGGGACGTCGGTGTCGCTGCGCGTCGTCGCCGTGGTCAGCGACACCTCGATCCCCGGCGACCTGCTGGTGCCCCGGGCCGTGGTGCGTACGCACGACCCGTCGGCGCTCACGTCCACTGTGTATGTCCCGGACCGGATCGACCCTCCGGCCGGCGCGCGGGTCGTCGACGTCGCCACCTGGGCGGCCGAGGCGGACGCCGCCGAGGACCGTCTCGTCTGGCTCTTCACGTTGCTGCTCATCGGGGTGTCCGCCGGTTACGGCGCCATCGCGGTGGCCAACACGCTGCTGTTGGCCGCTGCCGGCCGCGCCGCCGACCTGCGGCTGATCCGGTTGGCCGGGGCGACCCGACGGCAGGTCCTCTGGCTGGTCACGGCCGAGTCGGCAGTGGTGGTCCTGATCGGCGCGCTGCTGGGTGGGGCTGTCGCGTTCGTCGGTCTGCTGAGCATCCGCGCCGGTCTCGCCGACCAGGTGGGTGCCCCCGTCGACCTGGTGGTGCCGTGGTCGGTGGTCGCCGGTGTGGTGGGGCTGTGCCTGCTGCTCGCGGCGCTGGCGAGCGCGTTGCCGACGTGGCGGATGATGCGGCACCGTCCCGCGCGGTCGCCGGTCGGCCTCGTCGGATGACCGCGGCCCCCGTGACGGCGATCGGGCGGCTACCGTCGACGGATGCGATTCGCGCGCCCGGTCGGGCTGCTCCTGGCTGCCGCAGCCGTGCTGATCTGGGCGGTCGGCATGGCGGTGTGGCAGCCGTTGACCGAGCCGATCGGCCCGTGGTCGGAGCGGCTGCCGGGCAACAACGCCTACTGGGCACGGGATCTGCGGTTCGTGGCGATCGTCGCGATCGTGCTCGGGTTGCTGCTGGCGGGCCGGGGGCAGCTCCGGTGGGGCGCTCCGGCGGTCGTGCTCGGTGGGCTCTGGATCGCGGCCGACGTGGCGATCGACCGGGCGGACCCGGCCGGCACGGGGTCGACGGTCCTGCTCGCCGTCTACGGTGCGGCGGCGCTCGGCGTGCTGGCGGCCGTCCTGGTGTGGCGGGATCGGGGCCGGCCCCCCACCACCGACCGGCGGGTGTTGACCGGCGCGGCCTGCGTGGCCGGGGTGCTGGCGGTGGTGGCGGCCGGCATCGAGTCACCTACCGACCGGGAGCCGGAGCTGACGCCGGCGGCCTTCGCCACCGGCGTGCTCCTGGTCGCCCTGACCGTCGTCGTCGCCCTGGCGGCGGCACCGGCCCGCACCCGGGGCCGCCGCCTGCTGGCCGTCGGGCTCGGCGCGGTCGCCATCGGCGGTGTCGCGCTGGTCCGGGCGGTCCCGCCCGGCCCGCGCATCCTGCCGATGATCGCGCTCGGCGCGGTGCTGCTCACCGGCGTCACCCTGCTGGCGTGGGACTGGCCGGGCGGTCGACCGGCCTGGCGGCAGCACGCGCTCGCCGGTCTCGCCGCGCTGGTGGGCCCGGTGCCGATGCTGCTGGCCGCGGCCGTCGCCATGATGGTGCTGCTCCCGGTCGGCGCGACGTTCACCGCGCTGGCCGGCAACAGCCCGATCAACTCCGCCGACTCCGACCTGCTGCTCTCGCTGGCCGGGCTGCTCGCCGGGCTGGGAATGGGGCTGCTGCTGGCCTGGCCGGTGGTCGACAACCGTCGCCGCTAGCTACTCCACGACGGGCAGCACGACCTCGTTGCGGCGCAGGAACCACGGCTTCCACGGCGGGTCGAAGCGCGCGTACCGGATCGCGCCGGTCGGTTGCAGCCCGGCCGCGGTCACCGACCGTCCGAGCATGGTGGCCCGCTGACTGAACGCCTGCTCGGTCCACCGCCCGGAGAACCGCATGGCCGCCGCCAGGCGTGCCGGGACCTCGTGGACGCGCACCCGGGTGTCCACCGGCTCGGGCAGGGTGGCGGTGGTGAAGGTGGCCGGCATGACGAACTGGATCAGGTAAGCCCCCGGCCGCTCGCCCTCGATCTGGACCACCGGCACGGTCATGGCGATCTTCTCCGAGTCGCCGGCCGCCGACATCGGCGGCCCGGCCGAGCCGATCGGGTGTCGGGCCCGGTTGGCGCCGCCGAGGTAGGCGGCCAGCGGCCGGAACGCCTCGATCGGGGCCCGGGTGAACGACGCCTGGATCTGCATCTCGGCCACCAGGTGAGCCGGGTAGCGGCGCAGCTCGAAGCCGGGGTGTCGGGACACCACCCGGTACGGCTGCTGCTCGGTCATCGCGCGCTCCCAGGATCTCCTGGGACAGACGCTACCGTCCCTTCGGCTCCTGCTCGGCCGAAGTCGGTTGTCCCGCACCGGGGACGGCGGTCCGCCAGTACTGGCGTTTGCCCTCGTCGCGCAGCACCACCCCGAGTCGTCCCAGCTCCCGTCGCAGCTCCCGGGCGTCGTCGCGGCGGTCCCGCTCGATCGCGCGCTCCCTCGCGCGCAGCAGCGCGTCCGCGCCGGCGGGCAGACCGGGCAGGTCGGGCACCCACAGCCGGTACGCCGACCGGTGGGGATCGTCGTCCGCCCAGGCCCAGCCGTGCGCCCGGAACGCGGCGGCGAGCCGGGCGGCGGGCAGGTCCGTCGACTCCCGCACCAGTTCCGCCCCGTCGGCGTCGAGCAGCACCAGGTGCTTGTCGGCGAGGAAGACGACCCGGGTGTCGGCCCGTGCGACGGTCCGGTTCTCATCGGCGCGGCGCAGCCGGACCTGCGCCGCGTCGACGCTGACGATCAGTCGTTCGGCGGTGCCGATCCCGGCGAGGACCAGGCCGGCGAGGGTGCCCACGGCGATTGTGCCGGCGGTGGCCTGCGGCTGGGGCAGCCGGTCCAGCCACTCGACGAGGTCGCTGAACGGCACCCAGGGCAGCCGGGCGAGCCAGCCTGTCGTCGCCGCGAGGAGCCATCCGGCGCCCGCGCCGAGCAGCGGGAAACCACCCCAGAGGACCGCCAGTTCCAGCGGGCCGCCGCTGACGGTGGTGCGCGGACGGTGACCGGCCAGGTCCATGGTCAGGACACCTCGCGGCGCAGCGTCCGGACCAGGCCGACGGCCAGGGGCAGGACCATCCAGACGAGCAGGGACACCGCCAGACGGCCCCACTGCCCACCGGTGAGCGCGTCGCCGCTGAACAGCGGTTCCATGGTCCGGTTGGTGTCCAGCCAGCCGGATGGGCCGCGCAGGGGTCGGACCATCTCGCCGAGCACCGCCCACAGGGTGGGCAGCAGCAGATAACCGACGATCGCCAACGGCGGATTGAGCAGCAACAGACCGAAGGCCGCACCCATCAGCACGCTGGCGGCCTGGAGGATCGCCGCGTTCAGCAGCAGCGACCAGTCGAACTGCCAGGTGCCCGCGCCGCCGGTGGCGGACGCCACGAGCGTGCCGACGGCGGCGACGGCCAGGCTGGCCAGCACCGAGGCGAACGCGGTGAGCACGACGGCGTTCAGCTTCGCGCTGATCACCCGCTCGCGGCGGGGCACCAGGGCGTACGTGGTGAGGGCGGTGCGTTGCGACCACTCGCTGGTGATCGACAGGATGCCCAGCACCGGCAGCAGCACCGACACCGGCAGCAGCGAGGGGCCGAAGAAGTCGAGGAAGGTCTGGTCGGCGTCCTTCGCGTAGATCAGCTGGAGGGTGACGATCGCGGCGGTGACCAGGCCGATGGTGATCAGCAGCCAACGGCCGGCCCGGGTGTCGACGAGCTTGCGCAGTTCCACGGCGGTGAGCCGGAGCAGCGACGGACGGCGTACCGCCGTGTGCTGCCGGGGCGCGACGGGCCCGGCGGCGGGCGCGGTGGTGGTGGTCATCGGACGGCCTCCTTGGTGGACTCGCCGGCGGTGAGGGTGAGGAAGAGTTGTTCGAGGCCACCGCTGCCGGCCGGGCGCAGCTCGGCCAGCGCGACGCCCGCGTCCGCGGCGGCCTGGCCGACCGTCTCGGCGTCGGCCTGCACGAGCAGACCGTCGGTGCCGTCGGTGGCGCTGAGGCCCGCCGTGTCCAGTGCCCGGCGCAACGCCGCGCCGTCGCGGGCCCGCACGAGCGAGCCGCCCCCGGCGAGCAGGTCGTTCTTGTCGCCCTGGGCCACGATCCGGCCGCCCCCGATCACCACCAGCCGGTCCGCGACCGCCTCCACCTCGCGCAGCAGGTGGGAGGAGAGCAGCACGGTGCCGCCCCGGTCGGCGAAGTCGCGCAGCAGGCCGCGCATCCAGAAGATCCCCTCCGGGTCCAGGCCGTTGGCCGGCTCGTCGAGGATCAACACCCGGGGGTCACCGAGCAGCGCCTGCGCCAGGCCGAGCCGCTGGCGCATCCCCAGCGAGTACGCCCGGACCCGACGCTTCGCGGCCACCGCGTTCAACCCGACCAGGTCGAGCTTCGCGGCGACCTCGCGCTTGTCCAGACCCATGGTGTACGCGGACAGCGTCAACGCCTCGCGGCCGGTGCGCCCGGCGTGCTGGGCGGAGGCGTCCAGCAGCACCCCGACCTCCCGCCCCGGGTTGGGCAGGTCCCGGTAGGGGCGCCCGGAGACGGTGGCCCGGCCGGCCGTCGGCGCGGTGAGGCCGCAGATCATCCGCATGGTGGTCGACTTGCCGGCGCCGTTGGGGCCGAGGAAGCCGGTGACCGTGCCCGGTTCGCACTGGAACGACACGTCGTCCACCGCCGGGTGTGGCCCGTATCGCTTGGTGAGGTTCTCCACGGTGATCATGCCGACGAGCGTGCCCGCGCCCCCCGGCCATCCGCTGCGGCCGCGGGTCGGTGTCGCACCGACCTTGGTCGACGCTCCGGTCGATACTTTGGTAGCTGGTTGCCGGTGCCCGTTGCTGCCTAGCATGGGCGCGTGACCAGCCTCGCCGTCCCGGAACACCCCTGGCTGCTGCCAGGGGAGCTGGTCGTGCCGGGCGAACGCGAACGTGACCGGGCACATCCGCGCCGCACCACCCGTGACTGGATCGTGGACAGCCTCGCGTTCCTGGCCGGGCTGCTCTGGGTGTTGTTCGCCACCGTGGACGCCCTGTCGCCCTCCCCGGAGACGGCGATTCCGCTGCCGCACGACTGGATGGTCGGTGTGGACGCGCTGCTCGGGCTGGCCTCCTGCGGGCTGCTGTGGGTGCGGCGGCGGTGGCCGCTCGGGTTGGCGGTGGCCACCCTGCCGTTGAGCGCGTTCTCGTTGGCCGCGGCCGTCCCGCTGCTGATTCTGTACTTCACCGTCGTGGTGCACCGCCGCACCGCCGTCGCGATCGCGTTCACCGGTGCCGGTCTCGTCACCAACCTGATCTTCAGTTGGGCGCGTCCGGACCCGAACTGGCCGTACTGGGCCACCGTGTCGTGGGGCGTGGTGATCACGATCGCCGTGCTGGCCTGGGGGATGTTCGTCCGGGCCCGGCGACAGTTGATCGTGTCGCTGCGGGAGCGGGCCGAGCGGGCCGAGGCCGAGCAGCAGTTGCGGGTCGCCCAGGCCCGACACCTCGAACGCACCCGCATCGCCCGGGAGATGCACGACGTGCTGGCCCACCGGATCTCGCTGCTGAGCCTGCACGCGGGCGCGTTGGAGTTCCGCCCCGACGCGCCGGCCGACGAGGTCGCCCGGGCCGCCGGGGTGATCCGGGGCAGCGCACACGCCGCCCTGCAGGACCTGCGGGAGGTCATCGGTGTGCTCCGCGCCGACGGCGACAACACCGGCGACGCCCCCGAGCCGCCGCAGCCCACCCTCGCCGACCTGCCCGCCCTGATCGAGGAGTCGCGCGCGGCCGGGGTGCGGGTGAACCTCACCGACAGCGTCGTCGCGCCCGGGGCCGTGCCGGCGGCGCTGGGGCGGGCGGCGTACCGGATCGTGCAGGAGGGCCTGACCAACGCCCGCAAGCACGCGGCCGGTGCGGCCGTCACCGTGGACGTGGCCGGTGGCCCGGGCACCGGGCTGACCGTGGCGATCTCCAACCGGTGGCCGCTGGGCACGCCGGCCGGGGGCGAACTGCCGGGCGCCGGCACCGGGCTGGTCGGCATCACCGAGCGGGTCACCCTGGCCGGAGGCCGGTTGGCGCACGGGCGGGACGAGGCCGGCGACTTCCGGCTGGCCGCCTGGCTGCCGTGGCCGGCGTGACCGGGCCGTCCGGCGGGGCCGGGGAGGCCACCGCTCCGGTGCGGGTGCTGATCGTGGACGACGACGCGCTGGTCCGGGCGGGCCTCTCGATGATCCTCGGCGGCCTGGCGGACCTGCGGGTGGTGGGTGAGGCTGCCGACGGCGGCGAGGTTCCGGCGGCGGTCGCCGCGTACGCCCCGGACGTGGTCCTGATGGACATCCGGATGCCCCGGGTGGACGGGCTCACCGCCACCGAGGCGCTGCGCGCGCGACCGAACCCGCCGGAGGTGCTGGTGCTGACCACCTTCGACGCCGACGAGCAGGTGCTGCGGGCGCTGCGCGCCGGCGCGGCCGGTTTCCTGCTCAAGGACACCCCTCCGGCGGACATCGTGCACGCGGTACGCCGGGTGGCCGCGGGGGAGGCGACGCTCTCCCCGACGGTGACCCGCACGCTGATCGACCACGTGACCGCCGCCGTCCCGGGTCTGGCCGGCCCGGATCCGCGTCGCGAGCGGGCGCTGCGGCTGCTCGACGGGCTCAGCGAGCGGGAGCGTCAGGTGGCGGTGGCGCTGGGGCGGGGCCGCACCAACGCGGAGATCGCGGGGGAGTTGTTCATGAGCGTGGCGACGGTGAAGGCGTACGTCTCCCGGCTGCTCACCCGGCTCGATCTCAACAACCGGGTCCAGGTGGCCCTGCTGGTGCACGACGCGGACCTCGTCTGAGCGCGCATTAGGGGGACGGTTAGGGGGCGGGGGATTGAACTTTCGTCAGATGCCGGCCGTACCACTGCCCGAGGATGTCGGTGCGGTGGGTCCGCCGTACCGCTGCCGAACTGCGGGAGGCCTGCCGTGCGTGTTGGTGAGCAGTCGACGGATCCCATCGACCAGGTGCTGGGTGAGGTGCCGCTGCCGGCACAACTGACACCCGAGGATGTCCGGCTCGCGGTCCGGGCGGTGGTCGTGCACACCGCCGAGGAGTGGCCGACCGGGCCGTTGTGTCGCAACGACGGCGCCTCCTACCCGTGCCGACTGCACCGGTGGGGGCGTCGGGTTCTTGAGACACACGGGCTCAACGAGCGCCAGATCGAGGCGTTGATCCAGCACGGCAACCCCTTCGTGCACGTGCCCTTCCCGTTCACCGCGACCGGGCCGTCGTCCGCGCGTCCCACCGGCGCCCGGCCGGCGGCGACCGCCGGCTATCCGGCGCCGGCTCCCGGCCGCGCCGGGCTCCCGGCGCGACACCAGGCCGCGCGCGTCACCCCTGCGGGGGTACGACAGGCCTCTGCCGGCCGGCCGGTGACTCCCGGTGTCACCGCGCCGCGCTGGCCCCGGGCCAGCTGAGCGGCGCCACCCCCGCCCGCCCTGTCCGGGGCGACACGACGTCGGCCCGACGCGGAGATTCCCCACCCGCGCCGGGCCGACGTCACACCGGCCGGTTCGTTCAGTCGTTACCGGCGCCGACGCCGCAGTCCGGCGCGGACCAGCTCGTCGTGTTCGAGCTGTGGTCGCTGTTGTTCTCGCGCCGCGAGTCGACGTGCACGTGGTCGTCGTGGTCGGGGTAGCCCGGCCCGTAGATCCCGCTGAAGCCGTTGTCACGGGCGTCCTTGGCCACCCGGCACAGCGAGGACGTCCGCGAGGTGACGTCGGCGGCGTTGCCGTACAGGTGCTGGCTGTCCGAGGCGCCACCGACCTGGTTGTTGCAGGCGCGACTGCGGAAGCCACTCGACACGTTCAGCGGCTTGTCGCCGAGGCTCTTGCGCAGCGCCTCCAATTTCCACATGGTGCGCAGCGCGTTCTGCTTCGTCTGGTTCGCCGACAGGGGGCCGCCGCTCCAGCCGCTGCCGCCGCAGCCGTTGTCCAACTCGCTGTAGGTGAAGTGCGCGGGCGTGCAGTCGTTGTCCTGGAGCTGGTACAGCTTGGCGTAGGTCTGCGGTCCCGCGACGCCGTCGGCGCGCAGTCCGTACGCCTGCTGGAACCGCTTGACCGCGGCGGCGGTCTTCGGTCCGTAGCGACCGTCGTTCTCGACGATGTCCCGGTAGCCGGCCCAGCCGGCGACCCGGATCTGCAGCTGACGGACGTCGTCGCCGGAGCGCCCCTGGTAGAGGTTGCGGTTCCAGGTGTAGCAGCCGTCCGCGTACGCTGCCGGCGCGGCGACCACCGACGCGATCGCTGCCCCGGGCAGTGCCAGGGCGAAAGCGACAGCAACTCGCTTCAAGGTGTTTACGCGCACAGAAGTCCTCCCGATAGGAGAGCGAATGGGGTTGCTTCGGGACATCGACCGGGACGTCCCGTGATTTCCACCCTCGCACTGATCGGTGCGCTAGGCGGCAATTAACGAGAATTGTCCTCACGATTCGTTGTTCCTGGGCATCGGCTGTGAATTCGACTGATTTGCGAAACAGCCATTTCCCCCCGATCGGCCCGGTGGCGCAAGAACTGCACCGAACGTCGCATTCGGCCACACCCAGGGTGATGTTCCTCGCCCGGCGGGGCCGGTAACGTCAGCCCCGGGCGGCGGACTGGCGGAGGTGCACGTGGCACGCGGTGGCGTCTTCTGTGTCGAGGGTCAGTGGCACCGCGACCTCAACGAACGCGGTTCCGTGCTGCCCACCCTCGAACTGCTGGAGCGGCTGGGCAAGATCCGCTTCATCCACAAGGACGCGGCCACCCGCGACGAGCTGTTCTACTTCCTGGACCGCTGGCTGCTCAAGCAGTACGCCGACCACCGTGTCGGCTTCTTCGCCATGCACGGCGAGCCCAGCCGGCTCTGCCTCACCGACTGGCAGTCGGTGGAGCTGAACGAGGTGGCCGAGCTGATGGCCGGCCGCTGCGAGGGGCGCCGGCTCTATTTCGGCAGCTGTTCGGTCCTGCGCGCGTCGGACGCGGTGCTGCGCGAGTTCCTGGAGGTCACCGGGGCCGCCCTGATCTGCGGTTTCACCCGGGACGTCGACTGGGTCGAATCGGCGGCCTTCGAAACCGTCCTGCTCGACGTGCTGGCCAACGGGCAGCGGCACAACGCCGCCGAACTGCGGATGGGCTCCGCGCACTGGGCACCGCTGGCCTCGTACCTCGGCTTTCGGGTGATCTATGCCAACGGCCGGGCCTGGCGCCCGGCCGGCCGGCCCCGCGTGCCCACCCAGGCCGTGCCCCGCGCCGCCACCGGCCCCCGCTGACCCGCCGACCCGCCGACCCGCCCTGCTGACCCGCCGCCCTGCCGCCGCTGGTTCGTGGCCGCCCTGGTAGGACTGAGTGATGGCGCCCAGCATCGCGAAGAACACCCGGGTCGACCGGGACGCCCTGCTCGACTTCCTCCGGCCTCGGCACCGTGTCGTGCTGATGACCACCCGGGCCGACGGCCGCCCGCAGTCCTCCCCGGTCTCCGCCGGCATCGACGGCCAGGGTCGGCTCGTCGTGTCCACCTACCCCGAGCGGGCGAAGGTCACCAACATCCGCCGTGACCCCCGGGTCTCGGCCTGCGTGCTGTCCGACGACTGGAACGGCCCCTGGGTGCAGCTCGACGGCACCGCCGAGGTGCTGGACCTGCCCGAGGCGCTGGAGCCGCTGGTCGAGTACTTCCGCAGCATCTCCGGCGAGCACCCGGACTGGGACGACTACCGGGCGGCCATGGTGCGCCAGGGCAAGTCGCTGATCCGGGTCACCATCGACGCCTGGGGCCCGATCGCCACCGGCGGCTTCCCGGCCCGCCTCGCCGACTGACCGCGCCTTCCCGGTAGGCGGCGGCGACCGCTACCCCAGGTCCGGCGGCGTCCGAACCTCCGAGCGCGCCCGCACCCCCCGGGTGGGTTGGCGTCCTGTCGAGCTGCCCCAGATATGGGGCGGGCTGCGCGCTGTCCTCTGCGGTTGGTTGCCCCACAGCTGGGGCAGCTCGACAGGGCGCGAAGGGGAGGTAGGTTCCTCGGCCTCGACCGGCGGTCAGTACGCCGCGGTGAAGCGCGTGTTGACGTACCGGGGCTGCTCGATCTCGTCGACGATCGCGACCGCCAAGTCCTCGTAGGTGAGCACCGACCGGCCCTGGTCGTCGGTGACCGGTTCGTCGGTGCCGGTGCGGTAGTGCCCGGTGCGGTCGCCGGGGTGGAACTCCAACGGCGGCGGGGAGACGTAGGTCCAGCTCACCCCGTCGGCGGCGGTGCGGTAGTAGTCCAGGGCGTCGGCCTGGCCCAGCGCCGCGTCCCGATACTGCTCCGGGAAGTCCGGCTCGTCGAGGATGCGGGTGCCACGCGGCGTGAGCAGCGTCGACCCGCCGCCCAGGTGGATGATCCGGGGTGCGGCCGGCATCGACCGCAGCGTGGTCACCAGGTTCTCCGCGGCGCTGCGCCACAGCCCGCGCTCGCCGCCGCCGATCGCCACCACCAGCGCGTCCGCCTCCGGCGCCAGCTCCCGGACACTGCGCTCGCTGGTGGCGTCGCCGGTGACCGTCCGTACCCCGGCCGGCAGGTACGAGGTGGCCTCCGGGCGGCGGACGGCGGCGATCACCCGGTGCCCACGGTCGGCCGCCTCGGCGGTGACCCGCGACCCGGCGGTGCCGCCCGCGCCAAACACGACGATGGTGCTCACCAGCCCAGGCTAGGGACCGGGCCGCCCGCCCGTCGGCGGAACGCCGATCCCGGTCAGTCGACGAGAGCGGCGTAGACGAGCTGGCGCAGCTGGGAGCGCAGCGGGTACGTGCTCGACGGCATGAGCTGGGTGAACAGCAGCGCGGTGATCTCCTCGGCCGGGTCGACCCAGAACGCCGTGCTGGCGACCCCACCCCAGTAGTACTCGCCGACGCTGCTCGGCACCCGACTCGGGACCGGGTCCTCGACCACCGCGAAGCCGAGGCCGAAGCCGATCCCGTCGAGGGTGGTCTCGGCGAAGCCGCCGGTGGACAGGGTGCCCAGATCCTGCCCGCCGGGCAGGTGGTTACGGGTCATGAAACGCACCGTGCGCGGCCCGAGCAGGCGTACGCCGTCCAGCTCCCCGCCGCGCAGCAGCATCTGCGTGAACCGGTGGTAGTCGGCGGCGCTGGAGATCAGGCCACCGCCGCCGGAGAGCAGGCCGGGCTTGTGGTGCGCGAGCGTGCCGAGCCGGTCGTAGCGGACCGCCCGCCCGCTCCGCGGATCCGGTGCGTAGAGCGCGGCCAGCCGCTCGGCCTCGTCGCCCTCGACCCACCAGCGGGTGTCGGTCATCCCCAGCGGGCCGAAGATCCGGTCGGCGAAGAAGGCGTCCAGGCTCTGCCCCGAGACGACCTCGACCAGCCGACCGAGCACGTCCGTGGCGACCGAGTAGCCCCAGGCCGTGCCGGGCTCAAAGAGCAGGGGCAGCTCGCCGAAGGCCGCGCAGGCGCCTGCCAGGTCGACGTCCGCCGGCGGGTACAGGTCGTAGCCGGCCGCCCGGTAGATCCCGTCGACCACCGAGGTCTGCATGAAGCCGTACGTCAGGCCGGCGGTGTGGGTGAGCAGGTGCCAGACCCGGATCGGCTCGGTCGCCGGCACGGTGTACGGCTTGAGGGCCGAGCCCTTCGAGTAGACCCGCACGTCGGCGAACTCGGGCAGCCAGCGGCTGATCTCGTCGGTCAGCTCGAAGCGGCCCTCCTCCCACAGCATCATGGCCGCGACCGAGGTGACGGGCTTGGTCATCGAATAGATCCGCCAGAGCGTGTCCGCTTCGACCGGGGCGCCCGACTCCCGATCCCGCAGGCCGTACGTCGAGGAGTGCGCCACCTCGCCGCGCCGGGTGACCACCACCTGCCAGCCCGCCAACCGGCCGTCGTCGACGTACCCGCCGAAGTGCTCGTCGATCCGCGACAGCCGCGCCGGGTCGAAGCCGATCTGATCGGGGTCCTTGCTCCGCGCCACACTCACGTCGCCGAACCTACTCGCCGGTACTCCGCCACCGGAAGGGGCTGCCCCCACCGGGCCGTTCCGGGGCGTCGGTGGGCGGCACTAGCCTGGCCGGATGCCGGAGTTGACCGAGGACAAGACCTTCCGCCACGAGGACTGGTACGCCGAGGAGCTGACCGACCGCCAGTTCGTGGCGTGCGAGTTCTTCGACGTGGACCTGACCGAGGCGGTCACCCGGGGGGCGGTCTTCACCGGCTGCACGTTCGGCAACGTGCAGTTCAACGCTTCCCGACATCTCGACTCGGCGTTCACCCGCTGCGTCTTTCGGCGCTGCAACTTCTTCGAGGCCGAGTTCACCGGCTGCAAGCTGGTCGGGAGCAGCTTCGTCCAGTGCGAGCTTCGTCCGTTGCGGGTCGACGGCGGCGACTGGTCGTTCGTCGCGCTGCCCGGGGCGGACCTGCGCGCCGCCTGGCTGAGCGGCGTACGGATGCGCGAGGCCGACCTCACCGGGGCCAACCTGACCGGTGCCACGGTGACCGGGGTCGACCTCTCCGGGGCGCAGCTGCACAACTGCCGTCTCGGCGGCGCCGACCTGCGGCGCAGCGACCTCACGGCGCTGGATCCGACGTCCGTCGAACGGGCCGGTGCCATCGTGGACGCCGAGCAGGCCCTCGTCATCGCGCAGGCGCTCGGCTTCCGGATCGGCTGACCCGGGGTAGCTCCCGGTCGATCGACCGCGGGATCGCCGGCTGTCCCATACCGTCCCGATCCGGACTGGACACGCCAGCCTGTCCCGATTTAGCGTGTCGTCCACGCCTGTGCAAACGTGAAGCGACCCACAGTGGACGGTCGATCCCGTCGCGTGCGGTGGTGGCCGGGCGGCGGACTGGAGGGGTCGGTGGCGGACGAGGACCGTACGCGGGCGGATTCGCGGGCCGGGGACGAGTCGACCGGCCGACCGCCGTCGCACCGGCCGCGGAGCATCGCCCTCGGGCTGAGCCACCGGACGCTGCGCCGGCTCGCCCGTGCCCGACAGCGACGGCGCTGGGCGCTGGAAGGGCTTGGCGCGGTCGTCTGCCTCGCGATGCTCGTCGCGTACCTCGGCACCCGGTCCGGCCCGGAATCGGGCGATGGTCCGGTCGGCGGCTCGGGGGGCGTGCCCGCCGGAGCCACCCGACCGACAGCCCTTCCGGCCGCCGACGGGCACGCCACCGACCCCGGGCCGGCGCTGCCCGGGCTGCGCCCCCGGGAGCGTCCGCCCTCGCCCGACCCGCCGCCGCCGTCGACGAGCGCGCCCGCTCCGCCGCCGAAGAAGCCGGAGGAGTCGCTGCTGTCGGTGAGCCGCGCCGAGGTCCCCGCCGAGGTCGACCTCACCGCTGTGGGCACCCGCGACTGGATGCACTGGGGGCTGCGCGGCGGCAAGTCGACAGTGCGCAAGCGCTCCGGCTCCGGGGAGATCGTCGACGGTGGTGGGAAGGGCGCCCGGGTCGGCTGGGACGGCAACCAGGAGGTCGTCCGCTGGTCCGACGGCGCACCCGAGCGGTGGGACCGTGGCAGTTCCGACGGCGTCTACACCTGTGGCGTGGGTAACGGGTTCACCCTGACGGTCGCCGGCAGCGGGGCGCCGCGCACCGTGCAGCTCTACGCCGGGATCTGGATGGCACGGGGTCGTTTGGACGCCCGCCTGTCCACCGGTGGGCCGGTCCGCACCGTACGCCTGGAGGATCCGTACACCAGCCAGAGCGCCCAGTTCACCATCCGGTTCGAGCTGCCGAAGAACGCCCGGTTGGTGCTGACCTGGACCGTCGAGAAGGTCTTCACCGAGCACTGCGGCAACGTCGGCCTCCAGGCCGTCGCGCTGCGCTGAGCCGTCGAGGTGGCGGGACAGTTTGTCCGTCGCGCTCGGTCGACGGCGACGTAACTTTCTGCTGTCCCCGTCTCACCTTCCACTGTGGAGTAAGCGCAGATGAGCAGCAGTACCGCCCACCGCGTCCGTCCCGCCGTTTCCTCCGGCGCCGATGAGCTGCCCGGCGAGGTGCTCCGCGACATTCCCCTGCCGCCGTACGTGACGGTCGAGGACGCCCAGTTCGCGGTGCGCGCGGTGGTGGTGCACGCGCCCCGGCGCTGGTCCGGCGGGGTCGTCTGTCGCAACGACGCCAGCCCACACCCGTGCCGGCTGCACCGTTGGGGCACCCGGGTGCTGGCGCTGCGTGGCCTGCGGGCCGCCGAGATCGCCGCGCTCATCGAGCGCGGCGACCCCGCGGCGGTGCCCCCCACACCGAACCGTCCGGCCTGACCCCACCGCCGGGGCTGCGCCGGTTTCCGGCCCCCCGGGTCAGCAGGTGATCGGCTTGACCCAGGAGCACTCCACGCCCTCGGGCGTACGCGGCGTCTCCGGCACCGCGGGCGGCGCGACCCGTGCCGCGCTCACGCCGTCATTCCGATGGCTGGCCAGCGCCACGGCGATCTGGTCCTCCAGTGGCTTGACCGACGCCGTCAGGTAGTTGTTCAGCAGGATGGAGAACGCCAGCAGGTGGCCGTCCGCGCTGGTGACGTAGCCGGACAGCCCGGAGACGCCGGTGAGGCTGCCGGTCTTGGCGTGTACGTTGCCCGCCGCCGGAGTGCCGGCCATGCGGCTGCGCAGCGTGCCGCCGACGAACCGTTCCGGCTGTCCGGCGATGGGCAGCGCCGCGTACCAGGTGGGGAACCAGGGCTCCGCCCGGACGGCGGCCAGCAGGTCGACGAACTCCGTGGCCGGCACCAGGTTGCGCCGGGACAGGCCGGAGCCGTCGCGCTGGCGCAGCGTTCCGGTGTCCATCCCGGTGTCGGCGACGTACTCGCTGATCGCGGTGAGGCCGGCGGACCAGGTGCCGGCGCCGGAGAGCACCCGGCCGATCTCCTTGGTCAGGACCTCGGCGTGCCCGTTGTTGGAGAGCTTGAGGAACGGCGTCATCAGCTCACCGAGGCTCATCGAGTCGTGTCGGGCCACCGGGTGGGCCGTCTCCGGGGTGGCCTGGCCGAGCACCGTCCGGCCGAGCACCCGTACGCCGTGCCGGTGCAGCGCCGCCCGGAAGACGTCCGCCGCGTAGCCGGTGGGCTCCCAGACGGTCACCCAGTCGCTGGCGGGCTCGTCGCCGACGGCGATCTGACCGGTCACCACTATCGTGTTGCCGCCGTGTTCGCGTTCGATGGAGATCGAGGTCTCGCCCTCGCTGACCGTCTCGGCGCGGTTGTCGATGTGGACGTAGCCGGTGGGCGGCGTGGTGGTGACCACCGGCCGGGCGCCGGCCCGGTCGGCGGGCGCGGCGTGCACGATCACGGTGCCCGCGTCGTAGTCGGTGTCCGGCGCGACGGTCAGCGCGGAGACCTGCGCGGCGTAGTAGTAGGGCTCGTCGTCCCAGGTCCAGTCGGGGCCCAGCCGGGTGCGGTCGTAGCGGGTGTCGTCGGCGATCAGGTTGCCGGTCACGACCCGGACGCCGTCGGCGGCGACCTGCGCGGCCAGGGCGTCGTAGTCGGCCGCGAGCATTGTCGGATCACCGCCGCCCCGCAGGTACAGATTGCCGGAGAGCAGCCCGGCGCGGCGCTTGCCGGTGGTGTGGACGTCGGTGCTGAAGTGGTGCCCGGGGCCGAGCAGTTGCAGGGCGGCGGTCGAGGTCAGCAACTTGGTGTTGGAGGCCGGGACCAGTCGCCGGTCGCCGTTGCGGTCGTAGAGCGTCTGCCCGGTGCTCGTGTCGACGACGACCACCGACGTCTGTGCGCCGGCCAGCCGGCTGTCGGCGAGGATCGTGTCGATGGTGGCGCGCAGTCGGGTCGTCGCGGGAGTGGGCGACTCGGCGGTGGCGCCGGACGCGCCGACGGTGGCCGTGGTGACGGCCAGCGCGAGCAGCGCGACAGCGCGCGGAAAGAGACGACGATGCATGCGCCGATGCTGCCACGAAGGTAATCGCCAGGAAAGGGCCTGGGTCGAAGGTTATTGCCGTTCGGGTTCCGGCGGTCCCCCCACGGACTTCGTGTGACCGCCCCAGTAGTGTCGCTGCGCGCCCATGGCCAGCGGTGCCACCAGCGCGGCGAGCGCCCCGCCGAGCAGCGGGAAGACGATGAAAACCCAGAGCTGGCGCAGCGCGGTGCCGCCCTCGAAGACGGCCGGACCGAAGGCGCGGGCCGGGTTGACCGCGGCCCCGGTCAGCGTCACGCCGACCAGTTGCGTCGCCGCCAGGGCCAGCCCGATCGCCACTCCGGCGGTGCCCGGATTCTCGCTACGACTGGTCACGACCAGGACCACCAGCACGAAGAGGAAGGTCAGCACGATCTCCAGCACGGCCGCGCCGCCCCGGTTGATGTGCGCGCCGTACCCGTTCGAGCCGAGCGCTCCGGTCTGGTCCGCCACGTCACCCCAACGGGTCAGCGCCCAGAGCAGGAAGCCGGCCACTGTCGCGCCGGCGAACTGGGCGATCCAGTAGGCCACCGCGCCGATCGCCGAGATCTTGCCGGACAGCAGCACGCCGAGGGTCACCGCCGGGTTGACGTGACTGCCGGAGAGCGGACCGATCGTGTAGACGAGGGCCAGCATGACGAACCCGAAGGCCAGCGCGACGACCACCACGCCACCCTGCACCCGGGCGGCGACGGCCGCACCCACGCCGAAGAACACCAGCAGCAGGGTGCCGAGGAACTCGGCAGCGGCGCGACGGGCGTCATCCATTCACCCAGCGTAAGGACAATTCGGGCGAACCGGTGGGGAATCGGCGCTGTGAGCAGGGCGACGACCCGCGACGGGCACAGCGCAGCCGGACATCGCGTTGCACAACGCGTGAACACCCACTCCGTCGACGTCGTGGTGATCGGTGCCGGCCAGGCGGGCCTGAGCGCCGCGTACCACCTGCGCCGCACCGGGTTCGCTCCCGGCGACGGCTTCGTCGTCCTCGACGGTGACGACGGCCCGGGTGGGGCCTGGCGGCACCGCTGGCCCACCCTGCGCCTGGAGCGTGTGCACGGCTTCCACGACCTGCCCGGGATGCCCTTCCCGCCCGCCGACCCGCAGCGTCCGGCCGCCGAAGCGGTAAGCGCCTACTTCGCCGCGTACGAGCGCACCTTCGACCTGCCGGTCCGCCGGCCGGTGCGGGTCCGTGCCGTACGCCCGCGCCCGGACGGCCGCCTCGACGTCGACGCCGACCACGGCAGGTGGACCGCGCGGGCCCTGATCAACGCGACCGGCACGTGGACCAGGCCCTTCTGGCCGTACTACCCGGGTCGTTCGTCGTTCCAGGGGCGACAGCTGCACACCGCCGACTACCAGGGGCCGGCCGAGTTCGCCGGCCGTCGGGTGGTGGTGGTCGGAGGCGGCACCTCCGCCGTGCAACTCCTCGCGGAGGTCTCGACCGTCGCGGCCAGCACCACCTGGGTGACCCGCCGGCCACCGGAGTTCAGCGACGGCGAGTTCGGCCCGGAGCTGGGCCGGGCCGCCGTGGCCCGGGTGGACGCGGCGGTACGGGCCGGACGTCCGCCGGGCAGCGTCGTGGGTGTGACCGGACTGCCTGTCACACCCGAGATCCGTCGGCTGCGCGAGCGTGGCGTGCTCGATCGGCTACCCGTCTTCGACCGCATCACACCTAACGGGGTGGCCTGGACCGACGGGCGGTTCGTCCCCGCCGACATCATCCTGTGGTGCACCGGTTTCCGCGCCGCGCTCGACCACCTGGCGCCTCTCGGTCTGCGCGCGGCGGGCGGTGGAATCGTCATGGACGGCACCCGCGTGGTCGCCGACGAACGGGTCCACCTGATCGGTTACGGCCCCTCGGCGAGCACCATCGGCGCCAACCGGGCGGGCCGCGCGGCGGTCACCGAGATTCGCTCGTTGCTCGCCCCCACCCCCGTGCTCGACTGATCCGGCTCTATTTGACGGATCGGTCGGCAGCGGGCACCGTGGGCAGGGAAGGGGCCCTCAGCTGCCCCGATTCGACGCGACGGCGATGACCGTCCCTCCCGTCGCCTCCCACGCGTGCTCGTACGCGGGCCACCTGTCCGGTCTGCGCGACAACCGACCGCGAGCCGAGAATCCACGAGGAGTTCCGCAAATGCTCACCATGACCGACAATGCCGTGCTCGTCATCCGTGACCTCGCCAACCAGCAGGACGTGGCCGAGGACGGCGGTGTGCGGATCGCCGCCGACGCCGACGCCGGATCGCTCACCGTGGAGCTGGTGCCCGAGCCGGAGCAGGGCGACCACGTCGTCGACAACCAGGGTGCCCGGATCTTCCTCGACCCGGACGCCGCCGAGCTGCTCGGCGACGCCTCGGTGGACGCCACTGTCGACGACGAGGGCATCATCCAGTTCGGTTTCACCGAGCAGCAGTAGCACCCGGACCAGGCAGCCCACGCACGTTCCCGGCGGTACCTCACCGCAGCGGTCGCCCGCGCTGCGGCGGGCCCGGCCGGGGGTTCCACCCGGGATCGGTGCTGTCGTCCGGTCGCGCCAACGTGGCGAGCACGTGCGCCAGGTGGTGCGACGTGCTCCACGCCGTCCAGTTGGCGACCGACCCGGCGCCGGCGCCCCGACGGGCACGGCGCAGCAACTCGTGGTCGCCCCAGGAGAACGCCGCTCCGGCGCTCGACCAGTGCGGTGCCGCCACCAGCGTGCGGCACAGGTCGGCGAAGCGGTCGTCCCCCCGGCCGCCGCGGCGCGACCAGCGGTAGACCCACCAGGCGTCGTCGGCGGTGTACCGCACGGTGGGCGTCCGGTCGCCCGGATCGCCGGAGTCGGACAGCGCCGGACCGACGCCGTAGTCGCCGTAGTCCACCCCGACGTCGGCCAGCCGCTGCCAGAGCTGCCAGTCCCACCGCTCCAGCCGGACCGGCTCGTCGGTGGGCAGCCGGGACAGTGTCGGCGGCATACCGCCGGCCGCCACCGTCGCCGAACGCCAGGCGTGCCGCCGGGCCCAGTCCAGCAGCCGGCGTACCCGCGGCTCGGCCACCCGCACGTCCGCCGGGCAGCAGACGTCGCCCGCGTCCACCAGCAGGTCGCACTCCTCCGGAGCGAGGCCGGTGAGCCGCCAGATCCGCTCGACGGCGGTCGTGTCCGCGTCCGGGCCCGCCCGGTCGTGCGCGGCGCGCAGCCGGACCAGCGCCCGCCGCGCGTACGCCCGGGCCGCCGTGCCGTGCGCGACCAGCCGGCGGTCACTCTCCGCGAGCCCGATGACCGGCATCAGCGGTACGCCCCACCGGGCCAGCTCCGTGTCGGCCGAGTCGGGCAGGGCGGCGACGTCGACGGCCGGCAGCAGGCCGGCCGGCAGGCGGCGCAGGGCGTCCCTGGTGGCGCGGTCGACGGTGCTGACCTCAAGGATCGGGGCGAGCAGCGGGGCGAGCGCGGGGTCGAGGTGGTTCAACGCTTCCAGCTCGCCGCGTCGGCGGCTGGCGAGGATGGGGCGGTAGACCGGTTCCGCCGCCCGGCCCCGCTCGGCGGGCACCATACTTCAATCTAGTCAGGCATTCACATGCCTCCACAGCTTCCGGGCCGAAAATTCGCTGCCTGGCTGTCGTGTCGGCGACTACGCTCGCCCGATGTCCGCGTCACCCCACCGTTACCGCTCCGTGGACGAGGACAGCGCCCGCTGGGTCGGGTTCCCGTTCCGCGACGGCGACATCGTGATCAGCACCCGGTCCAAGAGCGGCACCACCTGGATGCAGATGATCTGCGCGCTGCTGGTGCTGGGCACCGCCGAGCTGCCGGCGCCGCTGCCCGAGCTGTCGCCCTGGCTGGACTGGCTGGGCGAGCCGCGCGACGTGGTGTACCAGCGGCTGGCCGCCCAACCGCATCGCCGGTTCATCAAGACGCACACCCCGCTGGACGGGGTGCCGCTCGACCCTCGGGTGCACTACGTGGTGGTGGCGCGGCATCCGCTGGACATGGCGGTGTCCCTCTATCACCAGTCCGGCAACCTGAACCGGGTCCGGATGGCCGAGCTGACCGGCCAACCAGTGCCGGCGGGACCGCCGCGGGCCCGTCCGTCGGTGCGACAGTGGTTGTCGAGCTGGGTCGACCACGAGGTGGACCCGCGCGTGGAGCTGGACTCGCTGCCCGGGGTTCTCTGGCACCTGAGCGACGCCTGGGCCCGCCGACACGAGCCGAACGTTGAGCTGGTGCACTACGACGACCTCCAGGCGGACCTGGGCGGCCAGATGCGCCGCCTGGCCGACCGGTGGGATGTCCCGGTGTCCGTCGAGCGCTGGCCGGCGCTAATCGAGGCGGCGACGTTCGGCCGGATGCGGGAACGTGCCGACCAGCTCGCCCCGGACATGCTGGGCGTGTTGCGGGACCGCCGGGCGTTCTTCCGCCGGGGTGGCTCGGGGCAGGGGCGCGGCATGTTGGACGCGGCCGGTCTGGCCCGCTACGAGCAACGGGTGCGTTCCCTGGCCCCGCCCGACCTGGTCGCCTGGCTGCACCGCGACGCCTGAAGGGGTGCGCAGACGAGCGCGCGGCGCCGTTTCGACAGTTGTCGGAACGTCGCCGCGCTCTGGCCGTCTCCCACCACCGCAGCCGTTCGGCAGTACGCCAGCGGGGACCTGGCTCGACCGGCCGTTCGCGCCGGTCAGCGTTGTCGATCCCCGGTCCGGGCGGATCCAAACCTGCCGACCGTGGGGAATTCCACCATCTGCCAGTCCCGGCGTGACGCGCGGCCGAACGGGGTATGAGCGGGCCATGGAGCATTTCACGATCGCGACCGTCGCCGAGAAGAGCCCGGACTTCCGGCGGGTGCTGTGGACCGGCGAGCACACCCAGCTGGTGATCATGACCATTCCGCCCGGCGGGGAGATCGGCGAGGAGGTGCACGACGGGATCGACCAGATCCTGACCTTCGTCAGCGGCACCGGCGAGGCCCGGGTCGCCGGTGCGAAGCGGGAGGTCGTCGCGGGCGACCTGGTCGTCGTGCCGTCCGGGACGAAGCACAACTTCGTCAACACCGGCCCCAACCCGCTGGTGCTCTACACCGTCTACGGCCCTCCGGAGCACGCCGACCAGGCCGTGCACCACACCAAGGAGGAGGCCGACAAGGCCGAGGAGGCCGGCGAGGACGAGCCGCCCACGTCGTGACGGCTGCCTGAACCAGGCCGATCCGGGTACGCCCGGCGGGTGACGCAGCCGGCGATCTCCGACTACGGGTTCCTCTCGGATGCCCGTTCCGGCGCGCTGGTCGGGAAGGACGGCTCGATCGACTGGTGGTGCCCCCACCGGTTCGACGGCGCCTCGGTCTTCGGGCGGCTGCTCGACCCGAGCGGGGGGTACTTCCGGTTGGCGCCGGTCGGCGTGGGTGGCCCCGGTTACCGGGTCGAACGCGCGTACCGGCCGGACACGCTGGTGCTGCGGACGGTGCACCACACGCCGCACGGCAGCGTGGCGGTGACGGACGCGCTCGCCGCCGAGATCGGCGCCCGCGCGCACGACCTGGGCAAGAACTCACCCGCTGTGCTCATCCGGGTGGTCGAGGGCCTGTCCGGGCGGGTGCGGATGGCGTTGGACTTCGCTCCCCGCCCGGAGTACGGGCTGCTCACGCCTTATCTGCACGAGCAGCCCGGGGGTGGGGTGCTGGCCGGGGCCGGCCCGGTGGTGCTGGTGCTGCGCGCCGACGACCTGCCGCTGCGGGCCGGCGGGGACCGGGTGACCCACGAGTTCGAGGTCTCCACCGGCCAGGTCGTCGCGATGGACGTGGCGTTCGGTCAGACGTACGGGACGCCGCCCGCCCGGCTGGACCCGCTGGCCGCCCTCGCCGAGACGACGCGGGCGTGGGAGGCGTTCCGGCAGACGCACGGGTACTCCGGCCGGTACGCCAAGCTGGTCCGGCACAGCGCGACAGTGCTGGGTGGTCTCACGTACGCCCGCAGTGGCGCGGTGGCCGCGGCGCTGACCAGCTCGTTGCCGGAGCAGATCGGCGGCGACCGCAACTACGACTACCGCTACTCCTGGCTGCGGGACTTCTCACTGACCATGCGCGCGCTCTGGGTGGCGGCCTGCCCGGACGAGGCGTCAAGGTTGTTCGCCTGGGCGACCCGGTCGATCGGCCGGTTCGGCGACGAGCCGGTGCCGGTGCTCTTCGGGTTGGAGGGCGAACGCGACATCTCCGAGCACCACTGCAATCACCTGCGCGGATACCGCGACAGCCGCCCGGTGCGGGTTGGCAACGACGCCTGGAAGCAGCGGCAGCTCGACGTGCCGGGTGAGGTGATCTCGGCGGTGTGGCGGCTGCGCGACTACCTCGGCACACCGTTCGAGGGGGAGTTGCGGGAGATGGTGCTCGGGCTGACCGAGCAGGTGGCGGGGACCTGGCACCTGCCGGACCGGGGCATCTGGGAGACCCGGGACGAAGAGCGGCACTACGTCTCCTCGAAGGTGTCCTGCTGGCTGGCCATGGATCGGGCGGTGGGGCTCGCCGACCGGCTCGGTGAACGGGCCGACCCGCGGAGGTGGGCAGGCGTACGCGACGAGATCCGCGCGGCGGTGCTGCGCGACGGGTGGAACGACCGGATCGGGGCGTTCACCGGCTCGTTCGGTTCGGCGGAGCTGGACGCCTCGGTGCTCGCACTGCCGGTGGCGCACTTCCTGCCGGCGACCGATCCCCGCATGCGGTCGACCATCGCGATGGTGGAGCGGGAGTTGGGCACCGACGACGGGCTGGTCCGGCGGTGGACGACCGACCCGGCCGGGTTCCTGATGTGCTCGTTCTGGCTGGTGGAGTGCCTGGTGATGGCGGGTGAGCCGCGCCGGGCCGAGGAGCTGTTCGAACGCGTGGTGGGTCACGCCAACGACGTGGGCCTGTTCAGCGAGCAGATCGACCTGACCACCGGTGCGCAGCTGGGCAACACGCCGCAGGCGTTGTCCCACATCGGGCTGATCAACGCGGCCTGGCGGCTGACCGAGCCGGACAGCTTCTGACCCGGGCCGCCTCTGACCCGGACAGCTTCCGACCCGGGCCGCCGAAATCCTGCAACAGACCTGCAAGCGTCAGGCATTGACGCTGATGCGTGCGCAGTCCTAGCCTCGAAGAGACGGGAAAGCCCTTTCCCACGGCTTTCATCCCGCTTCACCCCACTGTCGGAGCCGGGCATCCGACGGGGCACACCGATCCCCGCTCTCACGGCAGCGCGCCGTGCCGGCACGTCCCCGCGCGGCCAGACCCAGGGATCGCCACCACACGCGTCAAGGAGGACAACCGTGCACAAGAGACGACACCCCGGCCGACGACCACTGGTGCTGGCGGTGGGCGCCGGCGTGACGGCGGCGGCGCTCACCGTCGGCATGACCTCGGCCTTCGCGGCCACCATCTTCACCGACACCTTCAACGACGGTGACACCTCCGGCTGGTCCAAGTCCGGCGGCACCTGGGCTGTCGACGGCTCGGGCGTACTCAACCAGTCGAACGCCGGCAGCGAGCTGGCCCGGCAGTTCGCCGGTCAGACCAGCTGGACGAACTACTCCGTACAGGCCCGTGTCCGGCCGGCGAGCTTCGGCTCGTCAAGCGCCCTGGTCGGCCTGGCCGCCCGGTCCACCAGCAGCACGAAGATGTACCGGCTGGCCCTGCTCGGCTCCGGCCGGGCCGAGTTGCAGGCCGTCAACGGCAGCAGCATCACCGCGATCGGTTCCGCATCGCTCGGCGTCGCCACCGGCACCTGGTACACCCTGCGCATCGAGGCGAGCGGCAGCACCATCCGCGGCTTCGTCAACGGCACCCAGATCGCCTCGGGCAGCAACAGCCTGGCCAGCGCGGGCCGGATCGGCCTGGTCACCGCGTACGCCAGCGGCGGGTTCGACGACGTGGTGGTCGACTCGTCCGCCGGCGGCACCCCGACCACGCCACCGGCGACCACCGCGGCGCCGACCACCCCGCCGCCCACCACGTCGGGCCCGACCACCCCACCGCCGTCGGGTTGGCCGACGCCCACCGGCAGCCAGAAGGTGGACGCCACCATCGGAGTGTCCGGCACCTTCGACGGCGGGCTCAAGCGCTACTACGGCATCGGCGACGGTGGGCAGAGCGAGAGCCAGGACCCGATGTTCGAGCTGGCCGCCGGCGCCACCCTGCGTAACGTGATCATCGGTGCGCCGGCCGGCGACGGCGTGCACTGCAACGGCAACTGCACCCTGATCAACGTCTGGTGGGAGGACGTCGGCGAGGACGCCGCCACCTTCCTCGGCGGCACCACGTACACCGTCGACGGTGGCGGTGCCCGATCCGCCAGCGACAAGGTCTTCCAGCACAACGGCCCGGGCACCGTCTACATCAGGAACTTCCGGGTGGAGAACGCCGGGAAGCTCTACCGGGCCTGCGGCAACTGCTCCTCGTCGTACCAGCGGCACGTGGTGATCGACAACGTGGTCGTCCGGGACACCGACGCGGTGGCCGGCATCAACACCAACTGGGGCGACACCGCCCGGTTCAGCCGGATCACCATCGTCGGCGACCCGGACCGGGAGACCTCGATCTGTGTCAAGTACAAGGGCGTGCCCAAGGGCAGCGAGCCGACCAAGATCGGCGAGGGCGCCGACGGCGTCAACTGCTTCTACACGCCGTCCGACATCACCTACCAGTAGGCCCGGCCGCCGGCACCCCACCGTCGGTGGGGTGCCGGCTCAGGCCATGACGGGTACGCCGGAGACGTCCACGGTCTCCGGATACTTCAGCCCCGCGCCGGTGTTGAGCACCACCACCCGTTCCCCGGCACGGATCCAGCCACCGGCGCGCAGCTGCCGCGCCGCCGTCAGGCAGGCCGCGCCCTCCGGGCAGAGCAGCAACCCCTCGCGGGCGGCGAAGTCCCGCAGGTCGGTCAGGATCTCGGCGTCGTCGACGGCGACAGCGGTGCCGGCCGACGCCCGCAGCGCGGCCAGGATCAGCTCGTCACCCAGTGGGGACGGCACGGTGATGCCGAACGCCACAGTGTGCGCGTCCTCCCACGGCTGCGCCCGGTCCTCGCCGGCGGCGAAGGCCCGCACGATCGGCGCGCAGCCGGTCGACTGCACCGCCACCAGCCGGGGCAGCTTGTCGCCGACCCAGCCCAGCTCGCGCATCTCGTGCAGCGCCTTGTGGATGCCGATCAGGCCGACCCCGCCACCGGTCGGGTAAATGATCACGTCGGGCACCTGCCAGCCGAGCTGCTCGACGATCTCGTACCCCATCGTCTTCTTGCCCTCCAGGCGGTAGGGCTCGCGCAGCGTGCCGGCGTCGAAGATCGTCCCGTCCGACTCCGCGATCAGCTCGGCCACCTTGCGGCCCGCGTCGCTGATCAGCCCGTCCACCAGACGCAGATCGGCTCCCGCTGCCACACACTCGCGCCGGCAGATGGTCGGCGCCGCCAGCGGCATGACGATCGTGGCGCCCATCCCGGCGCGCGCCGCGTACGTCGCCCACGCCGAACCGGCGTTGCCGTTGGTGGGCATCGCGATCCGCTCGACACCCAACTCGCGAGCCCGACTCACGCCCACCGCGGCGCCGCGTGCCTTGAACGAACCGGTCGGGATCAACCCCTCGTCCTTGACCATCAGGTCCGCGATGCCGATCTCGGCACCGTACGACGGGGCGCGCAGCAGCGGCGTCCAGCCCTCACCGAGCGTGGTGACGTGCCGGGGATCGGCGACGGGCAGCAGCTCCCGGTACCGCCACAGGTCGGCCGGGCGCAGCGGAAAGCGCTCCGGGGTGACCGCCTTCGCCACCGCCGGCAGGTCGTAGCGGGCCAGCAGCGGCGAGCCGCACTCGCAGAGGTTCTGCGGCTTGTCGGCGGCGTACTCCAGGCCGCAGCGTGGGCAGTCCAGATGGGTCAGGTACACGTCGCTCCTCGCCGTCAGGCCGCGTCGATGCGTCGCCACCGTCGGCTGCGCCGGCCCGGCTCGTACACCGAGTCCAGCCGCTTGGCGACCACACCCGGCAGCCCCTGCTCCCGCCCGGTGCGCAGAGCCTCGTCGCCGGCACCGGGAAACCACGGCGGAGTCTGCCAGTGCGTACCGGCCAACGCCAGCCCATCGAGCAGTTCCCGGCGTTGCGCGTACGGGACGTCGACGCTGCTCACGCCCTCCAACCACAGCAGGTCGACGAGCAGGAACTGGGCGCCGGCCGGAACCCGGCCACCGCTGGCGGGACGGGCGGGACGCACCCGGCCCGCGCCGTCGATGCGGACGAGCACACCGTCGAGCACCGCCTCGGTGGGCGCCAGCGCCTCGGCCATGGAGCGCAGCCACGGGTAGCCGCCGGTGATCTCCTCGTCGGTCTCGGCGAGCAGCCGCAGCCGGCCGCCGGAGACGTACGCCATGGCGCGGACCCCGTCCCAGCGCAGCTCGTATCCCCAGTCGGCGCGGTCGCGGGGCAGCCCGGCGGCGGGCGTGGCGTGCATCGGGCGGACCAGCTCCGGCATGCTCGTCCAACCCGGCGGCGCGGGGTCGGTGCGCCGGATCATCCAATCCTTGCCGCCGGTGGCGAACAGCGCGTAGCGCCCGGCGGTGCGGTCACCGGAGAGGGTCACGATGACCTCGTCGTCGCGCCACTTCTCGCAGCGGTACGTGCCCCGGTCGTGGATGACCATCCGGCCGCCCCCGTACTCGCCGGCGGGGATCTCGCCGGAGAAGTCGAGGTACTCCATCGGGTGATCCTCGGTGTGCACGGCGAGGTGGTTGCGGCCCGGGTCGCGGGGCAGGCCGCGCGGCACCGCCCAGGACGCGAGCACGCCCTCGTGTTCCAGTCGCAGGTCCCAGTGCAGGCTGCGGGCGTGGTGCTGCTGGATGACGAAGCGATCCGCGCCCTCGTCGGGTCTGGTCGGCGTGGGGGCGCCTTCTGGCACCGGCTCGGGCGTACGGGCCGCGTCGCGGCGGCGTCGGTACTCCTGCAGCCGGTCCGTCACACCCGCATTCTCCGGCAAACCGGGCCATTGCGCTGGACGCCGGAGTGTCCGGTTCGCTCGGCGTCCGGGGGCGCGGCGGGGTAGAACGGACCTCATGGACCTCAGCGACCAGCCCACCGCCCTGCTCCCGGGTGACGTGCGGATGCCCCTGCTCGGCTTCGGCACCTGGCAGGCCACCGGCCGGGCGGGCTACGACGCCGTGCTGGCCGCGCTCGACACCGGCTACCGGCACCTCGACACCGCCACCATGTATGGCAACGAGCGGGAGGTCGGCCGGGCGGTGCGGGAGAGCGGGCTGCGTCGCGAGGACATCTTCATCACCACGAAGCTCCCGCCGGACCGGGTTGGCCGGGAGCGCGAGACGTTGGAGGCCAGTCTGGAGGCGCTCGGCGTCGACCAGCTGGACCTCTGGTTGATCCACTGGCCGCCGTCGTCCCCGGCGGACAGCATCCCGATGTGGCGGGAGTTGCTGGCCGCCCGGGACGAGAACCTGACCCGTGCCGTCGGGGTCAGCAACTACAGCACCGGCGAGATCGACGAGTTGATCCAGTCGACGGAGGAGAACCCGGCGGTCAACCAGATCCGGTGGAGCCCCACGCTGTACGACCGGCAGCGGCACGCCGAGCACCGGGACCGGGGCGTGGTGCTGGAGGGGTACAGCCCCTTCAAGACCAGTGACCTCAGCGATCCGGTGCTGACCAGGATCGCCGCGGCGCACGGCGTCTCCCCGGCGCAGGTGGTGCTGCGCTGGCACATCGACCACGAGATCGTGGTGATCCCGAAGTCGGTGACCCCGGAGCGGATCACCGCCAACTTCGACGTCTTCCACTTCTCGTTGACGGCGGAGGAGATGCGCGACATCGACGCGCTCGGTGACGCCTGAGTCGGCGGATTCCTTCAAGATGCGGCCCGGCCGTGAAGGGTATCGACATCGACGCTCATGACGGTATAGCGTGCCGTCATCACGCTCGTCGATGCGTGTGAATCCGTCGCCGCTGGAGGACCGCCATGGCCCGATCCCCGTCCGTCCGTCTGCGCCGTCGTGGGGTGCTCGGCATCCCCGCCCTGGTGGCCGCCGCGCTGACCACCCTCGCCGTCCGACCCGCACCGGCGAGCGCCGCGCCGAAGGCCGAGTGCCTTGCCGACCTGCTCAAGGACTCCTGATGGCGACGATTCCGTGGCTCGTCGACGTGCTGCGCGGCGCCGGGGTCCAGGTCGTCGTCGAGGGTGACTGGCTCAACCGGATGCGGCCCGGCTCCTTCGACCCGATCGGGGTGCTCTGGCACCACACCGCCTCGACCTCCAGTGCCAGCAACCCGCACCCCGCGCTCGGCATCTGCATCAACGGCCGCTCCGACCTGGCCGGCCCGCTCTGTCAGGCGCTCGTCGACTACAACGGCGTCTTCCACGTCATCTCCGCCGGCCGCTGCAACCACGCCGGCGTCAGCGGGGGCAGCGGGCCCATCCCCGCCGGGGACGGCAACACGCTGATGATCGGGTGGGAGATCGACTACAACGGCGTCGACCAGGAGATGACCGCCGCGCAGTACAGCGCGTCGATCGCCGCGACCGCCGCCGTGCTCACCCGCCTCGGCCGGGACAGCAGCTATGCCCGCGGCCACCGGGAGACCAGCACCACCGGCAAGATCGACCCGTCCTTCATCGATCTGAACGTGATGCGCGCCGACGTCGCCGCGAAGATGGCCGGCGGCGGAACCGCGTGGTCGTCCACTGTGGACAACACGACCTCCGGCCGGTTCACCGCCAGCGCCAACTGGGGTGTGTCGACGTTCTCCAGCCAGCGGTACGGCGCCGACTACCGCTACGCCGACCCGGTCGCGGCCAGCGATCCGGCCTGGTACAGGTTCAACGTGCCGGCGACCGGCTCCTACCGGGTCGAGGCGTGGTGGCCGACCAACAGCGGCTACAACAGCGCCACCCCGTACATCGTCGCCACCACCACCGGCAACCGGACGGTGTACGTGGACCAGCGCGCGACCGGCGGGCAGTGGCGGGTCCTCGGCACGTTCACCCTGCCGGCGGGCGACGCCAACCGGGTGGCGGTGAGCCGTTGGAGCAGCGCGGCGGGCCTGGTCATCGCCGACGCCGTACGCCTCACCCGGGTCTGATCTGTCCCGCCGCCCGGGACAGTCCGGCGGCGATAGCGTGATCCACTCGGATTCCGCGAAGTCGGGGTGTCCCAGCAGCAAGGACGCCCCGACTCCACGGATCCGAGTGGATCACGAGGGTGGCTTCGACCGCGGCAGCTACCTCACACGATGGAGATCGACCGCACCTGGGTGTTGCCCTTGGTGTCGACGTACACCTGGTAATCGCCGACGGTGTAAGTGCCGGCGGCGTTGTTGTTGATGGTGAACGTGCCCGTCACGGCCGACTCGCTGCCGTCGATACGGGTCTGCTTCACCGTGATGGTCAACTCGTTCGTGTTGCCCTTCAGCTTCTTCACCACCGCCGACGGCTTCGCATCGGTGACCGCATTGGCCACAGTCACGTAGACCGCGTCGGGTGAGGAGAACTCCGCGTTCTTCTGCCCGTCACCGAACTGGAAGAAGCCCCGCTGTTCGGTGGCCCCGCGCCCCGGGAACGGATCCGGGTTCGAGGCCAGGTACGTCGGGTTGACCTTGTACAGGTCCGTCTTGGAGTCCGCGAGCTTGGCCTGCACCCCGGTGTACGGAGCGTCGGTGATCGCGAGGTTGACCGACAGGTAGATCGCGTTGGGGTTGTTGGCCGAGATGCGCGAGGAGAAGTACTTGTCCGCGCTCTGCCCCGCAGGCACGGCCAGCGGCACAACCTTGTCGCCGACGAGAATGTTGAACCGGAAGTCCCCGTAACCGCCGGCGACGAACTTCGCCCACGCCGCGTCCGACATGTGGCCGGGGCGCTCCACCTTGAACTCCAGACGCATCGGCGCCACGTACGTGCTGCTCTGGAACTCGGGGTCGGTCAGGGGCAGGTAGACCCCTCCCGGTTCGTGGCCCAGCGCGAAGGCCGCCGCCGTCGGGGCCGAGTTGCCGCGTCCGTTCCACATCGGGATGGTGAACGAGGTGGCGCCGAGCAGGGCCTGGTTGCCCAACTGGTTCGCGCCGACAGCGCCCGACGCGTCCTGGTAGGTGCCGATCGTGACGTCGAGCAGGTCCAGGTCCGCCCGGTCGGCGTTCAGCCCCGGCATGTCCGCCCACATGAACTTGGCGCCAGCGGGCCCGGAGTACCGGGCCATCTCCAGCATGCCGTCGGCCATCATCTTGGTCATCTGCACCGCCGAGTCGACCTTCATCCGCTCGTTGGCCGTGTGCCACCAGCGCTCGTTGCCCGGGATGACGGCGCCGAAGGCGGTCATCTTGTTGCGGAAGCTGCTGGCCAGAGTGCCGCCGGTCGTGCCCTGCGGATACACCACGTCCCGGAGGGCATAGGGGTCCGGGAAGTCCCGCGGGCTGTTGTTGATCGTGGCCTGGTAGCTCTTGAACTGCAGGGCCGTCAGCGGGTTGTCGTGGGTGACGTACAACCCGGCGCCGGTGGGCGACCCGAGGGTGCCGATGGTGAACCCCTTGCCCTCGAAGGCGGCAGTGACCGCCGCCGTCGCCTGGCCGGAGTCAGCCGCGGTGACGTGCATGCTGCGCACGTACATCGGCATGCTGAGGTTGCCGGTGGCCTCCGTGTAGAAGCTCGTCGGGGTCTCCGAGTTGATGTTCCCCATGAGGGCGAAGGTCAGGTTCGGCGTGCCGTTGCTCGGGTTGCGCAACAGGTTCGCCGGGATGCCCATGTACCTGCCGATATAGGCCTCGCCTTCGACCCCGTCGCGGAAGAACAGGTCGGCGATGCCGTCGGCTGCCTTCTTCACCTGCAGGTCGGCGGTCGTGCCTCCCAAGGCGCCAAGTCCCTGGGAGAGGAGGAACATGCCCCACACGACGGCGTTCTTGCCGTACTGCGGGGTCGGCATCTCCATCGCCACATCAGTGTTGATCTCCAGCGTGAGCGAGTCGCCGGTGATCGTGGTCTGCACCTTGGGCGTGGTCCGGGGAGCAGCCGGGAGCCAGCCCTTCGTGGTCGCGGCAGCGGTGATCGCCGCCACGAACCTGTCGCGCTCGGCGGAGCCCGCCTCCGCCACATCGAGGGTGAAAGTGGCCCGCGAGGCGATCTGGGTGGTGCTGCCGTAGGCGATGTCCTTGAGCGTCGGGTCGCCTTCGCGCCGGGTGACGCCTGCCGTCGCATCCGTCAGCCGGAAGGCCTTGGTGCTGTCTGCGGACAAGCTCATCGACACCGACGGGGTCACCGACCCGGAGTTGCCGACGATCACCGGGAACCGCGAGTCGGAGGTGTAGCCGGCGACCGGCGTCTCCTCCCGGTTGAGGTTCTTGTAGGCCCAGTTGTCGTAGAAGCTCGGGTTCGAGTTGTACGGGATGGACTGGAAGGTCGCGGTGTTCGCTGCCGTGGGCGTGCCGGGACCGCCGTCCTCGTAGATCCCCATGACGATGCGGATGCGCCGGTCCAGGGGCAGCCCCGCCTCGAGCAGCGCCTTGGCCGCGAGCAGCGTCGCCAGGGTCGGGCCGCTGTCGTCCTGGATGCCGGCCCCGTAGACCCAGCCGTCCTTGATGTAGGGCGAGTGGTAGGCACCAGGAGTGCCGAGGTTGCCGTCGGCGTCGCGCCAGCGCGCCAGCTGGGCGGGCGAAACGGAAGACGTCGGCGAGTCGAGGTGACTCAACGCCATGACCATCTCGGGGGCGTCCGGGTCACCGATCTCCGCGTAGACGTACTTGTCGGGCTGGCGCTGCACGACCACCGGGAAACCCAGGTCGGTGGCCAGCTTGACCACCCAGGCGAGCTTGGCGACCTTGCGGTCGTACTCGTTCTGGTTGGCTTCGGTGTTGCTGACCGGGAAGGGGTACGCCGTGGCGGCAGTGCCGCCTCGGGAGATGGAGTCGTAGCTCGACCCGTCCAGCATCGCCCCGACGAGAGTGAGCGGGTTGTAGGTGCCGTCTCCCGCTCGCGCGCTGCTGACGCGTCCCGCCAACGCCTCGACTTCGGCGTGGATCGCGTCGCGTTCGGCGTCGGTTACCGACAGGTCGTAGGTGACACCCGGCTGGAAGCGCTCAGCGCCGGAGCTGGTCGGGGACGCGTGGGCCGGGGGGGCGACGCTCGCCACGAGTGCCGTGGCGAGCAGGGCGGATAAGACAGGCGTTCGTCTATCTATCATGAGGGCGGCTCCAGGACAAGGGGGATGATCAGTAGCGACAGCACACACCGGCCGCGCCGCCAGCGGCCGTGGAGGTGCCATTTCTTGAGGATCATCTGAGAATCGGCCGGAGCCGTCAGCTCCGCCGCAGCGGGCTGAACGCGAGGGGCGTGACCAGATGGTCACGCCCCTCCCGTCGGTGGTGATACCGCTCAGGCGCGGGAGCAGTTGGCGCCGTTGAGCGAGAAGCTGGTCGGGGACGAGTACGACCCGCTCAGCGTGCCCTGGTAGCCGAAGCTGGCCGTGCCGCCGGGTGCGATCGACCCGTTGTGGCTGACGTTGCGGGCGGTGACAGTGGACCCGCTCTGGCTCACGGTGGCGTTCCAGGCGTTGGTGACCTGCTGCCCGCCGGGCAGGCTGTAGGTGAGCGTCCAGCCGTTCAGCGCACTGGACCCGGTGTTGGTGATCTGCACGTCGGCGGTGAAGCCGTTGTTCCACGAGTTGGCCGTGTACTTCACCGCGCAGCTCGCGCCACCGCTCGGCGGCGGCGTGGTGGGCGGCGGGTTGGTGGGGTTGCCGCCACCGTTGACGTTTGCCGAGAACGAGGTCACCGCGAGACCGACGCCGCCCTGCCACGGCTCGAAGCCGGCCTGGATGCTGGTCAGGTACCAGGAGTTGGTGATCGCGCCCCGGTTGCGGGTGTCGTTGATGAAGTCCAGCACGCTGAAGTTCAGGCTGGAGATCGGCGACGGCGCGACATAGGAGATGACGTTGTTGGAGCCGTTGCTGCCGCGCCACACCTCCCAGGTCCGGCCGGCCAGGTTTGTCGTGCCGACCACCGAGCCGATGGGTTGGATCGGGCCCTGCCGGTTGAGCCAGATCATGATCTCCATCTGGTTCACCCCGTCCCGCTTGGGCGACGGGTCCAGCCAGATGTCGTACGCCGCGTCGTAGGTGGCACCGCTGACGTACCGGTAGGAGATGCTGCTGGTGGCGCTGCTGATCTGGCTCACCTGGATCGGCAGGTTCGTGCCGGGGGAGCAGTTGGTGTAGTGACAACCGAGGAAGATCGACGGGTACGCCGTGGGTGCCCCGTTGGTGGGGCTGCTGCCGTTCTGCGTGGTGATCTCGAAGCCGTTGCTGGTGACGTTGAGGCACTGCTGGGCGGAGGTGCCCCAACGGTTGTTCTGCACGACGTAGCGACCCTGGATCACTGTCGAGCCGTACTGCTCGCAGATCTGGGTGTCGGCGGAGGCGCTGCCGCTGACGGCGACGGCGACGAGTGAACTGGCGACCAGCAGCCCGGCGGCGGCCAGGGCTCGAAGTTGACGTTTCATGACGCTCCTTGACTCGGCGCGTGCCGGGCGCCGGATGTGGTGGGGTGGTGCGGGAGCGCTCCCACGCTCAACGACACATTTACATGCCTGAAACTGAGGCGCAACCGCCCGCGTCAAACTGGTGAATTGTGAGGATTGCCATCGTGGCGCCGAACGGGGTCGACAGGCGGCCAGCTAAGCGGCGCGGACCGCCGACGAGCGGATCCGGCGGGCCGATCGGGCTCTGGTGTGCGCCGATCGCTCCGAGTAGCGTGTTGCCTCCGACGCGTGCCGCTCCCCCTCCGGAGGCGTACACCACCATGGGTGGCTCCCCCCTGCGCATTCTCATCGTTGGCGCGGGCATCGCCGGCCTGGCCGTGGCCCGGGCCCTGCGTCTGGCGGGCTTCCGGCCGGACGTCACCGACAAGCTGCCCCCGGGGGAGTCCACCGAGACCGGCCTGTACCTGCCCGGCAACGCCGCCCGCGCGCTGCGCCGGCTGGACCTGCACGATCCGGTCCGACCGCTCGGGCAGGTGATCCACCGGCAGCGCTTCTTCGACGCCGCCGGGCTGCCCCTCTGCGAGGTGGACCTCGACGCCCTCTGGGCCGACGTCGGCGAGTGCCGTGCGCTGCCCCGGGCGGACCTGCACCGGGTGCTGCTCAGTGGCGCCGGCGGCGCCGTCCGACACGGCGCCGAGGTCCGCACCCTCGATCTGCTCCCGCGCGCGGTAGGGGTCACCTTCACCGACGGCACCAGCACCGAGTACGACCTGGTCATCGGCGCCGACGGGCCGCGTTCCTCGGTTCGGGCACTGGCCGCGCTCGGCGGGCCGCCCCGCCCGGCCGGGCACGTCGTCTACCGGGCCGTCCTGCGTGACGGCCCGCCCGTCACCGACTGGACCGCCCTGCTCGGGCAGCGCTCCGGTCTGCTGCTGGTGCCGATCGGGGAGGGGCGGCTGCACTGCTACGCCGACGAGGCGGGCACCGAGCCGCCCGCCGACCCGTTGGCCCGGCTGCGCGAACTCTTCGCCGACTACCGGGGCCCCGTGCCCGAGGTGCTGGAGATGCTCGACCGGGTGCACGCCGGGATCACCGACGAGGTCGAGCTGGGCCGCTGGTACCGGGGGCGGGTCCTGCTGGTCGGTGACGCCGCGCACGCCACCGCGCCGACCCTGTCCCAGGGTGCCGCGATGGCCCTGGAGGACGCCGTGGTGCTGGCCGAGTCGCTGCGCGCCGCCGGCAGCGTCGAGGCGGCGCTGATGGCGTACGAGAGTCGTCGTCGCCCGCGTACGCGCTGGGTGGCTGACCGGACCCGCGACCGCAACCGGACCAGGGACGTGCCGCCGGCGCTGCGCGACCCGCTGCTGCGCGGACGTGGCGGACGGATCTTCGGGGAGCACTACCGGTTGCTCGTCGGCCCGCTGTAGGCCCGTAGTAGATCGTGTCACGCCACCCCACGCGGCGCTGCGACCTGCCGAGGACTATCCTCCCTACGGATGACGGCCCGCAGATAATCAGCGTGTGCCGAGCGGGACAACCGAGAACCGGAGGCCACTCGTGACCACCGTCGCACCCAAGCCGGTCGTGACCCGGCCCTGGCCGGTCCGGGAGCCGGTCAAGGGGTCGGCCATCGCGCGGCTGCTGCGTACCACGGACGCGAAGCAGATCGGGATCATGTACATGGTCACCGCGTTCGTGTTCTTCATGGTTGGCGGCCTGATGGCCCTGATCATGCGGGCTGAGCTGGCTCGCCCCGGGCTGCAGTTCCTGTCGCCGGAGCAGTACAACCAGCTCTTCACGATGCACGGCACGATCATGCTGCTGTTCTTCGCGACGCCTATCGTGTTCGCCTTCGCGAACTACATCGTGCCGATCCAGATCGGCGCACCTGACGTTTCCTTCCCCCGCCTGAACAGCTTCGCCTACTGGCTGTACCTGTTCGGCGGCACGATGGCGACGGCCGGCTTCCTCACCCCGGGCGGCGCCGCCGACTTCGGCTGGTTCGCGTACGCGCCGCTGAGCAGTGTCGAGCACTCGCCCGGCGTCGGCGCCAACATGTGGATCATGGGTCTGGCCATCTCCGGCCTGGGCACCATCCTCGGCGCAGTGAACATGATCACCACGGTGCTCACCCTGCGTGCGCCCGGCATGACGATGTTCCGGATGCCGATCTTCACGTGGAACATCCTGGTCACCAGCCTCCTGGTGATCCTGGTCTTCCCGCTGCTGGCCGCCGCGCTGTTCGCGCTCGCCGCGGACCGCATCCTCGGCGCCCATGTGTACGACCCGGCGACCGGTGGGCCAATGCTCTGGCAGCACCTGTTCTGGTTCTTCGGGCATCCCGAGGTCTACATCGTGGCGTTGCCGTTCTTCGGCATCATCAGCGAGATCATCCCGGTCTTCTCCCGCAAGCCGATCTTCGGCTACAAGGGTCTGGTCGCCGCGACGGTCGCGATCGCCGCGCTCTCGATGAGCGTCTGGGCGCACCACATGTTCGCCACCGGCCAGGTGCTGCTGCCGTTCTTCAGCTTCCTGAGCTACCTGATCGCGGTGCCGACCGGCATGAAGTTCTTCAACTGGATCGGCACCATGTGGCGGGGCCAGATCAGCTTCGAGACGCCCATGTTGTGGGCGGTCGGCTTCCTGGTCACCTTCCTCTTCGGTGGTCTCACCGGTGTGCTGCTGGCCAGCCCGCCGCTCGACTTCCACGTGTCGGACTCGTACTTCGTGGTGGCGCACTTCCACTACGTGCTCTTCGGCACCATCGTGTTCGCCGTCTTCGCCGGCATCTACTTCTGGTTCCCGAAGATGTTCGGCCGGATGCTCGACGAGCGCCTGGGCAAGGTGCACTTCTGGCTCACCATGATCGGTTTCCACACCACCTTCCTGGTGCAGCACTGGCTCGGCGCCGAGGGCATGCCCCGCCGGTACGCCGACTACCTGCCCGGTGACGGTTTCACCACGCTGAACACGATCTCCACGGTCGGCGCGTTCATCACCGGTATCTCCACGCTGCCGTTCATCTACAACTGCTGGAAGTCGTACAAGACCGGTCCGGTGGTCGAGGTGAACGACCCCTGGGGCCACGGCAACTCGCTGGAGTGGGCGACCAGCAGCCCGCCGCCGCTGCGCAACTTCGACCGGATGCCCCGCATCCGCTCCGAGCGGCCGGCCTTCGACGCGAAGTTCCCGGAGCTGGCCGCCGGCCAGAGCCTGGCCGGCCCGCCGGAGGGTGGCTCCAAGCCGCTCACCAGCGAGTCGGACGGCGGCGCTCGCTACAGCGAGGACACCGCCAGCAACATCGACAGGAACTGACGCTCCACCAGTTCGGCTGTACGACGGGCGCCGCCCCCCGGGACCACCGGGAGCGGCGCCCGTCGCTGTGCCCGCCCACTGCATGTCGGCGCACTGCATGTCGGCGCACTGCATGTCGCGCGTGGCCCGACCGCTCGCCGCCTTGACCGCGAGGCGTCGATGGCGGAGCAACGTCCCCGGCCGGCGACTCAGAGCGCGCGGCGACCTGCGGGATCGGCGGTGCCCCCGCACATGCTTGCGACGGTGATGCCTGTGAGTCATTTTGATGATTCACAGGCATCATGCTCATCGGGGAACCTGGGCCGGGCAGGCGCGGGACCCGGCATGCGCGGGACCCGGCATGCGCGGGACCCGGCATGCGCGGGACCCGGCATGCGCGGGACCCGGCATGCGCGGGACCGGGCAGGCGCGGGGTCGGGCGGGCGCCGGACCGGGCAGGCGCGGGGTCGGGCAGGCACCGGGCCGGGCAGGCACGAGGTCGGGCAGGCACGAGGCCGGGCAGGCACGGGGTCGGGCGGAAACAGCGGGTCGGGCGGAAACAGCGGGTCGGGCCGGCGCCAGGCCAGGCGCGCGGGACGCCGGCGGACACACGGGCCGGGCAGGTGCCCGGCCAGGTTGTCAGCGGGTGGCGGAGGCGAGGTCCGCTTCGACGGGAAGCGCGGCGAGCGCGTCGTCGTTGCGGCGGCGGCGCAGCTCGATCGGCAGCACCACGAGGGTGATCAGTGCGCCGAGCGCCCCGGTCACCACGAAGCCCCAGAGCGGCGCGCTGCTGTCGATCACCGCGCCGGCGAGCGGTGCGCCGACCGCGATGCCGACGGTGACCGCCGAACCGTGCAGGCCCATCGCCTCGCCGCGTACCTCGGCCGGTGCGAGGCGGCTGACGGCGTCGGAGGAGGCCGCGATGGTGGGCGCGCACAGCGCGCCGGCCGGGATCAGCGCCAGGCAGAGCAGCCACCAGTGCGCGCCGCCCAACCCGACCGGGATGGTGCAGAGCGCGAGCGCTGCGGTGAGGGCCAGCGGAGAGAGCGAGCGGTGCACCGCCCCGTAGGCGAAGCCGCCGGCCAGGGAGGCGATCGCCCAGCCGGCCAGCACGACGCCGGTCCAGCCGACGTCGCCGCTCTCCCGCAGGACGGCTACCACCGCGACGTCGGTGCCGCCGAGCACCAGGGTCGCGGCGGTGCTGAGCGCCAGGACGGCGAGCAGGCGGGGCGTCAGCCACTCCCGGCGAGGCACGTGGCGTCGTGGGCCGGTGGGTTCGGCGGCACCGCGGATCGGCGGGTTCACCAGCCACAGGGCGATCCCGGCGGCGACGATGCCGCCACCGACGAGGTACATGGTGGTCTGCGCCGAGATGGCGGTGACCAGCGCCACCGCCAGCGCCGGGCCGATCATGAAGGACAGCTCGACGGACATGGAGTCCAGGGCGTACGCCGGCCGCCGTTGATCTTCCGGAACCAGCGCGGCGATCGACTGGCGGACCACCGAGAAGATCGGCAGGGCCAGCGAACCCGCCACGAAGGCGGTCGGCAGCAGCAGCGGGTACGGCAACGACGGCGCGGTGGTCCAGAACACCGCCTCGGCGATGCCGGTGAGCACCAACACCGGACGCAGACCACGCCGGTCGACCAGACGGCCGAGCAGCGGCCCACCGATCGCCGCGCCCACGGTGATGGCGGCGCCCACCAGGCCGGCTGCGCCGTAGCCCCGGTCGAGGTCGAGCACGACGTGGAAGGTCAGCGTGACCCCGGTCGCCGTGAGCGGGATGCGGGCGAGGACGGCGATCAGCAGCAGCGACCGCAGGCCGGGCAGAGCGAGGGCTGTGCGGTAAGGCTTCATGTTCACGTTGGTCCGTACCTCCGGCGACATCCTCGACGGATGGTGGACCATTGGCCAACCAATTAGCGCCTCATGCGGCCCTGATCACAGGCTCACCGTCCAGGATCACGCCGGCGCCGTCCATCGCCCGCAGCGCCACGTCGGTGGTCTCCGGAGCGACAGCGGCGGTCAGCTCCAGCAGGACGGTGGTGGCGAAGCCCTCCCGGGCGGCGTCGAGCGCGGTGGCGCGGACGCAGTGGTCGGTGGCGATGCCGACCACGTCGACCCGGTCCACGTCGTGCCGACGCAGCCAGTCGGCCAGGCACTCGCCGTCGTCGGCGTGCCCCTCGAACCCGGAGTACGCCGCCGCGTGCTCGCCCTTGTGGAAGATCGCCTCGACCCGACCGGTCTCCAGGTCCGGGTGGAACTCCGAGCCGCTGGTGCCGACCACGCAGTGCCGGGGCCACGACTCGACGAAGTCCGGCGGATCGCCGAAGTGCGCGCCCGGGTCGATGTGATAGTCCTTCGTGGCGACCACGTGCGCCCACCGGTCCGGCTCGGCGGCGAGCAGCCGGGAGATCCCGGCGGCCACTCCGGCGCCGCCCGCGACGGCCAGCGAGCCGCCCTCACAGAAGTCGTTCTGCACGTCGACGATGATCAGCGCGTTGGCCATCGGGGGTCCCTTCGAGAACGGATCAGCGGGCTCAGCCGGCGGGTACGACAGTGACCGGCACCGCGGGGTCGCCGGCCGAGAGCTTCAGCCCCTCCCACGGGATGGAGATGAGGCACTCGCGCAGGTGCTCCCGGGACTCGTCGAGGGTGGGCAGACCCACGGGCTCGCCGTCGATCACGTACGAGCGCTGGAGCATCCGGTCGTTGGCCTGCCGGTCGGGCACACCCTGCGGGACGATGATCTCCTCCGTGGCGGTGCCGGTCGGCTTGTGCCGGCGGACCGCGACCTTGCGCCCACCGATGGTCGCCTTGTGCTCGGAGCGCTTCACCACCGGGCGGCCCTCGACCTCGACGAGCTTGTAGACCAGCCCCGCCGTGGGCGCCCCGGAACCGGTGACCACTGCCGTCCCCGCGCCGTACATGTCGACCGGCTCGGCGGCCAGCGCCGCGATCGAGTACTCGTCCAGGTCACCCGAGACGATGATCTTCGTCTCGGTGGCGCCCAGCGAGTCCAGCAGTTCCCGGGACTGCTGCGCGATCACCGCGAGGTCACCCGAGTCGATCCGGATCGCCCGCAGCTCCGGCCCGGCCACCGCGATCGCGTTGCGGATGCCCTGGCTGATGTCGTACGTGTCGACCAGCAGCGTGGTGTCCCTGCCCAGCGTGGCCACCTGCGAGGCGAACGCGGCCCGCTCGTCGTCGTGCAGCAGGGTGAACGCGTGTGCCGCGGTGCCCGCCGTCGGGATGCCGTAGCGCTCGCCGGCGGCGAGGTTGGACGTGAACCGGAAACCGGCCAGGTACGCGGCCCGCGCCGCCGCCACCGCGGCCTCCTCGTGTGCCCGGCGCGATCCCATCTCGATCAGCGCCCGGCCCCGAGCAGCGGTGACCATCCGCGCCGCGGCGGCCGCCACCGCGCAGTCGTGGTTGAGCACGGAGAGCGCCACCGTCTCCAGCACCACGCACTCGGCGAAGCCGCCGGAGACGGTCAGGATGGGCGAGCCGGGGAAGAACAGCTCACCCTCGGCGTACCCGTCGATGTCGCCGGTGAAGCGGTAGTCGGTGAGCCAGGCCGCCGCCGCCTCGTCGACCACTCCGGTGCGGCGCAGGAAATCGACCTCCGCCGGGTCGAACCGGAAGTCGCGGATCAGCTCGATCAGGCGCGCGGTGCCGGCGACGACGCCGTAACGCCGGCCGCTGGGCAGCCGACGGCTGAACACCTCGAAGACACAGCGGCGGTCGGCGGTGCCGTCCTTGAGTGCGGCGCTGACCATGGTCAGCTCGTAGTGGTCGGTCAGCAGCGCGGGGCCCAGGGTGCTCACCGCCCCAGCCTAAGGTTCAGCCCGCGCCGCCGCCTTCGTGGCCCGGGATCGACCGCAGCGCAGCCCACAGCTCGGACCGGCCGGTCACGCCGAGCTTGGTGTAGATCCGCTGCAGGTGGTTCTCCACGGTGCGGGCGGAGAGATAGAGCCGCTCGGCGATGGCCTTGCTGGTCGCACCGTGCGCGGCGAGGCGGGCCACCTGCCACTCGCGTTCGGTGAGCACCGGCGCCCCGGCCCGCAGCGCCGGCGTGCGGATCAGGTCGCACCGGCCGAGCAGCCCGGCCAGACGCTCGCGCGCCTCGCCGGCCGCCACCGACTGTTGCTGGCGTAGCCGCTGCAGCGCCTGGGCGGTGGCCTCGGCGGCGTACACCGTCAGCTCCAGCGCGGCGTAGTCGTCGGCGACCGCGAGCAGATCCGCGGCGGAATCGGTCACCGCGGCCCGGGCGTGCCGGGCCAGTAGCGGCGGGAGCACCCCGTCCACCTGCTCGGACAGCTCGGCGAGGCGCTGCGCCACCGTGCGCCGCCCGCCGTCGGAACAGGTGGGGCCGACCGCCGCGCCGGCCTGGTCCAACCGGACCAGGTCGTGCAGAACGTGCACCTCGTGCCCGACGAAACCGTCCGCCCGCAGCCGGTCGGCCAGGTCGTTGAGCTGCTTCACCGCGCCCGGCAGGTCACCCGACGCGGCGAGCACCGCGCCCCGGGCCTGCTCCAGCCATGGGTAGAGCACCGCCATGCCCGGCGCGTGGGTGCGGTCGGCCTCGGCCATCGCCTCGGCCGCCTGCGCCGCGTCGCCACGCAGCGCCGCCGCCTGGGCCCGCTCGGCCTGGGCCAGACCGGCGTAGACCCGGCTGGTCGCCAGCACCGCGCAGGCGCCCAACGACGTCCGCATCGCCGAGTCGCTCTGCCCGCGCAGCCGCGCGGCGTACGCCTGGAGGATGGCCAGGTATCCGGTGCCGAGTCGGAAGTCACCGGCACCGGCCAGGTCGGCGAACTCGTCGGCCACGATCGCGTCCATCCCGACGAGGTCTCCGGTGAGCATGAGCCGGGTGCCGCGGGCCAGCTCCAGGGCCAGTTGCAGGTACGGCATGTCGGTGCGCCAGCTGGCCGCGGCGGAGTGCACCTGCGCGATGGCCGCACCGCTGCGCGTCAGCTGACCCTGGGCCGCCTGGACGTACGCGATGGTGCTGCGCGCCAGTTCACGGGCGGCGATGCTGGCCGCGGGCCGATCGAGCACCCGCTGACTGAGCCGTACGGCGGTGGTCGTGTCGAGCCGGTGCAGCCGCATGATCGCCTCGAAGGCGTGCACCCGGGCGCGGTCGGCCGAGTCGCCGAGCTGCTCGACCCGGCTCGCGATCTCCTCCACGGTGGACTCCCGGCTGAGCCCCCAGTAGCTGACCATGCCGCGGACGGTCAGCCACCGGCAGAGCCGCCGCTCGTCCCCGGGCTCCAGGGTCACCGCGTCGAGAACGGTGATCGCCTCGTCCGGTCGGTCGGCGAACATCAGAATCGTGGCCAGCAGCTCCGCCGCGTCCGAGCCGCCGTCGGCGTTCAGCGCGGCCCGGGCCAGCCGGGTCGCCAGCGGTACGTCGTAGCGGGTGAACGCCTGCATCGCGGCGTCCACGAGCAGGGCGGCGTCCTGTGCGGTGCCCGAGTCGAGCCGCCAGACCGCCACCCGCAGCAGGTCGTCGCGGCGGCGCTTGCCGACCTGTTCCAGCAGCTCGGCGAGGTGCGCCTGGAGGCGTCGGGTGCGGCTGACCGGGCACCGGCGGCGCATCACCTCGCCGTAGAGCGGGTGGGCCAGGCGTACGTTGGTCCGCCGGTCGTGCTGGATGACGGTGATCAGGCCGCGCTCCTCGGCGCACTCCACATCGGACTGCTCGGCGGCCTGGTTGAGCAGGTGCAGGCCGAGTGGCTCACCGAAGGCGACCAGCTCGACGACCGTACGAACGCCGTCGGTGAGCTGCCCGACGCGGGTGTCGATCAGGTCGGTGAGGCTGGGCGCCAGCTCCAGCCGCCCGGTCCACTTCCAGATCCCGTAGGTGCGCTTCAGCTCCTCGCTGCCGCTGGCGGCGTGCACCAGCTCGCGCAGCAGCAGCGGGTTGCCTGCCGACAGCCGGCCGAGCCGGTCGGCGGAACCGGCGTCGACCGGGCCGCCCAGGATCGCCGCCAGCAGGCCGGCGGTCTCCGACGGTGGCATGGGGGTCAGCTCGACGTGCTCGACCAGGTCGTCGGTCCAGAGTGCCCGGATCGGCAGCGGGATCTGTTCGCCGTCGCGCAGGGTGCCCACGACTGTGGCGTTGTCGGCGCGGGCGACCAGATGCACCAGCGCCGCGGAGGGTGGGTCGAGCAGGTGCGCGTCGTCGATGGCGAGCACGATCCGGCGGCCGGCGGCCTGCTGTTGCAGAACGCCGAGCGCCCAGCGGAGTATGCCGGCGGGGGAGAGGCCCTGGGGCTGCTCCGCCGGGAGGACCTGCACCAGCCCACCGAACGGCAGCGCGGCCGTGGTGGCGCTGGCCGCGATGGACCAGATCGCGTACCTGTCGGTGGGTAGGGTGTTGACCCCCTCGCGCAGCAGCCGGCTCTTGCCGATGCCCGCGCTGCCGCTGAAGAAGAGCCCTCGGCCGGCCTCGCCGGTCACCGCCGCCAGCAGGCGGTTGAGCTCGTCGGTCCGGCCGACGAACTGCCATCGACTCATCCGGGCAGCATATCCATCGAATTCCGTCCGCGCCCGCATCGTCACGCACCGAAGTTGAGTAGCGGCACAATTACCGGTGAGTATCCGATGTGTTCCGCCTGGTCGGCCGGCCGAACGTACTCTTCCGGCATCCGGGTAGTGTCACCGGAATTTCCACGCGACCGGCGTGCCGGTCGCCTGCCCCGGGAGGCCACCCGATGCAGCAGGGCCCTCTCCCCTCGCTCGACTCGCCCGGCGACATGGCCAGCTCAGCCGACCCGCCGAGCTGCGCCCCGCTGCCCACCGATCTCGGCGTGCCGGTTGCCCGCGCGGACGAGCCGCTCGGCGTGGTCGCCGTCGGCCCGGCCGGCGCGGACCGGCGCGCGGTCCTCGCCAGCCTCGTCGGGCTCGACCCGGTGATGCTCACCGTGCCGGCGGGCAGTTGGCTGCTGGTCCGGCACGCCCAGGTGCCCACGCGGGCAGCCTTCGTCCCCGGCTACCGCCAGCCGCACTCGTACGGCGCGGACCGGGACGCCGCCGGCCCGGCGTTGGCCCGGCCACCGCGGCGGGTCGAGCTGAGCGTGCCCGAACCCCTGCTGCGCCACTTCACCCTGATCGACACACCGGACACGGGCGCGCTCGGCGTGGCCGGCGTCCGGGTGCTGCGCGAGGCGGTCGGCCGGGCCGGCGCGCTGCTCTTCGTGATCGCGGCCGACCAGGCGTTCACGGCCCAGGAGCTGAACCTGCTCGCCGAGGTGGCCGCCGCTGCAGTGGAGGTCGTCTTCGCGGTGACGCCGGGTGCGGCGGGTTGGGCGCCACCGGCCGACGGCGGGGCGCTGACGGAGGACGCGGGGGCGTCCGTCTCGCCGGCCGACGGCCGGCCGGGGGAGGTGGACCCGGTGGCGGTGATCGTCGAGGCACACCGGGCGGCGCTGCTGGCCGCGGTCCCCTCGCTGGCGGGCTCGCGGTGGTTCCCGGTCGACGGCGCCGATTCCGCAGCCGACCTGCGCCGGGCGCTGGTGGGCTGGTCGGCGAACGAGGGGTTGCAGCGGGCCAGCGCCGATCCGCCGGTGCTGCCGGGGCAGCACGACCGGGTGGCGGTGTCCGCCGAGCCGGGGGACTGGTCCGAGCGGCTCGACCGGCAGACCCGCTCCTGCTCCCAGCGGATCCGCCAGCACCTGGCGCTGGAGCTGGCGAACATCCACCTCCGGGCCGTCCAGGAGATCGTCTTCGGGGTCGGCTGCGCCGGCCTACCGGACCTGCTCGACCGGGAGATGGCGGCGCTGTCGCTGCTGGCCACCGCCCAGTGCGACCACGCGGTACGGGGCATCGTGGCCGACACCGCCGCCCAGGTGCTCGGCGGGACACCGGCGGAGGGCGTCCGCCGCCGGATCGCCACCGCCGTCCAGTACGGCCTGGCGGATCACCGCTCCGGGCGCGACCTGGACCGGGTGCTGCTGATCACGAGTACGGCGGGTGTGGCCGGACTGACCGGCACGGAGGCGATCGACGCGCTCGCCGGCTATCCGACGGTGACCCGTGACGAGGTGCTTCCGCCGGTCGCGGTGGCGCTCTCCGGCGGGTGCTGGCAGCAGTGGCGTACCCCGGGCAACGATGACCACAGCGCCGCGCGGGCCTGGTCCCAGCGGGCGTTGCGGGAGGTCGAGTTGGAGCTTTCCCGGGAGATCTCCCGACGGTTCGAGGTGATCCGTCTCTCGCTGGGCGTGGTGCTCTCCGATGCGGTCGACCACGGCATCCTGCTCGCCTGACGGCGTGGCCATCTCCTGGCTCGGGCCCGTACCGCGCCCCGGCTCCGACGGGGTGCGGGCCGACTCCGGGGTGGCCACGGCGGGTGATCCTGGTTCGCCCGGCGTTCCGGTTCCTCGGTTCCGGGAAACCGGTGGCACGATGGGGGGCATGGCGGCTCCACAGGTTGCACCGGTCGAGACGCCGGCCACTGACGAGGTGCCGGCGCCCGACCGGCAATGGGTGACGATCGTGTGGGACGACCCGGTCAACCTGATGACGTACGTGACCTGGGTCTTCCAGAAGCTGTTCGGCTACAGCCGGGAGAGGGCGGAGCAGCTCATGCTGGACGTGCACCACAAGGGCCGCGCCGTGGTCTCCACGGGGGCCCGGGAGCGGATGGAGCACGACGCGTCGCAGTTGCACGCGTACGGGCTGTGGGCGACGGTGGACCGCTCGTGAGCATGTTCCGGCGCCAGGCCGGCCGCTATGTCGCCACCTTCGCCGTGGACGAGGTGCGGGTGCTGCGCAAGGTCGCCAGCGAGGTGGTCGGCCTACTCACCGACGGTTTCGACCACACGGACCCGGTCGTGGGCCGGCTGTTTCCGGCCGTCTACCCGGAGGATGCGAGCGGCACCGCCGAGTTCCGCCGCTACACCGAGGGTGATCTGAAGACTGCCAAGATCGACCAGGCGGGGGCCATCCTGGCCGCGCTGCCCGACGAGGCCGGCGGCGAGGTGCGGTTGGACGCCGAGGCCGCCGAGGCGTGGCTGCGGGCGCTCAACGACGCGCGGCTGGCGATGGGCGTCCGGCTGGAGATCAAGGACGGCACGGATCTGGGTGAGGAGCTGGACGACGCGGTGACCGAGGATCCCGGTTCCAGCCGGGTGTTCCAGCTGTCGGTCTACGCGTATCTCGGGTATCTACAGGAGTCGCTGCTCAACGCCTTGATCGACTAGGCGTGACCGGCACCACTTCAGGGCCCGCCCACTAGGCGTTAGGCTGGTGCACGTGCTGAGCATCGACCGGTCGATCATTGACGCGATCGTCGCCCACGCGCGCCGGGACCACCCGGACGAGGCGTGCGGCGTCGTCGCCGGTGCCGTCGGCAGCGACACCCCGACCCGGCACATCCCGATGGACAACGCCGCCCGGTCGATGACCTTCTACGAGTTCGACTCGATGGAGCATCTGCGGGTGTGGCGGGAGATGGACGACCGGGACGAGGAGCCCGTGGTCATCTACCACTCGCACACCGCCACCGAGGCATACCCGTCCCGGACGGATGTGTCCTTCGCCGGCGAGCCGGGCGCGCACTACCTGCTCGTCTCGACCCGTGAGCCCGACTCGGAGGAGATCCGGTCGTTCCGGATCGTCGACGGCGTGGTGACCGAGGAGCCGGTCCAGATCGTGGAGGCCGGAATCGACCCGCACGCCGTGCAGTCCTACATGTTCGGGCAGAGCCCGGCGACGGTCGACTACGAGTGTTCCGGCCGCTGACCCGTCAGCGTTCGCACCCGTTCTCCGTCCCGTCACCGTTGGCACACCCGTTTGAGGAGCACGACATCATGGCCATCGAGGTTCGCATCCCCACCATCCTGCGCAGCTACACCGGCGGCGCCAAGGTCGTCGAGGGCGCCGGCGACACGCTGGCAGACCTGCTCACCGACCTGGACTCCCGGCACGCCGGGCTGCGTGGCCGCCTGGTCACCGAGGCCGGCGCGCTGCACCGTTTCGTGAACGTCTACGTCAACGACGAGGACGTCCGCTTCCTCGGCGCGCTCGACGCGAAGCTCTCCGACGGTGACAGCGTCACCATCCTGCCGGCCGTGGCCGGCGGCGCGTTCGGCTTCGCGGCGGCAGCGGCGATCAGCTCGCACAGCGCCGCGACCGCCGTCGCCGCGCGCTGAGGGCGGCCGCCATGGCGCGGTACGACAGCCTCCTCGACGCCTGTGGTGGCACGCCGCTCGTCGGTCTGCCCCGGCTCTCGCCGACGGTGCCCGACGGCGCACCGCCGGTGCGGCTCTGGGCGAAGCTGGAGGACCGGAACCCGACGGGCAGCATCAAGGACCGCGCGGCGCTGTTCATGGTCCGCGCGGCGGAGGAGGCCGGCCGGCTCCGGGCGGGTGACACCATCCTGGAGCCGACCAGCGGCAACACCGGCATCTCGTTGGCCATGGTGGCCAAGCTGCGCGGGTACCGGCTGGTCTGCGTGATGCCCGAGAACGTCTCCACCGAGCGGGTCCAACTGCTCCGGATGTACGGGGCGGAGATCATCTTCTCGGCGGCGGCGGGCGGCTCCAACCAGGCCGTCGCGACGGCCAAGCAGATCGCCGCCGAGCACCCGGACTGGGTGATGCTCTACCAGTACGGCAACGAGGCCAACGCGCGGGCACACTACGAGACGACAGGTCCGGAACTGCTGCACGACCTGCCCACCATCACGCACTTCGTGGCCGGGTTGGGCACCACCGGCACCCTGATGGGCACCGGACGCTACCTGCGCGAGAAGGTCGAGGGCATCCAGGTCGTGGCGGCCGAGCCGCGCTACGGCGAGCTGGTTTACGGCCTGCGCAACATCGACGAGGGGTACGTGCCGGAGCTGTACGACGCCTCGGTGCTGTCCCGGCGCTTCTCGGTCGGCACCCGGGACGCGGTGCTGCGTACCCGTCAGCTCGTCGAGGTGGAGGGCATCTTCGCCGGCTTCTCCACGGGCGCGATCCTGCACGCCGCGCTCGCGGTGGCGCACGAGGCGGTCCGCGACGGCCGGCGTGCCGATGTGGCGTTCGTGGTCTGCGACGGCGGCTGGAAGTATCTGTCCACCGGCGCCTACGGCGGCACCCTCGCGGATGCCGAGGACGCGCTGGAGGGTCAGCTCTGGGCCTGATCGCAGGGGTCTTGCGCGAACGGGCCGTCGGCGTACGCGTCGGTGGCCCGTTTGTCGCACCGGGGCTGTGAGCGGGTGTCACGTTCGTGACAACTTCCAACGGATGATTCTTGTCCTCGGGCACCCCAGCGTAGGCTGCGCAGCGTGGCGTACGCGTCGGTAGAGATCATTGCCGGGACGACCGCCGGCACGGCTGCTACTGACAGTGACAGCGAGACGACCCGATGCGACTGACTGTCCTGGGGTGTGCCGGTAGCTTCCCCGGCCCCGAGTCGCCGTGCTCCGCCTATCTCGTCGAGGCGGACGGCTTCCGCCTCCTGGTCGACTTCGGCCCGGGGTCGCTGTCCAGCCTCCAGCGCTACGTGGGGCTGCACGCGCCCGACGCGATCCTGCTGACCCACCTGCACTGTGACCACATCCTCGACGCCGCGTCGTACGTGGTGGTCCGCCGGTACGCCCCGGACGGCCCCTACCCGCCGTTGCCGGTGTACGCGCCCTCCGGCGCACCGGACCGGCTCAGCGCCGCCTACGGCGACGACGGCACGGTGGAGGACGTCTACCAGTTCTACGCGTTGCAGCCGGGCACGTTCCCGATCGGGCCGTTCACCGTCACCGTCGACCGGGTCAACCATCCCGTCGAGACGTACGGCGTGCGGTTGGAGCACGGCGGTCGGTCGCTGTGCTACTCGTCGGACACCGCGCCCTGCGACGCGTTGCTGCGCCTGGCCCAGAACGCCGACGTGTTCCTGTGCGAGGCCAGCTACCTCGACGGCGTGGACAATCCTCCGGACCTGCACCTGACCGGCCGCGAGGCGGGCGAGACGGCGACCAAGGCGGTGGTGGGGCGGTTGCTGCTCACCCACCTGGTCGCGGCGTGGGGCAGCGAGGCGCACACGTTGGAGTCGGCTGCCGCCGCGTACACCGGCCCACTCGAGGTGGTCCGGGCCGGCGCCAGCTACGACATCTGACCGCCTCGCGGCGGTGTTGTGCCGTACTGTTCGCCGGCCGGTCAGCGGCTGGTCGCCTGGGGCACCCGTGGCACCAGCACGGTGTGGGCATGCGGATCGCCATCGTGACCGAGTCGTTCCCGCCGGACGTGAACGGCGTCGCGCACTCCGTGGTGCGCACGGCGGAGCACCTGCTGGCCCGGGGCCACGAACCGGTGGTCATCGCACCCGCACCGCCCGGGGCGGCAGGGCGGGACATCGAGGGGTCGCCGTACCCGGTGGTGCGCATCCCGAGCGTGCCGTTGCCCCGTTACCAGGGTTTCCGGCTGGGCGTGCCGACCACCACCCGGCTGGCGGGGGCGTTGCTGTCGGCGGCGCCCGACGTGGTGCACCTGGCCAGTCCGTTCATCCTCGGCGCCCGCGCGGCAACCCTCGCCAGCCGGTACGGGCTGCCCATGGTGGCGGTGTACCAGACCGACGTGGCGGCCTATGCCAGGGCGTACCGGGTGAGCTGGGGTGAGGCCGCCGCGTGGCGACGGCTTCGGGAGATCCACAATCTGGCGCAGCGGACCCTCGCGCCGTCGACCCGGGCGGCCGCCGACCTGATCGCCAACGGGGTGCAGCGGATCTGGCTGTGGGGCCGGGGCGTGGACGCCGTCCGGTTCGATCCGGCCAAGCGGTGCGACGACCTGCGGCGTCGGCTGGCCCCCGGCGGGGAGCTGCTGGTCGGCTACGTCGGCCGGCTGGCCCCGGAGAAGCGGGTGGAGCTGCTGGCGGCGACGTCCCGGCTGCCGGGCGTGCGGGTCGTGGTGGCCGGCGACGGCCCCGCCCGCCGCCAGCTGACCCGGGCGCTGCCGGGGGTGGACTTCCTGGGGGTGCAGCACGGCGAGGACCTGGCCCGGCTCTACGCCAGCCTGGACGTGTTCGTGCACACCGGGCCGCACGAGACCTTCGGCCAGACCCTCCAGGAGGCGCTGGCCTCCGGGGTGCCGGTGGTCGCGCCGGCCAGTGGCGGGCCGGTCGATCTGGTCGACTCGGGAACGACCGGGCTGCTGGTCCCGCCGGCCGACGGCGACGCCCTCGCCGCCGCGGTGGCCGAGTTGGCCGGGGACGCCGACCGGCGGCGGGCGTACGGGGTGGCCGCCCGGGCCGCGGTCCGCAGACGCAGTTGGGCGGCCGTCGGCGACGAGCTGGTCGGGCACTACCGGGCGGTACGCGCCCAGGGTGCCACCGTGGGCCTGCCGGCCGCGTCGTGACGGGGACGGCCGGCGGGCTGCGGATCGTCCGGCTCGCGAACTTCGTGACCGCGCGCTCCGGTGGCCTGCGCACCGCGCTGCGCCACCTCGGCGCGGGCTACCGCGCGGCGGGGCACGATCCGGTGCTGGTGGTGCCCGGTCGACGCGACGCACACGAGTGGCACCCGTGGGGTCGGGTGGTGACCCTGCCCGGCGTGGAGCTGCCTGGCACCGGCGGTTACCGGCTGCTGGTTGGTCGGCGGCGGCTGGCCCGGGTGCTCGCCGAGCTGGCGCCGGACCGGCTGGAGGTGTCCGACAGGTCGTCGCTGCGCTGGACGGGGAACTGGGCGAAGGCGCACGGGGTGCCGTCGGTGATGGTCTCGCACGAGTCGCTGACCGGGCTGCTCGGCCAGTGGGGTGTGCCGGACGTGCTGCGGCGGCCGGTCGCGGACCGGCTCAACCGGGCCACCAGCCGGGCGTACGACCGGATCGTGTGCACGACCCGGTGGGCGGCCGAGGAGTTCGACCGCATCGGCGCCGACAACGTGGATCTCGTGCCGCTCGGGGTGGACCTGGACACCTTCCACCCCGACCGGGTCGACCCGGCGATGCGGGAGCGCTACGCCGATCCGACCGAACTGCTGCTCGTACACTGCGCCCGGTTGTCTCCGGAGAAGCGGCCGGAGCTGGCGGTCGAAGCCCTCGCCGAGCTGCGCCGCTCGGGCGTGCCGGCGGTGCTGGTGCTGGCCGGGGACGGGCCGTTGCGGGCGTCGCTGGCCCGCCGGGCCGCCGGCCTGCCGGTCACGTTCACCGGTCACCTGCCCGACCGGGCGGCGGTGGCCGCGCTGCTCGCCAGCGCGGACGTGGTGCTCGCGCCCGGCCCGGTGGAGACCTTCGGCCTCGCCGGGCTGGAGGCGTTGGCCTGCGGCACCCCGGTGGTGGTGAACGCCGCGAGCGCGTTGCCCGAGGTGGTCGGCTCGGCCGGGATCGCCGCATACGGTTCCGGAAAGTCGATGGCCGAGGCCGTGACCCGCCTCGTGGCCCGGCCGGAGGCCGCGCGACGGCGGGCCGCCCGGGCCCGGGCACAGGAGTTCGGCTGGCCGGCGGCGGTCGCCGGATTCCTGCGGGTGCACGACGCGGACACTGCTCGGGACACCCAGGGGGAAGCGGATCGCCGCACCGCATAGGGTGCAGGGCATGGCGCGACCTGACGGGCGAGGGCCCTCTCAACTCCGACCGGTGACCCTGACCCGGGGCTGGAGCACCCATCCGGAGGGCTCGGTGCTCGTCGAGTTCGGCGGCACCCGGGTGCTCTGCACGGCGAGCGTCACCGAGGGCGTGCCCCGCTGGCGCAAGGGCTCCGGGCTCGGCTGGGTGACCGCCGAGTACGCGATGCTGCCCCGGGCCACCAACACCCGCTCGGACCGGGAGAGCATCAAGGGTCGGGTCGGTGGGCGCACCCACGAGATCTCCCGGCTGATCGGCCGCAGCCTGCGGGCCAGCATCGACCTCAAGGCGCTCGGCGAGAACTCGGTAGTGCTCGACTGCGACGTGCTCCAGGCCGACGGCGGCACGCGCACGGCCGCGATCACCGGCGCGTACGTGGCGCTGCACGACGCGGTGGGCTGGCTGGCCGCCCGCAAGGCCCTCGCGGGCAAGCCGGAGAAGGTGATGCACCGGTCGGTGGCGGCGGTCAGCGTGGGGATCATCGCGGGGGAGGCCCGGCTCGACCTCTGCTACGAGGAGGACGTGGCCGCCGAGGTGGACATGAACGTGGTGTGCACCGGTGCGGGCGACTTCGTCGAGGTGCAGGGCACCGGTGAGGCGGGCGTGTTCGCCCGCGACCAGCTCGACAGCCTGCTCGACCTGGCCGTGGCGGGGTGCGCGGATCTGGCCGAAGCCCAGCGCAAGGCACTCGCGTGAGCGCGAGGAGTGAGCTTGCGAGCCCCGCAGTCGCGAACGAAGGTGAATCCGCATGAACAAGGCCCTGCTGGCCACGCGTAACCGTAAGAAGCTGGTGGAGCTTCAGCGGATCCTGGACGGCGCGCTCGGCGCGCACCGGATCGCCCTGCTCGGCCTCGACGACGTCGACGAGTATCCGGAGCTGCCGGAGACCGGCCTGACTTTCGGCGAGAACGCGCTGATCAAGGCGCGGGAGGGCTGCCGGCAGAGCGGGCTGCCGACCATCGCCGACGACTCCGGGCTCGCGGTCGACGCGCTCAACGGCATGCCGGGGGTGTTCAGCGCCCGCTGGTCCGGCCAGCACGGCGACGACCGGGCCAACCTTCAGCTGGTGCTGGACCAGATCGCCGACGTCCCGGACGAGCAGCGCGCCGCCTCGTTCGTCTGCACCGTGGCGTTGGTGCTGCCCGGCGGCAAGGAACACCTCGTCGACGGCCGGCAGTCCGGGCGGGTGCTGCGTGCGCCGCGTGGTGACGGCGGGTTCGGCTACGACCCGATCTTCCTGGGCGACGGACAGGACCGGACCAACGCGGAGCTGACCCCGGCGGAGAAGGACGCCATCAGTCACCGGGGCAAGGCGCTGCGCGAGCTGGCCAAGCTGATCGCCAAGGTGCTGCCGCCCGCCGCCTGACCCGCGGCGGGCGACAGCGACCCGCGGAGGTCAGCCCAGCGGGCCGACCTCCCGTTCGATGGCGGCGCGCAGCTCCGGCCCGGCCAGCACCGCGCGGGCGGCCTCCAGCACCGGGGCGAGGAACACGTCCGGGCCGGGTTCACCGGCGGCCGTGCCCAGGGCGGCGACGGCGGCCCGGCCGGCCGGCGACGGCACCAGCGGTGCGCGCAGTTGCAGGCCGCGTACGCCGGCCAGCAGCTCGACGGCGAGCAGGCTGGTCAGGTTGTCCAGCACCGTGCGCAACTTCTTGGCCGCCGCCCAGCCCATCGAGACGTGGTCCTCCTGCATGCCGCTGGTGGGCAGCGAGTCCACCGAGGCGGGGGCGGCGAGCCGGCGGTTCTCCGCGACGATCCCGGCCGCCGTGTACTGGGCGATCATCAGGCCGGAGTTGACCCCGGCGTCGGGGGAGAGGAACGCGGGCAGTTCCCGGTTGCGGGCCACGTCCAGCAGGCGGTCCACCCGCCGCTCGGCGATCGCGCCCACCTCGGCGGCGGCGATGGCGAGGAAGTCGGCGGCGAAGCCCAGCGGCGCACCGTGGAAGTTTCCGGTGGACTCGACCCGGCCGTCGGGCAGCACCACCGGGTTGTCCACGACCGACACCAGCTCCCGTGCCGCGACCGTGCGGACGAAGTCCAGGGTGTCCCGGGCCGCGCCGGCCACCTGCGGCGCACAGCGCATCGAGTACGCGTCCTGCACGGCGTGCGCCAGGTCGTCGCGGTGCGAGTCCATGACCCGGGAGTCCTGCAACAGCCGGTGGATGTTCGCCGCCGACGCCGCCTGGCCGGGGTGCGGACGGATGGCGTGCAGCTCGGGCAGGAACGGCCGCTCCGAGCCGAGCATCGCCTCGATGGCCAGCGCTGCCGTCACGTCCGCCATGGCGAACAGGTGCGCCGCGTCGTGGATGGCCAGCAACAGCATGCCGAGCATGCCGTCGGTGCCGTTGATCAGCGCCAGCCCCTCCTTGGCGGCCAGGTCGATCGGCTTGAGCCCGGCGGCGGTCAGCGCGTCGGCGGCGTCGCGCCGCTCGCCGTCCGGGCCGAGCACCCAGCCCTCACCGAGCAGCGCGAGCGCGCAGTGCGCCAGCGGCGCCAGGTCGCCGGACGCGCCCAGCGAACCGTGCTCCGGCACCCACGGGGTGATGTCGTGGTTGAGCAGGTCGACGAGCGCCTCGGCGACCAGCGGGCGGACCCCGGAGCGGCCCAGGGCGAGCGAGCGGACCCGCAGCAGCATCATGGCCCGGACCACCTCGCGCGGCATCGGGGCGCCCACCCCGGCGGCGTGCGAGCGGATCAGCGCGTGTTGCAGTTCGGCCCGTCGCTCCGGCGCGACGAACGTGTTGGCGAGCGCGCCGAACCCGGTCGACACGCCGTACACGGGCCGCCCGGCGGCCTCGATCCCGTCGACGATCGCGCGGCTGGTCGCCATCGCGTCCCGGGTGGCCGGGTCGAGGGACACCGTGGCGGTGCCGCGCGCGACCGCGAGGACGTCGTCGGCGGTGATACCGGTGGGTTGAATGATCACGGTCGTCACTGGGGAACTCCGTTGCGTATTACCTGGTGGATCAGGGGGACACCGGGCCGGTAGGCCAGGTGCAGGTAGGACGGCGCGTCCAGGACGACCAGGTCGGCCCGCGCGCCGGGGATGAGCACGCCGACGTCGTCCCGGCGCAGGGCCCGTGCGCCGCCGGCGGTCGCCGCCCACAGCGCCTCCGCCGGGGTCATCCGCATCTCCCGGACGGCGAGGGCGATGCAGAACGGCATCGACGAGGTGTACGACGAGCCGGGGTTGCAGTCCGTCGCCAGGGCCACGGTGACTCCGGCGTCGAGCAGCCGGCGCGCGTCCGGGTAGGGCGAGCGGGTGGAGAACTCGGCGCCGGGCAGCAGGGTGGCCACGGTGCTGGTGCCCGACCCGTCGCTGTGGGCAGTGCCGGCGAGCGCGTCGATGTCGGCGTCCGACAGGTGGGTGCAGTGGTCCACGCTCGCCGCGCCCAGCTCCACACCGAGCTGGACGCCCGGGCCGGGGCCGAGCTGGTTGGCGTGCAGCCGTACGCCCAGCCCGGCGGCCTGCCCGCAGGCCAGGATGGCGCGGGCGTGGTCCACGTCGAAGGCGCCCCGCTCACAGAACACGTCGATCCACTTCGCGTGCGGCGCGGCGGCGGCAAGCATCGGTCCGCAGACGAGTCCGACGTAGTCGTCGGGGCGGTCGGCGTACTCGGGGGGCACCACGTGGGCGCCGAGGAACGTGGTCTCGCTGCTGGTCTCGGTGGCGATCCGCAGCGAGCGGGCCTCATCGGCGACGTTCAGGCCGTACCCACTCTTGATCTCGATGGTCGTGGTGCCCTGGCGCAGCGCCTCGCCGCGCAGCCGGCGCACGGTGGCCCGCAGCTCGTCGTCGGTGGCGGCCCGGGTCGCGCCGACAGTGGTGCGGATGCCACCGCCGGTATAGCGCTCGCCGGCCATCCGGGCGGCGAACTCGGCGGCCCGCTCCCCGGCGAAGACCAGGTGCGCGTGGCTGTCCACGAAGCCAGGCAGCACGGCGGCGCCACCGGCGTCGATCCGCCGGTCAGCGGCCGGCGCGTACGCGGCCGGCCCGACCCAGGCCACCCGGCCCTCCTCGATCAGCACGGCAGCCTTGCGGCGGATGCCCAGCGGGCCCTCGCCGACGCCGTTGGTGACCAGTTCGCCGATGTTGTCGACCAGCAGACTGCTCATGAGGGGATCACCGCCTCGATGGCCGCCGACAACTCGGCAGGCACGTCGACGCTCAGGTGCCGGCCCTCGGCCACCACCACGCGGCCGTCCACCACCACCTGGTCGACGTCGGCCGCCCCGGCGGCGAAGAACGTCCCCACCGGCGGCACACCGGCGGTGCGGGCGCTGTCCAGTCGTACCGTGACCAGGTCGGCGCGGGCGCCCACGGCGATCCGCCCGGCGTCGGCCCAACCCAGCGCGGCGTGCCCGGCGGCGGTCGCCATGGTCAGCAGGCCCGCCGGCGTGAAGTGGCCACGGCGGCGGGTGCGCAGCCGCTCGTCCAGCTCCACCGCCCGGGCCTCCTCGAACAGGTCGATCACGGCGTGGCTGTCGCTGCCCAGGCTCAGCCGGATCCCCGCGTCCGCCATCCGCCGGGCGGGGCCGATGCCGTCGGCGAGGTCGCGTTCGGTGGTCGGGCAGAGGCACACCCCGGTCCGGCTGTCGCCGAGCAGCGTCAGGTCGCCGCTGGTCGGATGGGTGGCGTGCACGGCTGTGGTGTCCGGCCCGAGCACCCCGTGCTCGGCGAGCAGCGCGGTGGGCGTACGCCCGTGCACGGCCCGGCACTCGTCGTTCTCGGCGGGCTGCTCGGAGAGGTGCACGTGCAGCGGCGCGCTCCGCTCCCGGGCCCAGTCGGCGACCGCGCGCAACTGCTCGGCGGGGACCGCCCGCACCGAGTGCACGGCCGCGCCCACCCGGACGTGCGGGTCCGTCGGTGCGAACGCCGACACCCGCTGCGCCCAGCGGGCCGCGTCGCCGTCGCCGAAACGCCGCTGCGGCCCGGCGAGCGGCCGGCCGTCCACTCCGGCGCTCAGGTAGCAGGCGTCCAGCAGGGTGAGCCGGATGCCGGCGTGCGCGGCGGCCTCGACAAGCGCCGCCCCCATCGCGTTCGGGTCGTCGTACGCGCCGCCGTCGGGCCGGTGGTGCAGGTAGTGGAACTCGCCGACGCAGGTGACCCCCGCGAGGGCCATCTCGGCGTACACGGCGCGGGCCAGCGCCAGGTAGGTGTCCGGGTCCAGCCGGTCCGCCACCGCGTACATCCGGTCCCGCCAGCTGAAGAAGTCGCCCCGGCCGCCGTGGGTACGCCCGCGCAGCGCCCGGTGGAAGGCGTGCGAGTGCACGTTCGCGAGGCCCGGCAGGGTCAGGCCGGGCAGCGGCACAGCGTCGGCGTACACGTCCACACCTGCGCTCGGCCGGCCGGGCGCGGCCAACGCGGTCACAGCGGTGATCACCCCGGCGTCGGTCTCGATGAGCACGTCGGGCGTGGGCTGGGCGAGATCGGGCAGCCAGGCGTACTCGGCGAGCCAGCGCGTCGGGGTCACCGGCATGTCAGCTCCTTGAGCACGCGGGCCAGCGCGCGCACCCCGGCGGCGCAGTCGTCGTCGGTCGCGGCCTCGGCGGGGGAGTGCGACACCCCGGTGGGATTGCGGACGAAGAGCATCGCGGTGGGCAGGTGCGCGGCGAGCACCCCGGCGTCGTGCCCCGCACCGGTCGGCAGCACCGGCGCGTCGAGCAGCGTGGCCAGGCGTCTGGCCAACCCACCGTCGAAGGCGACGAGCGGGGTCACCGACTCCTCGGTGACTGTCACCTCCGTACCGTCGCGGCGGGCCCGCTCGGCGAGCTTGCCGCGCACCGCGTCGACAAGCCCGGTCAGCGTCTCCGGGTCGGCGGCGCGGGCATCCAGCCAACCGGTCACCTTCGACGGGATCGCGTTGGTGGCGTTGGGTTCGACCGCGACCCGGCCCACTGTGGCGTGCGCCCCGCGCAGCCGGGCCTCCTTGTTGGCCGCCAGCACCGTGAACGCGTAGGTCAGCATCGGGTCGCGGCGGTCGGCCATCCGGGTCGTACCCGCGTGGTTGCCCTCGCCGACCACGTCGAAGCGCCAGCGGCCGTGCGGCCAGATCGCGCTGGCCACCCCGACCGGCGCGTCCGTGTCGACGAGCGCGCGGCCCTGCTCGACGTGCAGCTCCACGAAGGCGCCGAACCGGCCCAGCAGATCCGGCCGGGCGCCCGCCGGCGCCGCGCCGAGCGCGTCGGCGAAGCTCACCCCGGCCGCGTCGCGCAGGCCGGCCGCGCGGTCGGCCGCCAGCGCGCCGGTGAGCAGCCGCGAGCCCAGACAGGGTACGCCGAAACGGGCACCCTCCTCCTCGACGAACGCGCCCAGCACCAGCGGCCGGACGGGGGTGACGCCGGCGGCGCGCAGCTCGTCCACGGCCAGGAACGCGCTGACGATGCCGAGCGGCCCGTCGTACGCCCCGCCGTGCGGCACCGAGTCGAAGTGGCTGCCGGTCAACACCGCGTCGGCGCCCTCGGGGTCACCCCAGTGGGCGAACAGGTTGCCGTTGCCGTCCTCGGTGACCGGCAGGCCCCGCCGCTGCGCCTGCGTACGGAACCAGGCCCGCAGCTCCTGCTCCGGCTCGGTCAACGCGTAGCGCAGGTAGCCGCCGCTGCCGGCGTCCCGTCCGACCGGCGCGATCTCGTCCCACAGGGCCCGGAAACGGGCGGAGAGGTCGTCCCTCACGCGGGTCCCCCTTCCGTCATGGGCACCCGGACCCCGGTGCGCTCGGCCACCTCGCGGGCGCTGTCGTAGCCGGCGTCGACGTGTCGGATGACGCCCATCGCCGGGTCGTTGGTGAGCACCCGCTCGATCTTCTGCCCGGCGAGGGCGGTGCCGTCGGCCACGCAGACCTGCCCGGCGTGGATCGACCGCCCGATGCCCACGCCACCGCCGTGGTGAATCGACACCCAGGACGCCCCGCTCGCAGTGTTGACCAGGGCGTTGAGCAGCGGCCAGTCGGCGATGGCGTCGGAGCCGTCGGCCATGCCCTCGGTCTCCCGGTACGGGCTGGCGACGCTGCCGGTGTCCAGGTGGTCACGACCGATCACCACCGGGGCGGAGAGCTCACCGGACGCGACCATGTCGTTGAACCGCACACCCGCCCGGTCCCGTTCGCCCTGACCGAGCCAGCAGATCCGGGCCGGCAGGCCCTGGAAGGCGACCCGCTCGCCGGCCAGCTTGATCCATCGGGCCAGTGACTCGTTCTCCGGGAACAGGTCCAGGATGGCCCGGTCCGTGGCCGCGATGTCGGCCGGGTCGCCGGAGAGCGCCGCCCACCGGAACGGGCCCCGGCCCTCGCAGAACAGCGGCCGGATGTACGCGGGCACGAAACCGGAGAAGTCGAAGGCCCGCTGGTAGCCGCCGAGCTGCGCCTCGCCCCGGATCGAGTTGCCGTAGTCGAACACCTCGGCGCCGGCGTCGAGGAAGCCGACCATCGCCTCGACGTGCTTCGCCATCGACGCACGGGCCCGGTCGGTGAACTCGGCCGGCTTCGCGGCGGCGTAGTCGCGGGCGTCGGCCAGCTCGACCCCCACCGGCAGGTACGCCAGCGGGTCGTGCGCGCTGGTCTGGTCGGTCACGATGTCGATGGCGACGCCCCGGTTGAGCAGCTCGGGAAAGACCTCGGCGGCGTTGCCGACGACGCCGACGCTCAACGCCCGCCGCTCCCGCTTCGCCGCGAGGACCCGCTCGACGGCGTCGTTGAGGGAGTCGGCCACCTCGTCGAGGTAGCGGTCGTGCACGCGACGGTCGAGCCGGGTGCGGTCCACGTCCACGATCAGGCAGACGCCGCCGTTCATGGTGACCGCGAGGGGCTGCGCGCCACCCATGCCGCCGCAGCCGGCGGTCAGCGTCAGCGTGCCGGCGAGGGTGCTTCCGAACCTCTTCGCGGCCACCGCCGCGAACGTCTCGTAGGTGCCCTGGAGGATGCCCTGAGTGCCGATGTAGATCCACGAGCCGGCGGTCATCTGCCCGTACATGGTCAGGCCGAGCTGTTCGAGGCGGCGGAACTCCGGCCAGGTGGCCCAGTCACCGACCAGGTTCGAGTTGGCCAGCAGCACCCGGGGCGCCCACTCGTGGGTGCGCATGACGCCCACCGGTCGGCCCGACTGCACCAGCATCGTCTCGTCCTCGCGCAGGTCGGTGAGCGTACGGACCAACGCGTGGTACGACGGCCAGTCCCGCGCCGCCTTGCCGGTGCCGCCGTAGACGACCAGATCGTCGGGGCGTTCGGCCACCTCCGGGTCGAGGTTGTTCATCAGCATCCGCAGGGCGGCCTCCTGCTGCCACCCGCGGGTGGTGAGCTGGCTGCCCCGTGCGGCACGGATGGGCTGGGTCATCTGCGGTCTCCTCCGGTCAACCGAGGAACAACTGTCGGCGGGCCGCGGAGGCTTCGAACGCCTCCAGACGGCGTTGGGTGTCGGCCGGCGCGGCGTCGCAGATCGCCTGCAACAGCACCATGGCCAGGGTCATCGGGGCGGTGTGCAGGTCGAAGACGAGCTGGGCGCCGACGGCGGCCGGCAGCAGCACGTCGGCGTGTTCGGCGGCCGGGCTGACCGGCGAGTCGGTGATCGCCACGACGGTCAGTCCGGCGGCACGCGCGTCGCGCAGCGCGTCCAGGGTCTCGCGGGGGTAGCGGGGCAGCACGAAGGCGAGAACGGCGGACGCCCCGGCCTCGGCGGCCTGCTCCAGGCGGTCGGTGAGCAGGCTGCCGCCGTCGTCGAGCACCCGTACGTCCGGGTGCACCTTGGCGGCGAAGTAGGCGAAGTACGCCGCCAGCGGCGCGGCTGCGCGCAGGCCGAGCACCGGCAGCGGTCGGCTGGCCGCGAGCAGCCGGCCGGTCTCGGCGATCCGATCGGTGTCGGCGAGCTGGCCGGCCAACCGGTCGAGGTTGCCCATCTCGGCGCGTACCGCCTGCTGGAGCTCATTGCCGGCGTCCGTCGGCCCGCCGGGCGTCGTGCTGGTGAGGTCGCGCAGCCGGCGGCGCAGCGACGGATAGCCGTCATGGCCGAGCGCGACGGCGAACCGGGTGACCGACGGCTGGCTGACCCCGGCCAGTTCGGCGACCTCCGCCGCGGAGAGGTACGCCACGGCCGGCGCGTGTTGCACGAGACAGTGCGCGATCCGGCGCTGGGTCGGGGTGAGCCGTACGCCGTCGAACAGGTGGAACACCTGTTCGGCCGACGCCTGGACAGCTCCTTCATTCACTCCGTGACTCTATGCATGAAAACTTTCAGAGGGCAAGCGGCTACGCGGACAGGCTGGATGCCACAGCCGGGGCGGCCATCGATTCGGCAGCGTCGGCGAGCGACATACCCGTGTGGATGGCCAGCCTGGGTGCCGAGCGGATCCCGACGAAAACAGGTGCCCAAGAACCCGGTCCCTGCTGGTTTGCTGGGGAGAGCGAACGTCGTCGGTGTGGGCGAGAGTGCCGTCGGCGAGGGGTCCGGACGAGTGTCGGGCCGACGACCGCCGGGCCGGTGGGCGAGCGCGCTCTCTGTAGTATCCGCACGGCGGTTGAGCAGAGGAGTGCGCATGCAGCCGGTTGGCCCTTACAGGTTCACCCACATGCTGGGCGTCTGCCCTGCCGGGAAGGCATGGGCGGCTATCGACGGGCAGGGCCGATTGGTGACGATCGCCGTGCTGGACGCCGCCGTAGCCGGCACGCCGGGCTGGCGCGAGTCCTTCGCCGCAACGTCCAATGCGTTGGCACAGGCTTCCGGTGGCCAGGCGTTCGCGTACGCCGATTTCTCCGCCACCGAACCGTGGGTGGCGTACCCCGCGGAGGTCGGTCCGGGCGCGGAGCGGTTGTTCCGAGCGCTCGGTCAGGAATACCAGCCGATTCCGGCGGAGGGTGGTGCCACGGCCCCGGTTTCCGGGATACCGCAACAGGTGTCGGGCATTCCCCAGCAGGTCTCGGGGATACCGCAGCAGGTCTCGGGCATTCCCCAGCAGGTGTCTGGTGTCCCGCAGCAGGTATCGGGGCCGCCGCAGCAGGTTTCCGGCGTTCCGCAGTTGACTTCGGGACCGCCGCCGGCGCCGTGGGCGCTGCACGCCGGTCCGTCCGCTGCAGTCCCCGCCCCGACACCCGTGCAACCCGACGCTGACGCGCCGCAATCGCCCGCCGCTGCGCCGGTGGATGCGCCGTCCCATGATCCGTTCTCCGGCTCGATCCGCAGGATCCGGCCGTCGGAGCCGCCGAAGCGGCAGGCCGGGCTCTGGGGCGGACTGGTCGCGCTCGTGCTGGTGGTGGCCGTGGCCAGCGGCGGCCTCGTCTGGATACTCTCCGACGACGAGCCGGCTGGGCCCGGTACGCGACCGACGAGCGGCGTTACCGCGTTTCCGACGGCCGCCGCCGTGGATCCGCCGCTGAAGCCGTGGGCGCAAGCCGCGCCGTACAGCCCGGAGGAGCGCGCCCTGGCGGTCGCCGCGCCGTCGTTGGTCTTCGTCGAGGCGGTGTTCACCGGCTACGTCCGCGACGCCAGCACCAATGCACCGGTCCGGGCCACGCCGATCAGCTTCAGCCGCCGGTGCAGCGCATTCGTGGTCACGCCGGACGGGCATGCCCTCACCAGTAGCGCCTGCGTCAAGCCAACGCAGGACAATGCCCGCCAGATCGCCCTCGACGCCGTGGCCCGGATGCTCGTGCGCGAGAACCAACTGGACGCCGCGCAGGTCGAGACCTATGTGCGTACCAACCTGAGCAAGACCAGGTTCACCGGCATCGACCCCGGGACCGAGCCGGTCACCGAGATTCGTGGTCAGCTCAACACTGCCAAGGGCAATCTGACCACCGACACGGCGATCCCGGCGCAGGTAATCCGGACCCTGCCCAACGAGACCGGGAACACCGCGCTCATCAAGCTTGCGGGGGAAAACCTGCCCGTGGTGGAACTCAATCAGTCGGCGAGCCTCGCGGAAGGCAGTTCGCTGCTGATCCTGGGCTTCACGACCGCTGACACCGACTTCCGCACAGCCTCCTACGGCCCGCAGTCGAAGCTGGTGGACATCACGAGCACCGGCCGGCGGGGCCCGGTGTCCATCTACCGGATCAACCAGGATCTCGGTGCCAGCTCCCATGGCGGCATCGCGCTCGACCCGACCGGCCGGGTCGCTGGCATGATCGACCAGGACCAAGCCCGCCCCGACCGGGCGAATCGGGTGGTGGTGCCGTCGTCGGCCCTGGGCACGCTGCTGGGCGAGGCCGGCGTCGCCAACAGGCTCGGTGATTCCGACAAGCTCTACCGCAGTGCCCTTGACGCCTATTTCGCCGGCGAACACTCGACCGCTATCGCTCAGTTCAGCACCGTCGCGCAGACCTCCCCGGCCAACCTCCTCGCCAAGGCGTACCGGCAGAACGCCGTGGAACGGCAGCAGAACGAAATCGAATCGGGCAACCGGACGACGTGGCCCATGGTGCTGCTCGCCGCCGCCGGCGGTGCGCTGTTTGTCGGTCTGGTCGTCCTCGTGGTGATGCTGGTCCGGCGCCGTAGGAACGTGTGATGACCGGTTCGCTCGACCGAGAAGTGGCGCCGGGGGCCGGCCCGACAGAGCCGTCCTTCCGGCCCATCTCGGCGTTCCTCTCCACCGTCATCGTGGTGGTCGTCGGTGCACTGCTGGTGCACGTGCTTCTCGAGACGTGGGCCCAGGTGCTCACCGGGCCAACGAGCGAGGATCCGCGGGTCAACCTGGATAGCGCCGCGCAGTGGCCCAAGCAGTTGAAGACCGCCCTCTACCTGGGGCTCGCGGCATTGACCGTGGCCAAGGTCGCCACCGACCGCCTGTGGCACCGGTTTCGTACCGGTGCCGACCTCGCCCTGGTGGCGCTGGGGCTGGTGATGGTGCTCGCCGGAGTGGTCAACGACTCCTCCACGTCGCTGATGGGCGAGGCGCTGTTCGTCTACTTCCGCGGCGTCATCGTCTTCTACGCTTTACGCGCTGCCGAGCTGAATCAGACGATGATTCGCCGTCTGTTGCTCGTGGTGGCTGCTGTGGTGGGCGTCAACGTACTGCTCGCACTGGTCCAGATGGTCGTCGGTCGCCCGGCCTACCGTGCCCTAGGCTGGGTGGATCTGACCTGGGCGGATCAGAGCCGCGCGCAGGGTCTGCTGTCCCATCCGAATCACCTCGGTCACGTCCTGGGGCTGACTCTGCTCGGCGTCGTCGCGTGGGTGGCGACCACGACCGAAGTCCGACGGCGTTGGTGGGTGGCGGGTGCCGTCATCGCCGTCGCCATGTCAGCTACCCAGTCCCGGGAAACCCTGCTGGGTGTGTTGATCGGCGCGGCGGTCGTCGCGGTGGTGGTCCGGAGCAACCTCCGACGGATCCTCGCCGTCTGCCTGCTCGTGGTTCTGTGTACGGTCACACAGATCGCCGTCCGCCCGGACAACCGGGCCGAGTGGGAACGCCGCATCGGCAACGCGTTCTCGAGCTTTAACCACCCCGCCGGAAGCGAACCGTCCCGGCCTGCGGCGGCACCCGGTACGACGCCGGGGCCTCCCACCGTCAGGCCCTCGGCCCCTGTCACAGCGAAGCCGTCCACACCGGCCACGGGTAAGGCCAGTGGCCTCAAGGCCTCGGTGAAGCCGTCGTCATCTCCCCGGCCGGGCGGTTCCGCATCTCCCCGGCCGGGCGGTTCCGCGCAGCAGGCCACGTCGCCGAGGGCGGTCACGCCGACGGCCACTCGCTCGCCGGCTCCGGTCCGCGAGATCCGGGTGCTCTACCTCCAGCAGGCAGCGAACATTCTGCCGCGTCAACCCGTTCTCGGCTTCGGTATCGGTCAGTTCGGTGGTGTGGTTGCCGAGAAGAACAATCCCAACTGGCACAAGAACCCGAAACTTGGTCCAGGCGGCTTCAATCGCTACGGCTTCCAGGCCGTTCAGGTCGACTCGTTCTGGCTGCATCTGATCATGGAGGTCGGCGTCCTGGGGTTCGCCACCTACCTGGTGTGGCTGTTCCTCGTTGCCAGACCGCTCCTGTCCCGGCCGCGGCATTTGCATCAAGTGGACCGACGCATACCGCCCACCGTCCTATGGGGAATCGCCGCCCTCGTATTCGCCTGTATCGTCGGCTTCTTCTCGCCCTCGATGGAGGATCCGTTGCTCCCGCCGCTGCTCTGGACGGTCGTCGGGCTCGCGTGGTGGGCCGAGCGCCAGCCTGCGGCTGTCGATCAGGAGCCAGACAGAGAAGGTGTTGCGGCCGCGGGTAGCGGTCGCCCCGCAGGGGCGCAGGAGGCCGAGACTCTCGTCCTCGCCACTGACGAGATCCTGGCTACCGCACGTCAGATGCGTCCTCCGACCGAATCCACCTGAGTCGGTCCGACACGGCCCGCGTGACCCTCCGTCCACTTTCGGTAGTGGTGCGGTGGTGTGAGCATCGTTAGAATCCATCTGCCGCGCACGGCGTCCACATCGGCGTCCATCGGTGTGACGGTCCTCCGGAGCGTCGCCAGGACGGCCAGCAGTGACCATCACGGGGGTTTTGGGCATGGGCGATAGCAGCAGAGTCGACGGCTCGTTCGACGGGCGGGTTCCGACCTGTGTGGACGCCATCCCGGACGGCGGTCGGCGCTCGCCGTGAGCGACAGCGTTTCCGTTCTGAGGGCCGCGCAGGTGACCAACCAGGACGGCCATGCGCCGCCGCGATGCCCGGGGGTGTCCGGCCACGACATTGACGCGCCGACTGTTGGTCCCAACGAGCCCGTGCGCACGGCGGTCGACGCGCCGACGGTCGGCCTCATCGAGCCAGTACGACGGATCACCCCGGCAATCTCTGTGTGCATCGCCGTGCGCGACCGCCCGGAGCTGCTGGTCACGTCGATCCGCAGTGTCCTCGGTGGCACCTTCGACGACTTCGAGGTCGTCGTGGTCGATGACGGCTCCACCGTCCCTTCCCAGGAGTGCCTGGCAGCCGCCGGTCTTCTGGCCGACCAACGCATTCGGCTCGTCCGTCAGAAACCCTCGGGCATCAGTGCGGCCCGCAACACGGCGCTGCGCGTCGCCCGCGGTCGGTACATCACCGTCCTCGACTCCGACGACGAGCTCACCGAAGACGGTCTGAGCCACATCCAGGACTTCCTGATAGCGACCGGCGCCGTATGGATCTACACCGACTATCGGGAACTGGCCGGCGGTTCCGTCCGGCAGATCCGCCTTCCGTCCTATCCGACGGCACGCCGCATGCTCTGGTCGGTCCTGGCTCGCCCCCGGCTGCCGTTCAAGCACTCCGGCATGTCCATCGATCGGGAGCTGCTGATCCGGTTGGGCGGATACGACGAGAAACTGCCCATCAAGGTGGATGTCGAACTCGTCCTGCGGGCACTCGCCAGCGGCGTTCATCTGACTCATCTCGGGCATCCGGTCGTCCGGTTCCATCGGCACGTCGGGAGTATCAGCCGGCATCGGCTCGCCGGGCTCGCCGTCTGGTTCCAGCTGATCAGCCGGTACACCCGACCCCGCGTGCCGGGTCTGGCGCTGGGCATCAAGATGCTCCGCGCAGCCAGCGAGATCGGCAAGTTGCTGGTCGCCGCGCTCGGGCGGTGAGCCGCCGTCAGCAGCCCGGCCGCCCCTGCGGTGGCCGGGCTGACTCGGCAACGTCAGCTGGGAGGCAGAAACACCGCGGGGTTCTCGGTGAACATCTTGTTCGCCAGGTTGTAGTCGTCCAACCGGCCGATGTCCAGCCAGAACCCGTCATGCCGCCAGCTGGCGACCCGGCCGGTCCTGGCCAGCAGGTCGAGAACGAGTTGCGGCATGTCGTACGCGCCCACGGGAATCTGTTCGAGCGCCTTCGGTGACATCGCGTAGGCACCCATGGAGACGTCCAGGTTCAGCGTCGGCTTCTCGTCGTAGCCGACCACGTCACCAGACTCGTCGATCTTCAGGATGCCCAGCTCGATCTTCTCTGACCGGGTGTACACGCTGACCGTCACGGGGGCGCCGCTGCCGCGGTGATGCGCCATCAGGGCGTCGAAGTTCAGGTCGGTGAGCAGGTCGCCGTTCATCACGAGAAAATCGTCGAGCAGGGACCCCGCGAGCTGGCGCAGCGGCCCTGCCGTGCCCAGTGGCCGCTCCTCACGGAGGTAGTCGATACGCAGGCCGAGCTTGCTGCCGTCCTCGAAGTACCCCTCAAGCAGGTAGGCCAGGTGACCGGTCAGCAGCGTCACGTCCGTGACGCCGTGTGCCTTGAGCTGGCGGAGCAGAATCTCCAGGATCGGGATGTCGCCGACCGGCATCAGGGGCTTGGGGAAGCTGGTGGTGAAGGGACGCAACCGGGTGCCGCGCCCACCAGCGAGAATGATCGCCCTCATACCGCGTACCGGTCCACGTCGAATCGGTCCAGGTGCGTGCGTACATAGTCGACGACTTGGGCGAGACCGTCACGCAGCGACACCGTGGGTTCCCAGCCGCAGCGTTCCCGCACCCGGTCGATGCCGGCGATCAGCTCGAACACCTCGCTCTGGGCAGGTCGGAGCCGCTGGCTGTCCTCGACGATGTCGACGTTCGGCCGCCCGGCCACCTCCGCGATGAGGCGGGCGAGATCACCGATCGTGATACCCCGGCCGTTGCCGATGTTGGTGACCCGTCCCACGCAGTCGTCCGCACCCGCCACGGCCAGGAAGCCGTCCGCAGTGTCGGTGACGAATGTCAGATCTCGCACCGGCCTCAGATCGCCCAGGGCGATCTTCTCTCGACCAGCCACGACCTGCGCGGCCACGGTGGGAATCACCGCGCGTGCGCTCTGGCGGGGGCCATACGTGTTGAACGGGCGGATTACGGCCACTGGCAGACCGAACGACCGGTGGAACGACTCTGCCACCGCGTCGGCGCCGATCTTCGACGCCGAGTACGGCGACTGGGGCTGGAGGGGGTGCTCCTCGTCGATCGGTGTGTAACGAGCCGTTCCATACGTCTCGGAGGTGGATGTGTGCACCAGCCGCCGTACCCCGAGATCCCGTGCCGCCTCCAGCACGTTCAACGTGCCGCCGACGTTGGTCGCCAGGTACGACGCCGGGGCGACGTAGCTGTAGGGAATCGCAATCAGCGCGGCCAGGTGGAAGACCGTGTCGCAGCCGGCGATCGCGCGACGGACCGCGAAGGGATCGGTGATGTCGGAGTGCACCACCTCCATCGACCCGCGTACCTCCGGATCGACGTCACCGAGCATGCCGAGATCCGACCTGCCGGTGTACCGGACCATGGCGCGTACGTCTGCGCCGGCCCGGACCAACCTCTCGGTCAGGTGGGAGCCGATGAACCCGCCGGCACCGGTGACCAGGACACGGCGCCCCGTCCAAGCCCGATCGGTCGACAACGCGGTCATCCCGTGCCTCTCCTTGTCAGTCATCGGCCGACTCCGGCCGGGTGGCCAGTTCTGTCAGTAGGTCACGAAGGCTCTCCCGCAACGGCGTCTCAATCTTCCAGTGGGTCTCGACCGCGAGCCTGTCCGCGGAGCCCACCTGACAACGGATGTCGCTCTGCCCGGCGGTCACGTCGACGACCGACCAGTCCAGCCCGGCCACGTCCAGCAGAATCTCCAGGACCCGTCGCACCGTGACACCGGAACCCGAGCAGACATTGTAGATTCCGCCCGGTGTTCCCAGCTCCGCCAACTCGACGTAGGCCCGCGCGACATCCCGGACGTCCGTAAAGTCACGCACCGCGTCTAGGTCGGAGACCCGGACCCGCTCGGCGCGACCGGCTGCCACCTCGACCACCCTTCGAGCGAGCGCACCGGTCACGGTGAAGCTGTCCTCGCCGGGACCGACATGGTTGAAGGAGCGGGCAGCGAGCACCGCTATCCGCCCGTCAGCGCCGAGCGCGAGGGCCAGGGACTCGGCGGCAGCCTTGGCGTGGCCGTATGCGCCAACGGGGCGGGGCAACGTCTGCTCGGTCACCGGATTCAGCTCCGGCGGCACGGCCCCGTACTGTGCGGAGGACCCGGCGAGGACGAGACGTACCGGGGCGCCCGACCGGGTGTCGACGCGTCGCAGTTCCTGGCAGAGGTTGTAGGTGGTCTGCACGGCATCGGCCACCACGTCGGCCCCGTCGGCGCCGCGCTGGGGGAGGGTGGCGGCCAGGTGGAACACGACGTCGGGCCGCACCGCCTGAAGTGCCGCCTGCACCTTCCTCGGGTCGCGCAGGTCCACTTGGTGGTAGGTCTCGCCCGGCCCCGCCGGCCGCGGCTGGCGACCCAGCCCGACGACCCGCTGGCCATCAGCGACGAGTAGGCGGCGCAGGTGGGTACCGACCCAACCGCAGGAACCGGTGACGAGCGCGGTGCTCACGAGTCGAGCACCGACCGGTAGATCTCGGCGATCCGCTGCGCGACGAGGCGCTCGTCCAGCCAGCTGCTGCGTTCCCGCCCATCAGCCCGTGCCCCGTGGTCCAACACCTGGCGCACCTGGTTGGCCAGCTCGGTCACCAGATGGTCGCGAGCAGGACCGGTCACCGGGCCTGCCGGGAAGGGCACGACCGCTCCCGGTCGGACGTCGGCCAGCACCTCGACGACATCTCCGACGTCAACGGAGACGACCGGCAGGCCCATCGCCGTGGCCTCCTTGACCACCGTGGGGGAGCCCTCGCTGCCGGGCCGTGAGGTGAACAGAAGGACGTCGGCCGCGTCGTACTTACGGACCAACTCCGCCTCGGGCTGGCCCGGCGCGGACAGGATCAGCTCCTGCACGGAGGGATCCGCACGTCGCAGTTCGGCCAGCGCGTCACGGAAGACGTCGTACCCCTTCACGGGCCGGCCTGGGTCGGCGCCGAAGAGCATCACCCTGGCGGTGGGTGAGATGCCCAGCGCGCGCCGGGCGGCGAGCCGGTCACCCGGTCGGAAAAGCTGGAAGTCGACCCCGTTCGCCACCACGTGACCGGCGGGATCGCCGGCCGTCTCGGCGAGCCGGCGGGACACGTAGATCCGAGCCCGAGTGCCACCCCAGCCGAACTTCGTGACGAGCCGCTGGCGTGGCGCGTTGACGTCACTGCCGTAGAGAGAGAGCACCCGCGCGGGGTGACCGGCGAGCCGGGCGGCGGGAGCCGTCATTCCGTAGTGCACGTGGACGATGTCGTAGCCGCCCGTTCTCGCACGCCGACGAATCCGCGGCGCCGCAGTGAGATAGTCCCGTTTGCCGCGGGACTGCGCGACCACCTCGACGTCGACGTGATGGCCCAACGCCCGCAGCGCAGACACCTGCCGCTGCACGAAGATTCCCCGGTAGCTGCCCTGCTCCGGCCACAGATTGGTCACCGCCAGGATCCGCAGGCTACGTATCTTGGCGGGGGACGGGGACAACTGCTTGTGAGTCTCGTTCACGTTGTTCTCTCTCGTGGTCCGCACGGGTTGTCTCAGGCAGGAGTTTCGGCTGACGGGTACCCGGATCCGCGGTGGGCCCGGACGAGGCCGAGGAGCTTGCGGAAGTCCCCGTTCAGCACCAGCACGGTCACCGCGAGCCCGGCGAGGGTCACGGCGGCGGCGGTCCACGACCAGGTCTGCAGGACGTCCAGGCGGGCCACCAACGCGGCAAGCGTGACCACACCGATGCTGCGTGCCAGAGTCGCCGCCCAGGCTAGTCGGTGCAGCCACCAGACCGTGACGACTGGGATGGTCGCGGTGATGGCCGTGCCCACCAGGTAGCCGATGCCGACTCCCGTGGCACCCATCGATCCGGCCGTGGAGACCGCCACACCCAGCCCGACCAGGCAGCCCACCACAGCGGAGATCACCGGAACCCGGGCCTGCGTCAGCGGTCCGCTGGCCAAAGCGTTCACTGACGGCACCTGGAGGGTGCCCAGGAAGGCGGCGCACAGCATGATCCGCAGCACGGGGGCGCCTGCGGTGTATTCGTCACCGCCGAAGACTCCCAGCACGAGCGGGGTAGCCAGCAGGCCGACCACGAAGACCGGGGCCATCGTCACCGCCAGGGCCCGGGTGGACGCGTCCACCTGCCGGCGTACCGCGGTGGTGTCACCCGCTCCCTGCGCCCCGGCCATAGCGGGGAACAACGCCAGCGCAAGGGCGCGGGGCAGGAACCACAGCGGCGCGATCAGCGCGACGGCCGCGACCAGGTAGGCCACCTCGGACGGGTCGGCGAAGTGTCCGGCGAGAAGCTGCGTCGCCTGGAGGAATCCGGCGCTGGCCAGAGTGCCGATGCTGCCCAGGACGGCGAACATGACGACCTGCCGCCGGTCGAAGCGTCCGCCCTCCGGCGCACCCTCGCGTCGACGCTGGGCGCGCAACCGATGCCGGCACAGTCCGACGAAGATGCCGTACCCCAGGCAGAGCGGCAAAAGATAGGCGGTCTCGCCGGTCGCGATGACCACGACGGTGCTCACCACGGCCAGTGCGGAGGTGGCCAGCTCGATGCGGGCGTACTGCGGGACGAGTCCGTGCCCGTACATGGCCGCCTTGTCCACCGTGTAGAGCGAGTAGGTGGCCGTCAGCACCGCGAGCGTCAGTGTGTCCAGCACGCCCAGGTTGTATATCCGCTGGATCACCAGCCCGGTCGCCGCGCCGAGCACCAGGCAGGCCATCAGGCCGAGTCGGGAGAGGAATCGGTGGACCGCCCAAGCCCCGGGCAGGTCGCCTGCGCCGCGATGAAAGGCGACGAACTTGGACAGCCCGCTGGAAACACCGCCCGGCAGCAGCAGGCTGGCGACCATGCTCGCGGCAAGCATGATGCCGACCAGTCCGTAGGTTGCGCGGTCGGTGGCGTGGCTGGTGAGCGAGCCGTGCACGAGCCGGGTCGCGCCCACCGCAACCAGGGCGAGCATCGAGAGCGCCCCGGTCCGGATGATGGCAGAGCCACCGAGGACCGGGGGTGTCGCCAAGGACGCCATGGTGGCGCCGGTCGTGGTGGCGTCGCCAGGGGTCCGGCCGAGCGGTGGGAGCCCGGGGTCCCGCAGCCGGGCCGCGCTGCCGTCGGAGGGGTTGCCGTATGGCACTGTCGGACCGCCGATGTCTCTATGGGTCGCGACGCGACCGAGGTCGAGCGCTGGCTCCGGTCGGCCAGCGCCGTAACGTCAGCGCTGAGGAGTTCCGCCGACAGTAGGGCGGACCCGGTGTACCGAGGGCCGTAGGATCTGTCAGGCGCACCAGTTGGACCTCGTCATGCTGGCGTCGCTACGTCTGTCTGTCGGGGGATGGTAATGGCCGAAGAGGTCCGCACCGGTGCCGCAACCGGCACCACCACCCCGCCTGACCAGGGCTGGCCGGCGAGGGCGCGCGTTCCCGTGCTGTCAGTTGTAGTGCTGGTCCTCGTTGCCTGCGCAGCATACGTGGGCTGGGGTCGTGGCGTGGGGCAAGCCGAGTCGGCAGCCATGCCCTCCTGGGAGGCGTCCCCTACGCCGGGCTTCCCGGCGTTGCGCGACCTGATGCCGGACAACGTCCGGATCGGATCGGCCGTCGACGGGCGCCTGTTGGCCGTCGACCCCCGGTACCGCGCGACGCTCACGAGCCAGTTCAACGCTGTGACCTCGGAGAACGCGATGAAGTGGGGCAACCTCGAACCATCACCGGACGTGTACGACTGGACGATCAGCGACCAGTTGGTCGACTTCGCCCAGGCCAACGGGCAGGCCGTGTACGGTCACACGCTCTTGTGGCACAGCAGTGTCCCGGCCTGGGTGTCCGAGGAGTGGTCGCCCGAGCAGCTGCGGGCGGTGCTCAAGGAGCACATCAGCACCGTGGTAGGCCGGTACCGGGGCAAGATCTGGGCCTGGGACGTCGTGAACGAGGTGCTCGCCGAGGACGGGTCCCTGAGGAACTCGCTGTGGCTTCGCAAGCTGGGCCCCGGTTACATCGCCGACGCGTTCCGCTGGGCGCACGAAGCCGACCCGGATGCCCGACTGTTCATCAACGACTATGGCACCGAGGGCCGCACCCGCAAGGCTAATGGGCTGCTGCGGTTGGTCAGAGAGTTGCGTGCGGGTGGCGCACCGGTGAACGGCGTCGGCTTCCAGAGCCATCTCCGGGTGGGGTCCGCGCCGAACGACCCGACGGGCAACCTGCGCCGCTTCGCCGCCCTGGGCGTCTCCGTGGCCATCACCGAGCTGGACGTGCGGATCCAGTTGCCGGTGTCCACTGAGAAGCTGCTCGATCAGGCTCTGCTTTACCAACACATGCTGAGGGCGTGTCTTGCCGTGTCCACGTGCGAGTCGATCACGTTGTGGGGCTTCACGGACGCCAGTAGCTGGATTGGTTCGCACTATCCCGGGTACGGCGCCGCCTGCGTCTTCGACACGAAGGTCGAACCGAAGCCGGCGCACGACGCCCTCGCGCAGGAACTGCGCTCCCGCAAGTCGGCACAGCCGAGCTGATCTGGCGCGAAACGCACCCGAACGCCACTAGTCAGGACACCTTACCGCCGCATAGGGTGCTCGTCGCGATCCTCCGTCGGGGAAATTGGGAAAGGAAGGTCGTGTCCGCGCACACTCAGTTCCTCACGCCTGTCACGCCACAGCAGGCGCCAAGGTTCGACCCCGACCTGGGGGTGATCACACCCCCCTCCAACGGCATGGCCCGGACCGTGTTCGCGCGTCCGGCGCCGCGGGCCAACTGGCGTCGACGGTACGTGGCCTGGCTGGTGCTGCTCGACGTGCTCGCCGCCCTGGCCGCCAGCCGGACCGTGGTCGCCCTGCTCGACGAGGCCGATGCCGGCTTCTGGGACCAGCGGGTCCTGGGCAACATCAGTTCGTTCACGCTGGTGGCGAACGTCGGGGTGCCGGTGGGGTGGCTGGTCATGCTCGTCGCGGCCGGCGCGTACGACAGGCGGGCGCTCGGGCTGGGCACCGAGGAGCTGAAGAGGGTGGCGCGGGCCAACCTCGCGATGGCCGCCATGGTGTCCTTCCTGGCGCTCGGTTTCAAGAAGGACCTGTCCCGGGCGACGGTCGCCGCCATCATCATCTGCCTGCTGGTGTACACGCTGGTGGCGCGGTTCGCCGCCCGGGTGGTGCTGCGCCGGGTCCGGCGTACCGGGCGGGCGGCACAGAAGGTGCTGCTGGTCGGTCGGCTCTCCGACGCGCTCGCCCTGCACGAGGTGGTGACCCGCAACTACGGTGCCGGGCTGCATCCGATCGCGATCCACCTGCCCCGTCACCCGAGCCCGGGCGCGCGGGTGACGGCCCCGGTGCCGGTGTACGTGGGCTGGGACCTGGTTCCGTTGGTCCAGCAGATCGGCGCGGACACGATAGCGGTCTGCGGCCCCGCCAGCCTGGAGTCGTACGAGCTGCGCAAGCTGGCCTGGCAGTTGGAGGGCACCGGCCTCAACCTCGTAGTGGTTCCGCAGGTCACCGACGTCACCGGTCCCCGCATCCACGTCCGGCCGATCGAGGGTCTGCCACTGCTCAACGTGGACGAGCCGACGATCTCGGGCCTGTCGCTGCTGGCCAAGAACGTGCTCGACCGGGTCACCGCGCTGGTGGGACTTGTCGTCCTGAGCCCGGTGCTGATCGCCATCGCGGTGGCCATCAAGGCCAGCGGTCCGGGGCCGGTGATGTTCCGCCAGACTCGCATCGGCCACGAGGGCCGGGCGTTCAAGGTCTGGAAGTTCCGGACCATGTACATCGACGCCGAGGAGCGGCTGGCGGCCCTGCGCGACCGGAACGAGAGCGACGGGCTGCTCTTCAAGATCAAGGATGATCCTCGGGTCACCCCGATCGGCCGGCACCTGCGGGCGCTCTCACTGGACGAGCTGCCCCAGCTGATCAATGTGCTGCGGGGGCAGATGTCGCTGGTGGGCCCGCGCCCGCTGCCCACCGAGGACGACGACTACCGCGGTGACGTACGACGGCGGCTGCTGGTGCGACCGGGCATCACCGGCCTCTGGCAGATCTCCGGTCGCTCCGACCTGACCTGGGACGACGCGGTCCGGCTGGACCTGCACTACGTGGACAACTGGTCGCTGCTGTACGACCTGGCCATCCTCTGGAAGACCGTCAGCGTCGTGCTGGCCCGCAGGGGCGCGTACTGATCCGTCGCTGCACCTGCCCCTACGGCGACGGGCGGCGGCCTCGCGGCCACCGCCCGTCGTCCGGGCCAGTCCTACTTCTTGCTGCCGAGGCTGACGATCTCGCCCACCGAGTCCCGCCGGACCGCGTCGTAGAACGTCTTCACCCGCGGCTTGTCGGCGAACACGACGCTCTCCGAACCGACCTGACCGGTGCCCTTGGTGGGGCTGGTCAGGAACGTCATGTTGCCGCCCCGGACCCCGCGCAGCTGCGTGGCCATGTCCAGCAGGGACAGGTCCCGGTCCACCGAGACGGAGTTCGAGGTGGCCTTGAGGAAGTCGTTGAGCTTGACGGGGTTGGTGATGATGCCACCGGACGACGCCTTGTCGATGATCGCGCGGATCACCTGCTGCTGGTGACGGATCCGGGCGAAGTCGCCGTCGGCGAACTGCTTGCGCTGACGTGAGTAGTCCAGGGCGGTCTCCCCGTCCATCCGCTGCACACCCTGCTTGAACGTGCGGAACGGCTCGTGGATCGAGGTGAAGCTCTTCTCGGAGTCGATCTCGATGCCGCCCAGCGCGTCGATGATCTCCTTGAAACCGGCGAAGTCGATCACGGCCACATGGTCCACCCGGACCCCGGTGAACGACTCCACGGTCTGCACCATGAGCGGAATCCCACCCCAGGCGTAGGCCGCGTTGACCTTCGCGTCCCGCCCGCCGTGGTTGCCGTCCTTCGACTTGGGCACCGGCACCCAGGTGTCCCGGGGAATCGAGATCAGTTGCGCGCTCGACCGGTCCTTGGGCAGGTGGGCCAGGATGATCGTGTCGGTGCGCGACCCGCTCGTCCGCTCCGGATCACGGGAATCGCTGCCCAGGATCATGATGTTCGTGGCCCCGGTGACGGCCGGCTGGGGGCGGGACTCCTCCGGCACCCCGTCGAAGGCGTCGACCCGTTCGATGTCCGACTCGACCGACCGGAGGTAGAGCCCGCCGGCCACCGCACCACCGGCACCGAGCACCACCAGCACCAGCAGGCTGATCAGGAGGATCCGCCGCCACCGGCGACGCGGCCGCGGACCGCCCGGCGTTGCTCCCTCGGCGGGCTCCAAGGACCCGGCGGCACCGGTGCTCGGTTCCGTCCCGGGCTCCGAGGTCTGTTCACGATGTGGCATGGGCGCGATGCTACTGAAGGCCGTTGCGCGCCGCGTACCCTCGTACAGCCGGCGGATGCTGTCATGTGGACGGTTCCTCGCCCGCCGCCGGTGCGACGTCGACCACCGGTACCCCGGCGACGGCATCGGCATGGCATGGTGGCCGGGTGCGGCTGACCTCGATCCACACGTACCCCGTCAAGGGTTGTCACCGCCTCGACCACGACGGCGCGTTCGTGCAGCCGTGGGGCCTGGCCGGCGACCGACGCTGGATGGTGGTGGACGCCGACGGCGTCGGCGTCACCCAGCGGGAGACCACGCTGCTGGTCGGCCTACGCGCCATGGTGCGCCCGGGCGGCCTGGTGCTGCGCGCGGACGGGCGGCCCGACCTCGACGTGCCGGAGCCGGCCGGCGGCGACCCCGTGGCGGTACGCACCTTCCGCAGCCGGACGATCCGGGTCGAGGCGCTGCCCGCGGGCGCGGCGGCCGACGCCTGGCTCGGCGCGCTGCTCGGCCGGCCCGTCCGGCTGGTCTGGTTGGCCCACCCGGCCCGGCACGTGGCCGCCGGCACGCGCGAACACGACACCGGCGACCAGGTCAGCTTCGCCGACGCCTACCCGCTGCTGCTGACCAACGCCGCCTCCCTCGACGCCCTCAACGGCTGGCTCGCCGACGCGGGAGAGGAACCGGTGCCGATGACCCGGTTCCGGCCCAACCTGGTCGTCGACGGTGCCCCGGCCTGGGCCGAGGACGGCTGGGCCGGCCGGTCGCTGCGCATCGGTGACCTGCGGCTGCGCGCCGCCGGGCCGTGCGACCGCTGCGTGGTCACCACGACCGACCAGGAGACCGGGGTACGCGCGAAGGAACCGCTGCGCACACTCGGCCGCTACCGAAACGTCGGCCAGAAGCTCCTCTTCGGACTGAACGTGGTCCCCGTCGACAGTGGTGAGGTGCGCATCGGCGACCCGGTCGTCGTCGAAGCCTGACGCGGCGGCAGTTCCGGTTCGTGGATCCGCTGCGGGAGCGCATCCGTCACCGTGCGTCGATGCTGTCTTAGCTTTGGCTTAGCCGGCTTGTCCGGTCCCGCGCCGGTCCGGCAGCATCGCCGACGTGACCGACGGAAGCGCTCCCGGCGGCGTCGACAGCAGAGGCGCCGACGTCCGAGGTGTGGACGTCCGAGACGTCGACATCGAACTCGACCTGGACCCTGCTCCGGACGACCTGTCGGCGTCCCCGTCCGGCCCGGTGCCCTGGCTGGTCGCCACCGGCGTCGTCGTGCTCGCGGCGGTGCTCGGGCTCACCCTGGCCCTGCGCTCCGGCTCCGCCCCGGCCTGCGCGGCCGGCCGGACGCTCGCCGCCGCGCCACCCACCGGCACCGCCACCCACAGCGGCAAGGCGACCTTCTACGACTCGAAGGGCACCGGCGGCAACTGCTCGAACCCGGCGGCGCCAGCCAACCGGCTCTACGTCGCGCTCGGCCCCAGCGAGTACGCCGCAGGCGCCGCCTGCGGCGGTTTTCTCGACGTCACCGGCCCGAAGGGCACAGTGCGCGTCCTGATCATGGACCAGTGTCCGGAGTGCGAGCCGGGGCACCTCGACCTGTCCCGCGAAGCGTTCGCCCGGATCGCCGACCCGGTGCAGGGCCTCGTCCAGGTCACCTACCGCGCGGTGGTCAACCCGCCACTGCCCGGCCCGCTGAGCTTCCGGATCAAGGAGGGCGCGTCGCAGTTCTGGTTCGCCGTCCGCGTCGGCAACCACGGCAATCCGCTGCGCTCCGTCGAGGTGCGCCAAGGCGCCGACGGCCCGTGGCGGGCAACCGCCCGGCAGGACTACAACTACTGGCTGCTGGCCTCCGGCGCGGGCCCCGGCCCGTACAGCGTGCGGGTCAGCGACGTGTACGGACACCGGGTCACCGTGTCCGGCATCCGGATGGCGCCCGCTCAGGTGCAGTCCACTGTGGTGCGGATGTACGAGCGCGGCGTCGTGGCCAGGACCTCGCGACCGTCCGCGACGGCCCGCCCACCGACCGGCCGACCCGGCGGTACGCCGACAGCGGCACGCCCACCGGCCGAGGTGGCGAAGGCGAACGCCCCGGCCACCCCGGTCGTCGACCGGCCCTCCACCCGCCCGGCCGGGGCAACCGCCCGCTGGTGCGGCTGACCGGCCTGGTGCGGTTGGCGGCTCAGCCGGTCGGTGTCAGGTCGAGCCACATGAGGATCTCGTCGCGGTCGTCACCCGGCGCCACCCGCAGCGCGCCCGGCAGCCGACCGATCTCCCGGTACCCGAGGCCGCGGTAGAACGCGTCCAGCCCCAACCCGTCGCGCACCGTCACGTGCAGCGCCTCGTGGCCCAACTCCCGGCCCAGTCGCGCGGCCTCGCGCATCAGCGCCGACCCGTGCCCCGCACCCTGGGTGTCCGGGTGGACCATCACCCGCTTCAGCACACACCAGTGCGCCTTGAGGCCGAACCGGTTGTCGGCGAAGATCAGCACCGCGACAAGCCGGTCGCCGTCGTACCCGACCAGCAGCCGGTCCGGCCCGTCCGCGATGCCCGCGAACGTCGGGTCGGCGATCGTACGGACATCGGTGGCGGTGACCGGCGGTACGAAACCCACCGCGCCACCGGCGTTGCTGACGTCCACCCACAGGGCGACGATGTCGGCGCGCAGCCGTGGGGTCAGCTCGGGATCAAGGACGAAGCGCAGACTCACGGCGCCCATCCTGACCCGGCGGCCAGGCTCCCGGCCCGTGATCGTGACGCGGCCGACAGCCAGCTCCCGCGGCACGCGGTGTCCGTTGATCGGTGCGGGAGAGGGGATTCGAACCCCCACATCCTTCCGGATACAGGTTCCTAAGACCTGCGCGTCTGCCGTTCCGCCACTCCCGCGTAATCGCAAAGTCTAGAGCGTCTGGCTTCGACGGTGTTGAGCCCGGCCTCCCTCAGGATGGTGAAGGTCGTGCCGTGACTCACCCCGCGCTTTGAGCGTGCGCCAGGTTCAGTCCAGGCCGAGGTCGCGGCGGAGCTTGGCGACGTGCCCGGTGGCCTTGACGTTGTAGAGCGCCCGTTCGATCTTGCCGTCGGCGTCGATGACGAAGGTCGAGCGGATCACGCCGGTGACGGTCTTGCCGTACAGCTGCTTCTCGCCGTACGCCCCGTACGCGGTGAGCACCGACCTGTCCACGTCCGACACCAGTGCGAAGGTGATGGCGTCGCGGTCGCGGAACTTCGCCAGCTTCTCCGGCTTGTCCGGGGAGATGCCGACCACCTCGTAGCCGGCCGCCTGGAGCGAGGCGAGCGAGTCGCGAAAGTCGCAGGCCTGCTTGGTGCAGCCGGGGGTCATCGCCGCCGGGTAGGCGTACAGGACCACCTTGCGGCCCCGCAGGTCGGCCAGGGAGAGCTGGTCGCCGGTGTCGGTGGGGAGGGTGAACTCGGGCGCGGGGTCACCGGGGGAGAGGCGGTCGGGCGCGGTCATGACCCGACCCTACCGCCGTGCGTACCGGTGCCGGCGTCGGCGGCACGCCCTCCTCTGGCAGGGGCATGAGCAGATCTTGGACAGTTTCCGTCAGCTGCTGACGGAAACTGTCCAAGATCTCGGAGCCGGCCAAAGCGAACGGGAAGCGGCCGGCGCGCGACGTCGGGGCCCGCCAAAGGTGATCAAGACCATCCGTTGTTGCCAGAGTCTGGCAACAACAACTCCTAGGAAATAGGCTGACCCGGCCGGTCCCGGTCGGGTCCGCTGACGCGTGGGAGGTCGCGTGGAAACACTGGCGATGCACATCTCGAACGGGATCATCGACGGCCCTGTCGCGGCGGTCTTCGCGGCCCTGGCGCTCGCCGCGCTCACCGGATGCGTCCTGCGCGGCCGGCGGGACCTGGACGACCGGCTCGCCCCGATGGCCGGCCTGGTCGCGGCGTTCATCTTCGCCGTCCAGATGCTCAACTTTCCGATCTTCACGGCCGGTGTGAGCGGTCACCTGCTCGGTGGCGCGCTCGCCGCGATGCTGGTCGGGCCGTGGGTCGGCGCGCTGTGCGTGGCAGTGGTGCTCGTCGTGCAGGCGCTGATCTTCGGCGACGGCGGTGTGGCGATGCTCGGCCTGAACATCACCAACATGGCGCTGCTCGGCACCGCCGCGGCGTACCTGCTGATCGCCGTGCTGTTGCGGGTGCTGCCCCGCACGCGGGCCGGCCTGGCCGTCACCGCGTTCGTCGCGGCGCTGGTCAGCGTGGTGGTCGCGTCCCAGGGCTTCGTCGTCGAGTACTGGCTGGGCGGCACCACCGACCTGGGCGGCAACCTCGCCGGCCTGGCCGGCACGATGGCCGGCGTACACCTACTGATCGGCATCGGCGAGGGCCTGATCACCGCGACCACCGTGCTCACCGTCGCGAAGGTGCGCCCCGACCTGGTGTACGCGCTGCGCGCGCTGCCCACCCCCGCCACCCCCGCCGTCCCGGTTTCCGGAGGTGTCCGATGAAGAACCGTTCCTGGGCGTTCCTGGCCGGCGGTCTGCTGGTCGCCCTGCTGCTCGCCGGTGTCGTGAGCAACTACGCCTCGTCGCACCCGGACGGGCTGGACTCCTCCCTGCTCAAGGGCTGCACCGTCGACGCCGACGACAACATCGTCGGTGGCAGCTGCCCGGCGCAGCAGGCCCGCGAGCACGAGCTGGGGGACAGCCCGCTCGCCGACTACGGCGTGCGGGGCATCGAGAACAGCTTCGTCTCGACAGGTCTCTCCGGGGTGCTCGGGGTGCTGGTGACCTTCGCGATCGGCGTCGGCGGCTTCTGGCTGCTGCGGCGGCGAGGCACCACGTCCACCACCGGCGACGGCCCGGCCACCCGCGACGCGTCGACCACTACCGACGCGACCGGCGACGCGGTCACCGCCAGTGATGCCGGGCACCGCACCGGCACGGCCGGCTGAGCAGGAGGTACGCGGATGGGTGCCGGTCACGGGCACGTGTTGTACCGCGAGTCGACCTCGCCGGTGCACCGGCTCCCGCCCGAGGTCAAGATCATGGCGATGGTGGTCTTCACGATCGCCGTGGTGGCCACCCCGCGCGAGGCGTTCTGGGCCTTCGGCGCGTACGCCCTGCTGGTGGCCGGGGTGGCGGCGCTGGCCCGGGTCGGGCCGCGCTGGCTGCTCAGTCGCGCGCTGATCGAGCTGCCGTTCGTGCTGTTCGCGGTGGCGCTGCCGTTCCTCGGCGCCGGCGAGCGGGTCGAGGTGCTGGGGCTGCGGCTGTCCGAGGACGGCCTGCACGGGGCGTGGAACATCCTGGCCAAGGGCACTCTCGGTGTCCTCGCCTCGCTGCTGCTCGCGGCGACCACCACCACCCGGGACCTGATCGTCGGGTTGGACCGGCTGCACTGCCCGCAGGTGCTCACCCAGATCGCCACGTTCATGCTGCGCTATCTCGACGTGCTGGTCGGCGAGGCGCGGCGGATGCGGGTGGCGCGGATCTCGCGGGGTGACGACCCCCGCTTCCTGTGGCAGCTGCGCGGCTTCGCCGCCGGCATCGGGGCGCTGTTCCTGCGCGCCTTCGAGCGCGGCGAGCGGGTCTACCTGGCGATGCTGTCGCGGGGCTACACGGGGCGGATGCCCGCGGTGTGGCAGGGCGACGGCGCGGCGACCGCCGGTCAGTGGCTGGTCGCGGCGACCGTGCCGGTGGTGGCGGCCTCCATCGCCGCGACCGCCGTCGTGCTGACATGATCGGTGTCGTGCAGACCGCCCTCTCGCTGGACGTTCGTGGCGTCCGGTACGCGTACCCGGACGGTCACGTGGCCCTGCACGGGGTGGACCTGACGGTGCCGCGCGGTGACCGGGTGGCGCTGCTCGGGCCCAACGGCGCCGGTAAGACGACGCTGGTGCTGCACCTCAACGGCATCCTCACCCCGACCGAGGGCAGCGTGAGCGTCGGTGGGCTGACTGTCACGCCGGACCGGGCGACCCTGGCCGAGGTGCGTCGCCGGGTGGGTATCGTCTTCCAGGACCCGGACGACCAGCTCTTTCTGCCCACGGTGGCGGAGGATGTGGCGTTCGGGCCGGCCAACCTGGGCCTGCGTGGCGCGGAGCTGGCCGCCCGGGTGGACGAGGCGCTGGCCGCCGTCGGGATGAGCGAGCATCGGGCCCGGGCACCGCAGCACCTCTCGTTCGGGCAGCGCCGACGGGTGGCGGTGGCCACCGTGCTGGCCATGCACCCGGAGATCCTGGTGCTTGACGAGCCCTCGTCGAACTTGGACCCGGCGGCCCGGCGTGAGCTGGCCGAGATCCTGCGTGGCCTGCCGGTGACCCTGCTGATGGTCACGCACGACCTGCCGTACGCGGCGGAGCTGTGCGAACGCTCGGTGATCCTGGACGCCGGCCGGATCGTCGCCGACGCACCCACCCACGACCTCCTGAGCAACGAGCCCCTGCTGGCGAGCCACCGCCTGGAACTCCCCTACGGCTTCACCCCACGCCCGTAGCCCCCCTGCCGCCGCTCTCGGCGATCTTGCACTTGCTGTCCCGGCTTTTGCCGCGAAAGCCGCAGAACTCCGACACAAAGTGCAAGATCGCGGGGAGGTCAGCGGGTCGGGACCGTGGCTCGGGAGGTGGCGTGCAGGCGTAGGACTCCGGCTGCTGTCGCGCCGACACCGGTGATCAGGACTGCGGCCACCATGGCGCGGGCGACCTCGGGTGACCACGGCACCGGGGCGACCGACCGGGCGAACACCGCGGCGTTCGCCACGCCCGCGAAGAGGGCCAGGCAGGCGCCGGCCAGCGCCACCACGAAGTCGGCCGCCGGGCGGCGGGCCAGCGCGTAGGCACCGGCGGCGAGCGCGCCCAGACCGGTGAGCAGCGCCCAGACCTGACCGCCCAGCAGCCCGGCGAGGACCCCGCCGACGCCCTGGGCGCCAGCGTCCAGCTCCCGCCCCACGGGATAGAGCACGGCGACCGCGCCGCCGACGACCAGCAGCGCGCCCACCGCGGACAGCGCCCGGGCGCCGGCCGTGGAGGCGGCGGCGAGCAGGCCGAGCGCGCCCACCGCGAGCAGGCCGACGATGGTCACCGCCCACCAGGTGTACGCGTCCGGCGGTGGCACCCAGTCCAGCGTGCCGGCTATCTGCGCGGGCTCGGCGCCGTCGCGCAGCGGGATCGTCCAGTCCCGGACCCGGTGCTCACGCTCGGGCGCGGCGCGTGCCACGTCCGGTGGTGCCGACTCCTGCCACAGGGCCCTCTGGTCGTGCCAGCGCACGCTGACCCCGTCGTCGACGCGTCGCCAGGACGGCGGAGCGGCCGGGTCGGCGTCGGCCGGCAGCGCCGTGTCCCCGGCGAGGGTGCGGTTGAGGTAGGTGGCGGGGGACCGGCTGTTCTCGTACACGCCGTCCGGACCGACCCGCAGGTACGGCTCGCCGGAGTAGCCGATCACCTCGATGGCCCGGCCCGTGCGGTTGGTCAGCTCCAGTCGGGCGCCCGCCTCGATCACCCGTACCGTCAGGCCGGGCCGGGCCGGCGTGACGCCGGTGACGCGGGTGCGGTAGTCGGAGCCGTCCGGGGCGTCCGCGCCGTGCGCGGCGGCGGGCGCCGCGGTGAGCACTGTCGCCGCGCAGGCGGTGGCGGCGATCACTGTGGCGCGCGCCAGCAGGGTACGGATCACTTGCCGGCCGCCGCCACGGCTGCGGTGAGGCCCTGCGGGCTGCGGTCGGCGAGTGGCTGGCCGTTGACCAGGACGGTGGGCGTGCCGGTGACGTCGCTGCGGCTGGCCTCCTCGGTGACGTGCTCGGTCCACGTCTTGTACGTGCCATCGGACACGCAGCCGCCGAATGAGCCACGGTCCAGTCCCACGCCGACGCCGATGTCGATCAGCTCGTCGTCGCTGAGCCCGGCGCTGCCCTCGGGCGGCTGCTTGGCGAAGAGCGCCTTGGCGTACTCGTGGAACTTGCCGCCGGCCGCCGCGCACCCGGAGGCGGCCGACGAGCGCGTGGAGTACTCGGTGGTGGAGAAGCGGTTGAGGAACGCGACCGGGTGGTATACCACCTTCGCCTTGTTCTCGGACACGAGCTGCTCCAGCGTCGCCCCGGTGCTCTGCTCGAACTGCTTGCAGACCGGGCAGAGGAAGTCCTCGTAGACGTCGACGGTGACCGGCCCGCCGCCGACGACGATGCCGGTGCCGGGCTCGTTGGCGCCGGGCGGGGTGGTGAAGTCGTCCGAGCGCTGGCTGGACCACACGCTCCAGCCGATCAGACCGGCGATGACCAGCACCGCGACGGCGGCGGCGGAGACCCAGAGCGTGCGGCGGCGGCGTCGTTCGCGGGCCAGTTGCTCGCGGACGACCCGAGCCGCGTCCCGCTGCCCCTTGCGACTACTCATCCTCGTCCTCCACGGCCGGTTCGGCGGACAGCCACCCGTCCACCGAGACGGGCGTACGCGGCCAGATCACCAGAAATCCGGCCAACACCAAGAATCCCAGGTCCCGCAGGATCTCCGGGAGGTAACTCGGGGCCTGTCCCTCGGCGAGCTGCCCGCCGCTGCCGAAGCAGCCGCAGTCGATGGCCAGGCCACGCGTCCAGGCCGAGGAGATCCCCGCGATGAAGACCAGCAGCAGCGCGACGGAGATGCCCGCGCTGAGCCGGGTGGCCAGACCGAGCAGCAGCAGCACGCCCAGGGCCAGCTCGACGAACGGCAGCGCGGCGCCGACCACTGTCGCCACGTCGTACGGCAGCACCTGGTAGGCGTTCACGGCCCGGCCGGAGGCGGCCAGGTCACCGACCTTCGACGCCCCGGCGACCAACCACACGGCGGCGAGGCCGAGGCGGGCGGCCGTGCTGAGCCAGGGGCGGACGGCCGCCCAACGGCCGGCCCGGGTGGGGGGTGCGGTCACGTTCATTTGTCGTCCCGTCTGCGCCGGAAGTTCCGGACTCAACCGGTGAGGGCGTCGCCGACGGCCTCGACCAGCTCGTCGCGGGCCCGGGCGACCCGGGAGCGGATGGTGCCCACCGGCACCCCCTCGACGTCGGCGGCCTCGGCGTACGACAGGCCGAGCAGTTGGGTGAGCACGAACGCCGCACGTCGCTCGGGGCTCAGCCGGCGCACGAGGTCGGCGGCGCCGAGCTGCCCGGCCGGGTCGGGATGCGGCCGGTCGGTGTACGCGTTCGCGGCCAGCCGCTCGTCGAGACGGCGACGCCGGATCACCGTCCGCAGGTGGTCGGCGCAGGCCCGCCGGGCGATGCCGAGCAGCCACGTGCGGACGCTGGACCGGCCCTCGAACGCCGGCAGGGCCCGAAAGGCCCGCAGGTAGGTCTCCTGGGTGAGGTCGTCGGCGCTGTCCGGGCCCACCAGGGCGGCCGCGAAGCGCCACACCTCGGCCTGGGTCAGCCGGACGAACACGGCCTGGGCCGCGGGGTCGCCGTCGCGCGCGCTCAGGGCCGACTCGGTCGCCGGGTCCCGGGCGACGTCACCTGTCGCACCGGCGGCACCGGAGTCACGCGGGACGGGGATCACGACAAACCAGGTTACGCGCCGCCGGGTGTGACGTCAGGGTCCTTCGGCCCTTGGATGGTCTGCGCCACGTCGGGAACTTTTCCCCGCCGCCAGCCGACTACCTGCTCATGACACGCGACCTCTCGTGCGCGGCGCTGGCGGCTGGCCACAGGTGAGCCGATCCCCCGCCTCGGGTCGCCGACATCCAGGTCCGTCGGCGACCATGGCCGGCATGACTGTCGCACCCCGCCGCTGGATCGCCCGGCTGGCCGCCGCCGCCGGCCTCCTGGTCACCGTCGTCGCCCTGTTGATCGCGCCCGCCACCCCGGCCAGCGCCCACGCGGTGCTGTCGAGCAGCAGCCCGGCCGCCTCGTCGGTGGTGTCGAGCGGGCCGGCCGAGGTGGTGCTCACGTTCAGCGAGTCGGTCCGCAAGGTGCCCGACAAGATCCGGGTCATCGCGCCGGACGGCGCCCGGGCCGACCGGGGCGAGCCGTCCTTCGAGGGCGGCGTCGTCACCATCCCGGTGGACCCGGCCGGTCAGCGCGGCACCTACCTGGTGACCTTCCGGGTGATCTCCGCCGACAGCCACCCGGTCTCCGGCGCGTTCACCTACTCGGTGGGCGCTCCCTCCACGCCGCCTGTCGATTCCGGCAACGACAGCCGCGCCGACCCGGTGGTGGAGAACGCCGTGAAGGTGGCCCGCTTCCTCGGCTACGCCGGTCTGGTGCTGCTGGTCGGGCCGGCGCTGGTGCTCGCCGCGCTGTGGCCGCGCCGGCTCTCCCGCCGGGGTCCCACCCGGCTGGCCTGGGTCGGTCTCTCCCTGGTGGCCGTGGCCACCCTGGCCGACCTGTGGTTGCAGGTGCCCTACACCGCCGGTGGCGGCCTCTTCGAGGTGACCGGCGAGGGGTTCGGCAGCGTGTTCGGCAGTGCCTTCGGCGCCGCCCACCTGGTCCGGCTCGGCCTGCTGGCGGCCTCGGCGTTCCTGCTGCGGCCGCTGCTGGCCCGCCCGGCCGGCCGGGCCGACGCGATCATCCTGGCCGTGCTCGGCGGGGCGGCCCTGCTGACCTGGCCGCTGGCCGGGCACCCGGCGGCCTCCCCGGCGCCGGCGGTCTCCGTGGTGGTCGACGCGGTGCACCTGGGCAGCATGGCGGTCTGGCTGGGCGGCCTGCTGATGCTCGCCGTCTTCCTGCTGCGCCAGGCCGACGAGCGGGAGTTGGGCGCGATCCTGCCGATCTGGTCACGCTGGGCGGCGCTCGCCGTGTCGGCCCTGCTGCTGGCGGGCACCGTCCAGGCGCTGATCGAGGTGGCCACCCCGGACGCCCTGTTCACCACCACGTACGGGCGTCTGCTGCTCGCCAAGATCGGGCTGTTCGCGATCGTGATCGCCGTGGCCGCGTACTCCCGGCAGTTGGTCCGTCGACGCACGGCGGCCCAGCGACCGACGCCGGTGCGCCGGGCGGTCCTGGTGGAGTTGGCCGTCACCGTGGTGGTGCTGGGGCTGTCGGCGACGCTGGTGCAGACCACGCCCGCCCGCACCGCCGTGGCCGGGCCGTCCGGCACCCAGGCCGGGCTCTTCTCCACCACGCTGACCAGCTCGCTGTTCACCCTCCAGGTCGAGCTGGACCCGGCCGAGCGGGGCAACAACTCGGTGCACCTGTACGCGTACACCAAGGACAACCAGCCGCAGCCGGTGGCGGAGTGGCGGGCGACCGCCGCGCTGCCCTCGGCCGGGATCGAGCCGATCGAGCTGCCGCTGCTGCCGCTTACCGACAACCACTCCTACGGCGACATCAGCCTGCCGGCCGCCGGCGACTGGCAGTTGAAGATCACCGTTCGTACGTCCGACATCGACCAGGCCACGGTGACCGCCACCGTGCCGATCCGTTAGAGAGGTTTCCCAAGCCCATGATCCGTCTCCGGCGTACCGCAACCGCCGCTGCCGCCCTGGCGTTCACCGCCGTCGCCACCGCCGTGCTCGGCTTCGCCGGGCCGGCGTCCGCCCACGTCACGGTGAACCCGAAGGAGGCGACCCAGGGCGGCTACGCCCGGGTGGCGTTCCGGGTGCCCAACGAGAGTGACACCGCGTCGACCACCAAGCTGGAGGTCGTGCTGCCGGAGAACGCGCCGATCGGCTCGGTGTCGACCATCCCGGTGCCGGGTTGGACGGTGACGACGGAGAAGCGCAGGGTGGACCCGCCGATCGACGTGCACGGCAGCCAGCTCACCGAGGCGGTCTCCAAGATCACCTGGACGGCTACCGGTGACGCGGCGGTCAAGCCCGGCCAGTTCCAGGAGTTCGGCGTCTCCATGGGGCCGCTGCCGAAGGTCGAGTCGATGGTCTTCAAGACCCTCCAGACCTACTCGGACGGCAACATCTCGCGCTGGATCGACGAGCCGCAGCCGGGCGGCGAGGAGCCGGAGAAGCCCGCCCCGGTGCTCACCCTCACCGCCGCGGGGCCGTCGGCGTCGGCCGCCCCGGCCGCTACGGCAGTCGCCGCGGCCGACGACGACGATGACGAGAGCGACGGCACCGCGATCGGCCTCGGCATCGCCGGCCTCGTCGCCGGCCTGGCCGGCCTGGTGCTCGGCGGTCTCGCGTTCGCCCGGACCCGCCGGAGCCCGGTCGCGAAGTCCTGACCCGTCGCTCACCGCTGGCCCGCCGGATTCCGGCGGGCCAGCATGCTTTCGCCGACCGAAGCCGGCCGTGCCGTCGATATCCCCTGATCAGCCGGTCTACGTCGGTAAGGTCGGCCGGGTATCTGGCTACGGAGGGGGACGCTGCGAATGCGGTTCGTGCGGGTGATCACCGGAATGCTGCTGTTGGTCATCGGGATTCCGGCGCTGTTCGCCGGCGGCGGGCTGTGGCTCGTCACCCGGCACGCCGACCCCGGTGGGACCTTCACCGCCCGGTTCGAGACGGTCCGCACCCCCGGCCACGCGGTAGTGGTCACCGACCTCGACCGGTTGCTGCGGCGGGAGGCGCCCTTCACACGCGCCGCGCAGACCCGCCTCCGGCTCGACGCCCGTACCCCCGACGGCCCGGCCTTCGTGGGGCTGGCGCCCACCGCCGAGGTGCGTCGGTGGCTGGAGTCGGTGCCGTACGCCTCGGTCCGCCGGGTGGCGTTGGCCCGAGGTCCGCTGCCGGTCCGCACGGACCCGGCGGTCCCTGCGGCGGCTCCGCCCGCCGGTGCGGCAGTCACCCCGCTCGGTCGCCCGTTCTGGGTACGCGAGGGTGTCGGCACCCTCCAGTGGAGCGCCGACGAGCTGAGCGGCGAGTCGATGAGCCTGGTGGTGATGCGCCCGGACGGCCGCGCCGACCTGAGCCTGGATCTGCGCGCCGAACTGAGCGCGGGTTGGGTCGGTCCGGTCACCTGGGGTCTGCTGGCGGTGGGGGTGCTGCTGGTGGCGTGCGCGGTGCTGCTCCTGCTGCGTCCGCCGCGTCCGCGCGAGGTGGTCTTCGTGGTCGAACCGGACCAGGTGCCGGTGCTCGCCGGCCGGCTCGGGGTCACGTCGCTCAGCGGCCTGAGTTCCCGGAATTCCGGTGCGGCCCCGCCGTTGCCGGCGGTGCGACAGCTCGCCCCGGTCGGCTCCGGCGCGGCCGGGTGGCCCCGGTCGGCGTCCGGCGCCGAACCGACCCGGCCGGTCACCCTCGCCGACCTGGACGTGCCGGCCCGGCTGCCCCGCCCGCCGGAGGTGGCGTTGAGCCTGGCGTGGCCGCCCGCCGGCGCCGAACCCACGGCACGGCCGATGCCGACGGACTGAAGCGGCGAGTGGCCCTCCGCGCTGCCGACGCGGAGGGCCACTCTCACCGGGGGATCGGTGCTACCCGAGCGACGCTTGAGGTAGGTGAGTCCAGATTAGCGCCGATGGTCGCTACTGGGGAGTTGTGTCCATTTGGTGCGACTTTTCCACGGTCCGGACCGGGCGGGCCACGCGGACCGGCAGGACCACCAGCAGCAGCAGGCTGAGCAGCACATAGCCGTTGCGCGCCACGAAGTCCACCGGGTCGTCGGTGCGGACCGGCGCCACCCCCCAGTCGTGGAACGACACCACGCCGTAAATGATCAACGCGGCGGTGCCCACGGCGAGCCCGGCGAGCCACCGCCGTCGACGGAACTCCTCCGGCCGGTTCGCGCTCAACGCCGCGTCGGCGAGCACCACCACCGCCGGCACGAACCAGTAGATGTGGTGGGTCCAGGTGATCGGGCTGACCAGAGCGCCGACCAGGCCGGTCAGGGTCAGGCCGGTCAGCGCGTCACCGGCACGCGCGGCGCGGGCAGCCCGCCACAGGCCATAACCGGCCACCACGGCGACCACCAGCAGCCACAGCAGCCGGTCCGGCTTCTCCGGCGCGGTGAACCGGCTGAGCAGCCCGAAGAGCGACTGGTTGCCGGTGTAGTCGGTGCGACCCACCCGGTCGTTGTCCCACAGCTCCTGCGTCCAGAACCGCCACGAGTCCCCGGGCGCGACCGCCGCCGCGAGCAGCGTCGCCGCCGCCGCCGTCGCGCTCGCCACCGCAGCGGCCCGCCACCGTCGGGTGGCCAGCAGGTACACGATGAAGATGCCCGGGAAGAGCTTGAGCGCCGTCGCCAGCCCCACGCCGACCCCCGCCCAGCGCCGCGCCTGCGGTACGGCGAACAGCAGGTCGGCCAGGATCAGCACGACCAGCAGCATGTTGATCTGCCCGAACGTGATCGTCTCCCGGGTGCTCTCCACCGCCAGCACCAGCAGGACGGCCACGGTCAGGGTGAACGTTCGCGGCAGGTGGTGCCGGGCGATCACCGGCGTCACCAGCCACCGGGTGGTCACCACCACGGCCACCAGAGTGAGCACCGTGAAGATCACCACGGTGGCGCCGAGCCGGATCAGCCCGAACGGCCACAGCAGCAGCGCGCTGAACGGCGGGTACGTGAAGTACAGCTCACCCTGCACGCGGTCCGGCTGGACGTAGTCGTAGAGCGGGTGGCCGGCCGTCCACCAGTCCATCGCCGACATGTAGATCTTCAGGTCGAAGAAGTTGTGCACCAGGCCGGGCAGGTAGAGCGCCGGCAGCACGGCGATCAGCGCCACGATCGCGACCAGCCGACGGACCGTACGGCCGCCGGGATCGTCGTCGGTGACGGCGGGCGGTGCGACGGGTTTGACTGGCACTTGAGAAACCCTAGCGGTCCGTCCGGCCGAGAGCGCGCAGCCGTGGGGCGTGGGCTGCGCGTAGGCTGTCCCGGTGGCTGATCTCCTCGTCTGGATCGACTGTGAGATGACCGGGTTGGACCTTGGCAGTGACAAGCTGATCGAGGTCGCGGCACTGGTCACCGACCCCGACCTCAACGTGCTGGGTGATGGTGTCGACGTGGTGATCCACGCCGACGAGGCCGCGTTGGAGGCGATGCCGGAGATCGTCCAGACCATGCACGCCAAGTCCGGCCTCACCGAGGAGGTCCGCCGCTCGGCGGTCACCCTGGCCGAGGCCGAGGACCGGGTGCTGGAGTACGTCAGCACCTTCGTCAAGGACCCGCGCACCGCGCCACTGTGCGGCAACTCGATCGCCACCGACCGTGGCTTCATCGCCCGGGACATGCCCCGCCTCGACGCGCACCTGCACTACCGCATGATCGACGTGTCGTCGATCAAGGAACTCTGCCGCCGCTGGTACCCCCGGGTGTACTTCGGTCAGCCGCAGAAGGGCCTGGCGCACCGGGCGCTCGCCGACATCCGCGAGAGCATCCGGGAGCTGGAGTACTACCGGCGCACCATCTTCGTTCCGCTTCCCGGCCCGGACGTCGAGACCGCAAAGGGCATCGCCGCCGAGCTCTAGAGCGGGGCCGCGCGGTCGGCGGGGAACCCGCTGGACGCCGTGAGCGGTGGTGTGGCTATTATTGGTCCGCACCCCGCCCGGGGCGATCGACCGGGCGTCGGAGGCGTGGTGGCTGTAGCTCAGTTGGCAGAGCACCGGGTTGTGGTCCCGGTTGTCGTGGGTTCAATTCCCATCAGTCACCCCACTAGTGGATCTCTTCCACTGCGGCTCAGGCCCCCTCTTCGGAGGGGGCCTGAGCCGTCATAGGGGACTGGTAGGGAAAATCAGTCCACCGGTATCCGGTAGATCAGCTCGTATCGCCCGCGCGGCAGCACGATAGTCGCCGTCTCGACCGGCGTGCCCCCGGCGAAGTACGTCCGATCGATCTCGTACACGTCCGCCGGCCTACCAGGCAGACGCAGCGCGTCCGCCTCCGCGTCCAGCGCAGGCCGACTACTGATTCGCTCTTCGAACTCGTCGACGCGCACGCCGATCGCGTCCATTCGGGCGACCACGCCGACGGCCGTGCCGCCCTCGGGCCACTCGACCGGTGTTCCGCCCGTGATGCTCAGCGGCTCGTACGACGTCGAGAGTTGGACCGGCTCGCCGTCGGACAAGAACCGATATGCCGTCCGCATGACGGGAGTGCCCGGCTCGACGCCGAGGCGCACCGCGATCCGCTCATCGGCCTGCTCGTGGCGGCTCTCGTGCTCCCAGGTGGCCTGCTGGCCGGCGCGGGCCGCGTCCCGGGCGAACGGCGACGTCGATCCGGAACTGCTGCGGACGTCGCGGCCGGGTGCACGCCGCACCAGCCGTCGAGTGGCCTGGACGTAGACGCCGGAGCCTGCCCGGCCCTCGACGAGACCTTCACCCTTGAGCACGCTGATCGCCCACTTCGCGACGGTGCGGCTTACGCCGAACCGGGTCATGAGCTTGGTCTCGCTGGGCAACTTGGCACCCGCCGCCAACGCGCCGGACTGGATCTCGGCGCGTAACTCAGCGGCGATCGCCAGATAGGCAGGCGTCTTAGCCATGGGAATACAACCTCCGGTCAGCACGACCAGTCGATCACAGGCAACCTGGCGTGCCAAGTTTGCGCGGCGGGCTTGTTCGGGCGAACCTAGTGCACTAGGTTTCGAATAGCTCCCTGCTATCGGACGGCTCCGGTCAGCAACCATCGCTGCCGGTAGCGGGGAGTCCCAGACGACGTGTTGCCGCAGCACCTTGCCTATGCGGCCACCCACCGGGAAGGGATGTCGATGTGGCACATGATCAAACGAATCGCTCGGCAGTGGCCCCGCTGCGACCCCACGGCCGGCCGGGCCTGGCAAGCCGCGGACCGGCTGGCCGCGCACCAGCGCCTACTCGACCTGGCGGCCCGTCGGCGGGCCGAGCATTTGGCCGACGGGCCGACGCCATGATGGAAGAACCGACCACCGCCCGGGCTGGGGTAGAGGCGCACCACCAGCGGGCGATCCGTGAACTGACCGTGCTTGAGGCACGGCTCGCCGACGAGCACGTGCCGCGCCGCCCCGAGTGGGAGTGCCAGAGTTGTGCGCCGGGCACGTCCTGGCCTTGCCCGCCCGCACAGGTCCGCCTGTTCGAGCTGTACGGCCGCGACCGTATTGGGCTTTCCATGCACGTCGGTGCGCTGTACTACGTCGCCAGCCGGGAGCGGCCCGACGACGACCCGGGCGAGCTGTACGACCGGGTCGTCGGTTGGATTCGCTGATGACACCTGACGGTGGACTTACAGGAATCCGGGGTGTCCCGTCAGCGGGGACACCCCGGATTCCTGTAAGACGAGTCGATGGTGCGTGGGGCTCAGGCGGTCGGCGTGGCGGACGGGGTGCCGGCGCCGTCCGGGGTCGACGTGGCGTCCGGGTCGGCCGGCGGCTCGTACGGCAGGGCGCTGCCCTTGACGTACTCGTCCCAGCTCATGTTCCAGTCGGTCCAGCCGTTGCCGTTCTGGAGCTTGCGCTCGGTGCCCTTGACCGTGATCGGGTCGCCGATCTGGGTGTTCCTGAACAGCCAGTCGCCGTTGGCCATCGACACGTTCACGCAGCCGTGCGAGACGTTGACGCTGCCCTGCTGCCCCTCGGACCAGGGGGCCGCGTGGATGAACTCGCCACCCCAGGTGAGTCGCTGCGCGAAGTCAATCTTGGTGCGGTAGCCCTCCTCGGGGCCCAGCTCCTCCATCGTGTCGAACACGGTCTTGCGCAGTTTCTCGATCACGACCATCGTCCCGCTGGACGAGGGGGTGCTCTTCTTGCCCAGGCTGACCGGGATGGTCTTGATCACCGAGCCGTTGCGGGTCACCGTCATCCGCTTGGTCTTGTTGTCCACGGTCATGATCAGCGATGAGCCGATCTTGACGTCCACGGAGAGGTCCGAGCGGCCGTAGTAGCCGTCACCCATCGGCAGGCCACCGGCCTGAACGCGGTAGGAGACCTTGGTGTTCGCCTTCCAGAACTCCTTCGGCCGGTACCGGATCTCGGTGGGACTGACCCAGTGCCAGATGCCCTCCTGGGCCGGCGTCGAGGTCACCGTCATCCGGCGCTGGACGTCGTCGCGGTAGTCCTCCGGCACGGCACGGCTGAACTTCACGATCAGCGGCATCCCGACGCCGACCACCTGGTTGTCGCCGAGGAAGCTGCTCACCCGTACCTGCTTGTCGGGCTTGGCCATCGTGGTGAAGCTGCTGGTCGCGGTGGCCGGCCGGCCGTCGTCGCCGGTGGCGGTGACCGTGGCGGTGTAGCTGGTGCCGTACTCCAGCGCCCCGTTCGGAAGCCACGTCTTGCCATCCTTGGCGAGGGTGCCCTCGACCGCCTTGCCGGCCGCGTCCTTGAGGTCGACAGTGGTCTCCTCGGCGTCCTTCGTGCTGAAGGTGATGCTGGTGGACGCCGGCACGTCCTTGGCGTCCGCCGCCGGCTCGCTGATGGTGGCCGCGGCCTTGGGTGCCGGGCTCTCGTCGCCGCCCTGCCACGAGGACGGCTTGCCGCCGTCGCTGTCGGTGCAGGCGGAGGTGAAGGCCAGCGCCACGGCGAGCAGCCCCGCCGCGAGCACGCGGCGTCGCCCACGGGGCCGGATCAGCTGGTCCTGGCTAGCTCGCATGATGTCCTCACAGTCGTGGTCCCTGACCCATCGTCTCCTAATGACGCGCCAGAACCGGCCCCGGTTGCCGAGGGTGAACCGGAACACGCCGATCAGGATGCCGGATTTTTGTTACTATCCGGCGTTTCGTGATTCGGGCTCGTCTTTGCGCGGGACTGAGGGTCGCCGCCGCCGTCGTCGCGGCGCGGGCAGTGCAAGGGTACGCGCCGGCCCGTGCCAACGGCAGGGGCCGGCGCGCAGGAGTCGAACCCTCAGAGCATCGGGCCGGAGCCACCCTTGGGCACCGGCAGAGCGCTGCCCTTCACGAACTCCGACCAGCTCAGGCTCCACGCCGTCCAGCCGTTGCCGGCGACGACCTTGCGCTCGGTGCCCTTGATCGTGATCGGATCACCGATCCGCGTCTTGTCGAACAGCCACTTGGCGTTCGCCATCGACACGTTCACGCAGCCGTGCGAGACGTTGGACCGCCCCTGCACATGCTCCGACCAGGGCGCGGCGTGGATGTACTCGCCACCCCAGGTGAGCCGCTGCGCGAAGTCGATCTCGGTGACGTAGCGGTTGGCCGGGTCCGGATCGTCGCGGGTGTCGAAGACCGTGGACTCCTTCTTCTCCATCACGACCATCGTGCCGCTCGACGACGGGGTGCTCTTCTTGCCCAGGCTCACCGGGATGGTCCGGGACAGCGCACCGTTCTCGTACACCGACATCTTCTTCGTGGCGTTGTCGACCTTCATCACGAACGACCGGCCGATCTTGGCGGTGGCCTTGCGGTCGATGTCGCCGTACTTGCCGTTGCTCAGCGGCACGCCGGCCAGGGCGATCCGCACGGTGATGGTGGTGCCCGGCTGCCAGTACTCCGGTGCGCGGTAGTAGGCCTGGGTGCCGTTGTCGACCCAGTGCCAGGCGCCCGGCTGCGGCGGGTCGGTCTTGACGAACATCCGCTTCTGGACGGCGGCCCGGTCCTTCTTCGGGATGCCCGGGTGGAACTCGGTGACCACCGGCATGGCGACCCCGTAGCTCTTGTCGTCGAAGAGGTAGAGGCCCGACCCGATTGTCGACTTCGGCTTGGCCATCGTGGTGAAGGTGCTGGTGCCCTGGCTCGTCGTGCCGTCGGAACCGGTGGCCGTCACCGTCGCGGTGTAGTTGGTGCCGTACTTCAGGGGAGCCGACGGCACCCAGGCGGAGCCGTCGGTGCGCAGCTTGCCCTCCACCGAGCCCCCGCCGGCCGCGGTCAGGGTGACCGAGGCCACCTTGCCGCCGTCCGGGAGCTTGGCGCTGATCTCCGTGCTCACGGGCTTGTTCTTCGTGCCGTTGGCCGGGCTCAGCGTCAGTGCCGGCCCGCTGGGCGCGCTCGACGCGCCCGATGTCGACGGAGCGGCCGATTCGGGTACGGCACTTGCGTCTGTCGACGTACCGCCGACGAATTCCGGCTTCTTCTGCTCGTCGCCGCACCCGGTCAGTGCCAGCGACGCCGCCAGGGTCAGAGCGCCCACCACCGCCCCGGCTCGCGTGAACCGTGCCATCCCCACCTCTGTTCTCGCGTACCTGGCGGACATCGTGCCGTATCAGTGCCGCGACCCACGCCCCCGTCCCAGGGCTGACGGCCGGTTTGTGGCCATATGCCCAATAAGCTCGACCGAAGGGGGGAGCCGGGTAACCGGATTGGAGCCCGGGTTGGCGGGGTGCTAATGTTCTCTCCGTTGCCGATCGAGCGCCGCTAGCTCAACTGGCAGAGCAGCGGACTCTTAATCCGCGGGTTCGGGGTTCGAGTCCCTGGCGGCGCACCAACGAGTAAGACCCCGACGTGGCAGATCTCTGCCGGGCCGGGGTCTTTTTCGTCTCTCACGCACCCTCGACCATCCCGCGCGCCGCCGTCAGCCACCGCGAAAGCTACGCCGGTACGCCTGCGGGCTGGTGCCGGTGATTCGCCTGAAGCGGTCCCGAAAGGCGGTGGTGGAGCCGAACCCGACCTGCGTCGCCACCCGGTCGACGGGTTGGGCGGTGGTCTCCAGGAGGTGCTGCGCCCGGTGGACGCGGACCCGGTGCAGCCATCGCAGTGGCGTGGTCCCGGTCTGGTCGCGGAACCGCCGGTTCAACGTCCGGGTACTCATCCCGGCGTGGCGGGCGATGTCGGCGAGGGTCAGCTCACGCCGGGAGTTGTCGCGCATCCAGGCCAGCAGCGGTTCCAGGGTCGCCCCCTCGGGGGCCGGTGGTTCGTGCATGATGAACTGCGCCTGTCCGCCCGCGCGTTCCAGCGGCATGACGGACAACCTCCCCGTCTCGGCGGCGACGGCTGCGCCGTGGTCGCGGCGGACCAGATGCAGGCACAGGTCGAGCCCTGCGGCGGCGCCGGCGGAGGTCAGGAACTGGCCGTTGTCCACGTAGAGCACGTTGGGGTCGACCCGGACCCGCGGATGCCGAGCGGCGAGCTGGTCGGTGGCGACCCAGTGCGTGGCGGCACGGTGTCCGTCGAGCAGGCCGGTGGCGGCGAGGGTGAACGCGCCGCCGCAGATCGAGGCGATCCGGGCGCCGTTCGCGGCGGCCGCGCGCAGCGAGTCGAGGACCGCGGGAGGCGTCGCGGCGCCGGGGTCGGAGACACCCGGCACGATCACGGTGTCGGCGTCGGCGAGGACGTCCAGGCCCCACGGCACCGCGATGCTGAACGCGCCCGCGGTGACCGTCGGCGTGGCGGCGCAGACGAGGACGCGGTAGCCGGCGCTGCCGTCGGGCAGGCGGGTGCGCCCGAAGACCTCCATCGGGGTGGACAGGTCGAACGGGACGACGCTGTCGAGGGCGAGCACGGCCACCGTGTGCATGGCGAAATTCAACCAGTCAGGGCTGTGCGGTGACCGGTGGGCGCGTGCCGGCCGGGCGCCGCGCGACCCGGTCGTACAGGTCTCGGACCGACAGGCCGCCGGTGAAGCACCAGAGCGCGATCACCGGGTCGCAGAGCGCGCAGCCGAACGACGAGTCGTGCAGCGACGCGATGATCGGGGTGCCGTGCCTGTGGTGCAGCACGTCCCAGACCGTGTGCAGGAGCCATCCGACGCCGATGAAGGTGTACGAGGTGAGCCCGGCGTATCCCACCACCAGCAGCAGCGCGCAGAAGGCCAGCTCCCACAGCCCGAACCCGCCACCGCTGATGTAGGCGGCCCCGGCGCCGGTGACGACGAGGGCGTTCAGGCGCCGCCGGTGCGGCTCCGGCACGAGGGAGTTGAGCCCGACGTAGACCAGCCCGATCACCACAGGCATGACATAACGAAGCACGATCCAGCCCGTTCCCGTTGGCGGAAAAGCCTTTCGGAAGGAGCGTAGGAAGGCCCACCGCCGAGGACGAGAGGCGAAAATGCCAGGGTCCGCCTGATTCTCGCCACCCGTCCCCGGCGGGGGTCCCTCCCGGGCCGGCGAGCCTCAGTAGTCGATGGTGATGGCGGCGATCTGGCGGGTGCCGTTGGAGACGATGGCGGGGCCGGCGAAGCGGGAGCTGGCGTAGGTCAGTGCCGTCTTGTGGCCGGGACTGTTGAACCAGGCCTCGATCATCTGCTCGGGCGAGGAGTTGCCCGACGACGCGAACAGGACCTCGTGCCCGCAGTGCGTGAAGGTGCCCGCGTCCAGGTTCTGCTTCACGCAGGCCTCCGCGGCGTCCTGCTCGTTGGTGCGCATCTTGACCTCGGGCAGCCCGAGCGCGCGGCGTCGCTCGTTGAGCAGCACCAGGAGGCGTTGTTCGGCGGCGGACACACCGGCCGGCAGGGCGGCGGTCGACTTCCTGGCCGGCCTGCTCGGCGTCGGTGACGAGGTACGCGTCGGCGTCGCCGATCTGCTGGGGGTGGGGCTCGGGCGTGCGGCGCTCGGGGAGGGTACGGGCGCTGTGGGGGAGGGCGACTCGACAGCAGGTTCGCTCGGCTCGGGGGCGGCGTCGGTGACCTGCGCCGAGGGCTCGGCGGCTGCGGCGCTCGCCGGCTGTTTCGTCGGCCCGTCGGCGTAGGTGGTGAGGACGAGCCCGCCCCCTGCTACCAGGGCGACGGCCGCGACGGCGCCGACCAGGGTCTTGGGGAGCGACAGTGCCGTGAGGCGGGCCTTGGGCACCATCCCGGCCTTCGCGTACGCGCCTGCCGATGTGGCGCCCTGCGAGGAGGCGACGAGCTGGACCTGGTGGGAGACGTCCGACGCGAGGCGGGCCGGGACCGGCGTGAGCGCGAGGCCGGCGAGCAGCCGCTCGGCGGGAACCAGGTCCGAGGTGGTGTTCGGGCAGTACGTGCAGTCGCGGATGTGGCGTGCGAGCCGCTTGCGCCACACCGGCGCCGGTTGACCGTCCCAGTCGGCGGCCGTGTCGAGGAGGCCGGCGCAGCCGGGCCGGGCGATGAGGGCCCGCACCACCAGCCGAGCGGTGTCCAACTGCGCCTTCATCCGGGCCACGCGGACGGTCACGTGGTGCGGGTCGATCTGCAGCGCGTCGACCAGGTCGGCGCGGGACAGGTGACCGGCCTCGACCAGCCACCACAGGGAGAGCAGGTGGCGGTGGTCGTCGTCCAGCCAGCGCGTGGCCAGGACGACCTCCCGGCGCTGGTCGGACAGGCGCAGCTGGGTCAGGGTCAGATCCTCGAAGTCCGAACCCGGGGCGACCATGTTGTCGATGTCCTCCGGCGGCGTCGGTGTGGTGTGCCGGTGCTGCCGGTAGGCGCGGACCTCGTTCATGGTGACGGCGACCAGCCAGGACCGGAAGAGCCGCGGATCGCGTACGCCCGCCAGCCCTCGTACGACGCTCAACATCGTGTTCTGCACGACGTCGTCGACGTCCGCGGATCGATTCAGTGCCCGTCCCACGATGTTGTACACCAGTGGCAGGTAGTGCGAGACCAACTCGTCCGTCGCGGCGTGGTCACCGCGGCGGGCCGCGTCCACCACCGCCGACAGGTCGGTTCTGTTCGGGTACGCGTGATAGGTCACGCTCACAACCTCGCCTTCACGGGACATCGTCGTACACCGTGGAGATGGGTTGCGGCCCGCTCAGGTCACACAAACTGAGCTGTCACCTGGTGCTGTTGAGGCGGACGATGGCGCCGTTGAGCGCGGTGGCGAAGAGCGTCCACGCGGCGTACGGGGCCAGCGCGGCACCCGCGACCGGGTCGACGCGGGAGGCGCGGCGGACGAGCGCGAAGTTCGAGGCGTTGAGGGCGGCGATCTCGGCCAGCGCGACGGTGGGCCTGCGGGCCTTGAAGAACAACGCGCTCCAGCCGAAGTTGAGAGCCAGGTTGAGCGCGTAGGCGCGGGTGAAGGCGGCGCGATCGGCACCGTCGGTGCGGTCCAGTACGCGGGCGCCGGCCACCGCGATCAACGCGTACAGCGGCGTCCACGCCAACGGGAACGCCACCGGCGGTGGCTGCCAGCTCGGCTTGCGCAGCCGCCGGTACCAGCCGTTGGAGGTGTCGTTCACCGCTGTCCCGGCGGCGGCCGTGACGGTGACCGCCGCCGCGGTCTTGACGAGGGTCGGTAGTCGCATGGTGTTCAGCTACCCGGCCGGCGGCGGATCAACCACGGGTGGTCGCCGGGGCTGGGCGAAGGCGGGCGACCGCAGGCACCCGCGATGCCTCAAGTAATGCTCAAATTACGTTGATCCCGGCCGATGCCGATGAAGATCCGCATACGCTCACCGGACTCGCGCAGGGCCCCGGACCTTCTCGCCACGCCAACCATCACCCGTGCTCAGACCCAGGATGCGCGAGCGTCATCCGTCCGTCCTATGTGGATCAGTGTGAACACGAAGGAGGGGATAATGCGACGCAGACAACGGCGCATCGCGTTTGTGGTGCTGCCCGCCCTGATGGCGGGCGTCCTCGTGTCGACCGGGCCAGCGGGTGCGGATCCCGCGGGTCCGACCGCCACGGCCGGCTCCGCGCCATCCCAGCTTGAGACCGTGGACCAGGTACGCCGCGTACACGTCAAGCTGGCCGGCGCCGACATGCTGGACAAGGTCGTCGCTGCCGGCTTCGACCTCGAACACGGCCTCCGGCGCGTGCCGACCGGCATCGAGGGCGAGGCGGTGGTCACCGCCGAGCAGATCATCGAACTGACGGCGATGGGCGTCGAGGTCCTCCGCGATGGCGTCGGGTTCGGCTGGAGTGACGAGGCCGATGGCGGCATCGCGGGCGCTGCCGCGCGGGTGGCGCAACCGGCCAGCCACGAGGCGACGGTACGGATCGCCCGTGCCGACTGGTTCACCACCAAGGGCCAGGGCTTCCTCTACGTCGAGGCGCGCACCACGGAGGGGCAGCAGGCCGAACCGGTCGTCGAGATGCAGCTCGAGAACGACTCGGGCAGGGCCACGCCGTTCGGCTTCGCCCGGACGATGAGCCGCTTCGTCGACTCGGGGCAGTACATGTTCCACCGCAACCTGTTCAAGCTCGACGCGCGCCCGAACCAGATCCGGGTCACGAGCTCAACCGGCGGCGTCGCCACCGGCACGGTCTCCGACTGGCTTGAGGACGCTCCGCCGCCGCTGACGGCGAACCCGTCCTACAAGTCCGACTTCGTGGACGGCTACCGGCACCCGCAGCAGCTCTACAGCCGCGCGAAGGAGATCGCCCGCCAGTACCCGGACATCGCCGAAATCGTCTACCTCCCGAACCAGACCAACGGCTACCAGCGCAAGGCGCAGGCCACGATCGGCGGTACGGGTCAGTCGGCAGTCGTGGTCAGCTCGGCGGCGTGGGGCCACGAGGGTGGCAACGACGTCACTGTCGAGTTCGTGGACCGGCCGGGGGCGGACCTCCCGCTCACCGTGGAGGTCGCGGGCAAGGCGGTCCGCGTCCTGCTCGGCACCGACGCCTCCGGCGCTCCGGCGAGTACGGCCACCCAGGTCGCGGACGCGCTGATGACCCGGTCCCAGGGCCTCATCGACCGGGCGCACCCGTACCGCACCAACGCGGGCACCGGCATCGTCGCGGCGACGGCCGGCCCGGTCGCGTTGACCGACTTCCTCGACCAGAAGCGCGTCGGCGCACCGGACGGTGAGGTGCCGCGGGGCCCGGTCACCATCCCCGTCCTGCGGATCGGCAAGCACCGTGACGGCAGCAAGCCCGGCGTTCTCATCCAGGCGCAGGACCACGCCCGCGAGTGGGTGCCGGCGACGACCAGCCTGGAGTCGGCCGAGCGCCTGGTGCACAACTACCGGTCCGACCGGGAGACGAAGAAGATCGTCGAGAACACCGACGTCTTCTTCATCCTCTCCAACAACCCCGACGGGGCGAACTACAGCTTCTACAACTTCGCCTCCCAGCGGAAGAACATGACGAACCACTGCCCGAACGCGACCGCCGACCCGGGGCAGCGGAACTCCTGGGGCGTCGACCTGAACCGGAACTACCGGGTCGGGTCGGGCCACGACGGCTACGCGGGAGGGTCGACCAACTGCGTCAGCGGCACCTACCAGGGGCCGGAGGAGCTGTCCGAGCCGGAGTCGAAGAACATCATCTGGCTGGTCGAGAAGTACTCGAACATCAAGTTCATGATGTCCGTGCACTCCAACGGCGGGCAGCTGTTCTGGCAGCCCGGTGCGTACATCGCGGACGGGCGGATCACCACGCCGCGTCCGCCGCTGGGCGACGAGGCGTTCTACTGGCAGTCGGCCTCCCGGATCCTGTCGCAGGTCAAGGCGCACCGGGAGACGGTCGTCACGCCGGAGAACGTCGGCGGCTCGTCCGACGTCCTCTACTCCTCCGCGGGCAACGTGCGCGAGGACCTGTACTACACCTACGGGATCTACGCGTTCGGCTGGGAGGTCGGTGGCTCCGTCTACAACCCGGCCACCGGCGACTGGCAGGGCGGCTCGTTCCAGCCGGAGTGGGTGGGGAACCCCGAGCTGGTCAGCGGCCACGCCGAGACGATGGAGTACGCAAACGGGATCATGGAGATGTTCCGGGTCGCGGCGGACTGGGGCCGGGATCGGAAGAACCCGACGTCCGAGCTCGTTCCCGGCGCCGGGACGTACCGCGGGCCGGTCGACGTGCGCTTCGAGACGAGCGAGCCGGCCACCATCTACTACACGACCGACGGCAGCCGACCGACGCTACAGTCGCCGCGCTACGCGGCCACCGAGTTCCGGGAGCCGGGGCAGGTGTTCCACGTGACCGAGACGACGACGTTCCGCTGGTTCTCGGTGGACAGCGCCGGCAACATCGAGAAGAACTACGACCCCACGAAGAACGACAGGCGCAACAACTACCGTACGGCGACCATCAAGATCGCCAAGAGGTAGTCCGCGTACCGTGATCGTCGCCCCGCCGGTCGGTGTCACCCGCACCGGCGGGGCGGCGGTCAACAGGGCCCGCGCGGGCGTCGGCGGCGCGGATAGGTGCGCGTCCGGTGGGTATGCGGCCCGCATGCCCGCGAGCGAGGATTCGGCAGCCGAACCGGGCCCACCACCGCACCGGCCTTCTCGCGCCGACCGGGCGTTCGCCGCACTGCGGGAGCGGGCGCGCGAGGCGTGGCGCGTACGAGCCTGGCGTTTCCGGCTCTACGGGCTGCTCGCCGTGCAGGCCGCCGTCGCGGCGGGGCTCGCGTGGTTCGTCGTGTACCGGTTCCTCGGCAATCCGTCGCCGGTCTTCGCGCCCACCACTGCGGTCGGCATCGCGGCCGCCGCGATGGGCTCCCGCCTGCGGCGCACCATCGAGTTGCTGGTCGGGGTGGTGCTCGGGCTCGCCGTGGGTGACACGCTCATGCCGCTGTTCGGCATCGGCCCGTGGCAGACCGGTGGGGTCGTCCTGCTGGCGATCATCGTGGCCATCCTGCTCAAGGGTGGCGGGTCGCTGCTCACCCAGGCCGGCGGTACGGCGGTGCTCATCGCCACCCTCGAACCACCGGTCCGTGACCTGTCCATCCCCCGGTTCGTGGACGCCACGGTCGGAGGGCTGATCGGGTTGGCGGTCAGTCTGCTGCTGGTGCCCATCCATCCGCGGCGGACACTGCACCGACTGGCCGAGCCCGTGGTCGGCCCCGCGGTGGTCGCCATGCACCATGTGGCGGCGGCGCTGCGCGTGCGTGATCTCGGGCAGGCGGAGCAGGCCCTGCGCGAGCTGCGGAACATCGGCCCGCAGATCATCGCGTTACGGGACGGGCTGCAGGCCGCCGGGGAGGTGGTGCGACTCGCGCCGCTGCGCTGGCATGAACGCGACTCGTTCGCCATTCACGCGGAGTCGGTCCGGCATCTGGAACGCAGCCTGCACAGTTGCCGATCTCTGGCGAGGCGGCTCACGACGGCGCTCAAGGACGACGAGCCGCTGCCGGAGGAGCTCTCGGCCGCCATCGACCTGCTGGCCGACAGCGCGCAGGACCTACGCGGCGCGATCATCGCCCGAGAGGAGCCACGGGAGCCGCGCGAGCGGATCCTGGAGGCGGTCGAGCTGGTCGGACGCGCGCAGGGCCTGTCCGCCCGCGACCCCACCCGCCTGCACAGTCACCGTCTGGGCTACTCCGGGATGATCGCTGTGGGCGAGTTCCGGACCATCGCCCATGACCTGCTCATCGCCAGCGGCCTGGACCCCGAGGAGGGTGCGGCGCTGGTGCGCCTGGCGATAGGCCGGGGCCAGCATGACTGACCGCAGGGTCGGCCGGTCAGCTGGACGTCCGCTTGGGTAGCAGCAGCTCCTCGTGATCGAGTTCGCGTTCCAGGACGCGCAGTTCCTCGTCGGGCAGCCGACCGCTGTCCCGCCAGCGCACGAGTTCCTCCCGCTGGGCGTCGATCGCCGTCCGGCGGACCTGCAGCGCCGTCTCGTACTCCGGTGAGGTCGGTATCTCGGACGACTCGCTCTGTTCGAGCAGGTCGAGCCGCCCGCGGTAGCGCGCCAGGCGGGCCAGCAACTGGGTGCGGGTGGTGTTGACGGCCACCGCGCTGTCCGGGTCCTCGGCGGCGACCTCGTCCAGGCGGGCCAGGGCGGCCTCGACCGCCGCCGAGCGGGCCTCGTTGCGGACGCGGGCCTGGTCGGTTTCGTTGGCGCGTAGCCCGAGCCTGCGCACGAGCGGCGCGAACGTCAGGCCCTGCCCGACGAGTGTGACCAGGACGACCACGAAGGTGCAGAACAGCAGTAGGTCGCGGTCGGGGAAGGGGGCGCCGCTGTGGGTGGTCAACGGCAGGGTGAAGATCGCGGCCAGGCTGATGACACCACGGGTGCCCGACCAGCTCAGCGCGGTCACCTCGCGTGGGGACAGCCGTTGGGCGTTGCGGTCGGCGCGGGCGATCTGGCGGGCGCTGCTGCCGGGCTCGTCGGGGTCGTCCTGCTCGGAGACGCCGCCCAGCCGGGTGTGCAGCGACCGGGGGAGGGACTGGGTCAGCACCAGCCAGGCGGGGCGCAGCAGCAGCACCACGCCGACCGACACCGCGACGGCGATGACGATTGTCGACGTCTCGTACTGGCGCAGGCCCTTCACGACCTCGGGGAGCTGCTGGCCGATCAGCAGGAAGACGAAGCCTTCGAGGAGGAAGTCGACCAGCCGCCACACCGCGCTGGTCTGCAACCGGGCGGCCCCGGAGCCGAGCTGGGGCGTCTGGTGGCCGACGATCAGCCCGGCGATCACCACGGCGAGCACCCCGGAGACGTGCAGCTCCTCGCCCAGCAGGTAGGCCACGAACGGTGTCGCGAGCGAGATGGCGTTGGACATCAACGGGTCGGTGGTGAGCGGTCGGGCCAGCCGGACCAGCCAGGCGACGGCGGCGCCCACTGCGATTCCGCCGATCGCCGCCAGCAGGAACTTCGCCACGGCTCCCGGGAACGAGAACTCGCCACCCACGGCCGCGGCCACCGCGACGCTGAGCATCGTCAGGGCGGTGGCGTCGTTCAGCAGCCCCTCGCCCTGGATGATCGTGACCATCTTCGGCGGCAGGTTGACCCGGCGGCCCACCGCGAGGGCGGCCACCGGGTCGGGCGGCGCGATGGCGGCGCCGACCGCGATCCCGGCGGCGAGTGTCGCGCCGGCGACGAACAGGTGGAACCCGATGCCGACGAGGATTCCGGTGAGGAGCACCAGCAGCACGGACAGGCTGACCACGATGCGCAGGTTGCGGCGGATGTCCAGCAGCGAGGAGTCCAGTGCGGCGCTGTAGAGCAACGGCGGCAGCACGACCATGAGCACGAGGTCGGGATCCAGCTCGATGTTGGGGCCGGGGAGCAGCGCGTACGCGATGCCGATGAGCGGCAGCAGCGCGGCCGCCGGCAGGCCGGTGTGGGCCGCGACCCATCGCACGGCGACGATGACCGCGACGGCGGCGAGCACGAACAGCAACATCGAGTGCGTGCTCACCTGATGACGTCCCCTTCAGCGGCGCGGAGCGGATTTCGGCGGTCGACTGCGGGCTCGTGACCGAGCGACCGGTCGTATCTGTCCGGCCGCGCCCGTGGATGCCGTGCGGACAGCGCAGCACGCAGCGGTAACGAGTTTACCCGCTTGATCAACGGAACCGCCTGGTCGACGAATGGGTGGGGCCCCGCCCGGCCCGGAGCCGCCGCCGCCACTGGTGCAGCCCATCGGCTCACATCTATAGTTGCCGAAATCACCAGATCATGGCCGTGGTCCCTGCGGCCGGATCGTCGAAGCGCTTCGACGATCCGTCGTTCAGGCCCGTCAACCGGGTGTCGAGCCTGGCCACGCCGGTCTCGGCGTCCTTCGTGACGTCGCTCGTACGACATGAGGAGAAACCGCATGCGGAACAGGCGCCTTCGGCGCGGGATCACCGCGCTCGCGCTCGCACTGCTCGTCCTACCGGCCGTTCCCGGCACGGCGCACGCCGAACCCACCTACCCGTTCCGAGATCCCCACCTGCCCGTGCAGGCCCGGGTCGACGACCTGCTCGGCCGGCTCACCCTGGACGAGAAGATCTCGTGGCTGCACCAGTACCAGCCGGCGGTTCCCCGGCTGGGCATCGGCCTGTTCAAGACCGGCACCGAGGCGCTGCACGGGGTCGCCTGGTCCACCGACATCGACAACAACGGCGCGGTCGTGAAGGCTCGCGGCACGTCCTTCCCGCAGCCGGTGGGCATGGCGAGCACCTGGGACACCGACCTGATCCAGCGGGTCGGCTCGGCCGTTGGCGACGAGGCGCGCGGCTACCACGCGCAGAACCCGCGGGTCTGGGGCCTCAACCTCTGGGCGCCGGTGGTCAACCTGCTCCGCGACCCTCGGTGGGGCCGGAACGAGGAGGGCTACTCCGAGGATCCGCTGCTCACGGCGAAGATCTCCACCGCGTACGGCTCGGGGATGACCGGCGGGGACCCGGACCACCTCAAGAGCGCACCGACCCTGAAGCACTACCTGGCCTACAACAACGAGGTCCGGCGCGACGTCACCTCGTCGAACGTGCCCCCACGGGTGCTCAACGAGTACGACCGCGCGGCCTTCCGGCCGGCCATCGCCGCCGACGCGGCGACCGGGGTGATGGCCTCGTACAACCTGGTCAACGGCCGTCCCGCCACGGTTGACCCGGATCTGGCGACTGTGGTGCGCGGCTGGACCGACCAGCCGCTGATGAATGTCACCGACGCCTGGGCGCCGAACAACCTGGTCGCCTCGCAGGGCTACTACGCCACCCAGCCCGAGGCGAACGCCGCGATCATCAAGGCCGGCGTCAACAGCTTCATCACCGACGACACGAACGCCCAGCCGACGGTCACCGCCATCAAGCAGGCCCTCGCCTCCGGCCTGCTCACCGAGGCGGACATCGACGCCCGGATCTCCGAGACCCTGAACGTCCGGTTCCGCCTCGGTGAGTTCGACCCGGGAGGCGGCCGGTACGGCGACATCACCCCGGACGTCATCAACAGCCCCGAGCACCAGCGGCTGGCGCGGCAGGCCGCCGGTGCGGCGATGGTGCTGCTGAAGAACTCCCGACAGGCCCTTCCGCTCAACCCGTCCCGGACCCGCAAGGTGGCAGTGCTCGGCCCGCTGGCCGACACCCTCTACTCCGACTGGTACGGCGCCGACCTGCCGTACGAGGTGACCGCGCTCGACGGCATCCGCGAGCGGCTGGGCGGCTCCGCCGGCGTCAGCGGGCTCGACGGCGCCGACCGGATCGCCCTGAAGGACCCGGCGACCGGCCGGTACGTCACGGCCACCGGCACCACCGACGCCGACCCGGTCGCCGCGACCGGCGCCACCGCCTCGCTCGCCGCCCAGTTCGACGCGGTGGACTGGGGCCAGGGTGTGGTGACGCTGCGCAACGCCGCCAACGGCCGCTACCTCGGCTACAACTGGGGGCCCTTCATCACCCGCGACGAACAGCCGAACGGCTGGTACGTCCAGCAGCAGTTCACGCTGGAGCCGCAGGCCGACGGTACCGTCGCGCTGCGCTACACCGGCTACGAGACGACCGAGAGCTGGTTCGGCGCCAACACGTACGTCACGGTCGGCGACGGCGGCGCCCTCACGCTCGGCGCGTCCACCGCGGCGGACGCGACGCACTTCGCCCGCGAGGTGGTCAGCAGCGGAGTCGACCGCGCCGTCGCGGCGGCCAAGGCGGCCGACACCGCCGTCCTGGTCGTCGGCAGCAACCCGTTCATCAACGGGCGCGAGGCGCACGACCGGACCTCGACGGCGTTGAGCGCCGGCCAGGAAGCGCTGGTCAAGGCGGTGACCAAGGCCAACCCGCACACCGTGCTGGTGCTCCAGACCAGCTACCCGGTCACCATCGGCTGGGAGCAGGAGCACGTTCCGGCCATCGTCTGGACCACCCACGCGGGCGCCGAGACCGGGCACGCCGTCGCCGACGTCCTGTTCGGCGACCGCAACCCGTCCGGCAAGCTCACCCAGACCTGGTACCGCTCGGACCGGCAACTACCGCCGGACCTGCTGGAGTACGACATCATCTCGTCCGGACAGACCTACCTCTACAGCACCGCGAAGCCGCTCTACCCGTTCGGCCACGGGCTGTCGTACACCCGGTTCCGGTACGGCCAGCCCCGCACCGACGCCCGCTCGGTCGCGGCCGACGGCACGATCTCGGTGAGCGTCGACGTGACCAACGCCGGCAGCCGAGCCGGGTCCGAGGTCGTCCAGCTCTACACCCACCAGCGCACCTCCCGGGTGAAGACCCCGATCCGGGCGCTCAAAGCGTTCCAGCGGGTGCAGCTCGCACCCGGGCAGACCCGGGCCGTGACGCTCCGGCTGCCCGTCGCCGACCTGGCGAACTGGGACGTCACCCGCAGCCGGTGGGTGGTCGAATCGTCCACGTACGACCTGCTGGTCGGCACGAACGCGGACGACATCCGGGCCCGGACGGCGGTCGCGGTGCGCGGTGCGACGATCCCGGCCCGGGACCTCTCCCGGACCACCCGGGCCGAGAACTTCGACAGGTACGCGGGGGTCCGGCTCGTCGACGAGACGAAGGCGCGGGGTACGGCCGTCGGCGCCACCGCCGCCGGTCAGTGGATCGCCTTCGCCGGTTCCGCGCTGCGCCCCGGCGCCCACACCTTCACGGCGAGGGTCGCCAGGGCGGCGGTGGGCGCCGGCACGATCCAGGTCCGGCTGGGTTCGCCCACCGGCCGGCTGCTCGGCACGGCCACCGTGCCCAGCACCGGCGACGACTACCGGTACGTGAGCGTCAGCGCCGAGGTGGCCCGGACCGCCGGCACCCACGACGTGTACCTGGTGTTCGACTCCGCGCTGCGGCTGGCGGACTTCTCCCTCAGGTGACGCGTCGGCTCGGGCCGGGGTGCCGTTCGCCCCGGCCCGAGCCGTCCCGGACCGTGCTGCCTCGGTGGAAGCGCCAGGCCTACGAATTCATCGGATGATCCGTTATGGCGATGGGGGTCAGCCGGCCCCTTTGACCTATTTAGAAGGCATTTACGCATAGACGGGTTACAATCTCGTATTGCAGTCGTCACACGTGTGACTTACGCTCCCGGAGAGAGTTCGTAGCGATTGGCAAAAGAGTGCGGCCGGGCGGCAGGTGCCCCCGCCGGTCCTAAGTGGCGTCGCTGTTCCCTGCTCGTCGCTCGATACACGCCTCAGGCACCACGTCGACGACCAGGAAGGACAGCACGTGAGAACAGCCGCATCCACCACCCGAACGGCATTGATCGCGGCGGCGATGCTCATCGCCGCCACGGTGCCCGCCGTGATGTCACAGCAGCGCCCGGCCGCGGCCGCCGTTCAGGAGACCTACTACGTCGCCCCGGACGGGAACGACAGCAACGCGGGGACCCTCCAGTCGCCGTTCAAGACGGTGCAACGCGCACGCGACGCCGTCCGCAGTGTTAACGCGAACATGACCGGCGACATCACCGTGTACCTGCGCGGCGGCAGATACCCGGTCACCAGCACCATCGAGTTCGGCGCCAGCGACTCCGGCACCAACGGGTTCCGGATCAGTTACGCCGCCTATCCCGGCGAGACGCCGGTCCTCGACGGCGGCGTCCAGGTGACCGGGTGGACCCAGCACAGCGGCAACATCTGGAAGGCGCCGCTGGATCGCAGCACCAAGCTGCGCACGCTCTACGTCAACGACAAGCGGGCGCAGATGGCGACCAAGACCGTCAGTTCGGCGGGGTGCTACGGGACGTACAACGTCACCGCCGGTCAGGCGTCCTGGGCGTGGGAGTCGGGCTCGCAGTGCGACGGCGCGAAGTACAGCCAGAGCGACTTCCCCGCCATCCCCCGCAATCAGGACGACATCGAGATCGAGACGGGCACGACCTGGACCACCGCCATCGTGGGGGTCCGCCAGGTGACCACGGACGGCGCGAACCGGGTCGCCCTGTTCCAGCAGCCGGGCGCGGCCATCGCGCAGGGCGCGTTCAACGGCAACGCCCAGGTCGGCGGCAGCCACAAACTCATGAACGCGTACGAGTTCCTCGACGCCCCCGGCGAGTTCTACTTCGACAAGGGCACGAAGACGGTCTACTACTACAAGGCCAGCGCCGACAACATGTCGACCGCCGCGGTCTACGCGCCGAACAACGTCACCACCGTGCTGCGGGTCGCCGGCGCCTCGACGAGCAGCCACGCGCGCAACATCACGTTCTCCGGCCTGACCGTGGAGCACTCCGACTGGAACCTGTTCAACGTCGCCGGCTCGTCCTTCAAGCAGGCGCAGCAGGGCAACCTCGGCGCCCAGGTGTACGCCAAGGGCAACTTCCACGTCTACTACTACCGCAACGTGGACGTCACGCCCGGCATCGTCCAGGTGCAGAACGCCGACGGGATCCTCCTGCAACGCAACCGGGTCCAGCACACCGGCGCCGACGGCATCAGCATGGTCAACGACGTGCAGAACTCGCAGTTGATCGGCAACTACACGAACGACATCGCCGGCTCCGCCATCGACGTCGGCCATCCGCAGCACGTCTACATCGGAGACGGCACGTCGAGCAACCGGGAGAAGTACCTCCCGCAGGTCGAGGGGCTGCCGAAGAACATCGAGATCAAGAACAACTATCTGTACGACAGCGCGGTCCTGTTCAACGGGCACAGCCCCATCTCGGCGTACTTCGTCGACACCCTCACGATCCAGCGCAACCGGATCGAGAAGGCCCCCTGGTCGGGCATCACGATGGGCTGGGGCTGGTGGAACTTCGACGGGTCGTCGGGCTCGATCGCGCCCAACCGGCCGACCACGACGGCGCGGAACAACACCATCAGCTACAACCACATCATCGACACGGTCCAGCGCCTCAGCGACACGGCGCCGATCTACACGCTGGGCAGCCAGCCCGGGACCACGATCACCAACAACTACCTCCAGGGCGTGCCCTCGGGCCACAAGTACGGACTGCACCCGGATGAGGGGTCGGCGTACATCACCTTCCGGGACAACGTCCTGAGCATCGACAAGAACGTCACCTGGATGATCAATTCCGACGACTTCGGTCGGAAGCACGATCTGAGCATCACGCAGATCTACGGCCCGATCAACAAGGTGTCGAACAAGAACCTGCCGAACAGCACGGTCGCCGACATCCTCGTCTCCTCCGACTACGTCTGGCCGGCGGCGGCGTACACCATCGCGGCCAACTCCGGCCTGGAGGACGCCTACCGGGACATCATCCCGGCGAGCAACTTCTCCGCACCGAACTATGTGCTGCCGGCCAGCACGTTCGTCACCAGCACCACGGCGTCGATCCCGATCCGGAGCACCGGCGACGCCACCAGGTCGGTCTGGCTGGCTCCGTACGGCACGACCACCTTCACCGCCGGGCCGACGATGACCAGGGCTTCCGGCACCGCCACGTCGATCGCCGTGCCGACGAGTCAGGGCGAGTACCGGCTCTACGTCGTCGACGCACAGGGCAACCGGTCGGCCGAATCGACGTCGATCGTCCGGCAGCAGAGCGGGGGCGGCAGCCAGCAGGGCGGGCAGCTCGTGGGCGGCCAGTCCGGCCGTTGCGTCGAGGTCCCCAACTCGTCCACCACCAACGGCACCCAGGTGCAGCTGTGGGACTGCGGCGGGGGCGCGAACCAGCGGTGGACCGCCACCGCCAGCAAGCAGCTGATGGTGTACGGCAACAAGTGCCTGGACGCTTCCGGGGCCGGCACGGCCAACGGCACCCAGGTCATCATCTGGGACTGCCACGGCGGGCTCAACCAGCAGTGGAACGTCAACGCCAACGGCACCATCACGAACGGCCAATCCGGGCTCTGCCTGGATGCCAACGGCGCCGCCAGCGCCAACGGCACGAAGATCATCCTCTGGTCGTGCAACGGTGGCCCGAACCAGCAGTGGAGCCTGCGGAGCTGACCGACCGACAGCGCCCGGGGCCGGGCCGATGACGGCCCGGCCCCGGGCTGTCCGCATCTCCGCCCACACCTCGTCCGGCCAGCATGTGCTACCGGACAACAAGTGGGTAATGGTGGGTGATGAAGACAACCTGGAAGCCGCACGAGAAGCACGGCGGCCTGTCGGAGAAGGACAAGCGTGAGTTGCCGGAGAGCGTTTTCGCGTTCCCCGACAAGCGCAAGGAGCCGATGACCGACGCGAGTCACGTCCGTAACGCCATCGCCCGCTTCGATCAGGTGCAGGGCGTCACCGACAAGGAGCGCGACCTGGCGTTCCAGAACATCCTCGCCGCCGCGAAGCACTACGGCGTCGACGTCGCGGAGACGAACTGGCGCCAACTCGGCAAACTGCCGCACACGCCGAACCCCGCGCACTGAACGCACCGCGTCCGGCCCCGGGGACGGGTCGCAGGGCCGGGTCGAAGGCGTGTTAGCGTGCTCGTCGTTGTCAGCGGGCGCCGCTAGCTCAACTGGCAGAGCAGCGGACTCTTAATCCGCGGGTTCGGGGTTCGAGTCCCTGGCGGCGCACCAACGATCAAGGCCCTGACCTGGTGGTTCACACCGGGCCGGGGCCTTTTTCGCGTACGTCGGTGGCAAGGGTCCGGGTCAGGGTCCGCGATCCCGCCCTTGCGACGTTCCTGCTGCTCACCCGCGACGATCATCGCTGAACCAATTGACGGGAATCGATTGACTCGAGATAGACGACAAGTAATGTGTTCGTGGGTTCGGTCCGTCCCGGACTGATCGGCGGCAGGAGTTTCTGATGGGTGTGCAACGACGGCGCAAGCCGCGCCGGGCCACGGTGATCGGTGTGGCCGGATCTCTCGTGGCGGGGCTGCTGACCACCCAGGCCGTCGCCGGCCCGGCGGAGGCCGCCGCCGACCTCACCCTGGCCGTGGACGTGGCCGCCGCCCGCCACAAGATCAGCCCGGACATCTACGGCATGAACGGCGGCGACCCGTCGCTCGTCGCTGAACTCGGCACGCCGGTGGCTCGCTGGGGCGGTAATGCGACCAGCCGCTACAACTTCAAGAACCACACCTACAACACGGGCAGCGACTGGTACTTCGAGAACATCGTGGCCGGGCCCGACAACACGGTCGAGGCGTTCGTCCAGCGAAACCGGGACCACGGGACCAAGCAGGTGGTCGCCGTGCCGTTGATCGGATGGGTGGCGAAGGACTCGCCCTCGTCACACCCGTTCGCCTGCGGCTTCCCGGCCACCCGCTTCCCGGAGCAGGACTCGTTCGACCAGTGGGACCCCAACTGCGGCAACGGCCGGCACGCCGACGCGAACCTGACCGGTGCGCTCCCCACGGACACCTCGATCCCGGCCGACGCGTCGTTCGCCGGCGAGATGGTGTCGCATCTGGTGACCCAGTTCGGTCCGGCGTCACGCGGCGGCGTGTCGATCTACGAACTCGACAACGAGCCGGTGCTGTGGAACTCCACCCACCGCGACGTGCATCCCGACCCGGTGAGCTACGACGAGCTGGGCGGCAAGGGCACGGCGACCGCCGCGGCCATCAAGGCCGCCGACCCGCGCGCCGCGGTGCTCGGCCCCTCCGGCTGGGGTTACTGCGAATGGGTGGCGTCCGGCGTGGACGGGTGCGCGCCGGGGGCCGACGCGGCCGCGCACGGCGGGCTCAACCTGTCCCAGTGGTACCTGAAGAACATGAAGGACTTCAGCGACGCCCACGGCGGGAAGCGCTTCCTCGACTACTTCGATCAGCACTACTACCCGCAGATCAGCGGCGGCAAGGACCCGGATTCCAACGCGCTGCGGCTGCGGTCCACCCGGTCGCTGTGGGATCCGACGTACGTCGACGAGTCGTGGATCGGCCCCGGCGGGGTGAACGCGCCGCCGTTGCAGTTCATCCGCCAGATGAAGGCATGGGTCGCGCAGTACTACCCCGGCACCAAGGTCGCCATCACCGAGTACAACTGGGGCGCGCTGGACGACATCAACGGCGCCCTCGCACAGGCCGACGTCCTCGGCATCTTCGGGCGCGAGGGTCTGGACCTGGCCACCATCTGGGGCGAACCCAAACCGACCGACCCCGGCGCGTACGCCTTCCGGATGTACCGGAACTACGACGGAGCCGGGAGCAGGTTCGGCGACGTGAGCGTGTCGGCGGTCAGCGGCGATCAGGGTCAGCTCGCGGTCTACGCCGCGCAACGCTCGTCCGACAAGGCGCTCACCGTGCTGGTGGTCAACAAGACGGGCGGCGATCTGACCTCCCGGTTGGCGCTCGCCGGATTCCACGGCGGCGACAAGGCGCAGCGGTTCACCTACAGCCCGGCCGACCTCACCTCGATCGTCCGGGATGCGGATCTGCGGGTGGCCCGGGGCGGCGTCAGCGCGACGTACCCGGCGAACTCCGTGACGCTGCTCGTCCTGCCGCAGCGTCGGCCCTGAGCGTCCACGGGCGACCTCGAACGTGATCGGGTGCGGCGGGTGACGGCCAGCGTCATGCTCGCCGAACTCACGGGCAGCCCGGATACGATCCTCGTCTGCGTTCGGGGAAACTCCGGCTCGGGCAAGAGCAGCATCGCCCGCGAGTTACGACGCCGGCACGGCCGGGGCTGCGCCCTGGTCGAGCAGGACTACCTGCGCCGCATCGTCCTGCGCGAACGGGACAGGCCCGGCGGTGCGGCACCGGCGTTGATCGGGCAGACCGTTCGGTTCGCCCTCGACCACGGGTATCACGTCGTGGTGGAGGGCATCATGCACAGCAGCCGCTATCGCAGCATGCTGACCTCGCTGCGGGACGGCCACCGAGGGCGGTCGCTGTTCTGCTACCTCGACGTGTCCCTGGCCGAGACCCTGCGCCGGCACCTCACCCGCCCGCAGGCCACGGACTTCACCGCCGAGCAGATGAGGGGCTGGTATGTCGCCCGTGACGTCCTGGGCTGGCCCGACGAACTTGTCCTGCCCGAGACCACCGGACTGGACGATGCCGTCGAGGCCATCGCGACCGCCGCCGGGCTGCCCCAGATCGGCCGTGACGACGACCAGCTCCCGAACGTGCCGCTCCCGTAGCGCAGCTCAGTTGGCCACCGGTGGCCGCCCGCCATCCGGCAGGTTGAGTGCCCACCTGTGGCAGCATCGACGGTGTTGAGCGAGGGTGGACCGTTCTACAGGAGTGCGTATGGCGCTGGGTCCCGTACTGGTGATCGGTCTTGATCCGGCGCGGATCCCGGGCTGGGACCCGGAGCCGGTGGTCGCGGCGATAGCCCGCGGTCAGGCCCGTTTCGCGGAGCACGGCGTCGAGGCCGACATGTGCCTGGTGGCGCCGGACGACGACCCCGAGGCCGCGATCGTCGAGGCGCTGACCCGCCGGGACTTCGCCTGTGTGGTGGTCGGCGGCGGCATCCGCAAGCACGAGCCGTTGCTCCCGCTCTTCGAGAGGGTGGTCAACCTTGTCCGGCAGCACGCTCCCGGCGCGGCGATCGCCTTCAACAGCACCCCGGAGGACACTGTCGACGCCGCGCTGCGGTGGCTGCCCGGCGACGTGAGCGGACACCACGACGGCTGAGGCCGTAAGCCTCGCCAGCAGGCGGCGACCGGGATGGTCCGCGACGCCTCGGGTCAGCACGCGGGCAACGCCGAGGGAATAGGTCGGCGGGGTGACATGGATCGCTCCCATGATCAGTCGAGAGACATGGTTGCCTCGGGCTACCGTGTCGTCGGTCAAATGATCAGCGTGAGCGGCTGGCATCCCGGCCGAGTCACGGGCACCGGGTCAGACCCCCTGAAGGAGGTCCCATGGCACGCACCCGCATCGCCGGGACGCTCGCCGCCGTCCTCGTCCTACCGGCCCTCTCCGTCGTCGTCGCGGCGTCACCGGCAGTGGCGGAACCCGCCGCGTCGAAGGCCGCCCAGCCGAGCGACATGCGTGAGCTCACCCGCAAGGACTTCACGCTCGACGGGCGGCCCATCGCGACGCCGCCGCGCTACCAGCCGCGCACCCAGGCCCGCCGGCAGGCGCAGAAGGCGACCGTCGAGACGCCGGCGGTCGGTACGGTCCGGCAGTGGCTCGGCCTCGACGACGTCGAGGGCACCGTCTACCGCAAGGACTACACGCTGCGGGCCGTCGGTGAGCACATCGAGGTCTGGGTCGCCAACGACCTGGCATTCCCGGCCGGCGACTGCCGCGCCCAGGTGCCGTCCTCGACGCAGATCACCGACACGCAGGTGCAGCACCTCGTCGACGAGTTCGACAACAACATGTACCCGAAAGAGACGAACGCCTTCAGCACCCCGCCGGACCGCGACGGCACGAACGCCCAGATCGGGCCGGACGCCGACGGCAACGGCGGTGTCTACACGGGTGCGGGCGACAAGACCGTCACCCTCGTGGACAACGTGCGCGACGACAACTACTACACGTTCCCGGCCGCGCCGACCTACGTCGCCGGCTTCTTCTCGGCGCAGTTCAACGAGCTGCTCGACCGGAACGTGATGACCGTCGATGCGTTCGACTGGCTGCACCGGATGACGGCGAACCCGCCGGACGAGCCCACCGACGACCTGTGCACCAGTCGTGGCGCGCGGCCGAACAGCTACGAGGGCACGTTCGCCCACGAGTGGCAGCACCTCGCGCACTACTACACCGACCCGTTCGAGGGTAACTGGATCAACGAGGGTCTCTCCGACTTCGCCATGTCGCTGACCGGTTACAGCAACTCGAAGGCCACCGTCTTCGACCGGGGAGCGGACAGCCACCTCTACTGCTACCAGGGTTTCGGCACCGTCCAGACGCCGTACAACACCAACCCTCGCGAGTGCGGCGGGCCGGAGAACTCCCTGACCCTGTGGGACGAGAGTCCCGACCCGAACGCGGTGCTCGCCGACTACGGCAGCGCGTACTCGATGATGATGTTCCTGTACGACCGCTACGGCGCGGCCTTCATGTCCCGGCTGCACCGCGACGGCGAGCGGCAGGGCATCGCGAGTCTCGACGCCGAGCTGGAGACCGTCGGCGTGCACGACGTCTACCAGGTCGTCCACGACTTCCAGTCGATGACCCTGCTGGACAAGCTCGTCGGCGAGTCGAAGCTGGGCATCACCCTCGGCGTCGCCAAGAGCCGGGTCACCACGCCGAGCCTGCGCTCCACCGTCAACCTCGCCAGCGCGGCGGCCAACGGCACGCCGGGTGTCGCGCCGAACGGCGCCGACTACGTGCAACTCGGCGCCGCGAAGGGCAAGGTGCTCAGCGGTCGGGATCTGCGTTCGGTGAAGTTCCAGGGCGCGAAGACCCTGCCGGCGCTCCCGCTGGCGTGGACGAGCACCACTTCGGACCCGGACCGTCCGGGCAACGCCGTGCTGTTCTCCGGCAACGCCAACAGCCTGGACTCGGCGGCGGTCACCTCCGTCGAGGTGCCGACCGCGGACCCGACGCTGCGGTTCCTCGCCAAGTACGGCGCGGAGCTCGGCTTCGACTACGGCTACGTGACCGTCTCGACCGACGGCGGCGCCACGTACACGGCGATCCCCGGTGACCACACGGTCGAGGGCCCGCTGGGGCCGGCGCTCAACGGCACGACCGACGGATTCGAGGCACGCTCGTACGACCTGTCGGCGTACGCCGGCAAGACCGTGCTGCTCGGCTTCCGCTACGTCAGCGACGGCGGCGTCAACGAGGGCGGCCTGCTGCTCGACGACATCACCCTCGGCGGGAAGACGCTAAGTGACGGCGCCAGCCTGACGCCGTTCGACTCGCCCACCGAGATCCGGCCGACCCAGGTCAAGAACTGGAACCTGCGGCTCATCGGCATCGACGAGAAGCACTCGATCGCCTGGCAGTTCGAGTCCAACGGCAAGTCCGAGGTCACGATCGGCAAGGTGCAGTTGGCAGTGCTGGACGCGTTCCCCAAGGTCGTCGCCGTGGTGGCGTACGACGAGCCGACCGAGCAGGTGACGCAGTACGCGCCGTACCAACTCACCGTCAACGGCGTCGTACAGCCCGGAGGGGTCGGCTCGCTGAGCTGATCTCCGCCCCGATCGCGGGGGCACCTGCCGTCCTGGCCGAAGCCGGGTGCCCCCGCGTCGCTCTTCCCACAATCGGGACCATCAGTGCTGTGCGGTGGCGTACGGGGAAGTCGGGCACGTTCAGGTCAGGCCGACCTGAAGGACGCGAGAACGTCGAGGTAGTGCGGGTTGGTCATGACGCCCAGCACGTTGCCGAAAGGGTCCACCACCGCCGCGGTGACAAACCCGGCGTCCCCGTGCGACGTGATCGGCTGGTATTCCGTGGCGCCCATCGCGAGGAGTCGGTCCACGGTGGCGTCGAGGTCGTCCACGTGCCAGTGCATGACAGCGCCACCGGGGCCGGTCGCCGAGCCGGCTGGCGCGTACCTGCGGTCGATGATGCCCAGCTCCGCCTGGTAGTCGCCGACGCGGAACTCCGTGTAGGCGGGACGCCCGTCCGGACCGGGCCGCGAGAAGTAGGCCTCCTGGCCCAGGAATCGGGCGTACCAGTCAGTGGCCGCCGCCACGTCGTCCGCCCAGATGTTCAGGGTGGCGAATCCGCGCAGGCTCACCTGGTGTCCTCTCGTCGATGTCGTCCGGTGGTCACGCTATCGGCGAGCACCGACAGCTTCGTCTCCCGACACGGAGACGGCCAGCCGTGTAGCGCGCGGTATGCCGGGTAGTCGCCGCCGTCAGTCCGACGAACGGCGGGAGCCAACGTGGAGACGACGTACCCGGGTGTGGAGGAGCACGGCCTGATCGGTGACCTGCAGACCGCCGCGCTGATCAGCAAGGACGGCACGATCGACTGGTTCTGCGCGCCGCGCTTCGACTCGCCGAGCATCTTCGCCGCCCTGCTGGACCGTGGAAAAGGTGGCCATTTCCAGCTGTCTCCCGACGGTGTCGAGTATTCGAGCAAACAGCTCTACCTACCCGGCACGCCGATCCTGATCACCCGTTTCCACAGCGCCGACGGGGTCGGGGAGCTGTTGGACTTCATGCCCGTCACGGGCGAGCAGGCCACCGACCGGCACCGGTTGATCCGGCTGGTGCGGATGGTCCGGGGGACCATGCGCTTCCGCTTCGACTGCCGGCCGCGGTTCAACTACGCACGAGATCCGTACGAGCTGGAGGTCCACCCGGAGGGCGACGTCTTCCGCAGCTCGACCCTCTCCCTCACCATGACCCCCTTCATGAACGCGGAGGGCCTCGTCGACAGGCGGACGATCCAGCGCGACGCCGAGGGCGTCTGCTTCTCCAACGTGCTGCACGCGGGCGACATCGGTGGCGTCGTCCTGGAGACGGCCTGCCCACACGCACCCCGGGCCCTCAGCACCGCCGAGGCGTGCGAACTGCTCGCCGAGACCAGGGACTACTGGCGTCGGTGGGTCGCCCGTTCGTCCTACACCGGTCGCTGGCGGGAGATGGTCGACAGGTCGGCGATGACGCTCAAGCTCATGACGTACGCCCCGACGGGCGCCCTGGTCGCCGCCCCGACGGCGGGGTTGCCGGAGCAGATCGGCGGACCACGGAACTGGGACTACCGCTACACGTGGATCCGCGACGCCTCGTTCTCGGTGCACGCGCTGCTCAGCATCGGTTTCACCGAGGAGGCCCAGACGTATCTGTCCTGGCTCGAAGCGCGCATCCGGGACGCCCACGACGGCGACTCGCCTCTGCAGATCATGTACCGCGTCGACGGCTCGCCGGACCTTTCCGAGGAGGTGTTGGGCCACCTGGAGGGGTACCGCCGCTCGGCGCCGGTACGGATCGGCAACGGCGCGGCGGGCCAGGTGCAACTGGACATCTACGGCGAGGCGCTCAACTCGCTGCATCTCGCCGACCAGAGCGGGCTGATGACGTCGTACGACGGGTGGCGCAAGACGGCCGGCCTGATGGACTGGCTCTGCGACAACTGGAACCAGCCCGAGGACGGCATCTGGGAGACCCGCTCCGGGCGGCAGGACTTCACCTACGGGCGGATGATGTGCTGGCTCGCGTTCGACCGCGCGATCCGCATCGCCCACGCACGTGGGCGTCCCGCGAGCATCACCCGCTGGGCGGACGAACGCAACGCCGTCTACGAGCAGGTCGTCGCTCGGGGATTCCATCCGGAACGACAGGCCTTCGTGCAGCACTACCGCACCGACATCACCGACGCCTCGCTGCTCGCGATGCCCGGGGTGGGCTTCATCGCGCCGAACGATCCGATGTGGCTGTCGACGTTGCGGGCGATCGACAACGAGCTGGTCTCGGACAGCCTCGTCTACCGCTACGACCCGAAGGCGTCGCCCGACGGGCTCGCCGGCTCCGAGGGCACCTTCAGCATGTGCACCTTCTGGTACGTCCAGGCCCTCGCCCAGTCCGGTCGGCTCGACGACGCCCGGCTGACGTTCGAGAAGATGCTGACGTACAGCACGCCGCTGGGGCTCTACTCGGAGGAGATCGCGCCCACCGGTGAACAGATCGGCAACTTCCCGCAGGCGTTCAGTCACCTCTCGCTGATCAGCACGGCCCATCACCTCGACGCCCTGCTCGACCGGGAGGCGTGAGCGCGGGCGTACGCGTCAGAAGAGGGTGAGTGGTTCGACAGGTATCGGTTCGGGCAGTGCGTCGAGCCCCGGCACGCGCGCCCGTACCTCGTCGTGGAAGCGGCGGGCGAGTGCCGGCGCGTCGGCGTTGTCCGGCGTGTGGATGAACACGGTGGGGAAGCGACCCTCGCGCAGCCAGTCGGCGGCGACCTCGACCCAGCGCTGCCATCCCTGCACCGTCCGGGCGCTGTCGTCGCGGCCCAGGTAACGGACGATCGGGCGGTCGGTCAGCGCGACCGACCGCAGCGGCACCCGTGGCTTCTTGGTCCAGGCGTCGCGTTCCGCGTCGCTGGTCGGCGGACTGGCGAAGAACGCGGTGGTGTCGAAGGGGATCCATTCGGCCGAGGCGGCGGTGAGGGTCTCCTCGAGCCGCCGGATCGCGTGCGGGTCGGTGAAGAACGCCGGGTGGCGAACCTCCACGGCGTACCGGTGGGAGCCCGGGAGCTGGCCGAGGAACCGGTCGAGGGCGGGCACGTCGGCGGGTGAGAACGACCCCGGCAGCTGGATCCAGAGCGCGTGGGCGCGGGGACCGAGGGGCTCGATCGCGTCCAGAAAGGCGCGCAGCGGGTCGCCGACGTCGGTGAGCCGGCGTTCGTGCGTGACGACCTTGGGGAGTTTGAGGACGAACCGGAAGCGGGGATCGGTCTGCGCCGCCCAGGACGTCACGGTGTCCCGAGCCGGCGTCGCGTAGAACGTCGTGTTTCCCTCGACGGCGTCGCACCAGCTCGCGTAGTGCCGCAGGCGCTCTCCGGACGGCAGCGAGTGACCCGGCCACGACCGGTGGGTCCACATCGCGCATCCCACGTGCAGACGCATGACCGCCCCTCCTTCGCTGTGCAGCCGGGCTCACCGTATACGGGCCGGCGCGACGGGCCGGGCCGACGGTGCGGCGGGTAGCGTGCGGCGCCATGCGCGTGCTGTTCGCCAGTCTTGCGTCCGTCGGTCACACCTACCCGTTGATCCCGTTGGCCATCGCCGCCCGCGAGGCCGGTCATGACGTTCACTTCGCCGTTGGCGAGGCGGTGCACGCGCCGCTCGCCGCGAACGGCCTACGGCCGTTCCGCCCCGGCGACGTCTTCTACGAGGCGTACGCCGAGGATCTGGAACCGGAGCTGGCGCGTCTTCGACCCGACCTGGTGGTGCACGAGTGGGGTATGCCGGGAGCCGCCGTCGCCGCCCATCGGGCCGGCATCCCGGGCCTGTGGCACGGGTTCGGTCGTCTGTTTCCCCACGGCATCGGCCTCGAACTGCCCACCGCGAACGCCGAGGTCGCCGGCCGCCCGCATCTCGACATCTGGCCGCCCTCCCTGCAGGACGAGACGTTCCTCGCCACCGAGCGTCGGATCGAGCTGCGGCCGGTCGCCTTCTCGACGCCGGCCCCGCTGCCCCCGGCGGTGCGACACCGGACAAACCGGCCTCTGATCTACCTGTCCCTCGGCACCGCGTTCGGCACGCCGGAGCTGCTCCGGACGGCCATCGCCGGTCTGGCGACGCTGGATGCGCAGGTGGTGGTCGCCGCGGGTCGCGTGCCCCCGGAAGAGCTTGGCGACATCCCCGACCGGGTCACCGTGCACCGCTGGGTGCCGCAGGCGGAGCTGCTGCCGCTCGTGGACGTGGTGGTGCACCACGGCGGCAGTGGCACCACCCTCGGCGCGCTCGCGGCAGGCGTGCCGCAGGTGCTCATTCCGCAGGGCGCCACCCAGTTCGCCGATGCCGAGGCGCTCAGCGCCGCCGGTGTCGCCCTGCGGCTCCTACCGGGTGAGGTGGATGCGGAGGCGGTCGCCGAGCAGACCCGGCGTCTGCTCGCGCCGCACGCCGCGCAGCGTGCGGCGGTCCGTGACGTCGCCGAGGAGATCGCGCGGATGCCCGCACCGGCGTCCGTCGCCCAGCGCCTTCCGGAGTTCGTCGAGTGAGCAGGAAAGTGCGTCAACTCGTGGTTGACGACGGGAGATCGTCAACCTATGGTTGACGCATGACCGAACCTTTCCAGATGAACGACCAAGTCAAGCTCGACGACCTGATCCAGGCGATCAAGAAGGCGCACACCGACGCGCTCGACCAGCTCACCGACGCGGTGATCGCCGCCGACCACCTCGGCGAGGTCGCCGACCACCTGATCGGGCACTTCGTCGATCAGGCCCGGCGCTCGGGCGCCTCGTGGACCGACATCGGCCGCAGCATGGGGGTCAGCAAGCAGGCCGCGCAGAAGCGCTTCGTGGCGAAGGGCTCCACCGAGGCCGCGGCGCTCGACCCCAACGCCGGCTTCGCCAGGTTCACCCCCCGGGCCCGCAACGTGGTGGTGGCCTCGCAGGAGGAGGCCCGTGCCAGCGGTAACGCCGAGATCGGCCCCGAGCACCTGGTGCTGGGCCTGCTAGCCGAGCCGGAGGGCCTTGCCGCCAGGGTGATGGCCGGTCGGGGCGCCACCCCCGAGGCGGTGCGGGAGGCGGTCGGTGCCGTCCTCCCACCGCGCGCGGAGCAGGTTCCGGAGCTCATCCCGTACGACGCGCGCGGCAAGAAGGCGTTGGAGCTGACCTTCCGGGAGGCGCTGCGCCTCGGGCACAACTACATCGGCACCGAGCACATCCTGCTCGCCCTGCTGGAGCAGGAGGACGGCGCTGGCGTGCTCACCAACCTCGGCCTGGACAAGGCGGCGGTCGAGGGCGACCTGTCCGCCGCCCTCGCCGCCGCCGTCGGAAAGAAGTGAGTACCCGGGATCAGGACACCTCGGGGAAGCCGTAGCGCAGGGCGTGCTCCGGATCGGTCGGGTCGATCTGGCGTACGCCCGCGTCGGCGAGCCGCTTGTTGACCTCGTCGAGCTGCTCGCGGACCAGTCGGGCCTCCTCCTCGGTGACCCGGCCCCGGTGCGGCTTGCCGGCGTGCTCCAGCGTGCCGTAGTCGATCTTTTCGGCGCTCTTGCGGGCCTTGGGCGGGCGGACCCGCTCGGCAGTTTTCAGCAACTGCGCCATCGGGACGTCGGTGGCCATCGCGTCGAACTCGCTGGCGGTCAGGACCACCCGTCGTGGCTCGCCGCCGCCGTGCCGGTCGTGGATCTCCACCACCGCCACGTCCAGCGCGGCGTCGTCGATGCTCTCCACCTCGCCCGGGGTGGCGTCGAGCTGCACGGGCCCGGCGACCAGGTCCGGGTGCTCCAGGACGACGACACGAACCACCTCGTCGTCCTGCTGCAGAACGGTGCCGGTGAAGTCGGAGACGTGGATCGTCTTCTTGCCCATGCGCGGAGCTTCTCCTGTCGTAGGCCGGGGTGCCGGACCTGGAAGAAATTACCCGACAGGTGTGCGAATGCCGGCGCTGGTCCTCCTGCGGTGTGTCGTCCCCAACCAGCGTCAGAGGCCGCCTTCGGTGCTGGCCGGGCCGTTGCGGCGGGTCAGCGCGTGTTGAGGCCGTGCCGGCTGGAGCTGCCGGCCGGCAGTCTGTTCAGCTTGGCCCAGGACAGGGTGCCCGTCGTGCGGGTCACCCGGTAGCGCGGTTGGGCCGGAAGGGGTCCGGCGACCTCCGCTGCCCGCCAGAGTCGCGTGGGGTCCTGGTGGAAGCGGTCGTTCGGCTGAATCGGCATGACCATACCGTCCCAAACAAAGGTGTCCATGTATGGAAATACCTATGACGGTCGATCTCGCCACCCGGTTCCCGCATCTCGGGCAGCACCGTGTCCGACGCATTCACGGGCCCGGTCACCCGGTCCCGACGGGAAGGCCCGCCCGCGCGGGCCGCTGCGCGTACGGTGATCCACGACGTGTCCGGCGACGGGAGGTAGGCATGCTCGACCGGCGGCTCCAGCTGCACCTGGCCTCGTGGCTCGGCCAGTGGCCGGCCGGCCCGGGGCTGCACGTGGTCGCCTCGCATCGTCGCCTCAGGCCGGCCTGGGACGGGCGGCTGCGACCGGCCCTCGCCGTCGACACCGGTCGGAGCGCGGTGCTCTCCGTCGCGCCGGACCGGGTGGCGGCGATCCGGGCGTTGGTCGAGCGCGCTCCGGAGCGCATGCTCGCGGCACTGCCGGAAGCCGTCGGCCTGCCCGCCTTCTGCGTGCACGACGGTCCGTTCCGGTGGAGTCTGTCTCCCGCGCCGCTGCCCGACGTGGGGGAGTGGACCGAGTCGACAGCCCCCGGCCTGCCGCCCTGGCTGCGGCTTTTCGACCGGCAGGTGCTCGTGGTCCGCGACGCGGACGGCGCCTATCTCGCCGGAGCCGGGATAAAACGCCACGACGCGTACGGGCACGAACTGGCCATCGGCACCGCGCCTGCGGCCCGGGGCCGGGGCCTCGCCCGTCGGCTGGTGGCGCAGGCGGCGCGGCGGGTCCTGGACGAGGGGGCGGTGCCGACGTACCTGCACGAGAAGGACAATCACGCCTCCGCCCGGGTGGCCGAGGCGGCGGGCTTCCCGGACCGGGGTTGGCGGGCGTACGGGGTCTATCCGCGCTGAGGCGGGGCGGTCGCCGGGCGCCGGTCCCAGTGCGCGGACCGTGGATCCCGGGCCGGATCCACGGTCCGCAACCTGCCCCCAGGCCCCGGTTCTCGGGCGATCGGCCGCGTCGGTGGACGGGTCGATCCGATGTCGATCACGCTACGTATCGAATGTGCCCGGTGCAAGGTGCGAGCTGTCGGGTCGGAGTGTCGAATAACGGACTTGACCTGCGGCGGAGCCGCGCGTTGGGTGTGAACCGGTCAGTGACGCAGCGTGCGGATGAGGTCGAGCACCTGTCGGGTCACCGGGCGGAGCACCCGCAGCCGCGACAACGCGACCAGCCGGTCGATCAGCGGCACCACACCGTCGATCAACTGCCGGGTCTTGACCTGACCGGGCGACCGGTCGTGCACCCAGTAGAGGACGACGCCCATGTACGCCAGCCAGAGCAGCTCGGGCAGCGCGGGGCGCAGCTCCGCGTCGACCTTGGCGGTCGAGCCGGTCAGCACTTCGGCGAACAGCTCGATCGCCGCCTGCCGGGGGCCGGACGACTCGGCCGAGAAGGGGCTGAGCGGAGAGGTCGGCTCGGCCGCGGTCTTGAAGAAGGTCGCCGCGAACGCGTGCGACGGGGTCAACACGTCGATGCCGGCGTGCAGCACCCCGGCCAGCCGGTCGCCGAACGTCACCTCCCGGTCGAGCACCGGTTGGGCCTTCGCCCGGTGCTCGACCTGGGACTGGGCGTAGAACTCCTGGATCAGGTGGTCCTTCGAGCCGAAGTAGTAGTAGGCGTTGCCCACCGCGACGCCGGCCTCCTGCGCGATCGCCCGCATCGTGGTCTGGGCGTAGCCGCGCTCGCGGAACAGCCGCATCGCGGTGTCCCGGATCAGCTGCCGGGTCTGCTCGCCCCGGGCGGTCGCAGGTTCACCCGCAGTCGTCGGCGTCTGTTGCTCGGTCATCGGGGTCACGGTATCCCGCCGGCTCGTCGGTCGGCTCGGCCCACGGATCGCGGACCCGTTCCCGGATCGCGGAGGCGGTCGCCACCACCTGCCGGGCCAGCGGCAGCAGATGCGGCCGGGACAGCCGTTCGGCCGCCGACCGGTGGTCGGCCAACGCCCAGAGGCGGGCGAACCAGGCGCCGTCGCCCGCGTACACCTCGCCGGTGTCGGCCACGACGGTCAGGTCACGCAGGGTCGCGTCGTGGTCCAGGCCGGGGAAGCGCCGCCGGGCCTCGGTCGAGCCGGCCGGCACGAACTCCAGGGGTACGAGTTGGGCGCGGGACGCGAGCCACCGGCGGGCGGCCCGGCAGATCGGGCAGTTCGCGTCGAACAGGACGGTGAACCCCCGGACCCCACCGCCCCCGAGCGCGGTGGGATCCGAGGGCCCGCCGACCGGTGCGGCGGTCATCGGGTCGCGGGGTTGGTCCCCGGCCCGTCGGCGCCGGGCTGTGCCGCGCGGGGCTGTGCGGCGCCCGGCTGTGGTCCCAACGGTTGGGGTCCCGTCGGGTAGGGCCCGACCGGCTGTGCGCCGACCGGGTAGGGCCCGCTCGGGTGTGCGCTGTGCGGTGCGGGTGGCATGGGGAGCCGGCCGATCGGTGCGATGGGCGGGTGCGTGGCGAGCTGGCGGAGACGGCTGCGGCGGTAGCGGCCCAGTGCGAAGACGTTGAAGAAGTGCAGCGCGCCGAGCACCAGCAGCACCAGGCCGATCTTGAGGGACAGCTCCTCCATGGCCTGACTGGTGGTGAGCACCGGGTCGGGGTGCTTCATGGCCACCGTGACGTAGCCGAGGTTGAGCAGGTAGAAGCCGACCACCAGGAGGCTGTTGACCGCTCGGGCGAGTCGTTCGTCGGCGAACACCTCCTCCAGGAAGACCTGCCCGTTGCGGGACAGCGCTCGAGCCACCCAGATGGTCAGGCCGACGCTGACCGCCAGGTAGATCACGTACATCCAGACCTTGATGTCCATGTGGACGCCTTCCTTGAACGTGTTCAACTACCGACGACTTCAGCCTAGATCGGGCATTGAACATGTTCAAGAAGAGGCGACAGGTGACTGTGGACACTGTGGCGCAGCGCTGAGAGCCGCCCGGTCGAGCCCTGGAGCCCGACCGGACGGCGTCGAGACTCAGTGCGCCAGACCCAGGGCCTCGGCCGCCGCGCGGCCGTTGGCGTGGCTCGCGCCGTAGGTGGTGACGAAGGCGCGTACGCCCGCTGGGCGCCACTGTGCCGGCCAGCCCATCTCCACCACGGTCACCGGGTGCTGGGCCGCCAGGTCGGCGATCAGTTCCGGGCCGCCGGGCAGCCGGTGCAGGTGTCGTCCGACAAGCACGATCGGACGCTCGCCGGCCAGCCCGCGCAGCGTGGCCGGGTCGGTCTCGCTGGCGATCACCCGGATCTCCCGAGTGCCGTCGAGGTGCGGGCCGAGGCCCCACGGCACCCGTCCCTCGGCGATGGTGGACTCGGTGTGCAACTGCACCACCAGCGGCTCGTCCAGGCCGGTGAGCGCCCCGTGCACCCGCACCGCCCGGCGTGCCACCGCGTACCCCAGATCGGGGTCGGCGGCGGTCGGTGACGCGCCGGCGGCCCGGGTCCAGGCGGCGAGCGCGGCGGCGCGGCCGGCCGCCTCCTCGACCCGGGCGATCGGCAGCCGACCGTCGGCGGTCGCCTCGGCGATCTCGGCGGCCACCCGCTCGACAAGCGCGGCGTCGACCTTCGCGCCGATGCAGAGCAGGTCGGCGCCGGCCGACAGGGCCCGGACCGCGGCCGGTCCGACGCCCCCGGCGGCCACCGCGGCCCCCTTCATCTCCAGCGCGTCGGTGATCACCGTGCCGGTGAAGCCGTACTCGGTCCGCAGCAGGTCGACCAGGACGGCCCGGCTGAAGGTGGCCGGGTCGTCTCCGGTCAGCGCCGGCACCCGGATGTGCGCGGTCATCACGGCACGCGCCCCGGCCGCGACGACCGCGGCGAACGGCGGCAGGTCCCGCTGGCGGAGCACCTCCAGCGGTACGTCCACGGTGGGCAGCTCGTGGTGGGAGTCGGCGATGGTGGCGCCGTGGCCGGGGAAGTGCTTGGCGCAGGCCGCGACGCCTGCGGACTGCAGGCCGCTCACGGCGGCGGCCGAGTGGGCGGCCACCCGGACGGGGTCGGCGCCGAAGGAGCGGGTGCCGATCACGGGGTTGTCGTCGGCGGTGTTCACGTCGACGGTTGGTGCGAGGTTGACGGTGATGCCGAGCGCGGCCAGTTCGGCGCCGATCGACCGGTAGACCCGTCGGGTCAGCTCCACGTCGTCGACCGCGCCGAGCGCGGCGTTGCCCGGGTACGGGCTGCCGGTGGCGTGCGCCAGCCGCGTCACGTCGCCACCCTCCTCGTCGATGGCGATCAGCACGTCGGCCCGGCCGGCGCGCAGCGCCGCGGTGCCCGCCGCCACCTGCGCGGGGTCGTGCACGTTCGTGCCGAACAGCGTGTGCCCGGCCAGCCCGTCGGCCACGAGGTCGACCGCCCAGTCCGGCGGGACCGGTCCCGGGTACGCGGCGAGCAACGTGCCCAGCGCGAGCCGACGCAGTCCTGGATCGAGCCCCACGTGATCTCCCCCTTCGGTCCTTCGGGCACGAGCGTCGTACCCGCGGTGGTCGTCGCCCTGCCGGGTCGGCCGAGCGCTCTGCCTCCGGGTGGCCGTTACGCTACGGCTACCCGTTCGCAGGTCGGTTTACAGTTAGCAAAGTTTACTAAAACTAGAGGACGTGGCATGAGTGCGACCCGGCTGCCCGGCACCCCCCGCCTGTTGCGGGCGCTCAACGACCGCGCGGCGTTGGAACTGCTGCTGGAGCGTGGGCCGCTCACCCGGGCCCGGCTCGGTGAGCTGACCGGGCTGTCCAAGGTCACCGCCTCGCAACTCGTCGAGCGGCTGGAGGAGCGCGGCCTGGTCAGCCGGGTCGGCGAGCAGGCCGGCGGGCGGGGGCCGAACGCCCAGCTCTACGCGGTGCGTCCGAACAGCGCCCACGTCGTCGGCGTGGACGTCGGGCCGGACCGCGTGGTGGCCGCCTGCGCCGACATCACCGGTGCCGTCATCGGCCGCGTGGAGCAGTCGACACGGGACACCGACGATCCGGTGGGCGTGGTGCACAACGCAGTGGTGCAGGCCGCCAGCAGCGCCCAGGCTCAGCTCAGCAGCGTCCGCCGGATCGTGCTCGGCACGCCGGGCCTGGTCGACCCGCACACCGGCGACATCACCTTCGCGTTCAACCTGCCGCGCTGGCACAGCGGCCTGCTCGCCGCGCTGCGCGACGACCTGCACACGCCTGTGGTCTTCGAGAACGACGTCAACCTGGCCGCGGTGGCCGAGGCGCAGTCCGGCGCCGCGCAGGGCGTGGCCGACTTCGTCCTCGTCTGGGTGGGTGCCGGCGTCGGCCTGGCGATCATGCTGGGTGGCCGCCTGCACCACGGCAGCAGCGGCGCGGCCGGTGAGATCGGCTACCTGCCGGTGCCCGGAGCGCCGATCCCGCGCGACGTCTCGCGGCGTGCCAAGCCGGCCTTCCAGCAGGTGATCGGCGGCGACTCGGTACGCGCGGTGGCCCGCGAGCACGGCTACCCGGCCAGCGACGCCGCCGAGGCCGTCCGCGCGGCCGTCGCCGGTGGCGCCGCGGGCGGCCCGATGCTCGACGAGCTGGCCCGTCGGCTCGCGCTCGGCGTGGCAAGCACCTGTGTGGTGCTCGACCCGCCGTTGGTCGTGCTGGCCGGTGAGGTCGGCCAGGCCGGCGGGACGGCACTCGCCGACCGGGTGCAACGGGAGGTCGCGGCGATCACCCTGGTCCGGCCGCGGGTGGTGCCCACCGGCCTCACCGAGGAGCCGATCCTGCGCGGCGCGCTGCGCACCGCCCTGGACGCCGTCCGCGACGAGGTGTTCGGCTCCACCGTCGGCTGAGCCCGCTGGGGCGGTCATGTGAAGGAATATTTCACCGGTGGCAGCGACGCTGCAACCCGTTGCCGGGCCAGGCTGCCAAGCCGCCCACGGCGGGCGGCCCGGGTGGACCTCAGATCAGGTCGCGGCGACGGAAGGTGGCGAACGCCGCCATGGTCAAGCCACCGGTGATCACGAGCAGCACCACCAGCGACGGGCCCCAGGTCAGGCTGTAGAAGCCCGAGCAGGAGCCGGTGCCGGAGCTGCTTGTGCAGAGCTGATTGTCCCAGAAACGCACCTCGCCGTTGAGCCACGCCACGATGTGGCTGGAGAGCATCCACCGGTCCGGCCGCCGGGCGTCGACGATCTCCAGCACCAGCCGGGCGCCCAGCTCCCACACCACGGCGTACGCGGCGGCCACGCCGAGCGCCGCGGAGGTGTGCCGGCCCAGCGTCGCGATGGCGAAGCCCAGGGCCGTGGCCAGCAGCACCAGCACCAGGCCGCGTCCGTGGATCGCGCCCAGCGAACGCCAGAAGTCGCCGCTCAACTGGCCGGCCAGCCCGGCGGTCTGCCCGATCACCCAGAAGGTCGCCAGGTAGACCAGAGAGGCCGCCACCGCCAGCGCCAACACCGTGCCGAGTAGGGTGCCCAGCTTCGCGCCGAGCACCGTCAGCCGGCGCGGTCGCCACAGCAGCAGGTTCACCACACCGCCAGAGTTCAGATCGGCCCCGATGTACGAGGCGCCGACCAGGAACCCGAACAGCACCAGGAAAGCGATGAGGAAGTAGAGCAGCGGGCGGGCCTGCTGTTCGAAGCTGAACACCCCGGGCAGATAGTCGGCCGCGATCGGCAACCGGTCCTGCCGGATGGGGTCCACCTCCGAGCAGTCGGCCGGGAGGTACTCGTCGGTGTAGCCGGGCGGAAGCGTGCCGTTCTGCCGGGCCAGGCACGCTTGGTGAGTGTCCTCCATGCGCTGCAGCGTCTCGGCGGCCTGCGCCCGCGCAGAGCTGAGCTCGGCGGAGGTTGGCTTGTGCGAGCCCGCCAGTGTGGTCGCCGCCGTGACGGCGAACGCCAGCGCCAGCAGGACGACCATGAGCTGCACGAAGCGGCGCGCGGACAGCCGCTCCAACTCGGCCCGGACCAGGTTCACGCGTCCACTCCCCGTACGTCGAGATCGATCACGGCGTCGTCGGCGCCGGACGGCCGCGCCCAGTCGTCGACCTGGCGCGGGACCGACGGATGCTCGCCGCCGCCGGTCAGCTCCAGAAAGACGCTCTCCAGATCGGGCCGGATCGGCGTCAGCTCGCTCACCCACAGCCCCTGCTCGCCCAGCACCCGGCTGATGACCGTCGGATCGGTCGCCCCGCTCACCACCAGCGCGTCACCCTCGGCGGCAGCCGTCAGCTCCGCCGCACCCAGCAGTTCGGCGGCGCGGACCGGCTCGGCAACCCGGACCAGGAACTCGTGCCGGTCGTGACCCGCCAGCACCTCGTCCACCCGGCCGGCCGCCACCCGCCGCCCGCGCGAGATGATCGTGACGTGGTCGCAGATCAGTTGGATCTCGCCCAGGATGTGGCTGGACACCAGCACGGTCACCCCGGCCGCCGCGAGCGACCGCATCAGGTCGCGCATCTCGCGGATGCCGGCCGGGTCGAGACCGTTCGCCGGCTCGTCCAGGATGAGCAGCCGCGGATCCTTCAGCAGCGCGGACGCCACCGCGAGGCGCTGCTTCATGCCCAGCGAGTAACCCTTCACCCGCTCGTCGCCGCGGTCGCGCAGACCCACCAGCTCCAGCGCCTCGTCCACCCGGGAGATCGACACCCCACCGGCGCGCGCCAGCAGCCGTAGTGTGCGGCGCCCGGTGAAGTTGCCGAAGAACTGCGGACTCTCCACGATCGCGCCGACCCGGCCGGCCACCCGGGGCAGCAGCTCCGGCGACGGCTCGCCCAACACCGTCATCCGCCCGCCGTCGGCCCGGACCAGCCCGAGCAGGGCGCGCAGCGTGGTCGTCTTGCCGGAGCCGTTGGGCCCCAGAAAGCCGTGGATCTGCCCGGCCTCGACCAGCAGGTCGAACCCGTCGACCGCCACCCGTGGGCCGTGGCGCACGCTGCGGAAGGTCTTGCGTAGACCCTCGATCTCGATGACCGCGCTCATCCGCGCGGCTCCACACGTCGATCGGGCATCTGTCGTCCTCCGGCTGTGGTGATCAACGACACGGTGCCTCACCCTATGGCGGGGGCGCCGCCCATGGGGGGCGCCCCGACGCTGCGTGGTTGGATGGTCGGGTGACTGGTGACCTGATCCCCGGCGCTGCCGGCGCCGCGCCTGCCGCCGCTCCCGTGGACCCGGATCTGGTGGTCAGCCTCGACAGCGTCGGCGTACGCCGCTCCGGCACCGCCCTGCTGCAGGACCTGACCTGGCGGGTCGAGCTGGACGAGCGCTGGGTGGTGCTCGGCCCCAACGGCGCGGGCAAGACCACCCTGCTCAACCTGGCCGCCGGCCGGCTGCACCCCACCACCGGCGTCGCGCACGTGCTCGGTGAGCGGATCGGCCGCACCGACGTCAACGAGCTGCGTACCCGCATCGGGCTCTCCACCGCCGCGCTCGCCGAGCGGGTCCCCGCCGACGAGCAGGTCAGCGACGTGGTGGTGACCGCCGCCTGGTCGGTGGTCGGCCGCTGGCGGGAGAGCTACGACCGCGGTGACGAGGCGCGGGCGCGGGCGTTGCTCAGCCAGCTCGGTGTCGGCAACCTCGCCGAGCGCCGCTACGGCACGCTCTCCGAGGGCGAACGCAAGCGCGTCCAGATCGCCCGGGCACTGATGACCGACCCGGAGCTGCTGCTGCTCGACGAGCCCACCGCCGGGCTCGACCTGGGTGGCCGCGAGGACCTGGTCACCCGGCTGGCCGAGCTGGCGTACGACCCGGACGCCCCCGCCATGGTGCTCGTCACCCACCACGTGGAGGAGATCCCGCCCGGGTTCACCCACGCGCTGCTGCTGCGCGAGGGCGCCGTCGTCGCCCAGGGTCTGCTCGCCGAGACGGTGACCGGCGACAATCTTTCCAAGACCTTCGGTCTGCCGCTGGTGGTCGAGCGGTCCGGCGACCGCTACACCGCGCGCGCCGCCTGAGCGGGTGACCGTGTCGCAGACCCGGGTGGTGGTGGTCGGCAGCGCCAACATGGACCTGGTCGCGATGGCGCCGTCGCTGCCCCGGCCGGGCGAGACCATGCTCGGCACCGACTTCGTGATGGTGCCCGGTGGCAAGGGCGCCAACCAGGCCATCGCCGCGGTCCGGGCCGGCGCCTCCTGCGCCTTCCTCGGCGCGATCGGCTCCGACGCGTTCGGCGTGACGCTCCGGGCCCGGATCACGGCGGCCGGCGTGGACACCGGCCACCTTCGGGTGGTCTACGGCGCCTCCGGTGTGGCGCTCGTGATGGTCAACGCGCAGGGGGAGAACGCCATCCTGGTAACCCCCGGCGCGAACGACGCGCTGGTCGGCCTCACCGACGAGGAACTGGCGACGGTGCGCGGGGCGGACGTCCTGGTCGCCCAGCTGGAGATCCCGGTGCAGACGGTGACCGCCGCCGCGCTGGCCGCCCAGGCCGCCGGCACCCGGGTGATCCTCAACGCCGCACCGGCCCGGGACCTCCCACCGGAGCTGCTTCAGGCGGTGGACCTGCTGGTCGTCAACGAGGGCGAGGCGCAGGCGTTCACCGGTCGCGGCCGGGAGGAGCCCCGCGCGCTGCTTGACCTGGTGCCCCGCGCCGTGCTCACCCTCGGCGACGCGGGTGCCTGGTACGTCGATCGGGACGGCGCCGAGGTGCACGTGCCCGCCGTCGGAGTCGACGTGGTCGACTCCACGGCGGCCGGTGACGCGTTCACTGCCGCGCTGGCGGTCGGCTGGGGCGAGGGGCGGGACGTCGTCGACGCCGTGCGCTGGGCGGCGGCGGCCGGCGCGGCCTGCGTACGCAAGCTCGGCGCCTCGGTGGCCCTGCCGCACCGTGCCGAGATCGACGCGCTGTACGCGCCCGGCTGACCCGTCGTCGGGCACCGTGACGTCGGGGCGCCCGACCACGTCACGCCGGCCGGCCGGCGCCCGTGCGGAAGGCCCGCCGGTACGCCGACGGTGACGTCAGCATGATCCGTCCGAAGTGGTGGCGGAAGGTGACCGGGGTGTCGAAGCCCACCAACCCGGCGATCTGCTCGATCGGGGCTTCGGTCTCCTCCAGCAGCGCCAGACTGGCCCGGACCCGCTGGTCGATGAGCCACCGGATCGGACTGGTCCCGGTGGCTCGGGTGAAGTGCCGCAGATAGGTGCGCGGTGACATGTGTGCCCGCGCGGCGAGCCGGGCGACGCTCAACGGCTCGGTGAGGTGCGCGAGCGCCCAGTCGATGCTGGCGGCGATCCGGTCGTCGTCCGGGTCGGCGGTCACCGGCGCCTCGACGAACTGGGCCTGTCCGCCGTCGCGGTGCGGAGGGATCACCAACCGGCGGGCGACCGCGTTGGCGATCGCCGCCCCGTGGTCACGCCGCACCACGTGCACGCTGAGATCGAGGCCGGCGGCGCTGCCGGCGCTGGTGAGCAGGTCGCCGTCATCGAGGTAGAGCACGTCCGGGTCCACCTCGACGCGCGGGTACCGCCGTGCCAGCAGCTCCGCGTACCGCCAGTGGGTGGTGGCCCGCCGCCCGTCCAGCAGGCCGGCGCCGGCCAGCGCGAACGCGCCCGAGCAGATCGACATGATCCGGGCGCCGCGTGCGTGTGCCGTTCGCAGCGCCGCCACCAGGGCGGGCGACGGGTCGGCTGTCACGTCCGGCACGCCGGGCACGATCACCGTCCGCGCCGCCGCCAGCTCCGCCAGGCCGTACGGGGTGTGCAGGCTGACTCCGCCGACGACCGGGACCGGCCCGGGCTTCTCGGCGCAGATCACCAGGTCGTACCAGTCGACGTCGAACTCGGGGCGCGGCAGCCCGAACACCTCGGTGACGATGCCGGTCTCGAACACCGACATCCCCGGGTACGCGAGCACGGCGACGCGGTGAGCGGCCGGCCGTCGCGGCGTTGGCAGCGGGCGCGGGCGCGTCTCCACCGCACTGTTCGGCATGGCGGGATGTTAGCGCAGGACGTCGTTCCCGCCACTCGTTCCGGCCGCCCGGTGCGGCCACGATCAGTGTCATGACCTTTGCTCTCGCTGTCCCGCCGGCCGCTCCGGACGTCGCAGTCGCCCACTTTTCCGCCCGACTCAGCTTCCAGACCGATGTGAGTGACGTGCACGCCGACCTGGCGGCCCGTACCCCCGGGCTGGTGGTGGTCGACTCCCGGGGCGTGGCCGGCTGGGCGCAGGGGCACCTGCCGGGAGCGGTGCACCTGCCCACCGCCGAGATCGCCGCCCGGGCGCCCGACCTGATCCCCGCCGGCACGGCGGTGGTCACCTACTGCTGGGGGCCGGGCTGCAACGGCGCGACCCGGGCGGCGCTGGAGTTCGCCCGGCTCGGTGTTCCGGTCAAGGAGATGCTCGGTGGGTTCGAGTACTGGGTACGGGAGGGACTGCCGGTGGAGACGGAGACCGGGCTGACCCGACGTCCCGTCGACGAGCTGACCGCACCAAGGGGGACGATCACCTGCGACTGCTGACCCGGCCACCGACCAGCGGCCGGCGCGTGGGTCTCAGCCGGCAGGCTCGTCGCTGAGCTTCTCGCCGCGTCGCCGCAGCATGCCGAGACCGGGGATGCCCGCCACGGCGAGCTTGAGATCACGGGTGACGTCCAACAGGTCGTGCAGGTCGGGCCCGACCCGGTCCAGCGTCGCCAGGATCGGCAGGATGTCGGCGGTCAGGTGCTCCTTGAGCTTGGGCAACTCGTCGATCAGGTGGATCGCCGCGGTGATCTCCTCGTGGCTCAGCTCCTCGACGAACCGACCGGTCATCGGCGCGGCCCGCCGCAGCGCCGGCTCGTACGCCGCCAGCAGCTCCGCCGCCGTGGTCGCCGCCTGCGCGGCGGTGCCCACGGTGACCGCGGCGCTGCCGGCCACCGCCTCGGCCTCGGTGACCACAGTGCCGGCGAGGTGCGCGACCTTCTCGGCCTCGGTGACCACCACGGCGGCGGCCGTCGCCACCTCGCTGGCGGTGTCGATGGCGGTGGTCGCGGCGGCGCTGATCACCGCCACCTCGCGGACCGCCGCCTCGGCGTCGGTGAGCACCGCGTCGGTCCGGTCCAGGGTCGTCTCGATCCGGTCCACCACGCCGTTGATCCTGGCCAGCAGCGCTTCCACCCCGTCGAGCACCGCGAACGCGCGGGCGGGCACGGCGGCGAACGAGGCCGCCGAGCCGAGCGCCTGATCGAGGGCGGAGCGGGTCAGGCCGACCACGGCGCCTGGTGTGGGGAGGGGAATCGCCATGGGAACAAGTGTGCGTCGGCCCCGCCACAACCGCTCGCGGGCGATCACCGGTGCGGTCCGCGGCGGTAGGGTGCCGGCATGTCGGCCGCCTCGCCGCACCACCCTCCGAGCACCCGCGCGGCCGTCCTGCTCGCCGTGCTCGCGGCGGTGGCCGCCGCGCTCGGCACGGCGGTGCTGGTCCGCGCGGACGCCGGCCTCTCCGTGCGGCAGGTCACCGTCGACGGCGTGCCGATGACCGAGGTACGCGCCGGCCCGCCGACACCGGACGCGCGGCGGCCCGGCGTGGTGATCGCGCACGGGTTCGCCGGTTCGGGGCGGCTGATGCGCCCGATCGCCGACACCGTGGCCCGCCGAGGAGCGGTAGCCCTGCTGTTCGACTTCGCCGGGCACGGCGCCAACGCGGCCCGACTCGGCCCCGACATGTCACCCGCGACGCTCGCCGCCGACCTGGACGCCGCGGTCGCACATCTGCGCGCCCAGCCGGACGTGGACCCGGCCCAGATCGTGCTGGTGGGTCACTCGATGGGCGCGGGCGCGGTGACCCGGTACGCGGCCGCGCATCCGGAGATCGCCCGGACCGTGGCGATCTCACTGCCCGGCTCCGGCGAACTGCCGCCGGGTCGCCCGGCGGAGTTGTTGCTCATCGTCGGCGGCGCGGAGTTTCCCGCGTTCCGGCGCGCGGCCGACGACGCGGTGCGGCGCGGGGCGGCGGTCGGCCGGCGGCCAGCGGTGGTGGTGCCCGGGGTGGAGCACATCTCGGTGCTCTTCGCGCCCCGCACCCACGAGGAGATCGCCGACTGGCTGCCCAGCGTCGACGGGAGCGCGCCGCCCCGACCGCTGGTCCGGCTCGCCGGGGCGGCGCTGCTGGTGTTCGCGTTCGCCATCGGCGTCGTCCCGTTGGCTGCCCTGCTCCTGGGCCGGCGGGCCGGCGCAGGAGCGGCGTCGGTCGGCGGCGGGAAACCGCTGCGTGGTCTCGTCCTGCTCGGGCTGGCCGTCCTCGCGAGCGGTCTCGCGGCGTCGGCCGCCGCCGTCCTGCCGACCAACCGTCTCCCGCTCGCGGTCGGCGGATACGTCACGGGCTTCCTGCTGGTCAGCGGGTTGCTGGTGAGCGGCGGCCAACGCTGGCTGCCCGCCGCGACGCGAGCGCCCGGCGTGGCCGTGGACGAGACCGCTCGTCGTACGCCGGCACGGACCACAGTCGCCGCGCTGGCGCTGACGGCGTACGCCGTTCTCGCCGTGGGTCTGCCGATCCACCTCGGGCTGACCTCGGCGCTGCCCGTCGGCGCCCGCTGGTGGCTGCTCCCGGTGGTGCTGGGCGCGTGCCTGCTGTTCCTGCTGGGCGTCGAGCAGGTCGCGGCCGGCCGGACCTGGCGTCGTCTGCTTGTCGTCGCGGTCACCGTGCTCGTGCTGAGCACGTCGGCGGTGGTCGGCCTGGCACCCGGGTTCGTGCTGCTGGTGGTGCCGTTGTTCGCCGTGCTGCTCGGCTGGCACGTGCTGTGGGCGGCGGTGCTGCGCCGGTACGCGACCCCGCGCTGGCTGCCGGCGCTCGTGGGCGCCGCCCTGCTGGGCTGGCCGATCGCCACCACCCTGCCCCTGAGCTGACGGCTCCGCCGTCGAGTTGAGGCCCGGCCGGGGGTCTAGCGGCCGGCGCGGGCGACCCGCAGCGCCCACCAGATCAGTGGGACCTGCATCGGCACCCGGCCGTAGGCGACGGCCCGTTTCGACGGCCGCCGGTGCCGCCAGTCCACAGCCATCTTCACGTTGGCCGGCAGCACGGCGACGAACAGCGCGGCGGCGGCCCGACCGCCGGCTTGCCGGGTCGCGGGGTGCGCCACCGCCGCCGCCACCGCCAGCTCGGCGACCCCGCTGGCGTACGTCCAGAGCCGGGCCGGCCCGGGCAGCGCGCGCGGCACGATCGGGTCGTAGAAACCGGGGCGCAGCAGGTGGGTGACGCCGGCCGTGGCGAGCAGCCCGGCGAGCGCGACGGCCTCGCCACGTCGGGTGGTCATCGATGGTCCCCCTGCTGTTCGACGGCGCGCTGCACGGCCCGGTAGATCTGCCCGAACCGTAGCGCGTCCGGCGTGCGCAGCAGCATGTGCTCCTGACCGTGGTGCTGCACCCACAGCTCGTGCACGTGGCTGCCGCGCTCGTACGAGCGGTCCAGCCAGCCGAGGGGAATCTCCAGGAACGGGGCCAGCGCCAGCGCCCCCACCGCGCAGGCGGCCAGGATGATCAGCGCCAGTTGCCAGTTGCCCCGATCCTGTGCCGACCAGGCCAGCGAGACCACGCAGAGCAGCGCGACGAGGGGCGGCAGCGACAGCAGCAGGACCAGCACACCGCGACCCAGCACCCGGCCGCGTACGGCGAGGGTCTTCTGCCCTCGTTCGTGCCAGACGAACGTCACGTCGGGCAGGGCGATCACCTGACCGCCGGCCCGGATCGACTCGGAGGTCACCTGCACCGCGTCGTCCCGGTAATAGAGGGTCATCACTAAGCCTAACCACCGGCAGGCAACTCGCGCGCCTCGGCGGCGGCCGCGACAGTTCCGTCAGCGGTCGACGGAACTGCCCCAGATCGGCGAACGGCGAGAGGGCTAGCGGCGCGCGGTGGGCCGGGCGGCGGGCTGGGTGTGCTCCATCGCGCGCTGCACCGCCCGGTAGATCTGGCCGAAGCGCAGGGCGTCGCCGGTGTGCAGCAACCGCACCGGCTGCCCGCGCCAGCGGGCCCAGATCTCCATCTGCCGGCTGCCCCTGGCGTACGAGCGGTCCAGGTGTTCGAAGAGGAAGTCGGCGACCGGGCCGACGGCCAGCCCGACCAGCACCGAGGCGCCGACGATGGCGATGGTCACGGTGGGGGAGCGGTGCAGCCAGACGGCCAGGCCGATGCCGAGCACGGCCGCGACAAGTGGGCCGGCCAGCGCGGCGCCGAGCGCGCCTCGCCCGACCAGCACCCGCCAGGAGCGGCTGCCCCGGCGGTGCCAGACCATGGTGATCTCGGCCAGCGAGTAGCTGCGGCCGTCGACCTGGACGGCGGTGGAGGTGACCTGCACCGACCTGTCGTCGTAATACGTGATCATGGCTGGACTCCCGCCCGAGGGGCTGACACCACACTACTTACCCCAACGAGCCGGGTCGTAAGGTTGGCACGCGACTTCGACGAGGAAGTGAGGGCAGCGTGGGCGAGTTCGTTCGGCTGGAGACCACTGACGGCATCGGCACCATCCGGCTGGAGCGGCCGCCGATGAACGCGCTCAACACCCAGGTGCAGGAGGAGTTGCGCGCCGCCGCCACGGCGGCCACCGCCGACCCCGAGGTCCGCGCCGTCATCGTGTACGGCGGGGAGAAGGTCTTCGCCGCCGGGGCGGACATCAAGCAGATGGCCGACATGTCCTACGTGGACATGGCCGACCGGGCGACTGCCCTGTCCAGCGCGCTCGGCGCGATCGCCCGCATCCCCAAGCCGGTGGTCGCCGCGATCACCGGCTACGCCCTCGGCGGGGGCTGCGAGCTGGCGCTGGCCTGCGACTGGCGGGTCGTGGCCGAGGACGCCAAGCTCGGCCAGCCGGAGATCAGGCTCGGCATCATCCCCGGTGCGGGCGGCACCCAGCGGCTGGCCCGCCTGGTCGGGCCGGCGCGCGCGAAGGACCTGATCATGTCCGGGCGGATGGTGGACGCGCAGGAGGCGCTGCGGATCGGCCTGGCCGACCGGGTCGCCCCGGCTGCCGAGGTGTACGACGCGGCGGTCGCGCTCGTCACGCCGTACCTCAATGGGCCGGTGCAGGCGCTGCGCGCGGCGAAGCTGGCTGTCGACGGCGGCCTGGACATGGACCTGAACTCCGGCCTGGCCTGGGAGAGTCAGCTCTTCGCGGCGCTGTTCGCGACCGACGACCGGCGCGAGGGCATGGCGGCGTTCGTCGAGAAGCGCAAGCCGGACTTCACCGGCCGCTGACGATTAGCCGAGAACGGTTCACATTGTTCCTACCGGCCAGTAGCGTGGGGCCTCGGTCATGAGGAACGAAGGGGAGCGGCGAATGACGGAGCGGATCGAGGGTCACGGCGGAGAGCTGGCCCTCGCGGCACTACGCGCCCACGGCGTACGGGAGATGTTCACGCTGTCCGGCGGGCACGTCTTCCCGCTGTACGACGCCGCGCACAAGGCCGACTTCCCGATCTACGACGTCCGGCACGAGCAGTCCGCGGTCTTCGCCGCCGAGGCGGTGGCCAAGCTCCAGCGCCGTCCCGGCCTCGCCGTGCTCACCGCCGGGCCGGGAGTCACCAACGGCATCTCGGGCATGACCAGCGCCTTCTTCAACGCCTCCCCGGTGCTGGTGCTCGGTGGCCGGGCACCCGCGTTCCGCTGGGGATCGGGCAGCCTCCAGGAGATGGACCACCTGCCGCTGGTCGCCCCGGTCACCAAGCACGCCGAGACGGTGTTCAGCACCGACGACATCCCGCGCGCGGTGGGCGCCGCCCTGACCGCCGCGCTCACCCCGCACCGCGGCCCGGTCTTCCTCGACTTCCCGCTGGAGACGGTCTTCTCGGTCGCCGACGCCGACCTGCCCGCGCCGTCCGGCGTCGACGCCGTCGAGCCGGACCCGGACGAGGTCAGCCGGGCCGCGACGCTGATCGCCGGTGCGCAGCGGCCGGTCATCATCGCCGGTTCGGACGTGTACGCGGGCGACGCGGTGGCGGCCCTGCGCGAGGCCGCCGAGGCGTTGCAGGTGCCGGTCTTCACCAACGGCATGGGCCGCGGCTCCCTGCCCCCGGAGCACCCCCTCGCCTTCGCCAAGGCCCGCCGCGCCGCGCTCTCCGGCGCCGACGTCGTCGTGGTGGTCGGCACGCCGCTGGACTTCCGGCTCAGCTTCGGGGACTTCGGCGACGCCAAGGTGGTGCACATCGTCGACGCTCCCAGTCAGCGCGCCACGCACGTGCAGCCGGCCGTGGCCCCGGCCGGCGACCTGCGCCTGATCCTCTCCGCGCTGGCCGACCACGCCGGTGACCGGGCCGACCACACCGACTGGATCGCCGACCTGCGGGTTGCCGAGGACGCGGCGAAGGCCCGGGACGCCGCCGAGATGGCCGCCGAGACCGACCCGATCCGGCCGGCCCGCATCTACGGCGAGCTGCGCCGGGCGCTCGCCCCGGACGCGATCACCATCGGTGACGGCGGCGACTTCGTCTCGTACGCCGGTCGGTACCTGGAGCCGTCGCAGCCCGGCACCTGGCTGGACCCGGGCCCGTACGGCTGCCTGGGCACCGGCATGGGCTACGCGATGGGCGCCCGGGTCAGCCACCCGGACCGGCAGATCTGCGTGCTGATGGGCGACGGCGCGGCCGGCTTCTCGCTGATGGACGTCGAGTCGCTGGTCCGCCAGAAGCTGCCCGTGGTGATCGTCGTCGGCAACAACGGCATCTGGGGGCTGGAGAAGCACCCGATGAAGGCCATGTACGGCTACGACGTCGCCGCCGACCTCCAGCCCGAGCTGCGCTACGACACGGTGGTCAGCGCGCTCGGCGGCGCCGGGGAGACGGTCGCCAAGGCCGCCGACCTGGGCCCGGCCCTCAAGCGGGCGTTCGACGCCGGAGTGCCGTACCTGGTGAACGTGCTCACCGACCCGACCGACGCGTACCCCCGGTCGTCGAACCTGGCCTGAGTCGCACCCGCCGCCGCCGTCGCCCCTCGCGGGCGGCGGCGGCGCGGCGTCTTCCCGCAGCTAAATAGGCGGAATGTCAGCGTCGGTCGTCGTAACGTCAGCGCGGGATCGGCGGGATGTCAGCCCTGTCGCCCATGGTGGTGTCATCACCCGCAGACGACAGGAGTTGCGATGGACCACGCGATCCGCGCCGAGGGTCTGGTGCGGCGTTTCGGCGCCACCACCGCCCTCGCCGGAGTTGACCTGGCGGTCCCGACCGGGACGGTCTTCGGTCTGCTCGGGCCGAACGGCGCCGGCAAGACCACTGCGGTACGGGTGCTCGCCACCCTGCTGCGCGCCGACGAGGGACATGCCACCGTGGGCGGCTTCGACGTGGTCCGCGACGCCCACCGCGTGCGTCAGCTGATCGGCCTCACCGGCCAGTACGCCTCGGTCGACGAGACCCTGACCGGCGCGGAGAACCTGCTGCTGATCGGGCGGTTGCTCGGCCTGCGCCGGGCCGACGCCAAGCAGCGGGGCCGGCAACTGCTCGACGACTTCGGGCTGAGCGACGCCGCCGACCGGGCCGTGAAGACGTTCTCCGGCGGGATGCGGCGGCGACTGGACCTCGCCGCCAGCCTGGTCGGTAGGCCGCAGGTGCTGTTCCTCGACGAGCCGACCACCGGCCTGGACCCGCGCAGCCGCAACGACCTGTGGGACGTCGTCCGTACCTTGGTCGCGGACGGGGTGACGGTGCTGCTCACCACCCAGTATCTGGAGGAGGCCGACCAGCTCGCCGGCGAGATCGCCGTGGTCGACCACGGGCGGGTGATCGCCCAGGGGACGCCGGAGGAGCTGAAGGCGAAGACCGGCGGGCAGACCCTCACCGTGCGTCCGGTCGACCTCAGCGACCTGGGCACCGTGGTCGCCATCGCCGGCGAGGTGGCCGGCGTGACCCCCGAGGTCGCACAGACCGCGGTCACCGTCGCGGTGAACGACCCGCGCGTACTGCCCGTCATGGTGAGCCGCCTCGACGCGGCCGAGATCCCGGTCGCCGAGCTGGCGCTGCGCGGCGCGAGCCTGGACGAGGTCTTCCTCTCCCTCACCGGCCACCGGGCCGAGGACGCCCCGGCCGACACCGACCTGGAAAGGACCCCGGCATGACCTCCGTGACGCTCAGTCCCGCGCTCGCCCCGGCCCGGCGACTCGGAGTCGCCGCCGGGCTGCGGCACACCTTCACGCTGGCCTGGCGCAGCCTCGTGCAGATCAAACACAACCCGATGGAGCTGCTCGACCTCAGCATCCAGCCGGTGATGTTCGTGCTGCTGTTCACCTACGTCTTCGGCACGGCCATCGCCGGCTCGTCCGGCGAGTACCTCACCTTCATGCTGCCCGGCATCATGGTGCAGAACGCGCTCTTCGCCACGATGACGACGGGGTTCGGGCTGAACAACGACCTCACCAAGGGCGTCTTCGACCGGCTGCGGGCGCTGCCCATCGCCCGGTGGGCGCCGCTGGCCGGCCGGATCCTCGCCGACACCGTCAAGCAGGCGTGGTCGATCGCGCTGCTGCTCGGCGTCGGGTCGATCCTCGGCTTCCGGGTCGGCAACGGCGTGCTCGGCGTGGTGGGGGCGTTCGCGCTGCTGCTGGCGTTCACGCTGGCCGCGTCCTGGATCTCGGTGCTCGTCGGGGTGCTGGTGAGTGAACCGGACAAGGTGCAGATCTTCGGCTTCATGGTGATCTTCCCGCTGACCTTCACCAGCAACATCTTCGTCCCGACCGACCGGATGCCCGGCTGGTTGCAGAACTGGGTGGAGGTCAACCCGGTGACAGTGGTGGCCGACGCGCTGCGGGGCCTGCTGGTCGGTGGGCCGGTGGCCGGGCCGGTGCTCCAGACGCTGCTGTGGGGCGCCGGCATCGCGGTGATCTTCGCGCCGCTGGCCGTACGCGGCCTCAGGCGTCGGGTCTGAGGGGCGTACCGGCCGAGCTGGTGCTCACACCTCCGGCCGGTCACCCTCACGGGGCGGCTCACCGTCGCGGCGGCGCAGGTCGTCCTCACGCCGGCGCAGGTCCTCCTCCCAGCGGCGGAAGAGCTCCTGGTCCTGCTGGCGGGTGCGGTCCTGCACGGAGCGCAGGAACTCCGGGTCGTCGTCGGGAGCGAGCGGGCGGCGCGGCTGCCGGTCGGTGGAGCCGTTGCCGGAGCGCCACGCCGTGCGGGTCGCGGCGCCGGGCTCCCGGCCGGCGATGAACCAGGCGATCGACCCGACCAGGGGGAAGAACAGGATGATCAGCACCCAGGCGATCCGGGGAAGGGCGCGGATCTGGCCCTCCTCGGCGGAGAGGCAACTGATCAGCGCGCAGACGGCGAGGACAATCTGCGCCAGGAAGAGGAGAACGTACAGCCGGGCCATGCACCCATCATGGCGCACCGCGTCCCGTCACCACAGTCCGCGAACCGTCACCAGCACGCCGAGCAGTGCGAGCCCGACGGTGCCCAGCGCGACCAGCGGCAACGTCCGGCCGCCGGTGCGGGCGGCCCCGGTGCCGGTGCCGCGGGGCCAGCAGAGCACGAGCACGCCGCCCCAGAACAGGACGGCCGCACCGGCGACCACCGCTCCGAACGGGCCGCCGTTGGACGCCAACCGGACGGCGAGCGCGGTCACCACGGTCAGCGTCAGCAGGGTGCGTCGCCAGGCCAGCCGGGTCCGCTCCGGTTGCAGCCCGGGATCGCGTCCGGCGCTCACCGTCCGCCGATCGCGCGCGCCAGCACCGCGATGACCAGCAGCACCGCGCCGGCGCCCACGGCGAGGGCGAGGACGGCGGGGAAGCGGGAGGCGGGCAGCTCCTGACCGAGCCGGATGGCCCGTTCGGTACGCGCCCAGTGGTCCACCGCGCGGATCGCGACGGCGCCGCCGAGCAGCAGCAGCGCGACAGCGATGACCTCCCGCAGGTGGCTCATCGGCAGCTGCGGCAGGAACTGCGCGGCGGCCAGCCCGCCACCGACCAGCGCCAGGCTGGTGCGCAGCCAGGCCAGGAAGGTCCGCTCGTTGGCCAGCGAGAACCGGTAGTCGGGCGTCTCACCGACGGCCCGCGCCTCGGCCGGGTCGAACCACCGCCTGATCACCTCCCACATGCTGGGAGATTATCCGCTTCCCCCGGGTCTTAGCCTGAGCAGGTGACGGATCTTGATGTGACCACGCTGCGCACCGCCTACGACAACCAGCTCCGCCCGGAGATCCCCGACCCGGTTCCGGCCGGGGTGACGGTGGAGCGGGACGGGCCGCTGGTCCGGATCATCGGGCTCGACGCCGGGGGGTTCCTCACCTACCGCGACCTGGGCGGGTTGACCGGCGACGCGCTGGACGAGCTGATCGCCCGGCAGGTGGCGCTGTTCCGCGAGCGCGGCCAGTCGGTCGAGTGGAAGCTCAACGGGCACGACGAACCGGCGGACCTGGCGGATCGGCTGCGCGCCGCCGGCTTCGTGCCGGAGGACCGGGAGACCGTCGTGGTCGGGCCGGTCGCGCCGCTGGCCGCCGCGCTGCCCGTCGTCCCCGAGGGGGTACGCCTTCGTGAGGTGAGCGCCCGCGTCGACCTGGAGCGGATCGCCGCCATGGAGGAGGAGGTCTGGCAGGAGGACCGCTCGCACCTCGTGTGGGGTCTGGCCAAGGAGATCGACGCCGACCCGCACTCGATCACCGTGGTGGTGGCGGAGGTGGACGACACGGTGGTCAGCGCCGGCTGGGTGCGCTTCCCGGCGAACACCGGCTTCGCCACCCTGTGGGGTGGCTCGACCCTGGCGCAGTGGCGGCACCGGGGCATCTACCGGGCGCTGGTCACCTACCGGGCCCGGCTGGCCGACCAGCGGGGCCGGACGCTGCTGCAGGTCGACTGTTCCGAGGACAGCCGACCGATCCTGGAGCGACTCGGCCTCGTCCCGGTCACCACCACCACCCCGTACGTCTACACTCCGTGATCATGGAACAGCGGTTGACGGACGAGGAGCGCCTGACCCTCAAGACGGGTGCCTTCGGCGCGGTCTTCCTGGTCTCGAACGCCGATCCGGGGATGCTGGGCGTGATCCGGGAGAGCGTCGCCGCCTCCGGCGCGTTGGCCGACGCCAGTGGGGTGGTCAAGGAGGCGCTGACCACCGGTCCGCTGCCCCGGCTGCCCCGGGACTCCCAGCTGGAGATCGAGTCGGTGGTGTTGCCGGCGCTCGGCCGGGCGGTGCGGATCCTGCGGGAGAAGTCGCCGGCCGACGTCGAGGCGTACCGCTCGGTGGTGTTGACCGCGGCGGACCGGGTGGCCCGCGCGCACGACGGGGTGGCCCCGGCGGAGGCCGCCGCCATCGACCAGATCCGGGGTGCGCTGGCCGAGCCAGCCTGACCGCACGAGGTGCCGGTGAGCTGTGTCACTCTGAGTGCCCGGTGGTCGCAACCTACTGGCAGGTAACATTGCGCCGTGGGCAACTGCACAGCAGCCCGCGGTTGACCTGGCGTCGACCGACGCGCGAGGCTGCGGCCCAACCGGGCGAGCCAATCGCAACACCACACAGGAGGGTCGTCGAAGCGCGATGAATATCGTCGTACTCGTCAAGCAGGTGCCTGATTCGGGCGCGGACCGCAACCTGCGCAATGACGACAACACCGTCGACCGCGGTTCGGCGAACAACGTGATCAACGAGATGGACGAGTACGCCATCGAGGAGGCGCTGAAGATCAAGGAGGCGCACGGTGGCGAGGTCACCATCCTGACGATGGGTCCGGACCGGGCGACCGAGTCGATCCGTAAGGCGCTCTCCATGGGCCCGGACAAGGCCGTGCACGTCGTGGACGACGCCCTGCACGGTTCCTGCGCCGTGGCCACCTCGAAGGTGCTCGCCGCCGCCCTCGGTCAGCTCAACGCCGACCTGGTGATCTGCGGCGCCGAGTCCACCGACGGCCGGGTCCAGGTCATGCCGCACATGATCGCCGAGCGGCTCGGCGTCGCGGCGCTCACCGGCGCCCGCAAGCTCACCGTCGACGGCGCCACGCTGACCGTCGAGCGGCAGACCGAGGAGGGCTACGAGGTCGTCACCGCCTCCACCCCGGCCGTGGTCTCCGTGTGGGACACCATCAACGAGCCGCGCTACCCCTCGTTCAAGGGCATCATGGCGGCCAAGAAGAAGCCGGTGCAGACGTTCTCCCTGGCCGACCTCGGCGTCGCGCCGACCGAGGTGGGCTTCGACGGTGCGACAAGCGCCGTCGTCGAGCACACCAAGCGCCCGCCGCGCTCCGGCGGCGCCAAGATCACCGATGAGGGCGAGGGCGGCGTCAAGCTGGTCGAGTTCCTCGCCACCGAGAAGTTCGTGTGAGAGGGGGGTTCTGACATGTCTGAGGTTCTCGTCGTCGTCGAAGCCACCAAGGAATTCGGCGTCAAGAAGGTCACCCTGGAGATGCTCACCCTCGCGCGTGAGCTGGGCACTCCGAGCGCCGTGGTGCTCGGTGGCGCCGGCGCGGCCGAGGCGCTGAGCGCCAAGCTGGGCGAGTACGGCGCGGAGAAGATCTACGCCGCCGAGGGTGACGAGATCGACGGCTACCTGGTGGCCCCCAAGGCGACCGTGCTGGCCGAGCTGGTCAACCGGGTGCAGCCGGCCGCCGTGCTGCTGGCCTCGGCCCAGGAGGGCAAGGAGATCGCCGCCCGCCTCGCCGTCAAGCTGGACAACGGCATCCTGACCGACGTGGTCGGCCTGGCCGCCGACGGCACCGCCACCCAGGTCGCCTTCGCCGGCTCCACCATCGTCAAGTCCAAGGTCACCAAGGGTCTGCCGCTGGTCACCGTCCGGCCCAACTCGGTCACCCCGGCCCCGGCCGCCGCGAGCCCGGCGATCGAGCAGCTGACCGTGTCGGTCACCGACACCGACAAGCTGGCCAAGGTCGTCGAGCGGGTCGCCGAGCAGAAGGGCTCCCGCCCCGAGCTGACCGAGGCCGGCGTCGTCGTCTCCGGTGGCCGGGGTGTCGGCAACGCCGACAACTTCAAGCTGGTCGAGGAGCTGGCCGACCTGCTCGGCGGCGCCGTCGGCGCGTCCCGTGCGGCTGTCGACTCCGGCTTCTACCCGCACCAGTTCCAGGTGGGTCAGACCGGCAAGACGGTCTCTCCGCAGCTCTACGTCGCGCTCGGCATCTCCGGCGCCATCCAGCACCGGGCCGGCATGCAGACCTCGAAGACGATCGTCGCCGTCAACAAGGACGGCGAGGCACCGATCTTCGAGTTGGCCGACTTCGGCGTGGTGGGCGACCTGTTCAAGATCGTCCCGCAGGCCGCCGAGGAGATCCGCAAGCGTAAGTGACAGTGCAGGAACCGAAAAGTGGCCGCCCGTCGCCGGGCGGCCACTTTTTCGTGGGGAGCTGATCAGCGGGCCGGGGAGCTGAGCCGGCCCGCTGATCAGCCCGTCAGGGTGCCTCTCAACAGGCTGTCGCCGGAGTGGCGGGTGTTGTTGTCGTACTTCTCAGCGGAGACGTCGACCACCGAGTAGCTCTTGAGGTCGACATTCGGAGGCAGGGGCAGCAGAGCGTCCGAGTCGACACCGAGGGTGCCGATCGAGAACATCTCCATGTTCGTCGGGTTGATGAGCCAGACCTCGTAGTACCCCGGCACGCGCGGGAGATTCGCCACATGCAGATGCAGTTGGCCGCTCTGCAGAACCCGCGCGTCACCCTGGGCGGACTTCGGCGTCGAACCGAAGGCCGCCAGGGGCGCGCTGGCCAGTACCGCGGGCGTCGGAGCGGGCGCCGGATCGTCCGGGCGCAGCACCGAGACGGTGCCCACCACGCCGACCGCCGCCGCCGCGACGGCGGTCACCGCGGTGGCCGCCCAGCGCGACCAACCGGCACGCCGACGCGACCGTGACCGGCCGCCCCGTCCGGGGCCCGCGACATCCGGCGCCGCAGGCGCGGTCGGCGAGCCACCCGGCCGCTGCCCGATCGTCGCCTGCTCGGCGGCCTGCTGCCGGCGGGCCTCGGTCAGCGACGGTACGGCCTCGGCCGCCCTGATCTCGGCGGCGATGCCCCGCCAGATGTGCTCCGGCGGGTCGGGCAGGTCACCGAGACCCTGCGTCTCCACGCCGAGCCCGGCCACCTGCCGCAGAGCCGTCAGCTCCGCGCGGCAGTGCGCGCAGGTGTCGAGGTGGGTGCTCTCCCCGTTGTCCGCGTCGCTCTCACCGAGCGCCAGAAAAACCAGCCGCTCGTGCTCCAGGTGCTGCACCGTCCACCTCCCATCTGCGTTTCAAGCTCGCCATGCCGCGCCGGATGTGACTCTTCACTGTGCCCAGCGGCACCCCGGTCACCGTGGCTATCTGCTGGTGTGTCAGGTCGTCGTAGAAGGCCAGCTCCAGCATGCGTCGCTGGTCGTCGGGCAGGCGTGCCAGCTCGTCCGCGATGACCAGCCGGTCCACCACCCGGTCCGGGTCCGGTGTCGACTGCGCCGGCTCGGGCAACTGCCGGACCGTCTCCACCACGCGGGTCTCCCGCGCCGTGGCCCGCATCCGGTCGATCACCTTGCGCCGGCCGATGCCGAGCAGCCAGCCGATCAACGACCCCTTGGCCGGATCGTAGGTGTCCCTTCCCAGCCAGGCGGCCACGAACGTCGCCTGCGTCACATCCTCGGCGTCGGCGCGGTTGGCCAGCATGGAGGTGGCCAGGTGGAGGACGGCACGGCCGTAGCGGTCGTACGCCTCGCGCAGCGCCACCTCGTCGCCGGACCGAAACCGGGGCGCGAGGTCGTCCACCGGTGGGTCCGGTTGTTGTGGTAGCGCCGTCATCAGGCGTCCCGCCTTCGATGGGGCATACCCGACTGTAGCTGCCACAGTCCCCGCCCCACTTTCCCGGTCGATGTCATCTCACCAGCTCTTCGTCCGTCGGACCCGATCCGGATGCGGTGGTGGCCGGAAAAAGAAATCGCGTCGAGGGCGCATCCAGCCGTCGCGGAGCCGGCGTAACCCGTTCTGCAAGCCAGGCCTGACGAATCAGCACCAATCACCAGGAGGCAGACATGCAGCTCTCGTACTTCCGTCGGGTCGCCGCGGGCGGCGCCGTCGCCGCGTTGGCCTTCGCCGGCGTCGCCGCGTTCACCGCCAGCCCCGCGTACGCCGCCACCTCGAAGGTCTCCGTCGTGCACGGCATCCCGGACACCCCTGTCGACGTCTACGTCAACGGCAAGAAGACGCTCAACAACTTCAAGCCCGGTGACGTGGCCGGCCCGCTGAACCTGGCCGAGGGCGAGTACGACATCGCCCTCACCAAGCCGGGCGAGCCGGTCGGCAGCGCGATCCTCAAGGTCGACAACGCCGAGGTGCCGGGTGGGGCGAACATCAGCCTCGCCGCCCACCTCGACGCCGCCGGCAAGCCGAAGATCACGCCGTTCGTGAACGACGTCTCGAAGGTCGACGCCGGTAAGGCCCGGCTGATCGTCCGGCACACCGCCGCCGCCCCGGCGGTCGACGTGCGTGCCGGTGGCACCCCGGTCTTCAAGGGCCTGACCAACCCGAAGGAGGCCAAGGCCGACGTCGACGCCGGCACGGTGAAGGCGGACGTGGTGCTGGCCGGCACCGACACCGTGGCCATCGGCCCGGCGGACCTCAACCTCAAGGAGGGCACTGCCACGATCGTCTACGCGATCGGCTCGGCCGAGGACAAGAACCTCGACGTGGTGGCCCAGACGATCACCGGCCTGCACTCCGCCCCGGGCGGCGTGCCGAGCGGTGACGGTGGCCAGGCGGGCACCGGCGTGCAGACCTGGTGGTACGCGCTGGCCGGTGCCGGCGTACTCCTGCTGCTCGGTGGTGGGGTGCGGATGGCGACCGCGCGGACCGGTCGCAAGTGACGGTGCGCAACCGCGGCGCGCTGGCGGCCCTGGCCGCCGGCGTTGCCGCGCTCACCGTCGCCACCCTGGTGGCGTGCAACTCCCAGCCGGCCGGGAACGTCGGCGCCGAGGAGGCGAGCACGCTTGCCGCCAGCGCGACCCCCTCGGCCGCCGACGCCGACCCGTCGGTGCCGGTGGCCGCCGGTGAGCTGCCGGCCGGCGCCGGGATCGTCCCTCCGGTCCGGCTGGTGATCCCCGGGATCGACGTCACGGCCACTGTCAACGCGGTAGGCATCAACGAGCGGACCAACGAGTTCGAGGTGCCGCCCAGCGTCGATCAGATCGGCTGGTACCGCTACGGCCCCGGCCTGGAGGCGGACGCCGGTTCGGTGGTCATCGCCGGTCACGTGGACAGCGCCAAGCAGGGCAAGGGGGCGTTCTTCCGGCTGCGCGAGCTGGACCAGGGCGACACCCTGACCGCGACCGGCAGCGACGGCAAGGCGCGCGAGTACCGGGTCGTCGCCCGGGAGGAGTACGCCAAGACCAAGATCCCGCTGGAGCGGTACTTCGCCCGCGACGGCAAGCCGCGACTGACGCTGATCACCTGCGGCGGGCCGTTCGACGCCAAGGCCCGCAAGTACCGCGACAACATCGTCGTCACGGCGGTGCCCGCCTGACCGGGCGGTCGCGACGGTGCCGGGGTGGGGGAATCCCACCCCGGCACCGTCGCATGGAGCCCACTCCGCCCTCCGGTCTCTGACAACCCGGCCGTACGCTGAACGGTGATGGCTTACCTGGATCACGCGGCGACGACTCCGATGCTCGACGAGGCACTGGAGGCGTACGTCGCTACCGCCCGCGAGGTCGGCAACGCGTCCTCCCTGCACGCGGCGGGTCGTCGTGCCCGTCGCCGGGTCGAGGAGTCGCGCGAGCGGGTGGCCGCGGTGCTGGGCGCCCGGCCGTCCGAGGTGATCTTCACCGGTGGCGGTACGGAGAGCGACAACCTCGCGGTCAAGGGCATCTTCTGGGCCCGCCGGGGCGCCGGCCCCGACCGCCGACGGGTGATCTCCAGCGCCGTCGAGCACCACGCCGTGCTGGATTCGGTCGACTGGCTCATCGAGCACGAGAGAGCCGAGGTCGGCTGGCTGCCGGTGGACTCCGCCGGTCGTCTCGACCCGGAGACCCTGCGTGCCGAGCTGACCGCGCATGCCGACCGGGTGGCCCTGGTCACCGCCATGTGGGCCAACAACGAGGTCGGCACCGTACAGCCGGTGGCCGAGCTGGCCGCCGTCGCCGCCGAGCACGGCGTGCCCTTCCACACCGACGCCATCCAGGCCGTCGGTCAGGTGCCCGTCGACTTCGCCGCCAGCGGGGCCGCCGCGCTCACCGTCACCGGGCACAAGCTGGGCGGCCCGATCGGGGTGGGCGCGCTGCTGCTCGGCCGGGACGTCGCGGCCGTCCCGCTGCTGCACGGTGGCGGCCAGGAACGCGACGTCCGTTCCGGCACGCTGGACACCGCGGGCATCGTCGCCTTCGCGGTCGCCGTCGAGACGGCAGTGAAGGGCCAGCAGGAGTACGCGGCCCGGGTCGCCGCGCTCCGCGACGATCTGATCGAGCGGGTCCGTCGGGCGGTGCCCGAGGTGGTCTACAACGGTGATCCGACCGACCGGCTGCCCGGCAACGCGCACTTCTCCTTCCCGGGCTGCGAGGGCGACGCCCTGCTGCTCCTGCTGGACGCCCAGGGCATCGCCTGCTCAACGGGTTCGGCCTGCTCGGCGGGAGTGGCCCAGCCCTCGCACGTCCTGCTGGCGATGGGCGCCGACGACGACCGCGCCCGTTCCTCCCTGCGTTTCACCCTCGGCCACACCAGCACCCAGGCCGAGATCGACGCCCTCGTCGCAGCCCTCCCGGCAGCAGTGGAACGAGCCCGCCGAGCAGCAGCCCCCCGCACCCCCCGCTAACCCCCTGGTGCAGACCCGGGCGGCTAGCCCCCGTTGATCATGAAGTTGTTGCCGCGACACGCCGATCGGCAGGACAACAACTTCATGATCGACGCGCTGGGGGCGTGGGCGCTGGGCGTGGGGGTGGGGGTTGGGTGGGCTGGTGGTTAGGGTTGGTGGGGGAGGGGATTGCTGGTGAGAGTTCTGGCGGCGATGTCGGGCGGGGTTGACTCGGCCGTGGCGGCGGCGCGGGCGGTGGCGGCCGGGCATGACGTGACAGGCGTGCACCTGGCGCTGGCCCGCAACCCGCAGACGTACCGGACCGGGGCGCGCGGCTGCTGCACCCTGGAGGACTCCCGGGACGCCCGTCGGGCCGCCGATGTGATCGGCATCCCGTTCTACGTGTGGGACATGGCCGACCGTTTCCACGAGGACGTGGTCGACGACTTCGTGGCCGAGTACGCCGCAGGTCGTACGCCGAATCCGTGCCTGCGCTGCAACGAGAAGATCAAGTTCGCGGCGGTGCTGGACCGGGCGGTGGCCCTGGGCTTCGACGCGGTGGTCACCGGCCACCACGCCCGGCTCGGCCCGGACGGGCTGCTGCGCCGCAGCGTCGACGTGGCCAAGGACCAGTCGTACGTGCTGGCGGTCCTCACCCGCGAGCAGCTGGACCGGTCGATGTTCCCGCTCGGCGACTCGACGAAGGCGCAGGTCCGCGCGGAGGCCGCCGAGCGCGGCCTGGCGGTGGCCGACAAGCCGGACTCCCACGACATCTGCTTCATCGCCGACGGCGACACCCGCGGCTTCCTCGCCGGTCGGCTCGGCGAGGCGCCCGGCGACGTCGTCGACGCGAGCACCGGCGCGGTGGTCGGCAGTCACACCGGCGCGTACGCCTACACCGTGGGGCAGCGTCGCGGCCTGCACCTGGACCGGCCCGCCCCCGACGGCCGGCCGCGCTACGTGCTCTCCATCACGCCCAAGACCAACACGGTCACCGTCGGTCCGGCCGAGGCGCTGGAGGTCTCCCAGGTACGGGCCACCCGCCCGGTCTGGACCGGTGGCCCCCGTCCGGCCGCGCCGGTCGAGTGCGAGGTGCAGTTGCGCGCGCACGGTGACGTGGTGCCGGCGACCGTCGACCTCGACGGCGACACGCTGCACGCCGAGCTGCGTCGGCCGGTCCGCGGTGTGGCTGCCGGGCAGGCCGTGGTGGCGTACCGACCGGACCCGGCCGGCGACATCGTCCTCGGCTCCGCGACCATCACCGGCTGACCGGGCCCTCGGCGCGTGGTCGCCGAGCGGCCGGCGCGGCCAGCGGGATAGCCTTCGGCCGTGACAGATCAGGCGTGGCCCTGGCCGGCCGGCGCGGCGACCGGTATCGGTTCGCTGCCCGGCACCGACATCGCCGAGGCCCAGCGGGTCGTCCTCGGTGAGCTTCCCGAGCTGCCGCACCTGCCCGAGCTGCCCGCACGTGGCCCCGGCGCCGACCTGATCGGCCGCAGCGCCGGGCTGCTGGTCGAGCTGCCCGTCGAGCTGTACACCGGGCGTTGGCGGGTCGCCCCCCGCCCCGGCCGCGACCTGCGCCGGGCCCGGGACCTGATGGAACGCGACCTGGACCAGCTCGCCGAGCAGGCCGAGGGGTACGCCGGCCCGATCAAGGTGCAGGCCGCCGGCCCGCTCACCCTGGCCGCCTCGCTGGAACTGCCGATCGGCGGCCGGCTGCTGCGTGACACCGGCGCGGTCCGCGACCTCACCGGCTCCCTCGCCGAAGGGCTGCGCGGGCACGTCGCGGCGGTCGCCCGACGGCTGCCCGGGGCGTCGGTGCTGCTGCAACTGGACGAGCCGTCGCTGCCGACCGTGCTGGCCGGTCGGGTGCCCACCGAGAGCGGGCTGGGCGCGTACCGGGCGGTGGAGTCAGCGAACGCGGCCGCTCTGCTGCGCACTGTCGTCGACGCGGTGGGCGTACCCACTGTGGTGCACTGCTGCGCCCCGCAGGTGCCGCTGGAGCTGATCCGTTCCACCGGCGCCGTCGCGGTCGCCCTCGACCTCGACCTGGTCACCGACCTGGACCCGCTGGGCGAGGCCATCGACGCGGGCCTCGGACTGCTGGCCGGCGCCGCACCGACCCGGCCGCCGTCGGCCGGTGGCGCACCGACGTCCGCGCAGGTCGCCGACCGGGTACGCCAGATCTGGGACCGCCTCGGCTTTCCCCGTCGGCAGCTCGCCGAGCAGGTGGTCGTCACCCCGGCGTGCGGCCTGGCCGGAGCCACCCCCCAGTACGCCCGGGCGGTGCTCGCGGCCTGCCGGGACGCCGGCCGCCGGTTCACCGAGGAGTGACGTTTTCCTGTCGTACCCCGTGGGCAGGATGACGGTCATGATTGGACAGCTACGTTCAGTGGTGATCGACTGCCCCGATCCGCGGGCGCTGGCCGCGTTCTACTCCGAGCTGCTCGGCATCGCCCTGTTCGAGGCCGAGGGCGAGCCCGATGACGAGTGGGTGGTGCTGGGCGGCCCGCCCGGGCACCAGCCCCGCCTGGCGTTCCAGCGGGCACTCAACCTGCGGCCGCCGGCCTGGCCGGACCCGGAGCGCCCCCAGCAGTTCCACCTGGATGTGACGGTGGACGACATCGAGAGCGCCGAGAAGGCGGCGCTCGCGCTCGGTGCTCGGCGGCTGCCCGGCGAGGGCGAGGGCTTCCGGGTCTACGCCGACCCGGCCGGCCACCCGTTCTGCCTCTGCTGGGACTGAACATGGCGTGGGTTGCGGCGGCCCGGCATCATGGCCGCCGTGATCCACTCCTCTCCGTCGCGCGCCTCCGGTTCGCTCTTCGGCCTCGCCTACGGCGACGCCCTGGGCAAGCCCACCGAGTTCCTGACCGTCGCCGAGATCCAACGCCGCTACGGCCCGACCGGCCCGCGTGAGCTGACCGGCGAGCCGGCGCTGGTCACCGACGACACCCAGATGGCGCTGGCGGTGGGTTGGGCGCTGCACGAGGCGCCGTCGCTCACTCCGCAGGCGGTGGAGCCGCTGCTGCGACAGCGTTTCGTGGCCTGGTCGGTCAGCCCCGACAACAACCGCGCCCCCGGGATGACCTGCCTACGCGCCTGCGCCGACCTGGGCCGAGGGCTGCCCTGGCAGGAGGCGACGATCGCCGACTCCAAGGGCTGCGGCGCCAACATGCGCGTGACGCCGGTAGGGATGCTGGACGCCGACCTCGACACACTGGCCGGACTGGCCCAGTTGCAGGCCGGCCTCACCCACGGCCACCCGACCGGGTTGGCCGCCAGCGACCTCACCGCGTACGCGGTCTTCGCCCTGCGTGGGGGCGTCACGCTCGCGGAGCTTCCCGCGACTCTCACCGAACGGGCGCGGTCCCAGCGCCGCGTCTACCACGGCGAGTGGCTGGGCGATCTCTGGCGGCGCCCCGGGGTCGACACGCCGGAGGACTTCATCGCTCGCGGCTGGGACGAGTGCCTGGCGGCGCTGCGCCGACTGACCGTCGCCCTCGCCGAGCCGGACGACGGCGGCGACCCGTGCCGGGCAACGGGGGAGGGCTGGGTGGCCGAGGAGGCACTGGCCACCGCGCTGTTCTGCGCCGTACGCCACGTTGACGACCCGGTCGCCGCGCTGGCCCGGGGCGCGACCACCGCCGGCGACTCCGATTCGATCGCCGCCCTGGCCGGCGCCTTCGTGGGCGCGGCCACCGGGATGGCGGCCTGGCCGCCCGGATGGGCCGACCGCATCGAGTACGCCGACCAACTCGCCACCCTCGGTGCGGCCTGGGACTGACCGACCGTCCCCGGGTCGGGGTGGGGTGATCGACTCGGGTTCCTTGAAGTCGGGGTGTTGCTGGCGAGCGGACACCCCGGGTTCCTGGAATCCGAGTCGATCATGGGTGCGGGGCCGGGGTGGCCTGCGGCCGGGGTGGCCGGTGGCCCGTGGCCCGGTGTCAGCTGGTGGGTAGGTGGCGCAGGCTGCGGACCTTGCGCCACAGGTCGGCGTCACAACGGCCGGCGCGGTCGGCGAAGTCGGCCGAGCCGATCCGGATCGGCTCGGTCAGGCTCAGGTAGCTGTCGTGCTCGGCGCCGGGATCCCAGTCCCGGGTGGGAATCCGGACGTGGTCGTCCCGGTCGCTCTTGTCCTGACTGGTGATCTTCAGAACATCGGCGCCCCGGGAGTCGGCACGCAGCACCAGGCAGGGCCGCACCTTCGAGCCGCTGCCGTCGACGTACGGCACGTCGGCCCACCAGATCTCGCCGGCCGCCGGAGTGCCGGCCGCCCGATCGGTGTCGCGGGAGCGCGGCGTGGTGGACGGCCGATCGGTGCCGCGTGGCCTCGGCGGCGCGGGACGACGACCACCCGTGCGGGTCGGGGCGCCGCGGCCAGGTCGGTCGGCCGAGCGTCGGCTGTTCGCCCGGTGCCGCCAACTGTTCCACGCCCAGCCGGCGGCCACCGCCAGCAGGATCGCCGCCGCCCAGAGCAACGCCCGGGTCATCGCCACCTCCGCGTCAGGGCGGCACGCCGGCCGCTTCGTTCGGCGATCCTCGCACGTCACCGCCCCTGCCGCCCGCCGACGACACCGCCGCCCGCGCCGGCCGGACCCTTCCCGCCTGCGGGCCTCCCGCCCGCGCCGGCCGGCCGGGCCCTCTCGACTGCGGGCCGACGGCCTGCGCCGCCCGTGATCCACTCCACATCGCCGAGGTGGGGGCATCAGGGCGCTCGGACACCCCCAGGTCGGCGACCTGGAGTCGATCAACGGCCGGCGAGTCCGGCGTCGATCGCCGTTCGGCGACGGGTGGGGCGTCGCCGCGCCCCGGGGGCGTGGCCGGGTTGGGCGGGGCGTCGCCGGGTTGGGCGTCGCCGGGCGGGGCGTCGCCGGGCCGCGGGGTGGTACCGGTGGCGCAGGTGGGCGTCGGATTGTCACCCCGGACCGATACCGTGCCTTAGTAGCGTGATCAGGGAGGTCGCAGGCGTGTCCGAAGGTGGCGGGGTGTCCGAGGAGCAGATCGGTCAACAGGTCAGCCCGGCTCAGGAGGCGGCGGCCGGCGCGGAGCCGACGCCGCAGGCGCGGGAGCGGCACGCCACGCTGAGCCGTGAGCTGACCGAGCATCAGTACCGCTACTACGTGCTGGACTCGCCGATCGTCACCGATGCCGAGTTCGACAAGCAGTTGCGTGAGCTGGAGGCGTTGGAGGAGGAGTTCCCGGCGCTGCGGACGCCGGATTCGCCGACCCAGCGGGTGGGCGGCACGTTCTCCACCGACTTCACGCCGGTCACGCACGCCGAGCGGATGCTCTCGCTCGACAACGCCTTCGCCGACGAGGAGTTGGCGGCCTGGGCCGAGCGGGTCGAGCGGGACGCGGGCGGGCCGGTTCCCTACCTCTGCGAGTTGAAGGTCGACGGTCTGGCGATCAACCTGACCTACGAGGCCGGTCGACTGGTCCGGGCGGCCACCCGTGGCGACGGCCGCACCGGCGAGGACGTCACCGCCAATGTGCGCAGCATTCGGGACGTGCCCAGCCAGCTCGCGCCGTCCGCCGAGTTCCCGACGGTGCCCGAGCTGCTGGAGGTCCGGGGCGAGATCTACTTCCCGGTGGCCGGGTTCGCCGACCTCAACGCGAGCCTGGTCGAGCAGGGGCGGGCGCCGTTCGCCAACCCGCGTAACGCCGCCGCCGGCAGTCTGCGGCAGAAGGACCCCCGGGTGACCGCCTCCCGACCGTTGCGTCTCGTCGTGCACGGCATCGGCGCCCGCCGAGGGTTCCAGCCCACCGCGCAGTCGGAGTCGTACGCGGCGCTGAAGGCGTGGGGGCTGCCGACGAGTGACCGGTGGCGGGTGGTCCCGGATCTGTCCGGCGTGGCGGAGTACATCGCCTACTACGCCGAGCACCGGCACGACGTCGAGCATGAGATCGACGGTGTGGTGGTCAAGGTCGACCCGGTTTCCATCCAGGGTCGCCTGGGCTCGACCAGCCGTGCACCCCGCTGGGCGATCGCCTTCAAGTACCCGCCGGAGGAGGTGACCACCAAGCTGCTCGACATCGACGTCAACGTGGGGCGCACGGGTCGGGTCACCCCGTTCGCCGTCCTCGAACCGGTGCGGGTGGCCGGTTCCACCGTCGCGCTCGCCACCCTGCACAACGCCCGCGAGGTCGAGCGCAAGGGTGTGCTGATCGGCGACACGGTGGTGCTGCGCAAGGCCGGCGACGTGATTCCCGAGGTGCTCGGCCCGGTGGTCGATCTGCGGCCCGCCGACGCCCGCCCGTTCGTCATGCCGACCACCTGCCCGGCCTGCGGCACCCCGCTCGCGCCGTCCAAGGAGGGCGACGTCGACATCCGGTGCCCGAACACCCGCAGTTGCCCGGCCCAGCTCCGCGAGCGGGTGTTCCACCTCGCCGGTCGTGGCGCGTTCGACATCGAGGTGCTGGGCTACAAGGGCGCGGCGGCGCTGCTGGACGCGGAGATCATCGCCGACGAGGGTGACCTCTTCCAGCTCGACGCCGACCAGCTGTCCCGGTCACCGTTCTTCGTCAACAAGGACGGCAGCCTCGGCAGCAACGCGGTCAAGCTGCTCGACAATCTGGCCGTCGCCCGGGAACGCGACCTGTGGCGGGTGCTGGTGGCGCTCTCCATCCGGCACGTCGGCCCCACCGCCGCCCAGGCGTTGGCCCGGCACTTCCGCTCGATGGAGGCCATCGACGCCGCCAGCGAGGAGGAGCTGTCCTCGGTCGACGGGGTCGGGCCGACCATCGCGGCCAGCATCCGGGAGTGGTTCGCCGTGGACTGGCACCGCGAGGTGGTCCGCAAGTGGGCCGAGGCGGGCGTACGGATGGCCGAGGAGGCCGTGGACGAGGGCCCGCGCCCGCTCGAAGGGTTGACGGTCGTGGTGACGGGCACCCTCGCGGGCTTCTCGCGCGACCAGGCCGCCGAGGCCGTGCAGACCAGGGGCGGCAAGGTCAGCGGGTCGGTCTCCAAGAAGACGAGCTTCGTCGTCGTGGGGGACAATCCGGGTTCCAAGGCCGACAAGGCGGCCAGCCTCAAGGTGCCGGTGCTCGACGAGGACGGGTTCCGGGTGCTGTTGGACGGCGGTCCGGACGCCGCGCGGGAGGTCGCCCGGGTGGAGGGCTGACCGCGGCGACCTGCCGACGCGGCGGCCCGTCGCGTATACCAACTTAATTACGACTACGACCGATTCGTGACTGTCATACCGGGAAACCCGGGGCCGAGGGCGTTTCATTGGTTCACGGCGTGCTCATCGGCACGTCGACAGTTCCTCGGGAGGTGTGATGGAGGTCGCCGACCCGCGCAACTCCGTCCCACCTGGGCGGGTGACGCCGTTCACCGCCTTCGTCGTCGGCATCCTGGTGGTCGCGGCGGTGACCGCCACGGGTCCACTGACGACGCTCCCCGACGAGCTGCCCCACCTACCTGTGGCGTTCTGGACGATGGCCGCCCTCGCGGTGGTCTGCGACGCGCGCCCGTTCGTCCCGCCGGGGCGACGGCAGACCTCGGCGGTCTTCCCGTCCACCTGTTTCACCTTCGCGATCCTGCTCGGTTGGGGGCTCGGCCCGGCGGTGGCGGTGCAGGCCGTGGGGGTGATCGTCTCTGGTTGGCGGATGCGCCACGCCGCGTGGCGGACCGCGTTCAACGTCGGCCAGTACGCTTGCGCCCTCGCCGCAGCGTACGGCGTCATCCACCTCGGGCCGGGCACCGTCTTCGACGGCGGTCGCCTGCACGGCACCGACGTGGCAGCCGTCGGCGGGGCGACGTTGGCCTGGTTCGTCGTGAACTACGGCCTGGTGAGCTGGGCGGTACGACTGCGCTTCGGCGGCCGCTGGTGGCCCACCGTCCGTCAGGGCGTCGGTTTCGAACTGCTCTCCACCGGCTCGCTGCTGCTGCTCGCCCCGGTGCTGGTCGCGGCCGCCCGTCTCAGCGCGGCGCTGATCCCGCTGGTCCTGGTGCCGCTCTTCGCCGTGTACCGGATGGCCCGGCTGACCGTCGAGCAGCAGCACCTCGCCGCCGCCGACCCGCTGACCGGCCTGCCCAACCGCAAGGCGTTGCTGGCCGAAGTGGCCGAGCAGGTGCACCTGCACGCCGAGCGGACCGCCCGCGGCGAGCCCGGCGGGCACCTGGCGCTGCTGCTCATCGACCTGGACCGCTTCAAGAACGTCAACGACGCGCTCGGGCACGCGGTGGGCGACCGGCTGCTGGTCGAGGTCAGCGCCCGGCTCACCGACGTGGAGCCTCGGCCGCAGATGATCGCCCGGCTGGGTGGGGACGAGTTCGCCATCGTGATGACCGGGCTGACCGACGCCAGCCAGGCGCGTGAGATGGCCGACCGGGTGGTCGGGGCGCTGGCCGAGCCGGTGCCGTTGGACGGGTTGCCGTTGGACGTCGGCGGCTCCATCGGGATCGCCCTCTTCCCGGAGCACGGCGAGGACTTCGCCACGCTGATGCGGCACGCCGACGTGGCGATGTACGACGCGAAGCACCGCAACGACACGGTCGCCGTGTACGCCCCGGAGTCGGACCACAACTCGGCCGAGCGGCTCGGTCTGCTCGCCGACCTCCGCCGGGTACTGGAATCCGGCCCGTCGGCACCCGAGCCGGGTGAGCCCGAGCGGACGGCAGACGTACCCCTCGCCGTGGAGGCCGAGGTGCGCGGCGGTGACGGTGCGGCGCTGCCCACCCCGGCGGCGGCCAAGGCCGCGCCGCATCCGGGCGGTGCGCCGGTGCTCGGCCCGGCGTCGCCGGCGGGCGTGCGCTGGTGGGGCCGCCGGCGACGGTCCGGCGCCGAGCTGCTGCACGACGACGAGCTGATCAACCGGATCGCCACCGCCGCCGACCCGATCCGGGGCCGCAACAGCCGCGCGACGATCCCCGGCACCCGTTCCGGCCCGTTCCGGGATCGGCACGCCGGTGGCCAGGGGCGGCGGTCGCCCAACGGCGGCGCGGTGCCACCGCCGGGCCGGGACCGTCGGGGGCGCGACGGCGGGTCGGCTCCCGAGGTGCAGGCGACCGAGTCGACCGGGTGGGTGCGCGACGGCGGCGAGCCGGTCGACGACGCCGGTGAGATCACCATGTACTACCAACCGCAGATCGCCATCGCGACCGGCGAGGTCGTCGGCGTCGAGGCCCTGCTGCGCTGGCGGCACCCGCGCCGGGGCATGGTCGACCCGGAGGAGCTGATCCGGGTCGCCGAGCAGAGCGCGGTGATGCGGCTGCTCACCCGGCGAGTGGTGGACGACGTGGTGGAGCAGCTCGCCAAGTGGTCGGCGGCCGGCATCGGGTTGCGTGCGGCGCTGAACGTCAGCGTGCGGGATCTGCACACCGGCGAGATCGCCGACCAGATCGCCGACCGGCTGGCCAGCTACGGGGTGCCCGCCGAGCGGCTGCAACTGGAGATCACCGAGGGTGCCCTGATGGCGGATCCGCGCCGGGTGTTGGCCACCATCTCCCGGCTGCACCGCATCGGGGTGGCCATCGCGCTGGACGACTTCGGCACCGGCTACTCGTCCCTGCAACATCTGCGCCGGCTTCCGCTGTCCGAGGTGAAGGTGGACCGGTCGTTCGTGCTCGGCATGGCCGAGGACGCCGACGACGCGGCGATCGTCCGGTCGATGATCGAGTTGGCGGGCGCGTTGGGGCTGCGGGTGGTCGCCGAGGGCGTGGAGGACGAGCGGACCTGGCGGATGTTGTACGCCGCCGGCTGCGACGCCGCCCAGGGCTGGTTCTACGCCCGGCCGATGCCCGCCGAGGAGCTGGTCACCTGGCTGGCCCGCTACCGGCCGGTCCGCCCGACGGGTGGCCCCGAGCCGGAGGCCGGCCGCCGGTCGACCCGCTGACCCACCCGAGCAGCCGGCGGAGGGGGCGGAACAATAGACTCGCTCCGGTCACCGCGCGTCACGCCGCACGCGTCGCGCGCCGGCACACCGCCCGACCAGCAGGACATCAGAAGGGGGCACGGATGGCCGCCATCTCCCGCGAGGAGGTCGCGCACCTGGCACGCCTGTCGCGGCTCGCCGTCACCGAGGAGGAGCTGGACACCTTCGCCGGCCAGCTCGACGTGATCCTCCAGGCGGTCGCCCAGGTCGGCGAGGTCGCCGCCGCGGACATCCCGCCGACCTCGCACTCGGTGCCGCTGACCAACATCTTCCGCGAGGACGTCGTCACGCCGTGCCTGACTCCGCAGGAGGCGCTGTCGGGTGCGCCGGACGTCGAGGACCAGCGGTTCCGCGTCCCGCGCATCCTGACCGAGGACGTGGCCTCATGAGCGGACGTGCACGGGCGACTGGCGTCGCGGAGCGAAGCGGAGGGACGGCATGAGCGACCTGACCAGAATGACCGCGACGGAGATCGCCGCGCTGGTCGCCGGCGGCGAGACCTCCGCCGTCGAGGTGACCCGGGCGCACCTGGACCGGATCGCCGCAGTCGACGAGCAGGTGCACGCCTTCCTGCACGTCGACACCGACGGCGCGCTCGCCGCGGCCCGCGACGTGGACGAGCGCCGCGCCGCCGGCGAGGTGCTGGGCACCCTGGCCGGAGTGCCGGTCGCGGTGAAGGACGTGCTCGCCACCCGTGGCGTGCCGACCACCGTGGGGTCGAAGATCCTGGAGGGCTGGCGCCCGCCGTACGACGCGACGATCGTCCAGCGGCTGCGCGAGGCCGGCACGGTGATGCTCGGCAAGACGAACATGGACGAGTTCGCCATGGGCTCCTCCACGGAGTACTCGGCGTACGGCCCGACGCACAACCCGTGGGACCTGAGCCGGATCCCGGGCGGCTCGGGCGGTGGCAGCGCTGCCGCGCTGGCCGCGTACGAGGCACCGCTGGCGATCGGCTCGGACACCGGCGGCTCGATCCGCCAGCCCGGCGCGGTCACCGGCACCGTCGGCGCGAAGCCCACCTACGGCGGCACCTCCCGCTACGGGCTGGTCGCGTTCTCGTCGTCGCTGGACACCCCCGGCCCGTGCGCCCGCAACGTGCTCGACGCGGCCCTGCTGCACCAGGTGATCGCCGGGCACGACCCGCGTGACTCGACCTCCATCCCGCAGCCGTTGCCGGACGTGGTGGCGGCGGCGAAGCTGGGCGCGACCGGCGACCTGACCGGTGTGCGGCTCGGCATCGTCAGCGAATTCATCGGCGAGGGCGCCGAGCCGGGCGTGATGGCGGCGTTCCGCGAGTCGGTGGACGCGCTGACCAAGATGGGCGCCGAGGTCGTCGAGGTCTCCTGCCCGACGTTCGCGTACGCGCTGCCGGCGTACTACCTGATCGCCCCGAGCGAGTGCTCCTCCAACCTGGCCCGGTTCGACGGCGTCCGGTTCGGCCTGCGGGTCGGCGACGACGGCAACCGGTCGCTGGAGGAGGTCATGTCGCTGACCCGGGAGGCCGGTTTCGGTCCCGAGGTCAAGCGCCGCATCATGGTCGGCACGTACGCGTTGTCGTCGGGCTACTACGACGCGTACTACGGGCAGGCGCAGAAGGTCCGTACGCTGATCACCAGGGACTTCACCGCCGCGTTCGAGCGGGTCGACGCGTTGATCTCGCCGACCACCCCGTTCACGGCCTTCCCGATCGGCGCCCGCACCGCCGACCCGTACCAGATGTACCTGGCCGACCTGTTCACCATCCCGACCAACCTGTACGGCGGGCCGGGCATCTCGGTGCCCTGCGGCCTCTCCGAGGGGCTGCCCGTCGGCCTGCAGGTGATGGCCCCGACGATGGCCGACGACCGGATGTACCGGGTCGCCGCCGCGCTGGAGTCCGCGGTCGGCACGTTCACCCCACCGGCACTGTGAGGCAGGAGCCCAGATGACGACGACGCTTCCCGCGTACGACGAGGTCGTCGCGCGCTACGAACCGGTGATCGGCCTGGAGACCCACGTCGAGTTGGGCACGAACACCAAGATGTGGTGCGGCTGCCCGACGGATTTTGGTGGCGAGCCGAACACCCGGGTCTGCCCGGTGTGCCTGGGTCTGCCGGGGTCGCTGCCGGTGGCCAACAAGGCGGCCATCGAGGCGATCATCCGGATCGGCCTGGCGTTGAACTGCTCGATCGCCGAGTGGTGCCGGTTCGCCCGCAAGAACTACTTCTACCCGGACATGCCGAAGAACTTCCAGATCAGCCAGTACGACGAGCCGATCTGCGTCGACGGCTACCTGGACGTCGAGGTGAACGGCGAGACGGTACGCATCGAGATCGAGCGGGTGCACCTGGAGGAGGACACCGGCAAGACGCTGCACGTCGGTGGCGCGACCGGCCGCATCCACGGTGCGACCGAGTCGCTCGTCGACTACAACCGGGCCGGCATCCCGCTGGTCGAGATCGTCACGAAGCCGGTGACGGGCACCGGTGCGCTCGCCCCCGAGGTGGCCAAGGCGTACGTCACCGAGCTGCGCGACGTGATCCGTACGCTCGGGGTGTCGGACGTGCGGATGGAGGAGGGTTCGCTGCGCTGTGACGTGAACACCTCGCTCAACCTGCCGGGCCAGGAGTGGGGCACCCGCACCGAGACCAAGAACGTGAACTCGCTGCGGTCGGTGGAGCGGGCGGTCCGTTCGGAGATGCTGCGGCAGGCGTCGGTGCTGGACGCGGGCGGCCGGATCACCCAGGAGACCCGGCACTTCCACGAGGACACCGGCGACACCACGCCGGGGCGCTCGAAGGAGACGGCCACCGACTACCGGTACTTCCCGGAGCCGGACCTGGTGCCTGTCGCACCGGACCCGGCCTGGGTCGCCGAGCTGAAGGCCGCCCTGCCGGAGCTGCCCCGGGTGCACCGGCGTCGGCTCCAGGAGCAGTGGGGCCTGTCCGACCTGGACATGCAGTCGGTGCTCAACGCCGGCGCGGTCGAGCTGATCGAGGCCACCGTGGCCGCCGGCACCACCCCGGCGGCGGCCCGCAAGTGGTGGCTGGGCGAGCTGTCCCGGCGGGCCAACGAGAGCGGCGTGGAGCTGGCCGACATCGGCGCCACCCCCGCTCAGGTCGCCGAGTTGCAGGGTCTGGTCGACGCGGGCAAGCTCAACGACAAGATGGCCCGTACGGTGCTGGAGGGCGTGGTCGACGGTGAGGGCTCGCCTACCGAGATCATGACCAGCCGTGGCCTGGAGGTCGTTTCGGACACCGGCGCGCTCACCGCCGCCGTGGACGAGGCGATCGCCGCGAACCCCGGCATCGCCGACAAGATCCGTAGCGGCAAGGTCGCGGCGGCCGGCGCCCTCGTCGGCGCGGTCATGAAGACCACCCGTGGTCAGGCCGACGCGAAGACCGTCCGTGAGTTGATCCTGGAGCGCCTCGGCGTCCAGGGCTGATCCGCAGGGACGAACACCGCTGGCGCAGTGAGCGCCGGCGGTGTTCGTCGTGCACCCCGCCACCCCTCGTGTGGGCGTCAACGGCGACGCCCGGATGGAGCCACCGTGAACCAGCACGACCTCGATGTCCTCGACGAGATCCAGCGGCGGGTGCTCTGGCTCGCCACCCGGATCGTGGACGCCGCCAACCACGACCGGGCCACCGGCGACGGGGTGAAGGTCGGCGGCCACCAGGCGTCCAGCGCGTCCCTCGTCACGGCGATGACCGCGCTGTGGTTCCAGCACCTGAACGCCGAGGACCGTGTCGCCGTCAAGCCGCACGCCTCGCCGGTGTTCCACGCGATCCAGTACCTGCTGGGCAACCTGGACCGCTCGTACCTGCCCCGGCTGCGGGCCCGGGGCGGCCTCCAGTCGTACCCGTCGCGCACCAAGGACCCCGACGAGGTGGACTTCTCCACCGGCTCGGTCGGCCTGGGCGCGGCGGCGCCGCTGTTCGCCGCCGCCACCCGCCGGTACGTCGACGCGCACTTCGGCGCCCGGCCGCACTCCCGGTTCGTGGCGCTGATCGGCGACGCCGAGCTGGACGAGGGCAACATCTGGGAGGCCGTCGCCGACCCGGCCACCACCGGGCTGGGCAACGTGATGTGGCTCGTCGACTTCAACAGGCAGTCGCTGGACCGGGTGGTGCCCGGCATCCGGATCAAGCAGTGGCGGGGTCAGTTCGAGGCGGCCGGCTGGCACGTCGTGGAGGTCAAGTACGGCCGCCGGCTCGCCGAGGCGTACGCCCGGCCGGGTGGCGGGGCGCTGCGCGACTGGATCGACGCGATGCCCAACGAGCAGTACCAGTCGCTGTTCGGGTTGACCGGCCCGGCCCTGCGCAAGCAGTTCCTGGACGGTGCGCCGGCCGAGGTGGGCGCGTTCGTGGCGGGCATCGACGACGAGGAGCTGCGCCCGCTCGTCACCGACCTGGGTGGGCACGACCTGTCCGCGATGCTCGACGCGTACGCCCAGTGCGACGCGGTCACCGACCGGCCCAGCGTCGTCTTCGCGTACACCGTGAAGGGTTGGGGGTTGCCCATCGCCGGCAATCCGCGCAACCACTCGGCGCTGCTCAGCACCGAGCAGGTCGACGCGCTGCGGGCCGCGCAGGGCCTGACCGCCGAGACCGAGTGGGACCGCCTCGACCCGGCGTCACCGGCCGGCATCCAGGCCGGCGCCCGCCGCGAGGCGCTGTCCCGCGCGCCGCGCGAGCGCGCGCTGGGGGTCACCGTTCCGGAGAGCACGGGAGTACGCGCCAACAAGCCGATCTCCACGCAGGAGGTCTTCGGTCGGGTGCTGGTGGACCTGGCGCGGGACCGGGAGGTCGGCCGCTACCTGGTGACCACCGCCCCGGACGTGGCCACCTCCACCAATCTTGCCGGGTTCATCAACAAGACCGGGGTGTTCGCCCCCACCGAGCAGCGTTCCTGGACCGAGGACCGGATGCTGCGCTGGACCGAGAGCCCGTCCGGGCAGCACATCGAGCTGGGCATCTCGGAGATGAACCTGTTCCTGCTGCTGGGTCAGCTCGGCCTGTCGTGGGACCTGTCGGGGCAGCCGCTGCTGCCGGTCGGCACCGTCTACGACCCGTTCGTGCTGCGCGGCCTGGACGCGTTCCTGTACGGCACGTACTCCGGTTCCCGGTTCGTGGTGGCCGGCACCCCGTCGGGCATCACCCTCGCCCCCGAGGGCGGCGCACACCAGTCCACCATCACCGCCTCCGTCGGCCTGGAACTGCCCGGGGTGACGTTCCTCGAACCGGCGTACGCGGGCAGCCTCGACTGGCTGCTCTGCGACGCGCTCGGGCAGATCGCCGGTGGGGTGACCCCGGCCGCGACCGCAGCGCCGACCGAGGACGGGGCGTACTACTTCCGGCTGAGCACCCGCCCACTGGACCAGGCGCCGTTCGAGGCGGCCCGGGCCCGGCTCGGCGACGCGGTGCTGCGCCGCCAGGTGGTCGCCGGGGCGTACCGGCTGGTCGACGCGCACCAGGCGTACCCGCACCTGGCCGACGCCCCGGTGGTGCAGCTGGCCGCCTCCGGCGCGGTGCTGCCGGAGGTGCTGGCCGCCGCCGCGGAGCTGGCCGAGGAGGGCGTCGCCGCGCACGTGGTCGACGTGACGAGTCTCGACCGGCTCTACCGGGCCTGGCAGCGCACCCTGCGTCAGGGCGTACGGACCGCGACCGTGCCCAGCGTGCCGGGCGCCCTGCGGTCCGCGTTCGCCGACCGGGTGCCGGTGGTGACCGTGCACGACGCGGCGTCGCACGCGATGGCCTGGCTCGGGTCGGCGCTCGGCGCCCCGGCGGTGCCGCTCGGGGTGGACGAGTTCGGCCAGTCCGGCAGTGTGGCCGACCTGTACGAGCTGCACGACCTGATGCCGGGCAGCATCGTCAACGCCGCCCTGGCCGCGCTCGCCCTCCGCTGACGCGCCCCGTCCGCCCCGGCCCGCGCTCAGCGGGTCGGGGTGGGGGTGACCGACGCGGGAGTGCCGGCGTTCGGGTCCTGCACGATGTGGCGTTCCAGGTTGACCTGGGCCTGGCCGGTGCCGCCGACGGTGATGTCGTCGTACGCCTGGAGCATCTTCTGCGGGTCGAAGTAGAGCACTGTCATGGACAGCGGGGTCGGCTTCTCACCCTCCAGCCCGCGCAGCCCGGCCCCGCCGGTCGAGCCCTCCACGAACAGGGTGGTGGGCTGCTGGCCGGGGGCCTGCGGCAGCTTGGAGACCTGCCGGGCGTGGGTGTGCCCGGCGAGCACCAGCGGGCAGGTGCCGGCGAGCGGCCCGGCGGACGCCGGGTCGTGCACCAGCGCGATGTTGACCGGCCGGGGCGAGCTGCGCACCGTCGCGGCGAGCTGCGTACCGACGCCGATCACCTGGTCGGCCACCTCCTGGGTCAGCCCGCTGCCGGCCGGTGAGGTGTTCTTGTCCGGGGTGAAGCGCGGGTCGCCGATACCGGCGATGGTCAGCCCGGCGACGGTGGTGGTGGAGTTGTTCAGCACTATCGCGTTCGGCTGGCGGGCCACCGCCGCGGCGGTCTTGCCCGAGTCGTGGTTGCCGCGGATGAACACGTACGGCTTCTTGAGCAGGCTGATCGAGCCGACGAAGGACGCCTCCGGCTCGCTGCCCCAGTCGGTGATGTCCCCGGTGTCGATGACCACGTCGATGCCGAACTGCTCCACCACCGTGCGGATCAGCTGCCAGCCGGTCGGGTTGAGGTGCATGTCGGAGACGTGCAGGACCCGGGTGGTGCCGGGCGCCGGCTCCAGCACCGGCAGCGCCGACACGGTCGTGTAGAGCTGGCTGACGTTGCCGACGATGCGTTGCAGCTGCTCGGCGTACTTGGTGTAGTCGTTGGCGATGCGGCGTGCGTCGCCGACGATGGCGGGGGCGTTGACCAGCAGGCCCTCGTAGCGCGGCTCCTCGATCGCCTGGGGGCGCAGGGTCGCCGCGGCCGTGCCGAGGCTGCCGGCGGTGACCAGCAGCGCCAATCCGCCCGCCCAGGCGGTACGCCGCACATCGCGGAAGATCAACCCGGCCAGGATGAGGGTGACCAGCACCGCCGAGGCGAGGGTCCGCAGGCCCAGCCGCATCACCCCCGAGCGGACGTCCTCCACGGCGCTCTGGCTGGCTCGGCTGATGCTCGCCGGGTCGTCGAGCAGCGCCTCGGTGCGTCCCTGGTCCAGCGCGCCCAGCCGCACGGTGAGGTGGGTCGGCCCGCTGTGGCTGTCCAGCAGCAGGGCGCCGAGCGGTGGCACGTCGATCGTCGTCCCGCCCTCGCTGGCCGGGGAGAGGGTGAGGTTGGCCCGGAACGGGCCGATGTCGGTGTTCACCCGCCCACCGGCCAGCACCCCGAGCACGGCGCCGGCCAGGGCCACCACGAGCACCGCGAGGATCACACCCGTGCGCCGCACCGGCCCGCCGGGCCTACCGATCCGCCGGCGCGACGGGCGCGACGGCTCGCCACCGGTCACCGGGTCACCCCGGCCCTCGGCGTCGTCGTGCTGCTCGTCGCGTTGCCCGTCCATGCTGAGATTCTGACCTGCCCGTCGGAAGATCTTGGCAAACCCGCGCGGAAGGTGACGCAGGTCAGCTGCGACCGCCGTCGCCGCCGGCGAAGACCACCCGCAGGAGGCGGTCGTCGTCGGCCGCCGGGTCACCCCGCCCGTCGTGGTTGGAGGTGCTCACCCAGAGCGAACCGTCCGGCGCGGCGGCCACCGCGCGCAGCCGACCGTACCGGTTGGTGAGCAGCTCGCTGGGCTGCCCGAGCAGCGTGCCGGTGTCGGTCAGCTCCATCACCCAGAGTCGCTTGCCGCGCAGGCAGCCGGTGACCAGCAGCCGGTCCGTCGCCGCGAGCCCGGAGCAGGACGCGTCGGCCGTCGCCCACTGCGTGATCGGGTCGGTGAACCGCTTGTCGCCGGCCCGCCCCTCGACGTCCGGCCACCCGTAGTTGCCGCCCTTGGTGATCTGGTTGATCTCGTCCCAGGTGTTCTGGCCGAACTCCACGGCGTACATCCGCTTGGCGTCGTCCCAGGCGAAGCCCTGCACGTTGCGGTGACCCAGCGACCAGACCGGGGAGCCGGGGTACGGGTTGCCCGGCGCGGGCTTGCCGTCGGCGGTGATCCGCAGGATCTTGCCGCCGAGGCTCTTCGTGTCCTGTGCGTTGGGGCGCTCGCCCGCGTCACCCGTGCTGACGTAGAGCTGCCCGTCCGGGCCGAAGCCCAACCCGCCACCGTTGTGCACGTTCGCCTTCGGGATGCCGGTGAGGATCGCTGTGGGTTGGCCGCCGAGTTGCAGGCGGGCGACCCGGTTGTCCTGCTCGGCGGTGTAGTAGACGAAGACCGTCCGGTCCCGGGCGTAGCCGGGGGAGACGGCGATGCCGAGCAGGCCACCCTCGCCCGCCGCCGCCACGTCGCTGATCGTCTGCACGACCCGCACCCGCAGCCCGTCCGGGCCGGACTCGGGACCGACCTGGAGGATCCGGCCGCTGTCCCGTTCGGTGACCAGCGCGCCGCCGTCGGGCAGGAACGCGATGGCCCACGGCACCCGCAGCCCCTTGGCCAGGACGGTTGTCACCGCCTGCTGGCCCGCGCCGCCGGCGCTCGCCGGCGCCGACGGGGTCGGCAGGTTGGGCGGCTCGCCCGCCGGGTCGGGCTCCGGCTCGCCGAAGCTGCAACCCGTGGCGAGCAGCAGCGCCGCGCAGGACGCCGCGAGGACCACCCGGAGGCGGCGGACGCGAGAATACGGGAGACGGGCTCTCACCCGGCCCAGGGTAGCCCGCCGGACGGCCCGGCCGGGCCCGACGGATGGGCCCCGGCTCGTGCCGCGACCGCTCAGCGGGCCCGCACGGCCAGCAGCGCCGTGTCGTCCTCGCGGTGCTGGATCGAGGCGAGGAGCAGGTCACACAGGTCGTCGAGGGGGACGGTGTCGGTGCCGGTCAACCGGTGCACCAGCTCGGCGAGCCCGTCGTCGATGGACCGGTCCCGACGCTCGATCAGCCCGTCGGTGTAGAGCAGCAGCGTGTCGCCGGTGGCCAGGCTTGTCGAGTGGCTGGTCCGCGGCGTCGGCCGGGCCAGGCCCAGCAACGGCTCCGGCGTCGCTTCGAGGACCTCCACCGCACCGCCGGCCCGCACCACCAGGGCCGGCGGGTGCCCGGCGTTGCACCAGGTCACCGCACGGACGCCGGAGCGCGGGTCACAGATGCGCACCAGCGTCGCGGTGGCCGCGATGGGCAGCCGCAGCCCCCGGATGGCGCTGTCCAGGTGGCTCATCAACGCCCCGACCGCGTCCGGCCGGCCGAACGCGTTGCCACGCACCAGGTTGCGCAGCTGGCCCATGGTCGCCGCCGCCTCGATGTCGTGCCCCGCCACGTCCCCGATCGCCGCGATCAGGTCACCGTCGGGTTGCACGAAGGCGTCGTACCAGTCGCCGCCCACCTCCACCCGGTCGGCCGCCGGCTGGTAGCGGGCCGCCAGCTCCAACTCCGTCACGACCGGCAGCCGCGGCAGCATGCTGTGTTGCAGCACCTCGGCGACGTGCCGCTGCTCGCCGTACATCGAGCTGTTGCCGACGGACTGCCCGGCCCGGCGGCCGATGTCCACGGCGGTGAGCAGGTCGCGGTCGTCGAACTGCTGACGGTCGGCGGCGTTGACCAGCGTGATCGCGCCCAGCACGGTGCCTCCGACGGCGCGCACCGGCACGCTGAGGTAGGAGGCGATGCCCAGCCGCTCGGCGATCGCCGACATCTCCGGATCGGTGGTGCCCCGCGCCACGTCGTCCAGCGACGCCACGCCGCCGAGCCGCGGCTGGCCGGTGCGCAGCACCGCCCGGATGATGGAATCCTGGCTCAGCCCCGTACGCAGCAGTTCGGCGAAGCGGTCGACGTCCGGCGCCCGGGCCGGATCACGGTGCACCGCGACCACCTCCCGGGGCTGTCCCGATGGCCCGACCAGCGTGAGCAGGCACCAGTCGGCGAGCAGCGGCACCATGGTGGCGGCGAGCCGGCGCAGCAACGTGCCCACGTCCAGCGTGCCGGCGAGCGTCTCGCTCACACCGGCCAGCAGCTCCAGCCGCTGGTGTGCCCGGACGACCCGCCGACGCGCCTCCTGCGCGCCGTCCAGCGCGATCCGCAGTCGCAGCTCCGACGAGCAGGCGGCGGCGAGGTCGGCGAGCGTCCGCAGCTGCCCGGCGGTCCACGCCCGGGGCTTGTTGTCGATGGCGCACAGCGAGCCGAGCACCCGGCCGGAGAGGTCGGTCAACGGCATCCCGGCGTACGCGACGACGCCGAGGTCGTCGATGGCCAGGTTGTCGCGTACGCGGGGGTAGAGCCGGGCGTCCGGCAACACCATCGGCACCTCGATGTCCACCACGTGCTGGCAGAACGAGTGGCTCAACGGGGTCTGCCGCCGCTGCGACCACGGCTCGGGCAGACCCACCGCGCCCGGGAAGAACTGTTGGTCGGCGGAGACCAGGGAGACCAGCGCGACCGGGACCTCCAGCAGGTCACTGACCAGTCGGGCGAACCTGTCGAACGCCTCGTCAGGTGCGGCCTCCAGACCGGTGTCGGCCAGCGCGCGCAGCCGCGCCGCGTCGCCGAGCGCCGGGGGTGGGGCGGTCGAACGTCGCGCGCTGGCGGGGGAGCCGTCGGTCATCGAGCACCTGTCTGCCGGGGCGGAGGCCGACCGGCCCTCCGATCCTTGGTTATACCTCGTCAGGGCCGGGACCGAACATCGGTGTGCCGAGTCTCGCCCGCGTCGACGCCGCGCGCCATCCCCCGGGACGCCGGATCACCGCCGTGCCCGCACCGGCCGTCGCGCCGGAGGCTATCGTCGGCGGACGTGAAGGTATGGATCCCGCATCAGGCCGGCCTGAACCTCGTCGGCGAGCTGCCCCCGGACGTGACTGTGGAGGTCGCCGAACACGCCGACCGGTTGCCGTCCGACCCGGCCGACGTCCGTTTCTGGGTGCCGCCGTTCCTGAGCGGGTCGGACGCGACCGCGCTGCTGCACGAACTCCCCGATCTGGAGGCGGTGCAGCTGCTCTCCGCCGGGGCGGACGCCTGGGTCGGCCGGATGCCCGAGGGGGTCACCCTCTGCGACGCCCGAGGGGTGCACGACCCGTCCACGGCCGAGTGGGTGGTCACCGCGATCCTCGCCCAGCTGCGGGCCTTCGGAGCCTTCGCCCGCGCGCAGGCGCAGCGGCGGTGGGCGTACGACGGCAACGCGCCGACCGACGAGCTGACCGGCAAGCGGGTGCTGATCATCGGGGCCGGCTCGATCGGCACGGCGGTGCGGGACCGGCTGGCGCCGTTCGAGGTGAGCTTCACCCTGGTCGCCCGGACGGCCCGGCCCGAGCAGGGCGTGCACGCCGTCGCGGAGCTGCCCCGGCTGCTGCCCGACGCCGACGTGGTGGTCGTGCTGGTGCCGCTCACCGACCAGACCCGTGGCCTGATCGACGAGGACTTCCTGGCGGCGATGCCGGACGGGGCGCTGCTCGTCAACGCGGCGCGCGGCCCGGTGGCCCGTACCGAGGCGCTCGTCGCCGAACTGGCCACCGGTCGGATCTCGGCCGCGCTGGACGTCACCGACCCGGAGCCGCTTCCCGCCGACTCCCCGCTGTGGACGATGCCGAACGTGCTGCTCACCCCGCACGTGGCGGGCTCGGTGCGCGGGCTGCTGCCGCGCGCGTACCGGCTGGTCGGCGACCAGGTACGGCGGTTCGCCGCCGGTCAGCCGCTGATCAACACGGTGGTCGACGGCTACTGATCGGGCCGCGCGGCAGGGGTCGGGCTCACGGGCCGGGTGTTTCAGCGGTCCCGTCCGGCAGCGTCTGGCCGGTGGCCGAGACCAGTCGGGGCAGGTCGGTGCCGCGGACTGCCGGTAGGAGGACCTGCTGGCCGTCGTCGAGGCGGGCGACGGCACGCCCGCGCGCGTCGGTGGCCAGCTCGACGACCCGGTCCCAGCCGATCCGACGTTGCCCGAACAGCGCCCGCAGGCGCAGTTCCCGGGCGTCGGCGTCGGTGCCGGCCCGCCAGGCCCACACGCCGACGGCGAGGGGGACGAGCAGCACCGGCAGCAGGTACGCCCGGGCGTTGGCCAGCGGCAGGGCGCCGACGAAGGCGATGACGGCGGCGGCCAGGACGGCTTGGTTGTAGCGGAAGCGGACCGTGTCGGGCGTACTCACCCCGCGATGATCCCACCCCTGGTCGGCGCGGGTCGCGGCGGGCGGCGCCACGGGGCCCGGAAGCCGTACAGTGACACAGGTCACTGCTTCGCGCCGGTGATCGACGCGTAACCAATCTGGTCGCCGGTCGTTTCCCACTGTTGGGCAGCGGACCCGCAACGTCCGCCGCCTCGCACCGCCGCACCGCCCCGTGCCCCCTCACGAAGGCGACCGCCGTGCTCCTCGCGTACCCGTTCCGTGTTCTCGTCCCCCGCCGGGCGGCCCCGGAGGTCGCCGTGTCCACGGCCGTGGCGCTGCTCGTCCTCGCCGGGGCCGCCGATCTGGTCCCGACCCCGGTGGTGATCGCGCTGTCCGGCGGCGCGGGCGCCACGCTCGCCGGCGTACGACTCTCCCGGCTCGCCGGCCACCGATCCGGCGACCCGCCGTCCACCGACCCCTCGTGGCGGACGGCAGCTGTGCTGCTCGACGCGGCGGTGGTGGCGGCCGGCTGCGTGGCCGCCGCGTTGCCGCTGGTCGACGCCGGGCACCGCGCTGCCGCGCTGCTCGGATCGCTGACCGTGGCGGTCCTGTCCGTGGCCGGGCTGCGTCGGCTCCCCGTCCGGCCGCCGCGCACGGCGCGGCTGCGAGGGCTGGTCGAGGCGACCGGCCCGACTGTCGGTCTGACCCTCGCCGGCTGGTTGCTGCTGCCCCCCGACACTCTGCCGGCGCCGGCCCGACTGGTGGCGGCGCTGGCGCTCGGAGTGCTGGGCATGGCCGCGCTTCACACGTTCACCGGGTCTTCTCGGCGCTCGGGCGACGCGATCTGCCGGGGCGGCGTCCTGCTCACCCTGGTCGGGCTGGCGCTGCTGACGGTCCTGCCACCCGCGCCGACGGGCCGGGCGGCGCTGCTCGCGGTGCCGCCGCTGGTGCTCGGGATGCTGCTGACCGCGCTGGGCGCGAGGTCCGCGGTGGCGACGGCCAGCGCGCAGCCGGTGACCGGGCCGCTCGCCGTGACCTGGCCACGGGTGGTGCTCCCGGCGTCGGTGCTGCTGCTCGCGGCGGGGCTGCACCTGGGATCCGGCCGCACTCCGGACCGGACGAGTGTGCTGCTCGCCCTGGCGGCGGTCCCACCACTGGTCCTGCGTGAGCTGCTGCGCGCCGGCGACGCGGGCGCCGGAGGGCGGCCCGCCGCACACCGCCGACGCCCCGATCGCACGGTCCGACAGCATCGGGCGGCGCAACCGCCCTGGCCGGGTACGACCGAGGGCGCGTCCACGCACGACCTGAGCCCCGACGCCACGCCGTGGTCGTCCGAGCCGGGCGCGACCGCCGGCGTCGACGGCGCCTGGCTTTCCGACGGTGGTGCCGCCGCGATGAACGGTGGTGCCGCCGCGACGAGCGGCGTCGACGAGGCGTGGCCCGACGTGGGTGTCGCCTGGTCGACGTTCGACCACCGGTCCGGTTCGGCCGGGGACCGGGCGGCGCTGCTGGACGCCCTCGCCGCCATCGGCGACGTGCCCGCGCCGACCGGCGCGCTGCTGCTGGTGGAGCTGCACGGCGTGGACGGGCTCGGCCTGGTCGCGCGGGAGGACGTGCTGGCCGAGGCGGTCCGGCGGGCTCGCGCGGTCGTCGGGCCCGACGACCTGGTGACCGGCTGCACCGGCACCGGCTTCGCGGTGGTCACCCCCGCCGGGCCGGTGCTGGCGTACGCGCTGGGCACCCGGCTGCTGACCGCGCTGACTCCGCCCTACCAACCGGCCGGGTCGGTGCTGCGCGTGCAGGCGAGCATCGGGCTGGCCGAGGTCGGTGGGGCGGGGCCTGCCGACGTGCTCCGTCAGGCCGAGCTGGCCCGGCGGCGTGCGGTGCAGCTCGGCCGGGACCGGGTCGAGTGGTACGACGCGTTCCTGGAGGAGCAGTTGGTGCGCCGGCTCGACCTGGAACGTGAGCTGCCCGGCGCGGTGGCGCGGGGGGAGCTGGACCTGGTCTACCAGCCGGTGCTCGACCTGACCGACCGGCAGCCGGTGGGCGCCGAGGCGCTTCTGCGCTGGCGCAGCCCGGTGCTGGGCACGGTGCTTCCGGCCGAGTTGCTGCCGGTCGCCGAGGATCTGGATCTGGTCGGTGAGTTCGAATGGTGGGTGCTGGACCGGGCCTGCCGACAGTTGGCCGACTGGTCGGCGGGCCCCCGTGAGCTGTGGATGGCGATCAACGTGACCACCCGGGAGTTGACCATTCCCGACTTCGTGCAGCGCACCGCCGCGGTGCTGGCCGCGTACGGGGTGTCGCCGGAGCGGTTGGTGGTGGAGGTGGCCGAGCCGCAGATCGGCGCCGACCTGTCGACAGTGGTGGCCCGGCTGGCGGGGCTCCGGTCGCTGGGTGTCCGCACCGCGCTCGACGACTTCCGGGCCGAGCACGCGTCACTGGCCCAGCTGCGCCGCCTGCCGATCGACCTGCTGAAGGTGGGCCCCGAGCTGGTGGGGGCACAGCCGGCGGGCCAGCCGCCGTTGATCGACGTGGTGGTCAGCGTGGGCGAGCGGTTGGGTGTGGAGATCGTCGCCGAGGAGTTGGAGTCACCGGCCCAGGTCGAGGGGGCGCGTCGGGCCGGCTGCCGCTACGGGCAGGGCTTCGCGCTGGCCCGTCCGGCCACCGCCGAGCGGGTCGAGGCGTACTTCGAGGAGTTCCCCTCGGCGTCCCGCTGAGGCACTGAACCGGTTCACTTGTCGCGCGGCGGTGCGGTGCTGCCGCGCGGGGTCAGCTGCGGACTCTCGTCCTGCACGCGCGTCGCCGGCTGCCCCCCGATGACGGCCAGCAGGTGGCGGGCGGCGTGCGCGCCGTACGCCGGGATGTCGCGGCCCAGCGCCGTCAGGGGCGGGTGCACCAGCCGGCACAGGGGCGAGTCGTCCCACGCCACGATGGACAGGTCGTCCGGCACGGTGAGGCCCATCTCCTGGGCGACCGAGAGCCCGGCGACGGCCATCACGTCGTTGTCGTAGATGACCGCCGTGGGCCGCGCGGCGGAGCTGAGCAGTCGGCGGGTGACCCGGCCACCCTCCTCACCTGTGTAGTCGGAGAAGACGGTGACCGCCTCGGTCAGGCCGAGGCGCTGGCACACCGCCGCGAAGGCGTCGGTACGGATCTCGGTGTGGCGCAGGTCGGGCAGGCCGCCGACCCGGGCGATGCGGCGGTGCCCGAGCGCCACCAGGTACTCCACCGCCTCGGTCAGCGCGACCGCGTCGTCGGACCAGAGGCTGGCCAGCTCGCCGGTGCCGCCGGGCCCGCCGATCACCACGGCCGGCAGTTGGAGCTGTTGCAGGGCGGCGATGCGGCGGTCGTCGGTGCGCAGGTCGCAGACGAGCACCCCGTCCACCCGGCGCTCGCCCCACCAGCGCCGGTACACCGCGATCTCGGCGTCGTGGTCGGCCACCACCTGGAGGGTCAGCGCGTACGAGCGGGCCGAGAGTTCGGCCTCCACACCACTGATCAGCGCCATGAAGAACGGCTCGACGCCCAGCGTCCGGGCGGGCCGGCACAGGGCCAGGCCGACGGCGCCGGCGGTGGCGGCGGAGAGCGCCCGCGCGGCGCTGCTCGGGCTGAACCCGATCTCGGTAGCGATGGCGAGAATGCGTGCCCGGGTGGCCGCCGAGACTCCGGGCTGCCCGTTCAGCGCGTACGACACGGCACCCTTGGACACGCCCGCGCGACGGGCGACGTCGGCGATTGTCGGCCGCTTCACCGGCGTGCTCCTCTACCGCTCGGGGCTCGTCAACCGGTCTTTGACAGCCCGGAAGTCGAATCGTACGGTGGCTGAGCTTATCCGGTTCAGTCCACGTTCTCTCGACCACGAAGGTCACGAAGGTGCGGTGAAGTCTTGAGTCGACAGGCACTCCACGACGGCTGGACCCTGCGGGCGGCACCCGGAGCGCAGGTGCCGGCGGAGATCGCCGGTCGGTCCGTGCCGGCGACCGTCCCCGGGTGCGTGCACACCGACCTGCTCGACGCCGGGCTGATCGCCGATCCGTACCTCGACGACAACGAGCTGTCCCTGGCCTGGATCGGGCGTACCGACTGGCACTACCGAACGACCTTCGGGGCTCCGGCCGGCGACCACGACCGGGTCGACCTGGTCTGCGCCGGCCTGGACACCGTCGCCACCATCAGCGTCAACGGGGTCGAGGTCGGCCGTACCGAGAACATGCACCGCGGTTACCGGTTCGACGTCTCCTCGCTGCTGCGCGACGGCGACAACGACCTGGCCGTCGCGTTCGGATCGGCCTACCGCTACGCCGAGGCGCAGCGCGACCGCCTCGGCGACCGCCCCAACGCGTATCCGGAGCCCTTCCAGTTCGTCCGCAAGATGGCCTGCAACTTCGGCTGGGACTGGGGGCCGACGCTGGTGACCGCCGGCATCTGGCAGGACATCGCCCTGCACGCCTGGTCAACGGCCCGGCTGGCAGGCGTCCGCCCGCTGGTCACCCTCGGCGGCGGCGACGGCCGGGTCGACGTGCACGTCGAGGTCGAGCGGGTCGCGGACGTCCCGCTGACCGTCCGCGCCACAGTCGCCGACGCCCATGCCGAGGTGGTCGTTCCGGCCGGGCAGCGCACGGCCGTGCTGACCCTCACCGTCCGCGAGCCCGCGCTGTGGTGGCCACGAGGGTACGGCGAACAGAGCCGTCACCTGCTGGAGGTGACCCTGCACGCGCCGGACGGGGACACCCTGGACGGCTGGTCGCGGCGGATCGGCTTCCGCTCGGTGCGGCTGGACACCACCCCCGACGAACACGGCACCCCGTTCGTGCTGTCGGTCAACGACGTTCCGGTCTTCGTCCGGGGAGTCAACTGGATCCCCGACGACGCGTTCCCCACCCGGATCACGCGCGATCGGCTGGCCGGGCGGTTCGACCAGGCGATCGGGGCCAACGTCAACCTGCTGCGCGTCTGGGGCGGCGGCCGGTACGAGTCGGAGGACTTCTACGAGCTCGCCGACGAACGCGGTCTGCTCGTCCAGCAGGACTTCCTCTTCGCCTGCGCCGCGTACCCCGAGGAGGAGCCGTTCGCCAGCGAGGTCGCCGCCGAGGCCGCCGAGCAGGTGACCCGGCTGACGCCGCACCCGTCGCTGGTCCTGTGGACCGGCAACAACGAGAACATCTGGGGCTGGCACGACTGGGACTGGCAGGAACCCCTCGCCGGCCGCACCTGGGGCCGGGGCTACTACCTCGACGTCCTGCCCCGCATCGTCGGCGAACTGGACCCGACCCGCCCGTACTGGCCGGGCAGCCCCTGGTCGGGCACCGACGCCGTCCACCCCAACGACCCGGCGCACGGCACCACCCACATCTGGGACGTGTGGAACACCGACGACTACACGAAATACCGGGAGTACGTCCCGCGCTTCGTCGCCGAGTTCGGCTACCAGGCCCCACCGGCGTACGCGACGCTGCGCCGGTCGATCTCCGACGAGCCGCTCGCGCATGACTCACCCGGGATGGCGCACCACCAGAAGGCCGCCAACGGCGACGCCAAGCTCCAGCGGGGCCTGGACGCGCACCTGCCCGCCCCGGCCGACTTCGACGACTGGCACTACCTGACGCAGCTCAACCAGGCGCGGGCCATCCAGCTCGGGGTGGAGCACTTCCGCTCCCACCGCGACGTCTGCGCCGGCACGATCGTCTGGCAGCTCAACGACTGCTGGCCGGTCACCTCCTGGTCGGCCGTCGACGGCGACGGTCGCCGCAAACCCCTGTGGTACGCGCTGCGCCACGCGTACGCCGACCGGCTGTTGACAGTGCAGCCCCGCGACGGTGGGCTGGCCCTGGTGGCGGTGAACGAGACAGCCGAGGCATGGACCGCGCCGGCCACGGTCACCCGCACCACCCTCGCCGGGGAGCCGAGGGCGAAGACCTCGGTCGACCTCGACGTCCCGGCGTACTCCTCGGTGGTGCTGTCGCTGCCGGCGGAGCTGGCGCGGCCGGACGAGAGCCGCCGTGAGCTGCTGGTCGCGGAGGCTGGCGACGCCGTGGAGCGGGCGCTGTGGTTCTTCGCCGAGGACCGGGACGTCGAATGGCCGGCGGCGGCGTGGGACGCGACCGTCGAGCCGGTCGAGGGCGGTCAGCGGGTCCGGGTGACGGCGCGCACGGTGCTGCGCGACCTGACCCTCTTCCCGGATCGGCTGGATGCCTTAGCCACAGTGGACAGCGCCCTGGTCACCCTGCTGCCCGGCGAGTCGACGACGTTCACGGTGAGCGCGGGCGCGTCACTGGACGGGGCGGCCCTGACCCGTCGGCCGGTGCTGCGCTGCGTGAACGACATCGAGCGGAGCTAGGAGACCGTTACCGGCCGACCGGCCCGGAGGCTGGTGCGGTGGTAAGCGTCATACCTGTGAGTCATATCTATGACTCACAGGTATGACGCTCGTCGGCGCGTGTGCCGTCCGGCCACCGCCTTGGCCGCTAGTTGAAGATTTCTTCAAGTGATAAAGTCTTCGTGTCGACCGGGGAGGGGTGTTCATGTCGGTGCCGCTGTACCAGGCGAAGGCCGAGCTCTTTCGCACCCTCGGGCATCCGGTGCGCATCCGGGTGCTGGAGCTGCTCCAGGACGGCCCGAAACCGGTCCGCGACCTGCTCGCCATGATCGAGGTCGAGGCATCGAATCTCTCCCAGCAGCTCGCCGTGCTGCGGCGGGCCGGAATGGTCACCTCACACCGCGACGGCCCTCTCGTCATGTACGAGCTCAGCACCCCCGACGTCGCCGACCTGCTGGCCGCCGGTCGACGCATCCTCGGCTCGGTCCTGACCGACCGGGACTCCCTCCTCGACGAGTTGCGCGCCACGAGCGGCGACCGGTGAGCGTCGCCATCCGGGCGACCCGTGAGCGGATCCTCGGGCTGCTGCCCGGCCGGGCCGACTGGGCGGCCGTCCACCGTTCACCGCGCCGCGACCTGCTGGCCGGGCTCACCGTGGCGGTGGTGGCGCTGCCACTGGCGTTGGCGTTCGGCGTCACCTCGGGGCTCGGCGCCCAGGCCGGTCTGATCACCGCCGTGATCGCCGGCGCGGTGGCCGCCGTCTTCGGCGGCTCCAACCTCCAGGTCTCCGGGCCGACCGGGGCGATGACCGTGGTGCTGGTGCCGGTGGTGCAGCAGTTCGGAGCCACCGGCGTGCTCATGGTCGGGGCGATGGCCGGCCTGGTGCTGATCGCGCTCGCCGTGGCCCGCCTGGGCCGGTACGTCCGCTACCTGCCCACCCCGGTGCTGGAGGGCTTCACCGCCGGCATCGCCGTGGTCATCGCCCTGCAACAGGTGCCCGCCGCGCTCGGCGTCACCGACGCGCACGGGGAGAAGGTCTGGGCCGTCGCCGCCGACGCGGTAGCCCGTTTCGTCGTACACCCGCGGCCGGCGGCGCTCGCGGTGGCCCTCGCCGTCGCGGCGCTGATGCTGCTGGGCGCCCGGTGGCGGCCCGGCCTGCCATTCTCCCTGCTCGGCGTGGCGGCCGCCACCGTCCTCGTCGAGGTCGCGCCGCTCGACCTGGTCCGGATCGGTGCGCTGCCGCAGGGCCTACCAGCGCCCTCACTCGGCTTCCTCGACCTCGGCGCGCTCGGCGTGCTGCTGCCCAGCGCGCTCGCCGTCGCCGCGCTCGCCGCCCTGGAGAGCCTGCTCTCCGCCACCGTCGCCGACGGCATGACCGTCGGCGAGCGGCACGACCCGGACCGGGAACTCTTCGGTCAGGGGCTGGCCAACCTCGCCGCCCCGCTCTTCGGCGGCATTCCGGCGACCGCCGCCATCGCCCGTACGGCGGTCAACGTCCGCGCCGGGGCGGCCTCGAAGCTGGCGGCCCTCACCCACGCCGTCGCCCTCGCCGCCATCGTGCTGGCCGCCGCGCCGTTGGTCGGCCGGATCCCGCTCGCCGCCCTGGCCGGGGTCCTGCTGGCCACCACGGTCCGCATGGTGGAGGCTGGTTCGTTGTGGGCGCTGGCCCGCGCCACCCGGGGCGACGCGATAGTGCTGGTACTCACCTTCGCCGTCACGGTGATCTGGGACCTCGTCACCGCCGTGGCGGTCGGCGTCGGCGTCGCCGTGGTGCTGGCCCTGCGCGCGGTAGCCCGCAGCGCCCGGCTGGAACAGGTGCCCCTCGACCCCGGTGAACACAGCGACGAGGAGTACGCGCTGCTCACCGAACACATCGTCGCGTACCGGCTGGACGGGCCGCTCTTCTTCGCCGCGGCCCACACCTTCCTGCTCGAACTCTCCGAGGTCGCCGACGTTCGCGTGGTCATCCTCCGGATGTCCCGCGTGACCACCATGGACGCCACCGGCGCGCACGTCCTCGGTGACGCGATCCGGCGGCTGCGCGGACGCGGCATCGCCGTCCTGCTCTCCGGCATCACACCCGCCCACGACCAGGTGCTCACCACCCTGGGGGTGGCTGACGAGCTGCGCCGCGAAGGGCTGGTCTTCACCGACACGCCGGCCGCGATCCGGCACGCCCGTGCGGCCGCGCTCTCCGTGGCGGGCGACCCGGCTGGCCGGGGGTAACTCGCACGAAGTGCGCCACCGGGCGGCCGTGTGATGATCTGGGCATGGTCAGCCGTTCGGAAACAGGACCCGCCGCAGGGAGTCTCACCCAACTCGCAGATCAGCTCCGGCGATTCGCCGAGGAGCGCGAGTGGCAGCAGTTCCACACGCCGAAGAACCTGGCGATGGCGCTGTCCGGCGAGGTCGGCGAAACCTCGATGTGCTGATCTGCGACGAGGCCCACCGCATCCGTAACAGGTCAAGCCGCCGCGGCGGGTTCACCGGGAGGTCCCGCAGGTCCACGAACTGATCGCGGTCGCCAAAGTTCCGGTGTTCCTGCTCGATGACGATCAGGTGGTTCGCCCAAACGAGGTGGGAAGCGTACGGATGATCCGCGAGGCGGCGGACAGCTTGTATCTCGAGGTGGACTACATCCATCTCGGCGCGCAGTTTCGTTGCGGCGGCAGCCCTCGGTACGAGCGTTGGGTGAGGCACCTTTTGGGGCTGGCCGACGGTTCCCCCTACCGGTGGCCGGCCGACGACGACTACCGCGTGGCGCTTGCCCCCTCACCGCAGGAGATGGAGGCTCTGCTACGGCCACGCAACGAAGCCGGCCAGTCGGCCCGGATCTCGGCCGGCTTCTGCTGGCCCTGGAACGAACTACCCCGCGGAGGCCGGCTTGTTCCGGATGTGTCCATAAACGGCTGGCGGAGGCCGTGGAACGCTGCCGGCGACCATCCACCGAGGGGCATCCCGTCTGGCTCCTACTGGGCTACCGATCCACGGGGCTTCGACCAGATCGGCTGCCTCTACACAGCCCAGGGCTTCGAATACGACTGGTCCGGTGTGATTTTGGGCCCGGACCTGGTGTTTCGTGACGGGCAGCTCCGCAGTGCGCCGACGAAATCCCATGACAGCGCGATATTCAAGAACGGGCGGGTCTCGCAGGGCGCTGACCGGCTGATCCGCAACGCCTACAAGGTCCTGCTGACGCGGGGCATGCGAGGGACGTTGATCCATTCGGTGGACCCGGAGACGCAGGATTTCCTTGCGGGCCTGGTGCCTCCACCGCGTAGGGCAAGGCCGCAGATCGCACCGGGCGTGGTAGGAGTCGCCCAAAACGACCCTCCGACCGCCGTTAAGCCTGATCGACCGGCGCACGCCCCGGCGACCGCAGGTGGTGAAGCCAACGGGCGCTGACCGCCGTTGTCGGACTCCGGACTTTGTTCGGCCTCGGCGCGAAGCCGTCCTGGGAAACGGATGTGCAGGTCGACGGCGGTTGTATCGGCCAATGGATCGGATGGACGGGAAGGCCGACCAATTCTGTCACCCTACGGAGGCTGGGCAGTGTCCGAAAGTGATGGGGAAGTACCTCTCATGACTACGTGGGTACACGATCCACAGGTACCTGTCGGCACCGAGAGCAACTTGCGGCGACACGTTCCCGGCCGACCAGCGTTGTGCGGTGAGGCCCCTTCGAATAGGCCATCTGGGGGTTCATGCTGCCTGGTACACCTCGTCGAGGTGCCACTCCAGGAACTCGCGATGCGGACGGTCACGAGTGGCGGCCGGGACGGTGATCGACGTGCCGGCTCGGGCGTAGAACTGTTCGCCGTTACCGAACTCGGCCCGCAGGCGCGGACTGACCATCAGCCGATGCTTGGGGTCGATGCCGAGATAGCCGTGGTCGAAGAGGGTGTGCACGTCGGACCGGAGCAGCATCCCGTTGTCCAGCCTGTGCTCACCTCCGGCAGGGAGAGGTTTGATGTGCGCCGCCTGAAGCACCGGCTGAATCCGGTCACCGGTGATAGCGCACCGCCGGCCGTAGGCGTCGAGCACCACGGCCTTGAACGATTGTTGCCCCAACCGGTTCGGCGTCAGGCGAGGGTCCCCGAATACCGGGCCGGGTCTGTGCCATGGCTCGCTGAAATCGACCTCAATGGGGGCGCTGAGCAGCCTGCTTATCAGCACCTCGAAGTAACCGGAGGGCGTCTCGTTCGCGAGGACGTATCCCTTGCCCTGAACGATGTTCGAGGCGAAGTCTGGCGGCGGTCCGGTGGGTTCGTCGGCGGGGAAGAAGACGGTGTCGCGGATCAGAACGCAACCGATCAGCGGATCCTCGGAGGCCGGGATGGGCCCCGACCGATATTTCCCAATGATCCGCCGCATCCCGGCGAGGTCCGAGACTCCGTTGCCTTCCTGGAACAGGTCCCAAGCCTCCGACACGCGCAACTGCGCAAAGCCACTGAAGAAGCCACCGCCCACCACGCGGTTGTGCGGGTGGTGGGTCTTGAAGAAGAAGGGCTCGCCGGGTGACAGGGCGCGGAAGGCCCGAGAGCCCGCGGGACGCCAGAAGTTGACCTCGGCGAGGTGCGGACGAGCCGCCAGAAACCGGAACCAGTCCCCATCGGTGACTCCGACATAGGCTCTCACGGGCCCATTCTGTCGCTCGGCAGCCATTCCGTCAGCCCTGGTCGATCAGCGCCGCCATGCCGAACCTGCTCAACGGGCACTTCGGCGTGGGAGCGAGTGCATGGCCGACCTTGTCGAATGGCTGGCTGGCAGTCAACGGAGCGCGGCGATGATCTGCCCGATGGAGGTGGACGGGTTGCCCTCCGGGGGCGGGTCGAGTCGATCAGCGCGCCGGCAGGCGTCCTCAATCCGGTCGCGGAAGTTACCGAAGTCGAGCCTGGTCTTGTCCCAGGAGGGGATGTGCTCCCGCAGCAGGTCGCGGGCTCGCTTGGCGTTCTCCACGAATCCTGATGGGGCCGCTTGGCTCGGCGGATCAAACTGAAGGCGTGCAGCGACCTACCTGGGGAGGCAAGGTGACTCAGCGCTCGCAGCACCAGCGGGGCCGGTGCCCTGTCTGTAAACGCGTGGTAGCCCTCACCGCTGACGGGAGAGTTGCGCGGCACAACGGCACCATTCGTGCCTACACCCCGCCCGAGGAGTGCCCCGGGAGTGAACAGCGAGCGGAAGCCGCAGGGCCATGAGCAAAAGCGCGGCCCTGCACGGATCCAAGTCAAACTGGACAGGTGCCACGCAGGTGCCAAATGCAGCCCCACGGTGCCAGGATCCTTCGGGACGGGACAGCTTCGATGGCGGCGCGAAGAGGCGCCCTGACCTCGCCAACGCTCATCGTGGTGGTCGATGCTCAGCCAAGGATGCTGATGTAGCGGCGTGCCGCCTCCGAGCTGCCTTGCACCAGGGCCATGGCTTCGGCAAGGCGCTGCTTGCTCTGCTCGCCTCGGGCGATAGCTTCGGCGATCGTCGGATGCCCGGTGCCAGCGGAGATTGCTCGCAGTCGGGCCAGCATCTGTTCAGTGTTCTCGGCGGCGGCCCGGATCTGGGTGATCGTGATGTTGCCCTGCTCGGCAGCCTGCATCAGCGCCGCCTTGACTTCCTCGATGCTGGCCATGTCGCCCTCCGTCTGACGATCGCGCAACGAGTTCACGTTTGCGTGGTCGGACGGACACTATAGGAGATGAAGGCGGCTCGCCGCCCTGCTGATCACAGGTATTCGGCTGCCGTGCGTTCCACGTCGGCGATGAACTCTTCGAGCTGCGTCTCGGTGGGATCGCGGTCCTGAAGCAGCTTGCCAAGGAACACGATCTGCATCTGAAGGGCGATCTCGGGGTTGAGATTGTCGATCAGCCCGACCTCTCCGAGGGCCGCACGGACCAGGCCTTCCATCTCCAGGGTGGGCAGCGACTCCGCGCCTGGGAACTGCCTCTGCGTCTCGGCGACGAAGCTTGCCACGTCGGTAGGGGAGTGAGCGGCGGCGAAGCGATCGTTGACCGCGATGGCGAACGCAGCGCCGATCACCTGGTTCCCGCCGCGCCATCCGGAGGTCTCCAACCCATCCAGGAGTTGGTCCACCGTTCCCCAGTCACGCCGTGCCATCGCGCGGATCAGGTCGCTGAACTCGGTCCGTACGCTCACGATCTCGTAACCTCGCTATTCCCTTGCGGATCGACTGGACGGAGCGGTGGACGGCGACGCTCGCTACCAGCGCCACCACGACAAGGTGCCCTGCCGCATCCGGTGCTTCGTTGAGGAGACGTTGCCCGACTGTAGGGCCGGCCGCCGGGGTTGTGGTGCCCGGTTGTTGAGCCCCTGACGGGCCTTGCGGGCCTCGGACGATCGTGAACGCTTCCCTGGCCGCTGCCACCGACTTCTGGGTGTTGTCCTGGACGTCCTCCACCTTCCTGGTCATCGTACTCAGGAAGGAGGCGACGTTCTTCCGTGCGGATTCGCGCTCCACCGTCTCGGCGAGTAGATCTTTGCCGGACGGGGTGGCCGAGTCGGTCGGCTGTTGAGTCGGGGCGGAGCCGGGGGCGACCACGTTGGAGTAGGTGCCGATGCGGTCGGCCGCCTCGGTGATCAGGCGGGCGAGTTTGCCGGCCTTCTCACCGGCAGTTCTGCTTTCGGTTACGGCGCCGGTGAGATCGGGATGACTGCTGCCTTGCGCTGCCTGGGCGTAGTACGACTTGGCTTCTTCTGCGTCAGCCTGGGCGCGTTGTGCGACAACCGCGGCGCTGTGCAGGGTGTCGATGGCTTTGCGCAACTGGGCAACGACATCGCCGAGGCTTCCGCTCATCCGAGGATGGCGAGGTAGGCGGCAGCATGATTCTTGGCCGCAGTGATTCGGCGAAGCACCAACTCGACTTCGTCCGCGGCCTCGCGGAGCGCCCTGCGGGACTCCTGCGCCTCGTCACGTTCACTGCCGTGCAGGGCGGCGATTGCAAGCGCGGACGCATCGGCGAGCCTGACGTTGGCCTTCTCGATGCTTATCCGGGCCTCGTCGAGCGCTTGATCGCCCATCCGGATCGTCACCTTGACATCGCCGATGGTCACTGCCGCACGTTAGCCGAACCCGGTCGTCGAGCGCAGCCCCGCCGACGGGCGGGTGTCCCAGGCGCCCCGAGACACCCGCCGAAGCATCAGCGGGAGGTGCGGGTGGTGCTCAGGAAGTTGGCCCAGGCGATAGGGGTGAAGGTGAGAGCCGGGCCGAGCGGGTCCTTGCTGTCGCGTACGGCGACGACGCCGGGCAGATTGTCGGCAACCTCGACACACTCTCCGCCGTTGCCCGCGCTGCGGGTGCTCTTGCGCCAGGATGCGCCCGTCAGGTCAACCATGGTGGATCTCCCCGATGATCTTGTTGATGAGTTGGAACGATTGTCCCTCATCGAGGGCGAGTGACAGCAGGCTCGACCAGACCTTTTCGTAAGCCGCGAACTCGTTGGGGCGGTCGAGGTAGAGAGCGCCGGTGATCGCCTCGCTGTAGACCAACGGCGGCTCAGGCGTGCTTCGGTTGCCGAGTGGAAATTCAAGAAGCACGAACTCGCCGGCAACGGTCCCGTGGTGAGGCCCTGCGATCAGGGGTAACACGCGAATCGAGATGTTTGGCAGGCGGGTCAGCCCTAGCAGGTTGTGGAGTTGATCCGCCATGGTCTCGGGGTCGCTTACCGGCCGGAGGAGCACCGACTCGCAGAGCACCACCTGCACCTGCGGGGCCTTTGGCAGGCGGCGGGTCAGCAGCGACTGCCGTTGCAGGCGAAGCTCCACCGCACGCTCCCGGTCGTCGTCGCTCATGTCGGGCTGGTCGATGCGGTAGATGCCTCGGGCGTAGTCGCGGCTCTGCAAAATGCCGGGCACGAGGCTGTTCTTGTAGAACCGCAGTCTCGATGCCGCGGATTCGAGGCCGACGTACAGCTCGAACCATTCGGGGACGGCGTCGCCGTACGCGTGCCACCACCCCTTGGCCTTGGTCTCGCCCGCCAACGAGGTCAGCGCCCGGGTCAGTTCGCCCGTCGCCCCGTACAGCTCGCACATCGCTCGGACGTCGACGCCGCGCACCGAGCCGAGCCCGCTCTCGATCCGCCACACCTTCTGCCGGCTGCACTCCAACGCCTCGGCGACCGCGTCGAGGGTCGCCCCAGCCTCGGTGCGCAGGTCACGTAACGCCCTGCCGAGCTGCCGTCGGGGCACCGTCGAGCCCATGTCGTCGGCCACGCGGCCTTCCTTCCTGTTGAGTCTTGCAACATCCCGACGGCCGTTCTGCAACAGGGGAATGTTGCCCACAAATACTGGAACAGTGTGCGTCGACATTCATTGTGATAGTGCCCCTGACCTTACAAGATGGGTCCGACAAAGGCGATGACCGCGCAATTCCCGTCACCTGTCAATTGCCGATCGAATCCGTCAGTGAGGAAAAGGCATGCGCGCGATTCTTCGAGCCGAGCCGACGGCCGTCCAATGAGCGCCCGTTGGGTGGCGCATCTGCCGTTCACCGCCGCCGCCGACCTGCCGGCCGCCCAACACTTCGCCGGCACCCTGGCCCGATCCCTGAGCTTCCTGTCCGAAGTGGACGTGGGTGAGACGGCCGTGTCCGCCGAGGACGCTCAGGGCGTACGCCATCGGGTCTTCTGCGACCTGCCGCTCGACGGCGGCCGGCGGTGTGTGCGCCGCGTCGAGCACGACGGCGACTGCGCTCCCTGGCGGTGCCGGTGACCGCCGCGCCCGTCGTCGTCTGCCCGGACTGCGACGGGATGACCTTCACGCTGGAACCGTGCCGGTGCACCACCTACGGCAACCGGTTCATCGCCGATGCCGACGCGCTCGGGCCGCGCCGGGAGGCGTACCGGAGTTGCGAGCAGTGTCGCGGCGCGGGCAGCATCGCGTACCCCTGTTATCGCTGCGGCCGGCGCGGCCGGCGGCGGGCGCAGCTCGTGGTCACCGTCGCCAACCTGGACACCGGCGCGGTCGCGTCCCACCAGGTCGTGCCCGGCGGCCTCGACCCCCACCGCGACCCGGCGGGTGCGTGGGTGATCGACCTTGCCGCCCGCCTGGCTCGGCTCTGCGCGCTGGCTGACCTGCTGCTGCTCGACCTGGTCGTCGAGGCCCGCCGGCAGGGCCCGGGGTTCGGGTGGGCCATCCGGTACGAGGTGCCCGGCTCCTCGGTGCCGCCCGGCACGCCCGCCTGGCACCGGGATCTGCCGGAGGCGCTGACCCGCACCGACGTGGCCGACGCGCTCACCGGTCTCGCCGAGCGCGGCTTGACCGCCCCCGCCCGGCTGTTGCGTCCCGACTCGCCCCGGCCACCCGCCACCCCGGCCGTGGACGTCGACCAGCTCGAACGCCGCATCCTCGCCGACTGCGTCGATCCGGCCCACGGCGACGAGCTGCCCGACGCGCAGGCCCTGTGGCGCGACGGCCGCTGGTGGCACACGACCCTGCGTGCCGGTGAACCGGTGGAGATCCTCGCGGAGCAGCTCACCGGTCAGGTGGTCCGGCGGGTTCGGGTGCCATTGAGTCGCGGCTTCGAGCCACCCGATGCGTCCTGGTGGGGCGAACCCGTCGACTGGCGGCCCTGCCCGGACTGCCGGCCCGAAAGCCGGCTGCGTGCCTGCGACTGCCGGCTCGGCGGACGGCCCGCCGACCTGGACTGCCCGCACTGCTGTGGTGCCGGTCTACGCCCGTCGGCGCTGCGCTGCTTTACCTGCGGCGACACCCACCGCCTGCACCGAGCTGGGCTGGTCACCGTCACCGACCTGCGGCACCGGGTGGTGCACCTGGCCTGGCAGGCCGGTACGCCCGAGGTCGCGCCGCTGGTCGCCACACAGCCCAACGGTCGGCCCGTCGTGCAGCTCCCCGACCGCTACCGGCTCGGTTCCTGGGCCGCCGTACTCGGCGCGCGACCCGAGGACCTGCGCGACGCAGACGGCGGGCACGACCTCGACCGGGCCCTGCGCGACGGGTACGTAGCCCTGCCCTGGGCCGGCTCCGACCCGGTGGGGGAGCACGTGCGCGCTGCCGGGCGGGGCGCGGCCGCCGGCCGGCTGATCGTGGTGGCGGCACCTCCCGACGCGCCGCCGTTGGCCGAGCTGCTGCGGCTCGCACTCGGTCTCGACCTGGCGCTCGTGGTGGCCGTGTGCGACCTGCGGCACAATGCCGGCGATCCGCTGCTGGCTGACGGCCTGCGCTGGTCCGTTGAGGTGAAGCCATGCGACGCAGCCGTGAGCCCCGACGACCTGCCCTACCGGCCGAGCCTGGCCGCCGCCCTCACCTGGTGCCGGGAGTGCCTGACCGACGCCGTCGCCGGTGCCGCCCCGACCGACCCGGCAACACCGATCCCGGTGCCATGGTCGGGGCCGCGCGACCTCGCCGCCGACCCGGAGCCGGATCTGTTGCGGCTCGCCTCCCGGCATGCCGGGCAGGCGGTCACCGTGCGCTTCACCCGCGCCGGCTGCGCCGTGCACCGACACGACGACGACGGCGTACGCCTCCTCGCCGAAGCCCCCGACCTGCGCGACCTCCGGTTGACCTGAGGCATGTCCGGCAGCGTTGACCGACACGAGATCGCCGATGTCGCGGTATCCGGGGCGATGGGATACCCCGATATCGCTGATCTCGTGTTGATCATGCGTGCGGTCGCGGCCTGTTGTCTACTCCGGGACGCGGCGGTAGGCGCCGTCGCTGGCCGAGGTGGCCATCGAGGCGTACGCGCGCAGCGCCGCCGACACCGGCCGCTGCCGGTCCACGGGGGTGTACGGCTTGTCGCGCTTCTCCTCGGCCACCCGTCGCGCCTCCAGCTCGTCGGCGGGCACGTTCAGCTCGATGGACCGGCCCGGGATGTCGATGACGATCTCGTCGCCCTCGCGGACCAGGGCGATCAGCCCGCCGGAGGCGGCCTCGGGGGAGGCGTGCCCGATGGAGAGGCCGGACGTGCCGCCGGAGAAGCGGCCGTCGGTGAGCAGCGCGCAGGAGCGGCCCAGCCCGCGACCCTTGAGGAACGAGGTGGGGTAGAGCATCTCCTGCATGCCGGGGCCACCCTTGGGGCCCTCGTAGCGGATCACCACGACGTCGCCGGCGACGACCTCCTTGGCGAGGATCGCGGTCACCGCGTCGTCCTGCGACTCGTAGACCTTCGCCGGGCCGCGGAAGGTCAGACAGTCGTCCGGCACGCCTGCGGTCTTCACGACGCAGCCCTCCGGGGCCAGGTTGCCGTGCAGGATGGCGAGGCCGCCGTCCGCGGAGTACGCGTGCTCGCGGTCGCGGATGCAGCCCTCGGCCGCGTCGGTGTCGAGCGTCGACCAGCGGTTGGTGGTGGAGAAGGGCTCGACGGTGCGGACCCCTCCCGGTGCCGCGTGGAACAGCTCGACAGCCGTCGGCGTCGGCGAGCCGCCGCGCACGTCCCAGTCGGAGAGCCACTGCGCCAGCGACGGGGAGTGCACGGCGTGCACGTTCCGGTTGAGCTGCCCGGCCCGGTCCAGCTCGCCGAGGATCGCCGGGATGCCACCGGCCCGGTGCACGTCCTCCATGTGGTACTTCGGGGAGTTCGGGGCGACCTTGGCCAGGCACGGGACCCGCCGGGAGATGGCGTCGATGTCGGCGACGCCGAAGTCCAGCTCCGCCTCGCGGGCGGCGGCCAGCAGGTGCAGCACGGTGTTGGTGGAGCCGCCCATCGCCACGTCCAGGGCGACCGCGTTCTCGAAGGCGGCCTTGGAGGCGACCGTGCGGGGGAGCACCGAGTCGTCGTCGCCGTCGTACCACCGCTTGGCGATGTCCACGACGGTGCGGCCGGCCTCGACGAAGAGCGACCGGCGCGCGGCGTGGGTGGCAAGCGTCGAACCGTTGCCGGGCAGGGCGAGCCCGATCGCCTCGGTGAGGCAGTTCATCGAGTTGGCGGTGAACATCCCGGAGCAGGAGCCGCAGGTGGGGCAGGCGGAGCGTTCGATCTCGCCGAGCTGGTCGTCGGTGACCGCCTCGTTCGACGACGCGATCATCGCGTCGATCAGGTCGATCTTGCTGTGCACGACGCCCTCGATCGCCGTCGTCTTACCGGCCTCCATCGGGCCGCCGGAGACGAAGACGGTCGGGATGTTGAGGCGCAGCGCGGCCAGCAGCATGCCCGGGGTGATCTTGTCGCAGTTCGAGATGCAGACCAGGGCGTCCGCGCAGTGCGCGTTGACCATGTACTCCACCGCGTCGGCGATCAACTCCCGGCTGGGCAGGGAGTAGAGCATGCCGCCGTGGCCCATCGCGATGCCGTCGTCGACAGCGATCGTGTTGAACTCCCGCCCGACGCCGCCGGCCTCGGCCACCGCGTCGGCGACCAGACCGCCCATGTCCTTCAGGTGGACGTGACCCGGCACGAACTGGGTGAAACTGTTCGCGATGGCGACGATCGGCTTTCCGAAATCGTCGTCGGTCATCCCGGTGGCCCGCCAGAGGGCCCGGGCGCCGGCCATCGTCCGACCGTGTGTGGAAGTCCTCGATCGCAGCTCAGGCATGCGTACCAGCATGACACCGCCGCCGCGTCAGGCATCGGGTGTATCCGCCGTGTCCCAACAGATGCACATCCGGTCTCCCACGGCGTGCGCTCATCCGGCACTCTTGATGGCGTGCATCTCCCCCCGGGCATGGTCGCCGTCGCGGCGTTGAGCGGTCTGGTCGCAGCCGCGGCCACCGTGCTGCTGACCATTGTCGCGCGGAGGCGCAGCGGGCCGCGCCGGCCGGCGCACCTGCTGCTCGCGGCCGCCGCCGGGACGTCCCTGGCCAGTCTGTTGGTCGGTCTGGTGGCCGTGCTCTCCACCAACGAGCACTGGGCCCACGAGCAGAGTCAGCGCACCGGCTGGGCCACCGTGGCGGCGATCGGCACGGCGGTGAGCGGGCTGGCCTTCGCGGCCGGGCTGCTCCGGCTGCCGGGGGTCGCCGCCACCGCCGCGGGGACCGCCCGGCTCGCCCTGGACGGTCTGACCATGGCGGCGGCGCTGTGGTTCGTCGGCTGGGTGCTCTTCTCCGAGCCGACCCGGCTGCTCGGCGCCGCCACGCCGATGGCCTGCCCGGCGATCCTGGTGGCGACGGTGAGCGCTGCGCTCGGCGCCGGCCTCGCCGTGATCGTCGTCTTCCGGGCGGCCGCCCCGCGTCAGCGGCTGGCCGTGCTCACGGCCGGGATCAGCGCGGTGAGCTGCGGCGGGCTGGGCCTCAGCGCCGGGCTCTGCCAGGCGGGGCCGACCATGGCACTCGCCGGTGCCGCGGTGCTGGCGGCCGGCCTGCTGACCGTCGCGCTCGCCGTTCACCAGGCCGACCGGCCCGGGCACGTCGAGCTGGACCTGATCGGTCGCGACGGCGAGTACGCCATCGCCCCGATGCTGGCCATGGCGGCCTCGGCGATGTACCACCTCCTGCAGGACGGGCGGTTCACGGCGCCCGCCATCGTCGCCGGCAGCGTCGAGGGCTTCGCCCTGGTGGCCCGGCAGTACCTCACCCTCAAGGACGTCCGGGACTACGCCGGCCGGCTGGCCGAGCGGGAGGCGCACTTCCGCGAGCTGGCGCACACCGACCCGCTGACGTCGCTGGCCAACCGGCGGGGGCTGCTGCGCGCGCTGCACGACGGCGCGGCGGCGGGCACCCCGTGCGTGCTGCTCGGTCTGGATCTGGACGGCTTCAAGAACGTCAACGACATGCGCGGCCACGACGTGGGCGACGCCGTGTTGGCCGAGGTGGGCCGCCGGCTGCGCGGCAACCTGCGCCCGGGTGACGTGGCGGCCCGGCTCGGCGGCGACGAGTTCGCCGTGCTCATGCCGGCCCCGCCCACCGAGGCGGACCGGGTGGCCGAGCGGCTGCTCGGCGTGCTCAACCGGCCGTACGACCAGCCGGAAGGCCCGGTCTTTCTGTCCGTGAGCATCGGCGTGGCCGGGTGGGCCGGCGAACCCGACGTGGAGCTGCTGCTGCGCCACGCCGACCTGGCGCTGCGCTACGCCAAGCAGCGCGGCAAGAACCGGATCGAGCGTTACGACGCCGCGTACGACCAGTTGCTGCGCCGCCGCACCACGCTGGAGCACGAGCTGCGGGGCGCGATCGAGCGCGACGAGCTGCGGTTGGCCTTCCAGCCGGTGGCGTCGCTGCCGTCGGTGCGGCCGGTCGGCGCCGAGGCGCTGCTGCGCTGGCACCACCCCGAGCTGGGCAACATCCGCCCGGACGAGTTCATCCCGCTCGCCGAGGAGTGCGGGATGATCGCCACGCTCGGCGCCTGGGTGCTGCACCAGGCCTGCTACCAGCTCTCCCGTTGGCTGAGCGACGGGCACGACGTCTGGGTCTCGGTGAACGTCTCGCCGCGCGAGCTGCACGCCCCGGAGTACGTGGTCCAGGTCGCCGAGGCCCTGCGCGCCCACCATGTGCCGCCGCAGCGGCTGGTGCTGGAGGTCACCGAGCACGCGGTCGCCACCGACCTGGACGAGCTGATCCGGCGACTGACCGCGCTGCGGCTGACCGGCGTACGGATCGCGCTGGACGACTTCGGCGCCGGCTACTCGTCCCTGGGGCAGCTGCGCCGGCTGCCGATCGACATCCTGAAGATCGACCACAGCCTGGTGGCCGAGCACGAGCCGGTCCGCCCGGTGGGCCAGGACGGGCCGGCGTTCGCGCCCATGGTCGACATCGTGATGCGGCTGGGCCACCAGTTGGGCCTGGAGGTCATCGCCGAGGGGGTCACCACGCCTACCGAGCTGGCCGCGGTGGTCGCCGCGGGCTGCCGGTTCGGGCAGGGCGCGCTGTTCGGCTGGGGAGTGCCGGCCGAGCACCTGGAGGCGATGCTGGAGGCGGCCACCTCGCCGGGTGCGCGGCCCGCTCCGCTGCCCGCTCCGCGCCGGGTTTCCAGCGGGTCCGGCCAGGTCATGCCGTCTGGTGACGGCGCGGCGTCGGCCGACTCGCCGCCCTCCGTTAACCAACATGTGGGATCAGTTGACTCATCGCGTGAGATGCGTCAGGCTTAGCCGCATGTCGTCGTACCGGTCGCTGCGAGTACTTACCTGAGCGCACTCTCCCTCATCGAGAGTGCGCTGGCCCCGTGCATCTGCACGAGGGCCGTTTTTATTGCCGTCGGAACCTGTCGCGACGGGCCCATGCCCGCCTCGCATCGCTGAACAAGCCCCAGCCACTCCAGCCGAAGGCCAGAACCGCCATGACGAGACCCACGCCCGAGACCCTCGCCCACACCGCCCGGCGGGCCCGCGCGACCGCCGACCCGGCCGGCACCGTCGACCCCGCCGCCGCGCGCGCCGCGGCCACCCCGGCTGTCCCGGCCGTACGGACAGCCGCGCCGGCCCAGGTCTCCGGCGCCGGCTCGCTGGTGCGGTCCCTGGAGGCGCTCGGCGTCGACGTCGTCTTCGGCATCCCGGGCGGCGCGATCCTGCCGGCGTACGACCCGCTCTACGACTCCACCGTCCGGCACATCCTGGTCCGCCACGAGCAGGGCGCCGGGCACGCGGCGACCGGGTACGCGCAGGCCACCGGCAAGGTCGGCGTCTGCATGGCGACCTCCGGTCCGGGCGCGACCAACCTGGTCACGCCGATCGCCGACGCGTACATGGACTCGGTGGCGATGGTGGCGATCACCGGTCAGGTGGCCCGCCCGTCGATCGGCACCGACGCCTTCCAGGAGGCGGACATCCAGGGCATCACGCTGCCGATCACGAAGCACAACTTCCTCGTGCAGACCGCCGAGGAGATCCCGCAGGTGCTGGCCGAGGCGTTCCACCTGGCCAGCACGGGCCGGCCCGGCCCGGTGCTTGTCGACATCCCCAAGGACGTGCTCCAGGCGTCGACCACCTTCTCCTGGCCGCCCACCCTGGACCTGCCCGGCTACCGGCCCACGCTGCACCCGCACGGCAAGCAGATCCGGGAGGCGGCGCGGCTGATGGCCGCGGCCCGGCGGCCGGTGCTCTACGTCGGCGGCGGGGTGCTCAAGGCCGGTGCCACCGACGGGCTGCGCCGGCTGGCCGAGCTGACCGGAATCCCGGTCGTCACCACGCTGATGGCGCTCGGCGCGTTCCCCGACTCGCATCAGCAGCACCTGGGCATGCCCGGCATGCACGGCACGGTCGCCGCGGTCTACGGCCTGCAGAAGGCGGATCTGATCGTCGCGCTGGGCGCACGCTTCGACGACCGGGTCACCGGCAAGCTGGACTCGTTCGCCCCGGACGCGGCAGTCGTGCACGCGGACATCGACCCCGCCGAGATCGGCAAGAACCGGCACGTGGACGTGCCGATCGTCGGTGACGCCAAGCACGTCATCGACGAGCTGATCGCCGCCGTCACCGCCGAGCGGTCGGCGGGGCACACGGCCGACCTCGGTGACTGGTGGACGCAGCTGGACGACCTGCGCAACCGTTACCCGCTGGGCTACGACGAGCCGGTCGACGGGACCCTGTCCCCGCAGTACGTGATCAAGCGGCTGGGCGAGATCGTCGGCCCGGACGCGATCTTCGTGGCCGGGGTGGGCCAGCACCAGATGTGGGCGTCGCAGTTCATCTCCTACGAGAAGCCGTACACCTGGTTGAATTCCGGCGGCCTCGGCACGATGGGCTACGCGGTTCCGGCGGCGATGGGCGCCAAGGTCGGCAAGCCGAACACGGTGGTCTGGGCGGTGGACGGGGACGGCTGCTTCCAGATGACCAACCAGGAGTTGGCCACCTGTGCGTTGGAGGGCATCCCGGTCAAGATCGCCGTCATCAACAACGGCAATCTCGGCATGGTCCGCCAGTGGCAGACGCTCTTCTACAACGAGCGCTACTCCAACACCGAGCTCGGCACCCACAAGCACCGCATCCCGGACTTCGTCAAGCTCGCCGAGGCCCTGGGCTGCGTCGGGCTGCGGTGCGAGAGCGCGGCTGACGTGGACAAGACCATCGCCGCCGCGATGGAGATCAACGATGCGCCAGTGGTGATCGACTTCGTGGTCGGCAAGGACGCGATGGTCTGGCCGATGGTCGCCGCCGGCACCAGCAACGACGAGATCATGTTCGCCCGTGGCGTCCGCCCGGTCTTCGACGAGGATGACATCTGACCATGAGTGAGCGAAGCGAACGAATCATCAAGCTCAGTGCTGCGCATGGCCATGCCATGACCGAGCGAAGCGAGGCCATGGCATGACGATGCACACGCTGTCCGTGCTGGTGGAGAACAAGCCCGGCGTACTCGCCCGGGTCTCCGGCCTGTTCTCCCGGCGCGGGTTCAACATCGACAGCCTCGCCGTCGGCGAGACCGAGAACCCCGACGTCTCCCGGATCACCATCGTGGTCAACGCGGAGTCGTCCCCGTTGGAGCAGGTCACCAAGCAGCTGAACAAGCTGGTCAACGTGCTCAAGATCGTTGAGTTGGATCCGCAGGTCTCGGTTGCCCGCGAACTGCTGCTGGTGAAGGTCCGTGCCGACCGGTCCGCGCGGTCGCAGGTGCTGGAGACCGTCAACCTGTTCCGCGCCCGGGTGGTCGACGTCGCACCGGACACCCTGACCATCGAGGCAACCGGCACACCGGACAAGCTCGACGCGCTGCTGCGCGACCTCGAGTCCTTCGGCATCAAGGAAATGGTCCAGTCCGGGCTGGTGGCCATCGGGCGCGGCTCGCGTTCGATCACCGCCGGCCCCGCGCTGCGCGCCGCCTGACCCATCCGCACAGACCACGACGGGCACTCAGGCCGTCGTACGAAAGGGAAGTTCTCATGAGCGTTGAGGTGTACTACGACGACGATGCCGACCTCGGCCTGATCCAGGCCAAGAAGGTCGCGGTGATCGGCTACGGCAGCCAGGGGCACGCCCACGCGCTGTCGCTGCGCGACTCCGGCGTCGACGTGGTGATCGGTCTGCCGGAGGGCTCGAAGAGCCGTCCGAAGGCCGAGGAGCAGGGCCTGCGGGTGCTCACGCCGGCAGAGGCCTCGGCCGAGGCGGACGTGATCATGGTGCTCGCGCCGGACACCGCCCAGCGCAAGATCTACGCCGAGTCGATCGAGCCGCACCTGGCTCCGGGCAAGGCGATCTTCTTCGGCCACGGCTTCAACATCCGGTATGGCCTGATCAAGCCGCCGGCCGAGGTGGACGTGGCGATGGTCGCGCCCAAGGGCCCCGGCCACCTGGTCCGCCGCCAGTACAGCGACGGCAAGGGCGTGCCCTGTCTCGTCGCCGTCGAGCAGGACGCCAGCGGCAACGCGCTCGCGCTCGCCCTCGCGTACGCCAAGGGGATCGGCGGTACCCGGGCCGGCGCGATCAGGACCACCTTCACCGAGGAGACCGAGACCGACCTCTTCGGCGAGCAGGCGGTGCTCTGCGGCGGTGCCTCGGCGCTGGTGCAGACCGGTTTCGAGGTGCTCACCGAGGCGGGCTACGCCCCGGAGGTCGCGTACTTCGAGTGCCTGCACGAGCTGAAGCTGATCGTCGACCTCATGTACGAGGGCGGCATCGCGAAGATGCGTTACAGCATCTCCGACACCGCCGAGTACGGCGACCTGTCCCGGGGCTCGCGCATCATCGACTCCCGGGTCAAGGACGAGATGCGCAAGATCCTGGGTGAGATCCAGTCCGGCGAGTTCGCTCGCGAGTGGGTCGCCGAGGACGAGGCCGGCCGGCCGAACTTCACCAAGTGGCAGGCCGAGGGTGCGGCGCACCCGATCGAGGAGACCGGCCGGAAGCTGCGCGGCATGATGAGCTGGGTCGACCGCCCGATCACCGAGACCGCCTGACACGTTCCACACCAGCACGGTCCACCGGCGGCCGGCGGTCCAGCGCTCTCCCCGGCGCGGGTCGTCGGCCGTTGGCCGTAGCACCTAGCGCCAGCGGCTTTCCATCGCCTCGGCCTCAGCGGCTGTCCAGGCGGCCTGTTCGTGCTGGCCGAGGCCCTCGAAGACGCTGGCCTGGGTGCGCAGCGCAACGACGACCCGGTGGTGGAGAAGGCGGTATCGATTGGGATCGTGTTCGGCCAGCCAACGGTAGTGCCCGACCGCCTCCTTGACCGCCGCCACGGCCGCCTCCGGCTCGCCGAGCCCTGCGTGGCACTTCGCCAGCACGAACAACAGTCCGCCGAGGATCGGCCGGGCCCGCAGTGGCCGCAAACGGGTCACGAAGGTCAGCTCCTCGCGGACGTCCGCCGCCAGCGCCAGGGTTTCGGCCCACCGTCCCTGGGCGGCGAGGGAATCAGCCAGCCCTCCCACCGCCTCGAAGTGGGCCTGCCAGTAGTTCCGTCTTGTCCAGCCGGAGAGCCGCCGAAAGATTTCGACCGCCCCCTCTCGGGCGATCAATGCCTCAGCTGGCGAGTCGAGCACGGCCCGGCAGTATGCGACCACGGTGAGGGACCGAGCCAGAGCAACCTGCTCATGGATGTTGAGCGGCGCGCAGCGTAACCACGTCTCCCGGGCCCGTTCGGCGAGCGACAACGCGTCCCGGGGTTCGTCGTGGCAGAGTTGGGCGGCCACCATCAGCTGCGCCGCCGCTAGGACGACGAGGCCGTCCCGGTTGGTCGCGTTCTCGACGTACCCGATCGCCTCCCGGCCCTGCGCGATTGCGGATCCGACGGTGCGATCGTCGGGAACCGAACCCTGCGCGACGAGCGCCCGCGCGAGCCCCACCTCGTGCCGGCCCGGCCGGTCCTGGACCAGCCGCCGGTAGAGCGCGACCGCCTCGTCCGCGGCGGCGGTGCGCCGGGGCACGAAGCTGCGTCGAATTTTCACCTGGTGGGACCGGGTGACCAACGCCTCGGCCAGCCTCGGACCGAACCGCGCGAGATCGACGCGGGTCAGCTGTCGGAGCAGCGTGATGCGCACGGCGAGCGACAAGGGCGGCTCCTCCCGCAGGGCTGTGCCTCCGGTTGTAGCGGGCGCGGGCAACCGTGTCGGTCCGGTGAACGGGTGATGTCCATCGCTCGGCCGCGCGTGTGAGGGCACTCACCCCGAAGACCGGAACACGCCGGCCAGCGTGGCCCCTACGATCGCGGGTAGGTGCGCTGAGCCGGCACCTGACGGCCACGGCACGGATCAGCGCGGGGCGCAGTGCGGCGCCCCGCCGCCCGGGCCGATCGCAAACACGACCTCTACGAGGACCGATGAATCCTGTCGTACTGATCGCCGAAGAACTCGCCCCCGCCGCCATCGAGGTGCTCGCTCACGACTTCGACGTCCGTCACGTCGACGGCACCGACCGTCCGGCCCTGCTCTCGGCGCTCTCCGAGGCCGACGCCGTCATCGTGCGCAGCGCGACCCAGATCGACGCCGAGGCGGTCGCCGCCGCGCCGCGACTCAAGGTGGTCGCCCGGGCCGGCGTCGGGCTGGACAACGTCGAGGTGCCGGCCGCCACCGCACGGGGCGTCATGGTCGTCAACGCGCCCACCTCCAACATCGTCTCCGCCGCCGAGCAGGCCGTCGCACTGCTGCTCGCCGTGGCCCGCAACACCGCGAGCGCCAGCTCAGCGCTCAAGGCGGGGGAGTGGAAGCGGTCGAAGTACACAGGTGTCGAGGTGCAGGGCAAGACCGTCGGCGTGGTCGGGCTCGGTCGTATCGGGGTGCTCTTCGCGCAGCGTATCGCCGCCTTCGGCACCCGGCTGATCGCGTACGACCCGTACATCCAGCCGGCCCGTGCGGCGCAGCTCGGCGTCCGCCTCGTCGGGTTGGACGAGCTGCTTCGCGAGAGCGACTTCATCTCCATCCACCTGCCGAAGACCCCCGAGACGGTGGGCCTGATCGGTGAGAAGGAGCTGGCGATCGTCAAGCCCGGCGTCCGCATCGTGAACGCCGCCCGCGGTGGCCTGGTGGACGAGCAGGCGCTCGCCAACGCCATCGCCGAGGGTCGGGTCGCCGGCGCCGGCGTCGACGTGTACTCCAAGGAGCCGTGCACCTCCTCGCCGCTGTTCGCCTTCGACAACGTGGTGGCCACCCCGCACCTGGGCGCCTCGACGCACGAGGCGCAGGACAAGGCGGGCCTCGCGGTGGCCAAGAGCGTGAAGCTGGCGCTGCAGGGCGAGTTCGTCCCCGACGCGGTGAACGTCCAGGCCGGCGGCGTGGTCGCCGAGGACGTCCGCCCGCTGCTCCCGCTGGCCGAGAAGCTGGGCCGCGCGTTCACCGCCGTCGCCGGTGGGGTCGCCGCAAGCGTCGCCGTGGAGGTGCGCGGCGAGATCGTGGGCCACGACGTGTCGGTGCTCAAGCTCGCCGCGACGAAGGGCCTGTTCAGCTCCGTCGTCGAGGAGCAGGTCACCTACGTCAACGCCCCGCACCTGGCCGCCGAGCGCGGCGTCGAGGTCACGCTGGAGAGCCTGGCCGAGACGGCCGACCAGCCCACCCTCGTGACGGTGCGCGGCGCTCTGCCGGACGGCCGGACGGTCAGCGTCTCCGGCACGGTCACCCACTCCGGCGCCCGCGACGTCCCCCGGCTGACCGAGGTGGACGGTTTCGACGTGGAGATCGCCGCGGAGGGCATCCTGCTCTTCCTGCGCTACGCCGACCGGCCGGGCGTCGTCGGCACCGTCGGCACCCTGCTCGGCGAGTCGGGCATCAACATCGCCGCGATGCAGGTGGCCCGGCGTGAGGCGGGCGGCGAGACCCTGATGACGCTCACCGTCGACCAGGCGCTCGGCGCGGACCTGCTCACCTCGGCGGCCGACTCGATCGGCGCGACCGCCGCCAGCGCGGCGGACCTGCGCGACGAGTAGTCGGCGGTCACGCCACCGGCCGCGCACGATCGGCCGCGACGGCACAGACGGCAGCACCACGGGGGGGCCCGGCGACGCGCCGGGCCCCTCTGTCGTACCCCCGGGTGCGGGGGATGCCCAGCCCTCGGGGTGTCACGCGGCCGGGATGCCCGGCCCACCCCGCCTCGGGTCAGTGGGGCAGCCGGGCCGGGGGCGGGTAGACCGAGCCGTCCTGCGGGTCGAAGAGCATCAACCCGTGCTCCCCGGCCAGTCGCTCGATGTCCAGCAGCACCTGGTCCGCGCAGGTCGGGTGCAGGTTCAGCTCGACGTGGTCGTGGGCGGCGTGCAGCGGCGCCACGGCCCACGGGCTGTCCGGGCCGGGGTGTCGGTCCGGATAGGACGCCGTGATCGCCCGGTAGAAGCCGACAACGCGCGGGTCCGGGTAACGGTCCACGTGCCGCCCCTGCCGGCAACCGTCGACAGCTGCCCGCACGTCCTCGGGCGTCGCCCCGTCCTCCAGGGCCCACACACTCAGATCGAAACTCACGGCGGACAGCGTGCCATCCGTCGTTCACCATGTCGAAACTGCCTCGCCGCAGGCCAATCGCCGACCCGCCACGCACCGGTCGGGAGAGTCCGCTGTGGAGACTCTTGCGTCGAGTTGCGTCGATTCGCTAGCGTACGACTGCGGTTACTGGCCGCAGGTCGCGGCGCCGGCCCGTCTTCGGGTGGCGCGGCCGACGTCCGGCCCGACCGGTCCGCACCCCTCGATTGTGCGAGCCACGCGCACTCGTCGCTGACCGGCCCCCACAGCCGTTGCCGAGGCCGTGGGGGCCGATCGCAGCGGCCCGACCGGCCGACCGCGCGGGCGGCCGAGGTGCGAATCGGGCCGGGGTTCAGCGCCGGTGGGCGAAGAGCGCGCGATAGTCGGAGCCGCCCCGGAACCACGCCAGGCCGGTGGGCCCGGCGGCGTACAGCGCGGTGGCGTACGCGTCGGCGACCGTCAGGTCCGGGCCGACGACAGTCGCGGCGACGAGCTGGTTGGCCGGCTCGCCGGTGTGCGGGTCGACCACGTGCCCCTGGCGCCCGGTCACTCCCGAGGTGCCGACGGCCCCGGCGGTCATCTCCAGCACCAGCGGTGCGCGCTCGGGTGCCGTCGGGTGGTGCACCGCCACCCGCCACGGTCCGCCGTGCGGCGCCCGGCCGCGGACCACCAGGTCGGCGCCGGTGAGTACTGCGTAGTCGTGGATGCCCGCGGCGCGCAGCCGGGCGGCGGCACGTTCCACTGCCCAGCCGCCCAGCAGGCCGCCCGGGTCGAAGCCGCCGGGCACCGCCCAGGCGTCGAACCAGCCGTCGGTGGCGGCCCGCATGGCCGTGCAGCGGTCCACCAGGTCGGCCAGCGGCGGGTACGACTCCGGGGTGATCTCCCCCCGCCGCAGCATGGAGACCAGGCTCTCCGGGCGGTTCGGGCCGTAGGTCAGGTCGATGGCGCGCAACTCCGCGACGCTGTCCCGCAGCGCCTCGCCGACGCCTCGACGGCCGAGCCGGGCGGGAGCGTTGAGCAGCAGGGTGTATTCGGCGGTGGCGGTGCGTACGGTGTGCTGCACGGCGATCCGGCCATCGGTGGCGGCGGTCGGGTCGATCCGGTGTCGGCGACTGCCGAGTCGCAGGTCCGGCCGGCGATTCCGGAACGTCGAAGGATCCGGCCAGCGGGTCCGCGGCTGCTCGTCGATGCGCATGGCGCCTGCCCCCTCCCAGTTGACGTCGCGTCGTCACGACCACCGTTCGCGGGCCCCCTGACCCGCTGCCCCCACCGTAGGCAGCGCAGATGATCGCCCCATGAGTCCCAGCTGAGAGGGTGCTGTGTATCCGCCGGTCCCAGATATTGGAAGGATCGTACCGGGTTGCGGGACACCGACGTACCGTTGCCGGGACAGGGCAGTCGAGCGTGGGGAGTACGGGCGTGGCGCGGATCGCGGTGGTGGCCGGGGACGGCATCGGGCCCGAGGTGGTCGCGCAGGCTCGGAAGGTCCTCGACGCGGTGCTCCCCGGCGTGCAGGCCACCGAGTACGACCTCGGCGCCGCCCGCTGGCATCGTACCGGTGAGGTGCTGCCCGACTCGGTGCTGACCGAGCTGGCCGGGCACGACGCGATCCTGCTCGGCGCGGTGGGTGACCCCACGGTTCCGCCTGGTGTCCTGGAACGCGGCCTGCTGCTCAAGCTCCGGTTCGCCTTCGACCAGTACGTCAACCTGCGCCCGTCGCGGCTCTGGCCCGGCGTCGCCGGGCCGCTGGGCAACGTGAAGCCCGGCGAGGTCGACCTGGTGGTGGTGCGCGAGGGCACCGAGGGGCTCTACGCCGGCGCCGGCGGCACCCTGCACCGCGACACGCCCGCCGAGGTCGCCACCGAGGAGAGCCTCAACACCCGACACGGCGTGGAGCGGGTCATCCGGGACGCGTTCGCCCGTGCCGACCGCCGGGAGCGGCGCAAGGTCACCCTGGTGCACAAGACCAACGTGCTGACCCACGCCGGGTCGCTGTGGGCGCGGGCCTTCGAGGCGGTCGCCGCCGAGCACCCGGACGTCACGACGGAGTACCAGCACGTCGACGCGGCCGCGATGTTCCTGGTGACCCAGCCGCAGCGCTACGACGTGGTGGTCACCGACAACCTGTTCGGCGACATCCTCACCGACATCGCCGCCGCGGTCACCGGCGGGATCGGGCTGGCCGCCAGCGGGTGCATCAACCCCGAGGGCGCGTACCCCTCGATGTTCGAGCCGGTGCACGGCTCCGCGCCGGACATCGCCGGGCAGGGCGTCGCCGACCCGGTGGCCGCGGTGCTGTCGGTCGCGTTGCTGCTGGAGCAGCTCGGGCACGCCGAGGCGGCGACGCGGGTCAACGCGGCGGTCGCCGCCGAGCTGGCCGGCCGCACCCCGGGGGCGGCACTGCGCACCGCCGAGGTCGGCGACCGGCTCGCCACCCACGCCGTAGCCTGACCGCCGCGACCCGCCAGGGTCAGCGGCGGCATCCGCCTGTCCGGGCAGTCCACCCGGTCCCGAGCGGCCCTACCTTCTGAACGACCGTTCGGGGTAAGTTTCTGGCACAACCATGTCGGTGTGCGATCCCGCATGCCGTTGTTCCCCAGGGAGGTCAGCGCTATGAGCGGTGGTGACAAGCTCGACTTCGAGATCCGTCCGAATCCCGCGCCGGTATCCGCCGCCGACCGGGCCGCCCTGCTGGCCAACCCGGGGTTCGGCCGCGTCTTCACCGACCACATGGTCACCGTGCGGTACGCCGACGGCAAGGGCTGGTACGACGCCCGGGTGGAGGCGCGTGGCCCGATCCCGATGGACCCGGCCAGCGCGGTGCTGCACTACGCGCAGGAGATCTTCGAGGGGTTGAAGGCGTACCGGACCGCCGACGGCGGCGTGACGATGTTCCGGCCGGACGCCAACGCGGCCCGGTTCGTCGAGTCGGCGCAGCGGATGGCGATGCCGGAGCTGCCGCCCGAGGTGTTCGTCGACTCGCTGCACAAGCTGATCGAGATCGACCGGGAGTGGATCCCCACCGGCGAGGACGGCAGCCTCTACCTGCGGCCGTTCATGTTCGCCAGCGAGGTCTTCCTCGGCGTCCGCCCGGCCAACGAATACCTGTACATGGTGATCGCCTCGCCGGTGGGGGCGTACTTCACCGGTGGCGTCAAGCCGGTCACGGTCTGGGTCTCCCCGGATTACACCCGCGCGGCGCCCGGAGGCACTGGCGCGGCCAAGTGTGGCGGCAACTACGCCACGTCGCTGGCGGCCCAGGCGGAGGCCATCGAGGCCGGCTGCGATCAGGTGGTCTTCCTCGACGCGGTGGAGCGCCGTTTCGTCGAGGAACTGGGCGGCATGAACGTCTTCTTCGTCTACGACGACGACTCGGTGGTCACCCCGCCGCTGAACGGCACGATCCTTCCCGGCATCACCCGGGAGGCGATCATGACGCTGGCCGGCAAGGCCGGGCACTCTGTCGAGGAGCGGCCGGTCTCGTTCGCCGACTGGCAGGCCGACGCGGCCAGCGGCCGGCTGCGCGAGGTCTTCGCCTGCGGCACCGCCGCGGTGATCACCCCGATCGGTCAGGTGAAGTTCCCCGACGGTGAATTCCTGATCGGTGGCGGCGAGCCCGGCCGGGTCAGCATGTCGCTGCGGCAGCAGCTGGTCGACATCCAGCGCGGCAAGGCCGCCGACCCGCACGGCTGGGTGCGCAAGGTCCTCTGACGACCGGCGCTGACCGGCCCGTGCGAACGGGCCGGTCAGCGCGGCGGGTCAGATCTCGTCGAGCAGGTGGTCGCGCAGGGCCGCGAGCTGCTCGTCGGTCACCCCGGCGTGGCGCAGGTACGCCTCGATCGAGCCGTGGCCCGCGCGCAGCTCGTCCAGGAACATCTGCATGGCCTCGGCGGGCGAGGCCAGGAACGGCGCGGGCACCGCCGCCGCGTTCGGCATGGTCTCGGCCAACCAGGCGCTGAACCGGGCCGAAGCCTCCGTGCTCAGCGCGTAGTCGGCGGTGATGTCGGCGTCGACGACGCCCAGGACGGCGAGGGTGAGGGCGCAGACGATGCCGGTGCGGTCCTTGCCGGCCACGCAGTGCACCACGACCGGGGCGTTCGCGGAATCGGCGATCAGTCCGATCGCCTCGGCCAGCCCCGCGGTGCCGGTCTGGGCCAGGTCGGCGTACCGGTCGGCGAGGTAGCGGGCCAGGTCGGTGCCCTTCTCGTGCGGCGTACCCGACCAGTCCTCGTGCTCCGGGTGGATGTTGCGGTAGGTCAGCCCCTGGTACGCGGGCACCCGACCGTCGCGCTCCACCTCGGTGGGGCGGCGCAGGTCGATGACGGTGCGGATGCCGATCGCGGCGAACGCGTCCCGGTCCTGCTCGTCGAGGCGGTGCAGGGAGTCGGAGCGGTAGAGGCGGCCTCGGCGCACGGTGCGGCCGTCGTGGCTGAGGTAGCCGCCGACGTCGCGGAAGTTGAAGGTGGCGGGCAGCGGGATGTGTCGTTTGTCCTCGGTGGCGTCCACGTTCACACGGTAACGGCCGGTGGGCTCGCGTCCCACCGGCCGTTGAGCCCGATCGTTCAGCGTGCGGTGCCCGGCGGGAGAGCGCCGTACGTCTCGTCGTAGTAACCGCCCAGCTGGTCCCGGTACGTCGGGTCGCTGTGGCTGGTCTCGTCGTACTCCGGGGCGGCCTTGATCTGGTCCCGGGTGCGATCCACGGAGACGGTGCGCTGGTCGTGGTCGACCTGGTTGACGGTGCCGGCGGGCAGCATCACCTTCTTGCCGAAGATCCACGGCCCGGTGTCCACGACCAGGTAGCTGCCGCCGACCTCGTGACTGGCGCTGTCGATCTTGCCGACTCCGCCGTCGGTGGCCTCGACCTTGTAGCCGACCAGGTCGGCGTCGGCCACTCCGGCCGCGTCCCGGTAGCGCCAGGGGTCGAAGGTGCCGGTCGGTGCGCCGCCCGCGACGGCGCCCTGGTCACCGCCGTGCAGCGGGTCGGGCCCGGCGTGGGCGGCGTGCGGGTCGATCCTGTCCATGCCGTTAACTCCTGACTGTCGCCGATCGTCTCGGCGTCGCTGGGTGCGTCCCCGCAGGAGCTACCCGGCGGCGGGGTCCCGGAAACGGCGACCGGCAGGCGTGCGGGGTGTCAGGCCAGAGCTGCCCGGGTGTCGTCTTCCGGCGGGTCAGGCGTGGCGACACCGGCCGTGCCGTCCCGAGATGTGGATAGTTTCTCCCACGAACGGGGGCGAGTGGCAGAGTAGCGAGCGTGACCAGCACCGCCCTGATTATTGCGACCTAGCGCGCCGGCTCTCCCTCCGCCGAGCGCGCAGACCTCCCGCATCCGCGGGGGGTCTTTTTGTTGCTCCGAGAAAGGATCCTGATGACGTTCCAGGTCTTCGACACGACATTGCGCGACGGCGCCCAGCGCGAGGGGCTCACCTACTCGGTGGTCGACAAGCTGGCGGTGGCCCGACTGCTCGACGAGTTCGGTGTCGGCTTCATCGAGGGCGGCTGGCCGGGCGCGGTGCCCAAGGACACCGAGTTCTTCCGCCGGGCCCGCACCGAACTGGACCTGCGGCACGCCGCCCTGGTCGCGTTCGGCGCCACCCGCAAGGCCGGTGTGGCGGTCGCCGACGACCCCCAGGTGCGCGCCCTGCTGGACGCGCAGACCCCGGCCGTCGCGCTGGTCGCCAAGGCCGACATCCGCCACGTCGAGCGTGCGCTGCGCACCACCGGCGCGGAGAACCTGGCGATGATCCACGACACCGTCAGCCACCTTGTCCGCGAGGGCCGCCGGGTGTTCGTCGACGGCGAGCACTTCTTCGACGGCTACCGCCACGACCCGGCGTACGGCGCGTCAGTGGTGCAGACCGCGCTCGCCGCGGGCGCCGAGCGGATGGTCCTCTGCGACACCAACGGCGGCATGCTGCCGTCCCAGGTGACCGCCGCGATCGTCGACCTGACCAACCGGCTCGGCGTCGACCCGGCGCTGTTCGGCATCCACGCGCAGAATGACACCGCCTGCGCCGTGGCCAACACGATCGCGGCCGTCGAGGCCGGCGTCCGTCACGTGCAGGGCACCGCCAACGGGTACGGCGAGCGCCCCGGCAACGCCGACATCTTCGCTGTCGTCGCCAACCTCCAGCTCAAGCTCGGCATGCCCGTCCTACCGGAGGGCTGCCTGGCGCAGATGGTGCGGGTCTCGCACGCCATCGCCGAGATCGCCAACATCGCCCCCGACACCCACCAGGCGTACGCCGGGGCCGCCGCCTTCGCCCACAAGGCCGGGCTGCACGCGAGCGCGATCAAGGTCGACCCGTTGCTCTACAACCACGTGGACCCGTCGGTGGTGGGCAACGACATGCGGATCCTGGTGACCGAGATGGCCGGTCGGGCCAGCGTCGAGCTCAAGAGCCGTGAGCTCGGCCTGGACCTGACCGACCGTCCGGAGGCGCTGACCCGGGTCACCAAGCGGGTCAAGGAGTTGGAGGCCGACGGTTGGTCCTTCGAGGCGGCGGACGCCTCCTTCGAGCTGCTGGTCCGCTCCGAGCTGCCCGAGGGCGGCCCGGCCCGGCCGTTCACCCTGGAGTCGTACCGGGTGTTGGTCGAGCACCGCGAGGACGGCGCGGTCGTCTCCGAGGCGACCGTGAAGATCCGGGTACGCGGCGAGCGGGTGATCGCCACCGCGGAGGGCAACGGCCCGGTCAACGCCCTCGACGAGGCGCTGCGGGTGGGCCTGGCGCGGCACTATCCGCGGCTGCGCGAGTTCGAGCTGGCCGACTACAAGGTGCGCATCCTGGAGGGCAGCCACGGTACCGGCGCCGTCACCCGGGTGCTCCTGGAGACGGCCGACGACACCGGCCGCGACTGGACGACTGTGGGCGTGCACCCCAACGTGGTCGAGGCCAGCTGGCACGCCCTGGTCGACGCCCTCACCTACGGCCTCGCCCCCGCCTCCGCCAAGGCCCCAACCTCCTGACCTCCGCGATCTTGCACTTTGTGTCGCCGTTCTGCGGCTTGTGCCCCGAATGTCGGGGCAGAAAGTGCAAGATCGCGGGGGTTCAGGCCGCGGGCAGGCGGAGGGTGGCCAGGACGGGGCGGTGGTCGCTGCCGCCCAGGCCGAACACTTCCACCTTGTTGGCGGCGATGCGGCGGTCGACGAGCACGTGGTCGATCGTGACCGGGGGGATGAGGTCGCCGTCGTACGGCCCCCACGTGCCGGTCAGGCCCGTGCCGGTGGCGTCCGCGGCGTCGACGTAGCCGGTGCGCAGCAGCGCGCGCAGCGGCCCGTGGTCCAGTGTGGAGTTGAAGTCTCCGGCGAGGATCCGCAGGCCACCACCGGGGGTGGCCGGTGGTTGGGCGATCAGGTCGGCACGCCAGGCGCCGACCTGGTCCAGCGCGGACGGCGCCGCGGGGTGGGCCGACTCGACCCGGACCGGGGGCCCACCGGGGACGGCGAGCGTCCCGTACGCCTGGGTGAATCCCCAGCCACCGCGGTTGTTGCGGATGCCGACGTCGCTGATCGGCCACCGCGAGTAGAGCGCGGAACCGGGCGTGCCCACCTGCGCGTTGAGCTGCCGGTACGGCAGCAGCCGGTCGAGGCCGACGCGGTCCAGGCCGGCCTGCGCCTCAGGTGTGAACTCCTGCACGGTGAGCACGTCGACCCGGTGCTGCCGGACCAGCTCGACGAGTGCCCCCGGGTCGGCGGCCCCGACGAGCAGGTTGGCCGTGAGCAGCCGGATCGTCGGGCCGGTCGCCGCCGGCTGTGGGGCGGCCAGCGCCCGGGGGGCTACCACGCCGACAAGTGCCACCGCGGCCAGGGCCGCGACCGCCGCCGGCCACCAGCGCCGCAGGGCGACGGTGAGGCCGAGGGCCAGCACGCTGAACGCGGCGACGTACGGGGTGAAGGCGAGCGCCTGCACCAGTGGCCCCCGGTCCAGCCCCGCCAGTCGTACGGCGGCCCAGGCGGCAGTGGGCCCGACCGCCACCCAGCAGAGCGCCGTGCCGATCGACGCCCGGCGGCGGGTCGGCGTGAGCGCAGTGTCGACGATCATGGCGGTCAGCGTAGCGGTGGCGGGTCCCCGCCATTTGTGTGAATGGTTGACACGTTCATCTTTCACAATTATCTGACGGCTGCACGACAGGCCGATAATGCGAGATCAACTATTGACCTCCCGCTTTTTGCGGTGCTACGTTCCATCTGGTTAAACGACGCAACGCTGAGTAGTAACAGCAGCTCAGGCCGGATGCGGATCAACGAGAAATCAGCTTTCCCGACTGCGGGCGAGCGAGCTTCAACCGCTTCTCGTGTCGTCGTCGATCCCATTATTGGCAGTCATCCGTCCCGCCCCGCGGGTCGGCCGAATTCGCACGGTCACACAAGGGGGACCTGTCATGAGAACATTCTTCCGACGTAAGGCGGCGGCGGTCACGCTCGCTGTCCTGGCGCTCACCCTGGCTGGTGGGGGGATCGCCGTCGCCCAGCCGTCGGCGAAGACGCCGCAGGCGTCCGTCCAGCCGGCGGCGCGCGGCACCAACGCCCAACCACCGGTCACGGCCGAGTCGGCCCGCAAGGCCAAGGCCGCGCTGAAGGCCAACACCACGCTCGTCGCCTCCACCACAATCGTCGTCGTCAACTCCAACGGCACCAAGGCGCGCGGCACCGGCACGGTCATCAAGTACGGCACCGGGCAGTACGAGGTGCAGTTCGGCCAGGTCGTCACGGCTGGTGTCTTCGTGGTCACCGTCGGTCGCGCCGACGCCTGCTGCATTCCGCCGGCCGGCGAGATCTCGGTGGCGCCCCGGCTCAGCACGCCGAACGCGGTCTTCGTGCAGACCCGCAACTCGGCGGGCACCCCGACCGACCTGGGCTTCCACCTGGTCGTCCACCTGCCCTGACCGATTCGAACGTCCGGCCCCCGCAGTCGACTGCGGGGGCCGTGTCGTGTCCGGGGGTTCCTCGTCGCCGCCGGCCGGCTCCTGCCTCGTCGGGGTGGTCATGCCCGTGCGAGCGAGTCCTCCCGGTTGTTCCCCGTCCGGGCGGCTCCTGCTCATTCAGGACACAACGGACCCGTCCGGCGCTCACAATCCGACGTTTGCCGAGGCCCCCGCCCGGGAAGCAAGCACCGTGACGGACATCTCGGACACCCTGGCCAGCCTGCCCACCTCGGTCGATCCCGAGCCGACCGGCGCCGAGCTGGAACAGACCCTCTTCGAGGTCAAACGCGTGATCGTCGGGCAGGATCGGCTCGTCGAACGTCTGCTCACCGCACTCATCGCCAACGGGCACTGCCTTCTGGAGGGCGTGCCCGGCGTGGCCAAGACCCTTGCGGCGCAGACCCTCGCCACAGTGGTCGGCGGGACCTTCTCCCGGATCCAGTTCACCCCGGACCTGGTCCCCTCCGACATCGTCGGCACCCGGATCTACCGGGCCTCCAAGGAGACCTTCGACATCGAGCTGGGCCCGATCATGGCCAACCTGGTGCTCGCCGATGAGATCAACCGCGCGCCGGCCAAGGTCCAGTCGGCGCTGCTGGAGGCGATGGCCGAACGGCAGGTCTCCATCGGCGGGCGCAGCTGGCCGGTGCCGACGCCGTTCCTGGTGCTGGCCACGCAGAACCCGATCGAGTCCGAGGGGGTCTACCAGCTCCCCGAGGCGCAGCGCGACAGGTTCCTCATGAAGGTCGTCGTCGACTATCCCAGCGACGCCGACGAGCTGGCCATCCTCTACCGGATGAGCACCGACCGGCCCCGGGCCCGCCAGGTGCTCGACCCGCAACGCCTGCGACTGCTCCAGGAGCACGCCGAGCGGGTCTTCGTCCACCACGCCCTGGCCGAGTACGTCGTCCGGCTCATCCTCGCCACCCGCGACCCGGGCCGGTTCGGGCTGGCCGAACTCGCGCCGCTGCTGGCGTACGGCGCCAGCCCACGGGCGACGCTCGGCCTGGTCGCCGCCGCCCGCGCGCAGGCGCTGCTGCGGGGACGCGAGTACGTGCTGCCCGAGGACGTCCGGGAACTGGCGGTGGACGTCCTGTCCCACCGGCTGGTGCTCTCCTTCGACGCCGTGGCCGACGGGGTCTCGGCCGAGAGCCTGGTCCGGCGGCTCGTGGAGGCGGTGCCGCCGCCCCGGGTGGCCACCGGGCACCCTCAGCACGCCCCCGACCTGGCGGCGGCGTGAGACGCGCCGGCCGTACGTCGGTGGCCACCCCGCCCGACCCGAGCCTGGCCGAGCTGACCCCCGACCAGCGGCTGCGCCGACTGGAACTGACAGTCACCCGCCGGCTCAACGGTCTGCTGCACGGCCAGTACCGTGGCCTGCTCCCGGGGCCGGGCAGCGAACCCGCCGGCAGCCGCGAGTACCGGCCGGGGGAGGACGAGGTCCGCCGGATGGACTGGGCGGTGACCGCCCGGACCGCCGTGCCGCACGTCCGACAGGTCGACGCCGACCGGGAACTCACCACCTGGCTGCTCGTCGACGCCAGCGCCAGCATGGAGTTCGGCACCGCCGCGCTGGACAAGCGGGAGCTGGCGGTGGCGGCCGTGGCGGCGGTGGGCTTCCTGACCGCCGGCATCGGCAACCGGCTGGGCGCCCAGGTGCTGCGCGCCGACGGGGTACGACGCTTTCCCGCCCGCAGCGGGCGTACCCATCTGCTCGGTCTGCTCCGCGCGCTGCTGACCGCGCCGCGCGCGACCGAGCCCGGCGACCGGTCCCGGTCGCGGCCGGAGACCCCGCAGCCGGCCGCGGCGGCGGAGTTGGCGGACGGGCTCGACGCGGTGCACCGGGTCGCCAACCAGCGCGGGCTGGTCGTGGTGGTCTCCGATTTCCTCGACGGCCTGCCCGACGACCCCGAGGAGCCGCCACCCTGGGAGCGGACCCTGCGTCGGCTGTCCGCCCGCCACCAGGTGCTGGCGATCGAGGTGACCGATCCGCGCGAGCTGGAACTGCCCGACGTCGGGCTGATCACGCTCGTCGACCCGGAGACCGGCCGCCGCCGCGAGGTGTGCACATCGGACCGCCGCCTGCGGGAGCGGTACGCCGCGGCCGCCGCCGCCCAGCGTGAGCAGGTCCGCCAGGCGCTGCGCCGGAGCGCGGCCACGCACCTGGCGCTGCGCACCGACCGGGACTTCAGCGCCGACATCGTCCGGCACGTGCACGCCCAGCGGCGGATGGCCGCCGCACCGGCCGGAGCCGTCCGGGGAGGTGCCGCGTGACCTGGGAGTCCCCGTTGCGACTCTGGCTGCTGATCGGCGTGCTCGCGCTGGTCGGCGCGTACCTGGTGATGCAGCGCAGACGCAGCCGGTACGCCGTCCGCTTCACCAACCTGCGGCTGCTGGACCGGGTGGCGCCCGTTCGTCCGGCCTGGCGCCGGCACGTCCCGGCCGGGCTGTTCCTGGCCATGCTGGCGCTGCTCGTGGTCGGTTTCGCCAGGCCCACCGCCGAGGTCCGGGTCCCCCGGGAACGCGCCACGGTGATGGTCGCCGTCGACGTGTCCACCTCCATGCTCGCCACCGACGTGGAGCCGGACCGGCTGGCGGCGGCCAAACAGGCGGCCCGACGTTTCGTCGAGGGCCTGCCCGACGAGTTCAACGTGGGGCTTGTCGCGTTCGCCGGCAGCGCCGCCGTCCTGGTGCCGCCCGGCACCGACCGGGACGCCCTGGACGAGGGCATCGGTCGTCTCGCCGAGGGGGTGACCGGGGTGCAGGGCACCGCGATCGGTGAGGCCATCAACACCTCGCTCGGCGCGGTCAAGAGCCTGGACAGCGAGGCCGCGAAGGAGCCACCGCCGGCCCGGATCATCCTGCTCTCCGACGGGGCCAACACCTCCGGGATGGACCCGATGGAGGCGGCGGGAGAGGCGGTCGCGGCGAAGGTGCCGGTGCACGCGATCTCCTTCGGCACGCCGTCCGGCTTCGTGGACCGGGGCGGACGGCCGATCCAGGTGCCGGTCGACGGGCAGACCCTCAAGGCCGTCGCCGACGAGACCGGCGGAATGTTCCACGAGGCCAGCACCAGCGACGAGTTGCGCGCGGTCTACGACGACATCGGCAGCTCGGTCGGCTACCGCACCGAACGCCAGGACGTCTCGGCCCGGTTCATCGGCCTCGGGCTGGTGTTCGCGATGGGCGCCGCCGCCGGCTCGATGCGCTGGTTCTCCCGACTGCCCTGATCCACAGCGCCGACGTCGACCGTGAGGAGTACGCATGGCAGTGCAGACCGGACTGGGCGAACCGCGCGGTCCCTGGTTCATCTCGCCGGAGCTCGACCCGGACGGGCGCGGGTGGTGGGACGCGCCCGGCTCGGGGCGGGACCCCGGCGGGCGGCGCCCCGGCCGGCTGCTCGCCGCGTTGGCGGTCATCGCGGTGTCGGCCGTCTCGGGCGCCCTGGCCGGCGGTGTGGTGGCCAGTCGGGACGGCACGGGATCGTCCGCGGCGTCCGCCGCACCGGTGCCGGCGGAGCTGGTCACCGCCGCCGAGCGGACCGTGCCCGGTGTGGTGTCGGTGCTCGCCGGTGGCGCGAACGGCGCGTCCGCGACCGGTTCCGGGTTCGCCATCGACGACCAGCAGCACCTGGTCACCAACGACCACATCCTGGCCAAGGGCGGTGGTGGACCGGTCACGGTGGAGCTGCCCGACGGCCGCCGGTACGAGGCCGAGGTGGTCGGCCGGGAGCCGCGCAGCGACCTGGCGGTGCTGAAGGTGCCGCCGTCGGCCGGCCTCGCCCCGTTGCCGCTGGCCAAGCCGGGTGCCACCCGGGTCGGTGAGCCGGTGCTGGCGGTGGGCTCACCGCTGGGGCTGTCGGGGACGGTCACCGCGGGCATCGTCAGCGCGCTGGACCGCCAGGTGCGGTTGGGCAACAGCCGGCACCGCGCGGTGCAGACCGACGCGTCGATCAACCCCGGCAACTCGGGCGGGCCGCTGGTCAACGCCCGAGGCGAGGTGGTCGGGGTGAACACCGCGATCGCCACGATCGACGGCAACGGGTCGATCGGCATCGGCTTCGCCATTCCGATCGACCAGGTGCAGCAGACCGCCGACACGATCATCGGCAAGGGCGGCTGAGCTGCTCGTACGGCCCATCGGGCCGCCTCCAGTGTCGGATATCCGGCCACACGTCATCGGGCCATGGAAATATGACGCTCGGTATGGATACTGGCGGAGGTGGAGCGTCCTCTTCTCACGGTCCTCCTGCTGGTGGGCCTGATCATCGGATGTGCGGTGGGGTCGGCGTACGCCCGGGCGCGACGCGGGTGGACCGACTACCAGACCGCGAAGAAATCGGTGCCCGGCGCTCGCCGGGGCGCGTGGTTGCTGATCCGCGGGGTCGCGGTGAAGGCCGCCGTGATCGGGCTGCTGCTGTTCGGCGCCGTGGCGTACGCCGCGGTCGGCTCGCACGACGAGACCGCCGGTCCGGCGCCGAGCCCGTCCACGACGCAGAGTGAGCCTCCGCGCCGGTGACCCGGGGCGGGCCGCAGCCGGCTAGCCTCGGGGCGTGGACGACGGACTGCGGGTGACCGATCGGTGGGTCGTCCCCGCCGGGGAGCTGCGGGAGCGCTTCTCCCGCTCGTCCGGCCCCGGCGGGCAGGGCGTGAACACCGCCGACTCGCGGGTCGAGCTGAGCTACGACCTGGCCAACTCTCCGTCGGTGCCCGACTGGATCCGGTCGCGGGCGCTGGAACGACTCGCCAACCGGCTGGTGGACGGCGTGCTCACGATCGCGGCCAGCGAGCACCGGGCGCAGCTCGCCAACCGGGAGGCGGCCCGCGAGCGGCTGGTCGCGCTGTTGCGCGAGGCGGCCGCGCCGCCCCCGCCGCCGCGTCGGGCGACCAAGCCGTCCCGGGGTGCCAAGGAGCGCCGGCTGGCCGAGAAGAAGCGCCAGTCGCAGCGCAAGCGCGACCGCCGCGTCGACGGCGACTAGTCCATCGTCACCGAGCTGTGTGAGTGACCTCTCCGACTGGCGAGTGACAGAATCTGGAATCTGTCAGCCGAAGTGTGTATGGTCGGCATGTCACCCCAGGAGAGGAACACCCCATGGACCCCCGCACCCTCGGCACCACCGGCCCCACCGTCTCCGCGCTCGGACTCGGCCTGATGGGCATGTCGGATCTCTACGGCCCCGCCGACGAGGCCGAGAGCATCGCCACCATCCACGCTGCCCTGGACGCCGGCATCACCCTGCTCGACACGGGCGACTTCTACGGCATGGGCCACAACGAGATGCTGCTGCGCGACGCGCTGCGCGGCCGCAACCGGGACAACGCGGTGATCAGCGTGAAGTTCGGCGCTCTGCGCGACGTCGACGGCGGTTGGAACGGCAACGACGTCCGACCCGTCGCGATCAAGAACTTCCTGGCGTACACGCTGCGCCGGCTCGGCACCGACCACGTCGACATCTACCGCCCCGCCCGGCTCAACCCCGACGTGCCGGTGGAGGACGTCGTGGGCACCCTGGCCGAGCTGGTCAAGGCGGGTCATGTCCGGCACATCGGCCTGTCCGAGGTCAGCGCCGACACGCTGCGCCGGGCGCACGCCGTGCACCCCATCAGCGACCTCCAGATCGAGTACTCGTTGATCTCCCGCGCCCCCGAGGCCGAGATCCTGCCGACCGCACGTGAGCTGGGCGTCGGGATCACCGCGTACGGAGTGCTCTCCCGAGGGCTGATCAGCGGCCACTGGACGCCGCAGCGGGAGACCGCCGGCACCGACTTCCGCAGCCACCTGCCGCGCTTCGCCGGCGCGAACCTGGACCGCAACCTCGCCCTCGTGGACGCGCTGCGCGCCATCGCCGAGGCGCGGGGCGTCACCGTGGCGCAGATCGCCATCGCCTGGGTGCTCGCCCGGGGCGAGACCGTCGTACCCCTGATCGGCGCCCGCCGTCGGGACCGGCTCACCGAGGCCCTCGGCGCCGTCGCGATCACGCTGACCGAGACGGACCTGGCCGCCATCGAGGCCGCCGTCCCCGCCGACGCGGTGGCCGGCAGCCGGTACGACGAGGCGCAGATGGCGTTCCTGGACAGCGAGCGGTCATGACAACCCGGTCGTGGCGCGACCGCCGGCCGGGGGTCGCGCCACGACGGGCCACGCGGTCAGGAAGGCTGGGACGATGAGCGACACCACAGCCCTGACCGCCGATCGCATCCTCGACACCGCCGAGGAGGTGCTGCGCCGGTACGGCCCGGCGAAGGCCACGGTGCTGGACGTGGCACGCGCGCTGGGTGTCAGCCACGGCAGCGTCTACCGGCACTTCGCCAGCAAGGCCGCGCTGCGCGAGGCGGTCGCCGAACGCTGGCTGGCCCGCGTCTCCACCCCGCTGATCGACGTCGCCACCGGCGCCGACCCGGCCCCGCAACGGCTGCGCCGGTGGCTGGCCGAGCTGAGCGGCACCAAACGGCGGATGGCCCGGGAGGACCCGGAGCTGTTCGACAACTTCCACCAACTCGCCACGCTCTCCGAGGGAGCGGTCGCCACCCACCTGGAGGTTCTCGCCGGTCAGCTCAGCCTGATCGTCGCGGACGGAGTCGCCGCCGGCGACTTCACCGTGCCCGACCCGGCGGTGGCCGGTCGCGCGCTGTTGCAGGCCACCGCGCGGTTCCACCACCCGTCGCACCGGACGGAGTGGAGCGAGCCCGGGCTCGACGACGACCTGGCCGCTGTGGTCGCGCTGCTCCTCGACGGCCTGCGAGCCCGCGCGCGCTGACTCCGGGCCACGGCACGGGCCAGCCGCCCGGCCGGGCCGGGCCGTCGACGCTCAGCCGGGAACGGCGGCCAGCAGCCGGTCGCGGAGCACTGCCGCACGGTCGGCGAACTCGCGCTGCGCTGCGGCGTACTCCGCCCGACCCTGGACGGTCTCCACCCGCACCGGCGGGTAACCGAGCGCCGCCAGGTCGTACGGGCTGGCCCGCATGTCCAACGTGCGGACCTCCCGCGCCAGCTCGAAACAGTCCGCCACCAGTTCCGAGGGCACCAGCGGCGACAACTTGTACGCCCACTTGTAGAGGTCCATGTTGGCGTGCAGACAGCCCGGCTGCTCGTGCGCGTGCTGCGTCTCCCGGGTCGGGGTGAGCAGGTTCAACGGCCGGGCCGGCGGGGTGAAGAACCGGAACGCGTCGAAGTGGCTGCACCGCACCCCGCGCTCCTCGACGACCGCGGCGGTCCGCTCCGGATCCAACCGCAACGGCCAGGCGTTGTGCCGCAGCTCCTCGCGGGTCTGCCGGTACACCATCGCCCACTCGTGCATCCCGAAGCAGCCGAAGTGCGCCGGTCGGGCGGCAGTGGCCGCCAGCAGCGAGCGGATCCACGCGATCGACTCGCCGCGTCGCCCGCGTACCGCCTCGGTGTCGAGGGTGACCCCGGCGGCGGTGGCGCGGTAGTCCCGGCCGAACTCGGCCGGGTCCGCGTCGCGCAGCTCGACCCCCGCGCCCGGGTGCCAGCGGCGCAGCTGCGCCGGCCGGTGCGAGTAGTAGGTGAACAGGAAGTCGGCCACCGGATGCCGCTCACCCCGACGTCGTCGGGCCAGGTGCGGCGTCAGCCACACGTCCACCCGCTCCTCGTGGGCCCGGCGGCGCGCACGCCACGCCGCCACGTCGAGCACGGCGGGGGCGAGGGCGGCGGTCACGGACCCCAGGGTACGACCGCCGCCCGATCGCCGGTCAGGGCATGTGCACCCGGACGCCGGCCGAGAACACGCCGCTGCGCAGCTCCAGCTGCTGGGGCGGGTCCCGCCCGTCGACGGTGAACACCAGCGGGAGCACCACCCGGCTGCCCGCGGCCACCGGGTCGGCGAAGACGTCCCGACCCAGGTTGGCCGTCCGGGTGGCCGGCTCGTCAGTGCTCACCCACCGCCCGCCCGGCAGGTAGGCGCGTTGCAGCTGGCCGTGCCAGGGCTGCTGGCTGCCGGTGACGTTGCGCACACCCACGGTGGCCTGGCAACGCCGACCCCCGGCCGGTGCCGCGCCGGTCCCCCCGGCCGCGCCCGCCGCGCCACAGGTCATCCGGTAGACGGTGAACTCGAACGCGGACTCCCGCAGCGGCACACCCACCGGTCCGGAGACTCCGGTGCCCATCCACGCGCCGCTGGTCGGCTGCTTCTGGGTGTCGATCGACGACACCTGCCGGGTCGCCGTCCAGCCGGCCGTGCCGATCACGCCCGCCAGCACCACCACCGCCGCGCCAACCAGCAGCCAGACCGGCGGGGTACGCCGCCGTCGGCGCGGGTCGGGAGTCGCCGGACGTGGATAGATCGTCCCGCGCCCACCGTCCGGCGTTCCGTTGGTGGCCAGGGCGGCGGCGGTCACCCGCCGTCCGCGCCGTCGACGCCACACATAGACCACGAGGGCGCTGAGCAGCACCAGGACGCCCAACCCGGCCAGCAGCACCGGATACCGCCGCCAGGGCGGCGCCTGGGTGACCTCGGCCGCCGGGGCGGCTCCGGCCGCCTGCCAGGTGGCGGTGGCGCAGTCGTACGGCCGGGTGCCGTCACTGGTGAACGCGCAGGCCGGCGCCGTCAGCGGCTGACCTGGCGCGACAGCGGTCAGCGCGGTGCCCAGCGTGGTGGTGCTGTGCGCGGGCAGCCGCAACCGCCAGGTCACCTCTGCCGTGGACCCACCGGAGCGGCTGGACTGTCCGCCCCCGCTGATCGCGGTGGGCGACGACCCGGACGGCAACTCCTGGCGCACCGTCGTGTCGAGCGGCGAGTTGCCCACATTGCGGACGTGGATGCGGTACCGCGGCGCCGGGCTGCTCTCCGACGCGACCGCCACCGTGACCGGAGGCGGGGGCGCGGACACCGGCACCGGCGACGGCGGTGCCACCGCCGGCGGCGCCGAGGGCGGGGTGGGCTCCGCGCTCGCCGCCACGGGCAACCGCGCGGCCACCGCCACCGCCGGTGGCGCCGGGCTGACGGACGCGGGTGGCGTGACAGCCGTCGGTCCGGGCGCTGGCGCCGTCGGACGTGGCGTCGGCGCGGCTGGTCGTGGCACGGACTCGGCTGGTCGTGGCGTGGCGGCTGCTGGTCGTGGCGCGGCCGCCGCCTCCGGGGCCGCCGCGGGCAGGGCCGGCACGGCGGCGAGGATGCCGAGGCAGTGTACGAACACCGCGAGGGCTCTGTGGTGTCGTGTCGATGCAGGCATACGAACGAACCTCCGGAGCCGACGCTAGGGGTGCGCGCCCTCCGTGCGGGTACGAAATCCCGAAGCCCACCCCGACCGCCCGGACCTGCGCTAGGGTGCCGCGACGCTGACGGGTTGCGCACACCCGGCGGCCCGTTGTGGCCGGTGAGCGTGTCGGCGGGGCTAGATTGGCCGGGTGCGTATCGCTCGTTTCGCTCATGCCAAGGGAATGTCGTTCGGAGCCGTCGAGGGCGAACCGGAGGCCGGGCCGCAGGGCCTGACCATCGCCGAGATCGAGGGTCACCCGTTCGGCCAGCTCTCCTTCAGTGGGGCCCGCTGGGCCCTCTCCGACGTCCGGTTGCTCTCGCCGATCCTGCCCAGCAAGGTGGTCTGCGTGGGCCGCAACTACGCCGACCACGCCGCCGAGCTCGGCAACGAGGTGCCCAAGGAGCCGTTGCTCTTCCTCAAGCCGTCCACCTCGGTGATCGGTCCCCGCGACGCCATCCGGTTGCCGATCTTCTCCAAGCAGGTCGAGCACGAAGCGGAGCTGGCGGTCGTGATCGGTGCGCCGGGTGCCCGCCGGGCCGACCGGGCCGCCGCCGAACGCGCCATCTTCGGCTACACCTGCGCCAACGACGTGACCGCCCGGGACCTGCAGCGCTCGGACGGGCAGTGGACCCGCGCCAAGGGCTTCGACTCGTTCTGCCCGATCGGTCCGTGGATCACCACCGGGTTGGACGTCTCCGACCTGGAGATCCGGTGTGAGGTGGGTCGCAACCCGGACGAGATGGAGGTACGCCAGCTCGGCCGGACGAAGGACATGGTCTTCGACGTGGCCGGCCTGGTGTCGTACATCTCGCACGTGATGACCCTGCTGCCCGGCGACGTGGTGCTCACCGGCACTCCGGCGGGGGTTAGCCCTCTCGTCGAGGGGGATACGGTCACCGTGCGGATCGAGGGCATCGGCGAGCTCAGCAACCCGGTGGTCCCCGTCGCCTGATCCGTCCGATGCCCCTGTTTCCGCAGCTCACGGGTGGTTCGGGGGGATCGGATTTGGCCTGCCGGCACCGGGAGGGTAATGTTCACTCCCGGCGCCGCAAGGGGCCAATGGGGTATGGGGTAATTGGCAGCCCGACTGATTCTGGTTCAGTTAGTCTAGGTTCGAGTCCTGGTACCCCAGCGCAGCTGGGATTCGCGAGAATCCCGGACGCTGGATTCTGACGGAGTTCTCCTCCGCCCCGCGAGGGGCGGAGGGTGGCCTCTGGTAGAGTGCAGCTCCTCCGCCCGCAAGGGTGGGGGAGCGAAAAGTGGTTCTGGCCCCGTCGTCTAGCGGCCCAGGACGCCGCCCTCTCAAGGCGGTAGCGCCGGTTCGAATCCGGTCGGGGCTACATCTGTGCACAACCCGTCCCACCTCGGTGGGGCGGGTTGTTTCGTTGGTGCGGCTTGTTTCGTTGGTGCGCACGGCCGTCCACGGCGCCCAGACCCCACGCTCGCCCCGACGGACGGTGCCGCTAGACTACAGCGGCACCGCCTGCGAGGGCGGTGAACAGGAAGTTCTGGCCCCGTCGTCTAGCGGCCCAGGACGCCGCCCTCTCAAGGCGGTAGCGCCGGTTCGAATCCGGTCGGGGCTACAAACCAAGGCTCACCTCGCCCCGCGAGGTGAGCCTTTCCCGTACCCCCTGGGTCCCGCCGTTGGTCATGAAGTTAGTGCCCTCCGCCGCGGTGTGTCCGGGCAATAACTTCATGATCAACGGGGTGGGGGCGGGGTTAGAGGCCGGAGAGGCGTTGGCCGGCTCTGACGACCGCCATGGCGTGGCGTTCGCCGGGGCGGCGGCCCAGGCGTTCGATCGGGCCGGAGATGCTGACCGAGGCGATCACGCGGCCGGTGCGGTCGCGGATCGGGGCGGAGACGCTCGCCACACCGGCCTCCCGTTCGGCCACGCTCTGCGCCCAGCCACGGCGGCGGACCTCGGCAAGGGTGCGGCCGGTGAACTTGCTGCGCGGCAGCAGTGGCATCACGGCCTCCGGAGGCTCCCAGGCGAGCAGGATCTGGGCCGCCGAACCGGCGGTCATCGGCAGCACCGAGCCGACCGGGACGGTGTCCCGCAGGCCGCTGGCGCGCTCCGCGGCGGCCACGCAGATCCGCTCGTCGGCGCGGCGCAGGTAGAGCTGGGCGCTCTCACCGGTGGCGTCGCGTAGCGCGGCGAGCAGGGGCTCGGCGGCGGTCAGCAGGACATCCGGGGCGGCGTTGGCCAGCTCGCCGAGCCGAGGCCCGGGGCGCCAACGGCCCTGGGTGTCCCGGACCAGCATCCGATGGATCTCCAGTGCCTGTGCCAGCCGGTGCGCGGTGGCCCGGGGCAGCTTCGTGCGTTCAACGAGTTCGGCAAGGCTGGCGCCGTCGACACAGGCGGCCAGGATGACCACCGCCTTGTCGAGAACGCCGACACCGCTCATACTGTGTCCCACAAGCCGAAACTTACCTCCCAGAATTTAGGATGTCCAGATGGTGGGAGTCACTCCTGAGCCGAGGACCCTGGCCGAGAAGGTCTGGGACGCGCACGTCGTACGGTCCGCCGCTGGTGAGCCGGACCTGCTCTTCATCGACCTGCACCTGCTGCACGAGGTGACCAGCCCGCAGGCGTTCGACGGGCTGCGGCTCGCCGGGCGCCGGGTGCGTCGTACCGACCTGACCCTCGCGACCGAGGACCACAACACCCCGACCGGGTACGCCGATCCGGCGTTCCGGCTCCGCCGCGGTGACCTGCTCACCATCGCGGATCCGACCTCGCGTACGCAGATCGAGACGCTGCGCCGCAACTGCGCCGAGTTCGGCGTGCGGCTGCACCCGCTCGGCGACGAGAACCAGGGCATCGTGCACGTCATCGGCCCGCAGCTCGGGGTCACCCAGCCCGGCATGACGATCGTGTGCGGCGACTCGCACACCGCCACCCACGGTGCGTTCGGCGCGCTCGCCTTCGGCATCGGCACCAGCGAGGTGGAGCACGTGCTGGCCACCCAGACGCTCCCGCAGAGCCGGCCGAAGACCATGGCCGTCAACGTCACCGGCCAGCTCGCCCCCGGCGTCACCGCGAAGGACCTGGTGCTCGCCCTGATCGCCCAGGTCGGCACCGGTGGTGGGCGCGGGCACATCGTCGAGTACCGCGGCGCGGCCATCCAGGCCCTCTCCATGGAGGGGCGGATGACCATCGCCAACATGTCGATCGAGTGGGGCGCCAAGGCCGGCATGATCGCGCCGGACGAGACGACCTTCGCGTACCTCAAGGGTCGGCCGAACGCGCCGCAGGGCGCGGACTGGGACGCGGCGCTGGCGTGGTGGCGGACGCTGCCCACCGACGAGGGCGCGCGCTTCGACGCCGAGGTCACCCTGGACGCCAGCCGGATCACGCCGTTCGTCACGTGGGGCACCAACCCCGGGCAGGGCGCACCGCTGAGCGCGCCGGTGCCCGACCCGGAGGAGTTCGTCACCGACTCGGAGCGCGCCGCCGCCCGTCGCGCGCTGGAGTACATGGATCTGCGCCCCGGCACCCCGCTGCGGGAGCTGCCGATCGACGTCGTCTTCGTGGGTTCCTGCACGAACGGCCGCCTGGAGGACCTGCGGGCCGCCGCCGACGTGCTGCGCGGCCACAAGGTGGCCGACTCCGTCCGGATGCTCGTGGTGCCCGGCTCCGCCGCCGTCCGGGAGGCCGCCGAGGCCGAGGGGCTGGACAAGGTCTTCGCCGACGCCGGCGCCGAGTGGCGGTTCGCCGGCTGCTCGATGTGCCTGGGCATGAACCCCGACACGCTCAAGCCCGGTGAGCGCTCCGCGTCCACCTCCAACCGCAACTTCGAGGGCCGGCAGGGCCGGGGCGGTCGTACCCACCTGGTCTCCCCGCCGGTCGCCGCCGCCACCGCCGTGGTCGGGCGGCTGGCCGCCCCCGCCGACCTGTAGAAGGGACCGACGAGATGGACAAGTTCACCACCCACACCGGCACCGCCGTACCGCTGCGCCGGTCCAACGTGGACACGGATCAGATCATCCCCGCCGTGTACCTCAAGAGGGTGACCCGCACCGGCTTCGCCGACGGGCTGTTCAGCGCCTGGCGGGAAGACCCGGCATTCGTTCTCAACGATGAATCCTATTCTGGTGCGTCGATCCTCATCGCCGGTCCGGAGTTCGGCACCGGCTCGTCCCGGGAGCACGCCGTCTGGGCGCTGCGGGACTGGGGCTTCCGCGCCGTGGTGGCTCCGCGCTTCGGTGACATCTTCCGCGGCAACGCACTCAAGGAGGGCCTGCTGCCGGTCGAGTTGGAATTGAAAGCCATCGAGGAGTTGTGGGATCTCGTCGAGGCCGAACCAACCACTCCGGTGACCGTCGACCTGACCGCCCGACAGCTCCGGGCCGGGGACGCGACCTGGTCGTTCCCGCTTGACGACTTCAGCCGGTGGAGGCTGTTGGAGGGTCTGGACGACATTGGACTCACCCTCCGGCACGCCGATGACATCGCCTCCTACGAGGCGTCCCGACTGCCGTTCCTGCCCTCGGTGGCATAGCCGTACGCCCACTCGCACAGCGGATTTCGCCCCCACCGGTCCAACCGGTGGGGGTGAATCCGTTACGACACAAGGGCTTTTTTCCACCGAATGTTTGTGTCCAGGCAGCACAGGGCATACGGTGCGCGCAGAATGGCTCGCGTCGAGTCAGTTGCACAATCGGGAGGAAGTCGTGAACAAGGCCGAGCTCATCGAGGCGCTCGCTGTTCGCCTGGGGGACCGGAAGACGGCGACGGCCGCGCTCGACGCGGTCCTCACTGAGGTCCAGGCGGCAGTCACCAAGGGCGAGAAGGTGGCGATCACCGGATTCGGAGCATTCGAAAAGCGTGTACGTGGCGCACGAACAGCGCGCAACCCGCGTACCGGCGAGGCGGTGAAGGTCAAGAAGACGTCCGTCCCGACCTTCCGCCCCGGCGCCGGGTTCAAGGAGATGGTGGCCAGCGGCAAGGTGCCGAAGGCCACGGTGGCGGCGAAGAAGACCGCCACCACCACGGCCAAGACCGCCGGCACCAAGGCGGCGGGCACCAAGGCCACCGCCACCAAGGCGGCCAGTAAGAAGACCGCCCCGGCCAAGGCGAGCAAGACCACCACCACCGCTGCCACCAAGGCGGCAAGCAAGAAGACCGCCCCGGCCAAGGCGAGCAAGACCACCACGGCGACCAAGACGGCCGCCAGCAAGAAGACCGCCACGGCGAAGAAGACCACCGCGGCGACCAAGTCCGCCACGGCGAAGAAGACCACCGCGGCGGCGAGCAAGAGCACGGCGGCCAAGAAGGCGCCGGCGAAGAAGGCTCCGGCCAAGAAGACGGCCAGCAAGCGCTGACCGACTGTCCGCCCAAAGGGCGTCCACCTCTCGGTGGGCGCCCTTTGCGCGTACCCGGACCGTTGACCCGGCCGGACCGTACGCGCAGAATCGCCGTGCCGGCCCCCCTTCAGGACCGGTCCGCCGACGAAATGGGGCGCCGGTGCGCTACCGCCAGCTCACCACCGGATCGCTCGCGCTGGGCGTCGTTCTGCTCATCGACGTGCTGCGCGTCTGGCTGCCCGGCATCATCACCATCTTCGGGCAGGCCGCGTCCACCCCGGCCGAGGTGATGGGCGCGTTCGCGCTCGGCTGGTTCGTGCTGGCGATGGCCGTGCCGGCGCTGGTCCGGCGGGTGGGCGCCCGCCGCGTCACCGTCGTCGCCGCCGTGCTGCTGGCCGTGGCCCGGCTCGCGCTCACCAGCGCCCCCGGCGGCCGTCCGCAGCTCTGGTTGGCCACCGCCGGTCTGTTCGCCGGTCTGGTCTGGTTGGTGGGTGTCGCCGGTGGCACCGACCGTCCGGTGCCGGGACTGGCCCTGGGGTTGGCGGTCAACGCCGCCGTCCACGCGCTGCTGGACACCTACGATCTCGTCTGGCGGGGCGGCTGGGTGGCGTGGCTGCTGAGCGCCGTCGCGGTGGTGCTGTTCCTGCTCGGTACGACGCTGCCCGCCGCGCCGCCCGGCCCCGGTGGCGCCCGGTCGTGGCTGCTGGCCGGGCCGGTGCTGCTGCTGGCCGGCATGGTGGCCCTCGCGCCGGCCCTGGCCCAGGCCGGGATGTCGTACCTGGTCGCGGGTGGCGACGTCGCTCGCTCACCGCTGTTCGGCCTGGCGCCGGTGCCGGTGGCGGTCGCCGGGTTCCTGCTGGCCGCGCTGGCGGGCCCGACCCGGGGTCGGGGTCGAGCGCTCGGGCCGGCGGCCCTGCTGGCTGGCGTGGTGCTCTTCGCCCTCGACAGTGGCGACCTGCTCGTCGCGGCCATGCTGCTCACCGCCGTCGGACTCGGCGCCTGCCTCGCGCTCACCGACGCACCGGGCCGCGCCGACGCCGCGGCCGGCGCCGACGCTGCACGTCGCGCCGACGACGCCGACGTTGCGGCCGGTGCCGACGCTCAGGGTCGCGCCGACGCCGCGGCCGACGTCGCCGGTGCCGGTGCTGAGGGCGCGACGGGCACGGACGACACCCGCCGGTCGGCGGCCCGTCGGGGGTACGCGGTAGCCGCCGGCATGCTGCTCTTCGTGCTGGGTGCGGTGGGTTACTACTCCGCCTACGACCTGGGCTACCCGAACGCGGCGGTGCCGGTGGTGGTGGCCGGCGTGGTCGCCGCAGTGGCCCTGGCGGCCCGTCCGTCCGGCGACCGGCGTCCCGGCCCGCTTCCGCCGCTGCGGACCGCTGGCGGGGTCGCCGTGCTGGCTCTGCTCGCGCCGTTCGTCGCCGACGAGGTGGCGGTGGCGAGCAACCGGGAGGGTCCGCCGGAGCGGTTGACAGTGGTGGCGTACAACATCCGGATGGGCTTCGGGCTGGACGGCCGGTTCGACCTGGCCGCCCTGACCGCGGCGATCGACCGGCAGCGGCCCGATGTGGTGCTGCTCAGCGAGGTGGACCGGGGCTGGCTGCTCAACGGCGGCCACGACACGCTGGACCTGCTGTCCGACCGGCTCGGCATGCCGTACGTGTTCGGGCCGGCCGCCGACCCGGTCTGGGGTGACGCGGTGCTCAGCCGCTGGCCGGTCACCGACCCACGGTCCCGGCCCTTGCCGGCCCTCGGAGCACCCACCGGAGCGCAGGCTCTGGCCGTCACCCTGGACCTCGGAGACGGTGTCCGTGCCGCTGTGGTGAGCACCCACCTGCAACCGCCACCGGACGCGGGCCCGGTGGCACAGGCTCGCGCGGTGGCCGACTTCGCCACCGGGTACGCGGCCGGCCGGCCCCTCGTGGTGGCCGGCGACCTGAACACCGAGCCGGGCGATGAGGCGTTCGAGCAGTTCACCGCGGCCGGGCTGGTCGACGCGTTGGCGGTCGCCCGTCCGCTGGCGACCAGCCCCGCCGACGATCCGCGCCAGCAGATCGACCACGTCTTCGTCTCGCCCGGCCTGACGGCGACGGATCCGGTCGCGCCGCGCGGCGAGGCCAGCGACCACCTGCCGGTGGCGGTGACCCTCACCCTGCCGCCCCGCTGACCCCGCGCCGGGATCGCCGCTGGCTGGCCGGCCACCGCCACGTCGGCGATCCGCCGCGGAGGCCGGGGTAGCTGGTGGCCCGCCACCGCCACGCCGGCGATCCGCGGCGGATCAACCGCCGAAGCGCCGGGCGGGCCTCACAGACGGTCGGCGGCGACCAGCCGCTCGCCGCTGAAGGCGAGCAGCCAACCGCCGCCCTTCGGGGTGGTGAAGTCCTCGTCGGCGCGGCCGGTCAGCTGCTCCAACGCGCCCGGCAGCACCTTGCCCTGGCTGCACACCGCCACCTGCCCACCGGCGCAGCCCAGCTCGAGCAGTTGGGCGGCGGTGGCCAGCACCCGCTCGTCCTGTTGCTGGCCCGGCTGGGGCTCGTCCAGGTCGCCGCAGACCTCGATGGGCAGGTCGAGCAGCCCGGCCGCCGGGTCCAGGGTCTGCACGCAGCGGCGCGGCGAGGCCGACAGGAGCCGGGCCGGCCGCACCACGGCGATCAGCGCCGCAAGCGCGTACGCCTGGGCCCATCCCTCGGCGTCGAGCGGGCGGGCGGTGTCCGGGCCGGTCCACGTGGCGCGCTTGCCGGCGTGCCCGTGCCGGACCAACGCGATCGTCGCGGTCACCAGCGGTAGCGCGGCGAACGCCGCCAGCACCTCGGTGTCGTGCGGGTAGCTGACGAGGTGGATCGCGTCGTCCACGGCCAGCCACCGGATGTCGTCGACTTCGGTGCCCGGCTGGAAACCGCCCTCGGCGACCGCGAGCATCGACCAGTAGTCGACCAACTTGGCCTGCCCCTCGCTGCGGTAGCGCACCGACGGCAGCCGCACCTGCGGTACGCCCCGCACGTCGGCCTCCTCGGCCACCTCCCGGACCGCCGCGAGCAGTGGATGCTCGCCCGGTTCGAGCTTGCCCTTGGGCAGCGTCCAGTCCCCGTAGCGCGGGCGGTGCACGACGCAGACCCGTACGCCCTCGGCGGTCGGTCGCCAGCAGACCCCGCCGGCAGCCCGGATGCCCGTCACGGCAACCATCTGGTCCGCCGTCGCCGCGTGGCCCGGTGCCACGCGGCGGGGAATCGGGCCCGCATCACGCGGACCGTGTCGCGTTCCCGCTCGGCCAGCCGTCCGGCGGTGACCGCCAGTTCGTGGTCGCCCGGTCGGTCGGCGGCGAGGGCGAGCCAGGTCTCGGCGGCCACCGCGGCGTCCTGGTGTTCGCCGAGCACATCCTGGACGCCGGCCAACGCGCGGGCCAGCCGCCGCGCGTCAGTGCCGACGGCCGGGACCACTGCGGTGACCGCGTAGCGGGCCTGCTTGCCCTCCTTGCGGACGGCGTGCCAGCGGTCGTCGGGCGCGAGGGGGTCGAGCCCGTCGACGCCGTCGGGGCCGGTGAGCTGCCGCCACGGGCGGGCGACCAGCTTCGGTAGCGTGCGCGCCGCCGGGGTGGCGGCCCGTCGGGTGAGCCGGGGCGCGCGGGCGGCCAGCACCAGGGCGTCCACCAGGGCCAGGTAACGCGGCGAGCGCAGCGCCTCGTCGATGGCGGCCAGCGCCTGCCGCTGCCGCTGTGCGAGCGCCTCGTCCAGCCGGTCCACCGCGCCCATGTCGAGCGGGCTGAGCGGGTCGGCGGTCGCGGTGCGCCGCAGTCGGTCGCGCAGCACCTCGGCGTCGCGCGCCGCGCCGAGCACCCCGGCGAGCCAGCGCAACTCGTCGCGCAGGGGCCGCGCCCAGCTGCGGCGCACCAGCGGACGGAAGGTCCGCAGGTCGCTGCGCAGCCGTCGGCAGGCCACCCGCAACTGGTGTACGGCGCTGTCGCCGCCGTCGGTGGTGGTGCGCAGCCGCACCAGCGGGTCGTGCGCCAACAGCCGGCCCACCTCCTTGCGGACCGCCTCGGTGACCACCTCGCCGGCGGTCGGGTCGGCCGTCAGCCCGCCCGGGGAGACCAGGTCCGGTTCGGCCTGCGCCACCGACCCCAACGCCCGTACGTGCTTGGGGGTGAACGACCCGGCCCGGGCCCCGGCCTCGCGCAGCACCTCGCCGATCCGTTCCAGCAGCTTGCGGTCGCCGGCCTTGCGCTCCACCTCCACCTCACGGAACGCGCCGGTGGTGGCGCCGGCGTCGTCGAGGACCGTCACCCGGTCGTCCACCACCTCGGCGAGCACCGTGCCGGCCCTGTCGCACACCTCGTGGGCGTGCCGGACGGTGCGTACCACAGTCACCGGCGCGAGCGACGCGCCCCGGTGCAGGACGGTGACCAGCTCGACCAGCTCCGGCGGCGGCTGCGCGACCGGCCCGGGGCGGGAGATCTCGTGCCGGACGCCGGGCGTGCCGGTGGGCAGCTTCACCGTCCACGGCAGCTCGTCACCCTTGCGGTGCCGCAGCGACGCCCCGGCGCGGGCCAGCCGCAGGTCGACAGTGTCGAGGTAGCGGGCGACAAGCGTCACCGGCGGCAGCTCCCGGACCCGGCCGCCGGCCGGGGACGTGGCGGACAGGTCCGGCAGCACGAAGGTGTCGTCCACCTCGTACTTCTGCTCCTCCTCGACCATCAGCTCAGCCTATGCCGCGATCGGTCAGCCGGCCGTGCCACCGACGCGGCGCAGCAGCAGTTCCTGCAGATGCACCCGGGCCGTGTCGTCGCCGCCGGCACGCCGTGTCCAGGTGCCGTCGCCGGCCAGCTCGAACGCGTCCACGTCCGGGCTCATCGCGGCGGTCAGCACGTGGTCCAGCTCGGCGCGGGCGACCGGATCGCTCACCTGCACCAGCGCCTCCACCCGCCGGTCCAGGTTGCGGTGCATCAGGTCCGCCGAGCCCATCCAGAACTCGGCCTCGCCGTTGTTGCCGAAGCGGAAGACCCGGGAGTGCTCCAGGAACCGGCCGAGGATCGAGCGGACCCGGATGTTCTCCGACAGCCCCGGCACCCCCGGACGCAGCGTGCACATGCCCCGGATGAGCAGGTCGACGTGGACGCCGGCCTGGGACGCCCGGTACAGCGCGTCGGTCACGCCCTCGTCGACCAGCGAGTTGACCTTGAACTGGACCAGGCCGGGCATGCCCAACCGGACGTGCGCGATCTCCCGCTCGATGCGTTCGATGAGGCCACTGCGGATCCCCTGCGGGGCGACCAGCAGCCGCCGGTACGCGGTCTGCCTGCTATAGCCGGTGAGCACGTTGAACAGGTCGGTGAGGTCCGCCCCGATCTCCGGGTCGGCGGTGAGCATGCCGAAGTCCTCGTACAGGCGGGCGGTCTTCGGGTGGTAGTTGCCGGTGCCGATGTGGCAGTACCGGCGGATCTGGTTGCCCTCCTGCCGGACCACCAGGGCGGTCTTGCAGTGCGTCTTGAGCCCCACCAGGCCGTACACCACGTGGCAGCCGGCGCGTTCCAGGGTGCGGGCCCAGCCGATGTTGGCCACCTCGTCGAAGCGGGCCTTCACCTCGACCAGCACCACCACCTGCTTGCCGGCGGCGGCCGCGTCGACGAGCGCGTCCACGATCGGCGAGTCGCCGCTGGTCCGGTAGAGGGTCTGCTTGATGGCCAGCACGTTGGGGTCGGCGGCGGCCTGTTCGATGAAGCGCTGCACGCTGGTGGCGAACGAGTGGTACGGGTGGTGCACCAGGATGTCCCCGTCGCGCAGGGTCGAGAAGACGCTGCGCGGCACCTCGCCCTCGGCGAGCCGGGGATGCGTGGCCGGCACGAACGGCGGGTCCTTGAGGTCCGGCCGGTCGGCCTCGCCGTACACCTGCCACAGCGCGGACAGGTCCAGCAGGCCGGGCACCCGCAGCACGTCCTGGTCGTCCATGTCCAGCTCGCGGACGAGCAGCTCCAACATGTGGTCGGAGATCGACGCGGCGACCTCCAGGCGGACCGGCGGGCCGAACCGGCGGCGGGCCAGCTCCCGTTCGAGGGCCTGGAGCAGGTCCTCGTCGCGGTCCTCGTCGACCTCCACCTCGGCGTTGCGGGTGACCCGGAACAGGTGGCACTCGACCACCTGCATCCCGCTGAACAGCTGACCCAGGTGCACCGAGATCAGGTCCTCCACCGGCAGCATCCGCACGCCCGGCTGGTCCCGGTCGACCCGCACGAAGCGCGGGACGTTGTTGGGCACCTTCACCCGCGCGAACAGCTCGGACCCGCCGTCCGGGTCCCGGACCGCCACCGCCAGGTTCAAGGAGCGCCCGGAGATGTACGGGAACGGGTGCGCCGGGTCCACCGCGAGCGGGGTGAGCACCGGGAAGATGTGCTCCCGGAAGTAGGTGCGCAGCCGCTCCCGTTCGGGGTCGCCCAGGTCACCCCAGCGCAGTATGCGGATGCCCTCGTCGGCCAGCCGGGGCAGGACGTCGTCGACGAAGCAGGCGGCGTGCCTGGCGACCAGCTCGGCGGTCCGTTCGGCGATCAGCTCCAGCTGCGTACGCAGGGGCAGCCGGTCCCCGCCCCGCACCGGCAGGCCGGCGGAGAGCCGCCGCTTCAGGCCGGCGATCCGCACCATGTAGAACTCGTCGAGGTTGCTGGCGAAGATCGCGAGGAACTTGGCCCGTTCCAGCAGGGGGGTGCGCTGGTCCTCGGCGAGGGTGAGCACCCGCGCGTTGAAGTCGAGCCAGGACAGCTCCCGGTTGAGGAAGCGGTCCTCCGGCAGCGGGGGAGCGGCCGGTGGCTCGTCGTCCCCCTCACCGCCGGTGGAGAGGCCCGTGGAGAGGCTGCCGGAGGGACCGGGCAGGGCTGCCCCGGCCGCCGGGCCGTCCGTCTCGGTGGGCGGCACGCCGGGTTCGATGACCTCGTCGAGCCCGGAGGAGGCGGCGCCCGGGTCGTCGGCGAGCGTGTCGGCACGGGCGGCGCCGGCCCGTTCGGCCCGGGACGGGCGGAAACGGCCGTCGGTGCCGCGAATGCGGGCGCCGTTGCGGGGGTCGGTGGCTGAAGGGGTGACCGGATGCTCGCGAGGGGTGCTCACCCGCTCATAATCACCCGATTCGAGTTAACGCAAAATGAACTTGGCCTCGCCAGCTCAGTTCATCGTCGGCAATGTCACCCGGACGACCTCGCCGTCGGGATCGGTGTCGATGCGCACCCGCTGGCCGAGCCGGAGCAACCGCAGGCCGGAGGCGTCGAACGCCCGGGCGGGAAAGCGCAGCTCGGTGCCGTCGTCGAGCAGCAGGACACCGCTGCGCGTCGCCGCGTCGTAACTGGCCACCGTGCCCTGCATGCTGGCACCGTACACCGGTCGGATCGGCTTGTTCAGCGCGCCGGCCCGCCGGCTAGGGGCAGCTTGTTCAGCGCGCCGGGCAGCCGGCGGCGAGCAGCGCCGCGGTGCGCGGTCCCAGCCCCAGCCGGGCGGCGGCGGCCAGGTCGTCGGCGGTGTCCACGTCCCGCCGCAGGCTGGGCCAGTCGCCGGTGAGCGGCAGCGCCCCACTCGCCGCGTGCGCCGCCGCCGAGCCGACGCCGAACCGTGGGTCGAGGTCGACGCCCGGCGGCGCGGCGAGCAGCACCGTCCCACCGCCGGGGGCGTCCGCGACGAACCGGCGTACCCCCTCGGTGTCGCGCTGGGCCGCGAGCAGCGCGTCGGCCAGCTCGGCCGGGCGCAGCGCCGGCAGGTCGGCGGTCAGCCCGGCCACCCACCGCCCGGAGATCTGTGCCGCGCCGTGCCGGAACGCGGCGTTCAGGCCGGCGTCCGGCACGTCGGGCACCGTCCCCGCCCCGGCGGCCCGCGCCGCGGCCACCACCCGGGTGTCGTCGGTCACCACCAGAGCCTCGGCGACCGCCGGGCAGGCCAGCACCGCGCGGAGCGTGTCGGCCGCCAGCGCCAGCGCCAGCTCCTCATGCGGTACGCCGGGCAGCGCGCCCCGCAGCCGGCTCTTGGCCGCTGCCAGACGCTTCACCGGCACCACCACGGCCCACCTCGGCTGACTCACGTCCGCAATCCTGCCAGCCGGACGACGGGACCCTCGCTGGCCGTACCGGGGGCGAGCAGGCATGATTTCCGCTGCGGGTGTCGCGGTGGGCTCGCGGCGGGTCGGGGCGGGACGAGGAGGCACAGTGGCACGGCGGAGGCTGGGGTTCTGGCAACGGTTCGCCGTGGGGCTGGTGAAGCCGGTGATGATCGTCTGGACCCGGCGGACCTGGCGCGGCCAGGAGCACCTCGCCAAGGACGGCGGAATGATCATTGTCGCCAACCACATCTCGCACGCCGACCCGTTGGTTTCCGCGCACTTCATCTACGACTCCGGGCGGTGGCCGCAGTACCTGGGCAAGGCCAGCGTGTTCCGGGTGCCGGTGATCGGCTGGATTCTGCACCGCTGTCGGCAGATCCCGGTCGAGCGCGGCAGCGTGGACGCGGTCCGCTCGCTGGACCGGTCGGTAGCCGCGCTCGACGAGGGCGGCGCGGTGGTGATCTACCCGGAGGGCACCACCACCCGACAGCCGGACCTGTGGCCGATGAAGGCCAAGACCGGCGCCGCCCGGCTGGCGCTGGCCACCGGCGCCCCCGTGGTGCCGCTGGTGATGTGGGGCCCGGAGCGGATCTTCGACCCGCGAACCAGTCGGCTCAACCCACGCCCCCGGATCCCGGTGACGGTGGTGGCCGGCGAGCCGATCGACCTGAGCCGCTGGGCGGGCGCCCCGCCGACCCGGGCCACTCTCGAGGAGATGACGGACGCCATCATGCTGCGGCTGCGGGACATGCTCGTCGAGATCCGTGGTGGCACCCCGCCCCCGCTGTGGGAACGGCCGGCCCGACCGTCCGTCGAGCGCCCGCAGGGTGAAGCGGCATGAGCGGCCACGTCGCGGTGCTGGGCGCCGGCTCCTGGGGCACCGCCTTTGCCAAGATCCTGGCCGACGCGGGTCGGGACGTGACCGTGTGGGCCCGCCGTGCCCCCGTGGCCGAGAGCATCCGCGCCGAGCGTCGCAATCCGGAGTACCTGCCGGACCTGCTGCTGCCGGCCCGGGTCACCGCCACCACCGACGCCGCCGAGGCGATCAGCGGCGCCGAGCTGGTGGTCCTGGCCGTGCCCTCGCAGACCCTGCGCGGCAACCTCGCCGAGTGGGCCGGGCACCTGCACCCGGACGCCACCCTGGTGTCGCTGATGAAGGGCATCGAACTCGGCACCACCAAGCGGATGAGCGAGGTCATCGTCGAGACCGCCGGGGTGGCCGCCGACCGCGTGGTGGTGGTCTCCGGCCCGAACCTCGCCCCCGAGATCGCCGCCGAGCAGCCGGCCGCCACCGTCGTCGCCGGGACGAACAGCCATCGCACGGTGCTCGTGCAGTCGTCGATCCGGACGCCGTACCTGCGGCCGTACACCAACGACGACGTGATCGGCTGTGAGCTGGGCGGCGCGGTCAAGAACGTGATCGCCCTGTCGTACGGCATCGCCACCGCGATGGGCTTCGGCGACAACACCCGGGCCATGTTGATGACCCGAGGGCTGGCCGAGACGGCCCGCCTGGGCGTGGCCCTCGGCGCGGACCCGATCACCTTCGCCGGCCTGGCCGGCATGGGCGACCTCGTCGCGTCGTGCTCGTCCCCGCTGGCCCGCAACCGCACCTTCGGCGAGCACCTGGGCCGGGGCGAGACGCTGGAGCAGGCCCAGGCAGCGACCCGGCAGACCGCCGAGGGCGTGAAGAGCTGCCTCGCGATCCGTGATCTGGCGCGGGCGCACGGCGTGGAGATGCCGATCACCGAGCACGTCGAACGGATCTGCCACGAGGGGATGGACCCGCGCCTCGCCGTGGACACCCTGATGAGCCGGACCGCCAAGCCCGAGTCGTACGAGTGAGGAACCGATGAGCGAACTGGGAGACGGCACCCGCTGCGTCCGCGCCGGCCTGCCCGAGCCGGCACCGGGTGACCCGTTCCTGCCGGGCCCGGTCTTCGCCGCGCCGTACCACCTCGACCCGTGGCAGGGCCAGGGCACGTCGCCGAACGGCTACGGCCGCCCCGACAACCCGACCCGGCGGCTGTTGGAGGCCGCGGTGGGTGAGTTGGAGGGCGGCGACTGCCGGGTCTTCGCCAGCGGTCAGGCCGCCATCACCGGGACGCTGCTCACCCTGCTGCGCCCCGGGGACACCGTCATGCTGCCCTCCGACGGCTACTTCCCCGTCCGGGCGTTCGCCACCGCCGTGCTGGAGACGATCGGCGTACGGGTGGTCTTCGTGCCGACCGTGGGGCCGTACCCGTCCTTCGAGGGCGTCCGGCTGGTGCTGGTGGAGACCCCGGCCAACCCGGGTCTGGACGTGGTCGACGTGGCCGCCCTCGCGGAGCGGGCGCACGCCGCCGGCGCGCTGCTCGCGGTCGACAACACCACTGCCACCCCGCTCGGGCAGCGCCCGCTGGACCTCGGCGCCGACCTGGTGGTGGCCTCCGGAACGAAGGCGCTCACCGGCCACTCCGACCTGCTGCTCGGCTACCTGGCCAGCTGGTCCGCCGAGGTCATCGAGGCGGTGACGCTCTGGCGTACCGCCACCGGCTCGGTGCCCGGAGCGTTCGACGCCTGGTTGGCGCACCGGTCGCTGGCGACCCTCGACCTGCGGCTGGCCCGCCAGAGCGCGAACGCCGCAGCCGTCGCCGACCTGCTGGCGGGCCGTTCGGACGTGACCGGTCTGCGTTGGCCGGGGCTGCCGGACGACCCCGCGTACGCGGTGGCCTCGGCGCAGATGCGCCGGATGCCCGGGGTGCTCTCGTTCGACCTGGGCGACGCCGACCGGGTGGCCCGCTTCGTCGAGGCCGCCCGGCTGGTGGCGGCGGCCACCTCGTTCGGCGGTCTGCACACCAGTGCGGACCGGCGGGCGCAGTGGGGGGACGACACGGCCCCCGGCTTCGTCCGGCTCTCCTGCGGTGTGGAGGACACACCCGATCTGGTGGCCGACATCGCCGCCGCCCTGGACGCCGCCGGGCCGGCCTGAGTTATCGTGTCCGCGGCCCACGGGTGTGGGCCTCGACCGGAGGAGGTGAGACCGATCCGCCAGCCAGTAGGACCGGCGCTTCCTCCCGTGTCCACGCCGCTCTAGCGGTCTCGGGAGCGCCGGCGAGCGTTCCCGGAGGCTTTCTGATGGTGACACCCTTCCCCACCGACCGGACCACCCTCGTGAGCCGGCTGCGCGCCGCCGGCTGCGTCTACGCCGAGGACGAGGCCGAGCTGTTGCTGGCCGCCGCGGACTCCCCGGCGAGGCTTGCCGACCTGACCGCACGGCGCGTGGCGGGCGAGCCGCTGGAGTACCTGCTCGGCTGGGCCGAGTTCTGCGGCCTGCGGATCGCGGTGGACGCGGGCGTCTTCGTGCCGCGCGGTCGGACGGCGCTGCTGGTCGACGCCGCCGTCGAGCTGACCGGCCCGGCGCCGGCAGTTGTCGACCTCTGCTGCGGCTCCGGGGCCACCGCTGTCGCGCTGGCCCGCCGGCTCGCGCCCCGCTGGTTGGCCGCCGCCGACATCGACCCGGCGGCGGTGGCGTGCGCCCGCCGCAACCTCGCGGGGCTGCCCGCCGAGGTGTACGAGGGTGACCTGTTCGCGCCGCTGCCGGCGCACTGGCGGGGGCGGCTCGACCTGGTGGTGGCCAACGCCCCCTACGTGCCGACCGAGGCGGTGGCGCTGATGCCGCCGGAGGCGCGGCTGCACGAGGCCCCGGTGGCGCTCGACGGAGGGCCGGACGGGCTCACCGTGCTGCGCCGGGTGGGCGTCGACGCGGCGCACTGGCTGGCACCCGGCGGCCACCTGGTGGTCGAGGCCGGCGAGACGCAGACCGACGCGCTCTGCGCGGCGTTCCGCGCGGCCGGGCTGGTCCCGACCGTCCGGCACGACGAGGACCGGGACGCCACCGCGGTGACCGCCCGCCGCCCAGGCTGATCCGCCCAGCGGCGCTGCGGCGGAAGTGCCTGGTCGACCCGCCCACCTGTTCGCGTCCTTTGCTCTGCTTCAACCGGCGCAACACTCGCGGCCGATTTGTGTTGCGTGGAGTGAAGCAGAGCAAAGGACGCGCGACAGCAGTCCGGGGCACCGGGGACAGGAACTCCGATGTCACCGGAGCTCGGCTGGTACCCCAGCCCCAGTTTCAGCGGGCGGGCGTGGCGGGGGAGCGGGGTTGGCACTAGCCTCGGCTCACACTCATGAGGGCGGGAGGCGGTTGCGGTGGGCAGCGCAGGTGTGCCGGTGGTCGTCGGCCTGGACAACGGCGGCACCAGCAACAACGCCACAGTCCTGACGGTGGATGGCAGGTTCCTGGTGGACGGGCTGCTGGAGATCCCGAGCGAGGTGCGTGAGGGGCCGGAGGCCGCGATCGAAGCGCTCGCCCAGGCGCTGGACGGGGCTCTGGCGCAGACCGGCGTCTCTCGTGACCTGGTCCAGGCCGTCGGGCTGGACACGCCCGGCCCGGCCAGCGCCACCGGCGTCATCTCGTCGCGCGGCTCGACCAACTTCTCCCAGCCGGCCTGGCGTGGTTTCGACGTGCGGGGCGCGCTCCAGCGGCGGCTCGGCCTGCCGGTGATCTACCACAACGACGGCAACGCGGCAGCGCTCTACGCCCACCACGTGTACTTCGGCGACGAGGCGATGACGCGATCGTCGGTCTCGGCGATCGTCGGCACCGGCCTCGGCGGCGGGGTCGTCGAGAGCGGCAAGGTGATCGCCGGCGCCGCCGGCATGGCGGGCGAACTGGGTCACGTGCACATCCCGCTGAACGGGCTGCTCGGCCCGGGTCAGCCGGAGCCCATCTGCGCCTGCGGCTTCACCGGCGACGTGGAGAGCGTCGCGTCGCTGACCGGCATCGAGAACAACCTGCTGCCGTACTGGCTGACCCGCTACCCCGACCACCCGCTGGCCGCCGAGCCGGCGGCGCGGGCCGCGAAGCTGGTGCGGGGCTACGGCGAGCGGGGTGACGCCATGGCCCGGGACCTCTTCACCCAGCAGGCGATGGCGCTGGGCCGGCTGTTCACCGTGGCGGCCAACTTCACCGATCCCCACGCGTACTTCGTGGGGGGCGGGGTGGTGGAGGCGGCGCCGGAGTTCCGCGACTGGTTCCTGGCGACGGTCCGCGAGCACACGGTCCTTCGCGAGGAGCAGGCCGCGGTGGCCACGTTCGCGCTGGTCCCGGACCGCGACATGGCAGGTGCCAGGGGTGTGGCGATCGCCGCCCTGGAGGCGTTGCGCGCGGTCCCGGAGCCCCGTCCGCTGGTCGCCTGAGTCGTCCCCGGTTCGTCGGCCGAGCCGGCCCGCCGTGAGCCTCCCCGTCCGCGCCCCGCTGATCGGGCGGTGCGGGCCCGGTCAGCGGGGCGCGGGGGCGGGGTGGTCGCGCTCCGGTCAGCGGCGCGGCGGGGCCTGGGCGAAGGCGGCCCAGGCCGCCGGGCGGAACAGCAGGGCCGGGCCGGCCGGGTCCTTGGAGTCGCGGACGGCCACCAGTTGGGGGATCGTGGCCACCTCCACGCAGGCGCCCTCATCGCCGCTGCGGCTGCTCTTGCGCCACGCCGCCGTGGCCAACGCCGCTGTGATCGTCGGTGTCATCGGTCCTACCGTCCCTTCAGGACTGACAGGAGCATCGCCCGGCTGTCCGCCGGACTGAGCGCCACGCTGCGCAGATGCTCCATGATCTTGGTGCAGGTACGCGTCTCGCCCGCGCGGTCGAGGATCATCTGACCGGCGACGGTCTCCACCGACGCGATGATCGGGTCCTCCGGGTCGGCGAACTCCAGAATGTGCAGCGAGCCCCGGGTGCCCCGGTGGTAACCGGCGGAGAGCGGGATCACCTGAACGGTGATGTTCGGCAGTTCGGCCATCTTGACGAGGTGCCGTAGCTGGCCGTCCATCACCGACTGGTCACCGACCGGGCGCAGCAGCGCGCCCTCGTCGATGATGGCGTCGAGGATGGGTGGGGTGTCGGCGGTGAGCCGCACCTGGCGGTCGAGTCGGATCTTGACCCGCTGCTCCACCAGCTCGTCGCCGAGGGTGTGCGGGCCGCCGCGCATCACGCCGCGGATGTAGTCGGCGGTCTGCAGCAGGCCGGGCACCACCGAGGGCTCGAAGTTGGCGATGGCGGTGGCCTCCGCCTCCAGGGCGATGAAGTCGATGGTGCGCGGGTCGAGCAGGTACGAGTACGACACCCACCAGCCCGGTTTGCGGGCGTCCTTGGCGAGCTGCACCGCGGCGGCCACCTCCTCGGAACCCACCCCGTACGAGGTGAGCAGGGCGCGCACCGTGGCCGGGCTGATCAGCGTCTGGGCGTTCTCGTAGCGGGAGAGGGTGCTGCGGGTGCTGTTGATTTCATCCGCGGCGGTCTCCAGCGTCAGCCCGGCGGCTTCCCGGTGATGGCGTAGGGCGATGCCGAGCCGGCGGGCGCGGGCGGTCTTCGGGGCCATGCATCGATGGTCGCACACATTCATGGGAACGGGTACATGAGAGATGGCCGATGAGAGTTGCATTCATGGCTGTAGACGTGTCAATCTGTCATCGCGTCCTCACCGCCGGTTGTCGTGGCGACGGTGGTGGTGAGCGACCGGAGGGGATAGGGCGCGCGGCGATCGGGTTTCTCCCCCGTACCCGATCGCCGCGTGCCGCCCGTTCCAGCCGCCGGAAGGAGACGACGTGCACACCGGTCCGAAGTCTCTCGCCCCGCAGCGCGAGGGGCGGCGATGACCCGCTTCCTGGTCGTGCTCACCGACGTGCGTCCCGTCGAGGGCGTCGACCGCAACGAACGCGTCACCCCGGAGCGTCGCCGCCAGGTGGTCGGCGCCAGCAGCAGGGAGGCTGCCGACCGGATCGCGGGCGCCTTCATGGCGCTGGGGATGGTGCGGGCCGGGCGGCAGCGGGTGAAGGTGATCGCGGTCGGCCGCCGGCACGCCGGAGACTGATCAGGCCCCGAACATTCCGTCACGCACCGTATATGCTCTGTTGACCGATTGCCGTGTCGCTTCGGGGCTCGCCGGGTATCGCCGCGCCTGATCGCCACGCACAGTAAGGTCAACCGGGTGAGCGCCACCGGCGAGCACGACCAGCCGCAGTCGCGTACGAAGAGGTGACCGGAGTGACCACCCCAGGCAAGACCCGCGTGGCGATCGTCTTCGGCGGCCGCAGCCCGGAACACGGCATCTCCTGCGTCAGCGCCGGCAGCGTGTTCGCCGCACTCGACCCGGACGAGTACGAGGTGGTGCCCGTGGGCATCACCCGCGCCGGCCAGTGGGTGCTGACCAGCGGCGACCCCGCCCAGCTCGCCATCAACGCCCGCCAGCTCCCGGAGATCACCGCCGAGTCCGGGACGGACCTCGTGCTGCGCGCCGATCCGACCGGCAACGGGCTGATGGTGCTCGACCAGACCGAGGGGCCCCGGGCGCTGGCCGACGTGGACGTGGTCTTCCCGGTCCTGCACGGCACGTACGGCGAGGACGGCACCATCCAGGGCATGCTGGAGATGGCCGGCATCCCCTACGTGGGGGCGAACGTGTTCGCCTCCGCCGCCGCCATGGACAAGGAGTTCACCAAGAAGCTCTGCGCTGTCGAGGGCATCCCGGTCGGCGCGTACGCGGTGCTGCGCAACGGGATGACGCTCAGCGAGCAGGACAAGAAGCGGCTCGGCCTGCCGGTCTTCGTCAAGCCGTCGCGCGCCGGCTCGTCGTTCGGCATCACGCGCGTCACCGACTGGGCCGAGCTGGACGCGGCGGTCGCCACCGCCCGGCAGTTCGACCCGAAGGTCATCATCGAGGCCGCGATCGTCGGCCGCGAGATCGAGTGCGGTGTGCTGGAGGGCGAGGCGGGCGGTGTCCCCGAGGCGTCCGTGCTGGCCGAGGTGCGGGTCGTCGCCGACCACGACTTCTACGACTTCGAGGCCAAGTACCTCGACGACTCCTGCGAGTACGACATCCCGGCCGGCCTGCCGGACCGGGTGACCCGCCAGGTGCGGGAGTACGCCGTCCGCGCGTTCACCGCGCTGGACTGCGCCGGCCTGGCCCGGGCCGACTTCTTCGTCACCCCCGAGCTGGACGTCTACCTCAACGAGATCAACACGATGCCCGGGTTCACCCCGACGTCGATGTTCCCCCGGATGTGGGCGGCCTCCGGCCTGGAGTACCCCAAGCTGGTCAACCGGCTGATCCGCACCGCCCAGCGGCGCGGCGTCGGCCTGCACTGAGCAGTCGCCCCCGACGCGCGGCCCGCCGTACGGGCCGCGCGTCAGCGGATCAGCGCTGGCAGCCGGCGGGGATGGTCCCGCCCGAGGGCACCGACGCCACGATCGCGCTGGAGATCGGCGAAACCCACTGCAGCGGCTGCTCGTACGAGCGTGGAATGCGGACGGTGACCGGTGTCTCCCGATCGACAGTGGTGAGCACTGTCACGTCGGTCTCCTCGACGGGATGCCAGCAGACCCGGTTGACGGTCCAGACCTCGTCGGTGGCCGGGACGGTCGGCGCGGCGCCCCCACAGGCCACGGTGAGCGCGGGGTCGCCGTACGCGGCGTTCTGCTCCGGACCCGCAGTGACCGGGCGCTGGGCCAGGTCACGGATGGTCTGCGGCAGCTGGGAGAGCAGCGCGCGGCAGACCGTGGCCGGACGCTCGGCCAGCGCCGGGGCGGCCATCTCGACCGGGGCGGTGGACTGCGCCCGTGCGGTGCTCGGCGAGGGGCTCGGCGAGGCGGCGGGCGTGTCCGGGGCGAGCTTGGCGAAGGCCAGCACGGCCACCAGCAGCGTGATCGGCAGCGCGATCAACGTGGCCAGCAGGGCGGCGCCCCGGATCGTCCGGTCCCGGCCGGCCGGCGCGTCGGCGCCCTGCTCGGCGCTGTCGCGGATACCGTCAGCCGGCTCGGGCGTCCCGTCGGCCGGCTTGGGCTTGCCGTCGTCGTCGAGAGCAGCCGAGGAGGTCGTCATCTCGTCCACTTACAGCCGCACCACCGAACACGTGAGGGTGCGGGTGATGCCGGGCACCATCTGCACCTTGCTGACGATGAGTTTGCCGAGCTCGTCGACGGTGTTCGCCTCGGTGAGGACGACCACGTCGTACGGCCCGGTGACGGCGTCGACGCGTACCACGCCGGCGATGTCCGCGATGAGACCCGCCACGTCACGTGCGCGGCCGACCTCGGTCTGGATGAGGATGTACGCCTGTACCACGACTCGACCTCCGTCCGTCGCCGCCCGGGAGCGGCCCGAAGGGTGAAACTACCTTACGGACCAGGTCTGATCCCTATCGGTGGTCAAGGAGCAGCGGTGAGCGAGCGCGGCGGTGCCGGGCAGTACGGGCCGAACGCCGGCGGTGGCGCCAGCGTGGCCGGGATCGGCGAGTTCGGGCTGATCGGGCGGATCACCGCCCGATTGGCGATGGGCCCGACGACAGTGCTCGGCCCGGGTGACGACGCGGCGGTGGTGGCCGCGCCGGACGCCCGGGTGGTCGCCTGCACGGACGTGCTTGTCGACGGACGGCACTTCCGGCGGGACTGGTGCTCGGCGCGCGACGTCGGTCACCGGGCCGCGGCGGCCAACCTGGCCGACGTCGCGGCGATGGGCGCCACCCCGACAGCCCTGCTGGTCGCCCTCTGCATGCCCGCCGACCTGGAGACGAGTTGGGCGGAGGGCCTGGCCGACGGGTTGGCCGCGGAGGCCGCCACTGTCGGCGCGAGCGTCGTCGGCGGGGACATGTCGGCCAGCCCCACCCTGACCATCGCGGTCACCGCCCTGGGCGACCTCGCCGGCCGGGCGCCGGTGGTGCGCTCCGGCGCCCGCCCCGGGGACGTGCTCGCCCTGGCCGGTCGCATCGGGTACGCGGCGGCCGGGCTGACCGTGCTCAGCCGGGGATTTCGCACACCCCGGCTGCTGGTCGAGGCGTACCGGCGGCCGCAGGTCGCCTACCCGGCCGGGCCGCAGGCCGCCCAGCTCGGCGCGACCTCGATGATCGACGTCTCGGACGGGCTCCTCGCCGATCTCGGGCACGTGGCGCAGGCCAGCGGTGTGGCGATCGACGTGCGCCGCGGCGCGTTCGAGGTGCCCCGGCAGATGGCCGACGCCGCGCGGGCGCTCGGCGTCGACCCGTACACCTGGATTCTGGCCGGTGGCGAGGACCACGCGCTGGCCGCGACCTTTCCCGCGACGGTGGCGTTGCCGCCGGAGTGGCGACCCATCGGCCTGGTCACGGAGGGTGCCGGAGTGACTGTCGACGGCGGCGCCTACGACGGGCCCCGGGGCTGGGACCACTTCCGGTGACGCCGCGCGCCGGCCGTATTCTGGACACCGTGAGTGAGATCGAGATCCGGGTGGTGCGGTTCGACGCGCCGGTGGCGCAGCAGCTGATCCGGGCCGCGCTGGCCGACCTCGGTGCCCGCTACGGGGGTACCGGCGACGACACCCCGGTCGCCGCGAGCGAATTCGAGCCGCCGGACGGCGCGTTCCTCGTCGCCTACCTGGCCGGTGAGCCGGTCGGCTGCGGCGGCTGGCGCAGCCACGGTGCGGACACCGCCGAGCTGAAGCGGATGTACACCGCCCCGGCGGCCCGTGGTCGCGGCGTGGCCCGGACGGTCCTCGCGGCCGTCGAGCGCTCGGCCCGCGAGCAGGGCCGCAAGCGGATGGTCCTGGAGTGCGGGGACAAACAGCCCGAGGCGATCGCCATGTACGCGTCCGCCGGTTATGACCGGATCCCGAACTTCGGCTTCTACAAGGACGCGGAGGGCTGCGTCTCCTTCGGCCGCACGCTCTGAGCGGCAGGCGCCCACCCGGGCGCGGACACGACAGAGCCGGCGGACCGCAGGGGTCCGCCGGCTGAGCCGAACGAGAAGAGTTGGTGCTGCCGCGTCAGGCGCGGGTGACCTTGCCGGCCTTGATGCACGAGGTGCAGACCTGCAACTTCTTGGTGTTGCCGCCACCGGCCGGGGTACGCACCGACTGGATGTTCGGGTTCCAGCGGCGGTTGGTCCGCCGGTGCGAGTGGGACACGTTGTGGCCGAAGCCCGGTCCCTTGCCACAGACGTCGCACACGCTAGCCACGGGATACTCCTGGGATTGAAACGTTCATGAGGTCGCCGGCAGGCGCTGCCCGGGCAACCTGGTCAGGTTACCCGATGACCCGCCGACCCGGCCAACCGGCCCGGTCGGGCGGTCGTGCACGGCCCGGCCCGGGCCTGCTGGTGGGCCGGTGGGCCGGCCCGGCGGCAACCGTACCGGAGGCGTCGGCCCGGCCCGGGAGCGCCGTCGGACCGGGCGCGGGCGGACACGCCGGACGAGTCCGACGCGTGTCGGTGCGCAACAGTAGGCTTCTGGCCGTGCTGGACACCCTCGACGCCGCCGCGGTCCGCCGCTGGTGCGCGAGCGGGCTGGCCGCGCTCAAGCGCCACCAGGGCGAGATCGACGAGCTCAACGTCTATCCGGTGCCCGACGGCGACACCGGCACCAACCTGGTGCTCACCCTCACCTCGGCCCAGCAGGCCCTGTCGATGGACCTGGACACCCTCCCCGACAGCGGCCCCACCGCCCACGGGCACGCGCTGCGGCTGATGGCCCAGGGCGCGCTGCTCGGCGCCCGGGGCAACTCGGGGGTCATCCTGTCGCAGATCCTGCGCGGCTTCGCCGACGCCGTCGTCGCCGTGCCGGTGGTGCGCGGGCAGGCACTGGCGGTCGCGCTGCGGGCCGCGACCGCCGCCGCGTACACGGCGGTCGGCCGTCCCGTGGAGGGCACCCTGCTCACCGTCGTCGCCGCGGCTGCCACCGGGGCCGAGCAGGTGGGCGGCGACGACCTACCCGCGGTGGCGCGCGGCGCGGCGCGGGCCGCGGCCGAGGCCCTGGCCCGTACGCCCGAGCAGTTGCCGGCCCTGGCCCGCGCGGGGGTGGTCGACGCGGGCGGGCGCGGGCTCTGCGTCCTGCTCGACGCCCTGGTCGAGGTGCTCACCGGGGAGAGCGCCACAGGGCTCGCGCCGCCGCCGCGCACCGCCCGCCCGGCGGCCACCGTCGCGCGCGAGACCGGTTCGACGGAGTACGCCTACGAGGTGCAGTTCCTGCTCGACGCCCCCGCCGACGCGGTGGCCGTGCTCCGCCGGACCCTGGAGACGTTGGGCGACTCGCTGGTCGTCGTCGGCGACGGGCGCGAGCCGGACGGCACCTGGAACGTGCACGTGCACGTCAACGACGTGGGCGCGGCGGTCGAGGCCGGGGTCGCCGCCGGCCGCCCGTACCGGATCTCGGTGACCCGCTTCGCCGACCAGCCCGAGCCGTCCGTCGGCCCCAGCGAGGACGGTCGGGCCGCCGTGGTGGTGGCCACCGGCAGCGGGATCGCGGAGCTGTTCGCCGCCGAGGGCGCGACTGTGGTGCCCGGCAACCCGTCCACGGGTGAGCTGCTGGACGCCGTGCGCGGCACCGGGGCGTCCCGGGTCGTGGTGCTGCCCAACGATCCCAACACGGAGGCGGTCGCGAGCGCGGCGGCCCGCGAGGCGCACCGGCACGGCATCAAGGTGAGCGTGGTGCCGACCCGTTCGCCGGTGCAGGCGCTCGCGGCCCTGGCGGTCCGCGACGGCACCCGCCGCTTCGAGGACGACGTGATCGCGATGGCCGAGGCGGCCGGCGCCTGCCGCTACGCCGAGGTCTGCCATGCCAGCCGGGAGGCGCTGACGGTCGCCGGCCCGTGCCGCCCCGGCGACGTGCTGGCGCTGGTCGAGGGGGAGGTGCACCTGATCGGCACCGATCTCACCGACACCTGCGCCGCGGTGGTCGACCGGATGCTCGGCGGTGGCGGGGAGCTGGTCACCCTGCTGGCCGGGGTGGATGCCCCCGCCGGGCTCACCGATGCCGTCCGCGCGCACGTCGCGCGGCGCTGGCCGTTCGTCGAGGTGCAGGCGTACCCGGGCGGTCAGCCGTTCTATCCGCTTCTGGTGGGGGTCGAATGAGCGAGCCGGCCACTGTGGACACCCCGTTGAAGAAGCTCGTCGGGGACAAGACGGCCAAGGCGTTGGCCACCCACCTCGACCTGCACACCGCGGGTGACCTGATCTACCACTTCCCGCGCCGCTACGACGAGCGCGGCGAGCACACCGACATCCGGTCGCTGGACGTCGGTGAGCAGGTCACCGTGCTGGCCCAGGTGCAGCGCACCGCCGTACGCCCGATGCGCCAGCGCCGGGGCAACCTGCTGGAGGTGACCGTCGGCGACGGCTCCGGCGGCCTGCTGACGCTGACGTTCTTCGGCAACCAGGCGTGGCGCGAGCGCGAGCTGCGTCCGGGCCGGTGGGGGCTGTTCGCCGGCAAGGTCACCGAGTTCCGGAGCAAACGCCAGCTCAACGGCCCGGAGTACGTCCTGCTCGGCGAGGGCGGCGAAGGCGAGGCGGCGGTCAGCGACGAGATCGAGGAGTTCGCCGGCGCGCTGATCCCCGTGTACCCGGCGGCGGCGGCCGTCCCGACCTGGGTGATCGCCCGCTGCGTACGGGTCGTGCTGGACACGTTCACCCCGCCGGAGGACCCGCTGCCGGCCGCCGTGCGGGCCAGCCGCAAACTCGTCGACCTGGGCGCCGCCCTGCGGGAGATCCATCGGCCGTCCACCAAGGAGGAGCTCTACCGGGCCCGACACCGGCTCAAGTGGGACGAGGCGTTCGCCGTCCAGGTGACGCTGGTGCAGCGCAAGCACCGGGCCGCCGACTGGCCGGCCCGGCCCCGCCCGCCGCGCGCGGGTGGGCTGCTGGACGCGTTCGACGCCCGACTGCCGTACGAGCTGACCGCCGGCCAGCGCGAGGTGGGCGCGGAGATCGCCGAGGACATTGCCGCCGCGCACCCGATGCACCGGTTGTTGCAGGGCGAGGTCGGCTCGGGCAAGACGGTGGTGGCACTGCGAGCCATGCTCCAGGTCGTCGACGCGGGCGGGCAGGCCGCGCTGCTGGCCCCCACCGAGGTGCTGGCCGCCCAGCACCACCGGGGCATGCTCGACCTGCTCGGGCCGCTGGGACGGGCCGGTGAGCTGGATTCCGCCGAGCACGCCACCCGGGTGGAGCTGGTCACCGGCTCGTTGGGCGCGGCAGCCCGCCGACGGGCCCTCGCCGAGGTGGCCAGCGGCAACGCCGGGATCGTGCTCGGCACCCACGCGTTGCTCTACGAAGGCGTCGACTTCGCCGACCTGGGTCTCGTGGTGGTCGACGAGCAGCACCGCTTCGGCGTGGAGCAGCGTGACGCGCTGCGCGCCAAGGCCGACCAGCCCCCGCACACGCTGGTGATGACGGCGACGCCGATCCCGCGCACGGTCGCGATGACCGTCTACGGCGACCTGGAGGTGTCCACTCTCTCCCAGCTGCCCCGGGGTCGCTCGCCGATCGCCTCGCACGTGGTGCCGGCCGCCGAGAAGCCGGCCTTCCTCGACCGGGCGTGGCGGCGGCTGCGCGAGGAGGTGGCCGCCGGCCACCAGGCGTACGTGGTGTGCCCGCGTATCGGTGACGGCCCGACGTCCGACGAGGAGCCGCCACCCGAGGACGACAACGGGCGCCGGCCGCCTCTCGCCGTGACCGAGGTGGCCCCGCTGCTGGCCGAGGGGCCGCTGCACGGGCTGCGGATCGGGGTCCTGCACGGCCGGCTGCCCGCCGACGAGAAGGACGCGGTGATGCGCTCCTTCGCGGCCGGGGACCTGGACGTGCTGGTGGCGACCACGGTGATCGAGGTCGGCGTCGACGTGCCGAACGCCACCGTGATGATCGTGCTGGACGCCGACCGGTTCGGTGTCTCCCAACTGCACCAGCTGCGCGGTCGGGTCGGCCGGGGTGCCGCCGCCGGGCTCTGCCTGCTGGTCAGCGAGGCCGCCGAGGGCTCGTCGGCGCGGGAACGGCTGGACGCGGTGGCGTCCACCGGCGACGGCTTCAAGCTCGCCGAGCTGGATCTGGAGCAGCGCCGTGAGGGTGACGTGCTGGGCGCCACCCAGTCCGGGCACCGTTCGCACCTACGCCTGCTGTCCCTGCGCCGCGACGCCGACCTGATCCGCGACGCCCGCGCCGAGGCGATCACCCTCATCGAGGAGGACCCGGAGCTGGCCCGCAACCCCGCGCTGGCCGCGTCGGTCGCCGCGCTCGTCGACGAGGACCGCGCGGAGTACCTGGAGAAGGGCTAGGCGCGCTGCTTGCTGACCCCATCCGGTTTCCCGGAAACCGGGGTGTTCCGGCCACGGTGACACCCCGGTTTTCTGGTTGCCGAATTGATCATCTGCACAGACCGAGGGCGCGTCGACCGGGTGGTCGACGCGCCCTCGGGCTTCAGCGCAGGTCAGGTCAGGCGGTGAAGGTCACCCGACGCCGACGGGCGATGACGAAGAGCACCGCGCCCGCGATCAGCAGGGCGATCGCGCCGGCAGCGATGCCGCCCGCGGCCGCACCGGTGACCGGGAGGCCCGGCTGGTCGTCGCCGCCGCCGCCACCGCTACCGCCGCAGTTGCCCTCCGGCGTGTAGACGGCTTCGAGCTCCAGGTCCAGGTCCGGCAGGGTGACGAGCGCCGACTCGGCCTTGCCAGCCTTGAAGGTCACCGTCTCCGACGCGCCGGCCGCGACCGTACGGGTCTCGGTCTTGTCGCCGTAGGTGAAGGTGGTCTTCACCGGCATGCCACCCTCGGGGTTGGTGACGGTGAGGGCGAACTCCTTGCAGTCGGCCTTGGTGGTGACGGCCGGCAGCGGGCAGTCCTCGGGACGCGTCCACGAGTACGTGCCGTTCTCGATGACCTTGCCGTCGACCAGGACCTCGATCTTGCTGGCGTCGGCGGCGGGCACCACGATGCTGGTGTCGGCCTTGCCGGGGGCAACGGAGACCTTCTTGGTGAAGCCGTTCTCACCCTTGACCTCGAACTCGACGGCGTACTTGCTGATCTTGCCGTCGTTGCTCAGCGACACCGCGACCGAACCGTCGCAGTTGGACGCGAAGGTCGAGGCCGGGGTGACGCAGCTCTTGCTGCCGCCGTTGTACCAGCCCTGCGGGCCCTTGGAGCGGTTGCCCGGGGCGCCCGGCGAGCCGAGCTTCTTGTTGTCGTAGCGCTTGCCGCCGTCGACGATCTCGTCGATGACCTGGTCCTTGTCGCCCCAGATGAGGTCGACCTGGGTGTGGCAGTCCGGGATCTCGACGTTCAGCGTGATCTCGGTCTGGGTGGCGCTGACGAAGTCGCTGTCCGGCGTGCCGTAGACGTACTGCGGGGTCGCGAACTGCGGCCGGGGCGCGAAGTACGACACCAGCGTGAAGTACTGCTTGCCGTCGCCGCAGAGCGGCAGGTCACCGTCGAGCTTGACGGTGGCGGTGCCCTTCGGGCCGTCGAACGTGTGGCTGTACGTGGCCTTGCTGACGTCGACGCACTTCGGCGCCGGTGCGCAGGACTGGTCGGCAGGGATGGTGATGCTGCCGTCGTTGGTGGCTTCCTTGCCGTTCTTCTTCCACTTGCCGAACACCACGAGCTTGGCGCTGGCGGTGTTGCCCGGCACCCGCTGGACGGCCTGCACGAAGCCGCCCTTCTTGATGACGTAACCCTGCAGCGGCACCGCCTCGGCGCCCTCGACGGGCACGGTCACCGGCGTCGCCGGGTCCGCGGTCACCCTCTGGAGCGTCACAGCCTTGTCGCGCTCGCTGTTCTCCACCTTCCACGTGATCACGCGCTCGCCGCTCTGCCGGTCGCAGTCGACGGTGGCGCTGATCGTGGTGTGGTGTGCGCTGGCTGGGGCGGCTACCGCGACGACCCCGGTGAGGCCGACGATGGCGGCTCCCAGGATGGCCAGCGGTCGCCGGAGCGACAGCTTGGGACGGATCACGGGTACTCCTGGAGTGCTGAAGCGTCAGGGGTGTGGCACGGGAGAGACAGTGGACGGTCACCGCACGTCCGATCGGAGAGGCGCCCTCCCGAGCCGTGGGCCGGCGTGTTCTCGCCGGCACCCGGCAGACCCTAGCGATATCGCCCCGCGTGATACAGCGCTCAGGATTTGCTAAGACTGATGTTATGAACTTGAGATCATTGATATACGAGAAGTGATCACGTCATCCTCGTGGCGGTACCGACCGTGTCGGAAGCGGTCCCGAGGGGTCGCGTAGCGTCGGGGTCATGAGCAGGAGGAGACGGTGACCCGGATCGTGGCCGGGACGCTCGGTGGCCGGCGGATCGCCGCGCCGCCCGGCGCCGGCACCCGACCCACGTCCGACCGGGTCCGGGAGGCGCTGTTCAGCGCCGTCGAGTCCGAGGTCGACCTCGACGGCGCGCGCTTCGCCGACCTGTACGCCGGTTCCGGCGCGGTCGGGCTGGAGGCGCTGTCCCGGGGCGCCCGGCACGTCCTGCTGGTCGAGTCCGACCCGCGGGCGGCCCGGGTGATCCGGGAGAACGTGGCGACCCTGCGGGCCGGCCCGGCCGTACGACTGGTCGCCGGCAAGGTGGCGACAGTGCTGGCCGCCGGCCCGGACGGTGGCCCGTACGACGTGGTCTTCGCCGACCCGCCCTACGCCGTGCCGGACGCGGAGATCACCGCGCTGCTGACGACGCTTGTCGACGGCGGCTGGCTGGCGCCCGACGCGCTGGTGGTGGTGGAGCGGTCCCGCCGCACCAGGCAGTTCGAGTGGGTGGAGGGGATCACCCCCGAGCGCAGTCGCCGGTACGGCGAGACCACCCTTTGGTACGGTCGCCGATCATGAGACGTGCGGTGTGTCCCGGCTCGTTCGACCCGGTCACCAACGGACACCTCGACATCATCGGCCGCGCGAGTCGGCTGTTCGATGAGGTGATCGTCGGCGTGCTGGTGAACCAGTCGAAGAGCGGCCTGTTCACCGTCGAGGAGCGGATCGAGATGCTCCGCGAGGTGACCTCCTCGTACGGCAACGTGCGGGTCGAGTCCTTCCGGGGGCTGCTCGTCGACTTCTGCCGCGCCCAGCAGGCGAGCGTGCTGATCAAGGGGCTGCGGGCGGTCAGCGACTTCGACTACGAGTTGCAGATGGCCCAGATGAACATCGGGCTGGCCGGGGTCGAGACGCTCTTCATGCCGACCAATCCGCTCTACTCGTTCCTCTCCTCCAGCCTCGTCAAGGACGTGGCCAAGTGGGGCGGCGACATCTCCGCCCACGTCCCGGACCCGGTCCGCGAGGCCCTGCAGTCCCGCCTGGGCCCCCCACCCCTGGCCTGACCCCGGCCCGGCGCTCCTCCATCCCGCGCCGATCTTGCACTTACCGACCCCGGATCGCCCCCTTTCGGGGTGCTTTGCCGCGACCGAAACTGCAAGATCGACGCGGCAGGGGAGTGCGAGGCGGGGAGCGCGGGGGCGGGGAGTGACCATGTCGCGACTCGCCGGGTTGGGGTGAGTGGGGCGGTGGTGGGGCGGGCACGACATGATTGGTCGAGCAGGAACCCGGCCGTGGCCCGCATCATGGAGGTCGGCCGACGAACGACAGGAGTGAGGTACCGGTGGACCCGCTCGATCGCATCGACGAACTGATCGCCATGGTGGAGCAGGCGCGCTCCGTCCCGATGTCGCGCAACAACTGCATGGTCGACCGGGGCGAGATGATCGCCGCCCTGGACGAGATGCGCGCCGACCTCCCCGCCGACCTGCGTCGGGCCGCCGCGCTCCTCGAGGAGCGCGACAAGATCATGGACGCCGGCAAGCGCGAGGCGGACCGGATCATCAGCGAGGGTGAGGCAGAACACGCCCGCCTCGTATCGGTGAACGAGATCACCGTGTCCGCCGAGCACGAGGGCGCCCGGATCATCGCCGAGGCTCGCGCCGAGGCCCAGCGCCTGCGCGAGGAGGTCGACGACTACGTCGACACCGCGCTGGCCAACTTCGAGCAGTTCCTCACCCGGGCCCTCGCCTCGATAGAGCGGGGCCGCGACAAGATGCACGCGCTGCGGGAGATCGGCACCTTCGGTGGGGATGAGGCGGAACGCCCGCTACCCTTCTGAGCGGCACCTCACCAGCCGACATTCTCACCTCAGGCGTCCCCCCGGTTCGACGGTCCGGCGGTCGCCCAGGTAACCTTTTTTGTCGGCCTCTCACCGGCCGGAGTCTGACTATGCCCAAGCACTCGCCATCGACACTCGACCCCAGGTCGCCGCTGGTCCTCGACACGAGGGACCTGCCGCGTCGCCCTGGCGCGTTGCGTGAGGTCCAGCGGGTCGTGCCGGCACCGGCGGACCTCGGTGTGGAGTTGATCGGCGTGCCGGAGGGCGCGGACCTCAACCTCGATCTGAGGTTGCAGTCGGTGTCCGAGGGTGTGCTCGTCTCCGGGACCATCACCGGTCCCATCCGGGGCGAGTGCGGGCGTTGCCTGCGCGAGATCAACGAATCGATGGCCGTGACGATCCAGGAGCTGTACGCGTACGAGAACAGCACCACGGACGCCACGACCGACGAGGACGAGGTGGGCCGGATGCAGGGCGATCTGATCGACCTGGAGCCGGCGCTGCGGGACGCGTTGGTGCTCACGCTGCCGACCAACCCGCTCTGCCGGGAGGACTGCCCTGGACTGTGCCCCGAATGCGGGGCGCACTGGGACGATCTGCCGGCCGACCACAGTCACCAGCAGATCGACCCGCGTTGGGCGGGCCTGACGCAACTGACCCGTACAGAGGAGTAAGAACCGTGGCCGTCCCCAAGCGCAAGATGTCGCGCAGCAACACCCGGTCCCGCCGGGCGAACTGGAAGGCGACCGTGGTCGCGACCGTCGCGTGCCCGCAGTGCAAGTCCCCGAAGCTGCCGCACGCCGCCTGCTCCGTCTGCGGCACCTACAACGGCCGCCAGGTTCTCGAGGTCTGACCTGGACGCCGAGTGACGCCCCCGACCCCGGGTCGGGCGGCGCGCGCACCCTGGCATTCGCCCGGTGCCCCGGCTCCCTCCGACGCTGGCCGGCCCAACCCGGCCGGTGTTCCGGTGGAGCCGGGCACCGCGCGGATCGCCGTTGACCTCCTCGGCGGGGACGACGCTCCCGCCGTCGTGGTTGACGGCGCTCTGCGGGCCGTGCGCGCCGATCCCGATCTGCACCTGCTGCTCGTCGGTCCGACCGAGGTCGCCGACGCGCTGATCGCTGCCCTCGCCCCGACCGAGCGGGCCCGGATCACGGTCCGACCGGTCCGCTCCGCCGTCGGCATGGCCGACCATCCCAGCGCCGCCCGCTCGGAGAGCACCGTCCGGGCCGCCGTCACCGCCGTGCGCGACGGCACCGCCGACGCCCTCGTCTCGGCCGGCGCGACAGGCGCCACGGTCACCGCCGCCGTGCTCGGGCTCGGGCGCTGGCCGGAGATCCGCCAACCCGCCCTGGTCGCCACCCTGCCCGCGGTCGCCGGGCCGGTGGTGCTGCTCGACGTCGGCGGCTCGCTGGAACCCCGCCCCGCCACCCTGGCCCGACACGCCGTGCTCGGCGCCGCGTACGCCGCGGTGGCCCACTCGGTCGTCGCGCCACGGGTCGGCCTGCTCTCGGTCGGCACCGAGGCCGGCAAGGGCGACCGGGTACGCCGGGCCACCGACCCCCTGCTCGCCGTCGAACCGCTGCCCTGCGAGGCACGCTACGTCGGCCTGGTCGAGGGGTACGACGTGGCTCTCGGCGCGCGTGCCGATGTGGTGGTCACCGACGGCTTCACCGGTAACGTGCTGCTCAAGGCGATCGAGGGCGCGTACGCGATGGCCGGCGGCCCGCCCGTCAGCGGTGGCGCCCCCCGGGCGGCCGCCCTGCTCGGCGTCGCCGGGACGGTCGTCGTCTGTCACGGCTCCGCTCGCGCCGACGACATCGCCTCCGGCATCGCTCTCGCCGCCCACCTGTGGCGACGCCGTGCCACCGAACTGGTCTCCGCGTTGCTCGACGGCGACGCCGCGACGGACCGCACCGACCGCTCCACCGACACCGAGGTACGCACATCATGAGCATCGACAAGCGGCGGCGGGCGTCCGTCGGTCACCTGGAAGCCGCGTTCGGCGTCAGCCTGGAGCCGGACCTGCTGGAACGCGCGCTGACTCACCGCTCGTACGCGTACGAGAACGGTGGCCTGCCGACGAACGAGCGGCTGGAGTTCCTCGGCGACTCGGTCCTCGGCGTGGTGATCACCACGGCGCTGTTCCACAACCACCCGGACCTGCCCGAGGGGCAGTTGGCGAAGCTGCGGGCGAGCGTGGTCAACATGCGGGCGCTCGCCGACGTGGCCCGTGGCCTGGGCCCGGACGGCCTCGGCGCGTACCTGCTGCTCGGCAAGGGCGAGGAGACCACCGGTGGCCGGGACAAGGCGAGCATCCTCGCCGACACCCTGGAGGCGCTGCTGGGCGCCATCTACCTCCAGTACGGGTTGGACACCGCCGGGATCGTGATCCACCGGCTCTTCGACCCGTTGATGGCCGAGTCGGCCGGTCGCGGCGCCGCCCTGGACTGGAAGACCAGCCTCCAGGAGTTGACCGCCGCGCTCGGTCTCGGCGTGCCCGAGTACCGGATCGAGGGCACCGGGCCGGACCATCTCAAGACGTTCACCGCCTGGGTCGTGGTGGCCGGCAACCGGTACGGCGGCGCCGAGGGGCGCAGCAAGAAGGAAGCCGAGCAGCGGGCCGCCGAGGCGGCCTGGCGGATGCTCACCGAGCAGCACGAGCGGAACACCCAGCAGGACGGGTCCGACCAGGGCGAGCCGTCGGAGCCGCTGGACAGCGCCGAGCAGGCGGCCCGGGCCGAGGAGGCCGACCACCTGGCGCAGGCCATGCCGGCCGACGTGGCGGACCAGCAGACGCCGCCCGAGCGGCCGATGTCCGCCAACGGCGGCGGCCCGGTCGAGGCCCGCGACGTCGAGGCCCCGACCGGCCGCGAGACGGGCGTACGCCGTGCCTGAGCTGCCCGAGGTGGAGACCGTCCGGCAGGGGCTGGCCCAGTGGGTCACCGGCCGGCGGATCGCCTCGGTCGAGGTTCGACACCCGCGCGCCGTCCGGCGGCACGTCCCCGGCGGGGCGCACTTCGCCGATGTGCTCGCCGGCCGGACCATCGTGGACGTGCGCCGACGCGGCAAGTATCTGTGGCTTCCGCTGGACAGCGGCGACGCAGTGGTCGGGCACCTGGGCATGTCGGGTCAGTTGCTGCTCCAGCCGCCCGGCACACCTGACGAGACCCACCTGCGGGTGCGGTTCCGGTTCGCCGACGACGGGCCCGAGCTGCGCTTCGTCGATCAGCGCACGTTCGGCGGGCTCGCGGTCAGCGAGGGCGGCGCCGACCTCCCCGCGGAGATCGCGCACATCGCCCGCGACCCGATGGACCCGGAGTTCTCCGACGCGGCGTTCGTCGCCGCGCTGCGCCGCCGACGGACCGAGGTGAAGCGGGCCCTGCTCGACCAGACGCTGATCTCCGGCGTGGGCAACATCTACGCCGACGAGGCGCTCTGGCGTGCCGGGCTGCACGGCGCCCGCCCCACCGACGCGCTGACCGGGCCCGCCGCGCAGCGTCTGCTCGGCCACGTCCGCGACGTGCTCGCGGAGGCGATCAAGGTGGGCGGCACCAGCTTCGACGCCCTCTACGTGAACGTCAACGGCGAGAGCGGCTACTTCGACCGGGCGCTGAACGCCTACGGCCGCGAGGGCGAGCCGTGCCGGCGGTGCGGAGCGCCGATCCGGCGCGAGTCCTTCATGAACCGCTCGTCGTTCAGCTGCCCGCGCTGCCAGCCCCGGCCTCGGGGTGCCCTTCGGGGATGACCCGGAGCCGGCTCCGGGTCGGCACCGGCGGGTCGCGGCCGGACGCTCCGGGCCCCACCCCGGCGTACGCCCGAATCGCGGTTGATGCCCGTCCGGCGGGCCCGCCGCCCTCGGCGGACCGACTCCGGGGCGGACGGGGGCCGTTCCCCGATGTGACCGCCTCGTCACGCCCCTAACGTCAGCACGGTTGACAGGGGGTCGACGTGACAGGGGGACACGAGATGGGCAACAGACCGGTGACGGTGCGGATGGCGCGGTGGAGCGCCGAGCATCCGTGGCGGGCGATCGCGTTGTGGGTCGTGTTCGTGGCGGTGTGTTTCGTCGGCGGTAACGCCGCCGGTCTCTCCGAGGCCACCAGCGGGGACCAGGCGATCGGCGAGGCCGGGCGGGCCAGCCTCATCGTGGACGACGGCGCCTTCGACGACCCGGCCGTGGAGAACGTCCTGATCACCTCCCGGGGCGGCGCCCTGGACCCGGCGGCGGCGAAGGCGGCCGCCGACGACGCGGCGGCCCGGCTGCGCACGGTCACCGGGGTCGCCGAGGTCGGTCCGCCGGTCACGGCGCGGGACGGGTCCGCCCTGCTGCTGCCGATCACCATGGCGGGTGACCCGGAGACCGCCTCGGACCGGGTGCAGCCGCTGCGCGACGCCACCGCCACCGTGCAGGGCGCGCACCCGCAGCTGCGCGTCGAGCAGGTCGGCGGGCCGTCGATCGGCCAGGCGCTCGACGACACCCTGGGCAAGGACTTCGAGCGTGCCGAGCTGCTGAGCCTGCCGGTCACCCTGGCCATCCTGATCATCGCGTTCGGCGCGCTGATCGCGGCCAGCGTGCCGGTGCTGCTGGCGCTCTCCTCGGTCGCCGCCGCGATGGGCCTGTCCACCCTCGCCTCGCACCTCGTGCCGGCCACCGACACCACGTCACCGGTGATCCTGCTGATCGGCATGGCGGTGGGGGTCGACTACTCGCTCTTCTACATCCGCCGGGAGCGGGAGGAGCGGGCCAAGGGCCGCTCCGGCCTGGACGCGGTGGAGATCGCCGCGGAGACCTCCGGGCACGCCGTGGTGGTTTCCGGCTTCGCCGTGATCATCGCGATGGCCGGGCTGTTCCTCGCCGGCGATGTGGTCTTCTCGTCCCTGGCCGTCGGCTCGATCCTGGTGGTCGCCGTCGCGGTGACCGGCTCGCTGACCGTGCTGCCGGCCCTGCTGGCCAGGCTGGGCCGCTGGGTCGACCGGCCCCGGGTGCCGCTGCTCTGGCGGTTGACCGCGCCGCGCACCGGCCGGCACGGCGAGCCGCGTACGCCCCGGCTCTGGCCGGCGGTGCTCCGTCCCGCGCTGCGCGCCCCGGTGGCGACGCTCGTCATCTCGGTCGGTCTGCTGCTCGCGCTTGCCGTGCCGGCGCTCGGCATGAAGCTGAAGTTCCCCGGCATGGAGGACCTGCCGCGCACCACGCCGGCCATGCAGGCGTACGACCGGCTCACCGCGGCCTTCCCGAGCACCGGCACCAACCACGTGGTGGCCGTCCGGGCGCCGGCCGAGCAGGCCGACCGGGTCAACGCGGCGCTCACCGACCTCGCCGCCCGCGCCAGCGGTGACCCGCTGTTCGCCCCCACCGAGGCGGACGGCCCGAAGATCAAGGTGTCGGCCGACCACCGGGTGTCGGTGCTGGACGTCGCCACCCCGTACGCCAGCCGCGACGAGCGGTCGGTGCAGTCACTGGAGAAGTTGCGGGCCGACCTGGTCCCGGCCGAGCTGCGGGGGATCCCCGGGATCGAGTACGCGGTCGGCGGGAGCGTGGCCGACAGCGAGGACTACGCGTCGCACGTGCGCGACAAGCTGCCGCTGGTGATGGGCTTCGTGCTGGTGCTCACCTTCCTGGTCATGACGTTCACCTTCCGCTCGGTGGTGGTGGCGGCCAGCTCGATCGTGCTGAACCTGCTCTCCGCCGGCGCCGCGTACGGGTTGCTGGTGCTGGTCTTCCAGGGGGAGTGGGCCGAGGGGCTGCTCGGCTTCACCTCGATGGGCGCGATCGTCTCCTGGCTGCCGCTGTTCCTGTTCGTGGTGCTCTTCGGCCTCTCGATGGACTACCACGTCTTCGTGGTGAGCCGGATCCGCGAGGGCGTGCGGGCCGGCATGTCCAACCGCGACGCGGTGTCGTACGGCATCACGTCGTCGGCCGGGGTGGTGACCAGCGCGGCGATCGTCATGGTCGGGGTGTTCTCGATCTTCGCCACGCTGAGCACGATCGACATGAAGCAGCTCGGCATCGGCCTGGCGGCGGCGATCCTGCTGGACGCCACGATCATCCGGGGAGTGGTGCTGCCCGCCCTGATGACCATGCTCGGTGACGCGAACTGGTGGGCTCCGCGGTTCCTGCGCCGAAGCCCGGCGCCGGTGCCCGCGCCCACCGACCCGCCGGCGCCCGCGCCGGAGCTGGTGCCCGTCTCCTGAGTGGCCGGTCGTCTCTCGTGCCGGGCCGCGATCCGCGGCCCGGTACGTGCCGTCCGGATGCCACCCGGGGCCTCGCGCCGCAGGATTGACCGAGCAGCCCCCGTTCGCCACCGCGGACGGGGGCACCACCGTGTCGGCCGACCGCGACCGGGCGTCACGGCAGCGCGCAGGGTTCCCGCCAGGCGTCCAACGCCCGGTTCTTGCGCATGGACGCGAAGCCGTAGCCGACCGTGGTGACGCAGAAGTCGTCGGTCGAGCCGGTGTACTCGACGTGGAAGACCGGCTTGCCCGCGTCCACGAACGGCAGCAGCTTGGCGCACTGGTCCAGCCGGACGCACTCCTCGTTGACCACGAAGTCGAAGTCCGGTGCCAGCGCCGCGAGCTGCGGAACGTCGTTGACCAGCCCGGGGGAGAGGTCCAGTGTGCGGGCCAGCCGGGCCAGCCGGCGGTTGAACAGCAGCTGGTCGTCGAAGCCGAGCGGGAAGCCGCTGCGGTGGGCGTACCCGTCGGCGTCGGAGAGAGCGACCGCGCCGAAGCCCTTGCCCCGGCACAGCCGGAACCTGTCGGCCAGCACCGGCTCCAACGCGTCCCACCCGCGGACGTCAAGCCACCGGCTGCCGGGCTCCGGGCCGGCCGCGCCCCGCACGGCGGCGGGCACCCGGCTGGCGTCCGGGTCGGTCGGGCGCAGCGAGCCGACGGACACCTGGCAGATCAGCCGGCGGTCACGGGTGCGTAGTTCGGCCGTCTGCGCGGCGGTGGTTGCCACCGGGTCGAGCAGGAAGACGTCGGCGTCCACCGTCTCATCGAGCGGGCCGTCGAGCTGCCACTGCCACTGCCAGTGGCGGGCCTGGGTGGCCGGCCACTGGGTGGGCGCCCCCGGCGGGATCAGCTCGCGCCGACATCCGTACGCCGGCAGCACCAGGATGAGCACGACGCCGGCCGACACGATCCGGCGCAGCGGGCGTGCGGCGGCACGTCGCCGCAGCCGGATCCGCATCGGCAGCCCCCGGGTCCCGGGCGGCGGGTCGCCGCCCACACCGGCACGCCGCCCCCACGTCCGGTCCGGCGTGCCTCACCGGGTCCAACGAGCGCGGGGGCGCGGACGACGCGCTCTCAGCGCGGCGCCGCGAAGACCTGCGTCCAGTACGGCCCGTTGCTGCTGGCGATGCCGACGCCGATCTCGGTGAACGCGCAGTTGAGGATGTTGGCCCGGTGCCCGGAGCTGTTCATCCAGGCGTCCATCACGGCGGTCGGCGTCTTCTGGTTCCATGCCACGTTCTCGCCGTAGGTGCGCCAGGCGTAGCCGACGCGGTCCAGCCGGACTCCGGTGTTGCTGCCGTCGCTGCCGGTGTGCGACATGTTCTGGTGGTCGGCCTGGTCCTGGCTGTGCCGCTGCGCGGCGGTCATCAGCTTGTCGTCGACGCTCAGCGCCTTGCAGCCGGCCTTGGCGCGCTCGGCGTTGACCAGGTCCACCACCTCCTGGGCCTGGGCGCTGAGGCTGCCGCTGGCGCCCCCGGAGCCACTGGTGGTGCTCGGGGCCTTGCTGCGCTCGGCGCTGCGCCGGGAGGTGGCGGTGGTCCGCGACGCGGCCGGGGTGGGCTTGACCACCTTGCTCGGCGACGGGCTCGGCCGTGCCGAGCTGGGCGAGCTGGTCGGGGAGGGGGCGACCAGGGTGTCGAGTGCCGGCTCGTCCGTCGGGACGGCGGGCGCGGCGGCGACGGTGTCGTCGACGGCGGTCGGCTCGTCGGCCGGGCCGTTCCCGCCGGGCATCGCGAGCGCGCCGACGCCGACACTCACCACGAGGGTGGCTGCCGCGGCCGCGCCGCCGATCATCAACGGGCGACGCCAGCGCCGGGGCGAGCGGTGCCGACCGCTGCCGGTCCGCCCGTCGCCGGCGGCCTCCGTGATCCCGCGGCCGGGGGAGTACGCGTCGGTCTCGGCGTGCCACCCGTCGACGATCTCCGTGGGCCGCGCGTCGCCGCGCCAGCCGTCGGTCGGTTCGTCGCCCCGTTCCTGGTCCCGCCAGCCGTCGGTCGGCGCCTCCACGGGCGCGGGCTGCCAGCGCGCGGTGGGCTCCGCGCGGTGCCACTCGTCGCCGGGCTGGTCGGGGTCGTCGCCGAACAGGTAGGCCGAGCGGGGCTCCGGGCGGTCGCGCAGCCAGTCCGGCTCGTCGGTCGGCCGCTCGGCACGCCGGGAGGCGCCGTTCGGGTCCATCGGGTCGGTCCAGCCGTACACGCCTGTGCCTCCACGGGGTCGGTTGCGGGCCGGGGTGACGCTACGACTCGCCCGCGAGCTGCGGCAACGTGGCTAAGGAAGAGTTAAGAGGAAGTCGGACGCCAAGGCGCTGACTTCCCCGAATCCGGGCGTACAGTAAAGGCGTCCGGACAGAGCGTGTCCGTGCCTTGCGGCAGCCCCCCCGACAAGTGGACAGGTCGACGTAGAGATGATCTACGGCCTGCGAGAACTTGACGAAGGAGGGGTTTGCGGCTCAATATATAGGTGTCGCCAGTCGCGCCCGGTCATGCCCAGATACAGCTGGAATGACAGCCGCGTACAAAATTGGGCGCGCGTTGGCCGGCCTTTCCGGCAGCGCATATCAAGGAGTCAGCATGGCGAAGGCCCTCTACGGCCACGTAGGTGCAGCGCCCGACCGGCGTCTGCTCGACGAGGTCACCCGACTGCGTGCCAGGGTTCAGGCACTGGAGTTCGAGATCACGCGTCTGCGTGCCGACAATGATCGGCTCGCGGCGGCTGCGGCGGAAGCGGACGACCTGCTCCGTCTCGCCGAGCCGGCGCTGACCTGATCTTCAGCGCGGAAAACTGAATCGCAGCACCACCGCAAAAATGCGCGCCGACACCTCCGTGCCGGCGCGCAACGCTGTCCGGCGCCTTTCGTGGCCGACCATTTGTGATCTTGTAACCGGCGCCGCGATAACCGCCGCACAGTTTCGCCGAAACAGCCGGGCGGCGGGCCGATCATGAGCGTTGTTTGTCTTTCCCGGTCCCGCCGTGACAACAGCGCGCTCGGCCCACTGTCACCCTCCGCGCCGTCCGCCGGGGCGGCCCGGGGCGGGTCGCGTGCCGGGTCGGTCCCGCCATCGGGTTAGTCTGCGGGTTCACCCAGGTCCGCGCAGCCGGCGACGGTACGGCGGCCACCGGACGAGGATCGAGTAGGTGTATCTCAAGAGCCTGACGGTGAAGGGCTTCAAATCCTTCGCCTCCGCGACGACGTTGAAGCTGGAGCCCGGGATCACCTGCGTGGTGGGCCCGAACGGCTCCGGCAAGTCCAACGTCGTCGACGCCATCGCCTGGGTGCTCGGCGAGCAGGGCGCCAAGGCGCTGCGCGGCGGCAAGATGGAGGACGTCATCTTCGCCGGCACCGCCGGCCGTGCGCCGCTGGGCCGGGCCGAGGTCACCCTCACCATCGACAACACCGACGGCGCGCTGCCCATCGAGTACACCGAGGTCTCCATCACCCGCCGGATGTTCCGCTCCGGCGAGAGCGAGTACGAGATCAACGGCAACTCGTGCCGCCTGCTCGACATCCAGGAGCTGCTGTCCGACTCCGGCATCGGCCGGGAGATGCACATCATCGTCGGTCAGGGCCGGCTCGACGGCATGCTGCACGCCAAGCCGGAGGACCGCCGGTCGTTCATCGAGGAGGCGGCAGGCGTCCTCAAGCACCGCAAGCGCAAGGAAAAGGCGCTGCGCAAGCTCGACGCGATGCAGGTGAACCTCAACCGCCTGACCGACCTCACGGCCGAGCTGCGCCGCCAGCTCAAGCCGCTGGGCCGGCAGGCGGAGGTGGCCCGGCGTGCCGCCGCCATCCAGGCCAACCTGCGCGACGCCCGGTTGCGACTGCTCGCCGACGACCTGGCCACGCTGCGGACCACCCTGGACCGGGAGATCGCCGACGAGACGGCGTTGCGGGAGCGACGCGAGCAGATCGAGGGCGAGCACACCGAGGTGCAGGGCCGCCTCGGCGAGTTGGAGGCCGCCCTCGCCGAGGACGCGCCGCTGCTCGCCGCCGCGCAGGACACCTGGTACAAGCTCTCCGCCCTGCAGGAACGCTTCCGCTCGATCGAGCAACTGGCCCGGGAGCGGCTGCGGCACCTCAGCGCCACCGGCGACGACGAGCGGCCCGGCCGCGACCCGGACCAGCTGGAGGCCGAGGCCGAACGGGTCCGCGAGCAGGAGGAGGAGCTGCGCGCGGCGCTCACCGACGACCAGATCCGGCTGGCCGAGGCCGTCGAGCACCGTCAGGAGCTGGAACGGCAGCTCGCCGCCGCCGAGCGGGAGCTGGTGGCCGCCGCCAAGGCCATCGCCGACCGGCGCGAGGGCATGGCCCGGCTCACCGGCCAGGTCAACTCGGCACGGGCCCGGACCACGAGCGCCGGCGAGGAGATCGAACGCCTCGCCGTCGCCTACGCCGACGCGCTGGGCCGCGCAGAGCAGGCGCAGGCCGACCTGGACGCGGTTGCCGCGCAGTCCACCGAGGCGGACCGGGACAACGCCGACCTGGACGCCCGGCACGCCGAGGCGGTCGCCGTCCAGGACCGGGCACAGGCGACCGTCCGGTCGCTGACCGACGCCGAGCGGGCCGCCGAGAAGGACGCCGCCACCTGGAAGGCCCGCGAGGAGGCGCTCGCCCTCGGTCTGCGGCGCAAGGACGGCGCGGGAGCGCTGCTCGCCCGCGCGGGGGACGTACCGGGCCTGCTGGGTAGTCTCGCCGGGTTGCTCACCGTCGCGCCGGGGCACGAGGCCGCGCTGGCCGCCGCACTCGGTGGGCTCGCCGACGCGGTCGCCGTCAGCGGGGTGGACGAGGCCGTCGAGGCGATGCGCCTGCTGAAGATCTCCGACGCCGGCCGGGCCGGCCTGCTGGTCGGCAGCCCGGCGGGGCCCGGCATGACCGGCTCGGCCGACGCGCTGCGTCCGAAGCTGCCCGACGGCGCCCGCTGGGCACCCGACCTCGTCGAGTGCGCCGACGAGCTGCGCCCCGCCGTGCACCGGGCGCTGCGCGACGTGGCGCTGGTCGACGATCTCGCCGCCGCGGCCGAGCTGGTCGCCGGCAACCCCGAGCTGCGGGCCGTCACCCCCGACGGGGACGTGGTCGGGGCGTACGCGGCGGCCGGCGGGTCGGCCAAGGCCCCCAGCTACATCGAGGTGCAGGCAGCCGTCGAGGAGGCCCGCACCAATCGGCTCGCCGCCGAACAGGCCGGTGCCGAACTGCGCGACCAGCTCGTCGAGGCGCGTGCCGAGGTGGCCGCCGCCAAGGAGGCCGTGCAGCACGCCGCCGCCGAGAAGCGCGAGGCGGAGAGCCACCGCAACGCCGCCGCCCGCCGGCTCGCCGAGCTGGGCGCGGCCGCCCGCTCGGCCAAGGCGGAGACCGACCGGCTGGGCGAATCCCGGGCCCGTGCCGAGGCGGCCCGGCAGCGGGACCTCGCCACGCTCGACGAGCTGGAGGAACGGCTACGGCTGGCCGAGGAGACCCCGGTCGACGCCGAGCCCTCCACCGAGGAGCGGGACCAGCTCGCCGCCATGGTGCCGCAGGCCCGGCAGAACGAGATGGAGGTCCGGCTCGCCGTGCGTACCGCCGAGGAGCGGGTCTCCTCGATCGCCGGCCGGGCCGACTCCCTCGCCCGGCAGGCCACCGCGGAGCGGGCCGCCCGCGAACGCGCCGCGGCCCGGCGGGCCGCGCGCACCCGGGGCGCGGGCATCGCCCGGGCCGTCGCCGGCGGCGCCCGGGAGGCGCTCACCCGGCTCACCACGTCGATCGCAGTGGCCGAGGAGCACCGCGACGCCGTCGCGCGGGAGCGCGCCGCCCGCGAGGCCGAGCTCCAGGAGGTACGCGGGGCAGCCAAGCGGCTCGGCGCGGAGCTGGAGCGGCTGACCAGCCAGGTGCACCGCGACGAGGTGGCCCGCGCGGAGCAGCGCCTGCGCATCGAGCAGTTGGAGGCGAAGGCCGCCGAGGACTTCGGACTGGACGTGGAGACGCTGGTCGCCGAGTACGGCCCCGCCCAGCCGGTGCCGCCCACCCAGGCCGATGTGGCCCTCGCCGAGCGGGACGGTCTGCCGGTGCCCGAGCCGGTGCGCTACGAGCGGCCGGTGCAGGAGAAGCGGGCCGCCAAGGCGGAACGCGAACTGGCCCTGCTCGGCAAGGTCAACCCGCTGGCGCTGGAGGAGTTCGCCGCGCTGGAGGAGCGCTTCAAGTTCCTCTCCGAGCAGTTGGAGGACCTCAAGGCCACCCGGCGGGACCTGCTGACCGTCGTGAAGGACGTGGACGAGCGGATCCTGGAGGTCTTCGCCAGCGCGTTCGAGGACACGGCCCGGGAGTTCGAGCAGGTGTTCACGGTGCTCTTCCCCGGCGGCGAGGGTCGGCTGATCCTCACCGACCCCGAGGACCTGCTCACCACCGGCGTCGAGGTCGAGGCCCGACCGCCGGGTAAGAAGATCAAGCGCCTGTCGCTGCTCTCCGGTGGCGAGCGGTCGCTGACCGCGGTGGCCATGCTGGTGGCGATCTTCCGCGCCCGGCCCAGCCCGTTCTACATCATGGACGAGGTGGAGGCGGCCCTGGACGACGTGAACCTGGGCCGGCTGATCACGTTGCTGGCACAGTTGCGGGAGAAGAGCCAGCTGATCGTCATCACGCACCAGAAGCGGACGATGGAGATCGCCGACGCGCTCTACGGCGTGACCATGCGCAGCGGGGTCACCCAGGTGATCAGTCAACGGCTCAACCGGGCCGACGAGAACGAGCAGCGGCCCGGCCGCGGCGAGGAGAACGGGTAGTGGCTCGGGAACGCGCGACGGCGCTCCTGCTGGACTTCGACGGCGTACTGCGCCGGTGGGACCCGGCGGTGGCCGCCGGTGTCGAGCGGGAGTACGGCCTCTCCGAGGGGGTGCTCGGCGACATCGCCATGCAGTGGGGGCGGCTCCAGCCGGTGCTCACCGGCCAGGTCAGTCACGCCGCGTGGGTGAGCAGCGTGGCGGACGCCCTGACCGAGTCGGTGGGCAGTCCGGAACGGGCCCGTGCCGCGGTCCAGCAGTGGCAGAGCTACCGGGGAGAGGTCGACCAGGAGGTACTGGCGTTCGTCCGGGAGGTCCGCGCGGCGGGCGTCCGGGTGGGGCTGGGCACCAACGCCACCGACCTGCTCGACACCGACCTGGCCGCGCTCGGCCTGGTCGGCGAGCTGGACGTGGTGGTCAACTCCTCCACGCTCGGGGTGCACAAGCCGACGCCGGAGTACTTCCAGGCCGCCTGCCAGGCGCTGGCCACCCCGCCGGCCCGGGTGCTCTTCGTCGACGACGAGGACTGGGCCGTGCGGGGCGCCCGGTCCGCCGGGCTGTCGGCGCACCGCTGGGGCGGTCACGCCGACCTGCGCTACCTGCGGGCCGCGCTCGCGTACTGAGCCGGGTGGGTCACCCGAGCATCTGCTCGAGCCGGGCTCCGAGTCGCCCTTGAGTGTCGGCGTCACTACGTCGAAGTGCGCGCTTCACCGGTGACCACCCGCCTCAGCAGGTTGACGGTGGCCCGGGCCAGTCGCGGGTCGGCGAGCGCACGAGTCCAGCCCAGCGAGCCAGCGGCGAACACCCAGGCCCCGGACGTGGTCCGGTAGAGCTGGCTCTGCTGCCGCTGGGGTGCGCCGTCGCGCCGGAAGGGTGATTCGGCCAGCAGAGTGCGTTCCGCCGCCGGGGGCTCGGCGAAGCCGGGCATGCACTGGTCGGCCTCGCCCCACACGACCTCGGGAATCAGGTCGCCGTCCCGGACGCCCGTGCCCGCCCAGAACCAGTGTCGGCTGCCGCGGACCACCAGCGGGGCGTAGCCGTCCACCACGCTGACGTACTGCGCCCCGATGAACTGCTGCTCCGCGTGGCCCGCCGACCGCCACATGATGCCGAGCGGTAGCGGGCCGGACGCCGGCGTCTTCTCCTTGGCGCACCGGACCAAGCGGTCGTCGTGATCGTCCGCGCCGTAACCGATCCGCCAGTAGCAGTTGTTGGCGCCGAGGAAGACCAGGCTGGTGCCGCCGTCGCGGGCCGTGACGACCGCCTCGCGCATAGGTGTCGACCAGTACTCGTCGTGTCCCGGGAAGACGACCGCCCGGTGACGGGCCGGGTCCACCCGCCCGGTGTGCAGGTCCTCGCTGGTGGCGTATGCCACGTCGATTCCCTGACCTTCCACCCACTGAACGAACCCGATGTCGTGGTCGGCGAGCGCCGGGACGCCGTTGCCGGCGTACGGCCGGTCGTGGCTGACCGCCCGGGCCCGGTGCTTCGTGGTGATCTGCCCCGCGCTGTCGAAGCCGTAGTAGAGGCTGGCCCCCGTCCGCCCGTCCTCCGGCCAGCAGTTGTACGCCTGCCAGGTGCTGGTGGGCAGGACAACGAGAGCACCGCGGGCGTGCCCAGGGTCGCGTACCACGAACGGGATCCACTGGTGATGGCCGGTGGCGCTGGCGAGCAGTGCCAGGTAGAGCCCGCTCGTCCAGTCCGGTGCCACGGTCGGTCGCCACTGCGTGCGCCACCCGCATCGCACCGCGCCGGTCGCTGGGTCGACCGTCGGTGCGGCCTGGGGAGACCCGTCCAGCCACGGGCTGACCGCCACCTGCCGGGCTCCGCGACCGTCGTAGTGGCCGACCCGGAAGATGGTGATCCGGTACCGCTGAGGTCGGGCGACCGAGACCTGGAACCGCAGTTCCTCGCCGGGCGCGACGCTGGTCGCGTGGACGTAGCCGGCGATCTCGCCGCCCCTGTCCGTGGCGAACCGGTGCCCGGTCAGGCGGAATCCGCTGGCGCCCGGCCGGGCGTTCTCCACGACGACTGGCGGCGACCCGGCGGCGCGCAGCAGCGGGGTGGCCGGGCCCGGGCCGGTCGGATCGCCCACGTAGTTGGGGTCGACACGCGGGGCGGTGGCGGCCGGCGGGCGGACCTGACAGCCCGAGTCCAGTATCACCGCCCCGACCGCCCCGAGAATGCCCAGCGTCGCTCTCCGGGTGTGCCTGATCTCGCCTCTGCCAACCATGGTCCCGCTCCCCGTGTATGCGGCCCGGTGATCCGCGCCGCGGCCGTAGAGGGGGCGTCGGTGGCGGGAACGGATCCGGCCACAACCCGTTCGGCAGGATGACGATTCAGGTCTGCGGCGCGTTGCAGAAGATCGTCAATGATGGAGGATCGGCGCCGGCGGGCAGCCGTTCGGTGGGCGTTGTCCGCCGAACGGGTTCACTCGCCGGTGGTGCCGTCGATGCGTTCCCGGATCAGGTCGGCGTGGCCGTTGTGCCGGGCGTACTCCTCGATCATGTGCACGTACACCCAGCGCAGGTTGAAGGTGCGCTTCTTCCCGCTGACCTCGACGAAGGTCTCGTCCAGGGAACGGCCGGCCGCGGCCTCGCGGGCCAGCGCCACCTCCCGGTGGAAGGTGGCGAAGTCCGCCTCGGCGTCCGCGGCGCTGACGTCGTGGTCGGCGTCCGGCGTCTCCGGCGTGAAGTACGGGTAGTCGACAGGCTGGCCGGCGAAGTTCTCCCGGAACCACCAGGCCTCCACCTCGGCGAGGTGTCGGACCAGGCCGAGCAGGGTCAGGCCGGAGGGTTGCACGCTCGGCGTGCGCAACTGCTCCCCGGTCAGGCCGGCGCACTTGAGCAGCAGCGTCTGCCGGTGGTAGTCGAGCCAGCCGTCGAGCATGGTGCGCTCGTCGCCGACGTACGGTTCGGGGGTCCGGGTGATCTCCGGTGCGGTCCACGTCATGGCGGGCATCCTGCCCGGCACCCCTGACGATCCGCGACGGGTTAATCAGGGCACCACGACGACGGGCCAGTGACCCTTGCGGACCAGCCGGGTGGCGACCGAGCCGACCAGCCGGTGACCGGCCTGCTCGGACGCCCCCACGACCACCATGTCGGCCTGGAACTCGTCGGCCGCCGCGCACAGCTCGGCGAACGCGTCGCCGCGCCGGCACAGGAAGGTCACCGGGATGCCCAACTGCTCGGCCCCACGCCGGCACTCGCGGCGCAGCTCGTCGGCCAACTCGTCGTAGGTGCGCTGGACCGCGCCGGCGTCCATGCCGGGCACCAGCGCGGTGAGCCCGCTCGCCGAGCTGACGAAGACCACCACCAGGGCGGCGCCCTGCCGGCGGGCCAGCCCGGCGGCGTAGGCGCCGGCCCGCGCGGAGGTACGGGTGCCGTCCACCCCCACCATGACCACCCGCGGGCCGTCCGTGCCCCGTTCGAAGGGCAGCGGGCTGATCCGAGGGCCGTACTCCTCGCGGTCCGGCGCTCCCACGCTCATGGTTCTACCTCACCTCTGCTCGCCGGTCCGGACCGCGCCGGAGACGAGGTTCGATTCCCCGTCGGCCGCAGCGGAAACCGGGCTGCCGTTGTGCTGCCGCAGCGGCACTTCCTTGATGAAACTCACGGCGATCAGCGCGATCAGCGCGAAGGGGGCGGCGGCCAGGAAGATGTCGCCGGCGCCGTGGCCGTACGCGCCCTCCACCACCGCGCGCAGCGGACCGGGCAGGGTGTGCACGTCGGGCAGGGTACCGCCGCTGCCGGAGCTGGACGCCCGGATGCCGAGCTGGGACAGCCCGTCTGCGGTGTAGTCCTTGACCTTGTGGGCGAGCACCGCGCCGAGGGCCGAGACGCCGATCGCGCCGCCCAGACTGCGGAAGAACGCCACCACCGAGCTGGCGGCACCCAGCTCGTGCGGGCCGACGGTGTTCTGCACGGCGAGGACGAGGTTCTGCATGGTCAGGCCCAGGCCGACGCCGATGAGCACCATGTAGACGCTGAGCAGGGTGAAGCTGGTGTCCGCGCGCAGCGTGCCCATGAGCGCGAAGCCGACGGTGAGCAGCGCCGAGCCGAGCACCAGGAACCGCTTCCAGCGGCCGGTCCTCGTGATGATGCGTCCACCCACCGTCGAGGCGACCAGCAGGCCGAGGATCATCGGCAGGGTCATCAGGCCGGACATGGTCGGGCTCTCGCCCCGGCTGATCTGGAAGTACTGGCCGAGGAAGATCGACGCGCCGAACATGCCCACGCCCACCGCGATGCTGGCGACGACGGCGAGGCTGATCGTGCGGTTGCGGAACAGCCGCGGCGGGATCATCGGCTCGGCTGCCCGGGTCTCGACCCGGACGGCGAGCGCGCCGAGGAGCAGAGCGCCGAGGACCATGACGACTGTCTGCCAGGAGGCCCAGGCGAACTGGTCGCCGGCGAGGGAGACCCAGATCAGCAGCACCGACACGGCCGCGGTGATCAGGGTGGCGCCCCACCAGTCGATCTGCGCCTTGCGCTTGACCACCGGCAGTTTCAGGGTCTTCTGGAGTACGACCAGCGCGGCGATGGCGAACGGCACGCCGACGTAGAAGCACCAGCGCCAGCCGAGCCACGAGGTGTCGACGATGACGCCGCCGATCAGCGGTCCGCCGATGGTGCCGACGGCCATCACGGCGCCGAGGTAGCCGCTGTAGCGGCCCCGCTCGCGCGGCGCGATCATCGTCGCCATGATCACCTGGGCCAGGGCGGTGAGGCCGCCGGCGCCGACGCCCTGGAGCACCCGGCACGCGATCAGTTCGCCGGTGCCCTGCGCGGCGCCGGCCAGCACCGAGCCGAGGACGTAGATCGCCAGGGAGAGCTGGACAAGTGTCTTCTTACTGGTCAGGTCGGCGAGTTTGCCCCAGATGGGGGTGGTCGCGGTCGTCGCGAGCAGAGCCGACGTGACCACCCAGGTGTACGCGGACTGGCCGCCGTGCAACTCGGTGATGATGCGCGGCAGCGCGTTCGAGACGACCGTGGAGGAGAGAATCGCTACGAACATGCCCAGCAGCAGGCCGGAGAGAGCCTCCAGGATCTGCCGGTGGGTCATGTCGACGGCGGGCGCCCGTGACGCTGTCGCCTGGCTCATCGTTTACTGCCTCCGAGCGGAGTAGAGATGGTGGGCGGGCCGCAGGGCGGTACCCGCCTGGGAGTTGCCTGAGGCAACCGTACGTTTGGTTGCCTCAAGCAACAACTGGGCGGACGGCGACCGCATTCCCCGTCGTCGGAGATCATCTCCAGGATTCGTTGAACCGACCGAGCAGCCGGGCGAACTCCTCGACGTCCCGCGCCGGCCAGTCGTCCAGAGCACGCAGGAACTCGCCCAGGCGGGCGGACCGGGCGACGTCGAACCGGCGCTGGCCCTCCTCGGTGAGGCTGATCTGCGCCGCCCGCCGGTCACTCGGGTCGGGGTCGCGGTGCACCAGACCGAGCGCCTCCAGCCCGTTGATCTGCCGGCTCAGCGTCCCCTTGCCCACGCCGAGCCGCGCCGCCAGCTCGGTCAACCGGATTGATCCACTGCGCCGTAACCAGAGCAGCAGTCCGTACGTGTTCGGTTCGAGGGTCGGGTGCACCTCCCGGGCGATTTCCCACGAAACCGCCCGTCCCCGGCGCAGCAACGCGGTCAGCTCGTGCTCGACAGCCCGGATCGGCTCCGGCAGGTGCTCGTCCACGGGGAAGAGAGTACGGCGAGGCCCGGTCAGTCGTCGCCGGAGAGGCGGCGGCTCATCACCTGACGCAGGTGCCCGTCGCTCGTGGTGCCCTCGATCATCACCTCGGCCCGCCGACCCCGGTGGGTAAGGGTGGCGACGGCATTGCCGAAGTACGGACCGGCCAGCTTGCGCCAGCGCACCCCCGGCCGTCGGACACCCGCCGCGCGGGCCAGCGCCCGCGTGGCGCCCGCCGGCCCGGACGACCAGCCCAGCCGCATCAGCGGACGGATGCCGGCCGGCACCTGGTTGTGGATCGGTGAGCAGGTGAGCTGGTGCACCGGGGTGACCACCGCGGGATCGGCGAACCGGGCCCGCGCCACGTACGAGTGGTGCACGTCACCGGAGAGCACGCTGATCGACGCCGGTGGGGCGTACGCCGGCCCGGCGCCGACCCGGGCGCCGGACTGTCTCGGGGTGCCGGTGCCGATCCGGGCGAACGTCTCCCCGAGGGCCTCGAACGAACGCCGGAACGCCGCCCAGTGCTCCAGGTCGAGGGCCCGGCGCAGCTTCTCGGCCCCGCGGGCCACCCACGGCCGGCGCGAGTCGGCCAGCTTCTCGTTCCACGCCTCGATGTGATGGATGCCCTGGGGCAGCAGCCAGGGCAGCGAGGCGCCCACCACCAGGTGGTCGTAGACGCCGTGCGCCTGGTCGAGGAACCACGACCACTCACCCGGCGGCAGCATCGCCCGGCTGCCGGGCTCGAGCACCCGGCTGCACCTGTTGTCGAGCATGACCAGCCGGGTGCGCCCCAGGTCGATCGCGTAACTCCACTGGTACTGCACGGCACGCCAGCGCTCGGTGTCGTGCGCCAGGTCGGACTCCTGGTCGACCCGGTGCCCGAACTCGCGCAGCACGCCTGTGGCGTCCTCCGCGGCGGCGACCTTGGCGAAGACCGGGTCGGCGGCGATCTCGTCCGGGGAGAGGTTGCCCAGGTGCTGGTAGACCCAGTACGAGGCCAGCCCGCTGCCGATCCGCTCGGCCCACCACGGCTGCTCGCGCATCTCGGCACGCCACGACGCGGAGGTGTTCCAGTCGTCGATGATCTCGTGGTCGTCGAAGATCATCACGCTCGGCACTGTGGAGAGCAGCCAGCGGATCTCCGGATCGCGCCACGACTCCAGATACAGCTTGGTGTACTCGTCGAAGCTCACCACCTGGTCGGCCGGGGCGCCCTTGGGCCGCCGCCGGCGCCGGCGCAGCAGTCGCCGCACGGTCGGCGAGGTCTCGTCGGCGTAGACCTGGTCACCGAGCAGCACCAGCAGGTCGGGCAGCGGGTTCGACTCGGGGTCGGCCATCAACCGACGGGCGTACGCGTCCAGGGCGTCCGGCGGCAGCTTGCGGGTGGTGGCGTGCTGGGTGGTCTCCCGACACGAACCGAAGATCAGACTGACCGGCTGGTCCCGGTCGTCGACCGCCCGGGTGCGTATCACGCTGGGCGGAAAGCCGCTGCTCTCCACCGGCCAGACCAGCTCGTCGTCGACCAGCACCTCGTAGGTCGTCGTGCTGTCCGGGGTGAGCCCCTCCACCACGACGAGGGCGTAGTGGTGGTCGTACGCCGAGAAGGTGGGTGCGGTGCCGGTGGCGCCGTGGGCGGTGCGGACGGTGACCACGGCGGGCGCGGCGGTCTCCACCCAGATCGTCGCCCGGGTGTCGACCACTCGCCGCAGAAGTGGGCCGATCAGGAGGTGTGCGGCGGGCATGCGGCGAGCCTACCGCCGGTTCGTGAGACCGGCCGGGTGCGGTGGCTGGGACGCCGCCGCCGGCATCTGACAGGATTCCGGCATGGCCGAATATCTCGTCCTCGCTCTGGTCCTGCTCGGTGTGCTGATCGCCGGCACAGTCGGGCTGGTCGTGCCGCGCTTGCGGCGGCGGCCCGAGCCCCCGCTTGCGCGCACCGAGGTCGACACCCGTGCCGAGGAGGATCTCGCCGGCCCGCCGGTCGAGGCACCGGAGTCCGATCTGTCCACCGGTGTCCTGGTCGAGCCCCCACCGGTCATCGAGGCGCCCGCCCCGACCGTGGAGGTGCCCGAGCCGACCGCCGGCCGCCTGGTCCGGCTCCGCTCGCGGCTGTCGCGTTCGCAGAACGTCTTCGGCAAGGGCCTGCTCGGCCTGCTCGCCCGCGACCACCTCGACGAGGACGTCTGGGAGGAGATCGAGGACAGTCTGATCACCGCCGACGTCGGCGTCGACGCGACCCGCGACATCGTCGACCGGCTGCGCGAGCAGACCCGCGTGCTGGGCACCCGCTCGGCCGGTGAGCTGCGCGCGCTGCTCGCCGCCGAGCTGGTCAACGCCCTCGACCCCAGCATGGACCGTTCGCTGCGCACCGCCCCGAAGGACGGCGTGCCGGCGGTCGTGCTGGTCGTCGGCGTCAACGGCGCCGGCAAGACCACCACCTGCGGCAAGATCGCCCGGGTGCTGGTCGCCGACGGCCGGACCGTGCTGCTGGGCGCCGCCGACACCTTCCGGGCCGCCGCCGCCGACCAGCTGCAGACCTGGGGCGAACGGGTCGGTGCCGAGACCGTCCGCGGCCCGGAGGCAGCCGACCCGGCCAGCGTGGCGTTCGACGCGGTCCGCCGGGGTATCGACACCGGCGTGGACACCGTGCTCATCGACACCGCCGGCCGCCTGCAGAACAAGATCGGCCTGATGGACGAGCTGGGCAAGGTCAAGCGCGTGGTGGAGAAGCAGGGGCCCATCGACGAGACGCTGCTCATCCTCGACGCCACGACCGGCCAGAACGGTCTGGAGCAGGCCCGGGTCTTCACCGAGGTCGTCAACGTGACAGGTGTGGTGCTGACCAAGCTCGACGGCACCGCGAAGGGCGGCATCGTGATCGCCGTGCAGCGCAAGCTCGGCATCCCGGTCAAGCTCGTCGGCCTCGGTGAGGGCAAGGACGATCTCGCTCCGTTCGACCCGGCGCAGTTCGTCGACGCGCTGCTGGGCACCGAGCCGGCCGCACGGGACGCGTAGTCTCGGGTGACCACTGACGATCGCGCGTACGCGGGCTGGCGCGACCCCGGCCACCCTTCGCAGCGCCTCGGGAGACCGTACGTGACTTCGCAGGAGATCCCGCTGCACGGCGGCAACGTGAGCACCGTCGTCCGGGTCGGTGACACGGTCCGTCGTAACGCCGGGCCGTGGACCCCGTCCGTGCACGCCCTGCTGCGCCACCTGGAGTACGTCGGGTTCACCGGCGCACCCCGGGCGCTCGGGATGGACGAGCGCAACCGGGAGGTGCTGTCGTACCTGGAGGGGGAGTGCGGGGAATACCCCCTCGCCCCGCACTGGGTGACCGACGAGGCGCTGGTCACCGTCGCCACCATGCTGCGGATGTTCCACGACGCACAGTACGGCTTCGCTCCGCCGCCGGGGGCGGTCTGGCGCTCGTTCGGGCCGCCGCCGCCGGACACCGAGGTGATCTGCCACCACGACGCCGCCCCGCACAACGTCATCTGGCGGCCCGACGGCACGCTCGGGCTGATCGACTTCGACCTCGCCTCGCCCGGCGCCCGCATCTACGACGTGGCGTACGCCGCCTGGACGTGGGTGCCGATCTTCGCCGACCGGGACTCGATCACGCTGGGCTGGAAGCATCCCGACCGGCCGCGCCGGCTGCGCCTCTTCGCCGACGCGTACGGGTTGATCCCGCGCGACAGGCACCGGCTGATCCGCACCATCCGCAAGCGGATCGTCGACCACGTCGAGGGCATCCGCCGGATGGCCGCCGCCGGTGAGCCGGCGTTCGTGCGGATCGTGCACAAGGGCCACCTGCGGCGGCCGATGCGCGACCTGCGGCTGCTCGACTACGAGCGGCACGCCCTGGAGAACGCCCTCCGCTGAGCGCGCTGCCGGCCGATGCTCGGCCGGGCTTCTCAAGCGCACCGGTCGATGCCGCTGACCGGTCAGCCATCGACGCTCGACGTCCGGTCGATCCACCTTCGTCCATGCTGCTGACTGTGCGGACTCCGTGACACGTACGAAACAACCCGTCACGAAACGGAAACCCGCACGGGACCCTGGGTGAAACAGCCGGCCGCGAGGCTTCCGCGCAACCGGCCTACGGGCGACGCTGCCCCGGAAAGCCGCGAAGGAGGACTTCACCTTTAGGAGGCCAGCGTGCCTGAAGCACCGACGATCGACGGCGCCAATACCACGTGGCTGCTGGTTTCGACCGCGCTCGTGCTGCTCATGACCCCCGGACTGGCGCTGTTCTACGGCGGCCTCAACCGGGCCAAGGGCGTACTCAACATGATGATGATGAGCTTCTCCGCTATCGGGCTCATCTCTGTTCTGTGGTGGTTCTACGGCTTCAGCGTCGCCTTCGGGACCGACGTGAACGGCTTCTGGGGTGACCCGGGCGCGTACCTCGGCACCAAGACGTTCCTCGCCGAGACCGACCTGTGGGGCGCCACGACGGAAAACCCCAGCGGCATCGGGATTCCGCTCTACGTGTTCATGGCCTTCCAGATGGTCTTCGCGGTGATCACCGTCGCGCTGATCAGCGGCGCCATCGCCGACCGGGCCAAGTTCGCCGGCTGGCTGCTGTTCGCGTTCGGCTGGGCCACGCTCGTCTACTTCCCGGTCGCCCACTGGGTGTGGGGCGGCGGCATCATCGGCGGTGACATCCACGCGCTGGACTTCGCCGGTGGCACCGCGGTGCACATCAACGCCGGTGCGGCGGCCCTGGCCGTGGCGCTGGTGCTCGGCAAGCGGCTCGGCTGGCCCCGCGAGGGCATGAAGCCGCACAACATCCCGCTGGTCGCGCTCGGCGCCGGTCTGCTGTGGTTCGGGTGGTTCGGGTTCAACGCCGGCTCGGAGCTGACCGTCGACTCGGTCGCCGGTCTCGCCTTCATCAACACCCAGCTCGCCACCGCCGCCGCGGTGCTCGGCTGGATCGCTGTCGAGTGGGTCAAGGACCGCAAGCCGACAATGGTCGGCGCGTCGTCCGGCGCGGTCGCCGGCCTGGTCGCGATCACCCCGGCCTGTGGTTTCATCGCCCCGTGGGCGTCCGTCCTGCTCGGCATCGTCGCCGGGGTCGTGTGCGCGCTCGCGGTCAGCCTCAAGTACCGGCTCGGCTACGACGACTCCCTCGACGTGGTCGGCGTGCACTTCGTCGGTGGCTGGATCGGCTCGCTCTGGCTCGGCCTGTTCGCCACCAACTCGGTAAACGCCGCGATCAGCGACGTGGTGGGCGCCTCCGACGGCCTCTTCTACGGCGGCGGCGCGACCCAGCTCGGTCGGCAGGCCCTCGCCGGCCTGATCGTCACCGCCTGGTCGTTCGGCATCGCCTGGGTGCTCGCCTTCGTCATCGAGAAGACGATCGGCTTCCGCGTCAAGGGTGAGGCCGAGGTCGAGGGCATCGACATCGCCGAGCACGCCGAGAGCAGCTACGACCTGTCCCCGGCCGGCGGCGGCACGGGTAGCGCGTTCGCGATGGCCGGCATCGGCACCCCTGGTGGCGCAGCGCCGAGCGGCGCCGCGCCGGAGGCGGAGTCCACCGAGCCGGTCAGCGCCAAGGTCGCCGGTTAACGTTCCTTAGATGGAGGGGTTGGACATGAAGCTGGTGACCGCGGTCATCAAGCCGTACCAGCTGGACGCGGTGAAGGAGGCTCTGCACGCCCTGGGCGTGGCCGGGCTGACCGTCAGCGAGGTTCAGGGGTACGGACGGCAGAAGGGGCACACCGAGGTCTACCGGGGTGCCGAGTACACGGTCGAGTTCCTGCCCAAGATCCGGGTCGAGGTGCTCACCGACGAGATCGACGTGGAAAAGATCGTGGACGCCATCGTCGGTGCCGCCCGCACGGGCAAGATCGGCGACGGCAAGGTGTGGGTCACCGGTGTCGAGGAGGTCGTCCGGGTGCGTACCGGCGAGCGCGGCCTCGACGCCCTCTGATCCGGGCCACGACGACATGACCTCGTTGATCAGGAAGAACGCGTCAGGGCACGCCGGGAACGGCGACGCGAACCTCTTGATCAACGAGGTCGTCGGCGTACCCGGGGGGATCGGGGAGCCCGCCCGTCGGGCGCGCGCGGCCGCGTACGACGAGTTTCTGCGCGGGTTGCTGCCCGCGCGCGACGGGGTCGCGCTGATGGCCGTCGGGGGTCTGGGGCGGCGGCAGTGCGCCCCCTACGGCGACCTCGACCTGGTGCTGCTGCACGCCGGGGTGCCCGGCACGGACGAGCTGGCGGCCTCGGTCTGGTACCCGATCTGGGACGCCGGCCTGCGCCTGGACCACTCCGTGCGGACCGTCTCCGAGGCGCTGTCGGTGGCCCAGGACGACGTCAAGGTCGCCCTCGGGCTGCTCGACGCCCGCCTGGTGGTCGGCGACCAGGCGCTCGCCGACGCCCTGATCCGCACCGCCGCCGACCACTGGCGGCGTACCGCCGTCCGCCAGCTGCCGGGCCTGCGGGAGGTCACCGCCGCCCGCTGGCAGGCGCACGGCGAGCTGGCCTTCCTCCTCGAAGGCGACCTGAAGGAGGCCGCCGGCGGGCTGCGCGACGTGGGGTTGTTGCGCGCCATCTCCGCCGCGGGGATCACCGACGCGCTGCGCCCCGCCGTCCGCGCCGCCCACCTGCGCCTGCTGGACACCCGCGACGCGCTGCACCAGCAGGTCGGTCGCCGGGTCGACCGGTTGGTCGCCCAGGAACGCGACGGCGTCGCCGCGCTGCTCGCCCTGGAGGACGGCGACGCCCTCCTGCGTCGGGTGGCCGGGGACGCCCGCACGGTCAGCCACGCTCTCGACGACGCCTTCCGCGCCGCCGACCGGCTGCGCTCCGGCCGCTCCCGGGGCGGGAACGGCGCTCCCGTGCGCCGGCCGGTGGCCCGGGACGTGGTCGAGCACGACGGCGAGCTGGTGCTGGCCCGGACGGCGATCGGCGCGCGCCCCGACCCGAGCCTGTCGCTGCGGGTGGCCGCCGCGGCGGCCACCACCCGGTTGCCGATCGCGCGGGCCACCTGCGAGTGGCTGGCGGCGTACTGCCCCCCGCTGCCCGCGCCCTGGCCGCCCGAGGCCCGGGCCGCGCTGACCACGCTGCTGGGCGCCGGTCCCGGCCTGGTGCCGGCCTGGGAGACCTGCGACAGGTACGGGCTGGTGGACGGTTGGCTGCCCGAGTGGACCAGGCTGCGCAGCCTGCCCCAGCACAACCCGGTGCACCGCTACACCCTGGACCGGCATCTCGTGCAGGCCGCCCACGAGGCCAGCCGGCACGCCCGCGAGGTGGACCGCCCCGACCTGCTGCTGCTCGGCGCCCTGCTGCACGACATCGGCAAGGGCCTGCCCGGTGACCACAGCACCGTCGGGGTGCCGCTCGCCGAGACGGTGGCGACCCGGGTCGGGCTGCCGGCCGCGGAGGTCGAGCTGATCGGCACGCTGGTCCGGCTGCACCTGCTCCTGCCCGACGTGGCCACCCGCCGGGACCTCGCCGACCCGGTCACGATCGCGTCGGTAGCCGAGGCGGTGGGCGACACCGGCACGCTCGACCTGCTGCACGCGCTGGTCCGCGCGGACGCCGCGGCCACCGGCCCGGCCGCCTGGTCGGACTGGAAGGGACGACTGGTCGCCGAACTGGTCGCCCGCGTCCGCACCGCCCTGGACACCGGCGTGCTGCCCGAGCCACCCGCGCCGGATCCGGCGCTGCTGGCCGGGCCATTGCCGGTCGTGCACCTCACCGGGGACCGGGTGGCGGTGGCCGCCGCCGACCGGCGCGGACTGCTCGCCACGGTGGCCGGCTGCCTCGCCCTGCACCGACTGGAGGTGCTCTCCGCCGACGCCTCGGTGGTCGACGGCCGGGCCCTGGTCGAGTGCCGCGTGCAACCCCGCTACGGCCTGCCGGCCGATCCGGTCCCGCTGCGCGCCGACCTGCGTCGGGCGGTCGCCGGCGACGTGTCCGTCACCCAACGGCTGCGCGGCCGTGCGCTCGCCGCCCGGGGCAGCGGCGCCGCTCCCCGGGTCGTCTGGCACCGCGAGGCCGCCACCGACGCCGTGCTGCTCGAACTGCGCGCGGCCGACGCCGCCGGGCTGCTCTACCGGGTCGCCTGCGCTCTCGACGAGGCGGGAGCCCTGGTCCGCGCCGCGCGCATCTCCACCCTCGGCGCGGACGTGGTCGACGCCTTCTACCTGGTGGGTGGCTGGCCCGACGACGCCACCCGGGCCCGCCTGGAGGCCGCCGTCCTCGCCGCCGTATGAGGGGACGGGTACGCCCCGGGGCGTAGCGACGGTGCCGCTCGTGGACGCACGTCAGGGGGCGTCGGCGCGGGCAGAATGACGGCCATGCGATGGAACGGGCGGCGGGTGTGGCTGGGTGACGCCGTGCTCGCCCTGGCCCTGCTCGGGTTCGCGCAGCTCACCACCGGGTTCGCGGGAGCCAACCAGCCGGGGTCGAGACCCGTGGACGCGTTCTGCAGGGTGGTGATGGCGGTCGCCGCGCTGGCGCTGGTCGGCCGCCGCTACGCCCCGGTGGGCACCCTCGCCGTCGTCACCGTGGCCACCACGACGTACCTGGTGCTCGGCTATCCGTACGGGCCGATCCTGCTCACCTTCCTGGTCGCGGCCTACACCGTGGCCCTGCGGCTGCCGGTGCGCCCGGCGGCGCTCGCCACCGCCGGCGCGTTCGTGGTGCTGCTGGCGCACGTCTTCTGGTCCCGGGGCCCGTCGCTGGGCTGGGCCGGAGTGCTCCCCGCGTCGGCCTGGGCGGTCGTACCCTTCGCTGCGGGCGTGGTCGTACGGGTCAACCGCGAGGCCGCCGCCCGCAGCCGCGCCGAACAGGCCCGCGAACGTGTCGAGCAGGCCCGCCGGCAGGCCGACGAGGAGCGGCTGCGCATCGCTCAGGAGGTGCACGACGTGGTGGGGCACGGGCTGGCCGCGATCAGCATGCAGGCGGAGATCGCCCTTCACCTGCTGCCGAAACGACCGGAGCAGGCGGAGGTCGCGCTGACCGCGATCGGTCGTACCAGTCGGGAGGCGCTGGACGAGCTCCGGGTCACGCTGGGCGCGGTGCGCCGGGGCGCGGAGCGCGAACCGGTGCCGGGGCTGGCCCGGCTCCCGGCGCTGTGCGACCGGCTGGCCGGCGCCGGTCTCGCCGTCGACGTGCGCCGCGAGGGCGACCCTCGGGAGTTGCCGGCGGCGGTGGACCTGGCCGCGTACCGGGTGGTGCAGGAGGCGCTCACCAACGTGCTGCGGCACGCCGGGGTGAGCAGCGCCGAGGTGACCGTCGGCTACCGGGCCGACGAGGTGACGGTCGAGGTCACCGACCGGGGCGTCGGTGTCGCCGCCGGCCCGTTCGACGCGGCCGACGACCGGACCGGAGGGCACGGTCTGGCCGGTATGCGCGAGCGGGTGGCCGCGCTGGGCGGACGGCTGACCACCGGACCGCGCCCGGACGGCGGTTTCCGGGTCTGGGCCCGGCTGCCCGTGGAGCCGCCGGCGTGATCCGGGTGCTGATCGCCGACGACCAGGACCTGGTCCGCCTCGGGCTGCGCGCGCTGGTGGAGAGCGAGGACGACCTTGCGCTCGCCGGTGAGGCGGCCGACGGGCTGCGGGCGGTGGAGCTGGCCCGTCAGGTGCGGCCGGACGTGGTGCTGATGGACATCCGGATGCCGGGCATCGACGGGATCGAGGCGACCCGCCGGATCGTCGCCGACCCCGAGCTGACCGGCACGCGGGTGGTGGTGCTCACCACCTTCGAGCTGGACGAGTACGTCTTCGACGCGCTGCGGCACGGCGCGAGCGGGTTCCTCACCAAGGACACCCGGCCGCCGGAGCTGCTGCGCGCCATCCGCCTGGTCGCCGAGGGGGAGGCGCTGCTGTCGCCGTCGGTGACCCGGCGGGTGGTGCGGGAGTTCGCCACCCGGCCGTCGAGGGCACCCCGTCCGCACCCGCGGCTGGACACCCTCACCGACCGGGAACGCCAGGTCGTCGGCCTGGTCGGGGAGGGCCTGAACAACGAGGAGATCGCCGCCCGGCTGGTAGTGAGCCCGGCGACCGCGCGGACCCACGTCAGCCGGGCCATGGGCAAGCTGGGAGCCCGGGACCGGGCCCAGCTCGTCGTCTTCGCGTACCAATCGGGCTTGGTCTCGGGGTGAGGCCGGGCCGCCAGCGGCCGTGCGGCGGGGCGGCTACCCTAGCGGTGGCCGGACTCCGCAGTGCCGGCCGCGTTGTGCCCGCCGGAACACTGACAAACGGGATGTTCGCGTGTTTGACACCTTGAGTGACCGCCTGTCCGGGATCTTCACCAAGCTCCGCGGCAAGGGACGGCTCACCGACGCCGACATCGACGCCACCGCGCGCGAGATCCGCCTCGCGCTGCTGGAGGCGGACGTCGCGCTGCCGGTGGTCAAGGGCTTCATCGCGGCCGTCAAGGAGCGCGCCCGCAGCGCCGAGGTCTCCCAGGCGCTCAACCCGGCCCAGCAGATCATCAAGATCGTCAACGAAGAGCTGATCAACGTGCTCGGCGGCGAGGGTCGGCGGCTCCAGTTCGCCAAGCAGCCGCCCACGGTGATCATGCTGGCCGGCCTCCAGGGTTCCGGTAAGACCACCCTCGCCGGCAAGCTGGCCCGCTGGCTCAAGGGCCAGGGACACCAGCCGCTGCTGGTCGCCGCCGACCTCCAGCGCCCCAACGCCGTCGGGCAGCTCCAGGTGCTCGGTGGCCGGGCCGGCGTCGAGGTGTACGCCCCGGAGCCCGGCAACGGCACCGGCGACCCGGTGCAGGTGGCCCGCGCCTCGATCGAGCACGCGAAGCGCGCCGCCCGCGACATCGTCATCGTCGACACCGCCGGCCGACTCGGCATCGACGCCGAGATGATGCAGCAGGCCGCCGACATCCGCGACGCCGTCTCACCCGACGAGGTCATCTTCGTCATCGACGCGATGGTCGGTCAGGACGCCGTCCGCACCGCCGAGGCGTTCCGCGACGGCGTCGGCATCACCGGCGTGGTGCTCTCCAAGCTCGACGGCGACGCCCGTGGTGGCGCCGCGCTCTCCGTGCGCGAGGTGACCGGGCAGCCGATCCTGTTCGCGTCCACCGGCGAGAAGCTGGAGGACTTCGACGTCTTCCACCCCGACCGGATGGCCAGCCGGATCCTCGGCATGGGCGACGTCCTCACTCTGATCGAGCAGGCCGAGCAGGCCTTCGACTCGGATCAGAAGGAGAAGATGACCGCCAAGCTGATGGGCGGCGAGCAGTTCACGCTCGACGACTTCCTCGACCAGCTCATCGCGGTGCGGCGGATGGGCCCGATCGCCAACGTGCTGGCCATGATGCCGGGCATGGGGCAGATGAAGGACCAGCTTGCCGAGCTGGACGACAGCCACTTCGACCGGGTCACCGCGATCATCCGGTCGATGACCCCGGGCGAGCGCACCAACCCGAAGATCATCAACGGTTCCCGCCGGGCGCGCATCGCCAACGGCTCCGGGGTCACCGTCATGGACGTCAACCAGCTGCTCAACCGCTTCGCCGACGCGCAGAAGATGATGAAGCAGATGGGCGGCATGATGGGCCTGCCCGGTGGTGGCCGCCGCAAGGCGACGAAGTCCCCCAAGAACAAGCGCAAGGGCACCAAGGGTGGCGGTCGTCCGCGTACGGGCGCCGGCGCCGGGCTCCCGGGCGGTTTCCCGGGTGGCATGCCGCAGCTCCCGCCGGGGATGGACCCGAACGACCTCGCTGGCGGCCAGGGCCTCCCGCCCGGCTTCAAGCTCCCGAAGATCGACTTCAACAAGCTCGGCAAGGGCGGCGACAAGGGCCCGCGCTGACGCGTGTCGGTGACGGCGGGCGACGTGGGAGGTTCTCGGTGGACGTGGCCGGCCCTGACCGCTCGGAGGAACGACCTGCTCGTCGCCGAGGAGGGCTGATCGGGTAGGACTGTGCGCATGGCTCTTCATGTGCGCGGTGTGCTGCTCCCCGACGACGAGGTCCGGGATCTCTGGCTGGTCGGCGACCGGGTCACCTTCACCCCGGTGCCCGGTGCGGAGACGGTGGTCGACGGCGGGTTCGTCCTCCCGGGGCTGGTCGACGCGCACTGCCACATCGGCATCGCCCGCGGTGGCGCCCCGATCACGTCCCTCGACCAGGCCCGCGAGCTGGCCCACGTCGACCGGGACGCCGGGGTGCTGGCGATCCGGGACGCCGGGTCGCCGTACCCGTACCCCGAACTCGACGACGAACCGGACCTGCCACGGCTGGCCCGCGCCGGCCGGCACGTCGCGCCCCCGAAGCGTTACCTGCGCGACATCGGCGTCGAGGTCGGCGCGGCCGAGGTGGCCGCGACGGTGGCCGCGCAGGCCCGGGCCGGCAACGGCTGGGTGAAGCTGGTCGGCGACTGGATCGACCGGGGCGTGGGCGACCTCGCGCCAGCCTGGGACGCCGACACCCTCACCGCCGCCGTACGGGCCGCGCACGACGCCGGGGTACGCGCCGCGGTGCACACCTTCTCCGAATCGGCCGTCGAGATCATGGTGCGGGCCGGGGTGGACTCGGTGGAGCACGGCACCGGGCTGAGCCTCGACCTGATCGACGAGATGGCCCGTCAGGGCACCGCGCTGGTCCCCACAATGATCAACATCGCCACCTTCGGGGGCATCGCCGAGCAGGCGCGGGGCAAGTTCCCCGGCTACGCCAAGCACATGCTCGCGCTGCGCGACCGCTTCCCCGAGGTGGTGCGCGCCGCACACGAGGCAGGCGTGCCGATCTACGTGGGCACCGACGCCGGTGGTGGCATCGACCACGGCCTGGCCGCCGAGGAGATGCTGCTGCTGCACGAGCGCGCCGGCATGGCACCGATCGACGTGCTCGCCGCCGCATCCTGGGGCGCCCGCGAATGGCTCGGCTTCCCCGGCCTGGTCGAGGGCGGCCTCGCCGACCTGACCGTCTACCCCGAAGACCCCCGCCACGACCTCCGCGTCGTCCGTGCCCCGTCCCGCACGATCCTGCGCGGCCGAGTCCTCCGCTGACCCCGCGCCGGCCGCGCTGACCTCGCGCCGGCCGCGCGGGGCCGCGCCGCGCTGGGTCGCGCCGCAAGATCGTGCTGGATCCAGGAAGTAGTGGCCTCGGCGTCGTGGGGATGCCACTGGAACCAGGATCGAGCACGATCTTGTCGGGCGGAGAGGGCGACGAGGGAAGATCCGCGCAACTTCCCTGATGTTGCTGCCTCACGCTCGCGGGAGGCAGCAACATCACTGATGTTGTGCGGATCTTGGCGTGGGGCGTGGGGCGTGGGGCATGGGGCGTGGGCGTGGCAGGCCGGGGGCGGAGGTGCGTGCGGGCGCGACGGTTCGCGTACGACGACGTGGGAGCGTCAGCGGGGCGGGCGGGTGGTCGCGGCGGCGGCGAAGAGGTGCACGGCCAGGTCGGCCAGGGCCGCGGCGGTCTGGTCGATCGGGGATCGCGGGAGCACGATGTGGCTCACCACCAGACGGACGATCGTGTCTGCGGCGAATGCCAACGCTGCCTGGTCCGCTCCCGGCAGGTGGTCACCGGCCCACTCGATCAGCGCGCCGGACGCCTCGGTGAGGACCACCTCGGCCCGGGTGGTGAGGTACGGGAGCAGTTCGTCCGAGCCGCCCCGGGCGCTGGTGAGGATGGCCTTGACCAGCGGGTTGTCGGCCGCCGTGGCGAGGGTGTGGGCGATCGCGGCGTACGCGCCGGCCCGTACGTCGGCACCGTGCGCGAGCAGCGCCTCCCGGACGTCGCCGACGAACCGGTCCACTTCGCGTCGGGCGAGCGCCTCGGCGAGGCCCGCCTTGCTGCCGAACTCGTTGTAGACGGTCTGCCGACTGACCCCCGCCGTGGTGGCCACGCCGCCCATGCGGACCGCGTCCCAGCCGGCGGCGATGGTCCGTGCGCGGGCGGCGTCCACGATCGTGTCCCGCAGTCGCTGGCGTGGTGAGTCGGTCGCAGTCATGGTGGTCGAATTCTACGGGTGGCTCGCCGCCCCGCCCAGCGCCCGCTGCGCGCCCCGCGAAGGGCGGCCCGCCACCCTGCCCAGCGCCCGCTGCCCGCCCCCGCCCAGCGCCCGCCGCGCCCCGGCAAGGGCGGGCTGCGCGCCCCGCCCAGCACCGGTCGCGCGGCGCGGCGCCTCCCGGGCGCGGCGGGGACCCGCGCGGCGCATAGGATGTGCGGTCATGGCACGCGTGCTCACTCCCCGTGCGGAGGACTTCCCCCGCTGGTACCAGGACCTGATCGCCAAGGCGAAGCTGGCCGACAACGGCCCGGTCCGCGGCACCATGGTCATCCGCCCCGCCGGCTACGCCATCTGGGAGCGGATGCAGGCCGAGATGGATGCCCGGATCAAGGCGGCCGGCGCGGAGAACGCGTACTTCCCGCTGTTCATCCCGGAGAGCTACCTCAAGCGCGAGGCCCAGCACGTCGAGGGCTTCTCGCCGGAGCTGGCGGTTGTCACCCACGGTGGCGGCAAGCAGCTCGCCGAGCCGGTGGTGGTGCGCCCCACCAGCGAGACGGTGATCGGCGAGTTCATGGCCAAGTGGATCGACTCGTACCGGGATCTGCCGCTGCTGCTCAACCAGTGGGCCAACGTGGTCCGGTGGGAGCTGCGCCCGCGGATCTTCCTGCGGACCAGCGAGTTCCTCTGGCAGGAGGGGCACACCGCGCACGCCACCCGTGAGGACGCCCGCGCCTACGCGCGGCGGATCCTGCACGAGGCGTACGAGGATCTGATGGTGAACGTGCTCGGCATCCCGGTGGTGGTGGGCCTGAAGACGACCCGTGAGCGCTTCGCCGGGGCCACCGCCACGTACACCTGCGAAGGCATGATGGGCGACGGCAAGGCGCTCCAGTTGGGCACCAGCCACGAGCTGGGCCAGAACTTCGCCAAGGCGTTCGACATCAGCTACTCCGCCAAGGAGGGCGGTCGCGAGCACGCGTGGACGACCTCCTGGGGCACGTCGACCCGGATGCTCGGTGGCCTGATCATGGCCCACGGCGACGACAACGGCCTGCGGGTGCCGCCGCGGCTGGCCCCCATCCAGGCGTACATCATGATCGTCAAGGATGGCGAGGGCGTCGGCGAGGCGGCGGCCAAGCTGCGCGACGGCCTGCGCGACGCCGGTGTCCGGGTCGCGCTCGACGACCGGACCGACACCGCGTTCGGCCGCCGGGCCGTCGACGCCGAGCTGCGCGGCTATCCGGTACGCGTCGAGGTCGGCCCCCGCGACCTGGCCGTCGGCAACGCGACGGTGGTCCGTCGTACCGACGGGTCGAAGTCCCCGACGGCGGTGGCCGACGTGGTCGGCGCGGTCCTCGCCGCACTGGAGGCCGACCAGCAGGTGCTGCACGACCAGGCCCTCGCGCACCGCCAGTCGCGCACCGTCGAGGTGTCGACGCTGGCCGAGGCGATCGAGGCGGCGGCCACCGGCTGGGCCAAGGTGCCGTGGTCGGCGGTCGGCGTGGCCGGCGAGGCCGAGGCGAACGGCCAGGGCGTGACGGTGCGCTGCCTGCTGCGCGCCGACGGCTCGGTGCCGGACTCCGAGGACGAGCCCGACCTGGTCGCCATCCTCGCCCGCGCCTACTGAGGCGTCAGGAAGGGCCCCTTCCTGACGCCCGTGGTCGAGGAAAGGGCCCCCGCTAACAGCCCGGAGGTGCTGCCGTGCGCTTCGCGCCGGGTCGGCTGATCATGCACCGCAACGTGCGGCACGGTCGGATCGGGTGGGTCCGGCCGGGTCGCGTGGTAAGCGACGACGAGCGGGGTCTGCTGGTGTGGATCGCGCGGGACTCGCCGGTGGCCCACGAGGTGACCGAGGCGGGGCTGGGCATGCGGGCGATGCCGTTCGCCCAGTGGATCTCGTCGTCGTACCGGCTGGCGCACGGCCGCTGGAACGGCCCTCCGCTGCTGAAGTTCCTGCCCACCGGGGCGGCGCACTCCGTGTGGTGGTTCCGGGACGCGCAGGGCAGGTTCGCCCACTGGTACGTCAACCTGGAGGAGCCCGGTGTCCGCTGGGACGACGGCCCGGTGGCCGGCGTCGACGTGGTGGACCAGGACCTCGACGTGGTGGTGCGTCCGGACCTCAGTTGGGAGTGGAAGGACGAGGACGAGTTCGTCGAGCGTCTCGCCTTCCCGGACGACTACTGGGTGACCGACGAGAAGGCGGTCCGCGCCGAGGGGGAGCGGGTGATCGCGCTCGCCGAGGCGGGCCGGTTCCCGTTCGACGGCACCTGGTGCGATTTCACCCCGCCGGCCCAGTGGGACGTACCGGACGAACTTCCGCCCGGGTGGGACCGTCCGCCGGTGCGCTGAGAGGTGTTCCGGGTCACCGGTGACGCGGTGTCCGGGTCCGATGCGAGAGATCGGCGTCGGATCTGGCAGAATGGGTCGCTGGTATCCGGCGCGCGTCCGGCGCCCTCTAACCCGGGCACGTCGCTAGTCCACCGAGTAGTCTCCGGCCCAACCCCACGGGTCCGGTCGGCGCTCACCCACGCACACCGCCCACAGCGGGCTGGTGAGATCGCAACAGGAGCGAAACAACTGTGGCCGTAAAGATCCGGCTCCTGCGGATGGGCAAGATCCGCAACCCGCAGTACCGCATCGTCATCGCCGACTCGCGCACCAAGCGCGACGGCCGGGCGATCGAGTTCGTCGGGGTTTACCAGCCCAAGGAAGACCCCTCGATCATCGAGGTCAAGTCGGAGCGGGTCCAGTACTGGCTGTCCGTCGGCGCTCAGCCGAGCGAGGCGGTGCAGCGGCTGCTGGAGCTGACCGGTGACTGGCAGAAGTACAAGGGCCTGCCGGCCCCGCCGCCGCTCAAGGTCGCCGCCGAGAAGGCCGACCGCAAGGCGGCGTACGAGGCTGAGGCGAAGGCCGCCGCCGGGCTCGCCCCGGAGACCCCGGCCAAGCCGGCCAAGAAGGCCGCCAAGGCCGCTGAGGCTCCGGCCGAGGCCCCGAAGGCCGAGGCCCCGGCGGCCGAGGCCCCCGCTGCCGCTGCCGACGCCGGTGAGCAGGCCTGACATGCCTCTGCGTCCGGCGTTGGAGCACCTGGTCAAGGGCATCGTCGACCACCCGGATGACGTCCGGGTCCGGATGGTCGATTCCCGTCGGGGCAAGCGGCTGGAAGTCCGCGTGCACCCCGAGGACCTCGGCACGGTGATCGGGCGGTCCGGCCGGACCGCCAAGGCGCTGCGTCAGGTGATCGGCTCCATCGGCGGGCGCGGGGTACGCGTCGACATCGTCGACTCGTACTGATGCAGCTCGTCGTCGGAAGGATCGGCAAGCCGCACGGTGTCCGCGGGGAGGTCACCGTGGAAGTGCGGACCGACGAACCCGAAGCACGGTTCGCCCCGGGTTCGGTGCTGCGCACCGAACCCGGGGCGGTCCCGCCGCCCGCGCCGGCGAACGGGCCGGGCGTGCCGTTCCGGGTGCCCGCCGAGCTGACCATCGAGGAGTCCCGGTTCCACCAGGGTCGGATGCTCGTCGCCTTCGACGGCATCCTGGACCGCGACACCGCGGAGGCGCTGCGCGGAACCCTGCTCGTGGTGGACAGCGCCGACGTGGAGCCTCCGGAGGACCCGGAGGAGTTCCACGACCACCAGTTGGTGGGTCTGGCCGTGGTCACCCCGGCCGGTGAGCGCCTCGGCGAGGTCGCCCGGATCGACCACGCGCCGTCGTCCGACCTGCTGGTGCTGCGGCGCCCCGAGGGGCGTACCGCGCTGATCCCGTTCGTCCGGGCGATCGTCCCGGAGGTCGACCTGGCCGGTGGACGCGTGATCGTCGACCCGCCGGCCGGCCTGCTCGATCTTTAGGACCAACCCGCATGCGCGTCGACGTCGTGTCGATCTTTCCGGAGTACTTCGCCCCACTGGACCTGTCGCTGATCGGCCGCGCCCGGGCCAACGACGTACTCCAGCTCGCCGTGCACGACCTGCGGACCTGGACCCACGACGTGCACCGCACTGTCGACGACACCCCCTACGGCGGCGGCCCCGGCATGGTGATGAAGCCGGAGCCGTGGGGTGCGGCGCTGGACGCGCTCGCCCCGGCCGAGGCCCCGCCGCCCCGGCTGCTCGTGCCGTCACCGGCGGGTGTCCCGTTCACCCAGGCCATGGCGCACGAGCTGGCCGCCGAGCCGCACCTGCTCTTCGCCTGCGGCCGGTACGAGGGGATCGACCAGCGGGTCCTGGCGCACGCCGCCACCCGGATGCCGGTCACCGAGGTGTCGCTCGGCGACTACGTGCTCTTCGGCGGCGAGGTCGCGGTGCTGGTCATCCTGGAGGCGGTCACCCGCCTGCTGCCCGGGGTGCTGGGCAACGCCGGCTCGCTGGACGAGGAGTCGCACGCGCACGGGCTGCTGGAGGCACCGATCTACACGAAGCCGCCGAGCTGGCGCGGGCACGACGTCCCGGAGGTGCTCCGCTCCGGCGACCACGGCAAGATCGCGCGCTGGCGGCGCGAGGAGGGGCTGCTGCGGACCGCGGCCCAGCGTCCGGACCTGCTGGCCGCGCTGCCGCCCGAGCGGCTCGACAAACGGGACATCGCGGCGCTGGAGCGGGCCGGATTTCAGCCGCCGCCGGGGGATGTGGCAAAGTAGGGGGGTTGCCGCATCCGTCCGCGCCCGCGGGCGGCTGCGAGGATCCCCGACCGGGGTCGGCCCGCCGATCACCACCCGGGAATCAGAATCACCCACCCGCGCACCGAGTGACGGTGCGCCGTGAGCCTTACGAGGACGCAGCGATGAACATCCTGGACGCCCTTGACGCCCAGTCGAAGCGGACCGACCTTCCCGACTTCCGTGCCGGTGACACCGTCAAGGTGCACGCGCGGGTCGTCGAGGGCAACCGGTCCCGTGTCCAGATCTTCCAGGGCGTCGTGATCCGCCGCCAGGGTGACGGTCTGCGCGAGACCTTCTCGGTCCGCAAGGTCAGCTTCGGTGTCGGTGTCGAGCGGACCTACCCGCTCAACGGCCCGGGCATCGACCGGATCGAGGTCGTGACCCGCGGTGACGTGCGTCGCGCCAAGCTCTACTACCTGCGCGAGCTGCGCGGCAAGAAGGCCAAGATCAAGGAGAAGCGGGAGAAGCAGCCCAGCTGACTTCCCGCTCGCCACGCCGCCTGAGCTGCGCGTATGCCGTACCGCCCAGACCGCACTACCCTGGTCGTACGGGCGCAGCCAGGCGGCGACCCCGCCTTTGTGGCGGGCAGCTGTCCACTACCGCCCGTGGAGCCTCGACGAGGCTCCCGGGCGGTGGTGTTTCTGCGGACCGGGGAGTGGCGTGGTGCAGACGCTTGACGAGGACGGCACCGTCGATCCGTGGCGCCGGCGGGTGCGCCGCGGCCGCCGCCAGATGCCGCTCTGGCAGGAACTTCCACTGCTGCTGGTGGTCGCGTTCTGCCTCGCGGTGCTGATCCGCACATTCCTGCTCCAGGCGTTCTTCATCCCGTCCGGCTCGATGGAGGACACCCTCCTGATCGGCGACCGGGTGCTGGTCAACAAGGTCGTCTACGACGTCCGTGACCCGGTGCGCGGCGAGGTGGTGGTGTTCCGGGGCACCGACCGCTGGGCGCCGCAGGTCGACGAGCAGCCGGAGCCCGGCTTCGTCGGCAAGGTCGGCCGCACCGTCGGGGACCTGGTCGGGGTGAGCCGTCCCGGCGAGAAGGACTTCATCAAGCGGGTGATCGGCCTGCCCGGTGACCGGGTGAAGTGCTGCGACTCCCAGGGCCGGGTCACCGTGAACGGGACTCCGCTCGACGAGCCGTACGTGCTGCGCAACTCCCCGCTGGATCTGCCACCCAATCCGCAGGAGTGCCGCTCCCGGCGCTTCGACGAGGTGGTCGTACCCCCGGGGCAGATCTTCGTGATGGGCGATCACCGCGAGGTCTCCCAGGACGCGCGCTGCCAGGGCCCGGTGCCGATCGACAACGTGGTCGGCCGGGCGTTCATGGTGGTCTGGCCGTCGTCACGCTGGGCCGCGCTGTCGGTGCCGTCGACCTTCGACGACGTGGCCGCGCCGGCCGCCGCCTCCTCCGGGGCGCCCCCGGTCCGTCCGTCCCCGCAGGGCGGTGTGCTGCTGATTCTCCCGTTGGCGGCCGCGCTGAGGGGTTCCCGCGCGTTCCGGACGGTGCCGTCCGGCCCGGCAACGTAGGCTCCTTGGCGTGATTGACGAGCAGACCGACAAGCCGCGCAGCTCCTTCTGGAAGGAGCTGCCGATCCTGCTGGGTGTGGCGATCCTGGTCGCGGTGCTGGTCCGCGCCTTCGTGCTGCAGACCTTCTTCATCCCCTCTCCGTCCATGGAGAACACTCTCAAGATCGATGACCGCGTGTTGGTCAACAAGCTGGTCTACGACTTCCGGTCACCGCACCGCGGCGAGGTAATCGTCTTCAAGGCGCCCACCGAGTGGAGCGGCAACCCCGACGGTGAGGACTTCATCAAGCGGGTGATCGGCGTCGGCGGCGACCACGTGGTCTGCTGCGACGCGCAGGAACGCCTGATGATCAACGGCAGGTCGCTCGACGAGCCGTACATCTTCTCGATCGACGGGGTCCGCGACAAGCCGGCCGACCAGGAGTTCGACATCACGGTGCCGAAGGGTCGGCTGTGGGTGATGGGCGACCACCGGTCGGCCTCGGGTGACTCGCTGGAGCACTGGCAGCAGTCCGGGCAGAACATCACCGAGGCCACGATCCCCGAGGGCGAGGTCGTCGGGCGGGCGTTCACCGTCTTCTGGCCCGTCAACCGGGCCACCTGGCTGACGGTGCCCGATCAGTTCGACGGCATTCCCAAGCCGTAGAACCGGCGGGGGCATGGGCGATCGGCCGCACGTCTGGCAGGCTGGTGCGGTGACCGTGAGCGCGAGGAGTGAGCTTGCGAGCCCCGCAGGCGTGAACAGTGCCAATCGTGTCTACACCCCTCGACGCGCGGCACGGGTGCTGCTCGTCGACGCGGTCGGCCGGGTCCTGCTGTTCCACGGCTTCGACCCGGCCTGCCCGGAGCACCGCTACTGGTTCACTCCCGGCGGCGGGCTCGACGAGGCGGAGTCCCCGTCGGCCGGCGCGGCACGGGAGCTCGCCGAGGAGACCGGGCTGCGGGTCGATCCCGCCGAGCTGGGCGAGCCCGTCTGGTCCGACACGACCGAGTTTCCGTTCGACGGCGACTGGTACCGCCAGGAGCAGGATTTCTTCCTGTTCCGGGTGCCGTCGTGGCAGGTCGACACCGTCGGCTTCAACGACGTCGAGCAGCGCAGCATCGCCGGCCACCGCTGGTGGCTGCCGGCCGAGCTGGCCGCCAGCGGCGACCGGTACTACCCGCCCGAGCTGCCCGACCTGCTGGCCCGGCTCCTGCCGCCGGCCGTCGAGGCGTCGTGCTGACCCCGCCGCGCACCGTCGTACGCCGGGAGGCAGGCCTGTACGCGCTCGAACGGGCGCTGCAACGGCGCGGGTTCCGGCACGTGGCCGGCGCCGACGAAGCCGGTCGGGGGGCCTGCGCCGGCCCACTGGTCGCCGCCGCGGCGGTGCTGCCGGAGGGGCGACGCGGCGAGATCGACGGGCTGGCCGACTCCAAGCTGCTCACCCCGGCCAGCCGGGAGCGGGTGTACGCCGAGGTCGTGGACCGCGCCCTGGCGTACGCCGTGGTGGTCATTCCGGCCGACGAGGTCGACTCCCGGGGGCTGCACGTGTGCAACCTGGCAGCGATGCGCCGGGCGCTCGCCTCGCTCACGACCCGGCCGGAGTACGTGCTGACCGACGGCTTCGGCGTGGACGGCCTGGGCGTGCCGGGGCTGGCGGTCTGGAAGGGTGACCGGGTGGCCGCGTGTGTGGCGGCGGCCAGCGTGCTCGCCAAGGTCACCCGAGACCGGATCATGGTGGAGCTGGACGGGGTGTTCCCGGCGTACGGCTTCGCCGAACACAAGGGCTACATCACCCCGGAGCACAGCGCGGCGCTGCGGGAGCACGGACCGTGCCGGGAGCACCGCTTCTCGTACATCAATGTCGCCGCGGTCTCCGGCCGCGACGGCCGGCCGCCGCGCGCCCGACGGCCCGTCGGCCCGGCGTCGGACGAGCCGATGGAGCGCTCCTGGGCGTCAGGGGGTACCGTCGGCGTGGCGTTGGGCGAGCAGCCTCGGCCTCCGGCGCCGGTGGGGGAAGATGTGGTCATGGAAGGCGGAGTGCGATGAGCGCGGAAGATCTCGAAAAGTACGAGACCGAGATGGAGCTGCAGCTCTACCGGGAGTACCGCGACATTGTCCGCCAGTTCTCCTACGTGGTGGAGACGGAACGCCGGTTCTACCTGGCCAACCAGGTCGACCTGCACGTGCGTAACTCCGACGGCGAGGTCTACTTCGAGGTCGAGATGCACGACGCCTGGGTGTGGGACATGTATCGTCCTGCCCGCTTCGTGAAGAACGTCCGAGTGATGACCTTCAAGGACGTCAACGTCGAAGAGCTGGAGAAGCCCGACATCTCGCTGCCCGCCGACTCCGGCTTCGGCGGCTGACGACCCTCGGCCACGCCACGGTCCCCCCATCCGTGGCGCGGCCCGACGCGCCGGTCACTCGGCCGGCACCACAACCTCGACGCGCTGCACCAGGTTGTTGGCGAAGCCGCCACGATTCCACGGCTGCTCGACCGGCTGGGTCCGCCCGGACGCGTCGGTCGCCCGCGCGCTGAGCACGTACCGGCCGGGCGTCGCCGTCCACTCGTACCGCCACCGCCGCCACGCGAACTCCCCGCCCGCCGCCGGGTCCAGCTCGGCCGGCGCCCAGTTCGCACCGCCGTCGACGCTGACCTCCACCGCGACCACCGGCGCGTGGCCCGACCAGGCCCGCCCGTCCACAGTGCAGGGTCCTGCCGGGAGCAGCCGACGGCGCGTCATGAAGTCGGGAAAGCCCGGCGGGCGGACCAGCGCGCGCGGCTCGATCCGGGTGACCGGCACGCCCGGGTCGTCGGCGTCGCGCCGCAGCCGGTACGCCTCCGCGTTCTGGTAGCCCTCGAACGGCTCCGTCCGGACCTCGATCGAGCGCAGCCACTTCACGTGCGCCATGCCGTACCAGCCCGGCACGATCAGCCGCAGCGGGGCGCCGTGCTGCGGCAGCAGGGGAGCCCCGTTCATCTCGTACGCCAGCAGCACCTCCTCGCGCAGCGCGTCGGTCACCGACAGCGCCCGCTGGTAGTCCTGCTCGACACCGCGCTCGACGCCATGGTCGGCACCGGTGAAGACCACGTCGACCGCGTCCGCGCCCAGGCCCGCCTCGCGTAGCAGCGGAGCGAGGGGCGTGCCGGTCCACTCGGCGTTGCCGACCGCCTCGACCAGCCAGGGCTGGCTCACCGGCCGGGGGTGCAGCAGGGCCCGGCCGTTGCCGGCGCACTCCATCGTGACCCGGTGGGTGACACGGGGTCGCGCGCGCAGGTCGGCGAGGGTGACGGTCAGCGCACGGTCCACCGCGCCCCCGACGGTCAACGCGTGCGCCGCCGCGTCGACCTCCGGGATGTCGTAGTGGATCAGCAGGTAGTGCAGCCCGGCGGGGGTCACGTCGTACCGCAGCGCCTCCAGCGGAAGGCCGTGGTTGCGGGCGGCGAGCTGCAACTCCTCGGCACTGATCGCCTCGTCGGGCTCGGCGAGCCGCGACGGGCCGCTCACGTCCGCCACCGTCGGCGTCCGGTCATCGACAGTGGTCATGCGAGGCCTCCCCGGTGCAGACGGCGCCACCCGCCGTACGCGGCCCAGCCTAGGCCCTTTGTTCCGGCCCGGCGGTGGTGACCTGGTCCGCTGTGCGTCGGGTCGGGACAGCGTTCCCATAACAGATCATCGGGCGGTTCGGTGGTCGTCCACAGGACCCCCGGTTGTCCACAGCTTCGTCAGCCGGGCTGGCGGACGGCCCAGCCTTCGCCGGAGGCTGCCGTCATGCGACCGCCACCCGACGATCGGATCCGCCGCACGCTGCTGCTCTGCGCCGCGCTCCCGCTCGCACTGACCGTCCAGCTCTGCGGGCTGGCGGTGCTGGTCGCGGCGGTGCCCGGCCAACCACCGACGCCAACCGTGCCGGTCGCGGCCGTGACCGACCCGGCGCCTGGACCAGTGCCTGCCGGGCGGTTCCGCTGGCCCCTCGACGGGCCACCTCGTCCGGTGCGCCGGTTCGACCCGCCGCCCCGACCGTGGCTGCCCGGCCACCGTGGCGTCGACCTGGCCGCCCCGCCCGGAGCGGCGGTCCGCAGCGCCGGGCCGGGCACCGTGCTCTTCGCCGGCCTGGTGGCCGGCCGACCGGTCGTCACCGTCGGGCACGCCGACGGGCTGCGGACCACCTACGAGCCGGTCCAACCCGCCGTACGCCCCGGCCAGCCGGTCACCGCCGGCACGCCGCTGGGCGAACTGCTGCCCGGGCACCCGGGTTGCCCGTCGCAGGCGTGCCTGCACTGGGGCCTGCGGCGGGGCGAGGAGTATCTCGACCCCCTCTCCCTGCTCGGCCTCGGCCGGGTGCGGCTGCTCCCGGCGGACCCGCTTCCGGCGCACCTACTTCCGGCGCACCTGCTTCCCGGCGCCCCGATTTCGGTGCGTCCGCTCCCGCTCGGTCCGGGCGGGAGCGGGTCAGCGCTGGGCGAGCAACGCCGGCAGCCGAACGGCCAGCCGTTCGTACTCGTCGGCGGCGTTGTAGACCTGACCGGTGAGCCGCAGCCATCCGCGGCCGTTCCAACTCATCACCGCGACCTCGGCGGCGAGCCGCTCGCCGATCCGGGTCTGCAACGCCCGAGCCGCGTCGATCGTGGTGCCCGTGCCGGGCGGCAGCGGAATGAGGCGGAGAGCCACAGCCGGCCCGCCGGGGTCGGGCAGATCAGCGGGGGCCACCCCCAGCGCGTCCCCCACCACCCGCTGGCCGTACGCGGCGAGCGCGGCGTTGTGCGCCCGTACCCGGTCGACGCCGAGGCTGCGCAGCGTGAACAGTCCCGCCGGGGCGGCCAGCCAGGAGGTGTAGTCGAGCGTGGCCTGCCATTCGAGCCGGGCCGGGAAGCCGGCTTCCTGCTCCCACGAGACCACCAGCGGCTCGATCCGCTCCCGCCACTGGGGGGCGACCACCAGCAGGGCAGTGCCGCGCGGGGCGTACCCCCACTTGTGCAGGTTGCCCGCCCAGAAGTCCGCGCCGATGCTCGCGACGGTGGTGGCCAGCATCCCGGGGGCGTGTGCCGCGTCCACCAGAACGGGCACCCCGCTCTCGTGGGCCGCCCCGACGATGGCGGCGATCGGGAAGAGCCGGGCGGTGGCGGAGGTGAGCTGGTCGACGACGAGCAGCCGCGTCCGCCCCGGGCGCAGGCCGGCCCGGATGATCTGCACGATCTCTTCGTCGGTGGCGGCCAGCGGGATCGGCAGGACGCGGCTGACCGCGCCGGTGCGCCGGCACTCCCGCTGGATGGCCAGGCTCACCGCCCCGTACCCGTGGTCGGTGCTGAGCACCTCGTCACCGGGTCGCAGGCCCACCGACTGCAGCACCACGGCGACGCCGGTGGTGGTGTTTCCGATCAGCGCGCTGCCCTCCGGGTCGGCGCCCAGGAACCCGGCGAGGTGCCGGCGGGTGTGCGCGATCCGGTCGGCGAGCCCCTGGGTGAAGAAGCGCAGCGGGTTGGCCTCCATCTCGTCGCGCAGCCGCTGCTGGACTCGCTGCACGCCGATCGGCACCGCGCCGAACGATCCGTGGTTGAGATGGCTGACCGCCGGGTCCAGGGAGAAGAGCAGGCGGGCGCCCGGGATCGGCTCGGGTGGCTGCGGGACGCTCACCCGATGATCGTAACCGTCGAGCGGTCCGGCCCCTGGGCCCTTGATCAGGCGCGGGGATGTGCCTGCCGGTAGGCGGCGCGCAGCCGCTCCACCGAGACGTGGGTGTAGATCTGCGTACTGGCCAGCGACGAGTGGCCGAGCAACTCCTGCACGGCGCGCAGGTCGGCCCCGCCCTCCAGCAGATGAGTGGCGGCGGAGTGGCGCAGCCCGTGCGGGCTGGTCCGCGGAAGGCCGGCCGTCTCGGCGTACCCGCCGACGATCTGTCGCGCCGTCGTCGGGTTGAGCCGGCCACCGCGCGCCCCGAGCAGCAGCGCGTCGCCGGAGCGGGCGCCCGCCACCAGCGGTCGGCCCCGGCGTAACCACTCGTCCAACGCCCGCTGCGCGGGCACCCCGTACGGCACCGAGCGCTCCCGGCCGCCCTTGCCGAACACCCGGATCACCCGGCGGCCGTGGTCGACGTCCCCGACGTCCAGTCCGCACGCCTCGCTGACCCGCACGCCGGTGGCGTAGAGCAGCTCCAGCAGAACCCGGTCGCGCAACAGCACCGCCTCGGCGGCTGCGGCATCCGGCGCCTCGCCGACGGCTCCCGTCGCAGTCGTGCTGTGGGCAGGCGTTGCCGTCGTGGCAGGGTCGTGCGCGGGCGTTGCCGTCGTGGCCGCGTCGGGCGCGGGCGTTGCCGTCGTGGTCCCGCTGTGCGCGGCTGCTTCCGTCGCGGTCGTGCCGTGCGCGGGCGTCGGTTGCCGGGACGGTGCCTCCACCAGGGCTGCGGCCTGGTCGGCGCGCAGGACGCTGGGCAACTCCCGGTGAGCACGAGGGCTGGCCAGTGCCGCGCCCACGTCGGTCGGGAGCAACCCGGCGCGGTGCGCCCACGCGCTGAACGCCCGCGCCGAGGCGGCCCGACGGGCCAGCGACGTACGGGCGGCACCCGTGGTCCGCTGCCGGGCCAGCCAGCTCCGCAGCACCGACAGGTCCAGCTCGGCCAGCTCCAGGCAGCCCATCCGCACGGCGTGGTCGAGCAACGTGACCACATCGGTGACGTACGCGCGGACGGTGTGCGCCGACCGGTTGCGGACCTGGGCGAGGTGCTCGGCGAAGTCGTCGACCGCGTCCCGCAGCGCCGGCGGCAGCGCCTGGTGGGTGGCCCGGGTGCCCCGGCGGGACCGGCTCACGGCAGTCGCGCCCAGGGCGGCGTCGCGGTTGCTGCCCCCCGCGCGGCGTGTGCACCCCCACTGACAGCTGGCACGGCACCAGCGTACGGCCGCGAGCCGCACAACGCTCGCCACTCTGGTGCCGGTGTCGCCACACCCGACGGCCGGGCACCGCGATGGTGCTGCGTCTGCTCAGGCGCCGCCCTTCGAGCCGGTTGGCGGGACAAGGGCGTAACCGTCGTCGCGGCGCACCACCATGGACAGCTCCTCCAGCAACGACAGCTTGCGCAGCGCGGTACGCACGGTCACGCCGGCTCGGGCGGCGAGCGCGTCCACACCTCGTACGCCCCGGCGGGGCAACGCCTCCAGCAGGGATCGGGCGTCGTCGTCCAAGGCGTCTGTCGGCCGCTGCGGGCCACGGGCCAGCGGGGCCAGGTCCGCGCCGACCCGGCCCACCTCCTCGAGCACGTGCGCCACCCCGGTGACCAGCCGCACCTCGGCGCACTCGCGGAGCAACTCGTGTGCCCCGACGGACATCGCCGAGGTCACCGGCCCGGGCACGACCATCGCGACCCGCCCGGTGTGGATGGCCCGCCGGGCGGTCTGCGTCGCGCCGCTGCGCGCCGACGCCTCCACCACGACGGTGCCGAGGGTGCCCCCGGCGATGACCCGGTTGCGGATCAGGAACCGGGGACGCAGCGGCTCGGCGCCGGGTGGCCACTCGCTGACCAGCAGCCCCGTGTCGGCGATCCGGTCGAAGAGCGCGGTGTTGCCCATCGGATACGGCCGGTCCACCCCGCAGGCCAGCACCGCGACGGTCAACCCGCCCGCGTTGAGGGCACCCCGGTGGGCTGCCGCGTCGATGCCGAACGCGCCGCCGGAGACCACTGTCCAGTCCCGCTCGGCCAGCCCGTACCCCAGTTCGGTGGCGACGTGCTGGCCGTAACCGGTGGCCGCCCGCGCGCCGACCACCGCCACCGAGCGCTCCAGCGCCTCGCCCAGGTCCCAGGCCCCGCGTACCCAGAAGCAGAGCGGCGGCGCGGTCTCGCCGTCCACCCGGCGGATGGCGTTCGGCAGCCGGAGCGTCTTCAGGCCGGCCACCCGGACCGGCCACTCCGCGTCGTCGGGGGTGACCAGGCGGGCGCCGAGCCGGTCGGCCCTCGCCAACGCCTCGGCGGCGACCGCCCGCGCGTCACCGGCGGCCGACCGGGCGGCCACCGTGCTGTGCAGCCAGCCGTCGGGGCTGCCGCCGTCGAGCAACAGATCCAGTGTCGCGACCGGACCGAGCCGGTCGACCAGTTGGTGCACCGCCCGGGTGCCCGGCTCGGCCAACCAGGTCAGCGCCACCCGGGCCAGCCTGCTCTCCTCGTCGGCGCTCATGCCGCCTCCCCCGTTCGTAGTTGGATCGCCTCTCGTACGTCGTCGCGGTCCGGCCGGTCCCGGCCGTCCAGGTCCGCGATGGTCCAGGCCATCCGGATCACCCGGTCGAAGCCCCGCGCCGAGAGCGAGCCGGAGTCGAGTCGGCCGCGCAGCTCGGCGGTCACCGGCGCCGGGAGCCGCCACGGTGGGCGGCGCAGGAGCGGCCCGTCCACCTCGGCGTTGAGTCGCCGCCCGAGGCTTGCCCAGCGGGCGGCGGCCGCGCGGCGGGCCGCCGCGACCCGGGCGGCGACAGTGGCCGATGACTCGGCGTCGCCGACGGACGCCATCAGCTCCGCCGCCCGGACCGGCATCAGCCGCACCTGCACGTCGATCCGGTCGAGCAGCGGCCCGGAGAGCCGGCTCAGGTAGCGACGGCGCACCAGCGGCGAGCACTCGCAGTACGCGTCACCGGACGGCTTCGCGCACGGGCACGGATTGGCGGCCAGCACCAGTTGGGTCCGGGCCGGGTATTCGGTGCCGCCCCCGCTGCGGCTCAGCAGGATGCGACCGTTTTCCAGTGGCTGGCGCAGCGCCTCCAGCGCGCCCTTGCTGAACTCCGGCGCCTCGTCCAGGAACAGCACCCCGCGGTGGGCCAGCGACACCGCGCCGGGGCGGGCCAGCCCGGAACCGCCGCCGACGAGGGACGGGATCGTCGCCGTGTGGTGCGGCGCCTGGAACGGCGGGCGGCGCAGCAGTCGACCACCCGGTGGCAGCAGCCCGGCGACCGAGTGCAGCGCGGTCACCTCCAGCGCCGCGTCGTCGTCCAGCTCGGGCAGGAGTGACGGCAGCCGCTCGGCCAGCATCGTCTTGCCGGCGCCCGGAGGGCCGAGCAGCGCGATGTGGTGCCCGCCCGCCGCGGCGACCTCCAGCGCCCGCCGACCCAGCTGCTGCCCGGCGACCTCGGCGAGGTCGGGGCCGCCGGGAACCGGTTCCGGGGTGTCCGACGGTGGTTCGATGAGTGGGCTGCCGTCGCGGACGAAGGCGACCAGCCGGTGCAGCGTGTCCACCGCCCGCACCCGTACGCCGGGGATGACCGCGGCCTCGGCGGCGTTGCCGGTCGGCACGATGACCCGGTCGACGCCGGCCTTGGCCGCTGCGGCGACCATCGGCAGCACCCCGCGCACCGGCCGGACCGTGCCGTCCAGGCCCAGCTCGCCGAGGACCACCACCCCCTCCAGCGGGAGCAGCGGCAGCTCACCCGAGCCGCCCAGCAGCGCGGCGGCGATCGCCAGATCGAACGCCGAGCCGAACTTCGGCAGCGTTGCCGGCAGCAGGTTCAGCGTGATCCGCCGGTTGGGCCAGCGTTGGCCGGAGTTGACCACTGCGGCCCGGACCCGGTCGCGGGCCTCGTGCAGGGCCGTGTCCGGCAGACCGGAGATCACCACGGCCGGCAGGCCGGCGGCCAGGTCCGCCTCGACCTCGACGAGGTGGCCGTTGACGCCGACCAGCCCCACGCAGAGCACCTTCGCGTAGCTCATGACGCGTCACCGATCCGTCGGCGGCGCATCTCAGAACGCGCCCTTGAGGTGGTCGACCTGCGCGGGACCGGCGGCGGGCAGTCGTACCGACAGCACGTCGAACCGCACCTCGTCGGCGCTGGTGCCGGTCTCGGCGAGCCAGATCGCGGCGAGCCCGCGCAGGCGACGGGCCTTGGCTGGTACGACAGCTTCGGCCGGTGTGCCGAACACGTCGCCCCGACGTGTCTTCACCTCGCAGAACGCGAGCACCGGCCCGTCCCAGGCGATGATGTCGATCTCGCCTTGCGGGCAGCGCCAGTTCCGGGCGATCGGGCGTAGCCCCGCCTCGCTGAGGTGCCGGGCGGCACACCGCTCGCCGTACGCGCCGACCGCCTGGTTCCGCTTCGTCATGGCCGCGACGGTGCCCGTCCGAGTGCGCGCGTCGCGACCCCGCGACGGCCCGGCTGTGGACGACGGGCGTCCTGTGGACAACCGGACGATCAAGCCCGCGCCGTGTTATGCAGCGACCCGGACGAGGAGCTGCGCCCTTCACCGGCCGACCGGGCTGAAATGGCGCGGACGTGGCCGGTCGCATACGGTGCCTGACGTGGACGGACGACGGAGCTTTCCGGAAGATCAGGAGTCGCGCTGGTACCCCGACGAGCGGGGTCGCGGTTACGGCGATTCCGAGTGGCGCGGCATGGGTGAGCCGCGATACCGGGACAGCGAGATCCCCGAGCAGCGCGGCGGCGAAGACGGTCGATCCCTCGAGGACACCGGCATCGGTCGACGCCGTGAGCCGGATCCGGCTCCCTTCGGCGCCATCCCGGAACCGGGCTCGGGCCGCTTCGGCGCGGTGGACGCGGGCCGCTTCGGTGGCCCGCCGGAGTCGGACTCCGGCCGTCTGAACGTGGTGGACTCGGGCCGTTTCGGTGGCCCGCCGGAGTCGGACTCCGGCCGTCTGAGCGCGGTGGACGCCGGCCGTTTCGGTGGCCCGCCCGAGTCGGACTCGGGGCGGTTCGGCGCCGTCGACGCCCAAGCGGGGATGTTCGGCAGCGGCGAGGCCGACTCCGGACGCTTCGGCGCTGTCGACCCGCTTGGTGACGCGCGTACGGAGGGGGACGGTTACCGGGCGACCCGCTCCCGCAGGGCGGATCGGGACCCCTCGGAGATCTCCGGGGAGCTGCCCGGCCGCCGGGCCGCCCGAGAGCCGCTGAGCCCGGCCACGCCCGAGGTGGCCCGGGACGCCACGCCGGCGGCCGGTGTGCTCGCCGATCAGGCCCGGCCCGCCCCGCTCGCCGGATATCCGATCATCGAGCCGACCCGGGGCGGCGGGGAGCAGCCGCACCCGCTGGAGATGCCGACCGGCCCGATGCCGGGGATCGGCCCGCGGCCCGACCTGTCCGCCGGCGAGCCGCCGGTGTACCCCCAGCCGGCCGACGGTGTCTACCGGACCCGTCGCCCGGCGTTGGCCGCGCTCTTCGCCCTGCTGGCGTTGATTTTCGAGATCCCCGCGCTGCGGGTGTTGCTGGCGGGCGTGACCGGCGACCCGCTGGACGCTGGCAACGTCGTGGTGGGCATCTGCCTGGTAGCCGGGCTGCCGATCTTCGCAGCGGGGCTGTACGGACTCAGAACCGGCGGACTGGCGCTTTCCGACGGCGGACGGGGATGGCTGCGTCCTCCGACGGCGTACCTGACCGTCGGCCTGGTGCTCTTCGTCGCCGCCGCCCTCGCCGCCGGCTGAGTTCCACCCGCACAGCTCCGCCCGACAGACCCGCCGGCGGGCCCCGCCTGGCAGCCGGCCCGGCGGGCCCCGCCTGGCAGCCCCGCCCGCGCTGCACCCGGAGGTCGTCGGGCGGGGGAGGGGCGTACACTGGCCAACTGGCGACCGCCTCGCGCGGTCGACCTCGCGTGCCCTCTTCACGAATCGTCGTGAAGCGACGGCCTCCCTGGTCCCGATCTTGATCGGGCCCACCATGGGCCGGCGACCAGGCGCCAGGACGCCCGGCCACCGGCCGGGCGTGACAACCAGGGATCTTGAGGAGTACCCCACCCATGGCCGTCGTGACCATGCGCCAGCTGCTGGAGAGCGGTGTCCACTTCGGGCACCAGACCCGGCGTTGGAACCCGAAGATGAAGCGCTTCATCATGACCGAGCGCAACGGCATCTACATCATCGACCTGCGCCAGACTCTCGACTACATCGAGAAGGCGTACGAGTTCGTGCGTGGGACCGTCGCGGAGGGTGGCAGCATCCTCTTCGTCGGCACCAAGAAGCAGGCCCAGGAGGCCATCGCCGAGCAGGCGACCCGGGTCGGTCAGCCGTACGTCAACCACCGCTGGCTCGGTGGCATGCTGACCAACTTCCAGACCGTGTACAAGCGCCTCCAGCGGATGAAGGAGCTGGAGGGCCTGGGTGACCTCAGCGGCACCGCCGCCGGTTACACCAAGAAGGAGACCCTGCAGCTCTCCCGCGAGAAGATCAAGCTGACCCGCACGCTGGGTGGTCTGCGGGACATGCAGAAGCTGCCGGCCGCGGTCTGGATCGTCGACACCAAGAAGGAGCACATCGCCGTCGACGAGGCCCGCAAGCTGGGCATCCCGGTGATCGCCGTTCTCGACACCAACTGCGACCCGGACGAGGTCGACTTCCCGATCCCGGGCAACGACGACGCGATCCGCTCCGCCGAGCTGCTGACCCGCGTGGTCGCGGCCGCCGTCGCGGACGGTCTGATCGCGCGGTCCGGTCGTCGCCGGGGCGGGGACGAGAAGCCCGAGGGCGTCGCGAGCGACGAGCCGCTGGCCGAGTGGGAGCGCGAGCTGCTGGAGCCGAAGAAGGCCGACGAGTCGGCCGCCCCGGCCGAGCAGCCCGCCGCTGCCGCCGCCGAGCAGCCCGCTCCGGAGCAGCCGGCGCAGGCCGCCACCGAGCAGCCGGCGGCCGCCACCGCGGAGTGACCCGCACCGTCGCTGCCCGTCCGTCCGTTTTTCCGCGGACGGCGGGCAGCGGCGGTACGCCGGGCACGATCCGCCCGGATCCGGGTAACCGGCACCTCTGACCATCCACACGCCGTCTCAACACCGAAGAGAGAGCCATGTCCCAAATCACCGCCGCGGACGTCAAGAAGCTCCGCGACCTCACCGGCGCCGGCATGATGGACAGCAAGAAGGCGCTGACCGAGGCCGAGGGCGACTTCGACAAGGCCATCGAGATCCTGCGCGTCAAGGGCGCCAAGGATGTCGGCAAGCGGGCCGGTCGTACGGCCGCCAACGGCCTGGTCGCCCACTCCGGCAAGGCGCTGCTCGAGCTCAACTGCGAGACCGACTTCGTCGCCAAGACCGAGTCGTTCATCGCGCTGGCCCAGCAGCTGGTGGAGCACGGCGAGCGTTCCGGCGTGAACAACGCCGAGGAGCTGCTCGCCTCCGAGCTGGACGGCAAGGTCGTCGCGGACCTGGTCCAGGAGCAGTCCGCCAAGATCGGCGAGAAGCTGGTGCTGAACCGCTTCGCCAAGGTCGAGGGCACCACCGCGGTCTACCTGCACCGCAAGGCGCAGGACCTGCCGCCGGCCGTCGGCGTGCTGGTGTCGTACACCGGCAAGTCCGACGAGGCGGGCGACGCTGACGCCCGTGGTGTCGCCATGCAGATCGCCGCGATGCGGCCGAAGTACCTCACCCGGGACGAGGTTCCGGCCGAGGTCGTCGAGTCCGAGCGGCGCATCGCCGAGCAGACCGCCCGCGAGGAGAACAAGCCCGAGGCGGCCCTGCCGAAGATCGTCGAGGGTCGGGTGAACTCCTTCTTCAAGGACTACGTCCTCGTCGAGCAGTCGTCCGTGGCCGACAACAAGAAGACGGTGAAGCAGATGCTGGCCGAGGCCGGTATCGAGGTCACCCGCTTCGTGCGGTTCGAGGTCGGCCAGGCCTGAGCCGCCACCGGGCGCCGCGCGCGCCCGTGGGCAGGAAACGTCGACGAGGAGGCCGCCGGTGTACGTGACAGGCACCGCGGCCTCCTCGTCACATAGGGTCGGCAGCGGCAGGTTCGCGGTAACGCGTCGCGCGGGGCGTGCGCGTGGGGGAAGGCGGGGCGGATGACGCAGGTTGTGAGTGACCGGACGCTGGCGGTGGACGATCCGACGGCGCCGCCGCCGGGGCGGGCCCGCCGGGTGGTGCTGAAGCTCTCGGGTGAGGTGTTCGGTGGCGGCGCGATCGGCGTCGACCCGGACGTCGTGCAGGCCATCGCCCGGCAGATCGCCACAGTGGTCCGCCGCGGCGTGCAGGTCTCCGTGGTGGTCGGCGGGGGCAACTTCTTCCGTGGCGCGGAGCTGCAGAAGCGCGGGATGGACCGCGCTCGCGCCGACTACATGGGCATGCTCGGCACCGTGATGAACTGCCTCGCGTTGCAGGACTTCCTGGAGAAGGAAGGCATCGAGACCCGGGTGCAGAGCGCCATCACGATGGCCCAGGTCGCCGAACCGTACATCCCGCTGCGGGCGATCCGGCACCTGGAGAAGGGCCGTGTGGTCATCTTCGGCGCCGGCGCGGGCATGCCGTACTTCTCCACCGACACGGTGGCCGCCCAGCGGGCGCTGGAGATCCGGGCCGACGTGGTGCTGATGAGCAAGAACGGCGTGGACGGCGTGTACACCGCCGATCCGCGGGTCGACCCCACCGCCAGCAAGCTCGACTCGATCACCTTCTCCGAGGTGCTGCGCCGCAACCTGCGGGTGGCCGACGCCGCGGCGTTCAGCCTCTGCATGGAGAACGGCCTGCCGATGTTGGTCTTCGGCGCGCAGGGTGACGACACCATCATCCGCGCGGTGGGTGGCGACAAGATCGGCACCCTGATCACCGCCTGAGCGTGACCGGCAGCGGCCCGGACGACTTTCAGCAGAGCCCACGACGAGCACAGAAGGAGGCGAGGAGACCGGTGATCGACGACACCCTCCTCGAGGCCGAGGAGAAGATGGAGCGTGCCGTTGAGCACGCCAAGGAGGAGTTCGGCGCGATCCGTACCGGTCGCGCCAACGCCGCCATGTTCTCCAAGGTCATCATCGACTACTACGGCACGCCCACTCCGTTGACGCAGATGGCGTCCATCGCGGTTCCCGAGCCGCGGATGGCCATCATCAAGCCGTACGACAACTCGCAGATCAACGCGATGGAGAAGGCGATCCGCGACTCGGACCTCGGGGTGAACCCGAACAACGAGGGCAACCAGCTGCGCATCCTGCTCCCGCAGATGACCGAGGAGCGCCGCCGCGACATGATCAAGGTGGCCCGGCACAAGGGCGAGGAGGCCAAGGTGGCGATCCGCAACGTCCGCCGCCGTGGCAAGGAGGAGCTGGACCGGATCGTCAAGGACGGCGAGGCCGGCGAGGACGACGGTCGCCGCGCCGAGAAGGAACTGGACGACCTGACGCAGCGCTACGTCGCCAACATCGACGACCTGGTCAAGCACAAGGAGACCGAGCTGCTGGAGGTCTGAGGCCCGACCCGGCGTCCGCCGGGTGAGCAGCCGATGCGAGGCCCGCCCCCGATCCGGGGACGGGCCTCGCGCCGTCGGAGCGTCAGTGGGGGATCCGGACGGTACGGGTCGTCTCGGTCAGGGTCGTTCCGACGTACGCGTCGTGCAGCTCGAAGCGCACGGTGGCCCGACCCGGATGCAGCACCGGGTCGGCCCGGTAGAAGCCCATCGAGATGCTGGCGGTGCCGCCGTCGCAGACGATCTCGCCGGCGCCGAGGCCGCCGGTGGCCCAGTAGGTCGGCAGGCCGTCCTGGGTCAGCGACGCCGACAGGAAGTACACGCCGGTCGGGCAGTTGCGCACCTCCCCCCGGGCGGTGGCGGCCGGGAACGCCGGCCCGGTGCCGTCGGGGCTCCCGTCGTACAGGTAGATCTCGCTGGTGCGGTGGTCGATCCTGATGGTGGCGTTCCGTGTCGCCGCGGTGGCCGGTGGGGCCGCCGTCAGGACGAGGGCGGCCATCGTCAGCACCGCCAGGCTGATTCTGCGCACGAATGTTCCTTCCCCGTTGCTGTGGTGCAGACCGCCGGCGGACGCCGGCACACCGACAGCCGACCACCGACGGGTGGCGCGGGTCATCCCCTGTTCGCCCGGATGCTCGGTCGGATAGGCGTCGATGCGCCGGGGGCGCTCGGGCGGGCGGCGGGGCGCGGTTCTCGGGCCGGCGTCGGGCCGTCGCCGTCGTGGCAGCGTGGGCCACTCGCCGGACCCCGCCCACCGCGACCCCGCGAGGGGCCTCGGCGGCCACTGGCGCCATCGTCCGCCTCGCCCCGGCGGCCGGTGCAGTAGGCTCGGCAGGATTCCCGGCCACCGGGCGGTGCGCACCGGGAATCGACCGACCGTCGGGGCGGTCGAGCCGGAGGAACACAGTCGCGCGTGTAGGGGATGCTTGTGGTCTTGCGTCATGTGGTGGTACTCGTGCCGCGTCGCGGTGCGTGATGTCCCACCCCGACCCCTACACCGACGAGCCGCGCGGCTGGGACCGACCCGAGCGCCCGGTGGCCCTGCCCTGGCCCGAGCAGGAGCTCGAGGCGGGGCAGTGGAGCCGCCGTCCGACAGCCGGGCCCGAGTTGTACGCCGAGCCACGAACCCGCCCGTACGCCGATCCGTACCCGGCCGACCCGTACGACGAGCGCGGCCGGACGGTCCGCCCGGACGACCGGGACCGCTTCGACGACCGGGACCGGCGCGACCGGTTCGACGACCGGGATCGCTACGACGACGAGCGGAACCAGTCTGACAGGTACGACGACCGGGGTCGCCCCGCCCGCTATGGCGACCGCCCGCCAGCGGGTGACGCGGCGCCACGTTATGCCGACCCGGGCGCCGGCCAGCGTTACGACGACAGTGCCGCGCCGCCGCACTTCGACGACGGTGACGTGCCGCCCTACTTCGACGACCGTGACGTTCCGCCGCGCTTCGACGACGATGCCGGTTTCCCGACGGCGCAGCTCGCGCCCATCGGCGCGGAGATCCTGCCGGACGACGACCCGGTGACCGAGCCGGAGCCCCCGAAGGGCCGGCGGCCGAGGGGCCGGCGACGGGCCAGCCTCGACCGGCCGGCGACCCAGCAGGTGGGCACCGGGCGGGCCGGCCGGAACCTGCCGGCGGCCATCGGGGTCGGGCTCGGCCTCGGCGCGCTGATCGTGGTGCCGCTGGTCTTCTACCCGCTGGCGTTCCTGCCGGTGATCGCCGCCGCCATCGCGGTGGGCATCTGGGAGATGGCCCGGGCGGTCCGCCGCAGCGGCGCCCACCCGCCGCTGGTGCCGCTGCTCGCCGGTGGCGTGCTGACCATCGGGCTGGCGTGGTTCGCCGGTCCGGACGCGCTCAGCCTTGGCCTGCTGGTCACCGTGCTGGGCACGATGGTCTGGCGGTTGGGCGACGGCCCGGCCGGCTTCCAGCGGGATCTCACCGCGGCCACCCTGATCGCTGTCTACGTGCCGTTCCTCGGTGGCTTCGCGGCGTTGCTGGCGGCGGCCCCCGACGACGGCCGGCTGCGCATCCTGGCCACGCTGATCGCGGTGGTCCTCTCCGACACCGGCGGGTACGCGGCCGGCGTCTCCTTCGGCCGCCACCCGATGGCCCCGTCGATCAGCCCCAAGAAGTCCTGGGAGGGTTTCGCCGGCTCGGTCACCGCGGCGGCGCTGGGCAGTGCCCTGCTGCTGTGGCTGATGTTCGAGGTGGCCCCCTGGTGGGGTGCCGTGTTCGGGGTGGCCGTCTCCTGTGCGGCGGTCCTCGGCGATCTCGCCGAATCGATGATCAAGCGGGACCTCGGGGTCAAGGACATGAGCAACCTGCTGCCCGGGCACGGCGGCCTGATGGACCGGTTGGACTCGATCCTGTTCGCGGTGCCGACCGCGTACCTGCTGTTGGCGATCTTCGTGCCGGTGGTGGGGTGAGGCATGGATCACGGTGGTCCGAGGGTTGCCGACCGGCGGTCGGGGTCGGTTCCACACCTCCGCAGGGGTGCCCGGCGCCGGAGGCGTGACACACTGGACCAGCCATGACGAGCCTGCCGTTGATCCCCGCCATCTCGGAAGCCCCCGCCGCACGCCGGGCCTCCATGCCGCCGCAACACCTCGCCGACCTGGATCTGGCCGGCCGCCAGGCGCTTGTCGCCGGGTTGGGTGAGCCCGCGTTCCGCGCCAAGCAGATCTCCAACCACTACTTCGGGCGGCTGGTCCGCGACCCGCAGGCGATGACCGACCTCCCTGCGGCGACGCGTGAGCGGCTGGCCGACCAGCTGCTGCCGACGCTGCTCACGCCGGTGCGCGAGCTGGCCTGCGACGACGGAGCGACCCGCAAGGCGCTCTGGAAGCTGCACGACGGCGCGCTGGTGGAGAGCGTGCTGATGGGCTACCCGGACCGCGTCACGGTCTGCATCTCCAGTCAGGCGGGCTGCGGCATGGCCTGCCCGTTCTGCGCCACCGGCCAGGCCGGGCTGACCCGCAACCTGTCCACGGCCGAGATCGTTGACCAGGCGGTCTACCTGGCCGGGGTGGCAGCCTCCGGAGCGGTCGCCGGCTCACCGCCGCGGCTGTCGCACGTCGTGTTCATGGGCATGGGCGAGCCGCTGGCCAACTACAACCGGGTCATCGCGGCGATCCGTCGGCTGGTCAGCCCCGCTCCGGAGGGTCTGGGTCTGTCCCAGCGGCACATCACCGTTTCCACGGTCGGCCTGGTTCCGGCCATCCGCCGACTGGCCAGCGAAGACCTCTCTGTGACCCTTGCGCTGTCGTTGCACGCGCCCGATGATGATCTGCGCGACGAACTCGTGCCGGTAAACCAGCGCTGGAAGGTAGCCGAGGTGCTGGACGCAGCGTGGGACTATGCCGCCCGGACGGGCCGTCGCGTGTCCATCGAATACGCAATGATCAAGGACGTGAACGACCAGCCGTGGCGAGCTGACCTGCTCGGGCGGCTGTTGGCAGGCAAGTTGGCGCACGTGAACCTCATCCCGCTCAATCCGACGCCGGGCAGCCGCTGGGACGCGAGCCCGAAGCCGGTCGAGCGGGAGTTCGTCCGGCGCTTGCGTGACGCGGGAGTGTCCACCACCGTACGGGACACCCGGGGTCGCGAGATCGACGGCGCGTGTGGCCAGCTCGCCGCCGCCGAGGACACCGACACCTTCACCGACCGCGCCGGAGAGGCACCGGCGTGACCGGGCGTGGCGAACGAGACCAGGAGACATAGTGGCGAGTCAGGGTCAGCGTTTCCGGCGCAAGGCGCTCCGCCGGGGATACAAGGTCGACGAGGTGGATGCCTTCCTCGACCGGGTCGAGGCGACGCTCGACGGCCGGCAGGTGGGTGCGCCGGTGGCCTCCCAGGAGGTCCACGACGTCGTCTTCCGGGTCCGGTTCAACGGCTACGACGAGTGGCAGGTCGACCTGCACCTGGACCGGGTCGAGCGACAGCTGGCCGAGCTGGAGGAGCGCACGAGCGCCGGGCGCGGCGGCGACCCTCGGATGGGTGACCGGATGGGCCCGCCGGACCGGATGGGCCCGCCGCTGCGCGACGACCGTGGGGGCATGGTCCCGCAGCCGATGCCGCCCCGGCCGATGCCCGCGCAGGCCGGTCCGCCCGCCGACCGCTACGGCCGGTACGACGAGCCCACCGGCGCCTTCGCCGGCGGGTACGACGCCCCTCGCGGCGGCGGCTACGACGCGCAGCGCGGCCCCGGCCCCGGCGGTCCGGGCCCGATGGGACCGGGTGGTCCGATGGGCCACGGCGTCCCGCAGCGCGGTCTGCCCGCCGGTCCGGGTGGCTACGGTCCGCCCGACGACCAGCGGATGCCCGGCGGCTACGGTCCGCCCGACGACCAGCGCATGCCTGGCGGCTACGGCCCGCCTGACGACCAGCGTGGGCCCGGTGGCGGCTACCCGCCGGAGGAGCCCCGCTTCGACGGCTTCGAGGCCGGTCGGCACGGTCGCACCGACATGACCGCCGAGATCCGGATGCCCGAACGGGACCTGCGCGACATGCGCCGTGGCCCGGGCGGCCCGCCGCCGATGCCGCAGCAGGGCCTCGGTGGCCCGCCGATGGCGGGTCCGCCCGCCGTGGCCGGCCCGCCGATGGGTGGTCCGCCGATGGCAGGGCCTCCGATGGGTGGCCCGCCGATGGCCGGCCCGCCCGGCAGCGACCTGTACCGGGTCGACCAGATCCGCCGCAGCTTCCAGGTGCGCCGGTTCGGCAGCGGGTACGACCCGGACCAGGTGGACCGGTTCTTCGAGACCCTGCTCGGCGGCATGCAGCGCCGTAACCCGATGCCTGTCGACCCGAAGGATCTGGACACGCTCCGGTTCGGCCTGGTGCCCGGCGGCTACTTCGAGGCCGAGGTCGACGCCGCGCTCAAGGACGTACAGGACATCCTGTTCGGGCGCTGACCCCGAGCCGTACGCGAACGAGGGCCCGTCCCCGGGTGGGGGCGGGCCCTCGGCGTACGTCGGCCGGTCGTTCGGCGGTCGGTCGGGTCAGGAGCGCAGACCGTTGCGCCGCAGCACAGCGTCGCCGATCACGATGACCAGCAGCAGCGCGGCCAGGCCGATCAGCCAGATGTCCTCGACCCTGCCCTCGTGGTTGCCGCAGAACGCCATGACGACCAGCGCCAGCGCGGACAGCACGGCGCCGATGCGCCCCGACTTGCGGTGCCCGGGCTTGTGCTGGTCCGGCGACGTTACCGGCTCGCTTCCTGCCACTGTCGGTCCTTCCTCGCGATCGGATCTTTGGTTAGTCTGGCACGCCTCCTGCCCGGGGCGGTGCGGTGGGGGTTTCCCCGACTTCTGGCCCTGCCCGCCCAGGCCGGACGGCACTACGGGCGTCGCGGGGTGGCGGTCAGACTCCCTCCGGTAGCGTTTGGCGTACACCTGATTGTCTGTTTGAGGGGGACTGTGCGGTGCGAGTGACCGGAACCGGGCACGCCAGCATGCGGATCGACACGGCCGCGGGCAGCATCCTGTGCGACCCGTGGGTCAACCCGGCCTACTTCGCCTCGTGGTTTCCCTTCCCGGACAATTCCCTGCTCGACTGGGAGACGCTGGGCCAGGTCGACTACCTGTACGTCTCCCACCTGCACCGGGACCACTTCGACGCGAAGCACCTGCGGGACTTCGTCTCGAAGGACGCGACAGTCCTGCTCCCCGAGTTCCCGACCTCGGAGATGGAGGACGAGTTCCGGGCGCTGGGCTTCACGAAGTTCCTGAAGGCGCCCAACGAGCAGGTCGTGGAGCTCGACGGCGGCCTGAAGATCATGATCCAGGCGCTGACCAGCCCCACCGACGGCCCGATCGGCGACTCCTCGCTCTGGGTGGAGTACGACGGTGTGCGGCTGCTCAACCAGAACGACGCACGCCCCACCGACCTGAGCGTCTTCGCCGAGTTGGGGCACGTGCACGCGCACCTGCTCCAGTTCTCCGGCGCGATCTGGTACCCGATGGTCTACGAGTTGCCGCAGGCGGCGAAGACCGCGTTCGGCAAGCAGAAGCGCGACCGGCAGTTCGACCGGACGTGGCGCTACATCGACGACCTGAAGGCCGACCACGTCTTCCCGATCGCCGGCCCGCCGTGCTTCCTCGACGACGAGTTGTGGCAGTTCAACGACATCCACGGCGACGAGGGCAACATCTTCCCGGACCAGTCGGTCTTCCTGAGCGAGTACGCGAAGGTCGGCGGCACCAACGGCATCGTGCTGCTGCCGGGCAGCGTCGCCGAGGTCACCACCGAGGGCGCGAGCACCACCCACCCGGTGCCGGTGCAGGAGTTCTTCGCGAACAAGGTCGCTCACCTGGAGGAGATGCGGGAGCGCAAGCGCCCGATCATCGAGGCGGAGAAGGCGTCCTGGCGGCACCCCGAGGTGGACGTGCTCGGCGAGATGAAGCGCCGCATCGAGCCGCTGCTCGACGAGTCGATCTACCTGGCCAAGGGGGTCGGCGGCCCGGTCCGCTTCGACCTGGTGGGCTACGACGGGGAGAGCGTCGAGTCGATCGTGGTGGACTTCCCGGGCAAGGAGGTCCGGCCGTACGCGGACGAGAAGGTCCGCTACCGCTTCCGGACCGAGCGGTCTCTGATCGAGCACCTGCTCTTCATCGACGAGGTGGACTGGGTCAACTCACTCTTCCTGTCGTGCCGGTTCTCGGCGGCCCGGATCGGCCAGTACAACGAGTTCGTCTACGCGTTCTTCAAGTGCCTCTCCGAGGAGCGCCTCCAGTACGCCGAGGGTTGGTACGACGAGCACGAGCGCACCACCGACGCCGAGGACATCACGCTGGGCGACTGGGTGGTGCAGCGGCGCTGCCCGCACCTGAAGGCGGACCTGACCCGGTTCGGCATCGTCGAGGGCGACCAGCTCACCTGCCAGCTGCACGGCTGGCGCTTCGACCTGCCCTCTGGCCGCTGCCTGACGAGCGTCGGCCACAAGGTCCGCGCCCACCGCGTCGACGCGGAGACCCCGGCCCCGGCGGGCGAAGCCCTGAGCTGACCCCCTCCACCCCCTTCCGCCCTCGCGATCTTGCACTTTCGGCCGGCGCAAAAGCGCCGCAATCGCCCCAGAACGGCGACCGAAAGTGCAAGATCGCGGAGAGGGGTGCGCGACGAGAGCGGGGCGGGCGTGGCGGGGGCGGACGCGCGGGAGAGCGAGTACCGGTACGAGCGCGGCCGGGAGAAGGCCCGGGACGCCGCGCGGGTGGAGACGTTCAGCGACGGTGTCTTCGCGGTCGTGCTGACGGTGATGGCCGTCGAGCTGCTCCAGACCGGTCCCGCCAGGGAGAGTGGGCGGGCGCTTCCGGACGCCCTGGCCCACGCCTGGCCGTCCTACCTGGCGTACGTGATCACCTTCGCGCTCGCCGGGCAGGTCTGGCTCGCCCACCACAACCTGTGGCGGTACGTCGTCCGGGTCGATCAGATGCTGCTGGTCTTCAACCTGGGCGTCCTGCTCTTCATCGCCACCATCCCGTTCACCGCCGACCTGCTGTCGGACAACCTGCGCGGTGGAACGACCGAGCAGCGACTGACCGCCGCCCTGTACCTCGGCACCGTGCTCGGCGAGCCGATCTTCGTCAACCTGAGCTGGTGGTGGGCCCGCCGACGTGGGCTGCTGCACCCGGACCTGGATCCCCGGCTGGCCCGGGCGATCGCGCGTCGGGTGCTGGTCAAGCCCCTGCTCTACCTCGTCGCCTTCGCCGTCGTCTTCATCGACCCGATCCTGAGCCTCTGCGCGTACCTGCTGCTGGTCGGCTACTACCTGATCGGCGGCCCGGGCGACCTCCGGCCGTCCGCCGGCACGAGCGAGGGCCGGTCAGCGGCGTAGGGCCTGTTTCCTGAGAACGCGCCCTGCCGGATCGCCGCCCGGCCTCCGCCTCGGCTCGACCGCCGTTCAGGAAACAGACCCCAGGTCGGCGAGGATGCGTCGGGCGGCGTTGTGGCCGGCGGCGCCGATGACGCTGCCCGCCGGGTGGCAGCCGGCGCTGCCCGCGTACACGCCGTCGCTGCCTGTGGCGTACGGCATCCGGTCGGTGAACGAGACGGTGTTGTCGACGTGGTGGATGTGACCGCCGGTGATGCCGAAGTGCTTCTCGATGCCCGGCGGGGGCAGCGGCACCGCGTCGGCGATCAGGTCGGCGGTGCCCGGCGCGTACCGCTCGACGATCGCGACGAGCCGGTCGACGTAGCCGGGCAGCTCCGCCTCCCAGGTGGTGCCGGCCAGCTCGTAGGGGACCGACTGGACGAACAGCGCCGACGAGTGGTGCCCGGCGGCGTCGGACAGCGACGGGTCGACTGTGGTGTGCAGGTACCACTCGATCGTCGGTTCCGCCGGCAGTCGCCCCGCCTGCACGTCCGCCCACATGTCACGCAGCGCGGTCATCGGCGAGGCGGAGTCGCCGCCGACCAGCGACGCGGACCCGGGCAGCAGGTGGATTGTCGAGCCGAACGGGCTCGGCGTGCCCGCCGGCAGGCAGGAGAACCGCGGCAGGTCGGTGAGCGCCAGGTTGAGCTTCAGGGTGGTGCCGGGGCGGCGGACCGCCGACATCCGTTCGCCGAGCGACGCCGGGAGCGCGCCGTCGGGCACCAGGTCCATCAGCCGGTACGGGTCGCACGCGCCGAGCACCACAGGCGCGGCGACCTGCCGACCGTCGGCCAGCACGACTCCGCTGGCCGCGCCGCCGTCCAGGGTCACCGCGCGCACCGGCGTACCGGTCAGGATTGTCGCTCCGGCGGCGCGTGCGGCGTCGGCGAACGTGGCCGAGACGGTGCCCATCCCGCCCTCGGCGATCATCCAGGTGCCGCCGGAGCCGGGCAGCCGGCACATGTTGTGCACGAGGAAGTTGTGGCCGGTCCCGGGGTCGTCCGGGCCGGCGTTGAGGCCGGAGAGCCCGTCGGTGACCGCGTACATGCTGACCAGCAGTTCGGAGCGGAACTCGAACCGGGCCAGGTAGTCCGCGACCGAGCCCCGGACGAGGTCGACGAAGACCTGCCGCAGCGCCGGGCGGACGTGCCGCTCGGCGGTCTCCTCGGCGCTCAGCGGCTCGGCCAGCCAGGCCGGGGCGAGGTCCTCGCGCAGCGCGGCCAGCTCGGCCTGCATCGCGTCGTCGGCGGCCACGTCGGCGGGGGAGAAGAACTCGGCGAGCTGCGCCCGGGTGGCGGCGGTGTCGCTGCCGAAGAGCAGGTACGGCGAGCCGAGGCCGCCGGGCGTCGGCAGGAAGTAGTGCGGGTCGCGGCGCAGCACGGGGATCCGCACGTCGAGGGTGTTGAGCAGCTCCGGCGGCATGAGCCCGAGCAGGTACGACCCGGTGGAGTGGCGCAGCCCCGGCACCTTCGGGAACGGGTTCTCGGTGCGGGTCGCGCCGCCGATGACGTCGGCCGCCTCCAGCACCAGGACGTCCAGGCCGGCGCGGGCCAGCAGGATGGCGGAGACCAGACCGTTGTGCCCGGCACCGACGATCACGACGTCGGCCCGGCCGGGAAGTTCACTGCTCATGCCGCCGCAGCCTAGCCCCACCACCGCGCGGGGTCAGCCCGCCGCGCGCTGATCAACTCGGCCGGGGAGCGCGTTGGGCACGCCAGCGGGAGAGGGCCAGGGTGGCGGAGTAGCCGGCCAGGACGATCACGTGGAACAGGTACAGCCACAGGAGCACGGCCACGCCGGCGCCGATCTCGTCGAACCCGCCGAAGGGTGCGCCCAGATCCAGCGGCAGGGACGCGAACAGCACGAAGCCGTGCATGAACCCGGAGAGGTTCGCCGCGGTGAACGACCCGAGCCCGAGGGTGGAGAGCCAGTCCGGCGATGCGGGCCCCACCACCCGGAACACCCACACCACCACAGGTGTGAGCACCAGCCACACCGCCAGGAACGACAGCACCACCCCCAGAGCGCCGAGCCAGCCGCCCTGGGTGACCAGGTGGGTGGTGACCGGGAGCGCCAGCAGGATCGACAGCAGCAGCGCGGGCGCCGGCGCGAGCAGCGGCAGCAGCAGGAGTCGACCTCGCCAACCGACCAGGTGCTCGTCGCTGCGCGGGGCCGCCACCGACACGAACGCCCGGCGCAGCCCCTCGCCGTACAGCGACGCGGGCAGCAGCGAGGCAAGGGCCAGCACGGGGGTCAACTCCACCCCGGCGTCGACGAGCGCGGCCACCGCCCGGGGCGCCCCGATCGCCGTCGGCAGGGCCTCCACGGCGTACGACGTGAGCCGGCGTACCCGATCGGCGCCCGCGATCAGTGCGGTGAGCCAGAGGGCGAGCAGTGCCACCGGGACCACGGCGATCGCCCCGTAGAAGGTGATCGCGGCCGCGTGCAGCGACAGGTCCCGCCCGCGCACCGGACGGAACGCGGCACTGGTGATCCGTTTCGCGCGCTGCCATCCGTTGCCCATCGGGTTCTCCTTCCCTGTCCTCGGGGCGGTCACTCCTTAAGATCGCCGGTCATGACTGTTGTCACCACCGAACGTCTCATCCTGCGCGACTGGACCGACGATCCGGCCGATCTGGCCCGTATCTACGACATCTACTCCCGCCCGGAGATCACTCGCTGGTTGGGCGCCTCGCCGGGCCTGCCGATGACCGACCCGGCCCAGGCCATCGAGCGGCTGCGGTTCTGGCAGGACCGGCACGCCGACGACGGTGGCCGGTACGGCACCTGGGCGGTCGAGGTGCGCGAGACCGGTCAGGTGGTCGGCACGGCGCTGCTCAAGCCGCTGCCGGGGCGGGACGAGGCGGTGCGGACCGAGGACATCGAGACGGGGTGGCACCTGCACCCGGACTCGTGGGGTCACGGCTACGCCACCGAGGCCGCCCGTGCGCTCGTCGCGCGGGAGTTCGCCGCCGGCACCCGGGAGATCTACGCGGTCGTGTCGCCGGGCAACGAGCCGTCGATGGCTGTCGCCCGGAGGCTGGGCATGATCCATGTGGGTCAGCGCACCGACTGGTACGGCGGGGAGCTGTTGGAGACGTTCGTCCTGGCGGCACCAGACGCCTGATCGTTCCCGCACTTTCTGACGCGACATCCGCGAGCCTCGGCGAAGGTGCGGCCTCCAGTCGTCGGGGGCCGCACCTTCGCCGTGTGTGGGGACGGCGCGTCGGGCGACGGGCAGAAGAGCCCATCAATAGTCACGGCTGTCGAAGTGTTGACGCTCCCGTAGCACGTCAGTAACCTTTGGCCAAAGTAACGCAAGATTTCGACAAAGACGTGCACGATTTCGAGCACGTGTGCGGAAGATTCGGCGGGCCGCCCTGGGACCCGTTGCTGGTCGTGCCCGCGCCGTCCGTACCCCCGCCTCTCTCGACGCCGGCCCACTCCCCCGTGGGTCGGCGCTGCACCGCCGCACCCCCACCCCGTGGTCACGCCGCCGCGGCAACCGTCCCCCGACGACAAGGACAGTGATGAGACGAACGAATCTGTTCAGGATGGTGGCGGCCATGGCCGCGGCCACCCTGATGGCCACGGCGGGGGCGACCGCGATCGCGAGCCCGGCCGGCGCCGCCCGCCCCGCCGCCCCGGCCAGCAGCGCCTTCGCCCCGGCCGCCACCAACCTCGCCCAGGGCCGTCCCACCCAGGAGAGCGGCCACGCCGACGTCTACGACTCGTCGAAGGTCGTCGACGGCAACGCGGGCAGCTACTGGGAGAGCCTCAACAACTCGTTTCCCCAGTGGGTGCAGGTCGATCTCGGCTCGTCGCAGTCGGTCAACCAGGTCGTGCTGAAGCTGCCGACCTCCGGTTGGGCGACCCGTACGCAGACGTTGAGCGTGCAGGGCAGCGCCACCGGGTCGTCGTTCACCGACCTGGTCGGGTCGCAGACGTACACCTTCAACCCGGCGAGCGGCAGCACCGTCACCATCAACGTCAGCTCGGCCTCCACCCGCTACGTGCGGATCACCGTCACCGCCAACAGCGGCTGGCCGGCCGGGCAGCTCTCCGAACTGGAGGTGTACGGCAGCGGCGGCACCACGCCGGACACCACAGCACCGAGCGTTCCGGGCAACCTCTCCTACACCCAGTCGGGCACCACCATCACCCTCAACTGGGTCGCGTCCACCGACAACGCGGGCGGCAGCGGCATCGCCGGCTACGACATCTACCGCAACGGCGCGTTCCTGTCGTCCGTCGGGAACGTGACCACCTTCAACGACACCCAGCCGGCCACGGCGACAGTGTCGTACTTCGTCCGGGCGCGCGACGCCGCTGGCAACCTGTCTGGCAACAGCAACACGGTCACCCGTACCGGCAGCGGTGACACCACCGCGCCGAGCGTGCCGGGGACGCTGTCGCAGAGCACGTCGGGCAGCACGATCACGCTCACCTGGGGCGCGTCGACCGATTCCGGCGGCAGCGGCCTGGCCGGCTACAACGTCTACCGGGGCGGCAGTCTGATCGCGACGCTGGGCACGGTGCTGACCTATCAGGACACCCAGCCCGCGACGGCGACCGTGTCGTACTACGTGCGCGCCCGCGACGGCGCCGGCAACCTCTCCGGCACCAGCAACACGGTGACCCGGACCGGCAGCAACCCGCCCGCGTGCACCAACGTGGCGCAGGGCAAGAGCATGACCGCGAGCGGTTCCACCTTCAGCTTCACGCCGGACAAGGCGAACGACGGGCAGCTCACCACCTACTGGGAGGGCGCGGCCAGCTACCCGCAGAACCTGACCGTGGCGCTGGGCGCGAACCACGCCATCTCCGCTGTCACGGTGAAGCTCAACCCGGACCCGGCCTGGGGCACCCGTACCCAGACCATCCAGGTCCTCGGCCGCGACCAGGCGTCGTCGGCGTACACCAGCCTGGTGTCGGCGGCGGCGTACCAGTTCGCCCAGGGCACCAACGTGGTGACCATCCCGGTCACCGCCACCACCGCGGACGTGCAGCTGCGGTTCACCGGCAACACCGGCGCCCCGTCCGGCCAGGTCGCCGAGCTGGAGGTGTGCGGCACCCCGGCACCCAACCCGGACCTGGTCGTCAGCTCGCTGACCTGGTCGCCCTCGTCGCCCAGCGAGGTCTCCCCGGTCACCCTCTCAGCCGTGGTGCAGAACATCGGCTCCGCGTCCGCCGGTGCTACGACCGTGAACTTCAGCCTGGCCGGCGCGGTCGTCGGCAGCGCCACGGTGGGCGCGGTCGCCGCGGGCGGCTCGACCACCGTGTCGTTCAACGCCGGTACGCGGCCGATGGGCAGCTACGCCGTCTCGGCGGTGGTCGACCCGACGAACACGATCGTCGAGCAGAACAACGGCAACAACAGCCTCACGGCAGCGTCGCCGCTGGTGGTCGCGCAGGCCCCGGGCCCGGACCTCCAGGTGCTCAGCATCGCCTCGAACCCGCCGAACCCGGCCGTCGGGGCGTCCGTCACCTTCACCGTGACGGTCCGCAACCGGGGCACCACCGCGACCGGCGCGACCACAGTCACCCGGCTGGTGGCGGGCGGCACCACGCTCAACACCACCACCGCCTCGATCGCCGCCGGCGCGACGGTCACCGTGGCCGTCACCGGCAGCTGGACCGCCACCAGCGGCGGCGCCACCCTCACCGCCACCGCCGACGCCACGAACGTGGTCACCGAGACCAACGAGGGCAACAACACGTTCAGCCAGTCGATAGTGGTCGGCCGTGGCGCCGCCGTCCCGTACGTCTCCTACGAGGCCGAGGCCGGCCGCTACCAGGGCACGCTGCTGGAGACCGACCCGCTGCGCACCTTCGGGCACACCAACTTCGCCAGCGAGTCCTCCGGCCGCAAGTCGGTACGGCTCACCAGCACCGGCCAGTTCGTCGAGTTCACCTCGGCCAACCAGGCCAACTCCATAGTGGTGCGCAACTCCATCCCGGACGCGCCCGGTGGCGGCGGCATCGAGGCGACCATCAGCCTCTACGTCAACGACGTGTTCTCCCGGAAGCTGACCCTGTCGTCGAAGCACAGCTGGCTCTACGGCAACACCGACGGGCCGGAGGCGCTCACCAACACCCCGCAGGCCGACGCCCGGCGGCTCTTCGACGAGTCGAACGCGCTGCTGGCGCAGTCGTACCCGGCCGGCACCCGGTTCAAGTTGCAGCGCGACTCGGGTGACACCGCCTCGTTCTACGTGATCGACATGATCGACCTGGAGCAGGTGGCGCCGCCGGCGAGCCAGCCCGCCGGCTGCACCTCGATCACCGCGTACGGCGCGGTTCCGAACGACGGGCTCGACGACACCGCCGCCATCCAGCGGGCCGTGACCGACGACCAGAACGGTGTCATCGGCTGCGTCTGGATCCCCGCCGGGCAGTGGCGGCAGGAGCAGAAGATCCTGACCGACGACCCGCAGAACCGGGGCATGTACAACCAGGTCGGCATCAGCAACGTCACGATCCGGGGCGCCGGCATGTGGCACTCGCAGCTCTACACGCTCACCGAACCGCAGAACGTGGTGGGCGGCATCAACCACCCGCACGAGGGCAACTTCGGCTTCGACATCGACAAGAACACCCAGATCTCCGACATCGCCATCTTCGGCTCCGGCCGGATCCGCGGCGGCGACGGCAACGCCGAGGGCGGCGTCGGTCTCAACGGCCGATTCGGCACCGGCACCAAAATCAGCAACGTGTGGATCGAGCACGCCAACGTGGGTGTCTGGGTGGGCCGCGACTACGACAACATCCCTGAGCTGTGGGGCCCGGCCGACGGGCTGGAGTTCACCGGCATGCGGATCCGCGACACGTACGCCGACGGCATCAACTTCAGCAACGGCACGCGCAACTCGCGGGTGTTCAACTCGTCGTTCCGCACCACCGGCGACGACGCGCTCGCCGTCTGGGCCAACCCGTACGTCAAGGACCGCAGCGTCGACATCGCCCACGACAACCACTTCGTCAACAACACCGTCCAGCTGCCCTGGCGGGCCAACGGCATCGCCATCTACGGCGGCTACGACAACTCGATCGAGAACAACCTGATCTACGACACCGCGAACTACCCGGGCATCATGCTGGCGACCGACCACGACCCGCTGCCGTTCTCCGGCACGACGTTGATCGCCAACAACGGGCTCTACCGCACCGGCGGCGCGTTCTGGAACGAGGACCAGGAGTTCGGTGCCATCACGCTCTTCCCCGCCACCCGGGACATCGTCGGGGTCACCATCCGCGACACCGACATCATCGATTCGACGTACGACGGCATCCAGTTCAAGAACGGTGGCGGCAACATGCCGAACGTCGCCATCACCAACGTACGGATCGACAAATCCAACAACGGTGCCGGCATCCTCGCGATGGGCGGGGCGCGCGGCAACGCCAACCTGACCAACGTGACCATCACCAACTCGGCCGACGGCACCATCGTCGTCGAGCCGGGCTCACAGTTCGTCATCAACGGGGGCTAGTCCCGGTCGGGGGCCGCTCCGGCGGTCCCCGGCCGTTCCAACCACCCTCGGTCAACGCGCCTTCAGCGATTTCGGGGTATCCGCGTTCCGCGGATACCCCGATTTCCACGAAACCGAGTCGATCACCGGCTGCTCGGCGAGCATCCTCAGGCGCACGCACGTCGACCCGTCGCACGTTCGGGATAGCCTGCGCGAGATCTTCGGGAGGTGCGGGGGTGGATCGGTTGGAGCGCATGCTGTGGCTGCTACGCAGTGGACAGTCCGAGCGCGCGGAGCAGTTGCTGGCGAAGGACCCTGGGGCGTGCCAGCCCCGGTGGACGGCTGGCGAGCCGTTGAGTCCGGCACTGCGGCAGGTGCACCAGCTCAACTCCTCGATCAACGGGGTCCATCTGGATGACACGTACGCGTGGGCGATGGCCGACGGCTGTGTCCATCGCATCCCTCTGGCCGGAGGCGAGGCCGACGTGGTCCGCCTGGAGGGTCCGCACGATCACTACTATCCGGGGGCCGTGTTCGACGGTGACGCCGTCGTCGCCGTGGACGAGGAGCGGCTGCGCGTATGGGATGTCGCGTCCGGGAAACTTCTGCTGGCCACTGACCCCGACGACGTTCCCCGCCGTGCGGGCCGCCTCCGTAGCCTCGCGGTCGGTGCCGGGGTCGCGGTCACCGGCACCGAGGACGGCTACCTGCTCCTGTGGGATCTGGCCGACGGTCGGCAGTTGGCCAGGACCGCCGCGCACAGCGGTTACGTCTTTGAGGTGGCGATCAGCACCGACGGGGCTCCGGTCGTCCTCAGCCTTGGCGGCGAGGATGACACCACGATGACGCTGTGTTTCCACGACCTCGACGGATTGCGCCGCTCCGGCGGCGTCGCCATGGCCGAGCCGACGACGTGCGGCGGCTGGACGATGCTGGACGGTCAGCGGCGTGCGGTCACGGTCGCCGGCAGCGGCCTGCTGACCCTCTGGGATCCCACCACGGCGGCACCGGTCGCGCAGGTTCCCACCACGACAGACCCGCGCGGGGCACCGGTGTTCATCGCCGACAGAGCCTGGGCCGTGCTCGGTGAGCGACGCGCGCTGCGGATCGTGGACCTGCGGGACGCCACCCTGCGCGGGACGATCCGGACCGACTTCACGCAGTCCGTCGCCCAGGTCGCCGTGTACGGCTCGTACCTCTTCGCGGCGCAGGGAGGCAGCACCGAGGGACGGACCAACCTCTTCGACCTCACCGACCCTCCGACGCAGGATGACCCGGAGAGGCCCTACTTCGGCGACGCGGTGTCGTCGACGATCGGCGGGCGACCCGTGGTTGTCGCCGTGGACCGCACCGGGGCGTTCGAGGTCGTCGATGCCACCGACGGGCGAGGTGTTCACCGGCCGGCCGGTGAACGACACATCACCCACCGGGCCACGGAGTGGGACCCGCTACTGGAAGCTGCCACCGCTGCTGGCCGCGACGTGCTCGTCGTGATGTCCAGACTTCAGCCGACGACGGTCGACCTGGCCACCGGCGAGACCCACACCGCGCCCGAGCCCCCGCTGGCCCCCGCCGTGCTGCACGCGGTCACCACGGGCTACGGCCTGATCGCGGCGGTCGACCGGGGAGGCACCCTCGCCGTCTGGGACGCGACCACGCTGGCGTTGCGCGCCTCCCTCCGACTGGACCTGCGGGAGACGACCTCGATCGCACTCGGTGACCTGCACGGCCGCACCGTCGTGTTGACGGGGACCGAGGCCGGCGGTTTTCGCTGGTTCGACAGCACCGATCTGACCGAGCTGGCCCCGCCGGGCCGGTTCGCCGAACGCACCGGTCGAACCGCACCGGAAGGCCGGAACTGGCCCGGGGCGGCCGCTGTCAGCGGACTACACGTACTCGATGCCGTGGTGATCAGCGTCGTGGGCGGCGCGGTCACCTGCGCGGACATCACCACCGGGGAGCCGGCCGGACCGGCCCTGACGCACCCCGACAGGGTCGGCGTGCTGCTGCCAGCCATCCTCGACGGCGTTCCGGTGCTCGCCACCGGTTGCGCCGACCGGGTCCTGCGGGTCTGGGAGATCGCCACCGGCCGCGTCATCCGGTCCGTCGCGCTGCCCGAACAGGTCCGCCGGATCGTCTCGGTCACCGCTGACCAGGTCATTGTCCTCACCGAGGGTCATCTGACCGGGATCGGCCCGGTCACCGCGACCAGGCCCACCTGAGCGGCCGCCTGGCGGCCGCTACCCCTTCAGATCTTGGACAGTTTCCGTTAGCTGGGCGGGCTCAACCGGTGGTTGCAACACCGAGTAGCTGGGCCATTTTCTCACCGGGGGTGGCCCAGCCGAGGGTCATGCGGGGGCGGTCGTTGAGTTCGTCGGCGACGTGGTCGAGGCCGGCTTGGTCGATGGTGGTGAAGTCGAATTGGCCTTTGGGGAAGTATTGGCGTAGTAGTCCGTTGGTGTTCTCGTTGCTGCCCCGCTGCCAGGGGCTGTGTGGGTCGCAGAAGTAGACCGGGCAGTCCGTGGCGATGGTGAAGTCGCGGTGTCG